>NZ_JAQQLE010000003.1 GCF_028548475.1 Vogesella margarita
CATTCGCTGGTACAACGAAAAGCGAATCAAGCTTTCCCTAGGGGCACGCAGCCCCCTAGAGTATCGGGAAAGTCTTGGTTTGGCAGCATAAACAAGTCCAAGATTTTGTCCGCACCCCCACCTGGTCACTTTTGCACGCTGTTTTACAGCATAACGAAGGAAAATCAGCCCGAGTACTGGATTCGAGAACTCGGAAGGCTTCAGGCCGGTGTTGGCCCAAAGTTGATCTGCGGCAGACCACAGACGGGATTCAATCTGGCTTAGGTTCGATGACATGTTTGCTGTTACTTCTAGCGCAAGGCCGTAAATATTTATATGGGATTCTAATGGTTCTTGGTTATCTCAGGTAGCTATCTGAAAGTTCGATCCACTCCGAGCTGCGTAAGGACGAACCGGCCAGAGTCCGTCAGGACGTACAACGCTACGCCTTCTACTCCATGCCGACCACCGAGCGTGTGAAGTTCAAGCATCTGAGCCGCTAAGGGGGTGTCATGGAGAATCTGATCACCAAGGAATACCAAGGGATGCCGTTCGTCTTCCGTGAGGACGGCTACTTCAACATGACCAAGGCGGCTGAGAAGTTCGGTAAGCGTCTGGACAAGTTCTTCTCTACCGACGAGACCCGTGAATACATCGAGGCTCTGGATTCGATCTCAAATACCACCGAAAGGGGGGAATTGATCCAGACCCGCCGTGGGAACGGTGGCACTTGGGCACACCCCAAGCTGGCTATCCGCTTCGTCCAATGGCTGGACGTTCGCTTTGCCGTCTGGTGCGACTCGATCATCGAAGACATCCTGACCAAGAAAGCAGACCTGACCATCACCAAACCTCAAGAGTCGGCCACCGTTGCCGCGAGTCAAGCAGGGTTTGGTCTGGAAAGTGCCGTCTATGTGGTCGTTTTCCTGTGGGAGTCACCGCGTTAAGCAGCGAAAGGACAGGCAGGAAGAGTCAGAATTGGCAAAAACACCACTGATCATACGTGTGGTAAAAGCGTGTGGTAAATGGAAAAAGCCAGAATTCTGTAACCCATTGATTAGGTTAAGAATTCTGGCTTTTTTGAATGCTGGCGGAGAGGGGGGGATTCGAACCCCCGTTAGGGTATTACCCTAAACACGCTTTCCAGGCGTGCGACTTAAACCACTCATCCACCTCTCCGTGAGGTGTACTGCAACATCACGTCGCGCTGGCGACACAATGAAAATCTGGCGGAGAGGGGGGGATTCGAACCCCCGTTAGGGTATTACCCTAAACACGCTTTCCAGGCGTGCGACTTAAACCACTCATCCACCTCTCCAGATGGCCCGTTTGCCTGCGTTTGATCTCAAGCAATCGAGGAGGCGCATTGTATAAGCGAGTCGGCCGTTACGCAAGTTTTTTATGCGACATGTACGAGACGACGTTAAAATCGGCCGATCGATTCTCTACTGGTGGTTCTCCCGATGCGCATTGCACTTGCCCAGTTCAACCCGGTTGTCGGCGACATTGCCGGCAACACCCGCAAAATCCTCGAGCTGGCCAGAACGGCCATGGCGCAGGGTGCCGACGTGCTGGTCACGCCGGAGCTGGCGCTGACCGGCTACAGCCCGGAAGACCTGCTGCTGCGCGAACACTTCTACCGCGCCATTGCCACCGGCCTCGACGAACTGGAAATGCTGGACGGCATCACGCTGGTGATCGGCCACCCTGCCCGCCTCGGCAACGAGCGCTTCAATGCCGCCACCGTGCTGCGCGACGGCAACCGCTTGGGCCAGTACCACAAGATGCTGCTGCCCAACAACGAAGTGTTCGACGAGTGCCGCTACTTCACCCCCGGCGCCGCGCCGCTGGTGTTCGAGCAGAACGGCGTCAGGGTCGGCATCATCATCTGCGAGGACGGCTGGTCGATTGAGCCCGCGGCCGAAGCCGCCGATGCCGGCGCCGAGGTGATCGTGTCGCTGAACGCGTCGCCGTTCCACCGCAACAAGATCGCCACCCGTCACGAGGTGATGCGCTACCGGGTACAGGAAACCGGCCTGCCGATGGCCTACGTCAACCTCACCGGCGGCCAGGACGAACTGGTGTTCGACGGCGCCTCGTTCGCGCTGAACAAGGCCGGCCAAGTGGTGGCGCAGGCCGCCGCCTACGATGACGAACTGCTGCTGCTCGACGTGGTGGATGGCGACATCGTTGCGGCCAACCTTGCGTCGCTGCCGGATGAACTGGAGAGCGCGTACCGCGCGCTGGTGGTCGGCGTGCGCGACTACATTACCAAGAACGGCTTCCCCGGCGCGCTGCTGGGTCTGTCCGGCGGCATCGACTCCGCGCTGACGCTGGCCATTGCGGTGGATGCGCTGGGCGCCGACAAGGTGCACGCGGTGATGATGCCCTCACGCTACACCGCCGACATCAGCGTCGACGACAGCCGCGACATGGTGCAGCGCGTCGGCGTGAAGTACGACGAGATCGAGATCTGGCCGATGTACGAGAGCTTCATGAACGCGCTGGCGCCGTCGTTCGCCGGCCTGCCGATGGACACCACCGAGGAAAACCTGCAGGCGCGCATCCGCGGCACCCTGCTGATGGCGCTGTCCAACAAGTCCGGCAAGCTGGTGCTGACCACCGGCAACAAGTCGGAGATGACCACCGGCTACTGCACGCTGTACGGCGACATGGCCGGCGGCTTTGCCGTGCTGAAAGACGTGGCCAAGACGCTGGTCTTCGCGCTGTGCCGCTGGCGCAACACCCAGGGCGAGATCATCCCCGAGCGCATCATCACCCGGCCGCCGTCGGCGGAGCTGCGCCCGGACCAGAAAGACCAGGACAGCCTGCCGCCGTACGACGTGCTGGACGCGATCATGGAGCGCTACGTCGAGCACAACCAGTCCGCCGCCGACATCGTCAAGGCCGGCTTTGCCGAGGCCGACGTAGCCAAGGTGGTGCGCCTGCTGAAGATCAACGAGTACAAGCGCCGCCAGGCGCCGGTCGGCCCGCGCATCACCCATCGCGGCTTTGGCAAGGACTGGCGCTACCCGATTACCAACCGCTTCAGTTGAACGCGACCGCGACGCGGCGGTCCTAGCACTGCTGACGACCGTCCGCGCCTGTCAAAGGAATCACATGAAGAAAGCCCTACTCGGCCTGCTGCTGGCCGCCACGCTGCCGGTACACGCCGCCGCGCTGCCCCAGTTCAAGGCCTTTATCGCCGGCACCAGGACCCTGGCCGCCGATTTCACCCAGACGGTGAGCGGCAAGCAGCGCCAGGAAACCGCACACGGCACCATGCAGATCCAGCGCCCCGGCAAGCTGCGCTGGACCTACGCCCAGCCGTTCGAGCAGCTGATCGTCGGTGACGGCAAGACGCTGTGGCTGTACGACAAGGAGCTGGCCCAGGTCACCCGCCGCGACCAGGCCGGTGCGCTGGGCAACTCGCCAGCGGCACTGCTGGCCGGCAGCAATGCCATCGAGCGCGACTACCAGCTGCGCGAAGTCGGCAAGACCGGCAAGGTGGAATGGCTGGCCGCCAGCCCGAAAAAGGCCGACAACACGTTTGAATCGATCAAGATGGGTTTCAGCGCCAACCAGCTGGTGGAAATGGAGCTGGCCGACAGTTTCGGCAATGTCACCCGCATCCAGTTCAAGAACCTGCAGCGCAACGTCAAGGTCAACCCGGCGCAGTTCCGCTTCACCCCGCCCGCCGGCGTCGACGTGGTCGGCGAATAAGTCGCCCATTGCAAGAAAGCCGGGCCCGCGGTCCGGCTTTTTTACGCCTTGCGGCCAACGTTGGCCGCAAGGGCTTACAGCAGCGGCGTCGCCGACAGCAGCAGCCCGTCCTCGTCGACGTACAGCCAGTGGCCGGGTACGAATTCCACCGCACCGAAGGCCAGCACCAGGTCGCGCTGCCCTTCGTTGCGCTTCACGGTTTTCTTCGGGTTGGTATCCAGCGCGCGCACGCCGATGTCGAGCGCGTTGATGGCCACCGAATCGCGGATGCAGCCGTAAATCACCACGCCCTCCCAGCCGTTCTTCACCGCCAGCTCGGCAATCTGGTCGCCCAGCAACGCGCAGCGTTTGGAGCCGCCGCCATCGACCACCAGGATCTTGCCCTGCCCCGGCTCGGCCAGCACTTCGCGCACGCGGGTATTGTCCTCGTACACCTTCAGCGTCACCACCTGGCCGGCAAAGCGGGCGCGGCCGCCGTAGGCGCGGAACATCGGCTCCACCACCGCCACGCGGCCCTCGTTGGCATCGTAGAGGTCGGTTGTCAGGAAACTCATGCTTTCTCCTTTTCTCGTTTGTGTTCAGACAATAAAAAGCCGCCTCTACGGGCGGCTTGGTTCGAACGAGTCACACGGCAGCATCAGGCCGGCTGCACCGGCGTCAGCGACGCCAGCTCGGTCATCTGGTTGCGCTCGTCGACGAACACCAGCTTCGGCGTGTGATTCGCCAGCTCGCTGTCTTCGTAGGCAGCGAACGAGGCGATGATCAGCAGGTCGCCGGGCGCGGCGCGACGCGCGGCGGAACCGTTGACCGAGATCACGCCGGAGCCGCGCTCGGCACGGATGGCGTAGGTGGCGAAACGCTCGCCGTTGGTCACGTTCCAGATCTGCACTTCTTCGTATTCCTTGATGTCGGCCGCTTCCAGCAGGTTTTCATCGATGGCGCAGGAGCCGATGTAGTGCAGTTCGGCGTGGGTGGTGGTGACGCGGTGAAGCTTGGATTTCAGCATGGAGCGCTGCATGGTTCGGTCTTCCTGTTGTTGCTTGCGGCGCGGCGGGTCAGCGCGCCACTTCGATATTGTCAATCAGCCGGGTGCGACCCAGACGGGCCGCCGCCAGCACCACCAGCCGCGCCTCGCCGACATGGGCGATCTCCAGCGTGTCGGCCTGGCGGATCTCGACGTAGTCCACGCGCCAGCCGTGGCCATTCAGCTCGTCGCAGGCGGCCTTCTCCAGCGCCGCGTAATTGCTGTCGCCGGCCTGCAGCGCCGCGCGGATGGCGGACAGCTGGCGGTACAGTCGCGGCGCCTCGGCGCGTTCTTCGGCGCTGAGGTAGCCGTTGCGCGACGACAGCGCCAGGCCGTCATCGGCACGGCCGGTGTCTACCGGCACAATCTCGATCGGCATGTTGAGGTCGTCGACCATGGCACGGATCACGTGTAGTTGCTGGAAGTCCTTCTTGCCGAAGCAGGCGACGTCCGGCTGCACGATGTTGAACAGCTTGGCGACCACAGTGGCCACACCTCGGAAGTGCCCCGGACGGAAGGCGCCGCACAGCTCGTTCTGGATATGCGGCGGCTCGACGTTGAAGTCCTGCTTGATGCGCGGATACAGCTCGCGCTCGTCCGGGAAGAACAGCACCGCAACACCGGCGGCGCGCAGCTTGTCGCCGTCGGCTTCGAAGGTGCGCGGGTAGGCGTCGAAATCCTCGCCCTGGCCGAACTGCAGGCGGTTGACGAAGATGCTGACCACCACCTGTTCCGCGTGCTGATGCGCGGCGGCGACCAGTGCCAGATGGCCTTCGTGCAGGTTGCCCATGGTCGGGACGAAGGCGACACGGCCGGCGGTTTTGCGCCAGGCACGCAGTTCGGCGATGCTACGGATGATTTGCATGCTGACCTCAGAAACAGTGTTCGGGAGCCGGAAAGGAACCATCCTTCACCGCGCTGACGTAGCCGGCCACCGCACCCTGGATGCTTTGTGCCTCGGCCATGAAATTCTTCACGAAACGGGCTTTCTTGCCCGGGTACACGCCCAGCACGTCGTACAGCACCAGCACCTGGCCGGAGACATCGCGGCCGGCGCCGATACCGATGGTCGGCACCCCGCACTCCTGACTGATGCGTGCTGCCAACGTTGCCGGCACGCACTCCATCAGCACCAGCGTGGCGCCGGCTTCGGCCAGCGCGCGGGCATCGGCCAGCACGCGCTCGGCGTCGCTCTCGCTCTTGCCCTGCACCTTGTAACCGCCAAAGGTGTTCACGAACTGCGGCGTCAGGCCGATGTGCGCGCACACCGGCACGCCGCGCTGCACCAGAAAGCGCACGGTGTCCGCCATGAAGGCGCCACCCTCGATCTTGACCATGTGCGCGCCGGCCTGCATCAGGCGCGCGGCATTGGCAAACGCCTGGGCCGGGCTTTCCTGGTAGCTGCCGAACGGCATGTCGGCCAGCACCATGGCGCGCTTGGCGCCGCGTGCCACGCAACGGGTGTGATACTCCATTTCCGGCATGGACACCGGCAGGGTCGAGTCTTCACCCTGCATCACCATGCCCAGCGAATCCCCTACCAGCAGGATGTCGACACCGGCTTCGTCCAGCAGGGTGGCGAAGCTCGCGTCGTAGCAGGTCAGCATGCTGATCTTGTGACCCTCGGCCGCCATGGCCTGCAAAGTATTAACGGTTATTTTCATGTTCTGTATTTCCTCGTTGCGTGCAGCTGCGACCGGGGTGCGGGTGACCACCCGGGTACGCAGGGACGGCCGCGGCGCGGAACTGATGGCTCCGCCTTCCGGCCTGACAGGGTTCAGATACCCTTGTTGAAGTAACTGCGTTGGCCTCGCATCTCGCTGATGCAGCGCAACAATAGCCCGAAATCATCATCACCTTCAACCAAATCAAGATGATCGGTGTTGACGATCAACAGCGGCGCGCCCTCGTAGCCATGGAAAAACGTGCTGTAGGCGGCGTGGACACGCTGGACATAGCCCTCCGGCAATGGCGGCAGCGTCCCGCTGGCCACCGCGCGATCAAGCCGCTGCTGCACCGTTTCCGGCGACGCCTGCAGGTAGATCACCAGGTCCGGCACCGGATGGGAGCGCAACACCGCCGGCGCGATGCGGCGGTACAGCGCCAGCTCGTCGTCTTCCAGCGTCAGCTCGGCAAACAGCGCGTCCTTCTCGAACAGGAAGTCGGACACCAGCGGTGTCGCCAGCAAGTCACCGTTGAGCATGTCATGGGCGGCATCGGCACGCTGCAACAGGAAGGACAGCTGGGTGGCGAGGCCGTGATGCGGAGGGTTGCGGTAGAAACGTTCGAGAAACGGGTTCTGTGCCGCACTCTCCGTCAGCAGGCGCACCGACCAGTGCTCCGCCAGCCGGCGCGCCAGGTCGGCCTTGCCGGAAGCGATGGGGCCTTCCACCACGACATAGCGCAGTTGCGTCATCACATACTCCTTGGAGGGGCAGCCCTGCTGCCGGGGTTCAGTTACTGCGCGGCAGGCGACTGACGCCGCTACCGTCGAGCGCGGCGGCGATGTCGCCGACCCGGCCCTGCGGCAACAGCCGCTCTGGCGCCATTTCCGCCAGCGGCAGCATCACGAAGGCACGCTCGTGCATGCGCGGATGTGGCAGGGTCAAAAACTCGCTGTCACGCGTGACGCCGTCCATCAGCAGCAGGTCAAGGTCCAGCACTCGCGGCGCATTGCGGAAGCTGCGCACGCGGCCGAAGTCCTGCTCCAGCTGCAGCAGCTGCGCCAGCAGCGCGTCGGCATCCAGCGCGGTGTCCACCTCGCACACCGCGTTGATGAAATCGGGTTGATCGGCGTAGCCGACCGGCGCGGTGCGATAGCAGGCGGAACGGCGCACCAGCCGCGTGGACGGCAATGCGGCCAACCTTTGCAGTGCCGCCTCCACCTGTTGCACCGGATTTTCCAGATTGCTGCCCAGCGCAATCACCGCCAGGGTCACGCCGGCTCCCCGCCACCGGCGGCGGCAGACGGCTTGCGACGGCGACGGCGCTTCTTGCGCTCCGGATTGGCCGCTTCACCGCCGCTGTTGCGCACGTCGTCGACCAGCTGCTGGCGCTCGGCGGTATCGCCGTTCTGGAAGTCTTCCCACCACTGCTGCAGCTCGCGCGGCACCTCGCCGGCATCGGCGCGCAGGCAGAAGAAATCATAGGCGGCACGGAAGCGCGGCTGCTCGACGAAGCGGAACGGGCGCTGGCCGGCGCGGCTCTCGAAGCGCGGCTGCAGGAACCAGATCTCGCGCATGGTGGCGGAGAAGCGCTTCGGAATGGCAAAGTCGTTGTCCTGCAAGGTTTCCACCTCCGCCATCGCCTCGACCAGCGCCGCGATGTCGCGCTCACCTTGCTGCAGCCGCTGCTGCCAGCGGTTCCGCACCTGCGCCCACAGCATCGCTGCCAGCATGAAGCCGACCGAAACCGGCTTGTCGGCGCGCACGCGCTCGTCGGTGTTGGCCAGCGCGTTCTTGAGGAAGGTCTCGCCACCCGGCTCGTCCATCACCGCGTCCAGCAGCGGGAAGGTACCCTGCGACAGGCCTTCGTCGCGCAGCATCTTCAGGCAGGCGTAGGCGTGGCCGGAGTGCAGCAGCTTCAGCAGCTCGTCGAACAGGCGCGCCGGCGGCTCGTTGCGCAGCAGCGCAGCGTTGGCCGCAATCGGCTTGCGGGTATGCTCGTCGATGGTGAAGTCCAGCTTGGCGGCCAGACGGACCGCGCGCAGCATGCGCACCGGGTCTTCCTGGTAACGGCGTGCCGGCTGGCCGATCATCACCAGCTTCCGCGCGCGCAAGTCCTTCACGCCGTGGTGATAGTCGATGATGGTTTCGTCGGTCGGGTTATAGAACAGCGCATTGACGGTGAAGTCGCGACGCAGCGCGTCCTCGACCTGGTTGCCGTAGGTGTTGTCCGCCATCACGCGACCGGTTTCGTTCTTGTTGGCGACTTCGCCGCCACGGAAGGTGGTCACCTCGATGGTTTCCGGTCCCATCATCACGTGCACGATGCGGAAGCGGCGGCCGATGATGCGCGAGCGACGGAACAGGTGGTGCACCTGCTCCGGCGTGGCATTGGTGGCCACGTCGAAATCCTTGGGCGTGACGCCGAGCAACAGGTCCCGCACCGCGCCACCAACGACAAAGGCGGAGAAACCGGCATCCTGCAACCGCGAGACCACGCGCAGCGCGGCATGGCTGAGTGCGTCACGGCGCACGCCGTGCTGGGCCAGGGCAAGCACACGCGGCTTGCTCTTGTTGCCGGCCAGGCTGGCAGGCAAGTCGAAGATTCGACTGATGAGTTTACGGATCATCGGGGCTACACAGAAAAAGAAAAAAAGGACACAAAGTCCGCGTTCAGGCGGCGGATTATAGCGCGATTCGCAAAACTGGCTCCAGCGGCCTGCCAATACCGCCGCCGGCCGCGCACACCGCGGCGGCTTGACAAGCGGCGGCGGCATGCCGTAACGTTGCTCTTGCGCCGATTTGATATCAGCTTGCGGGCGCGTTAAAAATGCCAGCTAAAGCGCCAGATCAAACGATCCGCTGCAGCCACTGGCCAGCGGATTTTTTGTTTTCTGCTGCCGCAAAGCCGTACCCCGCGTGAAAACGCATGGCGCCGAGTTAATCGACAACTTGCAGGGCGCCGTTAAACCAACTCTGCTAAAGCGTCGCTCGGGTAGTCCGGGCGACCGACAAGGAAACCGAGACCATGTACGACTGCGAACAAGACCGTTACACCGAGTTTGCCACCTCCCCTGCCCGCACCACCCCATCGCTGCGCGGCGAATTGCGCGCCATCCACCTCGGCGACCACGCCGGCGCCCGCCAGCTGACCACGCTGCTGGCCTGGGCCAGCGAACGCGGCCTTGCCGCCAGCCTGCAACAGGGCAAGCTGCTGCTGCAGGATGTCGATGTCGAGCAGGCGCTGCAGATCAACCGCCTGTTCGGCAACGCGCTGATCATCAGCTGCCACCTGCGCCGTCCGGGCGTCGCCTGAGCCCGCTGCGCGGCACGGGCGCCGCGCACCCGATCCGGCTATAATCGGCGGTTTGCTCCCGAGCTGGATTCACATGCTGTTTAACCTTGACCAGGCCGGCTGGCCGCGCCTCCGCGCAGAAAGCCGCGCGCTGAGCCACCTGGCGCTACCGATGATGGTGGCGCAAATCGCCCAGGTCGCGACCGGATTTGTCGACACGGTGATGGCCGGCCGCGTCAGCACCGACGATCTGGCGGCGGTGTCGCTGGGCGCCAGCATCTTCATTACCGTCTACGTCACGCTGATGGGCGTCGTCAGCGCACTGAACCCGATCCTGTCGCACCAGTTCGGCGCCGGCGAGACCCGCAGCATCGGCGAAACCACGCGCCAGGGGCTGTGGTTCGGGCTGTTGCTCGGCTGCCTCGGCGTGATCCTGATGCTGGCGATCCAGCCGCTGCTGCGCCAGTGGCTGAACCTGCCGGAGGCGGTGGAAGACAAGGTGATGCTGTACATCGACGGCGCCGCTTTCGGCATGCCGGCGGCGACGATGCACCGCGCACTGCACGCCTTCGCCTCCAGCCTCAACCGCCCGCGCCCGATCATGGTGGTGAGCCTGATCGCGCTGCTGCTGAACATCCCGCTCAACTACATGCTGATCCATGGTCTGTACGGCCTGCCGCAACTGGGCGGCGCCGGCTGCGGCTGGGCCACCGGCATGGTGATGTGGTTCAACGCCATCACGCTGTTCGTCTACCTGGCCCGCAACCGGGCACTGGCCGGCTACGGCCTGACGCAGCGATTCAGCTGGCCGCAATGGTCGCGCTTTCCGGCGATGCTGAAGCTGGGGCTGCCGATCGGGCTGTCGTTCTTCGTCGAGGTCAGCCTGTTTTCCTTCATCGCGCTGCTAATCGCGCAGCTGGGCACCCTGGTGGTGGCCAGCCACCAGGCGGTACTGAACTTCTCCAGCCTGATCTACATGATTCCGCAGAGCATCGCCACCGCGCTGACCATCCGCGTCGGCCAGAGCATCGGCCGTGGCGACTACCAGCAGGCACGACTGATCAGCGGCCTCGGCATCGCGCTCAGCATCGCCGCCGCCACGCTGACCATGCTGCTGGTGCTGCTGTTTCGCCACCAGATCATGGCCATGTACAGCCCGGACCCGGCGGTGGTGGCGCTGGGCAGCACGCTGATGCTGTTCGCCGCCTTCTACCAGCTAACCGACGCGATGCAGACGGTGGCCTCCGGTGCGCTGCGCGGCTACAAGATCACCACCCTGCCGATGGTGATCCACATCGTGTCGTTCTGGGGCCTCGGCCTTGGGCTTGGCATGGTACTGGGCCTGACCGACTGGCTGGTGCCGCGCATGGGCGTACACGGCTTCTGGACGGCGCTGGTAGTCAGCCTCAGCGTGGCTGGACTGGCACTGGTCAGCTACCTTTCCCATACCAGCAGGCAGCGCCTGCATCGTCAAACCTTGTGAGGCCCGCTTCGTGACCATCACCTTCCAGCAGCACGTTTCGCTGCAAGCGTTCAATACCTTCGGCATTGCCGCCAGCGCACACCGCTACACCCAACTCCAGCAGCTGGACCAGCTGCCGGCCCTGCTGGCCGAACTGGACGGCCCGGTGCTGTGGCTGGGCGGCGGCAGCAACCTCCTGCTGCGCGACGACTACCCCGGCACCGTAGTGCGCATCCTGCTCAAGGGCATCCGCCTGCTGGCCGACGACGGCGACAGCGTGATCGTCGAGGCCGCCGCCGGCGAAAACTGGCACGACTTCGTCTGTCACACCCTGCAGCAGGGCTGGTGCGGGCTGGAAAACCTCAGCCTGATCCCCGGCACCGTCGGCGCCAGCCCGATCCAAAACATCGGCGCCTACGGCGTGGAAGTGAAGGACTGCATCACGGAAGTGGTGTGCGCCGACCTGCAGCACGGCGGCGCGGCGGTGACGCTGGCCAATGCCGACTGCCGCTTCGCCTACCGCGACAGCGTGTTCAAGCAGCACGCCGGCCGCTATCTGGTGACCGCAGTGCGCTTTCGCCTGTCGCGCCATGCGCACAGCAAGACCGGCTACGGCGACATCGCGCAGCAACTGCAGGCGATGGGCATCAGCGGCACGCCGACGGCGCAGGAAGTCAGCCGCGCGGTGATCGCCATCCGCCAGAGCAAGCTGCCGGACCCGGCGCAGCTGGGTAATGCCGGCAGCTTCTTCAAGAATCCGATCGTCGACAGCGAGCAGGCCGCGGCGCTGCTGGCGCGCTTCCCGGCGCTGCCGCACTACCCGGCCGGCGAGGGCAAGGTGAAGCTGGCGGCCGGCTGGCTGATCGACCAGGCCGGACTGAAGGGCTACCGCGACGGCGACGCCGGCGTACACGCCAAGCAGGCGCTGGTACTGGTCAACTACGGCCACGCCAGCGGCCGGCAAATCGCCGCCTTGGCGGCCAAGGTGCAGGCCACGGTGCTGGCCCGCTACGGCGTGGCGCTGGAAGCCGAACCGATCATGCTGTAACTGGCAACAGGCCATCGCCAAAGCAATGCGGCCAACCTTGGACAAGGTTGGCCGCATTGCTTTCCAGCCACCGGCTTCACAGCAAATGCGCGGCCGCCAGGAACAGGTACACCACCGCGCCAAAGCCCGCCGTCCAGCACAGCGAGCGCAGCGTGGCCCAGTCGGCGACGTAGCACACGCCGTAGCCGAGGCGCGCCACGATGAACACCGCGGCCGCCGCATCCAGCTGCTGCGGCGTCACCATCATCAGGTAGGCGACGATGACGGCGGCGGCAAACGGCGCGAACGCCTCCCAGGAATTCTGCTGCGCCCACTGCGCACGCTGGCGCCAGCCATGCAGGCCGGCGAGATACAGCCGCGGCTGGTGATTGTCGAAACCCGGCCCGCTTTTGGCCAGCACCGCCCACAACAACGGCATCGTCGCGGCCAGCAGGATGGCCCAGAACGCAAACTGCATCACACTCCCCTTTCAGTCATCGCGCCAGATAGCGCGCGTCATCGAAACTGCTTACCCACTGCGGCCGGTACACCACCATGATCGACAGCACCAGACCGCTGGTAAACGCCTCCGACCACGACAGCAGGAAATAGAACGGCAGCGCGTTGTCCAGCAGGTAGGGCCCGTCGTACACCCCCAGCAGCCACAGCAGCGCCATGCCGCTGGCGGCGGCGACAATCAGGCTCAGCCCGCCGGCGAGAAAGGCGTTGACGAACACATAGACGAACAGGTGCGCCGGCAGATAACGCTGCGCCAGACGCAGCGCGAGCGTCGTCACCGCCACCGCCGGCAGCAGCGTGACGCAAAAATTCAGCCCCACTGCCAGCCAGTCGAGCTGCCCCGCCACCACCTGCAACAGCAGCACCAGCGCCAATGCCAGCAGCGCCAGCGCCGGCCCCATCAGCAGGGTGAAGATCACCGCGCCCAGCAGGTGAAACGACAGACCCGGCTGCAGGCCGGCCTTGACCAGCCACATCATGGCCAGCAGCACGCAGGCCGCCGACCAGGCGCTAACCGCGCCGTGTGGCAGCGTGCGCCACGGCACTCGCCACGCCGCCCATGACAGCAGCAGCAACATCAGGCCGGTGGCAGCCCACAACAGCGGCGGGGAAAACAGCGTATCGGGAAAATTCATCGGCGGATCAGGACGGGCGACAGAACTGCATCATAGCAGAGCGCCCCACCGCCACGCCAAAGCGGGGTAAAATCGCGCTCTTTGCCCCGGACCCAGACCATCATGCCGACCTTGCCCGCCCAGCACCTGATCGCCCACTCCGTCAGCCTTGCCCTAGCCGAAGACATCGGCGACAAGGACTGGACCGCCGCCCTGTGCCCGAACCTGCCGGGCGAGGCGCGCATCGTGGCGCGCGAGACGGCGATACTGTGCGGCCAGGCGTGGCTGGAAGAGTGCTATCGCCAGATCGACGCGCGCTGCCAGGTGCAGTGGCACGTCGCCGAAGGCGCCAGCATCGCCAATGGTGACGTGGTGTGCACCCTCAGTGGCCCGGCGCAGGCGCTGCTCACCGCCGAGCGCAGCGGTCTGAACTTCCTGCAGACGCTGTCCGGCGTGGCCACCGAAACGCGCCGTTATGTCGACACCGTCGCCGGCACCCGCGCCATGATCCACGACACCCGCAAGACGGTGCCCGGCCTGCGCCTCGCGCAGAAGTACGCCGTCACCGTCGGCGGCGGCGCCAACCAGCGCGTCGGCCTCTACGACGGCATCCTGATCAAGGAAAACCACATCATCGCCAACGGCAGCATCACCGCGGCGATCGCCGCCGCGCGCGCCATCGCACCGCCGCACGTAACGCTGCAGGTGGAAGTGGAAAACCTGGCCGAGCTGGACGAGGCGCTGGCCGCCGCCTGCCCGCTGATCCTTCTCGACAACATGTCGCTGGACGAGATGCGCGAAGCCGTGCGCCGCAGCGCCGGCCGCGCGCAGCTGGAAGCCTCCGGCGGCGTCGACCTGGACAGCGTGCGCGCCATCGCCGAGACCGGCGTCGACCGCATTTCCGTCGGCAAGCTGACCAAGGACGTGCGCGCGATCGACTTCTCGATGCGCTTCGTCAACTAGACCCCGGCTGCCGGCGGCATCCGGCAAGGTCGCGCACAAGAACAAAAGGTTGGCCGCAAGCATTGCTGCTTGCGGCCAACCTTTTTCCTGTACCGATGCCGGCGGCTAGGCGGCCGGCTTGTCGCGCACCTCGTAGCCCTTGGCCAGCAGCGCCTTGCGCCACTCGTCCAGCGCGATCGCCACCAGCGCCGGCTGGCCACTGAAGCCGAACTCGATGTGCATCTGAGGGATGGCGTCGGTGCCGAAGTTGGGCAGGCTGGAGAAGCGCAGCGCCGGATAACGCGCGACGAACTCCTGCATCAGCGTGATCAGGTCGCCCTCGCGCGCATCGATGGCGATGCAGCCCTGCTCCACGTCCGGGTGATCAGAAAACAGCGCGCGGTACTGCGAATCCAGCACCCACGCCACCATCGGCCACGCCATATTGGGGAAGCCCGGCACGAAGTGCACATCGCCGCAGGAGAAGCCGGGCATCTGGTTGACCGGATTGGGGATCAGCCGCGCGCTGGCCGGCAGCGTGCCCATATTGATGCGGTGCGGATAGGCGTCGGCGCCAAAGCGGCCCTCGATCAGCAGCTTCGCCTCGGGATGCACCTGCAGCGGCTCGTCCAGCGCTCGCGCGGCGCAGGCGCGGGTGTGGTCGTCCGGCGTCGCGCCGATACCGCCGAAGCTGAACACCAGGTCACCGCTGGCGAAGGCACGCCGCAGCGCCGCCTCGATGCGTGCCGGATCGTCGCCGAGATACTCGGCCCAGGCCAGCTTCATGCCGCGTTCCGCCAGCAGGCGGATCAGCGCCTGCATGTGCTTGTCCTGGCGTTTGCCGGACAAAAGTTCGTCTCCGATGATCAGTGCGCCGGTCTTCATATCGTCAATCCTGTGATGAGGGAACGCAGGCGATAATACAACAGCCCCAGCCATTCGCGCTCCGCCTGGTAAACCTCCTGCATCGCGCGCCCGCTCGGCAGCCAGTGCTGAAGCCAGATGCCGTCATAACGGCTGTAGCCGGTCGGCGCCGCCACCACCTGCAGGCCGGCGGCGCTAAATGCAGGCAGTGCACGCGGCATGTGCCAGGCCTGCGTCACCAGCGTAATGCGGCCAACCCTGGCCTCGCGCAGCAGCGCGGCGGACAGGCGGGCATTGTCGGCGGTGGTTTCTGCGGCGGCTTCCACCCAGCGCGCGGTGATGCCGTAATCCTGCTGCAGCGTACGCGCCATCACCACGGCCTCGGCCTCGCCGCCATTGGGCGCGCCGCCGGTCAGCAGCAGCGGCAGGCCGCTGGCCCGCGCCAGATAGGCGCCATAGCGCAAGCGCGCCAGGCTGTCGCCGGACGGCACGTTGGCCGCATACTCAGGCGCCGGCCGCTGGCCGCCACCGAGCACCACGATGGCGCCGGTAGTGCGTACCTGTGCCAGCGTGGCCGGCGCAAACGTTTCCAGCGCGCCGTTAAGCCGCATCGCCAGCCACGGCGTCGCCTGCAGATAACTCAACAGCAGCGCCAGCAGCAACAGATAACGGCCGGCCACCGGCGCACGCCGCTGCCAGCCGAGACCGGCCAGCAGCAGCAACAGCCCGTTGAGCGGCGGAAAAAACAAAGCCCCGAGCGCCTGCCGGAGCAGGACATCGGGGCTGAGGGTGTCAAGCATGGTTATTGTTCTCGCGACACGGGGTGGCCGGCTGGCCGCCCCGTGTCCGGACGGAGTTAACCGCCGAGGTAGGCGTTACGCACGCGCTCGTCGTCCAGCAGTTCCTTGGCCGGGCCGCTCATGCTGATCTTGCCGCTTTCCATCACGTAGCCGCGCTGCGATACCTGCAGCGCCAGCTTGGCGTTCTGTTCCACCAGCAGCATGGTCACGCCTTCGGCGGCCACCATCTGGATGATCTCGAAGATCTTTTCCACGATCAGCGGTGCCAGACCCATCGACGGTTCGTCCAGCAACAGCAGTTTCGGCTGCGAGATGATCGCACGCGCCATCGCCACCATCTGCTGTTCGCCACCGGACAGGGTGCCGGCCAGCTGCTTCTGGCGCTCTTTCAGACGCGGGAACAGCTCGTAGCCGCGCTCGATGTCGCGCTGGATGCCATCCCTGTCGTTACGATGGAAACCGCCCATTTGCAGGTTTTCTTCCACCGTCAGCTTGCCGAAAATGCCGCGGCCTTCCGGCACCATCACCAGACCGTTACGCACGAAATCGTGGGTGGCGATGCTGGTGGTGTCCTTGCCGTCAAAGCTGATGCTGCCGCCGGCGATCTTGACCATGCCGACCAGGGTTTTCAGCGTGGTGGTCTTGCCGGCGCCGTTGGCACCGATCAGGGTCACCAGCTCGCCCTTGTTGATGTGGAAGTCGATGCCCTTGACGGCCTGGATGCCGCCGTAGGAAACCTGCAGGTTCTTGACGTCTAGAATGCTCATTCGTGTGCCACTCCCAGATAAGCCTCGATCACTTTCGGATCTTTACGTACCACTTCGGGCACACCTTCCGCAATTTTCTTGCCATAGTCGAGCACGGCGATACGGTCGCACAGGCCCATCATCAGCTTCACGTCATGCTCGATCAGCAGCACGGTGACGCCACCGTCGCGGATCTTTTCCATCAACGCCTTCAGCGATTCGGTCTCGCTCGGGTTCATGCCGGCGGCCGGTTCGTCCAGTGCCAGCAGCTTCGGCTCGGTAGCCAGCGCACGGGCGATTTCCAGACGACGCTGGTGACCGTAGGACAGGTTCTTGGCACGCTCGTAGGCGACATCGTCGATGCCGACATAGCGCAGCAGCTCCCAGGCCTTGGCCTCGATCGCCGCTTCCTCGTCGCGGGTGGACTTGTTGCGCAGCACCGCGCCCAGCGCGTTGGCACTGGAGCGGATGTGGCGGCCAACCATCACGTTTTCCAGCGCCGTCATCTCGTGGAACAGACGGATGTTCTGGAAGGTACGCGCGATACCGGTCTTCACCACCACGTGCGGAGGCGCGCGGAACAGGTCGTTGCCGTCGAAGGTGAAGCTGCCCTCGTCCGGGGTGTACAGGCCGGTCAGCACGTTGAACATGGTGGTCTTGCCGGCGCCGTTAGGACCGATCAGGCCGTAAATCTCACCCTTGTTGATGTGCAGGCTGACATTACTCAGTGCGTGAAGGCCGCCAAAACGCTTGTTGATGCCTTCGATTTTCAGCAAAACTTCAGACATGGCTTAACCTTTCTTCGCATCTTTGAATTCAGCAGCACGACGCTTGGACGGCCACATCCCTTCCGGACGAACCAGCATCATGATCACCATCGCTGCGCCGAACAGCAGCATCCGTGCGTTTTCCGGGTCGACAATCATTTTGCCGAAGGTATGCATCTGCAGCGGGCCGATCACGTCACGCAGGACTTCCGGCGCAATGGTCAGTACCACGGCACCCAGGATCACGCCAGGGATGTGACCCATGCCGCCCAGTACCACCATGGCCAGGATCATGATCGATTCCAGCAGGCCGAACGATTCCGGCGAGATGAAGCCCTGGAAGGTTGCGAACAGGCCACCGGCCACACCACCGGACAGCGCACCCAGCGCAAAGGCCAGCAGCTTGATGTTGCGGATGTTCAGGCCCATTGCCGCCGCCGCGATCGAGTCTTCACGCATCGCCACCCAGGCACGACCGATACGGGAGTGCTGCAGGCGGTAAACCATGATCACCACCACCACGGTCAGGAACAGGAACACGTAGTAGTACATGTGAACCGGGTTCAGGCTGAAACCGAATACCTCGATGGCCTTGCCCAGCGACACGCCGCCGACCTGGATCGGATCGATCAGGTTGATACCCTGCGGCCCGTTGGTGATGTTCACCGGGGCGTTCAGGTTGTTCATGAAGATCCGTACGATTTCACCGAAGCCCAGCGTCACGATCGCCAGATAGTCGCCCTTCAGCTTCAGCACCGGGGTGCCCAGCAGCAAGCCGAACATCGCGGCCAGACCGGCGCCCAGCGGGATCGAGATGTAGAACGGCAGGTGAATGTCGAAGTGCGGCGAGCCCAGCAGCGCGAAGGTGTAGGCACCGACGGCGTAGAAGGCGATGAAACCCAGGTCCAGCAGACCGGCAAAGCCGACCACGATGTTCAGACCCAGCGCCAGCATTACATACAGCAGCGCGAAGTCGATGGTGCGCACCCAGGAGTTACCCAGGGTATTGCCGACCACGAACGGCAGCACGGCCAGCACGATGGCGGAGGCAATAAAGACCGCCAGTTTTTTGTTGGTATCCATAGTCATGCTCACTTGTCTCTCCCTATTAGGCGCGATCGGCCATTTTCTCGCCCAGCAGGCCAGAAGGACGGAAGATCAGAACGACGATCAGCACAGCGAAGGCAAAGATGTCCTGATAGTGCGAACCCAGGAAACCACCGGTCAGGTCACCAATATAGCCGGCACCCAGACTTTCGATAATGCCCAGCAGGATGCCACCGGCTACCGCACCACCCAGGTTGCCGATACCGCCCAGCACCGCGGCGGTAAACGCCTTCAGGCCGATCATGAAGCCCATGTAGTAGTGAGCCTGGTCATAGTTGGTGGCGACCATCACACCGGCGATGGCACCCAGCGCCGAACCCATTACGAAGGTCGCGGAGATGATGGTGTTGACGTTGACACCCATCAGGCTGGCAACGGCCGGGTTCTGGCTGGTGGCGCGCATCGCGCGGCCCAGCTTGGTCTTCTCGACCACAACCAGCAGGCCGATCATCAGCAGCAGACACAGGGCAACGATACCCAGTTGCAGCTTGGTGATGGTGGCACCGAAGATCTCGATGGTTTCGTGATCCAGGATGGCAGGGAACGGAATGTAGTTACGACCCCAGATCAGGATGGCAACCTGCTGCAGCACGATGGACAGGCCGATCGCGGTGATCAGCGGCGCCAGCTTGGGAGCATTGCGCAGCGGGCGGTAAGCCACGCGCTCAATGGTATAGCCCAGCAGCATGCAGGCGGGGATGGCGACCAGCAGACCGATCAGCACCAGCATCGGTCCCGGCAGCGCAACACCGGCATTCATCAGGGTAGTAACAACGGTGATGGTAACCATGGCGCCAAACATCACGACTTCGCCGTGGGCGAAGTTGATGAGGCCCATGATCCCGTACACCATGGTGTAGCCAAGTGCGATCAGGGCATAAATACTACCCAGCACGAGGCCGTTCAGGATCTGTTGCAGAAAAATGTCCACGGTGGGATCTCCTAAGGATGGTTGTCCCGACGATTTATATGGGGTTTAGCCTCTTTTACCGTCTTCTGTGCAAAGGTTGGCAGTTGGTTTCAATCCGACAAGCCGAGCGGATTATGATAGCGTATCCAATCGACTGTCAATCCGAAAAACTTGAGAAATTCAGGTTTTTTCACTGTTTTTATAACAAACTCCAAGTTATTGATTTTATTGAAAAAAACAGCAAAAAATCTTGCCTGCAAATCAATGTTGCGTTGCAACCAAAGGCTTTTTTTGATGTTCTTTTTCGCGCGCATTACTTTTAAAAATTTTCCTTTCTTTTCGCAAACGAACCATTTTTGTTTCAATTCGAATCACAACCGCATCACCCGCACACCAAATTCGCGCAAATAGAAAAAAGTGATTATGTATACAATCGATTTTATTTGTTTTTGCACTCACACATAAAAAAACCGCCTGCGACATGATCGCAGGCGGCCTGTATGCAAATGAGTTTTCCAGATGGATTTAATTACACCAACTGGAAGGGATATACCGAACCCAGCTTCAGGATGCCGCTCAATTCGTCCAGCGCGGTACGGCACTCGACGAGCAGTTGCGGATCGGCCAGATCGTCCGGCGACAGGCGGTCGCGATAATGACGGTCTACCCAAGCATTAAGCGTGCCAAATAATGCATCGCTCATCATCACGTTCGGATTGACCGCCGCAATCTCCGCCGCCGACAGCGCCACGCGCAGGCGCAGGCAGGCCGGGCCGCCGCCATTCTGCATGCTCTGCTTCAGGTCGAACACGCGCACCTCGTCGATCGGACCACCGGCACTGCTCATCTTCTGCAGGTAAGCCCACACCCGCTCGATATTGCGGCACTCTTCCGGCACCACGATGATCATCTTGCCATCCGGCTTGGACAGCAGCTGGCTGTTGAACAGATAGCTCTTCACCGCCTCTTCTACCGTCACTTCCGCCTCCGGCACCTCGATGGCGATGAAGTTGCCGCCGGCCGCGGCCAGCTTGCGATCCAGCTCGGCCAGCACCTCGGCCTGATGCAGGAAAGACTTCTCATGGTGGAACAGCACGTTGCGGTTACCGACCGAGATCACGTCGTTGTGGAACACGCCGGCGTCGATGGTATCCGGGTCCTGCTGCGCGTAGACCACACCCTCTTCTTTCAGACCGTGCAGGCGGGCCACCGCCTGGCAGGCTTCCAGCGTCTGTCGCGCGGGGAAGCGCGCCGGCTTGGGATAGCGGCTATCGAAGGCAGCAGCACCGAACACGAAGAACTCCACGCCTGCGCCGTCGTACTCATGGCAGAAACGGGTATGGTTGGCAGCGCCTTCGTCACCGAAGTGCATCTGCGCCGGCAGTGCCGGGTGCACCGCGAAGCGCGACTCGTCGGCAAACATCGCCTGCAGGATGCGACGGGTGGTCGGATGCTCGATGGAGCGGTGGAACTTGTTGTTCAGGTTGGCCGGCGTGAAGTGCACACGGCCGTCGGCGGTGTCGCCGGACGGGCTGACGGTGGCCGCGTTGGCGGTCCACATGCACGACGCAGAGGTAGCGGCCGCCAGGATTGCCGGTGCTTCCTTCGCGGCGCGGGCGATCACCTGCGCATCGGTGCCGCCAAAGCCCAGCAGGCGCAGCGAGGCCACGTCCGGGCGCTCGTGCGGCGCCAGCACGCCCTGCTTGAAGCCCAGGTCGTGCAATGCCTTCATCTTGGCCAGACCCTGCTTGGCAGCCAGTTTCGGGTTGGAGGCGGCATTCTGGTTGCCGGTGGAGGCGACGTTGCCGTAGGACAGGCCGCTGTAGTTGTGCGTCGGGCCTACCAGGCCGTCGAAGTTCACTTCAAAAGCGTTGCTCACAGTACGATCCCCGGAGAAAGTTGAGACGGAACGGTCAGGCTGTCGCATTCCAGCGATGCGACCGGCCACGCGCAGTAGTCGGCGGCGTAATAGGCACTAGGACGGTGATTGCCGGAGGCGCCGATGCCGCCAAATGGTGCAGCGCTGGAGGCGCCGGTCAGCGGCTTGTTCCAGTTCACCACTCCGGCACGGCTTTCCAACAGGTACCGCTCATACTGGCCGCGATCGTCGGACAGCACACCGCCGGCAAGGCCGAAGCGGGTGTCGTTGGCCAGCTCGATGGCCTGGTCGAAATCGCGGTAGCGGATGATCTGCAGCAGCGGGCCGAAGAACTCCTCGTCCGGACGCTGGGCGTGGGTGGAGTCGATGATGCCCGGAGACAGGATGGCGCCCACCTCGGACAAGCGCTTCATCTCCAGCAGCACCTTGCCGCCGCTTGCGGCCAACGTTGCCTGCGCCTTCAGCAGCGCATCGGCGGCAGCAGTGGAAATCACCGAACCCATGAACGGCTGCGGCTCGTCGTTATACAGGCCGACCTTGAGGTTGGCCGCAACCTCTACCAGGCGCGCGATGAAGGCATCGCCTTCGGCGCCCTCGGCCACCATCAGGCGGCGCGCGCAGGTGCAGCGCTGGCCGGCGGACACGAACGCCGACTGGACCACGTGATGCACGGCGGCGTCCACATCCGCAACATTGCCGACGATCAGCGGATTGTTGCCGCCCATTTCCAGCGCCAGGATCTTCTCCGGACGACCGGCGAAATTCTTGTGCAGCAGGTTGCCGGTGCCGGAGCTGCCGGTAAAGAACAGGCCGTCGATACCGTCGTGATTGGCCAGCGCGATACCGGTTTCGCGTGCACCCTGGGTCAGGTTGATCACCCCGGCAGGCAGGCCTGCCTCGTGCCACAGGCGCACGGTTTCCTGCGCGGTCCACGGTGTCAGCTCGGACGGCTTAAAGATCACGGTGTTGCCCGCAATCAGCGCCGGCACGATGTGGCCGTTGGGCAGGTGGCCGGGGAAGTTGTACGGGCCGAACACGGCCACGACGCCGTGCGGCTTGTGGCGCAGTACCGCCTGCGCGTCGCCCATAGCCGCGGCACGTTCGCCGGTGCGCTCGTTATAGGCTTTGATCGAGATCTCGACCTTGTTCACCATGGTGGTGACTTCGGTCTGCGCTTCCCACATCGGCTTGCCGGTTTCCTTGGCGATGATCTCCGCCAGGGACGCCTTGTTGCTGTTCAGCAGTTCGCCGAAGCGGCGTATCACGGCCAGACGCTCGTCCAGCGCGGTACGCGCCCAGCCCTTGAACGCGGCACGCGCAGCGCGCACGGCGGCGTCGACCTGCTGCGCATCGGCGGCCTGGCCTTGCCAGATCAGGATGCCGGTGGCCGGGTTGTTCTTCTCCAGCTGCTCGCCGTTACCGGACAACCAGCTGCCGTTGATGAATTGCGTTGCCATTTATGCAGTCTCCTTCGGCGACAGTGCCACCACGCGCACCACGTCACCCTGCTTGATATTCAGTGTTGCCGCCTGTTCCGCGCTCAGCGTCACGCTGTCCGCGCCAGGCGCCAGCTCGGCCAGCAGCACGCGGAAGCCATCGAAGCCGGTGTTGGACACCAGATAGAAGCCGGTCGCGTCGTCCGCGCTGTCGCCAACGTTGGCCGCAAGCAGGCGGCTGTCGCGTACCGCGCGGATGTCGCGGGTGTAGGCCTGTACCGTCGGGCCGGCGTCGAAGATGTCGACGTAGCCTTCGTAGCGGAATCCCTCGCTGTGCAGCATCGCCACCGCCGGGCGGGTGTTGTCGTGGGTCTGGCCGATCACCGCCTGCGCTTCCTGCGGCAGGAAGTCGATGTAGACCGGGAATTTCGGCATCAGCTCGGCGACGAAAGCCTTCTGGCCGACACCGGTCAGGTAGTCGGCCTGCGCGAATTCCATCGAGAAGAAGTGGCGGCCCAGCGCCTCCCAGAACGGCGAGTTGCCGGCGGCATCGGACACGCCGCGCATCTCTGCCACCACCACCTTGCCGAACATTTCAGGGAACTGCGCCAGGAACAGGAAGCGGCTCTTGGACAGCAGGCCGCCGTTCTTGTTGACGCGGAAATCCGGGTGCAAGAACAGCGTGCACAGCTCGGAGTAGCCGGTGTGGTCATTGGACAGGAACAGCGTTTCGTGACGGGTGTAGACGTCCAGCTCTTCCGAGGCGTGAACGATGGTGCCGACACGGTAGTTGTACCAGGGCTCTTTCAGGCCGACCGCCGCTTCCAGCGCGCAGATGCCGCCGACACGGCCGCTGGCGGTGTCCTCCAGCACGAACACGTAGCCGCGTTCGGCCAGATCGGCCTCGCCGCTGAAGCTCTTCTCGGAGCGGGCGATACGGGCGCTGAGGCGCTCTTCGTTCACCGGCAACGAGGTCAGACCCACGCCGGCGCTACGCGCCAGCTCCATCAGGCCGTCCAGGTCGGACGCCTTGACCGGGCGAATCACCATCATGCTGCAACCCTCCCTTGTTCTTCTTGCAATAGCGGTGCGATACAGGCGACCTGGCCGCTGCCAAGCGACAGCGCGCGCGCGGTATCCGGCGTAATGAACAGCACCTCGTCCACCAGGCTGGCGTGCGCCTGGGCCAGCGCGAACTGGTCGCTGCGGTGGTTGGAGATCACCATCTCTTCGGCACCTTCCGGCAGCACCGGCGACACTTCCACCTGTACACGGCGCTGGTGGCGCATGCTGAACAGCTGGTCGACCTCGGCGGTCAGCACCGCGCCGCCATCAAAGATGTCGATGTAGTTGTCGGCCTCGAAACCTTCGCGGCTGAGGATGTTGAACGGACGCTCGAAATCGGGGTGGATCTGGCCGATGGCGTTTTGCGCCTGATCCGGCAGCAGCGGCACGTAGATCGGGTAGGTCGGCATCAGCTCGGCGATAAAGGTCTTGCTGCGCTGGGCGAAGGCCTGCTCCACCTGCGGGAAGTCCATATTGAAGAAGCGGCGACCGATCGCGTCCCAGAACGGCGACTGCGCGTTCGTGTCGAGAATGCCCTGCATCTCGACCAGGATGCGGCGACCGAAACGCTCGCGCGCGGCCGCCATATAAAGGAGTCGCGAGCGCGACAGCAATTCCAGCGCGCGCAGCGACAGGTTGGGCCGGCAGTAGAAGCCGCACAGCTGCACCATGCCGGTCAGGTCGTGGCACATGTTCAGCACGTGGATGCGGTTGTTCACCTTCAGTGCGCGCGAGGCGTGCACCATGGTTTCACTGCGATAGCTGTAGAACGGCTCTTCAAAGCCGGCGGAGGCGCTGATCGACGCAGTGCCGACCACCTGGCCGTCGTCTTCCAGCACGAACATATAGTATTCACGGCCGGTGCCGGCCACCGCCTCGTGCTCGAAGGCGCCGAGCGAGGTCTGGATTTTTTCGTAGAGCTTTTCCCGATTGTTCGGCAAGCTGGTGACGCCAATCCCGCTGTCCACCGCCATTGTTTCAATGACTGGCAGATCGGAAATGCGTACTGGACGCACGATCAACATGGTTAATTCTCCCTCGTGGCGTTCCGGAACCGGGCGCAGCAAGCCCCGCTCCGCTGCCGTGGCGGCAGCGGAGTTCCCCAGAATGCAGATTGATTAGGTTCCGGAAACGGAAATCAGGCGCGGTTGGCGGCAACCAGTTCGGCGATGGCGGCATCGAAACGTGCCAGACCTTCGTCGATGTCTTTGTCTTCGATCACCAGCGATGGGGCAAAGCGCACCACCGACAGACCGGCGACCAGCACCATCAGCTGTTTGGCTTCGGCGGCTTTCAGGAATTCACGGGCGCGGCCGGCAAATTCGTCGGACACCACGGCGCCGATCAGCAGGCCCATGCCGCGGATTTCCTTGAATACGTTGTACTTGGCGTTGATCGCGTTCAGGCCGTCGACGAAACGCTGGTGCTTGGCGCGCACGCCGGCCAGCACTTCCGGACGGCTGACGATCTCGACCACTTTCTTGGCTACCGCCGACGCCAGCGGGTTGCCGCCGTAGGTGGTGCCGTGGGTGCCCACGCCAAAGCTCTTGGCGATGGCGCTGGTGGTCAGAATCGCGCCCACCGGGAAGCCGCCGCCCAGACCCTTGGCCGAGGACAGGATGTCCGGAGTCACGTTGTACTCCTGGTAGGCGTACAGCGAACCGGTACGACCGACGCCGGTCTGCACTTCGTCAAACACCAGCAGTGCATTGTGCTGGTTGCACAGTTCGCGCGCCGCGTCCAGGTAAGCCTGGGTCGCCGGCAGTACGCCGCCCTCACCCTGTACCGGCTCGATTACCACCACGCAGGTCTTGTCGGAGATGGCGGCCTTCAGCGCGTCGATGTCGTTGAACGGCACGTGGGTGATGCCGGCCGGGTTCGGGCCAAAACCTTCGGTGTACTTCGGCTGGCCGCCGACGTTGACGGTGAACACGGTGCGGCCGTGGAAGGAGTTGGTGCAGGAGATGATCTCGTGCTTGTCGGCGCCGTAGTGGTCGGCGGCGTATTTGCGCGCCAGCTTGAACGCGGCCTCGTTGGCCTCGGCACCGGAGTTGCACAGGAACACGCGCTCGGCGAAGGTGGTTTCGGTCAGCAGCGTGGCCAGTTCCAGTGCCGGCTCGTTGGTGAACACGTTGGACAGGTGCCAGACCTTGTTTGCCTGCTCGGTCAGCGTGGCGACCAGTTCCGGATGGCAGTGCCCCAGGGAATTAACCGCAATACCGCCTGCAAAATCGATGAACTCGCGACCTTGCTGATCCCACACGCGGGAGCCGGCAGCCTTGACCGGGATGAAACCGGCCGGTGCGTAGTTCGGGACCATGACCTGGTCAAAGGTATCGCGGGTAACGTTGGTGCTCATTGATAGTTCCTTATTGCAATCTGTACTGGATTTATTGTGTGAACAGCGTCTGTTACCGATTCTAATCCAATCATGGAAACAGGCCATATCCTCTTTGCGACATCCGTTTACACATTTCCCTGAAATGTCCAACAATGCACAAACACAATAAAATCACCTAAAATCAGACAGTTAGAAATATTTTTATAGATAGGCGCCGGATTTGTCCGGAAATTCGCCGCTTCCCGCCGCCGATACCGATCCGCCGGTGTGGCCGGTGCGCTTGATTCGCGTCATGGGCAGGGGCGTCAAGATTACCGACACTTGTGCTTTGCACCAAGCCAGGATTGCCAACATGACCACCCACCCCCTGCTACAAAGGTTGGCCGCCACTCCCCACCGCGCGGCCTTCTTGCCCGGCCTCTTCGCCGCCCTGCTGCTGCTGGCGGCCTGGAGCAGCGAGCTGCTACTGCGCCAGCACGGCGCCAGCCTGCACCGCGAGCTCAGCCCGCTGCAGGCACATGCGGCGCTGATGCTGTACGGCCTGTTTCCGTTTTTCATGACCGGCTTCATCCTCACCGCCGCGCCGCGCTGGCTGAACGCCGCCTCGCCGGCACGCTGGCGCTGCGTGCTGATCCCGCTGTTGTTGTGCGCCGCCCTACTCTGCGCATTGACGGCGCTGCCCGGCTCGCACTACTGGCTGGCCGCCGCCGCGCTGCTGTGGCTGGCAGCGCTGTCGCTGCTGGCGCAGACCATGCAGCAACTGCTGAGTCAAAGCACGGTGACCGACCGCCTGCACGCGCAGGCGGTACTGGCCGCGCTGCTGGCCGGCTGCGGCGGCCTGCTGGCGATGCTGTACTGGCTGCTGGCCGATGTGGCGACGGCGTGGTGGTGGATGCGCAATCTGGCACTGTGGGGATTCCTGCTGCCGGTGTTCCTTGCCGTCAGCCATCGCATGCTGCCGTTTTTCACCCAGAGCGTGATTGCACCCTACCAGGTGTGGCGGCCGCGCTGGCTGCTGCTGGCGCTGGTCGGCGGCAGCTGGCTGTACGGCGCTCTCGCCATTGCCCAGTTGCCGCTGTGGCCGGCCAGCCTGCTGCTGTGCGGCCTCAGCGCCACTTGCCTCTATCGCTGGCAGTCGTGGCGTAGCCGCAGCGTGCCGCTGCTGGCCATGCTGCACCTCGCCTTTGCCTGGCTGCCGCTGGCCTTCCTGCTGCTGACGCTGGCAGATTTCGGTCTGGTGTCGTCCTTGACCGGGCTGCACGCGGTGACGGTCGGCTTCTTCATCACCATGCTGGTCGGCTTTGCCTCGCGGGTGATGCTGGGCCATGCCGGCCATCCGCTGCAGGCCAGCCGTGGCCTGTGGTGGCTGTACCTGTTACTGCACGGCGTGGCGCTGCTGCGCGTCAGCGCCGACCTGCTGCCGGCCTTTGCCCTGCGCGGCTATGTGCTGGCGGCGCTGAGCCTGCTCGTGGGACTGCTCGGCTGGGCCTGGTTCGGCCTGCCGTTGCTGGCGAAAAAACGTGCCGACGGCAAGCCGGGCTGAACCGCAGCACGCCTGAATGAAAAATCTATGGTCAGCCCGAGTTTTGCAACCCCAGAAAACGGATCAATACTGACAAGAGTAGGCTTGCTCTAATCTATCCGGACTCTCGCTGGGCGCTGGCGCCCGGTCCATGATGTGAGCCGCACCTGACGGTCCTCAAAAAGGTTACAGCCTCGCCGACTGTTTTTCGTGCCAGGGTGTCCGTCAGGCCGATAGGCCGCTTGTCGTCATCCGTGTCTGTCGTCGCAAAAGCAGGCTTGCTACCACTGCCGGGCAGCTACCCGGCGGTTTTTACTTTCAGCTGCGGCGGATGCGGCTGATACTCGCCGCCTTGGGCGAGGATCGCCCACAGCACCCGCGCCAGCTTGTTGGCCACCGCACACGCCACCACGTTGCCATGCCGGCGCTGCATCAGCGCCGCCGTCCACTGCGCAATCGCGCTATCCCATTGCGTCGCGTGCTGCATCACCACGTGCGCGCATTGCACCAGCAGCCGGCGCAGCTGCTTGTCGCCGCGCTTGCTGATACCCAGCAGCTTCTGCCGTCCCCCGGTCGTGTGCTGTCGTGGCACCAGCCCCAGCGCGGCGGCAAAGTGGCGCGCACTGCCGTAGCCCTTGGCGTTGCCGGCGTCGGCCGCCAGCTGGCTGGCGGTGATGACGCCGATACCCGGCACCGTCATCAGCCGGCAGGCGACGTCGTCCTGGCGGGCCATGGCGGCCAACTCGCGATCCAGTTCGGCTATGGTTTGCTGCAGACGGTCGTGGTGCTGCAGTTGCGCCGCCAGCACCTGCCAGGCGACGGGTGGCAGCTCGGCCTGCCGCTCGGCCAGCAACACCCGGGCCTGCGACAGGCCACGTGCGCCCTGTGGCAGGGCCACACCGAACGCCAGCAGCAGTGCGTGAATCTGGTTAGCGGTCTGCACCCGCTCGCGAAGGCGGGCCTCGCGCAGACGGTGCAGCGCCGACAGAGCCTGCTGCTCGGGCGATTTGACCGCGACGTAGCGCATGGTGGGTCGCGAGGCGGCTTCGCAGATGGCCTGGGCGTCGAGGAAGTCGTTCTTGTTGCCGGTGACGAAGGGGCGCACGTACTACGGCGCAATGAGTGGTACCGAGTGGCCGAAGCTGGCGAGCTTGCGTGCCAGCCAGTGGGCGCCGCAGCAGGCTTCCATCACGATGCGGCACGCCGGCTGCCGGGCGAGAAAGTCGAGCAGTGTGTTGCGCCCGAACTGGTGCTTGAACAGTACATGCCCCTTGGCGTCATGGGCGACGAGGTGGAAGCGGTGTTTGCCGATATCGATGCCGATGAGGGTGACGGTAGCCATGATGACCTCCTGTGCAAAAAGGAAAACAGCCCTGCCAGCTTACGCCTGCAGGGCTGTTGGATCGGGCTGACCATCACATTAAGGTTGGCCGCAAGCGCAAGGCTTGCGGCCAACCTTTTGTACGCTGCCGTGCCGCGTCAGACGACGCGGCTCAGGCCGGCGCTCACACGTTCAGATACGACGACTGCTTCAGGCCGCGGCAGAACTCGGCGAAGTAGCTGGAACGCTCTTCCGCGCTCAGGCCGGCGGTGCGGGCCTTGGCTTCGTAGCAGTTGAGGATTTCCTCCGGCGACAGGTGCACGTAGCGCAGCATGTCCTCAATGGTGTCGTGCTCTTCCACGCCCTCGTACGACAGGCGACCGCCTTCGCGCACGTAGACGTTGACCGAGTCGGTATCGCCGAACAGGTTGTGCATGTCGCCCAGGATTTCCTGGTAGGCGCCGACCAGGAACACCGCGATCAGGTATTCCTCACCCGGCTTCACCTCGTGCACCGGCATGCTGGATTCGATGCTCTGCTCGTCCACGTACTGCTTGACCTTGCCGTCAGAGTCGCAGGTCAGGTCCTGCAGCACCGCACGGCGTGTCGGCTGCTCGTCCAGGCGGTGGATAGGCATGATCGGCAGCACCTGGTCGATGGCCCAAGTATCCGGCAGGCTCTGGAACACCGAGAAGTTGCAGAAGTACTTGTCGGCCAGACGGTCGGTCAGGTCGTCGAATACCTGGCGTTGCGAACGCTGGCTGGCGGTCAGTTGCGACAGCAGGCGGCGGCACAGTGCGGCGTGCAGCTGTTCGGCAACGGCTTTTTCCTTCAGCGTCAGGCGGCCTTCGGCGTACATGTCTGACACTTCCGACGCGAGGTGGCTGGCGCGGTAGTAGGTCTCGGTCACCATTTCGGCGTCGGTCAGGCTCATCAGCTCGAACAGCTTGGCCACCGGCTTGGCCAGCAGGCTGGCGTCGTCGATCTGCGGCATGGTGTCCGGCAGGCGCTCGACGTCGGTGACGTTCATCATCAGCACCGCGTGGTGCGCGGTCATCGCGCGGCCGGATTCGGACAGGATGCGCGGATGCGGGATGTCGTTCTCGGCGCAGAACTCGTGCAGCATCGACACGATCACCTGCGCGTACTCGTCCATGTCGTAGTTGATGGAACTGGCGTTGCGCGAGTGGGTGCCGTCGTAGTCGACGCCAAGGCCGCCGCCGACGTCGACGTGATCGACCGGCAGGCCCAGCGCGCGCAGCTCGGCGAAGTAGCGGATCGCCTCGCGGAAACCGGCGCGGTAGTCGGCGATGTTGGCGATCTGCGAGCCCATGTGGAAGTGCATCAGGCGCACGGTGTCGCCGTGGCCGGCGGCCACCAGCTTGTCCACCGCCGAGATCAGCTGGCCGGCGGACAGGCCGAACTTGCCCTTGTCACCACCGGTGTCCGCCCACTTGCTGGACGCCAGCGAGGACAGGCGCACGCGCAGGCCGATATTGGCCTTCACGCCCAGCTTCTGGCTTTCCTCGATCAGCAGGTCGACCTCGGACTCCTTCTCGATCACCAGGAATACCTGGTGGCCCAGGCGCTGGCCGATCAGCGCCAGGCGGATGTAGTCGCGGTCCTTGTAGCCGTTACAGATGATGGTGCAGCCCTTGGGCGCCAGCGCCAGCACCGCCATCAGTTCCGGCTTGGAGCCGGCTTCCAGGCCGATGGACACGTCCGGGGTGGCGATGATGCTTTTGACCACCGCTTCCTGCTGGTTGACCTTGATCGGGTAGATCGCGGTGTACTTATTGTCGTAGCCGATGCCGGCGATGGCGTTGTCGAACGCGCGGCACAGGCGGGTGACGCGGTCTTGCAGGATGTCCGGGAAACGCACCAGCAGCGGCATGTCCAGACCCTTGTCCGACAGCGTGTGTGCCAGTTCGTACAGATTGATTTCGCGCTGATGGTTGGCGTTAGGACGCACCTTGACGCAACCGCTTTCGCCGACGTTGAAATAGCCAGCCCCCCAATGCCGGATGCCGTAGAGGCTCCGGCTATCTGCCACAGTCCAAGCCATGAAAGGATTTCCTGCTGAAAATTTGGAAAAACTGCTCCTTAGTGCGCGGCTTTCGGGCTAAGAAAGCTTCATGTGGGCCTGGGATGTCGGAGCGCGCAATAAACGGCTGATCGCCGCAAAATGAGCGCGGATTTTAGCAACATCACGCGCTGTGACAAGCACAATTTTGGGCCGTCCATTTTAATCGACACGACACCGGCCACCCCTGCGGCCAACGTCCCAGTGTAGCCGCGTCATGTGAATGTTTTTTAACCGTTCCGCCGTCGCGCGGGCTCAGCTGCGAGCAGCCGCCGCGTCCATGATATTCAACACCGCGACTGCAGGCTGATGTCGCACCGCAACATGAGGCAAAACGCCGACGCCGTTGCACCGTTGTGGAGCACAGCCGGCGGCACGGCAGCAAAGCGTCATCGCCTCACTATAGCCACGCCGCACCAGGATGTTCACGATCTCAGAGGCGATCCTGCAGCCGGTACCAGGCCATGCCCAGCACCAGCGCCGGGGTGCGCAGCAGCTCGCCGCCGGGGAAGCGGCGGTGGCGCAAGCGCTCGAACAGCTTCAGGCGGCTGTCGTCGCCGCTGATCGCCTCGGCCAGCACCTTGCCGGCCAGCCCGGTGATGGCCACGCCGTGGCCGGAGAAGCCCTGCGCGTAGTAAACGTTGGCCGCAAGGCGGCCGAAATCCGGCGCCCGGTTCATGGTGATGTCGCAGAAGCCGCCCCAGGCGTAGTCGATCCGCGCGTCGGCCAGCTGCGGGAACACGCGCAGCATGTCGGCGCGCATGCTGCCGGCCAGATCGCGCGGCTCGCGCCCGGAGTAGCTGACCTTGCCGCCGAACAGCAAGCGATGGTCGGCGGACAGGCGGTAGTAATCGAGCACGAAATTGGTGTCGCACACCGCCATATTGTTGGCGATCAGGCCGCGCGCGCGCGCCTCGCCCAGCGGCTCGGTGGCGATGACATAGGTGCCGACCGGCATGATGCGGCGGTCGAGCGCCGGCACCAGCTTGCCGACGAAGGCGTTGCAGGCCAGCACCAGCTGCCGGCAGTAAACCTCGCCCTGCGCGGTGCGCACCCGCGGCCGGCCGCCAGTGTCGATACCGGTATCGATGCTGGTGACCGGCGAGTTTTCATGCAGCACCGCACCGGCGGCACGCGCGGCGCCGGCCAGACCCAGCAGGTAGTTCAGCGGATGGATATGGCCGGCCAGCGGATCGAACAGGCCGCCCTGATAACGCTCCGAGGCGAGGTTTGCGGCCAACGTATCCTTGTCCCACAACGTGTAGTGGCGGTAGCCGTAGAAGCTTTCCGCCTCGTGCTGCCACGCCAGCAGGTCGTCCAGGTGTGCCGGTTTCACCGCCGCGGTGCAGTAGCCGCGCGTCCAGTCGCAGGCGATGCCGTGCCGCTGCACCCGCTGCTCGATGATGTCGATCGCCTCCAGCGACATCTGCCAGAACACCTTGGCCAGCTCATCGCCGAGCTGCCGGCGGATGGTGTCCATTTCGCAGGCGTAGCCGGCGATCACCTGGCCGCCGTTGCGCCCGGAGGCGCCAAAGCCGATCTGCGAGCCTTCCAGCAGCACCACGCGCAGGCCGCGCTCGGCCAGATTCAGCGCGGCGGACACTCCGGTCAGGCCGCCGCCAATCACGCACACGTCGCAGTCCACCCGCCCCTGCAGAGCAGCCCCCGGCTCCCACGGCACGGCGGTGGCGGCGTAATAGGATGGGGCATGCGGCTGGTGGGCGTAATTGAGCATAAAGTCCTCGTTGGTGGTCAGGAAAACGGCAGGGCAAACGGCAAGATTCATCCCTTTTTGGCAAAAAATCACCCGTGACAGGCAAGAAAAACGGCGGAGCCTCGCAACTCCGCCGTCCGGGGGCGCCGGGCGGCGCCCGTCAGTGTCAGCCAGCGCTGCTTTCACGCATCGCCGCCGCCATCGCCCGTTCGCGCTTGCGCTGCGAATTCAGCATCAGGTAGTTGGCGACGATTACCAGCACGCCGACCACCAGCACGGTAATCGACGCCAGCGCGTTGATTTCCGGGTTCAGGCCGAGGCGTACCTTGGAGAAGATCACCTGTGGCAGCGTGGTGGAACCGGGGCCGGACAGGAAGGCGGTCATCACCAGATCGTCCAGCGACAGCGTCACCGACAGCAGGAAGCCGGAGGCGATCGCCTGCGCCACCAGCGGCAGCGTGATCACGAAGAAAATCTTCAGCGGGCGCGCGCCCAGGTCCATCGCCGCGTCTTCCAGCGACTGGTCGATTTCCAGCAGCCGCGAGCGCACCACCACCGCCACGTAGGCCATGCACAGCGTGGTATGGCCGACCCAGATGGTGAAGAAGCCGCGCTCCGCCGGCACGCCGATCAGCTGCTGCATCGAGATGAACAGCAGCAGCATCGACAGGCCGGTAATCACCTCCGGCATCACCATCGGCGCCGTCATCATGCCGGCGAACAGCGAGCTACCAGGGAAGCGCTTGAAGCGCGCCAGCACGAAGCCGGCGATGGTGCCCAGCGTCACCGCTGCGGTGGCGCTGGCCAGCGCGATCTGCACCGACAATTCCACCGCCGAGATGATCTGCTCGTTCTGGAACAGCGACGCGTACCACTTGGTGGAGAAGCCGCCCCACACCGTCACCAGCTTGGAGTCGTTGAACGAGTACACCACCAGGCTGACGATGGGGATGTACAGGAACAGCAGCCCCAGCAGCAGCATGGTCTTGAGGAAGGGGGACAGTTTGTGCTGATTAGTCATTGCCTTTTCCTTCCAGCTGGCGGGTTTCGAAGCGGTGCAGGAACGCGATCGGCACGATCAACAGCAGCACCATCACCGTCGCCACCGCGGCGGCCATCGGCCAGTTGTTGTTGTCGAAGAACTCGTTCCACAGCACCTTGCCGATCATCAGCGTATCCGGGCCACCGACCAGCTCCGGAATCACGAATTCGCCGACCGCAGGGATGAACACCATCATCGAACCGGCGATGATGCCGTTCTTGGACAGCGGCAGCGTGATGGTGAAGAAGGCCTTGATCGGGCCGGCACCAAGATCGCTGGCCGCTTCCAGCAGGCGGCCGTCCATCTTCACCAGATGCGAGAACAGCGGCAGGATCATGAACGGCAGGTAGGCGTACACCATCACCAGATACAGCGAGAAGTCGTTGTGGAACAGCATCAACGGCTCGTTGATGACGCCGATCGCCAGCAGGAAGCTGTTGATGAGGCCGTTTTCGTTAAGCAGGCCCATCCAGGCGTAGACGCGCAGCAGGAAGGAGGTCCAGAACGGCAGCATCACCAGCATCAGCAGCACGTTGCGGCGCGCCGGATCGGTACGCGCGATGGCGTAGGCGATCGGGTAGCCCAGCAGCAGGCACATCAACGTGGTGAACAGCGCGGTCTGCAGCGAGGACAGGTAGGTCTTGGCGTAGAAATCGTCGCTGAGGATGAAGTCGAAGTTGCCGAGGTTGAGCGTGAGGTGCAGCAGCCCGCCCTCTTCCAGGTTCATCAGACTGGTGAACGGTGGAATGGCGAGATCCTGCTCGGCGAAGCTGATCTTCAGCACGATGAAGAACGGCACCAGGAAAAACAGCAGCAGCCAGAAGTACGGGACCGAGATCACCGCACCGCGACCGGGCTTGAGGCGCTTGAAGAGGCGCTGGATATTCATGTCACGGCTCCTTAGCGGGTGAGCACAACCGGCATGTCGGCGCGCCAGCTGACGTAGACCTGATCACCCCAGGTCGGCGGCTCCAGGTTGGCCTCATGCCAGCGGTTGACCGGCACCATCGCCTTCAGCACCTTGCCGCTGCCGAGCTTGACGTGATAGACGGAATAGCTGCCGAAGTAGGCGATCTCTGCCACCGAGCCCTTGGCGGCGTTGGGACCGGCAGCCACCGGGTCGCGGTCGACGCGCACGTCTTCCGGCCGGATGCTGGCCCACACCTGCATGCCTTTCGGGCCGGTGATGCCGTGGTCGATCCAGATGCGTCCGCCCAGCTCGGCGGCCTCGATCTCGACCCGGTCCGGCTCGTCGACTACCACCGGGCCGGTGAACAGGTTGGTGTCGCCGATGAATTCGGCGGTGAAGCGGCAGTTGGGGTAGTCGTAGATCTCCGCCGGAGTGCCCACCTGCAGCAGCTGGCCTTCGCTCATGATGCCGATGCGGGTGGCCATGGTCATCGCCTCTTCCTGGTCATGGGTGACCATGATGCAGGTCACGCCGACGCTCTCCAGGGTGTTGACCAGCTCCAGCTGCGTCTGCTGGCGCAGTTTCTTGTCCAGCGCGCCCAACGGCTCGTCCAGCAGCAGCAGCTTCGGGCGCTTGGCCAGACTGCGCGCCAGCGCGACACGCTGCTGCTGGCCGCCGGACAGCTGGTACGGCTTGCGGTTGGCGTACTTGCGCATCTGCACCAGATCCAGCATCTCCGCCACGCGGGCGTCGATCTCGCCCTTGGGCATCTTGTCCTGCTTCAGGCCGAAGGCGATGTTGTCCGCCACCGACATGTGCGGGAACAGCGCGTAGCTCTGGAACATCATGTTGATCGGGCGGTCGTACGGCGCCAGCTTGGTAATGTCCTGGCCGTCGAGAATGATCTGACCGGCGGTGGGCCGCTCCATGCCCGCCAGCATGCGCAGCAGGGTGGACTTGCCACAGCCGGAGCTGCCGAGCAGGGCAAAGATTTCCTTGCGCTGGATGTCCAGCGTCACGCCATCGACGGCGGTGGTGTCCCCGAATTTCTTGACGATATTGGCAATCGACAAATAAGGCTTTTCGCTAGCAGACTGCTTTGCAGCATCAACCATGATTGTTTCCCCTGAAGGACGAGGTATGTCCCAGTGATATTTTCGTACGTCTTCGTCATCATGATGCGATAGACGTAGCGCCATTCAATAAAAAACCGACACCCTACTTGCGGCCAACCTTGCAGGCAATATCTGCGGCCTTCGACATTTACCGCCAGGCCACGCCAAAACGGCGTTCATGTACCGCACCGGCACTGCTCACGACACACTCCGGCTCGCCAAACGCAGGGCAAAGACAGTGCAGGCCACGGCAGCGACAGCAGCCAGTGACCGCTCCCTGCTGCGCTGTACGCACAAGCGCGGCCACCCGTCGAAAAAAGAGTAGCGTACGTTTAATAAAATTGACAAGAAAAAACGGGAAAGCCGCCAGAAAAGCAGCAGAATAAAAAACGGACGCCAATCATGGACTTAATTATCAATATCATGCTGCTGCGCAGCATGATCGGCGGCAATGGCAACAACCCTCACGGCAGCTGTTTAATTCCTCAAACGGCCAGCGCCGTTGGCCGCACCAAAACGGGGAATTCACGCACTTCGACAAACAGGCTGCTACCCTCCTGTTTTTTCGCCATTTTTTTGGCCTGTGTCGCCGCCGCCGCCACTTCGTAGTGCGAAAGAAAGCGCCCCGGCAACACCGGCAGCACCCCGATGGACACACTGGTCAGCGGGAAGAACTGCATCTGACCACTGCGGTCAGCGATGTGATAGCCACCGGCATGGCGCGCTGCGGCACAAAAGAAGGCCTGCACCCGCTGATCGAACAGGTGGATGATGTCCTGCAGCCGCTGCCGCCAGTTGCAACTCTGCAACAACAACACGAAGTCGTCGCCACCAATATGGCCGGCAAAATCCAGCGTCATGTCCAGCTGCGACAGCAGGATCCGCCCCAGCTCGCGGATCAGGTCGTCGCCGGCGCCGTAGCCGTAGTGGTCGTTGAACGGCTTGAAGTGGTCGAGATCCACATAGGCGACCACGAACGGACGCTCGCCCTCCAGCAGCCGCTGCACCTCCTCTCCGATCGGCACATTGCCCGGCAGCCCGGTCAGCGGGTTGGCGTAACGCGCCGCCGACAGCTGCATCTCGCTGATCAGCCGCATCAGGTCGTAGCCGGTGCCCATCCCCAGATAGGCACCGTCCTCGACGAGGATGAAGCCGTCGACCAGGTAGCGCTGCTCCGCCTCCACCACCCGCCCGGACAGCGACTGGATGTCCATCTCCGCCGACACCAGCAGCGGCCTGGCGTCGGCCAGCGCCATGCACGGCTTCTTGGCGAACAGCTCGCGGTTGAACGGCTTGGCGAAGGTTTCCAGCACGTGGTGCCGGGTCAACAAGCCCACCGGACGCCGCTCGTGCAAGACCGGAATGGCAAAACGCTGCAGCGAGGCGGCAAACATCTGGTAGGCCTGTTCGCAGTTGTGCGCAGTAGTCAGGTAGGGCACCTCCTGCAGCAGGTCGCGCGCCACCGGCCGGCGCCGGTCGCCACCGTGTTGCGGCGCCCGCGGCAGCGGGTAGTGGCGGGCGCCCCCCGGCTCCGCCTGCGGCCGCGCGATCAGGTAGCCCTGCCCCATCGCCACCCCCAGCTCGCGCAACACGCGCAGCTCTTCCGCCTGCTCCACCCCTTCGGCCACCAGCAGCGCACCGGAGGCGCGCGCCATGTCCACCAGCGAGCGCACGAACTGCGCCTTCAGCGGGTCCGCGTGAATGTTCTGCACGAAGTACTTGTCCAGCTTCACCACGTCCGGGCGCAGCTCCGACCACAGCCGCAGATTGGAGAAACCCTCGCCAAGGTCGTCCAGTGCCAGACGCAGCCCGGCGTCACGCAGCTCGTCCGCCACCTGACACAGCACCGGATAACCGGCACTGGGCCGAGTTTCGGTCAGCTCCAGCACCACCCGCTGCGGCGATAGCCCATACAGCTGCAGCAGGCCAAGCAGCGCCTCAGCCGAGACATCGGCGCTAAGCAAGGTATCGGGAATGACATTGATGAACAGGGTGCCGGGCAGCTGGCTGCGCGCAAACTGGCGCAGGATCGCCGCAATGCAGACCTGATCCAGCACCCCGGACAGGCCGGCGCGCGCCGCTTGCTCGAACAGCATCACCGGCGAATGCAGGATGGAGCCGGATGGCCCGCGCACCAGCGCCTCGTAGCCGTACAGCTCGCCGTCCGCCAGCTGCACGATGGGCTGGAACACCACCTGCACCTGCCCCTGACGAATGATCTGTTCCAGCTGCGCCTGATGCGCCAAGGGTGGCGCGACGCTGATGGTGACGGTTTCCAGCATGGTTTCCATTGCACGAGTCCATTTCCAAGAACGGAAATGCTAGCGCCACAATATGACAAACAGTCGATGGCGGCTGCCGCCGCTATTGCGGGGCGACGCTTCCTGCACCACACTGACATGAACCGCACCCGACAAGGAGGATGCCATGCCCATGCTGCAGCACGACGGACGCCAGCTGTATTACGAAGTCACCGGCCACGGCGAACAGCCGCTCTTGCTGTTCAACGGGCTGACCATGAGCACCGCCGCCTGGACGCTGATGGCGCCGCTACTGGAGCCGCGCTTCAAGCTGATCCGCCTCGACTTCCAGGGCCAAGGCCAGAGCGAGCGCCGGGTGCTGGACAGTTACCCGCTGACGCAGCAGGCGGACGACGCCGCCGCGCTGCTTGATCACCTCGGTATCAAGCAGTGCTACCTCGCCGGCCTGTCCTACGGCGGCATGGTGGCACTGCACTTCGCCCGCCGCCATCCGGCGCGGCTGTCGCGGCTGCTGCTGGCCTCGACGCTGGCGTGGTCGGATGCGGCCAACGTTTACATCGCGCAGAGCTGGAGCGCGGCGCAACAGGCCGGCGGCCCCGGACTGCGCTTCGACATCAGCCTGCCATGGCTGTTTTCCAGCCGTTTCTTCGTCAGCTACGCACAGATGCTGCCAGACCTGCGCACCATCGCCGCGACGGTGGACTGGCCGGGGGTGGAGCGCATCCTGGCCGGCATCCGCGAACACGACGCGCGCAGCTGGCTGGACGAGATCAGGGTGCCGACCCACATCATCGTCGGCAGCGAAGACCGCCTCACTCCGCTGTACCAGTCGGAACTGCTGCACCAGGGCATCGCCGGCTCGACGCTGACGGTGCTGCCCGGCGCCGGCCACGCCATCCATATCGAGGCGCCGGCCGCCTTCGCGCAGCAGATCAGCCGCTTCGCCGACGCCTGAGAACGTGTTCACGGTCTCGCACGCTCACGCGAGACAAGGCGAAAACGGCTGAAGAAGCGGCGTTTATCCAGATATCAACCAGCATGCCGAAGCCGTTTTTAACGCGGTATCGCCCTATTGATATCAGTCGCAACAGATCGTGAATAGGCTCTGAGGCGGCGAATGTCCGGTTTGCGCCACTTTCGGACAAGGCGGTGACAGCCGCGTTGGCGGCGGCGGGCATTTGATTAGAATGGGGCAACACCACAAGCACAGGACACCCCATGACGCCGTTTGCTCCCGCCCGTGATTTTCTGCACGCCACGCTGGAGGGCCACTTTGCCGGCCCCCGCCAGTGGCAGACCGCGACCCTGAGCCTGCAGTGGCAGGCCGAAGGCGTGCTGGCACTTACGCCGCTGGACGCCGCCGACGCGCTGGACCACGTGCTGCTGTCCACCGGCATCCACGGCAACGAGACCGCCCCGATCGAGGTGGTCAACAGCATCGTCAACGACCTGCTCGCCGGTGCCATGCCGCTGCGCTGCCGGCTGCTGGTGATGCTGGGCAATCCGGTGGCGATGCGCAGCGGCGCGCGCTTTACCGATTACGACATGAACCGGCTGTTCAACGGTGCCCACATCAGCCAGCCAGAGGCACAGGAAGCGCGCCGCGCCGCCGAGCTCGAGCAGCTGGCCGCCGACTTCTTCCGCGCCGCGCCGGCCGGCGTGCAGCGCCTGCACTACGACCTGCACACCGCCATCCGCGGCTCGGTGTTCGAGAAGTTTGCCATCTACCCGTATACCGACGGCCGGCCGCACAAGCGCGAACAGCTGCTGTGGCTGGAAAGCGCCGACGTCAGCACCCTGCTACTGCACAGCAAGCCAGCGGCCACCTTCAGCTACTACACCAGCCACCATTTCCATGCCGACGCGCTGACGCTGGAGCTGGGCAAGGCGCGGCCGTTCGGCGACAACGACCTTTCCCGCTTCGCCGGCATCGACCGCGCGCTGCGGCGGCTGGTCTCCGGCAGCACCCCGCCGCTGCCGGCCTACGACGCCAGCCGCTTCGCGGTGTTCCACGCCAAGTACGATCTGGTGAAGCACAGCGAGCAGTTCAAGCTGCACCTGGCCGATAGCGTGGAGAACTTCACCGCCCTTCCGCATGGCATGACAATTGCCGAAGATGGCGATATCCGCTATGTCGCTGACGGCGGCGAGGAACGCATCCTGTTCCCCAATCCCAAGGTCGGTGTCGGCCTGCGTGCCGGCATCGTGATCAGCCCCTGCCAACTGGATTAGACGCTTATCCACAGCAAAACGGGGAAAAAGCTGTGGATAAGCTGTTGAAAGCCAAAAAAAACAGCGCGGCGTCAGCAGTTTGCTGACGCCGCGCATTTTTCGGGCATCGTCTGCCGCTTACACCAGCTTGCCCGGGTTCATAATGCCATCCGGATCAAAAAGCGATTTCATCGCTTTCATCAAGCGGATTTCGGCATGACTGCGGCTTACGTCAAGATAGTCGTGCTTGAGCAGGCCGACGCCGTGCTCGGCCGACATGCTGCCGTTGAAGTCGCGCACCAGCTCGAACACGTACTTGTTGACCTGCTCGCAGGCGCGGCGGAAATCGTCGATGGCCAGCGCCTCCGGCTTCAGCACGTTGATGTGCAGGTTGCCGTCGCCGATGTGGCCGAACCACACCACCTCGAACTGCGGGTACTCGCGCGCCAGGATCTCGTCCAGCTGCGCGACAAAGTCCGGCACCTTGCTGACCACCACCGCGATATCGTTCTTGTAAGGCTTGTACGGGGTGATGGACTCGCTGATGTCCTCGCGCAGGCGCCACAGCTCCGCCGCCTGCTGCTGCGACTGCGACAGCACGCCGTCGACCAGCCAGCCCTGCTCGGCACAGTACTCGAACAGCGCCAGCGCCTGCGTCTCGGTGTCCGGCGCGATCTTCTCAAATTCCAGCAACACGTAGTACTCGGCCGCCTCGTCGAACGGCCGCTGCACCGTGCCGCGCGCCAGCACGTGACGCAGCGCCTGCTCGGAGAAGAACTCGAACGCGGTCAGGTCCAGCTTGTCGCGGTAGGCGTTGAAAATATTCATGATGTCGGCAAGATTCGGCACCGCCAGCACCATCACCGCCAGCTCCGCCGGCGGCCGCGCCAGCCGCAGCGTGGCCTCGACGATGAAGCCGAGCGTGCCCTCCGAGCCGATGAACAGGTGACGGAAGTCGTAGCCGGTATTGTTCTTGGCCAGGCCGTGGTTCAGCTCCAGCACCTCACCCTCGCCGGTCACCACTTTCAGCCCGACCACCCATTCGCGAGTCATGCCGTAGCGCACGACCTTGATGCCGCCGGCGTTGGTGGCGATATTGCCGCCGATCTGGCTGCTGCCGCTGGAGGCAAAATCCACCGGGTAGTACAGGCCGTTGGCCAGCGCGAACTCCTGCAGCGCCTTGGTGATCACCCCCGCCTGGCAGCGCACGGTGCGGCCAACCTTGTCCAGCTCCAGGATGGCGTTCATGCGCTCGAACGACACCACCAGCTCGCCGTTGCGCGCCACCGCGCCGCCGGACAGGCCGGTACGGCCGCCGGACGGCACCAGCGCGAACTGCTCGCGCTGTGCCCAGCGCACCAGCGCCACCACCTCGTCCACCGTCTTCGGGAACAGTACCGCCGCGGCGTCGGGCGTGAAATAGCGCGTCCAGTCCAGGCCGTAGCGCGTCAGGGTATCGGTATCGGTGGCCACGCGGTCGGCGGCCAGCAGGCGGCCCAGTTCGGCCAGCTGTTGCGGTGCAAGCATGTGCGCTCTCTCTAGTCAAAAAACGGCAATCAGGGTCATAATACCCGAGAAATTTAGTCAACAAAGGGCCATTCGCATCATGCAAACCGTATCGCTCGCCAAGGACAAGATCAAGGTATTGCTGCTGGAAGGGGTGCACCAGAGCGCCGTCGACACCTTCCGTGACAATGGTTACCACAACATCGAGTATCACAAGAAGGCGCTGCCGGATGCAGAACTGAAGGAGCGCATCGCCGATGCCCACATCGTCGGCATCCGCTCGCGCAGCCAGCTCACCGATGACGTGCTGGAGGCGGCGAAAAAGCTGATCACCGTCGGCTGCTTCTGCATCGGCACCAACCAGGTCGACCTCGCCGCCGCCACCCGCCGCGGCATCCCGGTGTTCAACGCGCCGTTCTCCAACACCCGCTCGGTAGCCGAGCTGGTGATCGCCGAGACCATCATGCTGATGCGCGGCATTCCGGAAAAGAACGCCCTCGCCCATCGCGGCGGCTGGCTGAAATCGGCGGAAGGCAGCTTCGAGGTGCGCGGCAAGACGCTGGGCATCGTCGGCTACGGTCACATCGGCACCCAGGTCGGCGTGCTGGCAGAGAGCCTGGGCCTGAAAGTGGTGTTCTACGACATCGAGAACAAGCTGCCGCTGGGCAACGCGCGCCAGATCGGCAAGCTGCACGATCTGCTGGCCGAGTCCGACGTGGTCACACTGCACGTGCCGGAAACGGCGCAGACCAAGGACATGTTCGGCCCCGCCGAGCTGGCGGCGATGAAGGCCGGCAGTCACCTGATCAACGCCTCGCGCGGCACGGTGGTGGTGATCGAGGCGCTGGCGGCCTCGCTGGCGAGCAAGCACCTGGCCGGCGCCGCCATCGACGTGTTCCCGGTGGAGCCGGAGGGCAATGGCGAGGAGTTCCTGTCGCCGCTGCGCGAATTCGACAACGTGATCCTGACGCCGCACATCGGCGGCAGCACGCTGGAGGCGCAGGCCAATATCGGCGGCGAAGTGGCCGCCAAGCTGGTGAAGTACAGCGACAATGGCTCGACGCTGACCGCGGTCAACTTCCCCGAGGCCTCGCTGCCTGCGCACCACGGCAAGTGCCGCCTGCTGCACATCCACAAGAACCAGCCCGGCGTGCTGGCGCGCATCAACGACGCCTTCTCCACGCTCGGCATCAACATCGCCGCGCAGTACCTGCAGACCAGCGACGAGATCGGTTACGTGGTGATCGAAACCGACAGCGCCGCCAGCCAGCCGGCGCTGGAGGCACTGCAGCAGATCCCCGGCACCCTGCGCTGCCGCGTGCTGTACTGAGCACCAGCTTGCGGCCAACGTTGGGCCGCACACGCAAAAACGCCACGGCTAGCCGTGGCGTTTTGTCTGGCAGCAGCGAAGATCAGGCGCTAAGCGGCTGCGCTTCCTTCATCAGCATCGCCACCAGCGTCGCGACGCGCAGTTTCAGCTCGCGGCGGTCGACGATCATGTCCAGCGCGCCTTTTTCGATCAGGAACTCCGAGCGCTGGAAGCCTTCCGGCAGCGTCTCGCGCACGGTCTGCTCGATCACGCGCGGGCCGGCAAAGCCGATCAGCGCGCCCGGCTCGCCGATCACCACGTCACCGAGGAAGGCGAAGGAGGCGGACACGCCGCCCATGGTCGGGTCGGTGAGGATGGAGATGAACGGCAGCTGATGATCGGACAGCAGCTGCAGTGCGGCCGAGGTCTTGGCCATCTGCATCAGCGAGTTCAGGCCTTCCTGCATCCGCGCACCACCGGAGGCGGCAACGCAGATGAACGGCGCGCGCGCCTCTACGGCTGCCTGCACGCCGCGCACGAAGCGCTCGCCGACCACCGAACCCATCGAGCCACCGATGAAGCGGAACTCGAAGGCGGCCACGACTGCCGGCATGTTGTGGATGCTGCCCTGCATCACCACCAGCGCGTCATCCTCGCCGGTGCTTTCTGCCGCGGCAACCAGCCGGTCGGGATACTTCTTGCTGTCCTTGAACTTCAGGATGTCGATCGGCTTGACGTCGGCGCCGATCTCGCGACGGCCTTCCGCATCCAGCAGCATGTCCAGCCGCTCGCGGGCATTCAGCGAGTGGTGATGGTCACACTTGGGACATACCTGCAGATTGGCCTGCAGATCGGTGTGGTACAGCACCGCCTCACACGCGGGGCACTTGCTCCACAAACCTTCCGGTACCGCCGACGCCTTGTTCGAGCGCGGATCGCGCTTGATCTTCGGCGGCAGGAGTTTATTCAACCAGCTCATTGCTGACTCCTTGAATCAATACGTTGCGGCCAACGGTAAGGTTGGCCGCAGGGTGCTGGCACGGGTGCCCAGCATTGTTCTAACGGATGGCATCCTTCAGCGATGCCACCAGACGGGTAAGCTGCTCTTTGGCAGTTTCGGGTGTCGCCGCTTCGATTTCCTGCACCAGGCGACTGCCGACCACCACCGCATCCGCGGCGGTGGAGATGGCGCGCGCCGTTTCGGCATCGCGGATACCGAAGCCGACACCGATCGGTACTTCGATAAATTCTCTAAGGGCGGCAATTTTACGCGCTACGTCGTCAATGTCCAGATTTCCGGCACCGGTCACGCCTTTAAGTGACACATAGTAGACATAACCGCGTGCCAGCGCGGCGATTTGCTTGACCCGCGCCAGCGGCGTGGTCGGTGCGATCAGGAACACCGGATCCAGTTTGGCGGCGATTAGCGCCGCCGACAGCTCGGCCGCTTCTTCCGGCGGGCAGTCCACGGTCAGCACACCGTCGACACCGGCGGCAGCGGCTTCCTGCGCGAATACCTCGTAGCCCAGTACGTGCACCGGGTTGAGGTAACCCATCAGCACCACCGGGGTCTGCTGGTTGCTGCGGCGGAATTCGCGCACCATGTCCAGCACGTTGCGCAGGCCGACCTTGTGCCGCAGCGCGCGCTCGCTGGCGCGCTGGATCACCGGGCCGTCGGCCATCGGGTCGGAGAACGGAATGCCCAGTTCGATCACGTCGGCACCGCCCTCCACCAGGCCGTGCATCAGGCTGACGGTCAGGCCGGGATCGGGATCACCGGCGGTGATGAACGGGATCAGGGCTTTTTCGCCGGCGGCTTGCAGGCGGGTAAAGGTTTCAGCAATACGGCTCATCACGCGTTTCCTTGCAGCCGGCCTGACAGTCAGTCAGGCCGGTATCATCGGGGAGCGGCAAAGGTTGGCCGCAGCGCGCGGCCAACCCTGGCCACCTTACAGGGTCAGGCCCATCAGAGCGGCGACGGTGTTGATGTCCTTGTCGCCACGGCCAGACAGGTTGACCAGAATGATCTGGTCCTTGCCCATGGTCGGCGCCACCTTGGCGGCGTGCGCCAGCGCGTGGCTGGACTCCAGCGCCGGGATGATGCCTTCCAGATGGCAGCAATCCTCGAACGCCTTCAGTGCCTCGTCGTCGTTGATGGCCACGTACTCGGCACGGCCGATGTCCTTCAGCAGGCTGTGCTCCGGGCCAACGCCCGGGTAGTCGAGACCGGCGGACACCGAGTGGGTCTCGATGATCTGGCCGTTCTCGTCCTGCATCAGGTAGCTGCGGAAGCCGTGCAGCACGCCCGGCTTGCCGGCCGTCAGCGGCGCCGCGTGGCGACCGGTGGCCACCCCGTCACCGCCGGCTTCGACGCCGACCAGGCGCACGCCGTCCACGTCCACATAGGGATGGAAGATACCGATGGCGTTGGAGCCGCCACCGACGCAGGCCACCACCATGTCCGGCTGGCGACCGACCATTTCCTGCATCTGCTCCTTGGCCTCGATGCCGATGATGCGCTGGAAGTCGCGCACCAGCATCGGATAAGGGTGCGGGCCGGCGGCGGTGCCGAGGATGTAGAAGGTGCTGTCGATATTGGTGACCCAGTCGCGCATCGCCTCGTTCAGCGCGTCCTTCAGCGTCTTGGAGCCGGATTCCACCGGCACCACGGTGGCACCCAGCAGCTTCATGCGGAACACGTTCGGCGCCTGGCGCTTCACGTCTTCCGAGCCCATGTACACCACGCACTCCATGCCATAACGGGCGGCAACGGTGGCCGAGGCCACGCCGTGCTGGCCGGCGCCGGTTTCGGCGATCACGCGCTTCTTGCCCATGCGCCGCGCCAGCAGCGCCTGGCCGATGGTGTTGTTCACCTTGTGCGCGCCGGTGTGGTTGAGGTCTTCGCGCTTGAAGTAGATCTGCGCACCGCCGAGCTGTTCCGACCAGCGCTTGGCGTGGTAGACCGGGCTTGGCCGGCCGACAAAGTGTTTCAGCTCGTAGTGATATTCCTGCCAGAACGCCGGATCAGCCTTGGCACGGGCGTACTCGGCATTCAGCTCGTCCAGGGCTGCCATCAATGTTTCCGCTACATAGACACCGCCGTACGGGCCGAAGTGACCGCGTGCATCGGGGAAGTCATAACTGCTCATGGAATGCTCCTGATGGTTTGATGATGGTAGCGGCACGCCGTGGCGCGCCGTGTTAATTCTGTGCCGCCCGCACCGCGGCGACGAAATCTGCCACCCGCTGCGGGCTCTTGATGCCCTTGCCGGCCTCGACACCGCTGGACACGTCGACCGCCGCCGGGCGCACACGGCGCACTGCGTCGGCGACATTGTGCTCGTCCAGGCCGCCGGACAGGATCAGCGGCAAGGGCAGCTGCGCCGGGATCAGCGTCCAGTCGAAGGTCTTGCCGGTACCGCCGTGCGCGCCCTCGACAAAGGCATCGGTCAGCAGGCCGCGTGCGTCGTGGTACTGTGCGGCCAACGTTTGCAGATCGGTGCCCGGCTGCACGCGTACCGCCTTCAGGTACGGGCGGTGAAAACTGCGGCAGAACGCCGGCGACTCTTCGCCGTGAAACTGCAGCACGTCGATCGCGCACTGCGCCAGCACGGCCTCGATCTCCTCACGCGTCGCATTGACGAACAGTGCCACCACGGTCACGAACGGCGGCAGCGCGGCGATGATGGCCTGCGCCTGCGCGATACCGACGTGACGCGGGCTCTTGTCGTAGAACACGAGGCCGATGGCGTCGATGCCAAGCCTGGCCGCCGCCACCGCATCCTCGACGCGGGTAAAGCCACACACCTTGATGCGAACGCTCATCTTATCTCCACAAGGTCAGGCGCGCGGCCTGGGCCTGCGATGGCAAATCGAACTGCTCAGGGTAGCCCACCCCGGTCAGGTACAGGCCATCGGGCATGAAGGTTGGCGGCGCCTTGGTGCGATCCGCCGCAGCCAGCAAGGCCGCCATGCCGGCAGTATCGAGCTTGCCGCGGCCAACATACAGCAATGCACCGACGATATTGCGCACCATGTGGTGCAGGAAGGCATCGGCGGTCAGATCGAAGCGCAGCAGCCCGTCCACTTCGCTGATGTCCAGCTGCTGCAGGTCTTTCTGCGGCGACTTGGCCTGGCACTCGGCCGCGCGGAAGCTGGAAAAATCGTGTCGCCCCAGCAGCACCGCCGCCGCCGCGCGCATCGCATCCACGTCCAGCGGCTGGTGGTACCAGCCGACGCGGCCGGCGGTCAGCCCGGGGCGCACCGGATGCGTCAGCAGGAAATAGCGGTACGAGCGGGAAAACGCGGAAAAACGCGCATGAAATTCGTCACTGACTTCCCGCGCCCACACCACGGCAATCTCGGGTGGCAGGTGGGCGTTGACGCCGCGCACCCAGGCGTTGAGCGGGCGGACGGCATCACTGTCGAAATGCACCACCTGCATCAGCGCGTGCACGCCGGCATCGGTACGCCCGGCGGCGAGAGTGGTCACCGGATGACCGGCAATACTCGACAGCGCCAGGTTCAGTTTGTCCTGCACGGTGTTCCCACCGGGTTGCGTCTGCCAGCCGGAAAACGCACGGCCGTCATACTCCACACCCAACGCAACTCTCATTGTCCCACTTTCACGAGTAAGCCGGACAACAGCAACAGCAGCAACAAGGCCAACGTGTCACGCATGGTCCACGGCGAAAAGCCTAACTTTACCTCATCCGCCGGGGCTTGTGTCAGTTGCGCCGCCAGCGCCGCCCGCCACGCCGCCAGGCTCAGCGCCGGTGAATGCTGCAACCAGTGCTCGGCGTAAAACAGCGTCAACCCCAGCCGTAGCAGCAAGCGTTCCAGCGGCAGACCGAGCCACGCCAGCGGCTGCATTAGCCACGCCAGCGCCTGCAACATGCCCTGCTGTCCCAGTTGCAGCCAGATGCAGCGCAGGCTCGCCATCAGCAACAGCAGTCGCAACTGCTGCTGCAGCGCCAGCGCCAGCCCCTGCCGCGACGGCGACCACGTAGCAACGAACAGCGCGTCACCCGGCACCGACCAGGCGGTGACCAGCAGCAGGGTCAGCAGCAGCCAGCGCATGCGCCGCAGCGCGATGTACAGCTGGCGCCATAACAGGGGGAGACAGATCAGAAACAACAGGGACAGCGCCGGCCAGGACCAGGCTTGCAGCACCAGCACCAGCAGCAACCACGCCACCAGCGCCAATGCGGGATGGCCGCGCACGATCAGAAACCGCCCACCGCTTCTTTGGGCGCGTCCAGCAACCCGGCATCGCGCAACAGGGTATCGGCCATCTCGCTGTCACCCATCTCGCGGTACAGCTGCGCCAACTCGGCAATGGCCGCCTGCTCCGACAGCTCGCCCGCCACCGACACCGGTTGCGGGTCGTTGGCGGCAAAGTCGACGGCGCGACGCGTGACGACCGGCTCCGGAACGGGTTCAGGGATCGGCTTCGGGGTGGGATCTGCCAACGCTGGCAAGACATCTTCTGCCGCAGGCAACGGCACCTCGGGCGCCTCGACCTCGGCCGGCGCCGACGCCAGCACCACGGCCTCGCCCATCGGCCGCTCGATGGCGCGATACAGCGGATTGTCCGCGTCCAGCGTGGCGCCCAGCTGCTGCACCCGTACCCACAGACTGCTCAGCGGACCGAATACCGCCAGCACGTCCAGCGCCAGCGACTCGAACTCGCCGCGATTACCCTGCGCAGCGATCAGGTCGAGCAACTTGATGCGCAGATCCTCGCGCTCCGGCGCGGCATCCAGCGCGTTGCGCAGCAGCGCCTCGGCAGCCTCGCGTCGCTCATACGCCAGCAACACCTCCACTTCGGCCAGCACGTCGACCGTGTCGAGCCGGATCCCGTCGGCCGGCGGCGAAGCGGGTTCGACCGCTGCGACAAGCGGCGGCGGCGCGACCGACGCCGGGCTCGTTTCCGCGACGGCGAACGCCGGTTTCTGCTTGCGACGCCGCAGCAACATCCAGGCCAGCAGGCTGGCCACGGAAACGCCGCCGACACCGGTCAGCACCCACTCCGTCAAGCGGCCATCAAGAAACGCCGCTTCACCCTCCGACAAGGGCGGCATCGCGGGTGCGGCGCTGGCCGGTGCCGGGCTGGCCTCCAGCCGGCTGATCTCCGCCTCCAGCCATTTCATGCGCTGTTGTGCCGCTTTCAACTGCTGGTCGATCTGCCCGGATGGCACCGGCGCCACCGCCGAGGGCGCGGAAGCGGCCGGGGCCGGCGCTGCGGCCTTGACCTTGGCTGGAGCGCTCGCCGGCGCGTCTTGCTTGCCGGTAGCACCCGCGGGCTTGCCGTCCGGGAATACCAGCCAGGCACCGGCGAACAGCAGGTCGCGGTCACCGCCGGCAAAGGCCTGCGGGTTGCGGGCCAGCACTTCCGCCATCCAGGCCTGCCGTGTGGCCGGAGCGTAGCGCTGCGCCAGCCGGTTGAGACTATCCCCCGCCTTGACACGGTAGCCATCCACCGGCAAGGCCTGTGCCGACGGGGCCACATGTTTGCGATAGCGCTGGCCGGCCTTGGGCACGGCCACACTGAAACGGCGCACCACCTCGGTCTCACCCAGGCGTGCCTGCAGTTCGAAACCGATGCGGCTGGCCGTGACCGGTTGCGGATGATGCACGCGCAAGAACTGGCGACCGCCGCGGCTGCGCAGCGTAAAGCGTGTCGCTTGCTCGTCCCCCAGCCCGTGCAGCGCCGCCAGCTGGAACTGGCTGGCGTGCTCAGCCACCGGCCAGTCGCCCAGCAGTTCGACCTCCATGCGCAGCGGCAGTCCGCGCACCGACAGCAAGCGTCCGGCACCGAAGGCCGGCATGCCGGCACCGCTGATAAGGGTCGGTTTTTCCGCCGGCAAGGCGTTATGCGACAGCGGTTTCTTGCCTGGTGCCACCGGCCACTGTCCGGATGGAGGCAGCTGGTACTCGCGAATGGCGCGGCCGGATGGCCATGACAACTCAAGGGCAAAGCGCAGACCCTGCTCGCGGGGCAGCACCGGTCCCGACAAGGTAATCAGGTAGCGGCCGGGCGAGATCTCGCTGGTACGGATCGCCAGCTGGCGCACCACTTCGGCGTAAGGACCCAGCATCGGGTAACGCTCCAGCGATGCCAGTGCCGCGCTTGGCGTACTGAGCCCCGCCTCCGGCTCGACCGCCACCTCGGCATAAAAGGCCTCGTCGGCCGCCGACAGCACCCGCAACGCGCCCAGGCCGGCCCAGGCCGGCAGCACCGTACAGGCGGCCAGCAAGCCGGCCAGGACCGGACGTAGGGCAAAGCCTGGCTGACGGGGATTCGTTTTCATTGACGGGCCAGCAGCAGGATCAAAGCGAGGACAGCAGGTTGGCGGCTTCCTGCTTCAGCGAACCGTCAGCCTCGGCCACCAGCTCTTCCAGCACTTCGCGTGCGCCGTCCTTGTCCCCCATGTCCAGATAAACACGCGCCAGATCCAGTTTGGTCGACAACGGATCGTCCGACACCGACAGGCCGGCGGTGCTGACGGCCGGCGTTTCCGCGCCCAGGCCGTCCAGGCTGAAGTCGAAATCGATACTGTTGGCATCGGGCTCGGCTGCGGCCAACGTTTCCAGCGGACTGGCTTCGCTTACCGGTTCGTCAAGCTGGAAGTCGAAGTCCAGCATGTGCTTGTTTTCTTCCGCGACCGGTTCGGCCGGTACCGGCTCCGCCACCACCTGCTCGGCATCGGCCAACAGGCTCTCGATGTCCAGCTCCGGTGCCAGCGCCTTGGGCGCTGCATCCGCACCAAACGGATCGTCCCCGAGCAGCGCGGCACGCAGCGGATCATCGTCCACCGCGCCTGCCGCCGCGGCAACCGGTTCCGCTAGCGTGGCGGCGGCCGGCATACTGCCCATCAGTTCGTTGTCGAGGTCGATATCCATCGCGGAGGCCACGATGGCATTGTCGGCCACCGCTTCTGTGGCTACGGCGACACCGCCATACAGCGCATTGGCAGGATCGATGCCGCGCCCCAGCTTGGCGATCTTGTCCCACAGCGTACCCTGCCCGTCCAGCGCGTCATGCAGCGCTCTGGCGTGCGGTTCGAAGGCGGAACGATCCTGGCGTGACGCGTAGATTTCCAGCAGTTTAGCCCGCACATCGTGCAGGGTCGGGTCTTTTGCCAGGGCTTCCTTCAGGATTTCCTCGGCTTGCTGATCGCGACCGTAAGCGAGATAGACTTCGGCTTCGGCGATCGGATCGACATCGCCGGCCTCGGCGCCACCGATGCCGTTACGGGTGAAGTCGGTCAAGAAAGTATTGCCGGCGACCAAGGGTTCGGTATTGGACTGCTGCAGGGGCTGCTTGCGCAGGGTGCTGGCCGCGCCAGCGTGGCCCGTCCCCGCGGCACGACGGCGGCGCAGCATGATGATGGCCGCCAGCCCCAGCAATACCGCGGCCAACGCACCGCCAATCAGCGGCAAGTAGGCCATGACTTGATCCAGCAGCGGTTCGCCACGCTCCTCTGCCGGTGGCGCCGTTTGGGGCGCCGCTGCCGCCTGCAGTGCGTTGAGGCGCTTTTCCAGTTCGGTGATTTTTTGCTGCGCCTGCTGCAACTGCAGTGCCTGCTCGGAAACCACGGCGGAGGCGTCAACCGCCGGCACCGAGGCCGGAGCGGTGACCGGCTCCAGCTTCACCAGCTGCTCCGGCGCAGGCTCGGCCTTGGCGGGCACGGCCGGCACGGTAGCGGGTGCCGCAGCCGGTGCAGCGGCGGTAGCCTGTGGGGCACGGCCGGCGTCGAGAATACTGTTGCTGCGCTCGCGCCCCAGCGTGCGAATTTTCGACAGCGGCGGCACCTTCAGACGTGCACCGGCACGCAGCTGGTCGGGATTACCGGCGACGAAGGCCTGCGGATTCGCCTCCAGCAGCGCGGCCATCACCTGGCGCAGCGATACATCGGGCAGCGCCAGCGACGCCGCCAGCTGGTTCAGGGTCTGCCCCGGATGCACGCTGATACGGTCCGGTGCGACGCGCGGGAGCACGTCGCGCTCGGCGCGCGGCACTGCCGGCAGTCTTGGAGCGGGGGCCGGCGTCAGCCGTTCGCCCTGCGGCCGGACGGCGGCAGGCGCCGGACTGGACGGCAGCGCGTAGTCGACCGGATCCAGCAGCACGGTATATTCGCGCACCGAACGGCTGCTCGACATTTTCGCTTCCACCACAAAGCGCAGATAAGGTTCGCTGATCGGCGCCAACGACGTGACACGGATATACGGCCGGCCGTTGGCACGCTGCGCCAGCGTGAAGCGCAGGCTGCTCAGCAACGGCGCGTAATCGACTTTCAACTCGCGAAAGGTATCCAGGGCGGCCAGGCCGACCCGCTGCACCTCGCCATCCGAGCCGCTCAGCTCGATTTCGGCACGCAACGGTTCGCCAAGATTGGACTTGACGACGACTCCCCCCAAACCCGCCCAGGCTGCAGAAGAAAATGCCACTGACAGCATTAATACGCTCAGTTTTTTCTTGGCCAGCATTCTTTTTGCTACCTTTCGGTGTGTTGTTTTGCTTTAACGCCACTGCCGCTCATTTATCCACCATTTGCATAAGCGTGGTACCGGCCGATTTTTAAACCGGCCTGACAAATCTTGCAAGCGGATAGCCAGATCAGTATAGCGACATACTACCTTGAGATTCCTGCTCAGGCAAAATAGCCACGCTTCATCAAGGCTGCAGCCAGCGCCACGCAAGGCTCTGCGGCGCCGGCGCGGACATTGTCGGCCGCCAGCCAGAACGACACGGTGCCGCCCGCCGTCTGCCGCACGCGGCTGACCCAGACCGCCTCGTTACCGGACGCTTCCAGTGGCGTGACATAAGGCAGCTCACCACGCGGATCGTCGACGATTTGCAGGCCGCCGGCAGCCAGCAGCTCGCGCGCCTTGTCCGCAGTCAGCGGATCGCGGGTCTGCAGCGTCACTGCCCAGCCGTGACCGAAGAACACCGGCACCCGCACGCAGCTGGCTTCGACGCGCAGCTGTGGCTCGGCCAGCACCTTGTGCAGCTCGTCGACCAGCGACTGCTCTTCTTCGCTGATGCCCTGCTCGTCCACGTCGCCGATCTGCGGCAACACGTTGAAGGAGATACGCTTCGGGTAGACCTCCAGCTCGACGTCGCGCGCACCAAACAGCGCGGTGGTCTGGTTGGCCAGCTCTTCCAGCGCGGCGCGGCCGGTGCCGGACACCGACTGGTAAGTGGCGACGGTGACCCGCTCCAGGCCGCAGGCCTGCAGTGCGGCCAACGCCTTGGCCACCGGCGTCACCGTGCAGTTCGGCACCGCCAGCAACAGACCTTCACCGAGATCGTCCAGCGCGGCGTCGTTGATACCGGGCACCACCAGCGGCACGTCTTCGGACAGGCGATACACGGCGCTGAAGTCGATCACGGCGCAACCGGCGTTGCGCGCTTCCGGCACGAAGCGGCGCGACAGCTCGCTGCCGCCGACAAAGATCGCCAGCGAGGCATTGGCAAAGTCAAAATCCTCCACCGAGGCCACATCCAGCTCGAGATTGCCCAGCGACACGGTCTCGCCGTCCTTTTCCGCCACATCCAGCGCGAACACGCGACCGATAGGCAGCGCGCGTTCGGCCAGCAATTCAAGCACGGCTTCGCCAACCAGCGAGGTGGCACCAACAACAGCAATACGCAGGGTTTCAGACATTCATTTATCCAGTTCTAGAAAACAGAAAGGGCGCCGCTGGCGCCCTTGGCTAACAGTATCGCACTATTTTAGCGTTCAATCAGGATCCGCAACATACGGCGCAGCGGTTCGGCCGCGCCCCACAGCAGCTGGTCGCCGATCACGAAGGCCGACAGGTACTCGCCGCCCATGTTCAGCTTGCGCACACGGCCGACGCCGATCTGCAGACCGCCGGTGATGGCTGCCGGTGTCAGTTCCTTGACGGTGATGTCGCGGTCGTTCGGCACCCACTTCACCCAGTCGTTGCCGGACTTGATGATGGCTTCGATCTCTTCCAGCGGCAGGTCTTTTTTCAGTTTCACGGTCAGTGCCAGGCTGTGGCAGCGCATGGCGCCGATGCGCACGCACAGACCGTCAACCGGAACGGTCGCCGTGTTGCCGAGGATCTTGTTCACCTCGGCCTGGCCCTTCCACTCTTCCTTGGACTGGCCGTTGTCCAGCTGCTTGTCGATCCACGGGATCAGGCCGCCGGCGAGCGGCGCGCCGAAGAATTCGGTCGGCACGTCTTCGCGGATGGCGGCGGCCACCTTGCGGTCGATGTCCAGAATGGCGGACGATGGTGTGGCCAGTTCGTCGGCCACGGCATCATGCACGACGCCCATGCCCTTCAGCAGTTCGCGCATGTGGTTGGCGCCACCACCGGAGGCCGCCTGGTAGGTCATCGAGGACACCCACTCCACCAGGCCTTCGCGGAACAGCCCACCCATGCCCATCAGCATGATGGAGTTGGTGCAGTTACCGCCGATGAAGTCCTTCACGCCGTTGGCGAGGCCCGCTTCGATCACGTTGCTGTTGACCGGGTCGAGCACGATGATGGCGTTGTCTTCCATGCGCAGGGTGGAGGCGGCGTCGATCCAGTAGCCGTTCCAGCCCGCCTCGCGCAGCTTGGCGTACACCTCGGTGGTGTAGTCGCCGCCCTGGCAGGTGACGATGGCGTCCATTGCCTTCAGCTCGTCGATGTTACGCGCGTCTTTCAGCGGTGGTACGTCGCGGCCAACGTTGGGAGCGGCGCCACCGACATTGGAGGTCGTGAAGAACACCGGTTCGTCGATAACGGCAAAATCATTCTCTTCCAGCATGCGCTGCATCAGCACGGAACCGACCATGCCGCGCCAGCCAACAAAACCTACTCGCACGATAATTCTCCTGAATGTCTTGGGTGTTTGAAACTGTCTCGCCAGCCATCTCTTGACAGACCGGCTTTATGTAGTGATCAACCCCATTGTGCAGGGCAACAGCGGCACGCACAATGGGGTTGATGTTTTTTATTCAAACAACATTAAATATGCAAATTACAGGGCAGCCACCACCGCGTCACCCATGCCGGAGCAGCTGACTTTCTCGCAACCGGCTTCAAAAATATCTGCAGTACGGTAGCCCTGCGCCAGCACCGTTTTCACCGCGTTTTCCACGCGCTGGGCGGCGGCTTCCTGGTTGAAGGTGTAGCGCAGCATCATCGCCGCCGACAGGATGGTGGCCAGCGGGTTGGCCAGGTCCTTGCCGGCGATATCCGGTGCCGAGCCGTGGCTAGGCTCGTACAGGCCCTTGTTGTTCTGGTCCAGCGACGCCGACGGCAGCATGCCGATGGAGCCGGTCAGCATCGAGGCTTCGTCGGACAGGATGTCGCCGAAGATGTTGCCGGTCACCATCACGTCGAACTGCTTCGGATTGCGCACCAGCTGCATCGCGGCGTTGTCCACATACATGTGGCTCAACTCCACCTGCGGGTACTCGCGCGCCACGTCGATCATGATTTCTTTCCAGAACTCGGTGGTCTCCAGCACGTTGGCCTTGTCCACCGAGCACAACTTCTTGTTGCGCTTCATCGCGATGCCGAAGGCGACATGGGCGATGCGACGGATTTCGCCCTCGCTGTAGCGCATGGTGTTGTACGCCTCGCGCTCGCCCAGCTCGTTGACGGCGATGCCGCGCGGCTGGCCGAAGTAGATGTCGCCGGTCAGCTCGCGCACGATCATGATGTCGAGGCCGGACACCACTTCCGGCTTCAGCGTCGACGCGTTGGCCAGTTCCGGATACAGGATCGCCGGACGCAGGTTGGCGAACAGATTCAGATCCTTGCGGATCGCCAACAGGCCGCGTTCCGGGCGCAGCGCGCGCTCCAGATTGTCGTACTGCGGGCCGCCGACGGCGCCGAGCAGCACCGCGTCGGCATCGCGACACAGGTTCTGCGTGAACGACGGATAAGGATGGCCGAACTCGTCGTAGGCGGCGCCACCCAGCGGCGCCCGCTCCATCTCGATCGGCAGGCCGTCGCTGCGCAACACTTCCAGCACGCGCTGTGCCTGGGCAATGATTTCCGGACCGATGCCGTCACCCGGCAAGACTGCAATTTTCATGATCTTCATCCCGTAGCGTGGAGGACAAGGTTGGCCGCACTGCGGCCAACCTTTGAGGGTGGGTTCAGGCAAACAGCCACGGCTGCGCCGCGCGGTGCTTGCTCTCGAAGGCCTTGATCTCGGCTTCGTGCTTCAGCGTCAGGCCGATTTCGTCCAGGCCGCCGAGCAGGCAGTGCTTGCGGTGCTCTGTGACGTCGAAGGCGAACACCTTGCCGCACGGCGTGGTGATGGTCTGCGCCGCCAGGTCCACGTTCAGGCGGTAGCCTTCATTGGCCTCGCACTCGCGGAACAGCTGGTCGACCACTTCGGCCGGCTGCACGATGGGCAGCAGGCCGTTCTTGAAGCAGTTGTTGAAGAAGATGTCGGCGAAGCTCGGCGCGATGATGACGCGGAAGCCCTGGTCTTCCAGTGCCCACGGCGCGTGTTCGCGCGAAGAGCCGCAGCCGAAGTTCTCGCGTGCCAGCAGCACCTGCGCGCCGGCGTAGCGCGGGAAGTTCAGCACGAAATCCGGGTTCAGCGGACGCTGGCTGTTGTCCATGCCCGGCTCGCCGTGATCGAGGTAACGCCACTCGTCGAACAGGTTGGGGCCGAAACCGGAACGCTTGATCGACTTCAGGAATTGCTTGGGAATGATCGCGTCGGTATCGACGTTGGCGCGATCCAGCGGGCACACCAGCCCGTTCAGTGTAGTAAATGCCTTCATTGTGCAGCCCTTTCAATGGCGGAACCCGCGCTCCTGATGTCCTTGCCGATGCCGGATACGGTATTGCAGGCGGTCATGGCGAACACGATGGTCAGGGCGGTCAGAATTCGGGTAGTCATGGCTTGAGTCCTTGCAGGCGGTCACACAAAGGAGGCAGTTTGACACTGCGGCCAGCGTGTGACCAGCCGTCGATCACAGGGTTCGGATGTCCACAAAGTGGCCGGCCACCGCGGCAGCCGCGGCCATCGCCGGGCTCACCAGGTGGGTACGGCCGCCTTGACCCTGACGACCTTCAAAGTTGCGGTTGGAGGTGGACGCGCAGCGCTCGCCCGGCTGCAGGCGGTCGGCGTTCATCGCCAGGCACATGGAGCAGCCCGGTTCGCGCCATTCAAAGCCGGCTGCCACGAACACCTTGTCCAGGCCTTCCTGTTCGGCCTGTGCCTTCACCAGGCCGGAGCCCGGCACCACCAGCACCTGCTTGACGTTGGCCGCCTTGCTGCGGCCCTTGGCCACCGCGGCGGCTTCGCGCAGGTCTTCGATGCGGCTGTTGGTACAGGAGCCGATGAACACGATATCCACCGGGATCTCGTTGATCGGGGTATTGGCTTGCAGACCCATATAGGCCAGCGCGCGCTCGATGGAGCCCTTCTTCACCGGGTCGGCTTCCTGCGCCGGGTCTGGCACGCGGCCGTTGATGTCGGTCACCATTTCCGGCGAGGTGCCCCAGGTTACCTGCGGCTGGATCTCGGCAGCATCCAGTACCACCACGGCGTCGAAGTGCGCGCCTTCGTCGGTGTGCAGCGTGTTCCAGTAGGCCACGGCGGCATCCCACTGCTCGGCCTTCGGCGCGAACGGACGCCCTTTCACGTAGTCGATGGTCTTCTGGTCCACCGCCACCAGGCCGGAACGGGCACCCGCTTCGATGGCCATATTGCACAGGCTCATGCGGCCTTCCATCGACAGCTCGCGGATCGCTTCGCCGCCGAATTCGATGGCGTAGCCGGTACCGCCGGCGGTGCCGATCTTGCCGATGATCGCCAGCGCCACGTCCTTGCCGGTGATGCCAACCGGCAGCTTGCCGTCCACGCGCACCAGCATGTTCTTGGATTTCTTCGCCACCAGCGTCTGGGTGGCCATCACATGCTCGACCTCGGAAGTACCAATGCCGTGCGCCAGCGCGCCGAAGGCGCCGTGGGTGGAGGTGTGGCTGTCACCACAGACCACGGTCATGCCCGGCAGGGTAGCGCCCTGCTCCGGCCCCATCACGTGCACGATGCCCTGGCCCTTGTCCTTGAACGGGAAGTAGGCGAGCGCGCCGAAGGCCTTGATGTTGGCGTCCAGCGTCTCTACCTGCTGGCGCGAGATCGGGTCCTTGATGCCCTCGTCCCAGTGGTCGGTCGGCGTGTTGTGGTCGGCGGTCGACACCACCGAGTCCACGCGCCACAGCGGACGATTGGCCAGCTTCAGGCCTTCGAAGGCTTGCGGGCTGGTCACTTCGTGGACCAGGTGACGGTCAATATAGAGCAATACGGTGCCGTCTGCTTCTTCGTGCACCACGTGGCTGCTCCACAGCTTGTCGTAGAGGGTCTGTGCGGTCATGGTTCTGTTTTCCCGATGAGTTTGCCGACAACATCCGGCAGTGGATCCGGTCATTCTGTCACGTCCGCCGGGGGCGGAACAGGCCGTTGCGGCCAACCTTGGGCAGGCCGCCGGCCGTGAATAGTGGCCCTATCATTGACCAAGCCGGTTCCTAGTACAAGATAAGCATTTATACTAGTACTCACACTACCAAGATAAGCCGATCGCACCATGAACGACGAGCGCAGCACCAGCCCGCTGGGCGACTTTATCCGCAGCCACCGCGAGCGCGTGTCACCGCAGCAGGCCGGCCTGCCCGCCGGCAGCCGCCGCCGCGCCAAGGGCCTGCGCCGCGAGGAGGTCGCCGCGCTGTGCGGTATCAGCCCGACCTGGCTGACCTGGATCGAGCAAGGCCGCACGCAGTCGGTATCGGCCGCGACGCTGGCGCGGCTGGCCGACGCGCTCTTGCTGAGCCGCGCCGAACGCGACTACCTGTTCAACCTCGCCGGGCAGAAGAACCCGGACGACGCCCACCTCGCCAGCGATCCGGAGGCGCAGCAGGCGCTGGCGCTGGCGGTCGGCAAGATCGACGGTCCGGCCTATGTACTGGACGGGCTATGGTTCGTGCCGGCGTGGAACGCGCAGGCCGCCATCCTGTTCCGTGGCTGGCTGGACCAGCCGGAGCCGCGCCACAACCTGCTGCACTTCATGTTCCTGCATCCGCTGGCGCCGCAGCTGGTCGACGACTGGCCGACGCGGGCACGGCGCCTGGTGGCGGAATTCCGCGCCGAGACCAGCGCCCGTCGCGATGACGCAGAAGTCGCGGCCCTGCTCGACGGCCTACGCCGGCAGAGCGGTGACTTCGACAGCCTGTGGCGGCAGCAGGACGTGCAGGGGCGCGAGGGCGGCGAGCGCGCGTTCAACCACGCGCAGCTGGGGCGGGTGAGTTACCAGCAGCTGACGCTACGGCTGGCCAACGCGCCGGGTCTGAAGCTGGTGATGCTGCTGTCGAGCTGAGTGCGGCGGTTGCGGCCAACCTTTGGCCTCAGCCGTGCGCCGGAGGGCGCAGCCAGCGCCAGCACACCAGCACGCCGATGAAGGTCACCAGCGCGGACACGGCAAAGGTCAGCGTCACCCCGCCATGCGGCCACAGCACGCCGCCGAGCAGGCCGCCGGCGCTGCCGCCGACACCGAAGGAGGCGATCACGTACAGACCTTGGCCGCGCGCCTGGTGTTGCTCGGCAAAGTAGCGGTGGATCAGACCCACCGCCGCCGCGTGGTGCACGCCGAAGGTGAAGGCGTGCAGCGTCTGCGCGAACACCGCCACCGCCGGCTGCGCCAGCAGCAGCGCAATCAGCACGAAGCGCAGCGCGGTGACCAGCAAGGACGCCAGCATCAGCTGTTCCAGCGCGAAGCGCGCCATCAGCCGCGGCATTAGCAGGAAGATGCCGATCTCGCAGATCACCCCCACCGACCACAGCCAGCCGATGGCGCTCTTGCCGTAACCGGCCTGCTGCAGGCCGATCGAATAGAAGGTGTAGTAAGGCCCCATGCCGAAGGCGAGCAGGAAGCAGCAGGCGAACAGCGCCAGCACCTGCGGCCGGCGCAGGGTGCCGGCAATCGACTGCCGCACGGCACTGCGCGGCGCGGCCGCCACCTCCGGCACGAACCAGGCGGCCAGCGCGATCAGCAGCAGCAGCGCCAGCACCGCCCACGGCAGGTTGCGAAGCCCGATCAGCTCCAGCAAGGCGCCGCCGACCAGCGACAGCGTGACAAAACCGATCGAACCCCACACCCGCACCCGGCTGTAGCGCCCCGGCGTCGCGCGCGTCAGGTGCGCGGTGCTGGCCTCGACCAGCGGCAGCGCCGCCGCCCAGAAGAAGTGCGATACCGCCAGGCTGACGAACACCCACCAGAAGCCGTTGTCCAGCCCGACGAAGGCAAACGCCAGCGCCGACAGCAGCGAGGTCGACAGGATGATGCTGCGCCGCCGGCCGCGCCTGTCGGCCAGCCAGCCCCACAGCCCCGGCGCCACGATGCGTGCCAGCGTCGACAGCGCCATCAGCACCGAAATCTGCACCGTGCTGAACGCCAGCGACTCCAGATACAGCCCCCAGAACGGGCCGAACAGTCCCTGGAAGGCAAAATAGCTGAAGTAGAACGCGGCGAACGCACGCAGGTCGGCAACGGCAGGCATGGCGGATTTTCTTTCAGGCAAGGGCGAACGCGGGGCGGCATGATAGCGCCATTGCCGGCCCCCGCCTATCGCTCACCAGCTGTCCTTGAAACGGGAGATGTCGCGGCGCGCCTTTTTCGTCGGCCGCCCGTCGCCGTGCGGGTAGCTGGCGTGTTCGGCCTTTTGCAGCGCGATCTGGTGTTCACGCGCGGTTACCGACGCCTCGCTCTCGCTGTACAGCAGCTGCGCCTCCCTGGCCGGGCGCCGCTGCGTCGCCAGTGCCACGATGGTGACCTTGTACTCCAGCCGCTCGATGCGGATCAGCAGCTCGTCGCCCTCCTTCGCCCCCCGCGAGCCCTTGACCCGCTCGCCGCCGACCAGCACCCGCCCCAGCTCCAGCGCCTCGTGCGCCAGCTGCCGCGTCTTGTAAAAGCGCGCCGCCCACAGCCACTTGTCCAGCCGCACCTTGTCGTCATCCGCGCCTGCGGCCAACCTTGCCTTGCTCATGGTGCCACCCGCCACTCGGCCTGCAGCAACCCCGGCAGTTCCAGCTGCAAATGGTCGCCTCCCTGTAGCCGCCCCACCCCTTCCGGCGTGCCGGTAAAGACCAGGTCGCCGGCGCGCAGGCCGTAGATGCGCGACAGGTAGCTGACGATGGTCGCCACCGGGAACTGCATCAGCGCGGTGTCGCCGTGCTGGCGCGGTTCGCCGTTGATGTGCAGATTGAACTGCAGCCGCGCCGGATCGGCGACAAGGTTGGCCGCAACGAAATCCGACACGCAGGCGGCGCCGCGAAAACCCTTCGCCTTGGTCCACGGCAGCCCCTTGGCCTTCACCACCGACTGCACGTCGCGCGCGGTCAGATCCAGGCCGAGGCCGTAGCCGGCGATGCAGGACAGCGCGTCAGCCTCGTCGACGTGATCGGCGTCCCTGCCGATCAGCAGCACCAGCTCGCACTCGTAGTGCACATCCTGCGAGTAGTCCGGCAGCACGATGGCACTGCCCTCGCGCAGCAGCGCGGCGTTCGGCTTCAGGAACACCACCGGCTCGCTTTCCACCGCGTTGCCAAGCTCGGCGGCATGGGCGGCGTAGTTGCGCCCGATACAGAACACCGTATTCACCCGCTGCGCGGTCCCCGACAACTGCACGTGCATCGCTTTTTCCTTTTCTGAAATGGGTATGGCTGACCTGTCGTCGCCAGCGTCACGCCGACACTGGCGGCAGACAGCCCGCCGTCACAATCGCAGTATGATTTTGCCGCCGCCGCAGGGCAACCTTGCCGCCACCGTGAACGCGGTCCGCCGACATCCCAACCAAAAATTGTTGCATTGCACCATACCAAAAGCATGAATTCGGTTATACTGCCGCCCTTACCGGTCCACCAGCCCATACCACCGTCGACAACCCTGCTGGCATGGCGTTTGCGAGCCCGCAACGATATTCCTGCGCCGCAACAATAAGGCGCTGTGTTTTGTCATAAAGCGGTGGTACAGTCGTAAGCAACTACCGACAGCGCCAGCAAGAAAACAGCCTGTACGCAGGGCGGGATGGTGCTTGATCGTCTTTCCACTTTCGAAGGAGAACCCATGAGTCAGGAAACCCCCAACCCGCTGGACAGCTTTTTTGCCAACCTGTCCGAGGCCAATCAAAAGTGGATGCAGCAGTTCGTCAACTCCATGAGCAGCGGCCTGACACCGCAAGATGCCGCCAACCCGATGGCCGGCGCCTGGAACCAGATGGTCAACAACGCCACCCAGTTCATCGCGATGCAGAACAGCCTGTACCAGCAGCAGATGAACCTGTGGATGCAGTTCCTGGGCCAGAATGGTGCCGCCGCGGCCCCGGCGGCGAGCACTGACCGTCGTTTCTCGGCACCGGAATGGAACGACCATCCGTTCTACAGCTTCATCAAGCAAAGCTACCTGCTGACTTCGAAGTGGATGACCGATCTTGCCGACCAGACCCATCTGGAAGGTGAGGACAAGGAGCGCCTGGCCTTCATCACCCGCCAGTACATCGACGCCATGGCGCCGACCAACTTCATGCTGACCAACCCGGAAGTGATCAAGCAGGCCATCGAGACCAAGGGCGAGAGCCTGGTCGAAGGCATGAAGAACATGATGGAAGACATCCAGAAGGGTCACATCTCGATGTCGGACGAAACCAAGTTCGAGATCGGCAAGAACATTGCCTGCACCCCGGGCGAAGTGGTGTTCCGCAACGAGCTGATGGAACTGATCCAGTACACGCCGACCACCGGCGAAGTCTACGAGAAGCCGCTGCTGATCGTGCCGCCCTGCGTCAACAAGTACTATCTGATGGACCTGCAGCCGGACAACTCCATGGTGCGCCACTTCGTGGGCCAGGGTTACCGCGTGTTCCTGGTCAGCTGGAAATCCGCGACGCCGGAGATGCGGCAGTACCAGTGGGACAACTACATTGAGGAAGGCGTGATCGCCGCCGCCGAAGCGGTGCGCAAGATCACCAAGCAGCCGAGCATGAACGCGCTGGGCTTCTGCATTGGCGGCGTGATCCTTACCACCGCGCTGTGCGTGATGGAAGCGCGCGGCCTGAACTACATCGACTCCGCCACCTTCATGACCTCGCTGATCGACCACACCGATCCGGGCGAGATCAAGGTCTTCCTCGACGACAACTTCTTCAAGGGCCGTGCCGCCAAGCTGGCTGCCGGCAACGGCGGCATCGTCAGTGGCAAGGAGCTGGGCCGCACCTTCGCCAGCCTGCGTGCCAACGACCTGGTGTGGAACTACGTGGTCAACAACTACCTGCTGGGCAAGACCCCGCCACCGTTCGACCTCCTGTACTGGAACAACGACGCGGTAGACCTGCCGATGCCGATGCACACCTTCTTCCTGCGCGAGTTCTACGACCGCAACGCGCTGACAAAGCCGGACAGCATCACGCTGTGCGGCGTGAAGATCGACGTGCGCAAGATCAAGGTGCCGGTGTACATCTTCGCCGCGCGTGAAGACCACATCGTGCCGTGGAAATCGGCCTTCGATGGCGTCAAGTTCCTGGAAGGCGCCGCCTCGCGCCGCTTCGTGCTCGGCGCCTCCGGCCACATCGCCGGCTCCATCAATCCGGTGACCAAGGACAAGCGCAACTACTGGGTCAACGAAACGTTGGCCGCAGATGCCGACACCTGGCTGGAAACCGCGCAGAGCATGCCGGGCAGCTGGTGGAAAGACTGGGACGGCTGGCTCGCGCCGCAGTCCGGCAAGAAAGTGGCCGCGCCGAAGGCGATGGGCAGCAAGGAATTGCCGCCGCTGTGCCCGGCACCGGGTCTGTACGTGCAGGCCAAGGCCATGCCGCAACTGGCGGCCATGCAGTAATCAACCCGTTTCATGATTGTGCTACAGTGGCTCTTGTGCGTCGCACAACAGCACTGTAGCCAATAACAAGCAAACACACTCGTGGAGAAACTCTCATGCAAGATATCGTGATCGTTGCCGCCCTGCGTACCGCTGTCGGCAGCTTTGGTGGTTCGCTGTCCAAAATCCCGGCGCCGGAGCTGGGTGCAACCGTTATCAAGGGTTTGCTGGAGAAGACCGGCGTGCAGCCGGAAGCAGTGAGCGAAGTGATCCTCGGTCAGGTGCTGACCGCAGGCGCCGGCCAGAACCCGGCGCGCCAGGCGCTGATCAAGGCCGGCCTGCCAGTGTCGACCCCGGCCTCCACCCTCAACGTGGTGTGCGGCTCCGGCCTGCGCGCCGTGCACCTGGGTGCCCAGGCGATCGCCAACGGCGACGCCGAAATCGTGATCGCCGGTGGCCAGGAAAGCATGTCGCTGTCGCCGCACATCCTGCCGGGCTCGCGTGACGGCTTCCGCATGGGCAACGCCCAGCTGGTGGACACCATGGTGGCCGACGGCCTGACCGACGTCTACAACCAGTACCACATGGGTATCACCGCCGAAAACGTGGCCGCCAAGTACGAGATCAGCCGCGACGAGCAGGACGCGCTGGCTCTGGCCTCGCAGAACCGCGCCGAAGCAGCACAGAAAGCCGGCAAGTTCGCCGATGAGATCGTGCCGGTGCTGGTACCGCAGCGCAAGGGCGACCCGGTTGCCTTCGCCAGCGACGAATACATCAAGGTCGGCACCACCGCCGAAACCCTGGCCAAGCTGCGTCCGGCCTTCAAGAAAGACGGCTCCGTGACCGCCGGTAACGCTTCCGGCATCAACGACGGCGCCGCCGCCGTGATGCTGATGACCGCCGCCAAGGCCGACGAGCTGGGCCTGAAACCGCTGGCCACCATCAAGTCCTACGCCCTGACCGGCTGCGCGCCGGAAATCATGGGCATCGGCCCGGTAGCCGCCACCCGCAAGGCGCTGGACAAGGCCGGCTGGAAGGTGGAAGACCTCGACCTGGTGGAAGCCAACGAAGCCTTCGCCGCCCAGGCACTGGGCGTGGCGAAAGAGCTGGGCTGGAGCGCCGACAAGGTCAACGTCAACGGCGGTGCCATCGCGCTGGGCCACCCGATCGGCGCCTCCGGCTGCCGCGTGCTGGTGACCCTGCTGCACGAAATGCAGCGTCGCGACGCCAAGAAAGGCCTGGCGACACTGTGCATCGGTGGCGGCATGGGCGTGGCGCTGGCGGTTGAACGCAAGTAAGCCTGACGCAAGCCGAACCAAGCCGGAGCCTGCTCCGGCTTTTTTCATGCTCTATTCATTTACAAAAAGACAGACTATTGCGCCGATTGGCAAAACAACTTGCACAAAACACCCCGCCATCGCAAAATGCATACAATCTCCCACCGAGAAGCACGATGACGCACACCATCCCTACCCGTCTGGCCGCCCTGCGCCGCCACATGCAGCAGCAAGGCATCGCCGCCTGCCTGATTCCGTCCTCCGATCCGCACCTGTCCGAGTACCTGCCGCCCCACTGGCAGGGCCGGCGCTGGCTGTCCGGCTTTCACGGCTCGGTCGGCACCCTGATCGTCACCGCCGGTTTTGCCGGCCTGTGGGCCGACAGCCGCTACTGGGTGCAGGCAGAACAGGAGCTGGCCGGCAGCGGCATCGCGCTGATGAAGATCCAGACCGTGGCACAGCCGCTGCATCTGGACTGGCTTGCGGCCAACCTTGGCGCCGGCGACGTGCTGGCGGTGGATGGCGACGTGCTCGGCCTGGCCAGCGCCCGCGTGCTGCAGGACAAACTCCTCGCCGCCGGCATCGTGCTGCGCAGCGACCTCGACCTGCTGCAGGCGGTGTGGCCGGATCGCCCGCCCCTGCCGAGCCAGCCGGTGTACGAACACCTGCCGCCCTACGCCGCCACTCCCCGCGCCGACAAGCTGGCCGCGGTACGCGACGCGATGCGGCAGCACGGCGCCAGCCATCATTTCATTTCCACGCTGGATGACATCGCCTGGCTGCTGAACCTGCGCGGCGGCGACGTCAGCTACAACCCGGTGTTCGTCAGCCACCTGCTGCTGAACGACAGCGGCGGCACCCTGTTCGTCGGCGAGGGCAAGATCGACGCTGCGCTAGCGCAAAGGTTGGCCGCAGACGGCATCGCCGTCGCCGATTACGGTCAGGCCAAGGCCGCGCTGGCGGCCTTGCCGGCGGACAGTCGCCTACTGCTGGACCCGCGCCGCGTCACCCTCGGCCTGCGCGCCGCGGTCGCGGCCAACCTTGCCGTGATCGAGGCCATCAACCCCTCCACCCTGCTCAAGTCGCGCAAGAACGAGGCCGAGGCGCAGCACGTGCGCGACACCATGGTGCAGGACGGCGTGGCACTGGCTGAGTTCTTTGCCTGGTTCGAGGGCGCGGTCAACCGCGATACCATCACCGAGCTGACCATCGACGAGCAGATTACCGCCGCGCGCGCGCGCCGCCCCGGCTTCGTGTCGCCCAGTTTCGCCACCATCGCCGGCTTCAACGCCAACGGCGCGCTGCCGCACTACCGCGCCACCGCGGCGCACCACGCCGCGATCGAGGGCGACGGCCTGCTGCTGATCGACTCCGGCGGCCAGTACCTGGGCGGCACCACCGATATCACCCGCGTAGTGGCGGTAGGCCAGCCCAGCGCCGAACAGAAGCGCGACTTCACGCTGGTGCTGAAGGGCATGATCGCTCTGTCACGCGCCCAGTTCCCACAGGGCACGCTGTCGCCGATGTTGGACGCGCTGGCGCGCGCGCCGATCTGGCAGCACGGTATCGATTTCGGCCACGGCGTCGGCCATGGCGTCGGCTATTTCCTCAACGTGCACGAAGGCCCGCAGAGCATCTCGCGCTCGCAGCCGGAAGCGACCATGGCGATGCTGCCCGGCATGATCACCTCCAACGAGCCGGGCATCTACCGCCCCGGACAGTGGGGGGTGCGCATCGAGAACCTGCTGCTGAACGTGGCCGCCGCCAGCAACGAGTTCGGCGACTTCCTCGCGTTCGAGACGCTGACGCTGTGCCCGATCGACCTGCGCTGCATCGAGCGCACGTTGCTGAACCGGGAAGAAACTGACTGGCTCAACGACTACCACCGCCACGTGCGCGAACGGTTGGCTTCGCATCTGGACGGTGCGGCGCTGGCCTGGCTGCAGCAGCACACCCGCGCGCTGTAAGCCCGCCTGCAAAACGGCCACAAAAAACCCCGCTGTCGGACAGCGGGGTTTTTCGTGGTGAAGCCGGCCGGATGAATCAGGCCTTGACCACCTTGGCAATCGCTTCGGCCACGTAGCCGATGTTCTTGCTGTTCAGTGCCGCCAGGCAGATACGGCCGGTGGACACGGCGTAGATGCCGAACTCTTCCTTCAGGCGCTCGACCTGGGCCACGGTCAGGCCGGTGTAGGAGAACATGCCGCGCTGCTTGATCACGAAGCTGAAGTCCTGCTCCACGCCCTGGGCCTGGATCGCTTCCACCAGGGCCACGCGCATGGCGCGGATGCGCTCGCGCATGCCGGCCAGTTCGTCTTCCCACTGCTGGCGCAGTTCCGGGCTGGACAGTACCGCAGCCACCACCGCACCGCCGTGGATAGGCGGGTTGGAGTAGTTGGTGCGGATCACGCGCTTGAGCTGCGACAGCACGCGGGCGGACTCTTCCTTGCTCTCGGTCACGATGGACAGCGCGCCGACACGCTCGCCGTACAGCGAGAAGCTCTTGGAGAAGGAGCTGGACACGAAGAACTGCAGGCCGGAGGCGGAGAACAGACGAACGGCCACTGCATCAGGCTCGATGCCGTCGGCAAAGCCCTGGTAGGCCATGTCGAGGAACGGCACCAGACCGCGGCTGCGGCAGGCTTCCACCACTTCCGCCCACTGGGCGTCGGACATATCGGCACCGGTCGGGTTGTGGCAGCAGGCGTGCAGCACGATCACGGAACCGGCGTCCAGGCCCAGCAGGAAGGCTTTCATCGCCTCGAAGTTCACGCCACGGGTCGCTTCGTCGTAGTACGGGTAGTTTTCCACGGTGAAGCCGGCGGACTCGAACAGCGCGCGGTGGTTTTCCCACGACGGGTTGCTGATGTAGACCTTGGCATCGGCATTCAGGCGCTTCAGGAAGTCGGCACCGATCTTCAGGGCGCCGGTACCACCCAGCGCTTCGGCGGTCACCACGCGACCGGCGGCGGTCAGCGCACTGTCAGCGCCGAACAGCAGGTTCTGTACCGCGGAGGTGTAGGTGGCCGGGCCTTCGATCGGCTGGTAGCCGCGTGGCGGCATCGCTTCCAGACGCACCTTTTCGGCGGCCTTCACGGCGGCCAGCAGCGGGATCTTGCCGTTGTCGTCGTAATAAACGCCGACACCCAGGTTGACTTTAGTCGGACGGGTATCGGCGTTGAAGGCTTCGTTCAGGCCAAGAATCGGGTCGCGCGGCGCCATTTCCACGGCGGCGAAGATCGAAGAGGACATGCGGGGCTCCAAAGTGTTGAATGACTTGCTGCCGGCGGCATACGGGTCGCTACCGGCCGGCAGACAGGGTGACAAAATCCGGACACGGAAGTCTATCACGAGGTATCGCGCCGCGCTGCGGCAAGCAGCTTGACGTTTGTGCCGCCGAGGCGCGCCATGGCGGCACATCCTGCCATGATGGCGGCCATGCCGGCCGGCCGCGCGCCGCTGGTAGCCACAGCGAGGCAGCTTTGTGTCAATTCCGCCCGCCAAGTGTTGCGGCCAGGCTTGCGCACCGGTCCCCTGCCCGCTGTAGCCGCTACCGGCCGCGTGCTACCATCGCGCTTTTCCCTGTCCGGCCCCGACCCTCATGCACATCGTACGCTTTGCCGACTGCCCGCCCAGCCCGTGGAAGAACGGCGGCGGCATCACCCGCCAGCTGCTGATCCGCCCCGCTGCGGCCAACCTTGACGACTTTGCGCTGCGCGTCAGCGTCGCCGATGTCGACAGCGACGGCCCGTTCTCGCGCTTCGACGGCATCGACCGCACCCTGACCCTGCTGGAAGGCGGCGGCCTGCAACTGCAGCGCGATGGGGTGCCACTGGCCACGCTGCAGGCGGACAGCCCGCTGCTGCACTTTGCCGGCGAGTGGCCGATCAGCAGCCAGCGCCTGGTCGGCAAGGTACGCGATTTCAACATCATGACCCGTCGTAGCCGCTGCCATCACCGCGCCGAACGGCTGTCGCTCGACGGCAGCCTGACACTGGCGCACGACGGCCCGCTGCTGCTGTTCCTGGCTCAGGGCGACGCGGTGACGGTGAAGAATGACGACGCCGGCGACACGCTGCGGCAGTTCGACCTGCTGTGGCTGGAGCACGCCGGCACGCTGCAGCTGCACAGCGACAGCGCCTGCCAGCTGCTGCTGGCACATGTGGTGTTTGGGGATACGGGGATCGATGACGATGCCTGACAACATCGTCTCGCCCTGCATCAGGCAATGCCAGCTCGATGCCAGCGGCCGCTACTGCACCGGCTGCCTGCGCACACTGGCGGAGATCAGCGGCTGGGCTTCGGCCAGCCGCGCACAGAAACAGGCGGCGTTGCAACGCATCGCCAGCCTGCGCCAGCCCTTGCCGCTGCGAGATCTGAACTGCGGCCGTTGCGGCCAACCTTTCCACTGCGGCACAGGCGGCGACAAGGGTGGCTGCTGGTGCATGGCACTGCCGCCGCTGGCCAGCGCCGGCAGCGGCGGTGACTGCCTGTGCCCGGCCTGCCTGCAACAGTTGGCCGCCACACGCTAACCGCTTAGCGCCACTGACAAAACCTCTGATCCTGCGTTGCGCCGCCTTGCCGTACGACTTGTACTGTCTGCGTCGGCGCACCTTGGCTCAGGTGCTCTGCGAGGTTTTGTTAGCGGCACTTACTTCAGCATGTCATAGGCCAGCTTCAGGATCAGCACGCTGACCAGCAGCAGGAAAAGGATGCGCACGAAGCCGGCGCCCTTGCGCATCGCGATGTGCGAGCCGACCATGGCGCCGGCGACATTGCACACCGCCATCGGCAGCGCATAACCGAACAGCACGTTGCCGGTCGGGATGAAGAAGCTCAGCGCCGCGATATTGGTCGACAGGTTGACCACCTTGGCCGAGGCCGACGCGTGCAGGAAATCGAAGGCGAAAAAGCGCACGAACAGGAACATCAGGAAGCTGCCGGTACCCGGCCCGAACAGGCCGTCGTAAAAGCCGATGGCGGCGCCGATCAGCACACCGACCACCAGCTCGCGACGACCGATCGCCACCGGCGCATGCACCGCGCCCAGGGTCTTCTTGCGGAAGGTGTACACCGCCATCACGATCAGCAACACCAGCACCAGCGGCCGCATCACCGAAGCCGGGATCAGGCTCACCGCCGCCGCGCCGGCGAAGGACATCACGAACGCCGCCGCCGCCGCCGGCAGCACCAGCCGCCACGGAATGGTGACCTGGCGCAGGTAGGAACGGGCCGCCGACAGCGTACCCATCGCCGAAGCCATCTTGTTGGTCCCGAACAGCGCCGGCACCGAGACATTCGGCAGTGCATTGAACAGCGCCGGGATCTGGATCAGACCGCCACCGCCGACGGCGGCGTCGATCAGGCCGGCAAGAAACGCAAACGCGCACAAAAACGACAAAGTCAACATCAATAGCATTCCGGACGAGGCAAGCCGCGCATTGTACGCCTTGCTGCCGGCGCCGCAACAGAACAGCCTGTTCCGCGGCGGCGGCTGCGATGTAGTGCTTCGCTTACAAGCACCGCTATCGCAGAATGGACGGCGAACCTTTCACTCACCTCCCGACCCCTCCGGTAGCACGCCATGGACACCACGCAACTGGGCTATCTCGCCGCCCTGCTCACCACCGGCAGTTTCTTGCCGCAAGTGCTGCATACCCTGCGCACCCGCGACACGCGCAGCATTTCACTGTCGATGTACCTGATGTTCGTGTGCGGCACCGGCACCTGGCTGCTGTACGGTCTCTCCATCGCGGCGCTGCCGGTGGTGCTGGCCAACGCGCTGACCCTGTTGCTGTCGTCGGTGATCCTGGTCATGAAATTGCGCGAGGTTGTCCGTACACGGACAGCAAAAAGCGCGCCGTAGCGCGCCTTGTCATCCGCTTGCGGCCAACCTTAGCGCCGCACCGCCAGCAGCGGCTCCAGCAGGCCGCTGAGCCCCATCCAGATGATCTGCACCCCCAGGCACAGCAGGATGAAGGCGGTCAGGCGCAGGAACACCACCGAGCCGGTCTGCCCCAGATAGCGGAACAGCTTGTCGGCATTGCGCAGGCACACCCAGATCGCCAGGCAAATGGTGGCCACCGCCGCCAGGCTGGCCACCGGCGCGATGGTGTAGCGCGCCAGCGCGGAGCCGGTGCCGGTCAGCGAGGCACCGATGGTGATCGCCACCGAGATCGAGCCCGGGCCCACCGTCAGCGGGAAGGTCAGCGGATAGAACGCGCGCTGCTTCAGCGCCTCGCGGTGCTCGCCCTGCGCCAGCTGCGGCGAGGCCTCCGCCGGTGCGTCATTGAGCATGCGCCAGGCAGCGATGGTGATCAGCAGGCCGCCGGACACCTGCACCACCGGCAGCGACACGCCGAAGAACTCCAGCACCACGCCGCCGATATACATGCTGCCCAAGAGCAGCAGGAAACAGTAGATCGCGATCCGTCGCGCCAGAAAAGCGCGCTGCGCATTGCTGTTGTGCGAGGTCAGCGAGATGAAGAACGGCACCAGCCCGGGCGGGTTGATGATTGGCAGCAGCGCCGCCAGCACGAACAGGTACTTGCTCACAAACAGGGACAACATCGGGGTCATGGCCGGAAAACTCGCAGGGTGGGATACGGTCGCCGGATTCTAGCACTGCTTGCCGGCCGCCATGCCAGCTGCGTGCATCGCCACGCGATCGGCGCGGCAGAAATACCGGTTTGCACGTAAAATCAGCGCATGAACGACCTGTTTGCCAAAGAACCCCACAAGCCGCTGGCCGAAGCGCTGCGCCCGAGCTCACTCGACGACGTCATCGGCCAGCAACACCTGATCGGCCCCGGCAAGCCGCTGCGCATGGCGATCGAGGCGCAAGTGCCGCACTCCATGATCCTGTGGGGGCCGCCCGGCGTCGGCAAGACCACGCTGGCGCGCATCCTCGCCGGCGCCTTCGACGCCGACTTCATCCCGCTGTCGGCGGTGCTGTCCGGTGTCAAGGACATCCGCGAGGCGGTGGAACGCGCGCACGCCACGCTGCAGCGCAGCGGCCGCCGCACCATCCTGTTCGTCGACGAGGTGCACCGCTTCAACAAGAGCCAGCAGGACGCCTTCCTGCCCTTCGTCGAATCCGGGCTGCTGACCTTCATCGGCGCCACCACCGAAAACCCGTCCTTCGAGGTCAACGCCGCGCTGCTGTCGCGGGCGCAGGTGTACGTGCTGCAATCCTTGAGCCGCGACGAGCTGCTGGCACTGTTCAAGCGTGCGGCGGCGGGCGGCACGCTGGACGGGCTGACCTTTGACGACGACGCCCGCGACGCGCTGGCTGGCTACGCCGACGGCGACGCGCGCCGTTTCCTGAACCTGCTGGAGCAGACCCGCACCGCAGCACTGGCACGCAAGGTTGGCCGCATCGACAGCGCCTTCCTGGCCGACGTGCTCAGCATCAACGCGCGGCGCTTCGACAAGGGCGGCGACGCGTTCTACGACCAGATCTCCGCGCTGCACAAATCGGTACGCGGCTCCAACCCCGACGCCGCGCTGTACTGGCTATCCCGCATGCTGGACGGCGGCGCCGACCCGCGTTATCTGGCGCGGCGCATCGTGCGCATGGCGTGGGAAGACATCGGCCTTGCCGATCCGCGCGCGATGCAGATCGCCAACGACGCCGCCCTCACCTACGAGCGGCTGGGCAGCCCGGAAGGAGAGCTGGCGCTGGGACAGGCGGTGATCTACCTCGCCATCGCCGCCAAGAGCAACGCCGGCTACAAGGCCTACAACGCGGCGCGTGCCTTCGTGGCGCAGGACCAGTCGCGGCCAGTGCCGGTGCACCTGCGCAATGCGCCGACCAAGCTGATGAAGGAGCTGGGCTACGGCCACGACTACCGCTACGCCCACGACGAACCACACGGCTACGCCGCCGGCGAAACCTATCTGCCGGAAGGCCTGGAAGACGTGCGCTGGTACGAGCCGGTGCCGCGCGGGCTGGAAAGCAAGATCGCCGACAAGCTGGCCTTCCTGCGCCAGCTCGATGAGGACGCCAAGTAGCCGCGGCACGAGGTCACGCCAGATCCGCCACCATGCACAAGGCGCCGTGTTTCAACACTGAAACACGGCGCCTTGCCGTTTGAGTCCGCCTCTGGCGGTCCCGCTGACGGTTTACGGCAGGCGCAGCTGCCAGACCCCGTCACCGTTCTTCGACAGCAGCACCCGCTCGCTGCCGCCATCAATGCGGATGCGACAGCTGAAGGTGTCCGGCTGCGATTCCAGCACGGCGCAGTCCTGCTTGGCGTAGCCCTGCTGCTGGCTGGCCAGCAAGGGCGAGAATGCCAGCAAGGCCTGCCAGATGTCGTCGGCCGACGGCTCCGCCGGGCCGAACAGGCGGCCAAACCACGCCTTCAGACCAGTACTGGCCTGCTCGCCGGCACGCTCGATGCCCTCCTTGGCCAGTGCCTGCATGAAGACCGCCGCCTCCAGCGCCTGGCGCTCGCCATCATCGGCCACCTGCCAGCGGCCGTCCTTGCGCAGCAACATGATGCGCGCCTCGCCCTTACCCGCCTCGCCAAACAGCTCGCGGCGGATGGCCGGCGTCAGCCACGCCACCGGCTGCCGCGGCTGGAAGTCGTAGCGCACCTGCGACACCAGCAGCTCGCCCATAGGCTGCGGCGGCGACCACTGCGTTATAGCCACCGCCTCGACGCCCGTACCGACGCACAGGCGGCCGTCCACCACCGCCGAGCGCGCCAGATCGGTCTGCTGGTACTCCAGCTGCTCGCCGAAAAAGCCGTTGCTGATTTTTTGCGGCGCCGCATACAGGCCGGCCCTGACCAGTTCGACGAGCCAGGCGTTGCTCGCCTGATCGAACGGACTGACCACCAGCGACTGCCGGCCATAAGGCAGGTTGCGCAGGCACACCCTGCGCCGGTAGTCGGCATCGTGCTGGGCCAGATGCTGGTTGATCGCCGTCATGAACACCTCCTTGGACGGCTCTTGCGGCTGCAGCCAGTACCAGGCCGCCGCCCCCAGCAGCAGCAATAGCGCCGCGCCGCCACCCAGCCATGGCCACGGCAAGCGGCGGGACGACAACGCAGGGATTGGCGGCGTGTCGAGTGCTATCGCCGCGCTGGCGGGCGCCGCCTCCGGAGCTGGTGCTCTCGGCTTCAGCGGCTTGCCGCAGGCGTCGCAAAAGCGGGCATCGGCCTCATTGACCGTGCCGCACTGGGTGCAGAAGCGGCTCATCAGTCGTCCTTCACCGGCTTGCCGCACTCGCCGCAGAAGCGGTCGTTGGCGTCTTCCAGCAGCGCCTTGCAGTGCGGGCAATGCGGCAGCGCCATGGCGGCATTACCGGCGGTGGCGGCAGCCGCAACCGGTGTCGCCAGCTGCTGCTTCTGCTCCTCGATCTTCTGCTTGATCTGCTGCGTCTTCTGCTCCAGCTGTTGCTGGCGACGCGCCAGTTCCTGCTCGGTGGCGCTGACGTCCAACCCGTCGATTGAGGACAGGTAGATCTGGCAGCAGCCCTGCAGTGCGATCAGCCCCGGGACGATCATCGCCGCGGCCAACAGCAGCGACGAGCCCAGCCCGCCGGCGATGACATAGCCACCGCCCTCCCCCATGCCGCCCATCGCCATCATCGCCATCGACTGCATGCCGAGATCACCGATGCCGCCCAGAATGCCGGCCGACATGCTCATCACCATACCCAGCCCGGAAAAAACGATGCCGCCGATGATGCCGGCCGACACCAGCACCACCAGCGCCAGCACCAGCTCCTTCACCACCACCGACACCAGACGCTGGCGCGCGATCGCCAGCAGGTTGACCAGCGTTTCGCGCACCGAGGCACCGCTCCACACCGCCGACGCCGCCAACGGATAGAACACGTAGGCCAGCGCGAAACAGGCAAAGCCAAGCAGCAAGGCGCTCAGCGGCAACGCGAAGGTGAACAGCAGCGGCCCCAGCAGCGGAATCTTGCACAGCAGCAGCACGATGGCGACCAGCAAGAGCAGCAACAGCATGCCGCCCAGCGCCACTAGCCCGACCAGCAGCAGACGGTGGCTGCTGAACAGCGACACCATCACCGCGGCCGCCATCTTGCGCGACTGCCCATTGCGGCTGGCATCCATCAGCATGATGCCGACCGCATTGACGCCGTAAAAGGCCACCAGCCACGACAGCAGCGCGCCCAGGAACAGGCCGAAGCCGCTGCGGGTCAGGGCCAGCACGCCAAACACCAGCGCCGCGCCCAGCAGGCTGGCGGCAAACAGCGCCAGCGCCCGCCAGTTGCCCAGTGCCTCGGTAGCATCCAGCAGCGAGCCGGTATTTTTAAGTTGCTGCGACATTTTCATCAGGATCATTCTCCAGTTATGGCTGCGGGTGGCTTATTGCAGGCCCAGCTGCCGTTTCAGTTCTTCTTTCTTGCGCCGGATTTCATCGTGCTGGCTGCCGACTTTCGCCTCGCTCTTCGGCGCGGCCTTGGCGACCGGTGCCACCGCGGCAGGTTTGGTCGCCGGCTTGATCTCAGGCATCGGCTGGGCAACCGCCGGTTCATCGTTCGCCGGAGCCGGCGCAGGGGTCGGTTCCGACGCCGGGCTCTGTACCGGCGGGGCCGCGACGACCGGCGCCACCACTGGCGCCACCGCTACAGCGGCACTGCTGCCGGCCGGCACCGCAGCCTGCTCCTGCAACGCCCCGGTACCCGGTTGCAGGGAGATGGCGGCCGGCGCCGATGCGGCCGGTGTTGCCGCCACCGGCTGGGCGCCGCGGCTGAACACGCCGCCCAGCATCATCGCGGCCACCGCCATCCCCAGCAGCAGGACGCCCGCCGCCCAGTGCCACCACGGCCGTGCCGTCCGCGCCTCGGCGGCCGCAACGTTGGCCGCAACGGCCCTGCCAGCGACCGCCGCGGCCGGTGCCGGTGCCACACGAGGCTCTGCTTCGGGCACCACCGCTGGCGCAGGCTCCGGCTTCGCTGGCGGAGCCGGATCTGACGTGTCGGCTGCTGTCGCCGCCACTGCGGCCAAGTGGGTTACGGCAGCATCGATGGCTGCAGACACTTGCGACATGCCCGCCGCCGTTGCGGCTGGTGGCACGGCCGCGACTTCTGGCATTGCCTCCACGGCAAGCACCGGCTCCGGCGCACGCTCAGTGACGCCGCCGGCAACGATCACCACCGTTTCCGGCGAAGACGCCTCGTTGCCGACAGCCGGCACGGCGGTCTCCTCCCGCTCCGGCTCTACGGCAAAGAGCGGCACCTGTAGCTCGTTGCCGGCGATGGTCGCAACGACAGCCCGTTTCGTCTCCTGCACGACCGCCACCGTGGCAAGCGGCACCGGCTCGGCACTGGCCAGCACCAGCGGAGAGACATCCCCTGCTGGCAACGACCCGGCCACCACACCGACAAGGGCGGCCGCCGGCTCAGGCGACACGGTGGGCACAGCTTCTCCATCCGGGTCACGGACTGGTGCAGCGGCAACGGGCTCGGCGGGCACCGCCTCCGGTGCGCCACCTATTGCGGCCAACATGGCGCCGCCGCAGTGCTTGCAGAACTTGCGGCCGGCACGGTTTTCCTCGCCGCAGCTCGGGCAGGCGCAGCTGTCGCTGGCCGTCGCCGCTGGCGGCGTGGCCGGTGCAGACTGCAGCGCGTGACCGCAATTCAGACAAAAACGCGCACTGTCGCGATTGGCGGCGTGGCAAGTGGGGCAATCAGCCATGAACATTCCTTGCATTGCAAAATGAAAACGGTACTCACCGGCGGGTGCCGTCACGTTGAATTACTTGAACAGGCCCTTGCCGAAGCTGACCACGCTGTCGACCATGCCCTTGAACGGATCCTGCCCCAGGTTTTCCTGCTTTTCGCCAAGGAGAATGATGTCGGTGCGGCGGTTCGCCTGGCGACCGGCCTGGGTGGCGTTGTCGACCAGCGGCCGGCTCATGCCGTAGCCCACAGCCTTGATGCGCGTCTTGGGCACGCCGCGATCGACCAGCGCCTTCATCACCGACAAAGCGCGCAGCTCGGACAGGTCCTGGTTGAAGTCGCGACCACCGACACTGTCGGTATGGCCCTCGATCAGCACATTGCTCTTGGTGCGCGTGATCAGCAGGCTGGCCATCTGGTCGAGAAACGGCCGTGCCGAGGCCTTCACCTCGTACTGGCCGGAATCGAACAGGATGGAATCGGAAGAACGGATCTGCACACCGCGCGAGGTCTGGCTGACCGCCACCCCCTGATTCGCCTGCGGCACCGCACAAGCGCTCACGGCCACCGCGGCCGCAAGGCACAAGGCCATGACATGATTTCTGGACATGCTTTTCCCCTGACATTCAAAATCAATCATCAATATCCATTACAAGTATTACATAACGTTTGCATATCAATTTAATCTTTCTGACATAAACAGCACCCAAGTGCCGCGCAATGCATGCAATTGGCGTCTCCATCGCCATTTTCCGCTCGGGCTGAACACCGCGCACCGCACGGCAAAACGGGACAACTGCCCCCTGCTGCCGGTAAACTTGCGGGGAAACTTTGTGCCGGCGGGCGCAACCACGGCCGCGAGCGAGGCCTGCCCGTGCCGTGTTGCCGGCCACACCCTATCCGAGACAGAAATACAGGACTGAAAACAATGCTGGATATTCAACTGCTGCGCAGCAATATCGATGAAGTGGCGGCCCGCCTGGCCGCCCGTGGTTACACACTGGAAGTAGGCGCTTTCAACAGCCTGGAAGCCGAGCGCAAGTCCCTGCAAACCCGCATGCAGGAGCTGCAGTCGCAGCGCAACAGCACCTCCAAGCAGATCGGCATCGCCAAGAAGAACGGCGAAGACGTATCCGCCATCATGGCGCAGGTCGCGTCGCTGGGTGACGAGCTGAAAGCCGCCGAGGACGCCTTCACCACCGTGCAGAGCCGCCTCGACAACTGGCTGCTGACCATCCCCAACCTGCCGCACGAATCGGTGCCGGCCGGTGCCGACGAGTCCGGCAACGTGGAAGCCCGTCGCTGGGGTACGCCGCGCGCGTTCGACTTCGAAGTGAAGGATCACGTCGATGTCGGTAGCCCGCTGGGCCTCGACTTCGAGACCGGCGCCAAGCTGTCCGGCGCCCGCTTTACCGTGCTGCGCGGCCAGATCGCGCAGCTGCACCGCGCGCTGGCGCAGTTCATGCTGAACACCCACACCGACAAGCACGGCTACAGCGAGACCTACACCCCGTACATCGTCAACAGCGACGTGCTGTACGGCACCGGCCAGCTGCCGAAATTCGCCGAGGACATGTTCCGCGTCGAGCGCGGTGGCGAGGCCGCCGCCCAGGCGCAGTACCTGATTTCCACCTCGGAAATCACCATGACCAATATGGTGCGCGAGTCGGTGCTGAAGCACGACGAACTGCCGCTCAAGTTCACCGCCCACTCGCCCTGCTTCCGCTCCGAAGCCGGCGCCTACGGCCGCGACACCCGCGGCCTGATCCGCCAGCACCAGTTCGACAAGGTGGAGATGGTGCAGATCGCACATCCGGACCACTCCTTCGCCGCGCTGGAAGAAATGGTCGGCCACGCCGAGGTGATCCTGCAGGCACTGGAGCTGCCGTACCGCGTGGTGACGCTGTGCACGGGCGACATGGGCTTCGGCTCGCACAAGACCTACGACCTGGAAGTGTGGCTGCCGGCGCAGAACACCTACCGCGAGATCAGCTCCTGCTCGAACATGGGCGACTTCCAGGCTCGCCGCATGATGGCGCGCTTCAAGGACGCCGACGGCAAGAACCGCTACGTGCACACACTGAACGGCTCCGGCCTGGCGGTGGGCCGCACGCTGGTGGCGGTACTGGAGAACTACCAGAACGCCGACGGCTCGGTCACCATCCCGGCGGTACTGCGTCCGTACATGGGCGGCCGCGACAAGATCGGCGGCTAAGCCGGACTCGAGCTTGGCCGCACGCGTTGCGGCCAACCTTGCAGCAAAAAGCCGACGCGTCGCGTCGGCTTTTTTGCGTCCGTCTCCGGCAGTGGCCGGAGACCGCTAGCACAGCAGGTGGCGGAAATCGGCGGCGGTCTGCGGCTTGCCGAACAGGTAGCCCTGCGCCTGATGGCAACCCTGCTCGATCAGGAAGGCGCGGTGCGCCGGCGTTTCCACGCCCTCGGCCACGATGGACAGGCCCAGGCTGCGCCCCAGCGAGATCACCGCCGAGGCGATGGCAGCGTCGTCCTTGTCACGATCCAGATCCTTGATGAAGGAGCGGTCGATCTTCAGCACCTGCACCGGCAGGCGCTTGAGGTAGGCCAGCGAGGAGTAGCCGGTACCGAAGTCGTCGATCGCCAGCGTGATGCCTATCGCGCGCAGCCCTTCCAGTGCCTTCATCACCTCGCCGTCGCTGTCCATCGCCGTGCTTTCGGTGATTTCCAGCTCCAGCTGCGACGGTGGCAGGCCGGTCTGCTGCAGCACCTGCGCCACCGTTTCCACGATGTTGCCGAACTTGATCTGGCGCCCGGACAGGTTGACCGCCACCCGGCCGCCAAAGCCGCAACGGTCGGCCCACTGCTTGGTCTGGCGGCAGGCTTCCTGCAGCACCCAGGCGCCGATCGGCACGATCAGCGCGCACTCCTCGGCCACCGGGATGAACTCTACCGGCGGCACGAAGCCCATCTCCGGATGCTGCCAGCGGATCAGCGCCTCCATGCCCACCAGCGTGCCGCTGGCGAGATCGACCTTGGGCTGGTACCAGACTTGGAATTCGTCCTTGATCAGCGCGCGGTGCAGGCTGTACTCCAGCTTCAGCCGCGCCATGGCGCTGGCATTCATGTCGGCGGTGTAGAACTGGAAGGTGTTCTTGCCACGGTTCTTGGCGCGGTACATCGCGGCATCGGCATTGACCAGCAGGCTGTCGGCGGTGCGCCCGTCGTCCGGGAACACCGCGATGCCGAGGCTGGCGGAGACAAACACCTTGCTGTTGCCGCCCAGCACCAGCTCGCCGGTAATGCTGTCCAGGATGTCCTGCGCCATGCTGGCCAGCGTGGTCAGACTGCCGGTATTGGGCAGCAGGATGGTGAACTCGTCACCGGCCAGGCGCGCCACGGTGCCGCCGCCCGGCGCCTCTTCCTGCAGGCGCTGCGAGATTTTCACCAGCAGCTCGTCGCCGGCCTGGTGCCCCAGCGTGTCGTTGATCAGCTTGAAGCGGTCCAGGTCGATGAACATCAGCGCGAAGCGCTGCTGCTGCTCGCGCGCCAGCTCCACCGCCGCCTGCAGTTTTTCGGCAAACAGGGTGCGATTGGGCAGCCCGGTCAGCGCATCGTGGTTGGCGAGGAAGTGCAAACGCTCCTCCGCCTGCTTGCGCTGGGTGATGTCGGCGAACACCGCGACGTAGTGCTGGGTCACACCCTGATCGTCGCCGATGGCGGTGATGGTCAGGTGTTCGGTATAGAGCAGGCCGTTCTTGCGACGGTTGACCACCTCGCCCTGCCAGAAACCGTCGCTCTTCAGCTGTCGCCACATGTGTTCGTAGAAATCTGCCGACTGGCGCCCGGACTTGAGCAAGGCCGGGGTCTGGCCGATCGCCTCGTCGCGCGAGTAGCCGGTGATGCGGGAAAACGCCGGGTTGACCGACTGGATCAGCCCCTTGCTGTCGGTGATGACGATGCCCTCCATCGTCGATTCGAACACCTTGTCCGCCATCAGCAGACTCTGCCGCGAACGCAGCAGCGCCTCGTCGCGCTCGCGCAGTGCGTGGTGCAGCTCGGCGAGGAATTCCTGTTCGATGGTGGCGAGGATGTCGGACATGCCGATGATGGTCAGCAGCTGGCCGCTGCCGTCGGTGACGCCGAGATGGCGCAGCTGGTGCTCCAGCAGCACCTTGCGCGCGGCCAGCAGGGTCATGTGCGCCGGCACCGTGCGCAGCGGATGGCTGGCGAGGTCGGCCACCGTCAGGCCGCCGCGCGGCTGCGCCAAGTGCTGCAGCATGTCGCGCTGGGTGAGGATGCCCCAGCTGCCGTCGGCGTAGCTCACGGCCAGCGCCTCGGCCTTGTGCTCGCGCATCAGCCGGGTGGCGGCGCCGATATCGGCGCTGGCGGCGATGGTGGCCAGCGGCACATGCACCATCGCGTCCAGCCGTTTCAGGCGCAGGAAGAACTCGGCTTCCTGATTGATGACGATGTCGGTGGTCGATACCACGCCCATCACGCGGTCGCCGCCCGGCTCGGTCACCACCAGATGACGCATGCGCTGCTTGTGCAGCAGCGCGGTGACCTCCTGGATGGTGGCATTAGCGGCGATGGTGCGCACCGGCGACGACATCACTACCGATACCGGCGTCGCGGCCACGTCCGGCTGCAGCAGGTCCAGCCGCACCGCGTCGCTCTCGGTCCACACTCCGACCGGCTGCCCGCCCTCGTCCATCACGATGATGGCACCGCAGCGCTCGCGGCACATGGCAAAAGCCGCCTCGCTCACCGTGGCGGTGGGCAGGCAGCTCAGTACCTGGCGTGACAGGATGGACTCGACGGATCGGGAAAACGACACGCAATCAGCTCCGGATATTCGTTAGAAAATACAACAACTATTTATACTGAACACCGTCATTTGATAGTGAACAACAGGAAATAATCTTATCACAAACAGGGTTATTCCTTCACACAAAAAGCCGCCAATTCATGACAGAAGACTGAAGTGCCAATTGCCGCTCACACCGGCAGCGGGATGAACTCGCTCTCGCCCGGCACCATGGCAAAGCGGCCGGCCTGCCAGTCGTCCCGCGCCGCCGCCAGCAACGCCTTGTCGCTGGCCACGAAGTTCCAGTCCAGGTAGCGCGGGCCATCCAAAGGCGCGCCGCCGAAGATCACGCCCTGCACGCAGGCGCTGGCGCGCAACTCGCGCGCACTGCCGGACAGGATCACCAATTCGCCGGCACGGACCAGCTCGCCGTCGACCTGCACCTCGCCCTCGATCAGGTACAGCGCGCGCTCGGCCACCTCCTGCGGCAGCGGCAGCACGCCGCCGCCCTGCAACTGCCAGGCGGCGTACAGCGTCGGGGCAAAGGTTTTCACCGGCGACACCATGCCGAAGGCGGCGCCGATCAGCAACTGCACGCTGCCGCGCTCGAACTCGCGTTGCGGCAACACGTCCGCCGGGTAGTGGTAGAACGCCGGCGCGCAGCGCTCCTGCGCCTGCGGCAGCGCCAGCCACATCTGCAAGCCCTCCACCGCCACGCCGGCGGCACGGATGTCGACCGGAATGCGCTCGGAATGGACGATGCCGCGCCCGGCTACCATCAGGTTGATGGCGCCCGGCTCGATGCGCTGCACCGTACCCAAACTGTCGCGATGCATCATCGCGCCCTGGCTGAGGTAGGTGACCGTGGCCAGGCCGATGTGCGGGTGCGGACGCACGTCGCCACTGGTGCCGGCGGCGACGAAGTACGCCGGCCCCATGTGGTCGAGAAACACGAACGGTCCGACGCTGCGCATACCGCGCACCGGCAACAGGCGCCGCACGACAAAACCGATGTCCTGCTGGCGCGGTTCAATACGCTGGCTGATGGCACTCATGGGAAAATCTCCGCTGCAATCCAATGGAAAAGGTTGGCCGCAACGCCTGCGGCCAACCTTGTGTTACATCAAGCCAGACGGCCCTGCTGGTAGTCGGCGAACGCCTGCTCCAGCTCGGCGCGCGTGTTCATCACGAACGGGCCGTATTGGGCGATCGGCTCGCGCAGCGGCTGTCCGGACAACACCAGCACGCTGGCACCGCCGTCGCTGTGCAGGCGCACGCCGTCGCCGCTGTTGCCAAGGATCGCCATACGCTGCTGCGGCACGCTGACACCCTCAATGCTGACGCTGCCGTGGTAGACGTAGACAAAGGCGTTGTGGCCGGCGGCGATGTCGATGTCGCGCGAGCCACCTGCAGGCAACTGCAGGTCGAGGTACAGCGGCTCGGTATCCGGCTGCCGGATCGCTCCCGCCTGCTCACGATACTGGCCGGCGATCACCTTCACCGCGACGCCGTCCGCCTCCTGCAGCAGCGGAATTTCTGCCGCCGGGATGTCGCGGTAGGCGGCCGGGATCATCTTGCGCGCCGCCGGCAGGTTGATCCACAGCTGGAAGCCGTGCATCAGCCCGTCTTCCTGCTCCGGCATCTCGGAATGGATCACGCCGCGGCCGGCAGTCATCCACTGCACGCCGCCCGGCCCGAGCAGGCCCTCGTTATTGCCGCTGTCGCGGTGGCGCATGCGCCCGGCCAGCATGTAGGTCACCGTCTCGAAGCCGCGGTGCGGATGCGAGGGAAAACCGGCGATGTAGTCACCCGGATTGTCGGAGCGGAACTCGTCCAGCATCAGGAACGGGTCCAGCCGCCGCTGCAGGTTCTGCGTCAGTACCCGCGTCAGCTTGACGCCGGCACCGTCCGATGTCGGCATGCCGCTGACTTGCTGTTCCACGGTTCGTGATTGCCATTGCGCTTCGGTCATGGGGTGCCTCCTGGCTTGGGGTTGATGGAAACACTATACAAACCGGCCATTCGATAAAAAAGCACAAAAATCTGCAGCCCATGTTCAAAAAAACTGAGCAGGAATGAAAAACGGCGCAAGGTCTGCACCTTGCGCCGCATTGGCTTCCATCGGGTGGCGTTTACACGCGCTCGCCCCACAGGTCGTGCTCGCTGGCATCGACGATCTCAACCTCGACAAAATCACCAACCGAGAGGCCGGCAGCGTCCTCGACGAACACCAGGCCGTCAATCTCCGGCGCATCGGCGTAGCTGCGGCACACTGCGGTGCCTTCCTCGTCGATTTCGTCGACCAGCACCTGCAGGCGCTGGCCGATGCGTGCGGCCAACCTTGCGGCGCTAATCTCGGCCTGCACCGCCATGAAGCGCTCCTTGCGCTCCTCTTTCACCTCGTCCGGCACCGGGTCCGGCAGCTCGTTGGCGGCCGCGCCCTCCACCGGCGAGTAGGTGAAACAGCCGACGCGATCCAGCTGCGCCTCGCGGATGAAGTTCAGCAGCTCTTCGAAGTCTTCTTCGGTCTCGCCCGGGAAGCCGACGATGAAGGTGGAGCGGATCACCAGCTGCGGGCAGATCTCGCGCCACTTCTTGATGCGGCCGAGCACGTTGTCGCTGTTGGCCGGGCGCTTCATCAGCTTCAGGATTTTCTGGCTGGCGTGCTGGAACGGGATGTCCAGGTAGGGCAGGATCTTGCCGTCACGCATCAGCGGAATCACTTCGTCGACGTGCGGGTACGGGTAGACATAGTGCAGACGCACCCAGATGCCGTGCTTGCCCAGCTCCTCGCACAACTCGGTCATGCGCGTCTTCACCGGACGTCCGTTGTGGAAACCCAGCTTGTACTTGACGTCCACGCCGTAGGCGGAGGTGTCCTGCGAGATGATCAGCAGTTCCTTGACCCCGGCCTTCGCCAGGTTCTCGGCCTCGGCCAGCACGTTCTGGATCGGACGGCTGTCGAGGTCGCCGCGCATCGACGGGATGATGCAGAAGGTGCAGCGATGGTTGCAGCCTTCGGAAATTTTCAGGTAAGCGTAGTGCTTCGGCGTCAGGCGCACGCCGATGTCCGGCACCAGGTCGACGAACGGGTCATGCGGCTTCGGCAGGTGGTTGTGCACGTGCCCCATCACCTCGTCGGTAGCGTGCGGGCCGGTGACGGCCAGTACCGACGGATGGTTGTCGCGGATCACGTCGCCCTTGGCGCCGAGACAGCCGGTGACGATCACCTTGCCGTTTTCGGTCAGCGCCTCGCCGATCGCGTCCAGCGACTCCTGCACCGCAGCATCGATAAAGCCACAGGTGTTGACCACCACCAGGTCGGCACCGTCATAGGTACCGGAGATCTCGTAACCTTCGGCGCGCAGGCGGGTGAGGATCTGCTCGGAATCGCTGGCTGCCTTCGGACAGCCCAGACTGATAAACCCTACTTTTGGTGCAACGTGCGACATGGGACACAACCTTGAAGAAATTCAATACAGAAAGCCGGACGTTGCAAAACGTCCGGCTGTGAGCTGCACATTATAGAAAAAACCGCGCGGGAAAAAAACTACTTCGGCGGGTTCTTGTCGTCGTCGCGGCTGGGCGGGTAGGCCGGAAAGCCGAAACCGCTGAACATGGTGCGCGCCTGTTCCTGCATGCGGTTCTGCATGTCGAGGAACATATTGGTGCTCTGGTCCAGGTAGCTGGTCATCATGTTCTGCATCGCTGGGCCCTGGAAATTCAGAAAATCCCCCCACATCTTGGCGTTCACCATCGGGTTGTCGCCGTAGATGGTCTTGGCCTGCTCCTGCATGCGCGACTGCAGCTGCGTGAACAGCTGCAGGTTTTTCTCCAGGAACGGCCCCATCATGCCCTGCATCGCCTGGCCATAGAAACGGATGAACTGGGTCAGCACTTCATAGCTGAACATCGGCGAGCCGCCACTCTCCTCTTCGAGGATGATCTGCAACAGCACGCCACGCGTGATGTCGTCGTGGCTCTTGGCATCGACAACCTGGATGTCCACATTGTCCAACACCAGCTGCTTCACATCGCCCAGGGTGATGTAGGAACTGGTGGCGGTATCGTACAAACGGCGGTTGGGGTACTTCTTGATGACCCGCTTTTCAACACTCATGTAACACTCCCAGCTTATTTATTCTGTTGTGTGGCGCCACATTATCATAAATGCAACACGGTAGAGCAAAACTTCTAGGCGCCGGTTTCACAGTTACGCTACCATCGAGTTGTCATTGTGCATCGCAGCAGACCGGTATGATTGCGACACAAAAAAATAAAACAGTGACATCACACCGGACCAGACCGAGTTACATCAACAGCGAGTGAGGGTATCCCAAATGATCAATCCAACCGAACAACTGAGCAAACTGTCCCTGAATGGTTTTGAAGCGCTGTTCCGCGCTGCACAAATCTCCCTGGACAGCACCGAACGCCTGGTCAAGCTGAATTTCGAGCTGTCCAAGCAGTCGCTGGAAGAAAACGTCAAGCTGACCCGCGAACTGGGTAGCCTGAAAACCCCGCAGGACGCACTGACCCGCCTGAACAAGCTGGCCACCCAGAGCCTGGAACAGGCCGTGGCCAATTCGCGCAGCGTGTACGACATCGTGTCCGAAACCCAGGCCGAACTGGGCAAGATCGCGGAAAGCAACTTCAACGAGCTGAACAAGTCCGTAATCAGCAACATCGACCTGCTGAGCAAGAACGCACCGGCCGGCTCCGAAACCGCCGTCAACGCGCTGAAATCCGGCATCGCCGCCGGCGCCGCCGCCATCAACTCGATGACCAAGGCCGCCCAGCAAGTTGCCGAGTTTGCCGACTCCAGCGTCAAGGCCGCCAACAGCGCCACCGTCGACGCCGTGAAAACCGCCGCCAAGCGCTCGTCCGCAGCCTGATATACGCCATTGCACCGCAATGGCCAGCACAACCTGCCACCGTTTACCGGTGGCAGGTTTTTTTATGGTGCCGGCAAGCGTGCCGCCGGCAGCACAACACGCTACAATAAGCGGCTACCAGTAACAGACGGACATACCGCAGCATGAAAATCAGCAGCAATTTCGACGCCGGCAGTATCGAGGTTATCGCGCTCAATAACTTTGAAGACATTCAGCTTCGCATCCGCAAAGATAATGCCTCCGATTTTGCCCAATGGTTTTACTTCCGCTTGCAGGGTGCCGCTTACGAGTCGTGCAAGCTGCGCTTCCTCAACATCAAGGACACCGCCTACCCCAAAGGCTGGGAAGACTACCAGGCGGTGGCGTCCTACGATCGCGTGAACTGGTTCCGCGTGCCGACCTACCTGGACGGCGACGACCTGGTGATCGAGCATGTTCCGCTGGCCGGCAGCATCTACTACGCCTACTTCGAGCCCTACTCGCACGAGCAGCACCTGAACCTGATCGGCATGGCGCAAAGCTCCGGCCTGTGCCAGGTGTCCGACCTCGGCTCGACGGTACAGCAACGCGACATCAACCTGCTGACCATCGGCCACGAGGTCGAGTCCGACCTCAAGATCTGGGTCATCGCCCGCCAGCATCCCGGCGAAACGATGGCGGAGTGGTTTGTCGAAGGCCTGCTCACCCGCCTGCTCGACACCCAGGACCCAACCTCGCGTGCGCTGCTGGATCGCGCCACCTTCTACGTGGTGCCGAACATGAACCCGGACGGCGCCATCCTCGGCAACCTGCGTACCAACGCCGCCGGTGCCAACCTGAACCGCGAGTGGCTGAACCCGAGCCCGGAAACCAGCCCGGAAGTGTTTCATGTCCGCAACAAGATGCTGGAAACCGGCGTCGACCTGTTCCTCGACATCCACGGCGACGAGGCGATTCCGTACGTGTTTGTCGCCGGCACCGAGGGCGTGCCCACTTACAACGAGCGCATCGAGGCGCTGGAAACGGCGTTCAAGCAGCAGCTGCGCGTGGCATCGCCCGACTTCCAGGATGAGCACGGCTACGACAAGGACGCCCCCGGTGCGGCCAACCTTGCGATGGCAACCGCCTGGGTCGGCAACCAGTTCAACTGCCTGGCCTACACCCTGGAAATGCCGTTCAAGGACAACGACAACCTGCCGGACGACGACTTCGGCTGGAACGGCCAGCGCAGCCTGCGCTTGGGCGAAGCCAGCCTGAGTGCCATCTACGGCGTACTGAAAGACCTGCGCTAAGCCGGCATGATCCGGAATGGAAAAAGCCACGATCCGCATCGTGGCTTTTTATTTGGTGACGACGACTACAGCTGCCGGATCAGCTCGATCTCCACCTGGCACCAGTCGGCGCCCTTTTCCAGCACCCGCCCCAGCGACACCAGAAAGCCCTTGTTCTTGGCGAACATCTGCAGCTTCTTGCCGTGCGCGTAACTGAACAACGGGATCAGCAGCGTGTTGCACTTCACCCCGTCCTTCATCGCCGAGGCAAACAGCGCGATCTCGCCCTGGTTCCACACCATGCCGACCGGCAGGGTCGGATCGGCATTGCGGCCGTTCTCCGCCTTGGTGTACGCCGCCACCGGCCGCGAGCTCAGCAACTGCAAACCAAGGTAAACGCGCGCCTTGTCATCACGCTTGATGCGACGCACGATGCTCAGGCTCCACGCCTGCTGCCCGGCCTCCCGCGTTGCCAGCAAGGTTCCCAACGACAGCCACTCCGCCCCCGCCGCCGGCAAGGACACCCCCAGACCGCTGTCACTCTGGTTCTCGATATCCCACAACTGCAGCTCCGCACTGGTGGCGATCTTGACCACCTCGTCCTGCACCGTGTTTTTTTCGCGACGACGACCGGTCAGGAAGCCATAAATACGGATTTCGGCCACCTCGTCGACACTGGCCGACGGACTTTGAGGACGATCCCCTTGCGCCAGGAATTCCTCGTACTCGCGCACCAGCCGGTGCACACCACTAAAGGTGCGGCCAACTTCCAGCTGCTTGCTGCTCACCGGCACCCGCTCCGCACGCTCGAAGCGGAACGGCTTCACCGCCCACTCCCGCACCAGAAAGCGCAGCAAGCCCGGATCGATGCCCCGGCTGAAGCGTTCACGCAGCGCCTGCGGCGTGCTACCACCGTCATACACCGCCAGCCAGGCATTCAGCTGGTCTACCAGCTCCGCGGTCGACCAGACGCGTATACCCTGCAATTGCGGTACGTTGTGCGCCCGGCTCGGCGGCGCGGCATGCTGGATGTTGACGATGAAGCTGCTTTCCACGGACAGGTCGCGGGACAGCGTCATGCGGTTCGACAACATCAGCGCCAGCTGATAGGCAAAGTGAATCTGGCGTGCCGTCAGGTTGCCGCTGTTCAGCAAGGACACCATCAGGAAGGCCAGATACAGATCATGAATGGTCGTGGTCGCCTCACCGGGAAACAACTGCAGCGGCACCGCATCAATCGCCTGTTCTTCGGCATAGCGGAACAGCTGGTTGACGTTGCTCCACACCACCTCATCTAGGGAGGCATGGCGGTAGTAATGCCACAGCGCGTTCTCGGTGAGGTAAAACAGCATCTTGCCGATCACCAACGGCAGCAGCAGCCGGATTTGCGGGGCTTCTTCCCCTTCGGGATCAAAGCCCATGAAACGCTGATAGGCCGCCACCAGCTGGCGACCATAGGACAGGATTTGCGCCCGCTGCTGCAACTCGACGGCGGGCAGCAATTTGGAGCTCAGATACTGGGCGCACAACTGCTGATGCGGAATGTGTCCCAGCCGGTCCAGCTCGATGATGGCTTCCAGCGTGGCAACGGACGGGCCGTCGAGCTCCTGATTGAACTGCGACAGCAGCTTGGTAATCTGGTCATGACTACCCGCAGCAGACTCCCGCTGGGTTGCGGCATACCACTCGGTTACCGACTTGACGTCATCCAGGGGATGGGACTTGCGTTTATCGCCGAACGAAAAAAAATCCAGTTTTGCCATGACCTAAACCGAAGTTAAGCACACACAAGCAGGCAGGCGCCTCATTACTCCAGCATTCTATAATGAATCGTGAATGCCTCGCTGCAAAAGAAAACGCCGTGTTTGCACACGGCGTTTTGCCTTTCACAATCCAACTGCTCATTTACACGCGCAGGCTGTCCAGTTCGATGCCCGAATCCAGCAACGCCACGACCCACAACGGCTTGCGACCGCGACCAGTCCAGGTCAGCGATTCATCGTTCGGGTGGCGGTATTTGACTTCTACCGGCTTGCGACCACTGGCCGTTGGTACCGTTTTACCACCGAGCACATCTTCGACACTGAAGCCATAGGCTTTGGCAATTTCAAGAATCTGTTTCTTGGCTTTGGCTTTTTCTTCCACTTCGCGGCGGCGAACTTCAACATCAACATCATTTTTCAGCTGCAGCAATTCCGCAAAATCAAGTGTACTCAGATCCATTTAAAACCCCTTTCAACAAACAAAGCCAGCAAGAATATTCCGAAAATTAGATTAATAACTGCCTTGCGTCAAGCGTTATATTTAAAAACGGAATTAACCCTCTTGCAAGTCGGGGATTGAATATGGCGCATCCAGACGCGACAATTGCGAATGCGGTACGGCGGCAAGAAAAGGCGTTCCCTCCCATGCCGATATTTGCATCACGACCAGTGCCAGATATTTTTTTACGGTCAACGGCACACACAGCATCACTTTACCGATGGCCTGCTCACCCGTAGCGGCAACCTGAATATCCATTCCGGCTGCACAATCATCGGCATGAACTTCCACCACAAACATGCGGCGCTTCACTTTGCCGAGATATTGGGTACGCGCCACAATTTCCTGGCCCGGATAGCAGCCCTTGCGGAAACTGATACCGCCTATCAGATCCAGGTTCGCCATTTGCGGCACGAATGCTTCATAGGTCACCTTCGACACCCAGGGAATACCGGCGCGAATGAAAAAGGCGTCAAACAGGCGACTGGCCAGCAGTTTGCCGGCAAAGCTCGGCAGCGTGACGATACCGTCCACACCCAGGCAGGTAATACGAATCTGGCTACCCATCGACACGATCATGCACGGGGCAGTTCCCGTCACGGTCGCCTCAAATACAGGACGCACCGTTTCGGCGGCAGCCAGATATTCACCGACAATCACGCTGTCAGTGGCTTCGATTTTTACCTTGGCACGCAATACGAACATGGAAAGACGGCGGTGGAAAGCCTCGGCAATATCCTTGCGCACCAGCAGGAAAAACGTCTGCTCAAGACGCCACAACAGGAAACTGGCCTGCATCCGTCCCTTGGCATTGGAATAACTGCTCCATTGCGCCACGGCACCATTCAGCTCCTTGACATCGGAAGAAAACTGCCCCTGCAGGAACGCTTCCGCATCATCGCCATATACCTTCAACAAAACAAACTGGGTAAGTAGCGCATGGCTATCCTGCCCGAATGACAGGGCTTCCTGGCTCTCGTCACCGGACAAAACCACATCACCGTCGACATTGAGCACGGCACCATGCTGATTCAAATAAGCCAATACTTGCGGCTGGTTCATTCACTATTCCTTTCAGTATTACGGGTCTCGTTACACCCGTAAAAGCCCCGGCGGCAGGCTATTCATTCCACGCCCGGCACGTTATGATTTACGGATGAAAAAATTCACTTTACTGCCGGCATTGCTGGCCATTTTACTGTGGTCATCGCTGGCCGCGTTAGGCGCATTTACCCAGCGCCTGCCACCCTTTCTGGTCACCGCTATCGCACTTTTCATTGGCAGCCTGCTCGCCATTCATCGCCTGAAGGAGTGGCGCGTGGCTCCGCGCACCCTGCTGATTGGCGTCGCCGGCATCTTCGGCTACCACTGCCTGCTGTTTACCGCCTTTCGCACCGCACCGGCGCTGGAGGCCAACCTGCTGAATTATCTGTGGCCATTGCTGATTGTCGTGCTCAGCCCGCTATTCGGGCTGGGCAAGCTAACCGGTCGTCACATCGTGGCAGCCATGGTCGGTTTTTGCGGCGCGGTACTGATTGTCAGCAAGGGCAAACTCGATTTTGCCGCCAGTCTGCCGCTAGGCTACCTGTTCGCGATCGCCGCAGCCTTCACCTGGGCCAGCTACAGCCTGGCAACACGCAAGCTCCCCCCCTTTCCCAATGCAGCAGTCGGCGGCTTCTGCCTGCTCTCCAGCCTGCTTGCCGCACTGTGCCACTGGCTGTTCGAACCGGCAATCGTTCCCAACAATCAGGAATGGCTGGCGCTGCTGCTGATGGGGATCGGTCCACTGGGCGCATCGTTCTTCCTGTGGGACAAGGCCATGAAGGAAGGCGACCCGAAACAGATCGGCGCCCTCTCCTACCTTACGCCCCTGCTGTCCACCCTGATTCTGGCCATCAGCGGACTCGGGGAACTGAACACCATCAGCTGGATAGCCGGCGCCCTGATTCTGGTCGGTGCCACCATCGGCACCCTCGGCCGCGGACGCTGAGCCGGCCGTCAGCCCCAAGCCATGGCCGGCCGCGCCTTGCCGACTGAACGGCAACGGCAACACATTGGCACCCGGCGGACTCTCGGCGGGTCAGCGGCAAAAAACGGCAGGCAAGCGGGGACAGGGCGCGACAGAGGCCACCCGCTAGCCGTACCACAGCAGAGGCAGGACGCTTGCGCAATCCCGCCATTCTAGCCGGACAGGCGCGGATGAAACACCGAAGCGGCAACAGGGTTATTGCGGCATTTGCGATAGGCAAGGTGGGCGCCACGCACGGCGGACAAGGTGGCATAGGAAAAGCGGGTGGAAGCAAAATGCTGGATCTGGCGGGTGGCACGCGATGCGATCAGATAGCCGGAGAAACCGATGTCCAGCGGCAGGGTACAGGGTGCCGCAGGTTGTCGCAGCCAGGTCTTCTGCTGGTCGCCAAACCAGCGTTCCAGCACCAGCAGCAGGTCATGCTGTGCGTCGGCAGACGCCTGCAACAACGAAGCACCCGACATCATCGGCGCATCCAGCTGCCCGATCAGGCCAGGATCGCCGGCGCTCGGCAACGACAGCCGGCACCAGCTGTGCCAGCAATCGGCCTGTGCGGCCAACATGCGCTGCTGGTTGGCCTGTACCGCGTCGAGATATTGCTGAAAAACCGTTGCCATCACATGCCTCCGGATAACGACTAGCTACTCACGCAGCAACATTGCTGCTCAGGCCCCATACCGGCTGCAAACCGGCAATCAGTGTTTTCAGGGTCGGATCCTCGGCGCGATCGGCCGGGTAGACAAACTGCAGCTCCGCCATCTTCACAATCTCCGGCACCAGATCCACCACCCCGCGCGCGGCCGCATCAAGCGCCTCTTCCTCGCGCAGCAAGGCCAGTCCGACGCCTGCCTGCACCAGTTCGGAGGCGGTAAACAGGTTATCGCACTCCGACACCTTCTTTGGGGCGATGTTCAGCTCCCGCCACAGCTCGGACACGATCTTGGACAGGCTGGAAAACTGGGAAATGCCGACCCAAGGCAAACGCCCCAGCTCTTTGGGGTTGGCCGCATTGATGCGCGCCAGCCAGCCCTTGGGCATCACGATGCGCAAGCGCAGCTGCGCAAGCAGCAGGGTATGCACGTTGACGTAGGGGTTCTTGCCCAGATAGAAGCCGGCGTCCAGCTCTTTCTTGCGCACAGCGTTGAGCACATCACCGGTCACCCCCTGGTGCAGGCACACCTCCAGCAAGGGAAAGCGCTCGGCCAGGCCGGCGACCCAGGGGCCGACCCGCAACACGTCCGGCGTCAGCGCGATGCCGATCTGCACCTTGCCGGTCAGCGGCCCCTTCAGGCTACGAGCATGATCCAGCAGCTGCCGTGCCGACATCAGGATGTCCTGCGCACGCGGCAGCAGCTCCTGCCCTGCAAGAGTCAATACCACCCCACCCGCCGTACGTTCAAACAAGGACATGCCTACTTCTTCTTCAATGGCCTTGATCTGCGCCGTCACCGCGGGCTGCGACAAGTGAAGAAGCTCAGCGGCCTGAGTCAGATGGCCCTGCTGAGCCACCGTAACAAAGGTGCGCAATTGGTAGATTTCCATGCTGGACGACTCTCCTGATCGGCTGGGCGCGCGCTATTTTTGCACCACAATGGTGTGTTTTTTGCCATTTTGTACAACTTCTCCGTCAACCCACAAGGCATGCACACAAAAAGCTGGATAACGATTGCTGATCCCTTTCATCAATAAAGCAAATACTCGAATGCAAACCACTAATAAACAAGGAAAATTTCCAGAAAAAACGGTGAAGTTAATTCCTGCTATCAGAAAAAACGATTAGCCACATCGTCGAGTCGACTTTTAGATTGCAAGAACACGCAAACCGCACTTGCGGGCAGCGAGAAACGGGAGGAGACAACGATGAATGAAGATATCCTTACACGGGTACAAAACAACCCCAAGTTCAAAGAGCTTGTTCACAAGCGAACCCGCCTTGGCTGGCAGCTGAGTATCCTGATGCTGGCTATCTACTATGGCTTTATCCTGGTGCTGGCCTTCGCACCCAACGTGCTTGGCGCCTCGCTGTCGGGCGGTACCACCACGGTCGGCATTCCGGTTGGCATTTTCATCATCGTCTCGGCATTCGTCCTGACCGGCGTCTATGTCCGCAAGGCCAATACCGAGTTTGACCAACTGAACCAACAAATCGTCGAGGATGCCAAACAATGAAAAGCTGGACGAAAACCCTCTGCGCCACCGCGCTGACCGGCCTGCCGGCACTCGCGCTGGCCGCCGGCGCCTTTGAAGGCGAAGTCACCAAGCAGGCGACCAACTGGCACGCCATCATCATGTTCTTCCTGTTTGTCGCGTTCACCATGGGCATCACCTACTGGGCCTCGCGACGCACCCGTTCCGCCAGTGACTTCTACACTGCCGGCGGCGGCATTACCGGCTTCCAGAACGGTCTCGCGATTGCCGGCGACTACATGTCCGCCGCCTCCTTCCTCGGTATCTCGGCAATGGTGTTCGACAAGGGCTACGATGGCCTGATCTACTCCATCGGCTTCCTGGTCGGCTGGCCGGTGATCCTGTTCCTGGTGGCAGAGCGCCTGCGTAACCTGGGCAAGTTCACCTTTGCCGACGTTGCCTCCTACCGCCTGCAACAGACTCCGGTACGCACCTTTGCCGCAACCGGCACCCTGGTGGTGGTGGCGCTGTACCTGATCGCACAGATGGTTGGTGCCGGCAAGCTGATCCAGCTGCTGTTCGGCATGAGCTACTCCTCCGCGGTGGTTCTGGTCGGCATCCTGATGGTGATGTACGTGACCTTCGGCGGCATGCTGGCCACTACCTGGGTACAGATCATCAAGGCGGTCATCCTGCTTGGCGGTGCCAGCTTCATGGCCTTCATGGTTCTGTCCACCGTTGGCTTCAGCCCTGAGATGATGTTCCAGAAAGCGGTCGCCATCCACGCCAAGGGCGCCGAAATCATGGCACCGGGCAAGGCTGACCCGATCGACTCCATCTCGCTGGGCCTGGCACTGATGTTCGGTACTGCCGGTCTGCCGCACATCCTGATGCGCTTCTTCACCGTGTCCGACGCCAAGGAAGCCCGCAAATCGGTATTCTACGCCACCGGCTTCATCGGCTACTTCTACATCCTGACCTTCATCATCGGCTTCGGCGCGATCATGCTGCTGCTTGACCAGCCATCGATGATGGAAACCGTGGTCAAGAACGGCAAGGAAGTGACCCAACTGATCGGCGGCAGCAACATGGCGGCGATTCATCTGGCCAACGCGGTTGGTGGTGACCTGTTCCTCGGCTTCATCTCGGCCGTTGCCTTCGCCACCATCCTGGCAGTGGTTGCCGGTCTGGCCCTGTCCGGTGCCTCGGCGGTATCGCATGACCTGTACGCTTCCGTAATCAAGAAGGGCAAGGCCAACGAAGCCGACGAAATCCGCGTCTCGAAAATCACCACCGTGGTACTGGGTGTGATCGCCATCCTGCTGGGCCTGCTGTTCGAAAAGCAGAACATCGCCTTCATGGTCGGTCTGGCTTTCTCGATCGCCGCTTCCGCCAACTTCCCGGTGCTGTTCCTGTCCATGTTCTGGAAGGGTCTGACCACCCGCGGCGCGGTTGTCGGCGGCTTCATCGGCCTGATCTCCGCGGTTGGCCTGATCGTGATGGGTCCGGCGGTATGGGTAGACGTGCTGAAGCATGAAACCGCACTGTTCCCGTACAAGAACCCGGCGATTTTCTCGATCACCCTGGCCTTCGTCTTCACCTGGCTGGTTTCGGTGCTGGACAAGTCCAAGTCCGCGATTGAAGAAAAAGCCAAGTTCGATGCACAGTTTGTACGCTCGATGACCGGTATTGGTGCCGCAGGTGCCTCCAAACACTAAGCGAGTCGTGTAAAAATGGCCGCACCCGAACGGGTGCGGCCAGTTGCTGTCCGCGAATCATGTTTGCAAGGAACGCTTTATGTCCACTCTTGACTCCATCCTGCGCGAAACCCGCAGCTTTGACCCGGCAGAAGACTTCCGCCGCAAGGCCACGGTTTCCGGGCCGGACGCCTACTACGCGCTGTGCGAAGAGGCCGACGATCACTACCTGTCCTTCTGGGGGGATCTGGCACGAGAGCTGATCAGCTGGAAAAAGCCGTTCTCGCGCGTGCTGGACGACAGCAATGCCCCCTTCTTCAAATGGTTCGACGATGGCGTACTCAACGTTTCCTACAACTGTCTGGATCGCCACCTGGCCGTCAACGCCAACAAGATTGCCCTCATTTTCGAAGCGGATGACGGCGACGTCACCCGCGTTACCTATTCCGAACTGCACCGTCGCGTCTGCCAGTTCGCCAACGGCCTGAAGTCGCTGGGTATCGCCAAGGGTGACCGCGTGGTCATCTACATGCCGATGGGAATCGAAGCCATCGTCGCGATGCAGGCCTGCGCCCGCATCGGCGCCATCCACTCGGTGGTCTTCGGCGGTTTCTCCGCCGGCGCAGTACACGACCGCATCCAGGATGCCGGCGCCAAGGTGGTCATCACCGCCAACGAAGGCCTGCGCGGCGGCAAGATCGTACCGCTGAAGGCGATGGTCGACGAAGCGCTGGCGATGCCGGGCTGCGAGACGGTGATCGCCACCGTGGTCTACCAGCGCACCAACAACGGCGCCAGCACCTGGCACGACGGGCGCGACATCTGGTGGCACAAGCTGATCGACGGCCAGAGCGAATCCTGCGAGCCGGAGTGGATGCAGGCCGACGACCCGCTGTTCATCCTGTACACCTCCGGTTCCACCGGCCGCCCGAAAGGCATCCAGCACAGCAGCGCCGGCTACCTGCTCGGCGCCCTCAACAGCTTCCGCTGGGTGTTCGACTACAAGCCCAGCGACGTATTCTGGTGCACCGCCGACGTCGGCTGGATCACCGGCCACTCCTACGTCTGCTACGGCCCGCTGGGCATGGGTGCTACCCAGCTCATTTTCGAAGGCGTGCCGACCTACCCGGACGCCGGCCGATTCTGGCGCATGATCGAGCAGCACAAGGTCACCACCTTCTACACCGCGCCGACCGCGATCCGCACCCTGATCAAGCTCGGTGCCGAACTGCCCAAGCAGTACGACCTGTCCAGCCTGCGCCTGCTCGGCACCGTCGGCGAGCCGATCAATCCCGAGGCGTGGATGTGGTACTACGAGATGGTCGGCGGCGAGCGCTGCCCTATCGTCGACACCTGGTGGCAGACCGAGACCGGCTCCGCGATGATCGCGCCGCTGCCCGGCGCCATCGCCACCAAGCCCGGCTCCTGCACCCTGCCGCTGCCCGGCATCATGGCCGACATCGTCGACGAGTCCGGCGCCCCGGTCGAGCCGGGCAAAGGCGGCTTCCTGGTGATCAAGCGGCCGTTCCCCTCGCTGGTGCGCACCATCTGGAACGACCCGGAGCGCTTCAAGAGCACTTACTTCCCGGAAGAATTCAACGGCCAGTACTACCTCGCCGGCGACTCCGCCAACCGTGACGAAAGCGGCTACTTCTGGATCATGGGCCGCATCGACGACGTGTTAAACGTGTCCGGCCATCGCCTGGGCACCATGGAGATCGAATCGGCGCTGGTGGCCAACCCGCTGGTGGCAGAAGCCGCCGTGGTCGGCAAGCCACACGAAGTCAAGGGCGAGGCGGTGGTCGCCTTCGTGGTGCTGAAAGGCCCGCGCCCGACCGGCGAGGAAGCCCGCCGCCTGACTGCCGAGCTGAAAAACTGGGTGGCGCACGAGATCGGCAAGCTAGCGCAGCCGGACGACATCCGCTTCGGCGACAACCTGCCGAAGACCCGCTCCGGCAAGATCATGCGCCGCCTGTTGCGCTCCATCGCCCGTGGCGAGGAAATCGCCCAGGACGTATCGACGCTCGAAAACCCGCAGATCCTCAGCCAATTGCAGGAGAGTGCCGGCTGAACGGCCCTCCCCCAAGCTGTCCTTGTAAACCGCACGTGTGCTGCATCACCGTGCGGTTCTTTTTTTGTTTGCGGCAACACAAGGTTGGCCGCAATCCGTCTGCGGCCAACCTTGCGGCGTCCGCCCGGCTGCCGGACAATAGCGCCCAGCCATTTACAGACCCCAGCCCGGTTGCACACCGGCCACTCGCGAAGTCAGCACCCCATCATGAGCCAAGCTTTTCCGCCCGCCCGTCTTGACTGGAGCACCGGTCAACCCGTTTCCGCCGATTACGGCGACGTCTATTTTTCCCGGGAAAGCGGCCTTGATGAAACGCGTCACGTGTTTATCGAGCACAACCAGCTGCCGCAGCGCTTCGCGGCGCTGGAGGCAGAGCAGCTGTTCAGCATCGGCGAGACCGGTTTCGGCACCGGCCTGAACTTCCTGGTCGCCTGGCAGTGCTTCCTGCAGCACGCACCGACCGGCGCGCGCCTGTCTTTTGTCAGCACCGAGAAGCACCCGCTCACCGCCACCGACCTCGTGCAGGCGCAGGCGATGTGGCCGGAGCTGGCCGCCCAGGCCGCGGCGCTGCAGCAGCAATACGACGCCATGGCGCCTGGCTGGCACCGCTTCGTGCTGGAAAACGGCCGCGTGATCCTGACCCTGCTGATCGGCGACGTGCTGGAAACCCTGCCGCAGCTGGAAGCGCGCATCGACGCCTGGTTCCTCGACGGCTTTGCCCCGGCCAAGAATCCCGAAATGTGGCAACCGGCGCTGTTCCAGCAGCTGGCCCGGCTGTCGCACCGCGGCACCACGCTGGCCACCTTCACCAGCGCCGGCATCGTGCGCCGCGGCCTGGAAGACGCCGGCTTCGGCATCGAGAAGGTGCCCGGCCACGGCAGAAAGCGGGACATGACGCGCGGCCAGCTGCTACACCCGCCGCACGCCGAGTGGCGCGCGCCGTGGTACGCGCTCCCGCAGCAAGCCGTCAGCGAACGCAGCGCGGTGGTGATCGGCGCCGGCATCGCCGGGGCCAGCGTCGCGCGCAGCCTGGCCAACCGCGGCTGGCAGGTCACCGTGCTCGACCGCCACCCGTTGCCAGCGCAGGAGGCCTCCGGCAATCCGCAGGGCGTGCTGTACACCAAGCTGTCGCCCCACTTCACGCCGCTGACCCAGCTGGTACTGTCCGGCTACGGCTACACCCTGCGCACGTTGAGCCGGCTGCTGCCGGAAGACGGCGTGCAGTGGCGGCGCTGCGGCGTGCTGCAACTGGCCGGCGACGCCGCCGAAGAGAAGCGCCAGCAAGGCCTGGCCGCCGCCGGACTACCAGCGCGCATCCTGCGCCGTGTCGATGCCGCCGAAGCCTCCGCCATCGCCGGCGTCGAGCTTGCGCAGGGCGGTCTCTATTTCGAGCAGGGCGGCTGGCTGAACCCGCCGAGCCTGGTCAACAGGCTGCTGGATCATCCCAACATCACCCTGCGCCTGGGAGATGCCGTCACCGAGCTCGCGCAAAACCCGGCAGACGGCGGCTGGGTGGCGGTGGGCAGCGACGGCCCGCTGGCCATCGGCAGCATTGCCGTGGTTGCCACCGCCAACGACACCATGCAGTTCGACCCGACCTACTACCTGCCGGTGAAGCGCATCCGCGGCCAGGTCACCGAGCTGGCCGCCACTGCCGACAGCCAGCGGCTGCAGACCGTGCTGTGCGGCGAAGGCTATATCGCCCCGGCACGCCAAGGGCGGCACTGCCTCGGCGCCACCTTCAAGTTCGAGTACGAGGATCTGGCGGCCAACGACGCCGAGCACGCCGAGAATCTGACGATGCTGGCCGGCATGGCGCCACGGCTGTACCAGGCGTTAGGTGGCAACGACATCGGCCCGGCGCAGTGCCTGGGCCGCGCCGCGTTGCGCTGTACCAGCCCGGACTACCTGCCCATGGTCGGCGCCGTCGTCGACCGCGACGCCTTCCTCGACTGCTACCAGGCGCTGGCGCGCGACGCTTCGCTGAAGCTGACTGCCGAGGCGCCGCTGATCAGGGGGCTGTACGTCAGCACCGCCCACGGTTCGCGCGGCATGGTCACCGCACCGCTGGCCGGCGAGATCATCGCCAGCCAGCTGAACGGCGAACCGGCGCCGCTGCCAGGCAGCATCATGGATGCCGTCAACCCCAGCCGCTTCCTGGTTCGCGACCTGATCCGCCAGAAACACCGCGATTGAATCAGCCAGCCAATTGCGCCATGATCAGCGCCGCCGTGGCCTGCGGCTGCTCCAGCGGAAACAGGTGCGAACCTTTTTGCACCACGATGTTCACAGCGAAGTGCTTGCGCATATAGGCCAGGTCCGCCGGCGTCAGCACGTCACTGCTCTCGCCGGCGACAAACACCGTCGGCACCCGCAGCCGTCCCTTGTAGCGGGGCAGCGAATGCGGCAGCGTGTTGTAGATCGCGTTTTCGATCACTGGCCGGAACTTCAGACGGCGGCCGCCATCGGCTGTCGCCACCGTGCCGAGCTCGGCGTAGTCGTGCAGGCAGTCGGGATCGAAACGGGCGAACATCGGCTTGCGCGCGAAATAGTCATACACCGATTCGACGCTGGCCCAGTTGTCGCGCCGCTTCAGGGTATTGCCACCCGGCGTCACGCGGCTGATGAAGCCCAGTTTTTTCGCCAGCCAGATGCCGCGCGAACGCAGCGGCCCCATCAGCGGCGAATCGAGAATGATCAGCTTGCTGAACAGCTCCGGGTGGCGGATGGCGGCAAAGAACAGGATGAAACCGCCCAGCGAATGCCCGACGCCGACCACTGGCCGGTCGTAATGCTGGCGCAGGTGGGCAACGGTTTCCTCGACCAGATGCGGCCAACAGTCGGTCACCGGATAACGCGGATCGTGGCCGATGCAGTCGAGGTAGCCGACTTCGCAGCCCTGCTCGCGCAGTGACTGGTGCAACTTGCGGTACACCGACGCCGGAAAGCTGTTGGCGTGGGCAAAATGAATGATGGGGATCATGGCGGGTGCTCCTCGTGGCCCCATATTATATCAAGCGTTTGCTTGGCAAAATAAGGACCGTGCGTTTGGCTGCAGACGCACGACCGCAACAACTTATCAAGGCACCGCCGTTTTGGCGCTCACAAGCTCATGAACAAGCGCATTTTCTCTTTCCTCACCCGCTGCCTGCTGTGGCTGAGCCTGCTGCTGGCCCCTTTTGCCCACGCGCTGGACCAGGACGACCTGCTGCCGCCGGAACAGGCCTTTGCCGTCACCGCCGAACGCCAGGGCACGCAGCTGCGGCTGACGGTGACCGTCGCCGACGGCTACTACCTGTACCGCGACCGCAGCCGCTTCGAGACGATACCGGCAGCGCTGATCACGCAGCAGACCTTGCCCGCCGGCAAGCCCAAGGATGACCCCTACTTCGGCAAGCAGGCCACCTATCCGCCGGGGCCGACCGTGATGCTGCTGACGCTGCGCCCGGACGCGCCGCAGCAGTTCACGCTCAAGGCCACGGTGCAAGGCTGTGCCGATGCCGGCCTGTGCTACCCGCCCTACACCCACACCCTCGCCATCGGCGGCGACAGCAAGGCACTGTCGCCGTGGCTGCAACCGGCCGGCGCACAGGGAGACAGCAGCCCGCCACCGCGCGAAGGTCTGGCCACCACGCTGGCAGCCTTCTTCGTCGCCGGTCTGGGCATGGCGTTCACCGCCTGCATGTACCCGCTGCTGCCCATCGTGTCCTCGCTGATTGCCGGCCAGGGCCAGCACCTCACCCGCCGTCGCGGTTTCCTGCTGGCGCTGACCTATGTGCAGGGCTTGGCGGTCAGCTACACCGCCATCGGCATCGCGGCCGGCCTGACCGGCAGCCTGCTCAGCGTGTGGCTGCAGCAGCCGGCGGTGATCCTCGGCGCCAGCCTGCTGATGGTGGTGCTGGCGCTGGGCATGTTCGATATCGTGTCCATCCAGTTGCCGTCCAGCTGGCAGACCCGCCTCGCCGCCTCCAGCAACCGCCTGTCCGGCGGCCACATCGTCACCGTGTTCGGCATGGGCGTGCTGTCGGCGCTGCTGATCGGCCCCTGCGTCGGCCCGCCACTGGCGCTGGCGCTGGGCTACATCGGCCAGACCGGCGACGCCTGGCTCGGCGGTGTCGCCCTCTACGCGATGGCCATGGGGCTGGGCCTGCCACTGGTCATCGTCGGCACCTTTGGCGGTCACGTGCTGCCCAAGGCCGGCATGTGGATGAAAACGGTCAAGGCCGTGTTCGGCGTGGTGATGCTGGCAGTAGCCATCTGGCTCGCGACGCCGTTCCTGCCCGCCATCGTGGTGATGCTGCTGTGGGCGGCACTGGCGCTGGCCAGCGCGGTATTCCTGAAAGCGTTCGATCCGCTGCCGCCGAACGCGTCATCCGTGCTCAAGCTGGGCAAGGCACTGGGCCTGCTGCTGGCGCTGGTCGCCACCCTGCAGCTGATCGGCGTGTTCAGCGGCGCCAAATCGGCCCGCTACCCGCTGGCGGCACTCGGCGCCACCGCCGCCGACAGCAGCAAGCCGCAGTTCCGCACCATCGGCAGCGTGGCCGAGCTGGACGCCGCCCTCGCCGCCGCCCGCGGCCAGCCGGTGTTGCTGGACTTCTATGCCGACTGGTGCGTGTCCTGCATCGAGATGGAAGAAACCACCTTCCGCGACCCGGCGGTGCGCCAGGCCATGAGCAAGGCGGTGCTGCTGAAGGCCGACGTCACCGCCAACCTGCCAGCGCACCAGGCGCTGCTGCAACGCTTCGGCCTGTACGGCCCGCCGGGCATGATCTTCTTCGACCGCCACGGCAAGGAGCAGCAGCGTCTCATCGGCTACAGCCCGGCCGACGAATTCCTGCCGTTGCTGCAACGCCAGCAAAGCGGCGGCTGAAACCGTTGCGGCCAACGTTGGCCGCAACGGCGAGCACGCCACACGTCATCACACGCAAAAAAACAGGCCGCCGGTGCGAACCGGCGGCCTGTTTTGTCACTGCGGCACGCAGTGCCGTGTGTTATTGCCCCTGCTTGCCGGCGACGCTGGCCAGATAGGCGGCACGACGCGCCTCCTTGGCGGCAACCTTCTCGGCCACTTCCAGCGCCTTCTCGGCCGCGGCCAATGCCTCGCGCTCCTGGCGGGCAGCCATCGACGCAGCACGGGCTGCCTCACGCACCGCTTCTTCTTCCGCCTCCATCGCCTCGACTTCGGCGCGGGTCTTGCACGGCCCGGTCTTCTCGAACCAGGCCACCGACTCGACGTGGCCGGTGTGCGGGAACATGTTGATGATGCCCGCCGTTTTCAGCGTGTAGCCCTTGGTATTGACCAGCAGACCGGCATCGCGCGCCAGCGTCGCCGGATTGCACGACACGTAGACGATGCGCTGCGGCGCGGTGTCCTCGGTAATCGCCTTCAGCAGCTGCATCGCGCCGTCGCGCGGCGGATCGACCAGCATCTTGTCGAACTTGCCCAAGGCTGCGAACGACTCCTCGGTCACCTCGAACAGGTTGGCCATCTCGTAGCTGACCTTGTGCTGCAGGCCGTTGTGGGTGGCGTTTTCGACCGCCCGCTTCACCAGCGCCTCGCTGCCTTCCATGCCGTGCACGGTGGCCCCGCTACGCGCGATCGGCAGCGTGAAGTTGCCGATGCCGCAGAACATGTCGGCAATGCGCTCGCCGGCCTGCGGATCCAGCAGGCGCAGTGCACGGCTGACCATCACGTTGTTGATTTCCGGGTTGACCTGGGTGAATTCGGTCGGATAGTACGGCATCTCGACGTCGAAATCGCGCAGGCGGTAGGTCAGCTTCGGCGCATCCAGCGGGTAGATCGGGTAGCAGGTGTCCGGCCCCTTGGGCTGCAGCCAGATCTGCACGATGCGCTGCGGCGTGGAGTGCGTATCGGAGAACGCGCGCAGCAAGGCGAAGTCGGCATCGGTGATGTCGTCCATGTTACGGAACACCAGCACGTCCAGTTCGGCACCGACCGCGATTTCCACCTGCGGCATGCGGTTGTAGATCGACAGCTGGGCGATCAGCTCGCGCAGCGGCACGATCAGCGCCGAGATGTGCGGCGGCAGGATGTGACACTCGCTCATGTCGGCGATGAAACTGGAACGCTTCTCGTGGAAGCCGACCAGCACGCCGTCCTTTTTCGCGACATAGCGCGCCGACAGGCGGGCACGGTGCCGGTAGCCCCAGGCGGCACCGGCGATCGGCGGCATCACCACCTCGGCCTTGACCCTGCCGATATGGCGCAGGTCGTCTTCCAGCACGCGCTGCTTGATGGCGACCTGCGCCGAGAACTCGACGTGCTGCATCGAGCAGCCGCCACACACGCCAAAGTGCGGACAGGACGGATCGGTGCGCAGGAAGCTTTCCTGCAGCACGTCCACCACGTCGGCATTCTCGTAACTCTTCTTGACGCGATAACTTTGATAAGTCACTGTTTCGTATGGCAGGGCACCATCGATGAAGATGGCTTTGCCATCGACACGGGCAATGCCGCGACCTTCGTGGTCCAGCGACTCGATATGGGCAACTACAGACGCTTGAGTCATTGTTTCAGCAAGTAAAAAGGCAAAAGACAAAGTCTGGAATTGTCGCAGAAAGCGCCATAAAAAGCACGGCACACCGCCACATTTGGCGGATGTTGCCGTCCGGCGTATCTGCTAACATCGGAGTATCCGCTTACCCTGAATCACCCGAGAATGAAATTTTCGTCCCTGCTTGTTGCGGCCGGCATGCTGGCCGCCACCGTCTCCAGCCACGCCATGACACCGGAGCCGGATGTGCTGGTCAGCAGCACTGGCCAGCACCTGGTCGTCAATCTGCCGCAAACCCGCGTCTTCCTGTACCAGGACGGCACGCTGGTGAACAGTTACCCGGTGGCTGTCGGCAAGATGATCACCAACACCCCGACCGGCAACTACGCCATCACCGGCATCTACCGCAATCCGGTCTGGCACGTCCCGAAATCGATCCAGGAAGAGATGGCGCGCGCCGGCAAACCGGTGCAGACCACCGTTGCGGCCGGGCCGGACAATCCGCTGGGGCCGGTATTCATCCGCTTCGGTGAAGCCAAGCTCGGTCTCGGCTTTCACGGCACCAACCAGCCCGCCAGCGTGCCCGGCTTCCGCAGCCACGGTTGCGTCCGCCTGCGCAGCGAAAATGCGCTGGAGCTGGCCGACTGGGTGGATATCGGCGCCGCAGTCACCATCAGCTACCAGACCACCCTGCTGAGTGAAGACAGCGCCGGTGAGCTGTGGCTGCACGCCTATCCCGACAGCTACAGGAAGGACGACCTCGTGCCGCAGCTGCTGGCAGAAACCCTGCTCAACTGGCAGCACGAGAACCAGCGCCCGATTCACGGCAAGCGTGTCGACCAGGCCTTCCGCGAGCGCAACGGCAAGCCGGTATGCCTCAGCTGCAAAAGCACGCAAAACAACCGCATCACCGGCACACTCAACGTCGTGCGCTGGTTGAGCCCGCCGCAGGAAATCATCGAAGAGCAGCTGCCTGACGAACTGCAGCCCCTGGACGAGAACAGCGCCCGCGCGCCCCGCGGCGCACAATCCAAACAGAAAAGCGCTTGACACCATAAAATGTCCGGGCTATAGTGCGCACCTCGCTGACGAATCAAACGATTCTTCAGCGTCCCGTGGGGGTATAGCTCAGCTGGGAGAGCGCTTGCATGGCATGCAAGAGGTCAGCGGTTCGATCCCGCTTATCTCCACCACAATTTGTCCCTATCGTCTAGAGGCCTAGGACGTCGCCCTTTCACGGCGATAACCGGGGTTCGAATCCCCGTGGGGACGCCAGCATTCTGGGGGTATAGCTCAGCTGGGAGAGCGCTTGCATGGCATGCAAGAGGTCAGCGGTTCGATCCCGCTTATCTCCACCAAACAAACAAAAAACCGGCTCACGAGCCGGTTTTTTGTTTTTCCGCATTCTTTTCCTGCCTGTCACCCCTAGCGCAATGCCTGCTCGCTTTGCTGCAAGGACTGCTGCAGTGCCAGCACCTCGCTGCGTTCGCCGGCCCGAGTTACCGCCCGCGACACGAAGTGGCAGATATTGAAGACCCCTGCCAATCGCGGCGCCACCGCTTCGCGCCACGCCGGCCGTGCACAGCGCGGCCACAGCGGCACCAGCCGCTGCAACACCTGGCTGACCTGCTGCAGCTCCTGCAGCAGACCGTAGGAAGGATGGCCGCCGCTGAGCAGGGCTCGCTCGCGCATGCCGTACAGCCGCTCTTCCAGCAACTGCAGCAGGTGCGCCAGCTCTGCCTCCAACTGCGGCAGATCCAGCGCCGCTGCCGGATGCTCGTCCGGGTCCAGCTGCTGCGCATGTTGCGCCAGCAGGCTGAGCCGGAAGGCATCCTGCGGCACCGCCGGCCCGCCGCCCGCCGCATGGCGCAGCTCCGGAGTGCGCGGCAATTGCTCACCTACCGGCAATGCCGGCCCAACTGCCGTTACCTTGACCATGGCACACGTCCTTTCCTGTCACCCCCGACACTGACCTTATCGGCCAGCTTGCCGGATCATGAAGTCAAAGACCGAACAAATGACCCAGCTTGGCCTTCTTGGTGTCGAGATAGTGGTCGTTGTAGACATTGCGGCCAACCTGCAGCGCCACGCGCTCGGCCACCTCGATGCCGGCCTGCTGCAGGGTGTCGATCTTGCGCGGATTGTTGGTCATGATGCGCACCGCCGTCACCCCCAGGTGTGCCAGCATCTCGCGCGCGATGCGGAAGTCGCGCATGTCGGCAGGGAAGCCCAGCTTCTCGTTGGCCTCGACGGTGTCGGCGCCCTCGTCCTGCAGCTTGTAGGCACGGATCTTGTTGATCAGGCCGATGCCGCGCCCTTCCTGGCGCAGATACACCAGCACGCCGCGACCTTCGGCGGCGATCGCTTCCAGCGCGGCCTCCAGCTGGAAGCCGCAATCGCAACGCAGCGAGAACAGCGCGTCGCCGGTCAGGCACTCGGAGTGGATCCGTGTCAGCGGCGTGCCGGCGCTCACCTCGCCCAGCGTCAGCACCACGTGCTCGCGCCCTCCGACCTCTTCAAAGCCGTGCATGTCGAAAACACCCCACTGCGTGGGTAACTGGCAGGTTGCGACATAATCGACGCGCACCGGAGAATCAGGCTGAGTCACGTTGGCTTCCACTTGTTGTGCATTGATCTGAAGAATAGTGGGGGCGGACGCCTGCAGTTTAAAGAGCCGGCGCCGCCGATTTGGCCAGCGCCCGCAGGTCGACGAAGTGCGCCGACAGCGCGCAGGCCAGCGCCGCCAGCGTGGCCTGGTGTCCGGCATGGAAGAACCCCGGCTGCGCCGACTCGGCATCAAGGATGCCGATCACCGCGCCCGCTTCGTCAAACACCGGCAGACACACCTCGCTGCGCACCTTGGGGTCGCACTCGTAGTAGGCACCGCCCTCGCTCTGCCATTGCCGCACATCATCGATCACCACGCCGCGACCGCTGCGGCCAACCTTGCTGTTGTTGCTCGCGGCGGCAAACGCCTCGCTCAGCGGGAATTCGGCACGGCTGGGCAGGCCACGGTAGGCGAGCTTCAGCAGCACGTCGGCCTCCGGGCGCGGCAGCCGGCAGTACACGCCCAGCCAGTCGGCCGGCATCTGCACTAGCACCGCGTCCAGCAAGGCCTGCAGCGCCTGCAGTCGTTGCGCCAGCCGCGGCGATTCGCCACCGAACTGCGGCGCGATGTCCCACGGCTCGGCCTCCAGCTCGTCGACCAGCGAGCAGCTGCCACCCTCGCCCAGCTTGGGCACCGGATAACGGTACAAGTCCGGATAGTCCTTGGCCGGCATTGCCGCCAGCGCAACCGACAGCGCCTGCTGCGCGGCGGCCAGCTGGGCTTCGGACAAGGCCAGCCCGGCCTGTTGCAGATAATCAGTCATCACTCCCCCTTCGTACGCACCCCTCGCAAAGGCGCTAGAATCCGGTTATCCCGCACCCTGCGGCATCGCCGCATTATGCCCAATCCCCGCGCAAAGCCGAAATCATGACTGCTGCTATCGATATCACCCCCGCGCCGGCCGCTGGCCAAAGGTTGGCCGCATGAGCAAGTATCCGGTTTCGCCGCAGGAGGTCGACATCAGCGCCGTGCGCGCGCAGGGTGCCGGCGGCCAGAACGTCAACAAGGTGTCCTCCGCCATCCACCTGCGCTTCGTGATCCGCGATTCGACGCTGCCGGAGCACATCAAGGAGCGCCTGCTCGCGCTGCAGGACCAGCGCCTGAGCAAGGACGGCGTGCTGATCATCAAGGCGCAGCAATACCGCACCCAGGAGCAGAACCGGCAGGACGCGCTGCAACGGCTGCAGCAGCTGGTCGACAGCGTCAGCCACGAGCAGAAAGCCCGCCGTGCCAGCAAGCCGAGCTACGGCGCGCGGCAGCGGCGCATGGACAGCAAGAGCCTGCGCGGCAAGATCAAGTCGCTGCGCGGCCCGGTGCGCGACTGAGCCGCCGCAGCCCGCCACCGTTGCGGCCAACCATTGGCCTGCCGCGACAAGCATCCCCGCATGCTGCAACGCGCATTGACAAGCCCGCCCGCCGCGCCCTCTAATACCGCCCCGCTGCAAGGAATCGACGATGCAAGACCTGCACCACTGGCAAGCCTTCTGCCTCACGCTGGCACGCGAACAGGCCGGCGACGACGGCGCCCACGACCTGAATCACCTCGGCCGCGTCTGGCATGCGGCGCGGCAGCTGCTGGCCAGCTACCCGCAGGCCGACGCGCTGGTGGTGATGGTGGCCTGCTACCTGCACGACCTGGTCAACCTGCCCAAGAACCACCCCGAGCGCCACCTCGCCTCGCGCCAGGCGGCGGCGCTGGCCAGCACAAGGTTGGCCGCAGCCGGCTTCGATGCGACACGGCTGCCGGCGGTAACTCACGCCATCGAGGCGCACAGCTTTTCCGCCAATATCGCACCGCACACACTGGAAGCGCAGATCGTGCAGGATGCCGACCGCCTCGATGCGCTCGGCGCCGTCGGCCTGGCGCGGCTGTTCTACACCGCCGGGCGCATGAACAGCGCGCTGGCCGCCAGCGACGATGTGCTCGCCGTGCAGCGACCACTGGACGACCGCGCCTACGCGCTGGACCACATCGCGGTGAAGCTGGCCACCCTGCCCGCCACCATGCAGACCGCCGCCGGCCGCGAACTGGCCGAGACGCGGCTGCAATGGCTGTACCAGTTCCGTGACGTGTTTGTCGCGGAGTGGGCGCCCGAGACCCTGCCGTCCTGAACGGCCCCCGATTCGGCTGGCAGCCAGCGGCTGCCGGCGGAAATGACCGGCCAGTACGAGGTGGCACAGACCACCCGGCTGGCCGGGGTCGTACCCACAACAACACCTGACCGATAGCAAACCATGAACATCCAACAACTGATCGACGACATCGCCGCCGATGTCCGTCCCTACCTCGCGCAGGCCGCGCCCGCCGACTACATCCCGGCACTGGCCGGCGAGGACCCGCAACAATTCGCGATGGCGGTGGCGACGCTGGACGGCCAGCTGTACGCCACCGGCCACAGCGACAAGCGTTTCTCCATCCAGAGCATCTCCAAGGCCTTCATGCTGGCGCGGGTGCTGGCCGTGTACGGCGACGCGCTGTGGCAGCGCGTCGGCAAGGAGCCGTCCGGCAACCCGTTCAACTCGCTGGTGCAGCTGGAGTACGAACAGGGCGTACCGCGCAACCCGTTCATCAACGCCGGCGCGCTGGTGGTCACCGACATCGCGCTGAGCCAGATCGGCGACTCCAGCAGCGCGCTGCGCGACTTCCTGCGCGAGGAAAGCGCGCAGCCGGCGCTGGATTTCGACTACGTGATCGCGGCGTCGGAATCGGAGCACGGCCACCGCAACGCGGCGCTGGCGCACTTCATGAAGAGCTGCGGTAACCTGCACAACAATGTCGATCAGGTGCTGGCGCACTACTTCCGCGCCTGCAGCCTGCGGATGAGCGTGACCGAGCTGGCGCGCGCCGGCCTGTTCCTCGCCAACCACGGCGCCTCGCCGGTCAGCGGCGTGCAGCGCCTGACGCGCAGCCAGGCCAAGCAGATCAACGCCATCATGCTGACCTGCGGCACCTACGACGCCGCCGGCGAATTCGCCTACCGCGTCGGCCTGCCGTGCAAGAGCGGCGTCGGCGGCGGCATCCTGGCGGTGCTGCCGGGCAAGATGAGCATCGCGGTGTGGAGCCCGGGGCTGGACTCACGCGGCAACTCGCTGGCCTCCCTGGAGGCGCTGGACCGCTTCACCACCCGCAGCGGCGAATCGGTGTTCTGAGCCGCAAGGTTGGCCGCAAGCCGTGCGGCCAACCTTGCCGGCGGCAGACATAAAAAAAGACCTGCCACGCGTTATTACCCCCAACTGGGAATACATAGTAAGCGGTTGGCTGTTGTGATTTCTCTACAACACCCCTTTCGCAGGGGTGTTTTTTTGTCTTCACAGAGATGTAGCTATACCATAAAAAACATTTTATGTAGAATCAATGTAGTGCCACATAGGTGCAGGGTTGAGGTGATGTAATGTTCGTAACTGTCAAAGCACGCGTCTACTCCGATGCCACGGGCGTCTACACAGAGATTCCCGCCTTGCTGACGCCGGCCGGCGTGCTGGAGCCACTGCTCGACTATTGCCTCCACCGCAGCCACGACCGCAGCCTTACCTGGATGACAAAAGTTATTCGTTCAGTACGAATATTCCTTGAGTACCTTCAGGCCAACCCCGAAGAGTGTGAAGGCTTCCGCCTGTTCCAGAACTTCGCCCAACGGCTATACACCGGAACCTTCAGCCGCGAGACGGGACTTGACCCGAGTAACCTTTGCTGGGCACCTCGTTCGCCACACGACGCTTCACACATCGTCACCCACCTCTCCGACTTCTTCGACTGGCTCGGCGAAATGCGTCCCGAGGCTGCAAAGCTTAATCCCCGCTACGCCGGGGGTGCCTTTGACCGGCAAGCTGACGAGGCGGCCTATCAGTACCGACGCAACCGCGCTTTTCTTGGACACACCTGGGCAGCCAACGCATCCCCCGCAGCAACTGGGCACCGGGTACGCAGCCAACGTCTGCCCAAGGTCGAAAAAGGAGAGCCTCCCGCCTTCCCAGAAGAGCGCTTCGAGGAGTTGCTGGTCAAGGGATTCCGTGCGGCCGGGCGACAGGACTACCGTGGCATGCTCATTACCCTGCTCTTGCACGGCGCAGGGTTCCGTGAGTCTGAGCCCTTCCATCTCTACATACAGGATGTGGTGCCAAACCCTGCCAACCCCCGCGAGGTGGTGGTCCGCATTCACCACCCCAGTCACGGTGCAGCCCCGGCGGATTGGCGCGACGAACAGGGTCGGCCACGCAAGGGGAATCGGGCTGAATACCTCTCCAGTGCCTTTGGCCTCGCACCACGTAACGAACTCCTGGCAAGCCAGCATGCAGGCTGGAAGGGAGGCATGCACGACGGCCCTTATTACAAGCAGGCGTATTGGTTCCTGCCGGAGTATGGCGAGTGGTTCCTGCAACTTTGGCACCGCTATCTGGAGCAAGTCGCTCGTTTCGACCGCGACCACCCCTTCGCATTCATCAACCTGACCCGCGAGCCGGCCGGCGGGATGTACTGCCTTAGCCAGTACAACAAGGCCCATGCCGCCGCCTGCGAGCGTATCGGCCTTTCGGTCAGCAAAGCGCTGGGTACGACGCCCCACGGTCACCGCCACGCCTATGGCCGGCGCCTCATGAATGCGGGTATCGATAAGGCGCTCATCCGCCGCTTCATGCACCACGCCTCGCCAGTAAGTCAGGAAGTCTACACCCAGCCGAACACCCGCGAGGCGCTGGCGGCGCTGGCGGCTGCGGCTCAACGGCTTCGGACCACACACACCCTTACGCCGGCTACCTCCGGCCTGTTGCTCCCAGGGATGGGACCTAACGACTGAGGATTCGCCATGATCGAAAAGAAGAAAACGTCCGAATCGGAAGCCGCTACCCTCCCAGCACTCAAGAAAAAAGGGATTAAGCGCGAGACGGACGCCTCCCTCGGGTGGGTTGCGCGGGAGTATCCGCAGCTCGAACCGTGGCGCGTTCTGGCGGTCGCGTGGCTGCAAGGCGAAACGCGCGGGGTTAGCGACCGGCTCGCGGCGCTGGTGGCTTTCTTAGAGCGCTACCTCGTCCAGCAATCCTTACCGCTCGACCCAGCAGTGTTCCTGGCGCGCACCACCGTTCTGCCCGACTTCTACCGGACGGCATGCCCTGATTCGGCGGGAGGCATCAAATACAACAACTATACCCATGCCTTCCTGCATTTCGTGCTGCTGCGCGACTTCAGCGAAGCCACCGACCATGGCCAGCCGGTGGTCTCGCCGGCTTTCCACAATCCGGTGCCCCGGATGTCCACCGGCAGCCTGCCTCGGCGCGACGAGAGCGTGCATTCCCCGCTCCCTTACGGCTACATCGACGAGCTACGCCAGATGCTGGCGGCGGGGCCGCACTTCCGTGACTGGCAGTGGGCGCAGGCTGCGTTAGGTCGCGAAATAGGCTCACGCGGGACTACCGCGCCCGACTGGTTCGAGGTGACCGAGGAACAGATTGACCTAAACGACCCGGACTGCGTGTGGCGCGAGCGCCCGATGAGGAACGGAACGCGCCTGGAAATGTGGAGCCCGGTGCGCTGGGTGGCACTCCTGACCAAGCTCATCCTGCCGCTACGCACCTTTCAGGTACGGATGCTCGACTCGGGCGAAGCGGATACCTGGCGTTACGCAGACGGCGACTGGGCATTGAACTCAAGCCGGCTCGCACAAGGAAGCGAACGGCGTCCCCTGCAACAGGGGGTGTTTCGCCGCAGCGCGCCGCTCGCCGATGGCGAGGCGGTCCCGACCGTGCTCTACATCAACACCAACAAGACCGCGGACATCGCCAAGTCGGGTCCCGAGAAGGGCTACGTGTTGCCGTGGTCCTTCGGCGGGCCGGTGCATCAGGATGTCTTTTACTGGCTGGAGAAGTTGCGCAACTGGCAGGAGAAGTACAACCCAGTCTCTCGGCGAACGTCGTGGTCGGAACTGGATGGTCGCCACCTCAATGCGAAGAGTGATGTACAGCTAGCGAGCTACCCCGACGCCTGTTTCCTCTTCCGCCTGCCAGAAGCACGCGACGGCGAACATAATTTCCCCCTGTCGGATAAGCTGATGTTCTCAGGCTGGTTCCGCCTGCTTGAAGCACTGGAATTGCGACTGGCTGACCGGAGAGAGACCCATAGCAACGGCACACCGATTTGCTTCCTGCCGCCGCGGGAAGAGCAGAACAATGGCCAGACGACCCTGTTTCCTTTGCACAGCCTACGCGTCTCCCTCATCACCGCATTGGCGCTCGAAGGTCAGGTGCCGTTTCCCATCCTGCAAAAGCTGGTTGGCCACAGCCGCCTGCTGATGACGCTCTACTACACCAAGCCCGGCGCGACGCATGTCCGCGACGTACTGCTTGGTGCCGCCGAGCGACTGGAGGCGGCCAAGGACGCAAGCATCCAGAACTTCTTGCTCGACACCGAGCACAAGGTCCTGCTGGAGCAGGCCATCTGCAACAGCGTACCCTCACTCGCGGCTGCCATTCCGCAGCATCCGGCGGCGCGTAACCCGGTGGGTTGGATGCCGATGCACCACGGACTCTGTCTGGTTGGTGGCAATACCAGCGAGGCTGAAGACAACAGTTGCGTGGGCGGCTGCTACAACGGCGGGCCAAACCTTGGCTCAGCTTCAGCCCCCAAATACGGGCCGGTGCCGGGCGGTAGCCGTAATTGCGTGCGATGCCGCTGGTTTGTGACCGCGCCGCATTACCTGCCGGCACTGGCCGCCCACTTCAACACGCTCGGCTACCACTTCGACGAGGCGCGCAACGCCTGCCTGGCCCGTGAAAATGACCTACAGGCCCTGAAGAAGGACAAAGTCGATGCGGAAGAGGCCGGTCAGCCCTTCGCCCGGCTGGATGCCTACCGGCAGGCTGAGCGGCTGTGGGAGAGCGCGATGAAGCGCTTTAGCGACCTGGCTGAAGACCTGGTGGCCTGTTGGCGCCTCATCGAACGCTGTAAGGCGGCACTCGAAGCACGCAATAGTGACGGCATGCAATTGGTGGCCGCCGGCACCCTCTGCGATGTGCAGACAGTCTTCGAGGAAACCGAGTCGGAGTTGCTGCAACTCGCTGGCGTCTGCGAAAACGTCGAAATCTACCCTGACCTAGAGCCGGGCAAGGCGGTGTTTCGCCGCAGCCAGCTCCTTGATGCCGTCCTCTATCGCGACGATTTGCCACCTGTGTTTATGCTGCTGAGTGAAGACGAGCAGCTACGCGTCGGTAATGCCTTCATGCGCCATCTCGCTACACAGATGAATCCGCAGAACCCTGCGCTTGGCCAGCGTGAAGTGATTGGCCTGATGGATGCGGGCGTGCGCCTCAGTGAGCACTTTGACCTCGACCTTGCCACGCTGCTGCCCGCGTCCAATCGTGCACAAGCGTTCCCGCTCGGGCGCCAGACCCTTCTTGGGAGTGATGAATGAGTAGTAGAACTGATATCCACCCGGATGCGGTACTGGAGTCGCTGCTTTCAAAGGCCGAGCGCTCGAACCGCCGCAACAATCTGACGAGAATGCACGAGCTTTGCCGCAAGCAAAATGAAGCGGGTTCGCGCGACTTCTCGCTATCGGCTATCGGCCGCTTGGTCGAGGCCGAAGGCATCATGAAGGGCCGGGCCCTCTACAACGCCCAGTCTGCCGACTACAAAGCGCTCATCGAAGCCTGGGCAGCCTACGCTGGGCCGCCAGCCCCCAAGCCGACCAAGACACTGGCGAGTCATGATTACTTAATGCGTATCGAGGACCCCGCCATTCGCTCCATCATGCAGGCCATCATCAGCGAGCGAGACAAGCTGAAGGCGCAGCTCAACACCCTCAAAGCCAACACACAGGTGACCGTGGACCGACGCCCGCTGGGTGCCACAGTTTCTGCTGCGCCCGGAATGCAGCCGGTGACCGTGCTCGCGCTATCAGCACAGCTAACACCCTCCGAACGCGAAGCCTTGCAGAAGGCAGTTTCCCCAGCCTATCTGGAAGAACGTGGCCTGCGGGAAGGCAGCCATGGCGAAATCGTTAACGAGCGCGGTCGGACGGTGTTCGAGGTCGGCTTTGCTCGAGCAATTCGCAAGGTGCTGGGTGACTGAAATGATGGCAACTGCCTCCAGGCGAATGCAGGTCTGGGGGGCCCTTTTGGCTGCACGGCTAGTAGTTGCCGTTCAGCAGATTGGCAGAGCAGTCATTTGAACAGCAGCTGCACTCTGATACCTGACGGAAGCCTTACGCGTACAACTCGGCCAAAGCAGACGGTCACAGACATTGTGACTACGTCCGCTTCAGACTTCAAACGGCTGTTCAAAAGAAAAAAGACCGGCGTTGCTTCTCGTGCGTAGACTGAGTACCAAATATTTGCGCGATTAAAGAAGACTCCGCTCTTTAGCCTGTTGCTACAGCCGGTTTACCATCACATCGCTTTAACTGTGAGTCAGCGCGGGCTGCGGCTTACTCGATCGGTCGACCGGCTGTTTCGCGCACCATCGCCCAGCCAATCAGCGACAGCAGCCCGCAGCCGATGACATACAGCGCCGGTGCATTCGGGTTGTCAGTCAGGCGGATCAGTCCGGTGGCGATGAACTGTGCGAAGCCGCCGAACAGCAGCACCCCGATACAGTAAACCAGTGACATGCCGGTAGCGCGTACCCGCCGCGGGAACAACTCGGGCAGGATGACGACCGAAGGCACAGTGTGTAGCACTTGTATCAGCGCCAGGCCGGCAGTGACTGTCAGTAGGGTTGGTAGTGTGGGATGGGCATTCAACAGCACGAATGCCGGATAAATGATCGCCAGCAGGGCCAGGCGGGGCCACAGGATGGACGGTTTGCGCCCGATGCGATCGGAAAGTATGCCTGCCAGTGGTGCCATCAGCATCGATACCACCGCGCCGGTCAGCCCGGCCCACATTGCCAGCTTGAGCGGCATGCCCAGCACCGTGGCGGCATAGTTGGTCAGGTAGTTGAGGATGATGTAATTAGCGGCGGTGCCGCCAATCACCAGCAGGACGCCGGCTACCAGCTGGCGGCGATACGGCCCGAAGACTTCCGCTACGCTACCCAGTCCTTCGGATGCATTGGAGGTATCGGCGGTTTCGTGCAGATGCCGCCGGATGTACAGGCCGGCCGGTACCACCAGCATGCCCAGTACAAACGGAATCCGCCAGCCCCAGCTTTCCAGCGCCTCGGTTGACAGGAAGTTCGTCAGCGCCAGCCCGCACACCGAGCCCAGCAGAATGCTCAGCGACTGGCTGAATAGCTGCCAGCTGCCGTAGTAGCCGCGGGAGTTGTCGTCGGCATATTCGAGCAGCAGCGATGTCGAGGCGCCAAGTTCGCCGCCAATGGCGAAGCCTTGCAGCAGCCGGCCGACCACAATCAGCACCGGTGCCGCCAGCCCGATCTGTGCATAGCTCGGGGTCACCACGAAAATAGCGGAGCCAAGCGCCATCAGCCAGAGCGTCAGCATGAGCGCCGGTTTGCGCCCGGCACGGTCGGCATAGGCGCCGATAACGATACCGCCCAAAGGGCGTGCAGCGAAGCCGACGCCGAACGTCGCCAGAGACAGCATCAGCTGGCCAAAGGCGGAGTCAACCGGGAAGTACAGCCGGCCGATCAGGGTGGCAAAAAAGGTGTAGACGGTGAAGTCGAAGAACTCCAGGCCATTACCCAGGGTAATGGCGGCGATGGAGCGCACGCTGGCGCGCTTTTTGCCCGGGCGGTCGAGTGTGCGTCCGACGGCTTGAGCCGGCGTAGTGAGGCTGGTAGACATGATGGTAAGTTTCTCTTGGTTGACTTGGGGTCACTGCATTCAGGTGCTTTGTAATTGTTATGGTTGACCGGTCGCGGCTCTTTGGCTGATCCGGTCGGGGTAAAACTGATCAGGCCAGAAACTGCTGGGTGAGCTTGACCCAGTAGGTCGCGCCCAGCGGCAGGATTTCATCGTTGAAGTCGTAACCCGGGTTATGCACCATGCAGCCCCCTTTGCCGTCGCCATTGCCGACAATCAGGTAGCAGCCGGGACATTGCTGCAGCAGGTAAGCGAAATCCTCGCTGCCGGTGAGCTGTGTCATGTTGTCGATCAGGCCGTCTTCGCCCAGCCAGTCGCGTGCCACGGCTTTGGCCAGTTCAGTCTCGGCGGCAGTGTTGACCAGCACCGGATAGCGCCGCTGGTAGTCGACCTCTGCCTGTGCGCCGAAGCTGGCGGCCTGGGCTTCGGCCAGGGCGGTAATGCGCTGTTGCAGCAGTTCGCGCACCGCCGGGTTGAGCGAGCGGATCGACAGCCGCATTTCGGCGTTATCCGGAATCACGTTCGGTGCCTGCCCGGCGACGATCGCACCCACGGTGACGATGGCGGTTTCCAGCGGCGGCACATTGCGTGCCACCACGCTTTGCAGCGCCATGGTCAGCGAGGCGCAGACCACAACCGGGTCCACCGCTTCATGCGGCATGGCGCCGTGTCCGCCACAGCCCTTGATTTTGATGATGGCGCTATCCGACGAGGCCATGAAGGCGCCGGGCAGAAAGCCGAAGCGTCCGGTCGGGTAGCCCGGCATATTGTGCAGGGCAAAGACCGCATCGCACGGGAAGCGGTCGAATAGCCCGTCTTCCAGCATTTTCTGGGCACCGGCCAGGCCTTCTTCCGCCGGCTGGAAAATCAGATTGAGCGTGCCGTTGAAATCACGGTTGGCCGCAAGATACTTGGCGGCGGCCAGCAGGGTGGCGGTATGGCCATCATGGCCGCAGGCGTGCATCTTGCCGGCATGGCGGCTGGCGTAGGGCAGCCCGGTGGCCTCGTCAATCGGCAGCGCGTCCATGTCGGCGCGCAAGCCCAGCCGTTTGTCACCATTACCGTTTTTTAGCGTAGCGACCACGCCGGTGCCACCCAGGCCGCGGTGTACCTGGTAACCCCAGGCACTCAGACATTCGGCGACTAGATCGCTGGTGGCAAACTCCTCGAAACCGAGCTCGGGGTGGGCGTGGATCTGATGGCGCAGTTCGACCATCTCTTTTTCGATGGCACGGATGCCTGGCAGGACCGGGTCTGTCATGTTGTGTCTCCTCGTTGCCGCCACAGGAAAGCGGGGCTGCTGAAAATCATCTTAATTGACGATTTTTTGTTTCGGGAGAACCAGTTTTGTTATCTTGATTACCTAAGGTTGTCAGGGGGGGCGAGATGAAACTTCATCAACTGCAGGCATTGGTGGCGATTGCCGATTGCGGCAGTATCCGTGGCGCGGCGCGCCGGCTTGGCCTGTCGCAGGCGGCGCTGACCAAAGCCGTGCGCGAGCTGGAGGCGCAGCAGCAGTTGCCGCTGCTGATCCGGCATGTCAGCGGTGTGACTTTCACGGAGTTTGGTGCGGCGCTGCTTAGCCATGCCCGGCTTGTCGTCGGCCAGCTGGAGCGGGCCGAGGCAGAGCTGTCGCTGCTGCGCGGCCATGCCGAAGGGCGCTTGAGCGTCGGTGTCACCCCCTTTATCGAGCTGACTTTTCTGCCCGCTGTGGTGCGCCGCTTTCGCGCCAAGATGCCGCATGTGCGGCTGGAGCTGTTCGAAGGCTTGTCGGCGGTGTCGCTGCCCAGGCTGCGCAACGGGGAGCTGGATTTTGTCGTCGCGCCCCACATTCCCGCCATGCCGGCACAGGAGTTCGAGTGCGAAGACTTGCTGCTGTACCAGAATGTGGTGATCGCCCGGCAAGGGCACCCGCTGGAAAACAGCAGCTCGCTGCACCAACTGCTGGAAGCGGACTGGGTGGTGAACTACAGCCCGACTTCCTACGAGCCGTTCATGCACAACCTGTTCTGGCAGCATGGCGCGCAGATCGATGAGCAGCGGCTGGTCAGGGCGCATTCCTTGACCCTGCTGCTATCGCTGGTGCGCCATGCCGACATGTTCAGTTACTGCCCCGAGCCGCTGCTGGTGGCGGAGCCGATGCTGGAGTGGATCCGGGTGATGACGCTGGAGCAGCAGTTCGAAACCGGCAAGCTCGGCATCATCAGCCGGCGCGATACCACCCGCAGTGTGGCGGCAAAATGCTTTGTCGATTGTCTGATCCAGGAAATACGACGCTGCGCGCGCTCCGCAAGCGCGGTCGATTGCCGGCTCAGCGAGAAGCTGACGTTGCTGATCTGACGGGGATCTGCCCGGAGAAAAAACAGGGCAAACCATGACCGGGTTTGCCCTGTTCGTTGCAGGTTGGCCGCAGGCGGCGCGGCTTATGCCAGCTCGAAGCGATCCAGGTGCATGACCTTGTTCCAGGCGGCGACAAAGTCGCTGACAAATTTCTGCCCGGCATCGCTGCTGGCGTACACCTCGGCCAGCGCCCGCAGTTGCGAGTTGGAGCCGAACAACAGATCCACTACCGTTGCCGTCCACTTCAACTCGCCGCTGTGGCGATCGCGCCCTTCCAGTACGCCGGCGGTGCTGCCCGGCTGCCACTTGGTGCCCATGTCGAGCAGGTTGACGAAGAAGTCATTGCTCAGCGTTTCCGGCCGCTTGGTCAGAAGGCCATGCGGGGTCTGGCCGCTGTTGGCGTTCAGCGCGCGCAGGCCGCCGATCAACACTGTCATCTCCGGCGCGTTCAGCATCAGCAGCTGTGCCTTGTCGAGCAACAACTCGCCCATGACGCCTTCCAGTCCTGGTGCCGCATAGTTGCGGAAACCGTCGGTCTTGGGTTCCAGTACCGGATACTTTTACGGCTGCTTTCAATATGAAAGCAGTCGTCTTTATTTGGGTAAGCGAAAGACAGCTATGGCCGATGTGCTGCCGCTCAGATAAATCACTGAGCGGCAGCTTTGCTTTCAAAAGGACACGCGTCTGTCGGTGAAGTTGTGCCCGCAGTAGGTCGGTAACGGTCTTGCATCATCAATGTCCAGATGACTGCTTCGGGTCGGCTCGAGACATCCCCTTACAACCCACTTGTCTGGATAAGCGTACGCTGTAATGAAAAGGGCCAGAGTTTCCTCCGGCCCATAAAGTTTGTATGTATTAGGATGTATTCATACATACAGCGCTACACCACCAAGAACGCAGTGTTTACATGGAGCCTAGCTGCTCGCTAGCCTGAATATGTGCCATTAGGGTATAAGACTTCGATAGCAGGTCTTTTTCAATGAGGCACGGGATTACTCGTCCATCACCGCCGAGGTGTAGACATCCTGCACGTCGTCGAGGTCTTCCAGCGCGTCGAGCAGCTTCTGCATGCGCACCGCGTCGTCGCCGGTCAGTTCGGTCTCGTTCTGCGGGCGCATGGTCACCTCGCCCATTTCCGACTTGTAGCCGGCCTTTTCCAGTGCCGCCTTGATGGCACTGAATTCGTAAGGGCCGGTGATCACTTCCAGCGAACCGTCGTCGTTGGTGATCACGTCGTCGGCGCCGGCTTCCAGCGCCGCTTCCATCAGGCCGTCCTCGTCCACGCCCGGCGCAAACACCAGATAGCCGCAGTGCGTGAACTGGAAGGCCACGCAGCCGTCGGTGCCCATATTGCCGCCGTACTTGGAGAAGGCGTGACGCACGTCGGCCACGGTGCGGGTCTTGTTGTCGGTCAGGCAGTCCACCATCACCGCCGCCCCGCCGATACCGTAGCCTTCGTAACGGCACTCGATGTAGTCGACGCCTTCCAGCGTGCCGGCGCCACGGTCAATCGCGCGCTGCACGTTGTCCTTCGGCATGTTGGCATCCCAGGCCTTGTCCACCGCCAGGCGCAGGCGCGGGTTGGAATCCAGGTCCGGGCCGCCCATTCTGGCCGCCACCGTGATCTCCTTGATCAGGCGGGTAAAAATTTTGCCGCGCTTGGCGTCAGCGCGTTCTTTCTTGTGCTTGATGTTCGCCCATTTGCTGTGACCAGCCATAGCAGCCTCAATCGAGTAAAAGTCGGCGGCGTACCGCGTGCACGCCGCAAAATGAATCGGATAACGCAGGGTGCCGATTTTAGCAAAAAGCTAGGGCGCGATCAGCAGCTTGCTGATAAAGCCGAAACCGTCGCGGTAAATCTGCGAGATCGCCGGCTCCAGCAACGGCAGCACCAGGTACAGCGCGATGAAGCCGATCATCAGCGTCAGCGGAAAACCGAAGGAAAACACGTTGAACTGCGGCGCCGCCCGCGTCATCACGCCGATGGCGAGGTTGGTCACCAGCAGGCTGCCGACCACCGGCAGTGACAACCACAGCCCCCACAGAAACAGGTGACTCCCCCACTCCGCCAGCAGGCGCAGCGACAGCGCCGGCACGCTGACGCCGATCGGCATCTTGTCGAAGCTGTCCATCAGCGCGGTGAGCAGGATGTGGTGGCCATCGAAGGCCAAAAACAGCAGCGTGGTGAGGACGGTCAACACCCGCGACACCGCAGGCACCTGCGCCGCGTGCTGCGGATCGAAGAACATCGCGAAGCCGAGGCCCATCTGCGTCGCCATGATGAAGCCGGCCAGCTCCACCGCAGTGATCACGATGCGCATCACGAAGCCGATGATGATGCCGATCAGCAACTGCTGCAGCACGATCAGCACACCGGCCGCCGACACCAGCGGCACTGTCGGCAGCGGCGGCAGCAGCGGCGCCACCAGCAGCGTCAGCAGCAGCGCAAAACCGGCCTTGAAGCGGCGCGGAATGCTGCGCGAGGCGAACAGCGGATCGGCCAGCAGTACGCCGAGAATGCGCGAGAACGGCCAGATGAAATAGGCAACCAGCAGGTTGATCTGGGCATCGCTGATGGCGAACATGTCAGCCGATGGCCAGTGGAATGTTCTGGAACAGCTGCGTGGTGTAGTCCATCAGCGTGGTCAGCATCCACGGCCCAGCCAGCACCAGCACCAGGAACATGGCGATCAGCTTGGGGATGAAGGTCAGCGTCATCTCGTTGATCTGGGTGGCCGCCTGCAGGATGCTGACCAGCAGGCCGACCAGCAGCGACACAGCCAGCGGCGGCGCGGCGACGATGATCAGGATAAACAGCGCATTCTGGATCAGGGTGATGACCGATTCTGGCGTCATGGCCTACCTCCCGCCAAAGCTCTGCACCAGCGAGCCGAGCAGCAGCGTCCAGCCATCGACCAGCACGAACAGCATGATCTTGAACGGCAGGGAGATGATCACCGGCGACACCATCATCATCCCCATCGCCATCAGGATGCTGGCCACCACCAGGTCGATGATCAGGAACGGGATGAACACCATGAAACCGATCTGGAACGCGGTTTTCAGTTCGCTGATCACGAAGGCCGGGATCAGCGTCTTCAGCGATACCTCGGCCGGGGTCGCCGGTGCCGGCGAGCGCGAGATCTCGATGAAGAAGGCCAGATCCTTCTCCCGCGTCTGTGTCAGCATGAACGCCTTCATCGGCTTGGCCGCCTCGGTCGCGGCCTGCTCGAACGACATCCGGTTCTCCGACAGCGGCACCCAGGCATTGGTGTACACCTGGTCCAGCGTCGGCGACATGATGAAGATGGTGAGGAACAGGCTGAGCCCGATCAGCACCTGGTTCGGCGGCGATTGCATGGTCCCCATCGCCTGACGCAGCAGCGACAGCACGATGATAATGCGCGTGAACGAGGTCATCATCAGTACCATCGCCGGAATGAAGCTCAGCGCGGTCATGAACAGCAGCATCTGCAGACTCAGCGAGTAGCTTTGCCCGCCAGCCGCATCCGGCGAACTAGTCATCATCGGCAGGCCGGCAGCATGAGCGCCCAGCGGCAGCATCAGCAGTGCCAGCATGCCCAATCGTTGGTATTTGCTCATGGCGTATCGTTGGATGAAGGTCGGCGGTGTTTGGCCACGGCTGCGGCCAACCATTCGGCAAATGGTGGCGTGGTCGCCGGCGCGGCGGCAGCGTTGGCCGCACTTTCCGGCCGTGCCATGCTGGTCAGCAGGTTGACCTGCTTCGCCGTCACGCCCAGCACCAGCCACTGGCCCTCCAGCTCGACGATCACGACCCGCTCATGCGGGCCGACCATCACGCCACTGACCACCTTGGCCGGCTGCCAGCGCCCGAGCATGCCGCCCATGCTGACACGGCGGAACAGCCACGCGGCACCGACGATCAGCGCCAGCACCAGGCCCAGCGCCAGCATCACCTGCACCAGGCCCCACAAAGGCGAAGTGCCCGCGGCAGCGGCGGGCACGGCAGCGCTGACGGACAGCGGCAGCAACAGCAATACAATCGGCAATCGTTTCATTTCTGCAACCGGCGGATACGCTCGACAGGCGTAATAATATCGGTCAGTCGGATACCAAAACGGTCGTTGACCACCACCACCTCGCCCTGTGCGATCAGGCAGCCGTTGACCAGCACGTCCATCGGCTCGCCGGCCAGACCGTCCAGCTCCACCACCGAGCCCTGCGCCAGCTGCAACAGGTTGCGGATCGCGATCTTGGTTCGCCCAAGCTCGACGGTCAGCTGCACCGGGATATCCAGAATCATGTCCAGATTCTGCGGCGCCGCCTGGCTCTGGCTGCTGCCTGACAGATCCTGGAACAGATTGGTGGCCGGTTTTACCTCGGCGGCAGTGGCTTCCGCCACTTCCTGCTCGGCCATGGCAGCCGCCCAGTCGTCCATGGACACTTCTTCGTCAACCGCTCCGGCAACCGAATCCGGATCAAAACCCTGCTGTTCACTCATCTTCTTGCTCTCCACTCGGCGGCGGCTCAAACAGCTCCTGCGCCCCGGACAGTATCGTTTCCACTTTCAATGCGTAATTGCCGGACACCGTGCCGTAGCTGCACTCCAGCACCGGAATGCCCGACACGTCGGCTACCACCTTCTCCGCCACATCCACCATCACCACATCGCCGACCTTGAGATTGAGGATGTCACCCAAGGTCACCTTGGTCTGTGCCAGAGTCGCGACCAGCTCCACCTCGGCAGCCTGCACCTGATGCTGCATCAGGTTGATCCATCGGTTATCGACCTCGGTACGGTCGGCCTGCATGCTGCTGGCCAACAAGTCGCGCAGCGGCTCGATCATCGAGTACGGCAGGCAGACGTGGAAATCGCCGCCGCCGGCCCCCAGCTCGATATGGAAGGTCGCGGCGACCACCACCTCGGTCGGGGTGGCGATGTTGGCGAACTGGGTATTCATCTCCGAACGCAGGTAGACAAACTCGATCGGGTACACCGGCTCCCACGCCTTCTGGTACTCGGCAAACACCACCTCCAGCATCTTGCGGATAATGCGCTGCTCGGTCGGGGTAAAGTCGCGACCTTCCACCCGCACGTGAAAGCGGCCATCGCTGCCAAACAGGTTGTCGACCACCAGGAACACCAGGTCCGGGTCGAAAATCAGCAAGCCAGTGCCACGCAAGGGCTTGACGTGCACCAGGTTGAGGTTGGTCGGCACCACCAGGTTACGGATGAACTCGCTGTACTTCAGCACCCGCACCGGGCCGACCGAAATCTCGGCATTTCGGCGCAGGAAGTTGAAAAAGCCGATACGGAGGTTGCGCGCGAAACGCTCGTTGATGATCTCGAGCGTCGGCATCCGGCCGCGGACAATGCGTTCCTGGCGGCCGATATCATAGGCTCGCACGCCACCGTTGTCGCTGTCCGCACCGTCGTTGTCCTCTTCCCCGGTCACACCGCGCAATAGCGCGTCGACCTCTTCCTGGGACAGGATCTCGTCAGCCATGATTACTGCAACTGAATGATGAAAGAGGTGAAGAGCACGTTTTCAACCGGTTCTTCTGCCCCGGCATCCATCGACTCGTTGATGATTTTCTTGATCTGCGCCTTCAGCTTGACCTTGCCGTCCGCCGATTGCAGTTCTTCTTCGGTCTTGGCCGACAGCAGCAGGATCAGCGCGCTGCGGACTTTGGGCAGATAGGACTTGAGCGTTTCCTTGGCATGCTCGTCAGCCAGCTCGGCCTGCAGCTCGATCTGCAGCATCGACGAGCCGCCGCTCAGGTTGACGACAAACGGTTCCAGCTTCTCGAACACCGGCGGACCTTCTTTTTTCTCTTTCTTTTCCGGCGCATGCTCGGCCGTGGCATGACTGGCATCGGCACCGGCGGCCGACTTGTTGCTCAGGAACACATAGGCGGCCAGACCGCCCACCGCGGCCAGTACCAGCACCAGCAACACGATGACAACCAAGAGTAGTTTGTTATTGCCCCCTGCCGCGGGTTTGGCTTCTTTAACGTCTTCTTTTTTATCTTTTTCGGCCATGACAATACCTGCTCTCGTTTAAAAGAAATGCTTAAGCCCTATTTTCTCCATTTCTTGTCGAGTTGAACAGCCATTTAGTAGATTTCCGGGGAAACCGCAAGCTGCCTCCTGCTTGCGGCCAACCCTGGGTCAGACTGCGACACGGCCGGCCAATCAGGCCGTTACACTCAGCCCGGACACTGTCGGCGCGGCGGACTCCAGCTCAGCCAGCGGCAATATCGCCTCGGGCTGGCTGCGGCCGCGCTGCTGCTGCGCCTGCTGACCATGCTGTTGCTGACCCTGCTGCTGCGAGGAAACCTGCGCATCGGCCAGCTGCAGGCCGGCCTGCTCCATCATCCGTGACAGCGCCGGCAGGTGACTCTCGATGATGTCCTTGGCCATCAGGTTGGAGGTGGTCACCACGATCTGTGCCTGCTCCTTGTTCATGGAAATCTGGACCTCGATCGGTCCCAGCTTCTCCGGGGTGACATGGAAGCGCGCGGAGTCCAGCTGCCGCTCGACCGCCTTCACCACCTGCTGACCAAAGGCTTCGCCCCACTGCTTGCTGCGATCCATGGTGCCGCCCAGCAGCACCTCCTTCAGCTCCTTGCCCGCGCCGGTGGCCGACAGGTCGGTCGGCAATTCCTGCCGCCCGGCGGCAAGCGCCGGCGGCAAGGTTTTCACTTCGGAGCCGGCCTCGGCTTCGCGCATGGCCAGCCGCACCGCCACCGCGGCGGACAGGCCGTCATCCTTCAACGCGCGCAAAGCCCGCTTGTCGCTGCCGGCGGCGGTCAGCAGACCCGGCAACGGCGGCGCTTTTTCTTGCGCCGCCTCACCGGTCAAGGATGCCAACTCCGTCAGGGCGCCGGCCGTTTCCACGCCCTTGCCTGCCTTGCCCTTGCTGGCGACCTGTGCGGCCAACTCTTCCGCCGCCAGCGCTTCGCCGATGGCAGCAGGATCGGACAACGCGGCGAACGACGCATCACCCTTGCCGGTCATGCCGGCGGACGGATTAACCGCAGCGCCGCCCGGCATGAACAGCCCCCCCAGCAGCGAGGCCGCATCTTGCGTTGCGCGCGGAAGCTGGCCGATGTCGTCCGGCAGCGTTCGGTCGCCAGCTGGCACCACACCCGGCTGACCGAAGGCAAACGCCTGCAGCTGATTGGCAAAGAACATGGCAAACGGGGAGTCCGGCGTGTTGACATAACCCTGACTCGGGGTCGCTGTGCTATCGCTCAGGTTTAAAACGGACTGGACGGTAATGGCCATTTAGACATGCTCCTTGTGGTCGTCGCCTGACAAAAGCATGAATTGTGCCAATCAGGCGGCCGAGCTATTCGTCCTTGCCACGGGCACCGATACGGGCGGCAAATTCGTCCATCTGTTTCTGCTCGGCCTTACGCTGGCGCACGCACAGACGCTCCGCCTCGCGCTCCTGCAGCACCTGGTAGGACTTCAACTGCTTGCGCAGGCCAAGCCAGGCCTGCTTCTCCAGCAAGAAACGCTGCACGCAGCGATCCAGCTCGTGCTGCTGCTGCTGCCGCGCCTCTTCCAGCTTGAGCAGAAACAGGCGCGCATCACGCCACTGCCCGACGCCGAGGCCACGCTGCGCCATGTGCAGCACCCGCTGCTGGTAGTCGGCCAGAAAGGTGTCCACCTGCCGCAGCGTCGCCTCCGCCTGCGCTTGTGCCTGCTGTGCCTGTTTCATGCGCTTGGCAGCCTCGTCCAGCTTGTCTTGGGCCAGCCGGATCAACAGGTCGAATTTGCTCATGGCCTAGCCTTAAGCAGTCAGCACTTGCTCAAGCTGCGTCAGGCAGGAGGCAAAGTCGTGGTATTCGTTCATCGGCTGGGTCAGGAAACCGACCAGCTGCAGATGGCGGCGCATCGCCTCGTCCAGCAAGGGATCGGAGCCGGGCACATAGGCGCCGACGTTGATCAGGTCGCGGCTGCGCTGGTAACGCGAGAACAGCTGCTTGAAGCGGCGCGCCAGGTTGACGTGATGCGGGGTGGTGACGTCGACCATCACCCGCGAAATGGACTGCTCGATGTCGATCGCCGGGTAGTGACCGGACTCGGCCAGCTCGCGGGTCAGCACGAAGTGGCCGTCGAGAATGGCGCGCGCCGAATCGGCGACCGGATCCTGCTGGTCGTCCCCCTCGGACAGCACCGTATAGAACGCGGTAATGGAGCCGGCGCCGGCTTCGGCATTACCGGCGCGCTCGATCAGTTGCGGCAGCTTGGCGAACACCGACGGCGGATAGCCCTTGCTGACCGGAGGCTCGCCGATGGCGAGGGCGATTTCACGCTGCGCCATCGCATAACGGGTCACCGAGTCCATCAGCAGCAGCACGTCCAGGCCCTGGTCGCGGTAGTACTCGGCCAGCGCGGTCGCGTAGGCGGCGCCGTGCAGGCGCATCAATGGCGGTGAATCCGCCGGTGCCGCCACCACCACCGAGCGCGCGAGGCCTTCAGCACCAAGGATGTGCTCGATGAAGTCCTTCACCTCGCGTCCCCGCTCGCCGATCAGGCCGACCACCACCACATCGGCACGGGTGAAGCGCGCCATCATGCCCAGCAGCACCGACTTGCCGACACCGGAGCCGGCAAACAGGCCCAAACGTTGGCCGCGCCCCACCGTCAGCAGGCCGTTGATCGCGCGCACACCGACATCCAGCACATCGCGCACCGGCGAGCGTCGCAGCGGATTCAGCGGCTGACTGTATAGCGGATACAGCGCCTCGGCCAGCGGCTCGGCACCGCCGTCCAGCGGCCGGCCCAGCGAATCCACCACCCGCCCCAGCAGCGACATGCCCACCGGCACCTTGCGCCCCAGCATGCGTACCGTGCCGCCGCTATCGGCCGGCTCGTCATACAGTGGCGGCCGGATCTCGGGCACCGCGCACACGGCAAGCCCCGGCTGCAGGCCGTGCACATTGCTTAGCGGCATCAGGTACAGGCGGTCACCGGCAAAGCCGACCACTTCCGCCTCAGCCTGATAGTCGTCCGACACCATGATCTGGCAGGCACTACCGACCGGCAAACGCAGGCCAACCGCCTCCATCACCAGGCCGGTCACCCGCGTCAGGCGCCCTTCCGTCTGCCACGCCGGCAGCGGCCGCAGCGCCTGCTCGCAACGGCGCAAGAAATCGCGCTGCCGCTCAATCAGCATGCTCATCCGCCAGCCCCAAGCCCTTGCGTAGCAGCTGCAGGCGACTTTCCAGCGTCAGGTCGATGGACGCAGACGGTGTTTCGATACGGCAACCACCGCGCGTGAGCGAGGCATCGGCCTGCCACTGCATGCGCCACTGCGGATACTGCTCCCCCAGAAAAGCCTGCAAGGTCGCCAGCTCATCCGGATGCGCCTGCACTTTCACCTGCGCCACGCTATCGGCCAAGGTATCCAGTGCCTCGGTCAGCAGTGGACGCAACACCGCCGGATCGTGCCGCACCACCTCGCCTATCATTTTTTCAGCAAAGCTGACCGCCAGCGACAATACCTCCTGCGACAGCTGCGCGCCCAGCAGCGACAGTTCCTGCTCGAACGACTGCTGCAACGCGGCCAACGGTTGCCAGTACTGCTGGAACTGCTGCTGCGCCTCGAGCAGTGCCCGCTCGGCGCCTTCGGCTCGGCCACGTTCTTCGCCAGCCTGCATGCCTGCCTGTGTCCCCGCCTGCAAGCCGGCATCGTAGCCGGCCTGCCACGCCTCCTGATGAATCGCCTCCAGCTCGGCTGCGGTCGGGTAAGCGGTCGCGGCCATGGTTTCTAGTGCCGACGTCTCCTCGGACGCCTCCGCCATAATGAGCGAAGCCCCCTCGACAGGGGGCTCCTCCGGCTGAGGCGCGGGCTCCGCCCCGGGCGGCGCCGCGATGTCGGGCGCGGTCGCAGCAGTCCCCAACTCGCTCATGGTCCAGCTGCGCCACTGCCCCAGCGATTCGGCAGGAATGACGTTGTTATTCGACAAGGCCTTCGTCTCCACCTTTGCTTGCAATCACGATCTGGCCTTCGTCGGCCAGCTTGCGCACGATCTTGAGGATTTCCTTCTGCTCGGCCTCGACTTCGGACAGCTTGACCGGGCCTTTCGACTCCAGGTCGTCCCGCAGCATCTCGGCCGCGCGCGACGACATATTGCGGAAGATCTTGTCCTTCAGCTCCTGGCTGGTGCCTTTCAGCGCCACGACCAGCGAGTTGGACTGCACTTCGCGCAGGATGGTCTGGATCGAACGGTCGTCGATCTCGAGAATATTCTCGAACACGAACATCTTGTCCTGGATGCGCTGCGCCAACTCCGGATCGTACTCGCGGATATAGGACAGCGCCGAGGCTTCGACGTTGGAGCCGAGGAAGTTGAGGATTTCGGCTGTCATGCCAACACCGCCGGCCGCGCTCTTCTTGACACGATCGGCGCCGGACAGGAGCTGCGTCAGCACGTCGTTCAGCTCGCGCAATGCCTGCGGCTGCACACCCTCCAGCGTCGCGGTACGGATCAGCACTTCGTTGCGCACCCGCTCCGGGAAGTAGGCCAGGATGGCACTGGACAGGTCCGGGTCCAGGTGCACCATGATGGTGGCGATGATCTGCGGGTGCTCGTTGCGGATCAGGTCGGCCGCGGAGGACGGATCCATCCACTTCAGGCTCTCGATACCGCTGTGGTCGTTGCCCTGCAAGATCTTGTCCAGCAGGTTGGCCGCCTTGTCCGGTCCCAGCGCCTCGACCAGCACGTTGCGCAGGTACTCGTCGGTCGCGCCGAAGTTGGCGCGGGCCGCGCATTCCTCCTGGAATTGCGACACCACCTTTTCCACTTCCTCGTGGCTCAGGTTATTGAGCCCGGCCATGGCCAGGCTGAGTTTCTGCACTTCCTTGGGGCCGAGATACTTGAAGACCTCGATCGCTTCCGCCTGGCCAAGGCTGAACAGCAGTACCGAACTGCGGCGAACACCGACATCACTCATCAGAGCTGATCCATTCCTTGATAATCTGCGCGGCCATGCGAGGGTCAGACTTCACCAGCTCGCGAACATTTTGCATATTAGCCTCGAACACACGGCGCTGGAGCTCTTTTGGCGATGGGTTGTCGCTGTCTTCCTCCGACTCGCTCTCCTCACCCTCTTCGCCCGCAACCGCCAGCAGACGGCCACTGCCGGCCGCGGCCTCAGGTTCACCCACCGGCTCAGGCGGTGGCGGGTTCACCACGTCGCGCATGATAGGCCGCACCACCCCGAACAGCAGATACAGGACAGCCAGCAGCAGCAAGCCGTACTTGAGCAAATCGGCGGCATTGTTGCTGGCGAAGTCCAGCACCTTGTCCTGCACCGTCAGCACCGGTACCGCATCGGCAAAGCTGGCGTTGACCACGTTGACCGAATCGCCGCGCTCGGCATTGAAGCCGACCGCCTCCTTGACCAGATTGTTGATCTGCCCGAATTCTTTTTCCGTCAGCGGCGTGGCCTTCAGCACCCCCTGGTTGTCGGGCACCATCTTGTAGTTCACCACCACCGCCGCAGTCAGGCGCTTGATCACGCCCTTCTGTGCCTTGGTGTGCTGGATGGTCTTGTCGACTTCGTAGTTGGTGGTGATTTCGCGACTCAAGGAACCGGAGGCGGTCCCCATCGGCAAGCCCGACAGCGTGGCTGTACCGGGCGCGGCACCGGGAGGTAGCGTCAGCGGCGCCGACGCCGGCGATGGTGGCTGGTTGGTCAACGCCCCGGGCACGCCGGACGGCAGGTTGGCGTCACGCCCCAGCGTCTCGCTGATCTGCTGACTGCGGGTGGCGGAAGGATTGGGCGTCGAATTGGGACGGAAGCTCTCCGAGGTCTGCTCCGACTCGGAAAAGTCCACGTTGGCCGTCACCTGTGCACGGGCATTGCCCTTGCCGAAAATCGGTTCGAGTATGGTTTCGACCCGCTTGGTGTAGTCGGCCTCTATCTGGCGTACATAGTCCAGCTGCCGGCGATCAAGCGAGCCGTTATTCTGGTCCGGCACCGTGGACAGCAAATTACCGTCCTGATCGACGATAGACACATTGCGCAGCGGCAGGTTGGGCACCGAGCTGGACACCAGGTGCATGATGCCGGCAATCTGCCCGCCGTCCAGGATCCGCCCCGGTCGCAGGGTCAGCATCACCGATGCCGTCGGCTGCTGCTGGTCGCGCACGAATACCGACTGCTTCGGCATCGCCAGATGCACGCGCGCACTCTCCACCACGGCAACCGCCTCGATGGTGCGCGCCAGTTCGCCCTCGATCGAGCGCTGGTAATTGACCTGCTCGGCAAACTGGCTGATGCCGAACTTCTGCTTGTCCATCAGTTCGAAACCGACGCCGCCGGCCTTGGGCAAACCTTGCGTCGCCAGCTTCAGGCGGGTTTCGTAAACGCGCTCGCTCGGCACCGAGATCACCCCACCGTCACCCAGCTGGTAGGGCACATTCATCTGCTGCAGCGCGGCGGTGACCTGGCCACCATCACTATCGGCCAGACCGGTAAACAGTACTTTGTAGGGAGGTTCGCGATTGAACACCAGCAAGGCAAGCGCGATGGACAACACTGCGGCGATGGCAGTGAAGAACAGGATTTTCTTGTTATTGGGAAGGGCATTGAAACGAGCCAACGCTTCGTTGGCACGCCCCTTCCAGGCAGGCGCAGTTTGATCGACCAATTCAGCCATACAGTGGTTATTTCATTATTGATCTTACCGCCGCAGGCCCGAAGCTCGAAACGAACGGCGCTACACTTGCGTATTCATGATTTCCTGATAGGCCGAAACCAGCTTGTTGCGGGCCTGAACCATGGTCTGGAAGCTCAGACTTGCTTTTTGCATCGACACCATGACGTCCTGGATGTTAACGCCGTCCTCACCCAGTTCAAACTGCTTTTGCAGCTCAAGCGAAGTGCTCTGCACCTGGTTGACCTGCTCCAGCGTGCTCTTGAGTACATCGGAAAAATCGACTTCGGGAGCGGTCTTGTCTACCGCAGGCGCCTGACCCGCGGCCAGCGACGACATGGCGCGCAGTTCACCCAATAGCTGATTGATACCCTGCGTGGACATAGTAACCTCTTGCAGTGAGGCCGGTGGCGTCAGGCCGGACCGGCGTCTTCTTCACGATAACGTTGCAGCTTGTAGCGCAACGTCCTTTCGCTAATGCCAAGGCGTTCTGCAGCCAGTTTCTTGACGCCGCCGCACGCCTGCAGCGCATCAAGAATGTGACGCTTTTCTACCGCTTTCATGTCCAGATCGGACGCTTCGGCGACGCTGCCGCTTACCTCTGGCAGCACCACTGTCGATGGCGACAGCATCAGATCGACGGCAGAAACTTCCGGCCCGGCGGCAAGAATTGCCGCCCGTTGCATCACATTATCCAGCTCGCGGATGTTACCTTCCCAACTATAGGCCGTCAATTCACGCTCCGCGTCCTTGCCCAGGGTCAGGCGCGACTTGGAAACGGCATTAGCATACTTATCCAGCAATTTTCGCGCCAGCGGCAAGATGTCTTCGGTGCGGTCGCCCAGCGCCGGCACTGCCAGCGGAAATACGTTGAGGCGGAAAAACAGGTCTTCGCGGAAGCGACCGGCCGCGACTTCCTCCTGCACGTCACGGTTGCTGGTGGCCAGCACGCGGATGTCCAGCTTGATGGTGCGCGTGCCGCCGACACGCTCCACCTCGCGCTCCTGCAGCACACGCAACAGCTTGGCCTGCAATAACAGCGGCATTTCGGTGATTTCGTCGAGCAGGATGGTGCCGCCCTGCGCCTGCTCGAACTTGCCAGGCAGCACGTTGGCCGCACCGGTGAAGGCGCCCTTCTCGTGACCGAACAGGGTCGACTCCAGCAGATTGTCGGGAATCGCCGCGCAATTGACGGCGACAAACGGCGCCCCGCCACGCCGCGAATGGCGGTGAATGAAGCGGGCCAGCACTTCCTTACCGGCGCCGCTGGGGCCGCTGATCAGCACGCTGGCGTCGCTGGGCGCCACCTGCCGCGCGATGGCCAGCAAGCGCTTCATCGGCGCGGAATAGGCCAGCAGCTCTTCGTCGCCTTCGGGCTCCGGCAGCAGATATTTTTCCACTTCCGCAATCAGCTGCTGCGGCTCGAACGGTTTCAGCAGGTAGTGGCTGGCGCCGGCGCGCAGCAGGTCGATCGCGCGCTCGATCACGCCATAGGCGGTCATCAGCACGAAGGGCAAAGCCGGATAGGTGGCCTTGACCTGCTGGAACAGGGTGTAACCGTCCATCGGCTGCATCTGGGCGTCCGACACCACCAGGCCGACCGCGTTGTCGCGCAACACCTGCAAGGCGGACTGGCCGTCCGCCGCCTCCAGCACCGCGTAACCGGACAGCACCAGGGTATCGACCAGCGCTTCGCGCAGGTCGGCATCATCTTCCACAACCAGGACAGGCAAATATTTCATGGGTAACCGAATACTATTCAAGACAGGAAGGCACAAGGAGCGGATAACGACTCAATCATGATGCTGGCGCTGCCCGCACAGCGCCACCAGGCGCGCGGCAATATTATTGAGCGGCAATACCTCGTGTGCGGCGCCGAGTGCAATCGCCTCCTTGGGCATGCCGAACACCACGCAGGACGCCTCGTCCTGCGCGATATTGTGGGCGCCGGCCTCTTTCAGCTCGCCCATGCCGGAGGCGCCATCGCGCCCCATGCCGGTCAGGATCACGCCGATGGCATTGCGGCCGACAACGTTGGCCGCAGCACGGAACATCACGTCTACCGATGGCTTGTGACGGTTGACCGGCGGCCCCTGGTGCAAACCGATCGCGTAGCCGATGGTACCGGCCGGTTTGAGCAGCAGATGGGAGTGCCCCGGCGCGATATAGACCACGCCCGGCAGCAGGCGCTCGCCGTCTTCCGCCTCCTTGACCCGCAGCTTGCACAGCGAATCCAGCCGTGCGGCGAAGGACTTGGTGAACATTTCCGGCATGTGCTGGGTGATGATGATAGGCGGCATCTGCTCCGGCAGCGCGCTCAGCAGCACCCGCAGCGCTTCGGTGCCGCCGGTGGACGATCCGATGGCGATGACCGCCTGGCGCCCCAGCGCCGCCCGTCCAGGCTGGCGCGGCAAGATGGCGTCGGCACTGTGACTGGGTGCGACTTCCAGCGGTTTGAAATCCAGCCCTTCCCTACGCGGCATGACCATGTTTTCCCCTTGTGGCGGCGCCAAAGCGCGGCGTCAGGTTTTGTTATATTGCAGACAACTGCGCGCTGGCCTTGTCCAGCCAGCCGCGCGACGCCTGCTCCAGCAGGGCGAATACTGTGTCAAAACCGGCCTCCCCACCATAGTAGGGGTCCGGCACCTCGGCATCCGCCAGCATCAGCGCCAGCTCGCCCGGCCAGTCCGCCGGCATCAGCCGCCGCAATTGAGCCAAGTGATCGTAACCGGCGACCAGGATCAGATCAAACTGCTGCCAGTCTTGCAGCTGGAACGGCCGCGCCCGCAAGGCGCGCATGTCGACACCGTGACGCAGCGCCGCCGCCACCGTGCGCGGGTCCGCCGTTTCGCCGGCATGCCAGGCCGAGGTACCGGCGGAATCAATCTCGATCTGCGCCGCCAGGCCGGCGCGGCCAACGTCACGCGCAAAGATGGCGTGCGCGGTCGGCGAGCGGCAGATGTTGCCGGTACAGATGAACAGCACCCGGAAACGGGCGGATGACAGGACTTTGTTTTTCATGATTACAACGGATTGATCCACGCTTGCTCTTTTAATACTTTCAACTGATCACGCAGGCTGGCGGCTTTTTCGAATTCGAGATTGCGCGCCGCTTCCAGCATTTCCTTTTCGAGGCGCTTGATTTCCTTGGCCAGCGCTTTTTCATCGAGTATCACCGTGGACAGCGCGCTCTTGCGTTTCGAGATACCGGCATTATCGCCGTAAACGCCGTCGATCAGGTCGCGCACTTTCTTGTTGATACCCTGCGGCACAATACCGTTGGCCGCATTAAATGCCAATTGTTTATTTCGGCGGCGCTCGGTTTCATCGATGGCCCGCCTCATGCTATTGGTAATTTTATCAGCATAAAGAATGGCGCGACCCTGCAAATTACGCGCTGCACGGCCGATGGTTTGAATCAGGCTGCGCTCGCTACGCAAAAAACCTTCTTTATCGGCATCCAGAATCGCCACCAGCGACACCTCCGGAATATCCAGCCCCTCGCGCAGCAGGTTGATGCCGATCAGCACGTCGAACATGCCCAGGCGCAGGTCGCGGATGATCTCCACCCGTTCCACGGTGTCGATATCGGAGTGCAGGTAGCGCACTTTCAGCCCGTGCTCGGTGTAGTAGTCGGCCAGCTGCTCGGCCATGCGCTTGGTCAGCGTGGTCACCAGCACCCGCTCGTCGCGCTCCATCCGCAGGCGGATTTCCGACAGCAGGTCGTCGACCTGCGTCGCCACCGGCCGGATCTCGATCTCCGGATCCACCAGCCCGGTTGGCCGCACCACCTGCTCCACCACCTGGCCGGCGTGCGTGGTCTCGTAGTCGGCCGGCGTGGCGGACACGAAGATAGTCTGCGGCAGCAGGCGTTCGAACTCGTGGAATTTCAGCGGCCGGTTGTCCGCCGCCGACGGCAGGCGGAAGCCGTACTCGACCAGGTTCTGCTTGCGCGCGGCGTCGCCCTTGTACATCGCGCCGACCTGCGACACGGTGACGTGGCTCTCGTCGATGAACATCAGCGCGTTCTTCGGCAGGTAGTCGATCAGCGTCGGCGGCGCATCGCCCGGCGCGCGGCCGGAGAAGTGGCGCGAGTAGTTTTCGATGCCCTTGCAAAAGCCCATCTCGTACAGCATTTCCAGGTCGAAGCGGGTGCGCTGCTCGATGCGCTGCGCCTCCACCAGTTTGCCCTCCTTCTGGTACCACTCGATGCGCTCGCGCAGCTCCAGCTTGATCTGCTCGCAGGCGCGCAGCACGGTGTCGCGCGGCGTCACGTAGTGGCTGCCGGGATAGACGGTAAAGCGGCCGACACGCTGCTTGGTGGCGCCGGTCAGCGGGTCGAACAGGGTCAGCGTTTCGATCTCGTCGTCGAACATGCTGACACGCACCGCCAGCTCGGCGCTCTCCGCCGGGAAGATGTCGATCACGTCACCGCGCACGCGGAAGCCGCCGCGCGAGAAATCGACGTCGGCGCGGTCGTACTGCATGGTCACCAGCCGCGCGATAATGTCGCGCTGCGCGATGGTCTCGCCCTCCTTCAGGTGCAGGATCATCTGGTGGTATTCGGACGGGTCGCCGATACCGTAGATCGCCGACACGGTGGCGACGATGATGCAGTCCGGCCGCTCCAGGATGGATTTGGTCGCCGACAGCCGCATCTGCTCGATGTGCTCGTTGATGCTGGAATCCTTCTCGATGAACAGGTCGCGGCTCGGTACATAGGCTTCCGGCTGGTAGTAATCGTAGTAGGACACGAAATACTCGACCGCATTCTCGGGGAAGAACTCGCGCATTTCCGCGTACAGCTGTGCGGCCAACGTTTTGTTGTGCGCCATGATGATGGCCGGGCGGCCGGTGCGGGCGATGACATTGGCCATGGTGAAGGTCTTGCCGGAACCCGTCACCCCCAGCAGGGTCTGGAATGACAGACCGTCCTCCAGCCCCTCCACCAGCGATGCAATCGCCGTCGGCTGGTCACCGGCCGGCGGAAATGGCTGGTGCAAACGGAACGGACTTTCCGGAAAAACAATATTCATCGACATTCACCCATTCGTCACGCCAATGATGGCTGGTCCAATTGTTTTTCATGGCATAAACAGAAAATCAATCCGGACAAATCCACTCTGGCGATTTAAAATAAAATCTGTTTTATTGCGTCACTCACCACGCATCGGAGCCACAAAAAGATGCTAAAGAATTTATTTGTTGCTTGCGTGCTGGCGCTTGGCAGCGGTGCTGTCATGGCCGCCCAGCCGACAAGCTATCATCCGTCGGAAGCCGCACAGCCGCAATTGAGCTCGCACTCGGTCGCCATCGTCGACGGCCGTACCGGGCAGATGGTATTCGAAAAGAATGCCCGGCAAAAGTTGCCGATCGCCTCCATCACCAAGCTGATGACCGCAATGGTGGTGCTAGACGCCGGCCTGCCGCTGGACACGCCGATGACCATCGGCGAAGAGGAACTCGACCGCCTGAAGAACACCGGCTCGCGCTTGGCCGTCGGCTCCACGCTGACGCGTCGCGAAATGCTGCTGCTGGCGCTGATGTCGTCAGAAAACCGTGCCGCGGCCGCGCTGTCGCGCTACTACCCCGGCGGCCGTCCGGCGTTCATCGAACGCATGAACCAGAAAGCGCGCGCCATCGGCATGCAGAACGCCAGCTTCTACGACTCGACCGGGCTGGACGTGCGCAACAGCGCCACGGCGATGGATCTGGTGCGCATGGTCAAGGCTGCCAATCAGTATCCGCTGATCCGCCAGTTCACCACCATGACCGAGTACACGGCGCAGCCTACCCCCACTCGCACCCTGCACTACAAGAACAGCAATGCGCTGGTACGTGAAGGGCAGTGGCAGATCGATCTGTCCAAGACCGGTTTCATCAACGAAGCCGGCGGTTGCTTGGTGATGGAAGCCGAAGTCGGCAGCCAGAAGCTGGTCTTCGTGCTGCTGGCCGCCAACAGCTCGGCGGCGCGGGTGCGCGACGCGCGCTCGATCAAGAACTGGCTGGAATCCAATCCGCAAACCTGGCTCGCGGGCTGAACCGCACCAAGGTTGGCCGCAAGCAAAAACCCGGTGCCTGGCACCGGGTTTTTTCATGGCCGTTCAGCGCGCAAAGGCAATCAGGTGGTCCAGCTCCAGGCGGATGCCGATCGCCTCGCCGATGGCGTGGTTGTGATGGCTGGGCACCTGCGCCAGCACCTGCTGCCCGGACGGCAGCTGCAGCGTGTACATGAACTCGGAGCCCATGAACACCTTGCCCCTGACGGTGGCGGTCAGCGCGCTGTGGTCGTCGTGCACCACGTCGTCCGGACGCAGCAGCACGTCCACCTCTGCGCCGACCTGGTAGGCCAGCGGCGTCAGGCTGCAATACTCGCCCACCTCCAGCGTCACGCACTGCGGCCCGCTGATCACCGCCGGCACGAAGGCGCCCTGGCCGATGAAATCGGCGACGTAGCGGCTGACCGGCTCGTGGTACAGCTGGTAGGGCGACGCCCACTGCTGCAGGTGTCCCTCATGCATCACGCCGACCTTGTCGGCCATCGCGAACGCCTCCTGCTGGTCGTGCGTCACCATGATCGCGGTCATGCCCTGCTCTTTCAGGATGCCGCGCACCTCGTGCGACAGGCGCTGGCGCAGGTCGACGTCGAGGTTGGAAAACGGCTCGTCCAGCAGCAAGAGCCGCGGTCGCGGCGCCAGCGCGCGTGCCAGCGCCACCCGCTGCTGCTGACCGCCGGACAGCTCGTGCGGATAGGCACCGGCCAGTGCAGACAGGCCGACCACCTCCAGCATCAGCCCGACGCGCGCCTTGCGCTCGGTGTCGGCGAGGCCGCGCAGGCCGAAGCCAACGTTGGCCGCAACGTCCAGATGCGGAAACAGCGCATAGTCCTGGAACACCATCCCCACCGCGCGCAGATGCGCCGGCTTGCTGTACCCCGGGGCGGCGATACGCTCGCCGTTGAGGCGGATCTCGCCGCCGCGCAGCGGCTCGAAACCGGCGATGCAGCGCAGCACCGTGGTCTTGCCGCAGCCGGAGCTGCCCAGCAGGCAGGCGATCTCGCCCTCCGCCAGCTGGAACGACATGTTATCGATCACCGGCTTGCCGGCGTAGGCCTGGCTGACCGCATGCAACTGAAGCAAAGCATCCATCAAGCAACATCCTTTTGACGTGACAACAGCAAGGTGGGAATCAGACCGACCAGCACCAGCACCACCGCCGGCAACGCCGCCTGGTCAAACACCCCTTCCGACGTCAAACCGTAAATCCTGACCGCCAGCGTGTCCCAGCCGAACGGGCGGGTCATCATGGTGATCGGCATCTCTTTCATCACATCGACAAACACCATCAGCACCCCGGTCAGCAGGCCGCCCTGCAGCAGCGGCAGGTGCACGTGGCGCAGCAGCGTGAAGCCGGAATAGCCGAGGTTGCGCGCCGCCTCTTCCTGGCTGCGCGTGATGCGGTTCATCGCCGCGTCCACCGCCGAGTAGCCGACGGCGAGAAAGCGCGACACGTAGGCCAGCAGCATCACCGCCAGCGTGCCCTTGAGCACCGCGGTGACATCCTGGCCAGCGAAGAAGTGCTCGATCAGCACATTGTCCAGCCAGGCAATCGGCACGAAGATGCCGACCGCCAGCACGGTGCCCGGTACCGCGTAGCCCAGCGTCGCCACCCGCGCCAGCAGCCGTACCAGCGCACCACCGTCACGGCGGCGGGCATAGGACAGCAGCAGAGCGATGCCGACGATGATCAGCGCCGCCATCATCGACAGCATCACCGAGCGCAGCGCGTAGCCGAACAGCGCCTCGTTCCACTCCTGTTCCAGCGCGCCCCACGACCACACCAGGAGCTGGCCGAAGGGCAGCACGAAGGCCAGCACCAGCACCAGCAGCGCGTAGCCGCTGGCCAGCCAGGCCCGCGCGCCGGCCAGCCGCAGGCGCGGCAGTGGCGCGGCGCGGCCGGCCTGCACATAGGCGCGACGGCCGCGCGCATACTGCTCCAGCGCCACCATCACAAAGATCAGCGCCACCAGCAGCGACGCCAGCTGTTTGGCGGTATCCAGCGAGAACAGCGAGAACCACGCCTTGTAGATGGCGGTGGTGAAGGCATCGAAGTTGAAGATCGACACGGTGCCGAAATCGGCCAGCGTTTCCATCAGCGCCAGGATCAGGCCGCCCATGATCCACGGCCGCGCCATCGGCAGCGCGATGCGCCAGAAACCGGCGCTGCGCGACAGGCCCAGCGTCTGCCCCACTTCCAGCGCACGGCGGCCCATGGTGGAGAAGGCGTTGCGCGCCAGAAGGTAGACGTAGGGATAGAAGGCGAGGCTCATCACCAGCACCAGGCCACCGGTGGAACGGATGGGCGGAAACCAGCGCGTATTGTCGAAGTGCTCGCGCAGCAGGGTCTGCACCGGGCCGGAAAAATCGAACAGCCCGACCTGGGCGAAGGCCATCACGTAGGCCGGCATCGCCAGCGGCAGCATCAGCGCCCAGTTGAACTGCTTGCGGCCCGGAAAATCGTACACCGCCACCAGCCAGGCCAGCGGCACGCCGAGCAGCAGCACGCCGGCGGCCACGCCCAGTACCAGCCACAGCGTGTTGTTCAGCAGTTCCGGCAACGCGTAGTCGAGCAGGTGCTGCCAGATCACCGGATCCGGCGTCAGCGACGAGAACACGATCACGGCAAGGGGAATCAGCGTCAGCAGGCTGACCAACAGGGCGACAAGCGGCCAGCGCCAGCGTCGGAAAACGGATGGCATAGAAAAGGACAGGCGAAAATCAAAAGGCGGATTATCCGCCTTTAGCCCCTGTGGCTCAAACGGCATGCACGGACCTCGCAAAGAAAAAAGGGCGCCACGGCGCCCCCGGTTTCACCCCGCGACGGGATTACTTGTAGCCGACGCGGTCCATCAGCATCACGGCTTCGGCCTGTTTCGAGCCGGCCACCTTGACGTTGATCAGGTTGTGCTTGAAGTTGCCCCACGACGCCACCAGTGCATCGGCCTTCACTTTCGGGTTGGCCGGATACTCGTAGTTGACGTCGGCGAACATGTTCTGCGCCTTGTCGGACGACAGCCACTCCAGCAGTTTCACTGCACCCTTCACGTTCTTGGCATAGCGCACGACACCGGCGCCGGACACGTTGACGTGGGTGCCCTTGCCAGCCTGGTTGGCCCAGAACGGGCTGACCGGGAAGCCCGGGTTCTTGGCCACGATGCGGCCGTAGTAGTAGGTGTTGGCCAAGCCGACATCACACTGGCCGGCGGCAATCGCCTCCAGCACCGCGGTGTCGTTGCCGAACGGGGCAGTCGCCAGGTTGTTGACCCAGCCCTTGACCATGCGCTCGGTGGCTACCGGGCCGATATCGGCGATCATGGTGGCGATCAGCGACTGGTTGTAGACGTTCTTCGAGCTGCGCAGGCACAGTTTGCCCTTCCATTTCGGGCTGGCCAGGTCTTCGTAGGACGCCAGCTGCGCCGGCTTGACAGTGTTCTTGTTGTAGAAAATGGTACGGGCACGGACCGACAGGCCGAACCAGTTGTTGTCCGGGTCGCGCAGGTTGGCCGGAATGTTGGCGCTCAACACCGCCGACTTGACCGGCTGCAGCAGGCGCATGTCGTCGGCTTTCCACAGGTTGCCGGCGTCCGTGGTCATGAAGATGTCGGCCGGGGAGTTGCTCCCTTCTGCCTTCAGGCGCTCCATCAGCGGGCCTTCCTTGTCGGAAATGACCTTGATCGCAACACCGGTTTCCTTGCTGTACGCGTCGAACAGCGGCTTGATCAGCTGCTCGGCACGGGAGCTGTACACCACGATTTCTTCCGCGGCGGCGGATCCGGCGAAGACAGCCAGCAGCGAGGCAAGCAATACCTTTTTGTTCACAGTCACACTCCTTTAAAGCCCGTTGTCAGGCATGGCATCGATGACCGGGATTGTAATAAAGACAAGAATCGTTATCAACATCAATTTGCAACGGGCTTGATTCAGGTCAGGGGGCACAGAGGGCGGGCACCGCCGGGTCAGACCAAGGTTGGCCGCAATGCAGCGGCTTGCGGCCAACCTTGGCGGCATGCGGCGCGGCTCAGCGCCGCACCGGGAAGCGCACCCAGTCGCCGGTCTCCACCGTGCCGCGGGCATTGCGCAGCAGCGCCACCGCCAGCCGCGGCTGCACCTGCAGCAGCTCGATATCGCCGATCACCCGCTCCGGCAGCCCCAGCACCACGCCGTCGCCACGGCGAATCTCGGTCCGCGGCTGCTGCTTGTAGACGATGAGACGATCGGCACTGGCCAGCCCGTCCAGCGTGCCGGCGCCCAGGTAGACGCGGTCGCCATCCACCCGCACCACCCGCGCCGCAAACGGCAGGCAGTGCATGGTATTCGCCAGCTTGCCGGCAATCCCGTCCAGCAGCGTCGCCACGCTGCGACCGTAGTCGTTCTGCTGGAAGCGGCTGAGATCGAAGACACGCAGCGAGCTGTCGTGCACCGCGCCGTGCGCCGTCGTTTCCGCTGTGGCCGTGGCCAGCACGCCGCCGGTCAGCGCGTCGTACAGCCAGTATTCGACGGCGAAGCGGCGCTCCACCGGCACCACCCGTGCCGAGGCGCCGAACAGGCCGGCCAGCGGCCCGTTGTAATACACCCCGGCCTCGCTGCCGCTGGCGCCACCAAACGCGCCCAGCCGCGGCTCCTTGCGGGTGACGGCGGTATCGAGCACCCGCCCGGCCAGCACGAACTGCACCTCCTCGCGACGGCCGATGTCGCGCACGGCGTCGCTGGCCTGCCACGGCTCCTGCACCTTGCCGCCGGGGAACAGAGACACGTTGCCGGCATCCAGCGCGCGCACGTCGCGCAGCGCATTCAGCCGCCGCGACAGCTCGGTCGGCAGCCAGGTCGCGAGATTTCCGAGGTCGCCGGCATCCTGCGGCTGCGGCACCTCGAAATAGGTGCTGACCAGCCGCCGGGTCAGGAAACGCCCGGCCGGTGTCGCCGGACGGGCGCAGGCCTGGCTGGCGGCGGAAGCGGCAGCCGGTTCGGCAACGGACACCGGCTCCGCGGTATCGACCTCCACCGTGACAAACAGTAGCCCGTCGCGCTGGCTTTCCTGCAACACGCGCGGCGTGCCCGGCAGCGTCAGCGGGCCGGTCATGCTCGATTCGGTCAGCTCGCCGTTATCGAGTCGCGACGTAGCCTGCAGCGTGCCGGCGTGGGTCATCGCCATTTGCCGCACCGCGTCCTCGATCGCCTGCTGCCGCGCCACGACGCGGCCGGACTCCAGCGAGGCGACGCCTTCGGCACGATACACCTCGGCCACCGCCGGCCCCGCCAACAAAAACGCCGCCCACAGGGCGGCGTAACAGAATGGTTTAGTCTTCATCTGCGCCGTCAATGCGAAACATAGTAGTCGCCACCGTAGACACAACCGCTGTCGGTACAGCCCAGCTTGCTGCCGTCGGCGGCAGGCAGCACCCGCGCCGCGGTCGCCACGTTGCCGGTGGTCACCAGCGCGCTACGATAAGCCTTGAAGAAGCCTTCGTCCAATACCACCTCGCCGATGGTCTCGCTGCTGCCGTCGGCCTTGAACTCGGTGGACAGCAGCCGCACGCCGCGCAGGTAGGCATCGACGAACACGCGGTAGCTGTCGTTGGCCGCAATCATGTTGCCGACGGTACTGCTACCGGACAGCTTGAAGCCCTGCACCTGCTCTGCCACTGCGCGATAGGCATCCAGCTGCGAGGCGCGCATCGCCAGCAGGCGACGCTGCACCGGCGACAGGGTACGGCTGGCCGGCGGCGCGCCGTAGCCGACCACGCGGATGCGCAGTGCATTGTACTTTTCCGCCTCCTTGGCGGCCGGCTCGGCCAGCGGGCCGACATAGCCGCCGCCCATCATCACGCCGCCCTGGGTCATCACCGGCTGCCGGGAGATGCCCGGCTGCTCGTGGCTACCCGCCACCGCAGGCGCATCGGCAACCACCATCCAGCCTTCGCCGCCCGCCTCCTGCGCCACCGGCGCCGCGGACGAGGCGCAGGCCGTCAGGGACACCAGAGCCAGCAGACTTGTTGCCATAACCGTTTTTTTCATTACGTTCTCCGCCTACTGATTACATTGCATGTCGTGTTATTGCGTCATCGGTTTATCGGCCGCTGCCGCACAATCTTTAATGCATGGCTGCCGTCCGCGCCGGCTGGCACATCGCCGCCGGCCTCATGGTAAACTGCGCGCCTCAACTCTCCGGAAACCATGGCCATGAAGAAGATTGCCGCCCTCGCCCTGCTGTTGCTGCCGCTGCTGGCCAGCGCCGCGCCGAAAGTGGAGCTGCAGACCAACAAGGGTCTGATCACCGTCGAGCTGGCGCCGCAAAGCGCGCCCAAGACCGTCGACAACTTCACCCGCTACGTCAAGGCCGGCCATTACGACAACACGGTGTTCCACCGCGTGATCGACGGCTTCATGATCCAGGGTGGCGGTTTTACCATCGACGGCGGGGCGCTGTCACAAAAACCGACACGCGCACCGATCGCCAACGAGGCGGACAACGGCCTGAAGAACGTGATCGGCAGCATCGCCATGGCGCGCACCAACGATCCGCACTCGGCGACCTCGCAATTCTTCATCAACCTGGTCAACAACGACTTCCTGGACTTCCGCAGCAAGACGCCACAAGGCTGGGGCTACACCGTGTTCGGCAAGGTGACCGCCGGCATGGATGTCGTCAACCGCATTGCCAAGTCGCGTACCGGCTACATCGGCGGCATGCAGGATGTGCCGATGGAACCCATCGTGATCCAGAAAGCCACTTACAAACCCTGATCCCCAAGGACCCATCATGATCAAACTGACTACCAACTTCGGCGACATCACGCTGGAACTGTTTGCCGACAAGGCCCCGAAAACCGTCGCCAACTTCGAACAGTACGTACTGGACGGCCACTACGACGGCACCATCTTCCACCGCGTGATCAACGGCTTCATGATCCAGGGCGGCGGTTTCACTGCCGACATGAAACAGAAAGACACCCGCGACACCATCGAGAACGAGGCCAACAACGGCCTGTCGAACAAGACCTACACCGTGGCCATGGCGCGCACCCCGGATCCGCACTCCGCCAGCGCCCAGTTCTTCATCAACGTGTCGGACAACGATTTCCTCGACTTCCGCAGCGAAACCATGCAGGGCTGGGGCTACGCCGTATTCGGCCAGGTAGTGGCCGGCCAGGACGTGGTTGACCGCATCAAGGGCGTGAAAACCGGCCGTGCCGGTGGTCACCAGGACGTGCCGGTCGAGCCGGTGATCGTCGAAAAAGCCGAGATCGTGGCTGCCGCCTGATCCCGTTCACGCAAGACCCGGGGCCGCTGCGTGCGGCCCTTATTCATGGTGCCGCACGATGGCCATACACCTGATCTCCGATCTGCACCTGCACGCCGACGCGCCGTGGCTGGGCGAATTGTTCCGGCGCACGCTGCGGCAGTGGGCCGGCCATATCGACGCGCTGTACATCCTGGGCGACCTGTTCGAGTACTGGGTCGGCGACGACGATGACGACGCCTTCGCGCTGGACATGGTCGCGGCGATGCGCGAGTTCAGCCGCCACACACCGCTGTACGTGATGCACGGTAACCGCGACTTCCTGCTCGGCGCCGGCTTTGCCGCGGCCAGCGGCGCCACGCTGCTGCCCGATCCGCACCCGCTGCAGGCCTGCGGCCATCGCTACCTGCTCAGCCACGGAGACGCACTGTGCGGCGACGACACTGCTTACCAGCAGTTCCGCGCCATGGTGCGGCAGCCGGCCTGGCAGCAGGCCTTTTTGCACAAGCCGCTGGCGGAGCGCCACGCCATCGCCCGCCACATTCGCGAACAGAGCGAATCGCTCAAGCAGCAGGATGGCCCGAGCGAAATCAGCGACGTGACCGACGACGCCGTCGTCGCCCTGCTTGCGGCCAACCCTGGCTGCACGCTGATTCACGGCCACACCCACCGTCCTGCCGTCCACCGCCATGCGCTGCCTGACGGCGAGCGTATGCGCTGGGTAATCCAGGACTGGCACGACGGCCGCGCCGGCTACCTGCGCCTGGACGAGCACGGCGTCTCCGCCCACCCGCTGTCGTAAACCCCGCCTGCCACAAGGTTGGCCGCAACGTCTGTCCGGCGTTGCGGCCAATTTTTTGTCTTTCCCTTTGTTTTCAGCGACTTGACAACGTTCTTGAGGGTTAACCCGCAAGGGCAAGCCCCCAATGACACGGCTTGACGGCTGCCGCTAAAGTTCGCGCACGGCACATAGAGTCTCGCGCAAGCGCCTGCCATCAGGCAGCCGCCTCAGGACCGCGCATCACAATAAGGAGAGTTACAACATGTGGTCACACGTTTACGATCCGCTAGGCAACCCGTGGCTATCCACGCTGGCCGCCAGCATCCCGGTCATCGTCCTCCTGGGCGCGCTGGGCATTTTCCACGTCAAGGCGCACAAGGCCGCGCTGCTGGGCCTCGCCACCTCCTTGTTGGTGGCAGTCGGCATCTTCGGCATGCCGGCGGACATGGCGGCCAGCGCCACGCTGCTGGGTGCGGCCAACGGTCTGCTGCCGATCGGCTGGATCATCCTCAACGTGATCTTTCTGTACCAGCTCACCGAGCGCAAAGGCCAGTTCGCCATCCTGCGCGAGTCGATCTCCGGCATCACCACCGACCGCCGCCTGCAGCTCTTGCTGATCGCGTTCTGCTTTGGCGCCTTCTTTGAAGGCGCCGGCGGCTTCGGCACCCCGGTCGCGGTAACCGGTGCCATGCTGATCGGTCTGGGCTTCTCGCCGCTGGCTGCCTCCGGCCTGTCGCTGATCGCCAACACCGCGCCGGTTGCCTACGGCGCGCTGGGCACCCCGATCACCACCCTGGCCAAGGTCACCGGCCTGGACGTGCTGCAGGTGTCGGCCATGGTTGGCCGCCAGATGACCATCTTCGCCATCATCGTGCCGTTCTGGCTGCTGATCGCCTTCTGCGGCTGGCGCAACACCCTGCGCATCTGGCCAGCCGTGCTGGTGGCCGGCCTGTCGTTCGCCATTCCGCAGCTGATCGTGTCCAACACCATGGGGCCGGAGCTGGTGGCGGTGATCGCCTCAGTTTGCTCCATCGCCACGCTGGTGGGCTTCCTGAAAGTGTGGAAGCCGAAGGAGATCTACACCTCCACCGCCGGCACCATGGGCGGCGAAGCGGCCAACGGTGCCAAGGCCATCATCGCCGACAAGCATCACGGCTACAGCAGCGGCGAGGTGATCCGCGCCTGGCTGCCGTGGCTGATCCTGTCGGTGGCGGTGTTCGCCTTCGGTTCGCCGTCGGTGAAAAAACTGCTGGACAGCATCTTCACCCTGGAAATCCAGTGGCCGGGCCTGCATAACCTGATCTACAAGATGCCGCCGGTCGTGACCGAGCCGCACCTGGAAGCCGCCATCTACAAGTTCAACCTGCTGTCCACCACCGGCACCGGCATTCTGGTTGCCGCGCTGATCTCGGCGCTGATCATGGGCTACCGCCCGCTGCAGATGCTGAAGGTGTACAAGGAGACCTTCTGGTCGCTGCGCTACTCGCTGATCACCATCGTGGCGATGCTGGCACTGGGTTACGTGACCCGCTTCTCCGGCGTGGACATCACCCTCGGTCTCGCGTTCTCGCACACCGGCGTGTTCTACCCGTTCTTCGGCACCCTGCTGGGCTGGCTGGGCGTGGCGCTGACCGGCTCCGACACCGCGGCCAACGTGCTGTTCGGCGGTCTGCAGAAAGCCTCGGCGCAGCAGCTGGGCCTGTCGCCGATCCTGATGACGGCGGCCAACTCCTCCGGCGGCGTGATGGGCAAGATGATCGACGCGCAGTCCATCGTGGTGGCCTCCACCGCCACCCAGTACTACGGCAAGGAAGGCATCATCCTGCGCTTTGTATTCTTCCATTCCCTCGCCCTGGCCTGCCTGGTCGGCCTGGTCGTCACCGCCATGGCCTACCTGCCACCGTTCACGGCCCTGGTCATCCACCCGTAAACGCCATGCTGGCGACACGGTAGCGGGCAACACGCCGCTACCCCGCACGACAACCACCTGCGCCCTTGCCGCAGGTGGTTTTTTTTCGCGTATAGCGCATCGGCCACGGCCCCGCCGCGATCGCGCCCTTGCCTCAGCCACACATGGCGGTTCAGCCGCGGCAACGGTGCCGTATATACTCCAGTCATTAATGCTTCACGGCATACGCCCGGTCATGGCCCGGCCAATTGCCGGACCATTCCGCCGCCGCCCTCCCCGGGGTGGCCGCAACAGCAGACCAGCCCCACCGCCAGCCCGAACATGACCGACACAGCCACCACGCCGCCCACCGCTCCCGCCACCCACCGCTGGCGCCGCCGCCTGCTGCTTGCCTTGCTGCTACTGGCAGCACTGATCGCCGCAGCAGTGACCGGCTCCCGCTGGTGGCTGCAGCAACAGGGGATACAGCTGCAGGGACTGGGCTGGCAAGACGGCGGTGCCACCGTCGTGCAATGGCAATGGCGGCAGCAGGACTGCGTCGCCGTAGAGGGTCGCGGCCTGCGCATCGCGCGCTGGCAGCCGCTCACCATCAGCCTGCAGCAGCTGAAACTGCGATCCTGCGCCCCACCCGGCCCGCGCCAGCTGCCGACGCCGCCCCCCGCCGGGCTGCCGCCGTTCACCCTGCGCATCGCCAGCCTGCAGGCCCCGGCCTTGCCGGCGCTGACCATCGCCGTCACCCAGCAAAACGAGCGCTGGCAGGCCCAGCTTCAACAGGGCGCCGACAAGCTGGCGCTGGGCTACCGCCGCGACAGCGGCCAGTGGCAGGCACAGGGCACGTTGGCCGCAGCGCGGCTGGCGCCACAGCTGCTGGGGTACTGGCAGCTACAGGCCCGTGGCCGCTGGCTGCCTGGCCAGCTGCAAGCCCGCGTGCAGGCCGATGGCAAGCAGCTGGGCTATCAGGGCGAGGCCCGCCGAGGTGACGCCCGGCTGCTGGCCACGCTGCACAACCGCCAGTGGCAGCTGGATGCCACGCTGCCGCAGGCGCTGCCGCTGGCTGCCGGCTGGCTGCTGCAACCGCGCCGCGCGCTGCGGGCCAGCGGCGATCTGGACGGCGTGCACAGCCTGCAGGCCGACCTGCTGGCCAGCGGGCCGCAGGGCAAGCTGCGGCTGCAACTCACGCCGCAGGATCACAGCCTGCAACGCGGCAGCGGCCTGCTGCAGCTGGATGGCAAGAACCTGCACGCCCGCATTCCGCTGCAATGGGCCAAGCGCCAATTGACGCTGGCCGCCGGTGAGGCCCGCCTGCCGCAGGGCGTGCGCCTGAGTTGGCCGCAAGCGTGGCAACTGCCGCTGAGCGCCAGCGGCAGCAGCCGCCTGCCGTTCCGCCTCGATTACCAGCAGCTGCAACTGGCCAGCAACGACGGCACGCTGCTCTGGGGCGATGGCCGCTGGCAGTGGCAAGGCGGGCTGGCGCTCTCCGGCCGCCATGCTGGCTTGCGGCTGGCCGGCCAGTGGCGCGGCCAGCTCGATCCACAAGGCGCGCACGGCGCCCCGCTGCAACTGAACGTCAGCAAACCGCAGCTGACACTGGCGATCAGCCTGCCGGTCAACAGCATCGACCCGCGCCAGCCGCGACTGAACGCGAGCTTCGCCGGCCACTACCAGGACTGGCCGCTCAAGGGCACCTTGGCCGCACAGCAACAGGGCAATGGCTGGCAAGGCAGCCTCGCCGCCAGCAGCCGCCTGCCGTTCTACAGCAAAGGCGGCGCGCTGCAACTGGCGGCCAACTGGCGCGGCAGCGACGGCAAGTGGCAGCTGGATGGCGGCAGCAAGCTGGACATCGCCGAGGGTATCGTCGGCAACGTGCTGCTCAAGCCGCTGAGCCTGCAAACCGCCAGCGCGCTGCTGACTGACGGCAACAGCGCCCACGGCCAGCTGACGCTGAACAGCGGCGGCGCCGTGGCCAGCCGCTGGACGCTGCCGGCCGCCAGCGGCACCCTGCAGCTGGATGGCGAACGGGCCAGCGCGCAGCTGCAACTGCCGGCCTGGCGCAGCAAGCTGCAGCTGACAGCAAACCGCCACGGTGCAGGGGGCAGCGGCAGCGTACAGCTGGATACGCCGCTCACTGCCGCCATGAGCCGCGGCCTGGGCGTTACCCTGCAGCAGGGACAAGTGGCCGGCAAGCTGCAATGGCAGTGGCAGAAACAATGGCAGCTGGACGGCGACGTACAGCTGAACGACGTGGCGCTGGACTGGGGTGGCATTCTCGCCAACGGCGGCCATGGCCGGCTGACGTTGGCCGCACGCCCGGACCGGTTGCAACTACAGAGCGACGGCCCGCTGCAGCTGGCGCAGCTCGATGTCGGCACCCTGCTGCAGGAGGTGTCGCTCACCCTGCGCTCTGACCTGAAAGACTGGCAGCTGGGCTCCGTGCACGCCAAGCTGCTGGGCGGCAGCCTGCAGGCCGACAGCCTGCACTGGCCATCCAGCGCCTTCCAGCCGGTTACCGTGCAGCAGCTGGACCTGGCCGCCGTGGCCGCGCTGCAGAACGATCCGCAGCCCACGGTACAGCTCACCGGCCGCGTCGGCGGCACCCTGCCAGTACAGCTGCTGCCCAGCGGCATCGCGCTGCAGGATGGCCTGCTGCGCAACGAGGGCGAGCTGACCCTGCGCGTGCCGGCCAGCGCCGGCGTCAATGCCATGGCACAATCCAACCGTGCCGTGCAGCTGGCACTGGACATGCTCAGCGAGCTGGACGTCAACGACTTCCAGGCCCGGCTGGCCATGCAGCAAAGCGGACTACTGGATGCCCGGGTGACGCTGAAAGGGGTCAATCCCAAACAAAACCGCCAGCCGGTTGTTCTGAATTACAGCCACAGTGAAAATGTGCTGGAACTGTTACGCAGCCTGCGTATCGGAGATGAAATATCCCGCCGTGTACTCAGCCGCAAACAAGCGGCCGCCACGCGCAACCCCACACCGGAGACTTCGCCATGAAACCCGTCTGGCTGATACCGCTCCTGGCACTGGCCGCCTGCACCCCGCGGGTAGCGCTGGAAGTGCCCAAGGAGCCCATTACCATCAACCTCAACGTGAAGATCGATCACGAAATCCGCCTCAAGGTGGAAAAAGACATCGACAACCTCACCACCGACAGCGGACTGTTCTAGGAGCACAGCATGAAAACGGCAGCAAGATGGATGGCAATTGGCCTGCTGGTCTGCAGCAGCCTGGCAATGGCACTGGACGTGGGCGGCGCCAAGGCGCAAGGCCTGGTCGGCGAACAGCCGGATGGTTACCTGGGCGTGGTGAAGGCCACCCCGGAAGCGGTCTCGCTGGCGGCGGACATCAACGCCAAGCGCCGCGAGGCCTATGACGCCATCGCCAAGAAAAACGGCACCACGCTGGATCAGGTCGCCACCCTGGCCGGCCAGAAAGCCATCGAAAAAACCCCACCCGGCAGCTACGTCAAGGCGCCCAACGGCCAGTGGGTGAAGAAGTAAGCCCCACTCCACCCGGCGGACATCAGGCCGCTCACCCGGATCACTACCATGGCCGCAAGCGCCGGTTCCCTGCCCTTACGCAGGGTACTGGTATTTGCGGCCAACCTTTGGGGCTGTTGATCCCCATTGCACGGGGAACGGCCCACACGAATAAGGTGTTGCTACCCGTACAGCCGCCCGAAAAAACCAAGCGGCACGCCCGCAACGGCGCACCGCGCGTCACTCAGACAGCCCCCTCGGCGCGCAGCACCCGCTCCAGCGCGGCAAAGCACTCCGCGTCGATGGCGCTGTGCAGGTGCTGGCGCATGATGTCCAGCGTTTTAGCCACCGGCGTGGCCGGGTGGTAGGGGCGCTCGGCGTTGATGGCGTCGAAGATGTCGGCGGTGGTGATGATGCGGGTTTCCAGCGTGATCTGCTCCGCTCGTAGCCCGCGCGGGTAGCCGCTGCCGTCCAGTTTTTCGTGATGCGCGCCGGCCACCTGCGCCAGCTCGGCAAACTGCGTGATGCGACGCAGGATATCCTCGGTGTAGCCGGCATGGCGCTGCACCGCCGCCCATTCGTCGCCATCCAGCCGCCCCGGCTTGTCGAGAATGGTATTGCTCACCCCAAGCTTGCCCACGTCGTGCAGCAGCGCGCCACGCTTCAGCCAGCGCCGGCGCGCGGCATCCATGCCCAGCTCGGCGGCAATGCGGTCGGCGTAATGCCCCACGCGCTGGCTGTGGCCAGCGGTGAACGGGCTCTTGGAGTCCACCACCTGGCCAAAGCCTTCGGCGATTTCGTCCAGATAATCCTCGTCCAGCGGCACCATGCAATGCGCCGGTTCCAGCGCCAGCACCGCCGTATCGATATCGTCGGCCTCCAGCTGCTGCCAGAACGCCGCGTTGTCGCGCAGGCTATGCACCACGCGCACCAGCGCGGGGTCGAACCAGCCACTCGCGCGCGTCGCCACCTCGGCCAGCGCCGCCTGGCGGCCGTGGGTGATGTGGAACACATCCAGCACCTGCGCCAGCAGCGCGATGCGGGCATTCAGCGGAATCGCCTCGCCCTGCAGGCCCAGCGGGCGGCCGGAGCCGTCCCAGTGCTCGTCCAGCGACTGGATGCCGCGCGCCACGTTTTCATTGAAGCGCAGCTGGCGGGCGATATCGGCCCCGCGGTGGCAGCGGGTGTTGATCAGCTCGTCCGCCATCTCCTTGCCGTGGCGCAGCACATTGAGGATGGATTTCACACGCTGCGGCCAACTGCCGGCATGGGTGCCGGTGTTGCTGAACACGAAGCCCAGCATCTGCGGCAGGCTGGCGCCCACCAGTTTGAAATCCTGCTTGAACTGCCGATCGTCGGTGAGATACAGCTCGCAGATGCGCGACGCATTGCTGCTGCAGCCCAGGTCTTTCAGCAGGATGGCGTAGTACAGCTCCCACAGCTGCTGCTCGTTCAGGCCGATGGCGGTGCCGATGTGCATGCCGATCCAGCAGCTGCGGATGCAATGCCCTTCCGGCTGGCCTTCGGTGATGTCCAGCGCGTAACTGAGCGAGCTGATGAGTTCCGACAGTTTCAGGGTGGTGGCCATGCGGTTTCCGGATGAAAGGAGTCGGTCGCTGCGGCCAACGTTGGCCGCACGACAATGCCGTGCAGGATGCGATAAAAACGGCAGCGGCGATAGCCATCGGCAAGCCGGCTTCCATAGAAAACCCGTAATGCATCAAACACAACCGCCATCTGCCGGACATCCGCAACGGCACGACAGACGGTGCCGCGCCGACTAAACACCCGCCACGCCGGCCTCCCCCGCCAGCGCCAGCCTGGCCAGCTCGGCAAAGTAACGGGCGCCGGTGGTCAGGATGGCATCGTTAAAGTCGTAGCCCGCGTTGTGCAGCGGCGTCGCGCCCGCCTCGCCGGCGATGCCGTTGCCGATGAAGATGAAATTGCCCGACACCTGCTGCAGGAAGGCACCGAAGTCTTCGGAAATCATCATCGGCGTCACGTTGTCGTCCACCTGCCGGCTGACTGTTTTCGCCGCCGCTACCGCCAGCGCCACGTACTCGGGCGAGTTCACGGTCGGGGCAAATTCGTGGGTGTAGCTGAATTCGCAGAGGGCGCCGTGGGCGCGGCAGATGCCTTCGGCCAGCTCCCGCATGCGTCTGGCGAGCAGCGCCTGGATGTCCGGGCTGTAGCTGCGCGTGTCGCCGCGAATCACCACCTCGGACGGAATCACATTGCGCAGGCCGTCGGTGACGAACTCGGTGCAGGACACCACCGCCGGCTGGCTGGGGTCCACGTTGCGCGATACCACCGTCTGCAGTGCCAGCACGATTTCGGCACCGATCACCAGCGGGTCGATGCCCATGTGCGGCCGCGCGGCGTGCGTGCCGCGGCCGTGGACGCGGATAACGAAATTGTCCTCGCTGGCCATGATGCCACCAGCGCGGGTGGCGAAGCTGCCGGCCGGCATGCCCGGCATATTGTGGGCGCCGAAGATGGCGTCCACCGGAAAGCGCTCAAACAGCCCGTCCGCCATCATTGCCTTGGCGCCGCGACCGTGCTCCTCAGCCGGCTGGAAGATGAAGCGCACGGTGCCGTTGAAGTCGCGCTGCTCGCTCAGCAGCCGCGCCGCGCCCAGCACCATGGCCATGTGGCCGTCGTGGCCGCAGGCGTGCATCTTGCCGGCGGTGCAGGAGGCATGCGCGCGTTCGGGCACGTTCTCCTGGATGTGCAGCGCGTCCATGTCGGCACGCAGGCCGATCACCGCCGCGCCGTCGCCGGCCCTGAGGTTGGCGACAATGCCGGTGCCGCCGATGCCGGTGTGCACCTCCAGCCCCATGTCGCGCAGCTGCTGGGCGACAAAGGCGGCGGTGTTCACCTCCTCGAAACCGGTTTCCGGGTGCCGGTGCAGATGGTGGCGCCAGGCCACCAGCTGTTGTGACAGTGCTTGTTCGGACATGTTGTCTCCTCCGGTAAGCGGCTTACTGTGCATGATCGGCCAGCCAGCGTGCCTGGCGTTTGGCCACACTGCTGGCCGACTCCCCGACCAGCGCCTCGTACACGCCGGGTGCGGTGGCGCCTTCGGTGTTGACCACCAGCACCCGCGACTGAGCATTCAGCCCGACCGCCGTACGCCGGGCCGGGTCCGCGGCCAGCACCTGCAGTCCGGCCAGACCGGCGGCGCCGGATTCGCCGGCGACGACGGGCACGTCGCGCGGCGAGCCTGCGGCCAACGTTTGCATCGCGCGCACCGCGTCGTCGTCATGGATGGTGAGGAAATCGTCGATCGCCTGCTCCAGCACCCGCCATGCCAGCGGCGAGGTCTCGCCGCAGGCAAGGCCGGCCATCACCGAATCCACCGAGCCGGCGGCGCGGGCGGCGCCCCCCTGCAGCGCACTCTGGTACAGGCAATCGGCCTGCTCCGGCTCCACCACGATGAAGCGCGGGCGCTGCTCGCCGTAGTGCTGCCACAGGTAGCTGGCCAGCCCCGCCGCCATGCCGCCGACCCCGCCCTGCAGCAGCACATGGGTGAACGGCTCGGCCTGCTGCACGTCCAGCTGCTCGATGATCTCGGCGGCGATGGTGCCGTAGCCCTGCATCACGTCGCGCGGGATGGCCTCGTAGCCGTCGTAGGAAGTATCGGACACCACGTGCCAGCCGTGCGCTGCGGCCAACCTCGCCGCCTCGGTCACCGATTCGTCGTAGTTGCCGCTGATGCGCACGATACGCGCCCCGTAGGCGGCGATGGCGTCTTCGCGCTCCGCGCTGACGTGAGCGTGCAGCACGATCACGCACTGGCAGCCCACGGTCTGGGCGGCGGCGGCCAGCGCGCGGCCGTGGTTGCCGTCGGTGGCGCTGATCACGGTGATGCCGCTGACCTGGCCGCGATTATTGCCGCTCAACAGCTGCGCCGGGTCCAGCGCCGGATTCAACCGTGCCAGCAGGCGGATCAGCGCGGCCGGCGCGCCCAGCGCCTTGAAGCTGCCAAGCTCCGAGCGGAAGGATTCGTCCTTGACCGCCAGTTGTGCGATGCCCAGGCGGCCGGCCAGCTCCGGCAGCCGCCACAGCGGCGTGGCCTCGCGGCTCAGACGCTGCCACGGCGCCAGCCAGCGGCGGCTCTCATCGGCGGCGCGGATATTGAGGATGGTTTGCAACGAGTCGGGGTAGGCACCGTGATTGGCCTTGGGGTTGTGGGTCAGCATATGCAGGGTCTCCGGGGCAATGGTCGGAATGAATGGGATAGCGGGTCAGGCAAGCAGGCGCTTGAGCACGACATCGAGCAGCACCTGCGCCCCCTGCAGCAGCTGGGCGTCGTCGGTGTGTTCGCGCGGGTTGTGGCTGATGCCACCGTGACTGGGGACAAAAATCATCGCGGCGGGCGCGATGCGGGCGATCATCTGCGCGTCGTGGCCGGCGCCGGAGGTCATGCGCAGGCAGCTCAGGCCACGGGCGGCGGCAGCCTGCTCGACCTCGGCCACCAGCGGCTCGGCAAACGGCACCGGCTCGAAACGGGCCAGCCGTTCGCTATGGATACGAACCTGTTCCTGCTGCTCCAGCTCCACGAGGTAGTCGCGCAGCGCCTGCTCGGCCGCCTGCAGCCGGCTTTCGTCCGGGTCGCGCAGGTCTACCGTCAGCTGTGCCTTGCGCGGAATCACGTTGATCAGGTCCGGCTCGAAGTGCAGCGAGCCGACGGTGGCCAGCGTGGTACCGGACTGCACCGCCAGCTGGCGCACGAAGGTAACGATGGCAGCAGCGGCGAAGCCCGCATCGTGGCGCAGGTGCATCGGCGTGGTGCCGGCATGGTTGGCCTTGCCCTGGATGGTCAGCTGCTGCCAGGAGATGCCCTGCAGGTTGGCCACCGCGCCAATCTGCACGCCTTCGGCCTCGAGCACCGGCCCCTGCTCGATATGCAGCTCCAGGTATTCGTGCGGCACGATGCTGCCCGTGGCCAGCTCGCCGGCGTAGCCGATGCGTAGCAACTCGTCGCCCAGGCGCGTGCCATCGGTGCCGATGCTGTCCAGCGCCGCCTGCAGCGGCAGGCCACCGGCGTGCACCAGCGAGCCCATCATGTCCGGCTGGTAGCGCACGCCCTCCTCGTTAGTGAAGGCGGCCACGGTGATCGGACGGGACGGCAGCACGCCCGCCTGGCGGAAGGCGCGCACCACGGCCAGACCGGCCAGCACGCCGTAGCAGCCGTCCAGCGCACCTGCGCTTTTTACCGTATCGATGTGCGAGCCCAGCATCAGCGGCCGGGCATCCGCACCAACGTTGGCCGCAAGCAGGGTGCCGAAGATATTGCCGATCTGGTCGATCTGGACGATGAGTTCTAGTTCCTGCATCCAGCGCACCAGCTGGTCGCGGCCGGCTTTTTCGGCATCGGTCAGCGCGATACGGGTGCGACCGCCCGATTCCGGCTCGGCACCAATCTCGCCTAGCGCCCGGATCTGGCGCAGCAGGGTGTCGCCATCGAGGGGCAGTGTGTCCATCCGTGGGGTCAGCAGCATGTTTCGTCTCCAGAGGGCCAGCATAAGGGCGGGCCAGTAGCGAAATAATATTGCTGAACAGCCGTGAATTTTTCTTGATAATTGGGGATTGATAGCAAAAATATTGCGTTTATGTACAGACAGCTGCAAACGGGAGCAAAGCAATGAACAACCAGCTAGATAGCTATGATCTGAGACTGCTGGCGGCGATCCAGCAAGACGCGCGCACGCCGCAGAACGAGCTGGGCGAAGCGGTGAACCTTTCCACCGCCGCGGTGAACCGCCGCCTCAAGCGGCTGGGAGAGGAAGGCGTGATCGAGCGCTACACCGCGGTGATCGCACCGGATGCCGTGGGCTACGGGCTGACCATCATCGCCACGGTGGAAGTGGAAAGCGAGCAGATCGACCAGCTGGACGCGACCCGCCGCACTTTCACCGCCTGCCCGCACGTGCAGCAGTGCTACTACACCGCCGGCGAGTGGGACTTCGTGCTGGTTTTCGTGGTGCAGCACATGGAGCAGTACAACGAGCTAACCCGCAAACTGTTTTTCGGCAACGCCAACGTGAAGCGCTTCAAGACCCTGGTGGCAATGAGCCGCGACAAGGTGGGCCTGACGCTGCCGCTAGGAGAGGACTGATCGTGGCGGCGGTTCACGCCGGCATTGGACTGCCCCACTACACCGTCACCTCCCCCCACAGCTGCTCGACGATCGCTTTCAGCTGCAGCGACTCCTGCCAGCGGTCGGTGATGTCCAGCCCGTCGGCGCCGGTGATGGCATACGGCGCCGGCCCCAGCTCGCAGGTGAAGCTCAGCGTATCGTCCGCTAGCGCGCGGGCGCGCCAGCTGTGCATGCCGTAGCGCCACCAGTGCTGGAATTGCTGCAGCCACGGCTGGTGCTGGGCAAAGCGCAGCGGCACCTGCACCTGATGACCGTTGGACACCCGGCCGTGAAACCCCCAGCTGTGATCCAGAATGGTGTGCATCTGTTGCTGGTCTAGCGCCGCCGGCGGCAGCGGCAGTTCGCGCGCCACCACGTAGTGCGACAGGTCGGCCAGCAGCTTGAGGTTGGGCAGCTGCTGCAGCACGTCCAGCGTGAACAGCAGGTCGTTGGTCAGCCGGTAGCGGTGGGTTTCCACCAGTACCGGAAAATCCACCTGCTCCGCCAGCCGCTGCCAGCCTTCCAGCACGCGGATCGCCTCGCGCAGCGTGCGCGGGCGCAGGTCGGCCTGGATGGTGATGTGGTGGCAGCCGAATTCGCTGCCCAGCTCCAGCGCCGGCTGCAGGCCGTCGATGTCGGTCGGGAACACCTGGCCTTCGGCCTGCAGACCCAGCTCTCTGGCAGTCGCCGCCAGCCGCTGTACGTGCGCGCGCTGGTAGTAGTGGTCGGTAAAGCCATCGAAGCCGGCGGCGGCCAGCTGCTGCAGGTTGTCCTCCACGCTGGCGGTGTGGCCGTGGGGATGGATGCGCTCCATCGCCCACATCGATTGAAAGATCAGCAACTGCTTAGACACTGGCCACTCCTTTGAGCAGGGATTTCAGGCTGCTGGCCGGGTCGGCCAGCGCGGCGGCGGGCAGCGGCTTGCCGCTGCGGATCAGCATCTCCGCCAGCTTGATGTCGCGGGCGATGCTGTTGTCGGCGCCCCAGCCGCAGGCGCCCTGCAGCCGCTCCGCCGCATCGAGGTAGAACAGCAGCAGGCCGTCATCCGGCAGCGCGCGGGTCACACAGTTGGCCGCAGCCTGCAGCTGGCCGGCCAGTTGCAGGCTGTGGTCGAACTGGTCGGACCAGAACCACGGCAGCGCGGCATAGGCGTCGTCGGCGCCCAGCAGGCTGCGCGCCACGTGGCGGCCCTGTTCCTCGGCATTGCGCCAGGTTTCCAGCCGCTGCGGCTGGCCACTGACGGGGCAGGGAAACTCGCAGGCATCGCCCACCGCGTAGATGTGCGCATCGCTGCTCTGCAGTCGGCTGTCGACGCGGATGCCGTTGCCCACCGCCAGCCCGGCGGCGGCGGCCAGCTCGGTGTTGGGCTGGATGCCGATGCCCACTACCACCGTGTCGCAGGCCAGCAGCTCGCCATCGGCCAGCTCCACCGCGCTGACGCTGCCATCGCCGCGAAAGGCCGCGATCTGGCAGCCAAGGCGCACTTCCACGCCGCGCGCCCGGTGCAGCGCCAGCAGCTTGGCGGAAATCAGCGGTGGCAGCGCGCGTGCGGCCAACCTGTCGCCGGCTTCCAGCACGGTGACCTGGCAGCCCTGCTGACGCGCACTGGCGGCCACTTCCAGGCCGATGAAACCGCCGCCGACCACCACCAGCCGCTGGCCGGCCTGCAGCCGTGGCCGCAGTGCGGCGGCATCGTCCAGCGTGCGCAGCAGCTGCACGCCGGCGAGATCGGCACCCGGCAAGCTGGCCTGGCGTGCACGACCGCCGGTGGCCAGCAGCAGCTGGTGATAGGGCAGCGTGCGGCCATCGTGCAGGGTGATCTGGCGCTTGGCCGGGGCAATGGCGCTGACACGGGTGGCGCTCAGCCGCTCGATGGCCAGCGTCTGGTACTGCTCGGCGCTGCCGATGTGGCAGGCGTCCGCCGGCTGGCTGTCCAGCAGCAGTTGCTTGGACAGCGCCGGACGTTCATACGGCAGGTGCGGCTCGTCGCCGATCAGCAGCAGCTGCCCGGCGTAACCCTGTTCGCGCAGGGCCAGCGCGGCGCGGCCGCCGGCATGGCCGGCGCCGACGATGATGATGGGGGCGGTATTCATGGCGCGGCTCCGTTCAGGCGTCGGCCAGCGCAATCCACACCCGGCCGCCTTCCAGCTTCACCGGGTAGGTCTGCAGGTTCACGCATACCGGCGCGCCCAGCGCCTTGCCGCTGCGGTAGTCGAAGCGGCCGTTGTGCTTGGGGCATTCGATGATGTGGTCCATCACCAGGCCGTCGGCCAGATGCACCTTCTCGTGGGTGCAGGTGCCGGCGGTGGCGTAGAACTGGTCGTCCGGCGCGCGGTAGATGGCATAGGTGCGGCCGGCGTGGTCGAAGCGCAGCACGTCTTCCTGCTCGATGTCGTCGACATCACAGGCGTTGATCCATTGGCTCATGATGGGGCTCCTCTGTGTTGGCGGCGCCGGCGCTGGCCGGCACGGTTGTCTGGGGTCAGGCGTAGCTGCGGACGGCTTCAGGGTTGGCCGCAACGTTGTGGCTGGCCGGCAGTGGCGGCAGCTGGCGCGGGATGGTGTAGCCGGGGTCGCTGCGCTGGCGCCACAGCGCCGGGATGATCTCGCGGTAGGCGTGCAGCAGGCCGGGGTGGGCCGGCGGGCATTGCTCCTGGATCAGCGCGTGCAGCTTGGGCAGGTTGTAGAACGGCACCATCGGGAACATGTGGTGCTCCACGTGGTAGTTCATCTTCATGTACAGGAAGGCGAACAGCGGGTTGAAGATCACGGTGCGGGTGTTCAGGCGGTGGTCCAGCACGTCCTCGGCGAGGCCAGCGTGCTGGGTGATGTTGAACACCTGGGTCAGCGGCGAGCCGTAGAAGCGCGGCAGCACCACGAACATGGCCGGCAGGATGCTGCCGCTGTAGATGCAGGCGGCGATGGTGGCGGCAAAGATCAGCGTGTGCACCTGGCTGGAGCGGATCATGCGGCCGATTTCCGACGCCGGCACGAAGGAGCGGGTGGCGCTGCTCACGCTGCCAAAGGCGTGGCGCACGGTGCGCGCCAGCTCGATGCTGCCGGACTTGAGGAAGAAGAAATCGGCCAACAGCCCGGCCAGTTTTAACGGGCGCGGAAAGGCGATTTCGCGGTCGTTGCCGACGATGATGGTGTCGGTGTGGTGGCGGGCGTGGCTCCAGCGCCAGAACACGGTTTCATGCAGAGCCAGGAAGGAGGTGAGCTGGAAGAAGAAGGTATTCAGCCAGCCGGTGCGGAACGGCGTGCCGTGCGACAGCTCGTGCGAGCCGTGCTCGCCGGCGGCATACAGCAGGCCGTACAGCAGGAAGGCCGGCACCGCCCACGGCGTGCCCCAGGCGTGAAAGGCCAGCACGCCGCTGCCGATCAAGAGCGCCAGCCAGCTGCCCAGGTATTTCAGCGCCTGCCAGTCGTCGCGCTGCATCAGCTGTTTCATGGTCTTGCGGTCTACCTGGCAGGCAAACCACTGTGCCGATACCAGGCCGCGCGCGGCGGCCTGCTGGCCGCAGGGGCCATCGAGACTGTAGTCCCGGATTTGCTTGTTATCCATCATTTTCTATCATTCTCCGATGTGTGGTGTCGTGATGCACCTGCTGGCGGTTGCTTGTTGGCAATCAAGTGGCTGCAGGGTGTAATCGAGTATAATCAGCCAGCGCCAGCGTACAATCCTGCCGCTTCACTTGGCATCAATAGCTCTCATTGGCTGCTGGAAAGTGAATGATAGAAACTATCAAGATAAGGCAAGAAAATGGGACCGACAATGACGGATGTGGCCCGCGAGGCCGGGGTGGGGGTAGCCACGGTGGACCGGGTGATCAACAAGCGCGCCAGCGTCAGCCAGGAGACGGCGGAACGTGTACTGGCGGCGGCGGAGAAGCTGGGCTTTCGCCGCACCGGGCTGATCCGCGATCGCATCGACGAGCGCACCGCCGGCTACCGGCTGGGCTTTATCCTGCAAAAGAGCAGCACCCATTTCTACAGCGAGCTGGGCAGCGTGCTGGAGGTGGCAACCCGGACGCAGATGCAGCCTGCGGGCAAGGCGTTGGTGGCGTTTCTGGACGAGCTGACGCCGGAGCAGGTGGTGGCCAAGCTGTACGAGCTGAGCAAGAAGGTGGACGCCATCGCGCTGGTGGCGGCCGATCACCCGCTGGTCAGCCAGGCCATTGACGACATCAGCGCGCGCGGCATCCCGGTGTTCGCGTTGATTTCCGATCTCACCGCCGACAGCTGCAGCGGCTATGTCGGTATCGACCACCGCAAGGTTGGCCGCACCGCGGCGTGGGCGATTGCCGAGCTGGCGCCGGCGCCGGGCAAGGTGGGGGTGATCGTCGGCAGCCACCGCTACCTGTGCCAGGAACAGAGCGAGATGAGCTTCCGTTCCTACTTCCGCGAGTTTGCGCCGCAGTTCCAGCTGCTGGACACGCTGATCAGCCTGGAAGACATCCACCTGGCGCAGTCGGCGACGCTGGAATTGCTGAAGCGGCACCCGGACCTGACCGGTATCTATATCGCCGGCGGCGGTATCGAGGGCGTGCTGCAGGCGCTGAAGGACGGCAACCCGCCGCCGGGGCTGGTGACGGTGTGCCTGGATCTGACTGCGGTGACGCGGCAGGCGCTGATCGAGCGCCGCGTCAACATGGTGCTGTCGCATCCGCAGGAGTGGCTGGCCAGCCGGCTGGTGGAGGTGATGGTGGCAGCGATTCAGAGCAAGGCCACCCGTGGCTCGCTGCAGAGCAGCCTGCCGTTCATCACCTACACCCCGGCCAACGTGTAGCGGCCCCGTCCGCCGGTCTTGCCCGCGGATGGCCGCCACAGTGCGACGTTCGACAGCCACAAAAAAGGGCACCCAACGGGGTGCCCAAGCTTACCAAGCGGGAGACAACAACTGCTGACGACCGCGCCACACCCGCCACTACGCAACAATGCGTTGCCGCATTGCCGCGCGGGCGGTCATGGCGCCGCTCGTCAATTACGACTCTGGTAGTTCTTGTAGTTGGCCGCGGTCACCAGCTCGTACGGCACCCAGATCATGCTGGGCACCTTCTCGCCGGCGGCCAGCCGCAATGCCGCATTCACCGCGCCCTTACCCTGCGCCGCGGCGTCCTGGAACACCGTCACCTTCATCTCGCCGGCCTTCATCGCACTCAGCGCATCCTGGGTGGCGTCGATGCCGGCCACCACCATCTTGTCCAGCTTGCCGGAAGACTTCAGCGCCTGGATCGCGCCCAGCGCCATCTCGTCATTGTTGGCCACCACGGCATCGAACTTCAGGCCGGCGGTCATCCAGTTCATCACCAGGTCGCGGCCTTCGGTGCGCGACCACTTGGCGGTCTGCTTTTCCACCACCTTGATGCCGTTGCACGGCGCCTTGGACATCACTTCTTCCGCATACTTGGTGCGCAGGCGGGCCTCCTGGGTAGCCAGGTCGCCCATCATGATCACCACACTGCCCTTGCCGTTCAGCTGGCGGCACACCTCTTTCATCTGGATGGTGCCGGACACCGAATCATCGGAGCCGACAAACGCCACTTTCGGCGGCAGGGTCTTGTCGGTGGGCATGCGGTTGACGAACACCAGCGGGATGCCGGCCGCCTGCGCCAGCTTGGTGATCTTCGGCGTAGTACTGGTATCCACCGCGCTGACCACGATGGCATCCACCTTCTGCGCGATGAAGTTCTGCACCTGGCTGATCTGGCGGCCAACGTCGTTCTGCGCGTCTTCCAGCTGCAGGTTCACCCCCTTCTGGCTGGCGGCATAACTCTTCATGTTGTTGCGCAGGATGGTGAGAAAATTATTGTCGAAAGTGGCCATGGTCACCCCCAGACGGGCGGCGGAGGCCGGCATGGCCTGCATGGCGAGGGAAACCAGTACCACCGAACCTGCATGCTTGATGAAACGTTTCATTGGTGTATCTCCTGTGTTTTATTAATACCACCGCTACCTGCCGCCTTCCCGCAGGAAGACCGCCGGCAAATGACGCTGTTTCAGACTGCTGTTGCCTTACCCGCCGCGGCACGGCACTTGCTGTACGCCCGCCACGGCCGGTTGTTCATCACTGCTGGATTGCTGCCGCCTGGCCGCGGATCTCGGCCAGCGCCACCGGACGGCGCTCGGTCACCGAGGCGATGCAGGCCAACGCAATTTCCAGCGCCGCCTTGGCATCCGTCCCGTCCGGGCCGCTGTTGCGGCCGCTGCGCACCGAGGCAACAAAGGCGTGCAGCTCGGCGGTGTAGCCGTCGATGAAATGGTCGGTGTCCAGCCGCCAGGTATCGTTGGACACGCCATCCTTGTCGAACAGCGTCATGCTGGAGCGGCGCACGTCGCCCATGCTGATCATGCCACCGGAGCCGAACACCTCACCGCGGATGTCGTAGCCGTACGACGCGCAGAAGTTGGCCTCTGCCACCGCCACCGCGCCGTTGTCGAAGCGGATGGTGACCACCGCGGTATCCAGAAAGCCCTTGTCCCGGAAGTCCGGACGCACCAGCGCGTCGGCCACCGCGTACACCTCGGTCGCCCGGGCGCCGGCATTCAGCCACAGCAGGGTGTCGAAGTCGTGGATCAGGGTTTCGAAGAACACGGTCCACGGCGGAATGCGTGCCGGGTCGCCCCCGAACGGGCCCGGGTCGCGGGTCAGCGAGCGCAGCAGCTGCGGCGTGCCCACCTTGCCGGCCGCGATCGCTGCCTTGCCGTCGGCAAAGGCGCGGTCCCAGCGGCGGTTGAAGCCTACCTGTAGCGGCACGCCGGCCTCGCGCGCCGCGGCGATGGCCAGCTCGGCATCCGCCAGCGTCAGTGCCATCGGCTTTTCGCAGAACACCGCCTTGCCGGCGCGGGCGGCGGCCACGGCCAGGTTGGTATGGAAACGTGCCGGCGAAGCGATGATCACCGCCTCGATCTCCGGGTTGGCCAGCAGTTCATCGACATCGGTATAGGTCAGCGGGCATTCCAGCTGGTCGGCCAGCCTGGCGGCGGCACCCGGTGCCGGGTCGGCAATGGCGGCCAGGGTGGCGTTCTTCAGGCGACGGGCAACGATCTCGGCATGCGAGGCGCCGATGCGGCCGGCGCCAATCAGCGCCACGGCTACAGGTTTGGTGGAAGACATGTCTCACTCCTTGTTTTGTGGGGGATGAATGCAGCAGCCAGCTCAGAGCGGCAGCGTGAAGGCGTCGCGGAAGCGGCGCAGCGCCAGCTCGTCGTCGCCGGAGGCAAACGCTTCCAGGCCGATGCTGCCGCGGTAACCCAGCGCGTGCAGCGCCCGGGCAATGGCCGGATAGTTGATCTCGCCGGTCCCCGGCTCGCAGCGGCCGGGCACGTCGGCGACCTGGATTTCGCCGATATGCGGCAGCGCCTTGCCCAGCAGTTCGATCAGGTTGCCCTCGCCGATCTGCGCGTGATACAGGTCCAGCATCAGCTTGAGGCCGGGGCGGTTCACCGCCGCCACCAGCGCCAGGCAGTCCTCGGCGCGGGCAAACGGCACCCCCGGGTGATCCACCGCGGTGTTGAGGTTTTCCAGCACGAAGGTCACCCCTTCGCGCTCGCCCAGCTCGGCCAGTTGCGCCAGGGTGTCGCGCGCCTGCAGCCACATGGCACCGCTGACGTGGTGCGCCGGCTGCACCGGCAGGCCCTTGTTATCCAGCCCGGTGCCGTGCAGGTTCAGCCGGGGAATGCCCAGCGCCTTGGCCACCGGGATCGACTCGCGCGCAGTGTGCAGCAGCTGCTCGGCGCCGGCGGCATCGGCCAGCGTGCCGCGGATATAGCCGGTCATCGAAGAGAAGGTGGCGCCGGTACGGGCCAGCGCATCGATGTCGTGGCGGGTCCAGTCCCAGATTTCCACCTGGAAGCCCAGCTCGTGAATGCGGTGAATACGCTCCACGATAGGCAAATCGCGAAACACCATTTCGGCACATACGGCCAGCGTGAACGGGCTGGCTTGCTGCTGATCCTGACTGCTCATCTCTTTTCTCCACTGTGGGTTCGGTTCTGCGGCCAACCTTCTGGCTGCCGCCATACTGCAAGTTGCTACCGGTTGCAAAAATGACTACACCTGTAACGGCCGCGCTTGCCATCCATTGCGGCAAGCACATGGCTGCACGCCATTACGGCTAACCCGCCAATTTGCAACCGGTTGCAAACCTGGACGTAGCAGACGCCATCAGCACTATCCATCTGCCGCCGTCCAGCCAAACACTACGACCAAGCCGCTTTGCTACCGGTTGCAATAGCGTTACATTAGTAGCCGCTTCGGCACAAAGTCAAGAAATAATTTTCTTTTAAAATTACAATCGGAAAATAAATTTCAAGGAAGCAACATGAGCAAATCCAGCCGCGCCACGGCCGCCGATGTGGCCCGTGCCGCCGGGGTGTCGAAATGGACGGTTACCCGTGCCTTTACCCCCGGCGCCTCCATCGCCGAACACAGCCGCGAACGCGTACTGCAGGAAGCCGCCAAGCTGGGCTACCGCCCCAACCTGCTGGCACGCAGCCTGGCCACCAAGACCACCAATCTGGTGGCGATCCTGGTGGACGACTTTGCCAACCCCTACAAGCTGCCGGTGCTGGAAGTGCTGACCCAGGCACTGCAAGCCGAGCAGATGGCCGCGGTGCTGATCAACATCAACCAGCACTTCGATCACCTGTCCGCCATTCTGGACGCCGACCAGCGCCAGGTGGACGCGGTGATCCTGGTTGGCACCGACTTCAAGGATGAAGCGTTGAAACTGCCGACCCTGCCGGCTTCGCGCCCACCGCTGTACGTGCTGGCGCGGGAAAGCACCATCGCGCACATTCCGGCGGTGTCCTGCGATGCCAGCACCTCGATGGCGGCGATCAACCAGCACCTGTGGCAGCGCGGCTACCGCCGCCCCGGCTTCATGTCCGGGCCGCGCTCGCTGTCCACCGCGCTGGGGCGGCAGCTGCATTTTTCCGCCTTCTGGCAGCAACAAGCCGGCACCACGGTGCCGGAGCTGGCCGCCGGCAGCTACGACCGCCATGCCGCAGCGCAGGTGTTGCGCGATTACCTGCAGGCTACGCCGGCAGGTGAACGCATCGACGTGCTGATGTGCGAAAACGACGCGCTGGCCATCGGCGCCATCGAAACCGCACGCCACGAGTTCGGCCTGCGCGTGCCGCAGGATCTGGCCATTGTCGGCTACGACGGCGACGAGTTGGCCGCATCGCCATCGTTCAATCTCACCAGCTACCGCCAGCCCCTGCCGGAGATGGTGGCGGCGCTGATCAACATGCTGAAAGGCCGCAGCGAAGCGCGCTCGATCAACCTCCCCGGCGAGCTGCTCATTCGCGGCTCGACCTAGCACCCGCGCAAGTGCGGGCGCACGCAGACCAGGGCGCAGGTTACCAATGCCGGGCCCCGTCGACGATCAGCTTGACCCCGGCCAGCAACAGGCCGGCATACGACACCCGGTAGAACCACTGCCGTTGCAGGCGGCCCGCCAGATAGACCCCCAGCAGCACCCCCGCGATGCCAACCGGCAGCAGCGCCAGCGCCAGGCGCATGTTGCCGCCGGAGAGCAGGTTCATCTGGTAGTACAGCGGCCACTTCATCGCATTCACCATGAAAAAGAACACCGCGCTGGTGCCGGCCAGATGGCTAGGCGCCATATTGCGCGCCAGGCAGTACATCATCATCGGCGGCCCACCCGCATGGCAGATGAAGCTGGCAAAACCCGACAGCACCGACATCAGCCAGGCGAGCGGGCGCCAGCGCCAATCGCCCCCCCCGGCGGGCAGCAGCCGCTGCAGCAGGAAGCACAAGGTCATGGCGCCGACCAGCACCGACACCACGGCCAGGCTCACCACGCTGAGCAGCAGCCAGCCCAGCAGCACACCGCACAGCCCCGCCGGCAGGCAGTGCTTCAGTACCGCGCCATCCACCGATTTGCGCAATGAATACACGCTGACCAGGTCCATCACCAGCAGCAGGGGCAGCATCACCGCCGCCGCCTGCGTGATCGGCATCGCCAGCGCCATCAGCGGCGTGGCAAAGGCGCCGAAGCCATTGGCAAAGCCGCTCTTGCTCAACCCCATCAGCAGCACGGCGGCAAGGGCGGCCGGTAGCAAGTCAGCGAACATGGCTTCCGCCTTTCATCGTGTCAGGGCATGGCGAGACATTGCCACGCACCGTCATGCCGCGTGCCCCGGCCGTTGCCGGCGGGCAGCGCAGTGAAAAAAATAGCCACCCCGCAGGGTGGCAAAAACACAAACGCCTTGGGAGAGTCGCGTGAGGTTTACTTCATCGTGGGCATCGCGAATTCGGCACCGGCGCGGATGCCGGTCGGCCAGCGCGTGGTCACCGCCTTCATGCGGGTATAGAAACGCACCCCTTCCGGGCCGTGCATGTGGTGGTCGCCGAACAGCGATGCTTTCCAGCCGCCAAAGCTGTGGAAGGCCATCGGTACCGGCAGCGGCACGTTGACGCCAACCATGCCGACCTGGATGCGGTGCACGAACTCGCGCGCCGAATCGCCGTCGCGGGTAAAGATGGCGGTACCGTTGCCGAAGGCGTGGTTGTTGATCATGTCCACCGCCTCGGCAAAGCTGTCCACGCGCACCACGCACAGCACCGGCCCGAAGATTTCCTCCTGGTAGATGGTCATGCCGGTGCTGACGTTGTCGAACAGGCAGCCGCCGAGGAAGAAGCCGTCCTCGCAGCCCGGCACGGAGAGGCCGCGACCGTCCACCACCAGTTTGGCACCCTCTTCCACGCCGCGGGCGATATAGCCGCTGACCTTGTCCAGATGGGTACGCGTCACCAGCGGGCCCATTTCCGACTGCGGATCGTTGCCGGGGCCGACTTTCAGTGTCTTGAGGCGGGTTGCCAGTTTTTCCACCAGCGCGTCGGCGACATTGCCGACCGCCACTGCCACCGAGATCGCCATGCAACGCTCGCCGGCAGAGCCGTAGGCGGCGCCCATCAGTGCGTCGACGGTCTGTTCCAGATCGGCGTCCGGCATCACCACCATGTGGTTCTTGGCGCCGCCCAGTGCCTGCACGCGCTTGCCGTGGCGGGCACCGGTTTCGTAGATGTACTGCGCAATCGGGGTGGAGCCCACGAAGCTCACCGCCTGCACGTCCGGGTGGGTCAGCAGGCCGTCCACCGCCAGCTTGTCGCCCTGCAGCACGCCGAACACGCCATCCGGCAGGCCGGCTTCTTTCAGCAGCTCGGCAATCAGCAGCGCCGCCGACGGGTCACGCTCGGACGGCTTCAGGATGAAGCAGTTACCGCAGGCCAGCGCCACCGGGAACATCCACATCGGCACCATGGCCGGGAAGTTGAACGGGGTGATGCCGGCGACCACGCCCAGCGGCTGGCGCATGCTCCAGGCATCGATGCCGCGGCCAACCTGTTCGGTGTACTCGCCCTTCAGCAGATGCGGAATACCGCAGGCGAATTCCACCACTTCCATGCCGCGGGCGACTTCGCCCAGCGCATCGGAGTGCACCTTGCCGTGCTCGCTGGAGATGATGGCGGCCAGCTCGTGCTGGCGCGCTTCCAGCAATTCCTTGAACTTGAACATCACGCGGGAGCGGCGCAGCGGCGAGGTATCGGCCCAGGCCGGGAACGCGGCCTTGGCGGCGGCGACGGCTGCGTTGACATCGGCGTTGTCGGCCAGCAGTACGTCGGCTTGTGCCTGGCCGGTGGCCGGGTTGTACACCGTGCTGGTGCGGCTGCTGTGACCGGCGGTTTGCTGGCCGTTGATGTAGTGGCTGAGGATGCGGTTCATGTCGTTTGTCCTGTACTGGCGGGCAATACTCTGCCCCGGCAGCCCGCGTGCGGGTCTGCCTGTGGTCGTGTTCTTAGATCGTGGGGGTTCGGTTTACGGCTTGGCGATGATCCACTCGTGCGCCGGGTCGTTCTTGAAGCACCATTCGCGCTTCGGACCGGCCATCACGTTGAGATAGTAGGACTCGTAGCCGTAGGGCACGGACACCGGGTGGTAGCCTTCCGGCACCATCACCACGTCGTGGTCTTCCACCGCCATCGACTGGTCGATGCGGCGATCGTCGGTGTACACGCGCTGGAAGGCAAAGCCCTGCGCCGGGTTCAGCCGGTGGTAGTAGGTTTCCTCCAGCACGCTTTCTTCCGGCAGTGCGTCGCGATCGTGCTTGTGCGGCGGGTAGCTGGAGGAATGGCCGGACGGGGTGCGCACCTCCACCACCAAGAGGCAGTCGGCTGGCGCGGTCTGCGGCAGGATGTCGGTCACGTAGCGGGTGTTGGCTTCCTTGCCGCGCACGCTGCGCTGCATGCTGTCCGGGGTGATCAGCCGTGCCGGATGGTTGCCGGCGGACGGCGCCGAGCAGAACGCCACCTCGGCATTGCTCTCGGCGGTGACTTCCACCGCCACGCCCGGCGGCGCGTACACCGCGTACGGCGCCATGTCGTCGAACACGCTCTGGCGCTCGCCCAGGTGCGTCCACTCCTGCTCGCCCACCTTGACGCTGGCCTTGCCGGCCAGGATCACCACACAGCACTCGCGGCCCGGCTGCTGCCACACTTCGCGTTCCTGTGCGGCCAACCTGACGGCGCGAAAACCGACATGGGTCCAGCCCGCCGACGCCGGGGTCACGTCCACCAGCGGTTTGCCCGCCTGGTCCGCCTTAACCAGCAAATTCATGCCATCTCTCCTCAGGACAGGCCGGCAACCAGCCCGGACAAGGTTTGGAAGCCCTTCTGCGCGTATTCGTAGCTCGGCGCGATGGTCGGGTCCTGCTCCGCCTCTACCACCAGCCAACCCTGGTAACCATGCTGCGCCAGACGGGCGAGGATGGGGCCGAACTGGATGTCGCCGTCGCCCGGCACGGTAAAGGCGCCGTTGAGCACCGACTGCAAAAAGCTCCAGCTGCCGTTGCGGGCGCGGCGCAGCACTTCGGCGCGCACGTCCTTGCAGTGCACGTGCACCACGCGGTCAATGTGCTTGTTCAGTTCGGTCAGCGGGTCGCCACCGGCAAAATACATGTGGCCGGTATCGAACAGCAGGCCCACGTCCGCGCTGGTCAGTGCCATCAGCTTGTCCACGTCGGCCGGGGTTTCAACGAACGCGCCCATGTGGTGGTGGTAGGCCAGCTTGATGCCGCGCGACGCCAGGTGGGCGGCAAAGGTGTTCAGCTTGGCGGCGTACTGCTGCCAGGCTTCGTCGCTGGTAAAGGTTGGCCGCTTGTACAGCGCGGTGCCGATCTGACCCTGGATGGAGCCGCCCACCTCGCCGTACACCATCACCCGGCAGCCGCTTTCCACCAGCAAACGCAGGTGGCCTTCCACCGCAGCGATTTCTTCCTCGGCGGAACGCTCGGCCAGGTAGCCGGAATACCAGCCGGATACGCATTCCACGCCGTAGGGCTCCAGCACCGCTTTCAGCTCTGCCGCGGTGCGCGGAAACTTGTTGCCCAGCTCGAAGCCCTGGTAACCGATCTCGCTGCCTTCTTGCAGGATGGTATCCAGCGTGGTTTCACCGCCCAGCGACGGCAGGTCATCGTTGCACCAGGAAATCGGGTTGATGCCGATCTTTACCTTGAAAGTGGAAGTCATAGTGTTGTCCGTGTCTTTGCTTGCTGTTGTCGTTGGCTGCCGTGGTGGCGTGCTTACTGCTGGGCCTGGCGGCGTTGCGCCTGCCAGATATCGATCAGGGTTTCAAAATTGTGACGGGCGGCGGCGATCAGGCCGGCATCGTCGATCTCGCCGGCCAGCCAGCGCTGCGACGGTTCCTGGAACAGCGTGCGGCCAACCATGAAGCCGCGGCAGCTTCTGGCATGGCGGGCCTGCTCGAAGCCCTTGCGCAGCTCGCTGACCGGTGCGTTCAGCCCCAGCAGCACCACGCCGCGGCAGTACGGATCGCGCTGTTCCAGCAGCTGGTCGACCTGCTCCCACTGCTCGGCGCTCATCGATTCCAGCTTCCACCATTCCGGGTAGATGCCCAGGTTGTAGAAGCGTTTCAGCGCGCGCAGCACGGTGTCCGGCTGTTGCGGCAGCTTCCTGGACGGGATCACCTCCAGCAGCAGCTCGTGGCCGCTGAGCTGCGCCATCTGGTACACGGCGCGCACCTGCGCCTCCTGCTCCAGACGGTTGCCGACTTCGTCGTCCGGGTGGTACTGCACCAGGCACTTGATGATGTGTTCCTGTGGCCAGATTTCCAGCCGTGCCGCCAGCGCGCGGCCATGGTCGAATTCCAGCGGATTGGAGCCGGGCAGCTCGATCGGGCGGCCGATCCACCAGCCGCGGCCGGTGGCGGCGTACATCGCGTCCTCGCCGTAGCGGTCGTCGACCAGGATGCCGGTGCGCCCCTGCAGGCCGCTGGCGGCCTCGGTCTGCGCCACCGCCTGCACCAGCAGCGTTTTCAGCTGCGAGATACGGCTCTCCGGCACGCCGTTCTGCCGCGCCAGCTCGAAGAACTGGTTACGATGGTCAAAGGCGAACACGCACAGGTTGTCCCACTGCTTGCGCTTGACGCTGACGCGGTGCAGGCGTGTGAGCGTGGCATCCTCGCCCGGGCGCAGCGGCGTTACCGGCAGGCCCAGGAAGTAGTCCAACTCTGCCGGGGTCGGCATCGCCACCGAGCAGCCGTGGCGCGATACCACCAGCGCGCCGCAGGCGTTGGCGGTGCGGCAGGCGTCGCCGTAATCGCCACCGCGAAGCCATACCGACAGGAAACCGGACAGGAAGGCGTCGCCGGCGCCCAGCACGTTCATCACTTCCACCTGCGCTCCGCTGATGGTGAAGGCGTCGTCGATGTCGGTCGGGATGTCGCCGGTAATCACCGCGCAGCCCAGCGGGCCGCGCTTGACCACCAGCACCGCCTGCGGCGCCAGCTCGCGCACCACCTGCAGGCAGTCCAGCAGCGCCGGCTTGCCACCGGCGATCAGGAATTCTTCTTCGGTACCGACGATCAGGTCGAACAGCGGCAGTACCGATTGCAGATGCGCGCTGACGGCATCGTCGGCAATGAAGCGCTGCTCACCGTCGCCGCGGCCGGTCAGGCCCCACAGCACCGGACGGTAGTCGATGTCCAGCACGGTGCGCACATTGTGCTGGCGGGCAAAGCCCAGCGCCTTGTGGCTGGCGGCGTTCACCTTCTCGGTGGACAGGTGGGTGCCGGTGATCAGCAGGCTCTTGCTGCTGGCGATGAAGGCTTCGTCGATGTCGTCTTCGCTCAGCGCCATGTCGGCGCAGTTCTCGCGGTAGAACAAGAGCGGAAAGGTGTCGCGGTCCTTGATGCCCAGCAGCACCATGCCGGTCAGGCGCTGTGCGTCGACCTTCACCTGGCTGATGTCACAGCCTTCCTTCTCCAGCGTTTCCAGCAGGAAACGCCCCATCTGCTCGTCGCCGACCCGCGACAGCATCGCCGATTTCAGCCCCAGGCGGGCGGTGCCGAAGGCGATATTGGCAGAGGAACCGCCAAGGTATTTGGCAAAGCTGCTCGCATCCTCCAGACGTGCACCCAGCTGGCGGGCGTACAGGTCAACTGCCAGTCGTCCCAGGCAAATCACGTCGAGGTTACGGTCGGGTGCAAAGGATGTCTGGTTTTGCATGGTGTCGATTCCGTTGGTTTCAGGAGGTCAGTGGCACCGGCTCCGGCGTCTGCGCTGGGGAGTCGCCGTTGGCTACTGTCTTGCAACAAGATTAATCCTGCCCCGCCATGAATGCAACTTTTTTTTCGTATTTATTTTCTACTAGAAATTAATTTCTGAAATATTTTTTTCAAAACGCCAGCTTTCGTTTTAAGATGTAACCATCAACCTACAAGGTAAAAACAGCATATGAGCAACGGAATCACTGCCGATCAACTCATGCAGCGCATTTCCGAAGAGTACGAAGGCCTCAGCAAGCAACTAAAAGTCATCGCCAAGTACATCGAGGAACACCGCAACACGCTGGTGCTGGAACGCATCACCGACATCGCCCAGGCCTGCGAAGTGCAGCCGTCCGCCATCGTGCGCTTTGCGCAACGCTTCGGTTTCAGCGGTTTCAGTGACATGCAGGCGCTGTTCCGCGACTCGTTCGCGCCGGTGCAAAGCAACGTCAACAACTACCAGAAGCGCATCCGCACCGTGATCGCCAGCCAGAACACGCCGCTGTCCAACACGGAGCTGACGCAGAGCTTCCTCTCCGCCTGTCAGCAGGGGCTGGAAGAGCTAAGCCAGTCGCTGGATCCGGCGGCGATCGACGCCGCGGTGGAGCTGCTGCACAAGGCGGAAAATATCTACGTGGTCGGCGTGCGCCGCATGTTTCCGATCGCATCCTATGTCTGCTACGCGCTGCAGCACACGCAGAAGCGGGTGCACCTGATTTCGGGCCTGGGCGGCATGTACCACGACCAGGTGCGCAGCATCCGCGAGAACGACCTGATGATCGCGATCAGCTTCCAGCCCTACGGCCGCGAGACCCGCTACTGCGCCCGCGTCGCGGCGCAGAACAAGGCCAAGCTGCTGGTGATCAGCGACAGCAAGATGAGCCCGCTGGCGCGCAACGCCAGCACCGTGCTGACGGTCAAGGAAGGCACCGCCTTCGCCTTCCGCTCGATGAGCAGCACCATCAGCCTGTGTCAGGCGCTGTTCATTGCCCTGTCTTACCGGCTGGAACTGGTGATTGAAGAGACGCAGGACGCCGGGGCTTATGACGACTGACCAGGATGGCGGCCAGGATCAGGCCGGCGCCTAGCCACTGCTGTCCCGTCATCACCGAACCGAACCACCAGCTGGCCAGCAGCGCCGTCCACACCGGCTCCAGCAGCAGGATGAAGGCGGCACGGGCGATCGGCATCCTGCCCTGCCCCCAGTTCTGCAGCAAAAAGCGCAGGCAGGTCGCCAAGAGGATGCTGGCCAGCAGCCAGTGCCCGCTGGCCAGCAGCGCCGGCCACGACCACGCCTCGCCCGGCACGCTCCCCACCAGACACATCACCCCCACCATCAAGAGCTGCAGTGCGGTGGCCGGCAGCGCCGGCACCCGCGCCATGAAGTGGCTATTGAGGCTGAGATAGGCGGCGGAACACAGCGCGAAGGCCAGGAACAGCCAGTCCGACGCGTGCAGCCCGCCGCCGGCGCACAGCGACATGCAGGCCATGCCCAGCCCAGCCAGCGCCATCGACAGCCACGCCGCCCGGCTCAGCGGCGTCCCCAGCAGCAGGCGGCTGGCGAATGGCGCCAGCACCACCCCCATGCTGCAGATGAAGGCCGCCACCCCGAGGTTGCTGCTGTGCTGCAAGCCCTTGATCCACAGCATCATCGACACCCCGAACAGCAGGCCGCAGCCCAAGGTTGGCCGCAACGCCCGGCGCGGCAGCACGGCGCCGCGCCAACGGCTCAGCAAGAAGAGCAGCAGGCCGGCCGTGCCGAAGCGCAAGCCCATGAACAGCAGCGGCGGCAGCTGCTGCAATACCTGCTTCGAAAACAGCCAGCCGCTGGCTGCCAGCAACGTTACCAGTAGCAGCACTGCATCCGCCGCCGCCACCTTGCCCACCCTTGCCTGATCCAAGAACACTTACCCGCAAAAACCCCGCCGCGGCGGGGGGTAGCAATGACAAAGGCCCGGGGAAACCCGGGCCGCGTACAAGGTTGGCCGCAATGCGGCCAACCTTGAAAAACGATCAGCTGCGGCGATGACGCTGACGATACTGGTCGGCGACCACTGCCACCACGATGATCACACCTTTGACGATTTCCTGATAGTAGGCGTCGATGCGCAGGAAGGTGAAGCCGGAGGTCACCACCCCGAGGATCAGCACGCCGATCACGGTGCCGGTGATCTTGCCGAGGCCGCCGTTAAGCGAGGTGCCGCCGATCACTGCCGCCGCAATCGCGTCCAGCTCGTACATCATGCCCATGCCGGCCTGACCGGACACGGCGCGGGAGGAAGTCACCACCCCGGCCAGACCCGACAGCAGGCCCCCCACCGCGTATACCAGCACCATATGGCGGGCGACGTTGATGCCGGACACCCGTGCCGCGGCGCGGTTGGCGCCAATGGCGTAGGTGTACTTGCCGTAGCGGGTGTAGCCGAGGATCACGTGGAACAGCGCTGCCACCCCGAGGAAGATCAGCACCGGGGTGATGCCGCTACCGATTTCGGCGTAGCTGTCGGACAGCATGCTGATCGGCTCGCCTTCGGTGTACCACTTGGCCAGACCGCGTGCGGTCACCATCATCCCCAGCGTCGCGATGAACGGCGGGATCGCGGTCTTGGCGATGACGAAGCCGTTGAGCAGGCCACAAGCCAGGCCCACCACCAGGCCGGACAGCAGCGGCACCACCATTGGCAGGTCAGTCAGCGACGGGAACACCGCACGGCCAAATTCCGAAGTCTGCGCCAGACTGGCCGACACCATGGCGGTGAGCGCCACCACCGAGCCGGACGACAGGTCGTTACCGCCCATGATGATGATCTGGGTCACGCCAACGGCGATGATGCCGATCACCGACACCTGCAGGATCATCACCAGCAGGCGATCCTTGTTGGCAAGAAAGCTCTGTCCGACCAGGAACCAGCCCAGGATTTCGAAGATCAGCGCCACACCGAGCAGCACCATGAAAATCCGTGCTTCGGCAGGGATCCTGAATTTGCTCAGCGGCCCTTTGTCGAGCTTGTCGATCGTGCCGGTATTCGCGATAGCCATCGTTCCATCCTCCATGTTTGTCTTGTGGCACTGCGTGCAGTGCGTAACTTCTTCAGTTGTCGTTCGCCAGTGCCGGGCTCACTTAACGGGCAGCCAGTTGCATGATGCTGACCTGGTCCGCTTCGCTGCGGTCCAGAATGCCGGTCACCCGTCCTTCATGCATCACCATCACGCGGTCGCTCATACCCAGCACTTCCGGCAGCTCCGACGAAATCATGATCACGGCCAGACCCTGCCCGGCCAGTCTGGAAACCAGGCGGTGGATCTCGGCCTTGGCGCCCACGTCGATGCCGCGGGTCGGTTCGTCCAGGATCAGGATGCGCGGGTTGGTCAGCAGCCAGCGGCCGATCAGCACCTTCTGCTGGTTGCCGCCGGACAGGTTCTCCACCCGCTCGTACAGCCCCGGCGCCTTCACCCGCAAGGTGGCGGACATGTTCTCGCACAGCTCGTTAATCGCCTTCTGGCGTACAAAGCCGGCGGTCATGTGATCGTCGTTCAGCACCGCGATCTGCATGTTTTCCAGGATGCTGAGGTTGAGGAAACAGCCGGTGTCCTTGCGGTCTTCGGTGAGGAAGGCCATGCCCTGTGCCATCGCCACCTGCGGCGAATCGACGCGCACCTCCTTGCCGAAGATGGTGATGCTGCCGCTGCTGGCCGGGGTCACGCCGAACAGCGTCTCCGCCACGTTGCTGCGGCCGGAACCGATCAGGCCGGCGACGCCCAGGATCTCGCCCTGGCGCACCTCGAAACTCACGTCACTGAACACGCCGTCCAGCGTCAGGCCCTGCACTTTCAGCGCCACGTCGCCGATCTTGGCGGGCTCCTTGGGGAACATGTCGGTAACCTCGCGGCCAACCATCATGCGGATGATCTCGTCGCGCTCCAGCCGTTCGGTCTGCATGCAGCCGATGTAGCGTCCATCGCGGAACACCGTCACTTCGTCGGCGATCTCCGACAGCTCGTTCATCTTGTGGGTGATGTAGATGATGCCCTTGCCCGCCGCGCGCAGCTCGCGAATGATGCGGAACAGGTGCGACACCTCGTGCTCGGTCAGCGCCGAGGTCGGCTCGTCCATGATCAGCACGTCGGAGTCGTAGGACACCGCCTTGGCGATCTCCACCATCTGGCGTTCGGAAATACTCAGATCAATAATGTTGCTTTCCGGATCGAGATCGATCGAAAGCTGTTGCAGCAGATCGCGCGTCATCTGGTTCATCCGGCCGTGATCGACCATACCCAGACGGTTCAGCGGCTCGCGGCGAATCCAGATGTTCTCGGCGACGCTCATGTACGACATCAGGTTCAGCTCCTGATGGATCATGGCGATACCCTGCTCCAGCGCATCCAGCGGCGACTTCAGCGCGATGTCGCGACCACGCAGGCGGAACACCCCCTTGTCCGGCGGCTGTACGCCAGCCAGGATTTTCATCAGCGTGGATTTGCCGGCGCCGTTCTCGCCCATCAGCGCATGCACGGTGCCCGGACGCAGGCGGAAGGAGGCATTATCCAGCGCCACCACACCCGGAAACGTCTTGCGTACACCTTCCACTTCGATCAGCAGGGTCGCTTCCGGCTGTGATGCTGCTGCGGCCTTGACAGCCGCGGCGCCAACTTGCTCTGGTGCTAAATTCAACATGACTCGTGTTCCTTTGCAGCGCCGCGGCGGGTCGCCTGCCCCCGCCGCGGCAACACAGACAATCAGTTACGCGCTTCGTAGGATTTCAGGTTGGCCGGCGTCACCAGCTCGAACGGGATGTAGTTCATCGGTGGTACCTTCTCGCCGCGGCCGAGCTTCAGCGCGGTGTCGATGGCGCCACGGCCCTGGCCGGCGGCATTCTGGAACACGGTCACCTTCAACTCGCCCGCCTTCATCGCGGTCAGCGCGTCGCGGGTGGCGTCCACGCCGGCAACGATGGTGCCGTTCAGGCGCTTGGCGGATTTCAGTGCCTGGATCGCGCCCAGCGCCATTTCGTCGTTGTTGGACACCACCGCGTCAAATTTCACGCCGGCGCTGAGCCAGTTCATCATCAGGTCGCGGCCTTCGGTGCGCGACCACTTGGCGGTCTGCTTCTCCACGATCTTGATGCCCTTGCACGCCGGGGAGGCGATCACGTCTTCCACGTCCTTGGTGCGCATGCGGGCGGCCTGGTTGGACAGGTCGCCCATCATCACCACGATGTTGCCCTTGCCGTTCATCTGACGGCACACCTCTTTCATCTGCAGGGTGCCAGATTCCACCTCGTTGGAACCGACGAACGCCACCTTGGCCGGCAGCACACGGTCGGCCGGCAGGCGGTTCACGTACACCAGCGGGATGCCGGCTGCCGACACCATCTTGGTGATCTTCGGGGTCACTTCGGTATCCACCACGTTCACCACGATGGCGTCCACGCGCTGGGCGATGAAGTTCTGTACCTGGGAGATCTGACGACCGATGTCGTTCTGCGCATCTTCGAACTGGACGCTGACATCCTTCTGGCTGCCGGCGTGCGACTTCATGCTGTTGCGCAGTACGGTCAGGAAGTTGTCGTCGAAGGCCGACATGGTGACGCCGATCTTGGCGGCAGAGGCAGGCATGGCGGCGGTGGCCAGTGCAACGAATACGGCAGAACCAGCAAGCTTGGTAATACGTTTCATCGGTGTGTCTCCTGTGTTTTTTTGATTTGCTACCGGGCCGCTGATTGCCGTGCCAGTGGCAGACAAGCCCGGTAGCGTCTTCGGCAAATCCGTGTTGCCAAATCCGTATTGCTACGATAAGTGTTGCCGCCGACAATTGCAAATAAAATTTCACATAAAAATTTAAGTAGAAATTTATTTCTACAAAGCCGCCACACCGTGCTTCGTGCCTCGGACGACCCGCCCACCGGCAGCGACACAAAACAGCCGTCTTCCCCATCGCGACAAGCGCTTGCGGCCAACCTTGACGGGGCAAGGTTGGCCGCAAAAAACAAGCGGGCCGCCCATCGCTGGGCGACCCGCCTCGCGGGACAAGACGACCGTCAGTCGCCGACACTCAGGCGCCCTCTCAGACGCGCTGCTTTCGCACCGCCTCCTCAAAGCGCTCGCGTGCCGCGTTCACCTCGCTGCGCTCCGATACCTCGGGAATGCCCACCTGCCACCAGCTGCCGCCTTCCGGCGTGCACTGCGGGCCGTCCACCTGCAGGCTGATCAGATAGCTCTTCTTCGACGCGCGCGCGCGCTGCATCGCCTCGGCAAACTCGGCGACGGTATGCACCGTCTCCGCCTCCGCCCCCAGCGAGCGGGCGTTCATTTCGAAGTCGATGGTCGGCGCGCCGTCCGGCCCGGTCAGGCAGTGCTCGTACATATTGTTGAACTGCACCCCGCCGCAGGCCTGCTGCAGGCGGTTGATGCAGGCGTAGCCGGCGTTGTCCAGCAGCACCACGATGATCTTGTGCCCCAGCATCACCGAAGTGGCCAGCTCGTTGTTGAGCATCATGTAGCTGCCGTCGCCCACCATCACGATCACCTCGCGCTCCGGCTGCGCCATCTTGGCGCCCAGGCCGCCGGCCACTTCATAACCCATGCAGGAGTAGCCGTACTCCATGTGGTAGCCACCCGGGCGGCTGGTGCGCCACAGCTTGTGCAGCTCGGCCGGCAGGGTGCCCGCCGCGCACACGACAATATCGTTGGCCGCAGAATCGGCCGCCGACGCCTGCACCGCACCGATGGCCTCGGCATAGGTCGGCAGTGCCGCGCGCGAGCTGACCACGATCTCGGCCACCTGACGACGCCAGGCGTCGCACAGGCGACGCGCCTGCGTATCCCACGCCGCCTCGCTGTGCCAGTCGCCCAGCGCGGCGGACAGCGCCGTCAGGCCAGCGGTGGCATCGGCCTGGATGCTGCAGCCGCCCCACTTGATGGCGTCGAAGGTGTTGACGTTGATCGACAGCAGTTTGGCCTGCGCGTACAGCGTGTGCGAGCCGGTGGTGAAATCCTGCAGCCGGGTGCCGACCGCCAGCACCACGTCGGCGTCCTGCGCCAGCGCGTTGGCCGCCGGCGAACCGGTGACGCCGATGGAGCCGGCCAGCAGCGGGTGATCCCACGCCAGCGCACCCTTGCCGCCGTGGGTCTCGCCCACCGGAATGCCGTGCTTGTCGGCAAACCGGCGCAGCGCGGCCACGCCGCCCTGGCTGTACAGCACGCCGCCGCCGGTGACGATCAGCGGCCGCTTGGCGTTTTTCAGGATCTCGGCCAGCTCCGCCACTTCGGCGGCCTCGGCCGGCGGCTGGCGGAAGCGGATGGTGCGTTCGTTAAAGAACGATTCCGGCCAGTCATGCGCCAGCGCCTGCACGTCCTGCGGCAACGCCAGCGTCACCGGGCCACACAGCGCCGGGTCGGTCAGGTAGGCGATGGCGCGCGGCAGCGCGGTCAGCAGTTGCTCCGGCACCACGATGCGGTCGAAATAGCGCGAGACCGGGCGCAGGGTGTCGGCGGCGGACACGCCACCGTCGTGGAAGTCTTCCACCTGCTGCAGCACCGGGTCTGGCGCGCGGGTGATGAAGATGTCGCCCGGCAGCAGCAGCATCGGCAAACGGTTGACGTGCGCGGTGGCCGCGGCGGTCACCAGGTTGTTGCAGCCGGGCCCGATCGAGGTGGTCACCGCCATCATGCGGCGGCGGAAGTGCGCCTTGGCATAGGCGGCGGCGGCCAGCGCCATGCCCTGCTCGTTGTGGGCGCGGAAAGTCGGCAGCGCGTCGCGCATCGCGTACAGCGCCTCGCCAAGACCCGCCACGTTACCGTGGCCGAAAATGGCCCACACCCCGCCAAAAAGCTGCTCGCGCGTACCGTCCTCTGCCTCCACATACTGCGCGGCCAGATAGCGCACCAGCGCCTGGGCCACCGTCAAGCGTACTGTCTTCACCTTTGTCTCCTTGTCCATGCGGCCTGCCGTGGGCCGTTACGCCGCCGTCAGCGTGCGGCTACCTGCTCACGATATAGGAACGGCGTCATTTTGCAAAATATTTTCTTAAATTTAAATCAATAGAAATTAATTTCGCAACGCCGCTTGCGCCTGTGCCAGCCATCAGCCCAGATAAGGCTGCTGTCCCATGTTCTCCGGCAGATACAGCCGGAACTCGCCGGCCGCCGACGCCGCGGCATCCGCCGGCGCCATCTCCAGCGCCGCCAGCACATGCTGCAGCGCGCGGATGGCCTGCGTGTCCGGGTCCTGGTCGATCACCACGTCCAGCAGCCCCTGCTGCATATACAGCCGGTGGTCGTCGGAAATCTCGTGCGTCACCCAGCACACCTTGTCCAGCGCAAAGCGCCGCAGCGCCGCCTCAATACCGGGCGAACCGGCCCCGGTATTGTAGATGCCGGCAATCACGTCGCCGCGCTGGAAGGCCTGGCTCACCGCCCAGTAGCACTTGTCCGGATCGTCGTGGGTTTCGCTGCTGTGCGCATCGCATTCCAGCTCCGGAAACTGCGCCGCCAGCACATCGCGGCAACCGCTGCTGCGCTCGATGTGGCCACGGTAGTCGCGGCGGCTACTCAGCAGCAGGATGCGGCCAACCTTGCGGCACAGCCGCCCCAGCAGATAGCCGGCAGTGCGGCCGGCGGCGTAGTTGTCGATGCCGACGTAAGCCGCGTCCGGCACCTCGTCCACCCGCGTCACTACCATGGCGATATGCTCGCCGCGCGCCCGTGCCTGCTGCAGTGCCAGCCGCACCGCGGGCGTGTCCGGTGCCGACACGATCAGCGCCTGGCGCTGGTGCCGGCGCTGGGTGATGGCGCGCAGCAGTGCCGCCTCGTCCTGGTCCGGCGTCCAGATGCGGTGCACCACCAGCCGCTTGTCCAGCATCGCCACCCCGCGCTGCAGCGCCAGATTGAGGCGCTGGAAGAACGGCGAGCGGTTGTCCGGCAACACGATATCGATGTGGATCAGCCCGTGCCGCGTTTCCGGCAACAGCCGCGGCACGCCCAACTGGCGCGCCGCGGCCACCACCTGCGCCCGCGCCCGTGCCGACACGCTGCCGCGCTCGTTCAGCACCCGGTCCACGGTGGCAGTGCTGACACCGGCAAGCTCAGCGATTTCGATAAAGCGCGCGCTTTTCTTGCGGCGGGGAGGTGTATCCATGCGTGCTTCCCTGGTAATGGTGGTGGCGTCATGCAACGTTGGCCGCATGCCTTCCGGCGCGGGCGGCCAACACTTTTTTCCATGTTACGGACAAACCGGCTCCGGATGCGCCTGCGGCTTATCCGGGCCACCACCCATTTTGACGATTTATCGTCAACAACAGTGCTGCCATTTCTGTTGACGGCCTCTAGATTTAGCTAACACCAGCCCCCGACACAGGGTGTGGCCAACACTAAAAACCGGAGGAGACCATCATGAAAATTGCACTCGACCCCTATATGTACCGCCACCTGCCGCTGCCGGAGCTGGTGAAGAAAACCGCCGAGCTGGGCTACGACCAGATCGAGCTGGCACCGCGCGCCGACTTCCTCGACTGGTGGGTGATGCCGCGCGCCCACAAACAGCGCATCGCCGAGTTCAAGCGTGCGTTGCGCGACCATGGCGTCGGCCTTTCCACCCTGCAGCCGATGTACCGCTGGGCCAGTCCGTTCGAGGACGAGCGGCAGTGGGCGATGAAGTGCTGGAAAAAAGCCATCGAAGTGGCGGTGGAAATGGACTGCCGGCTGATGATCTCCGAATTCGGCCGTGGCGCCTCGCCGGAGCGCTCGGTCGGCCAGGGTGCCGGCGCCAACACCAAGGAAATGTGCGAGGCCGCGTGGTGGCGCTCGATGGAAGAGCTGCTGCCGATCTTCGAGCGCGAAGACATCACCCTGTCGGTGGAGCCGCACCCGGAGGACTGGGTGGAAACCCTGGCCCCGGCGCTGGACATCGTGCGCGTGCTCGGCTCGGACAAGGTCAAGCTGTCCTACATCGCGCCGCACACCTTCTACTACGGCGACGACATGGCCGCCATGCTGCGTGACGCCGCGCCGGTGCTGGCGCACGTGCGCGTGGCCGACACCTTCAACCACAAGGCCAGCTCGCAGCTGCGCTACATCGTCAACCCGCCGGGATCCAGCCACATCCGCGTGCACCAGCACCTGAACATCGGCGAGGGAGAGATCGACTGGGACGTGTTCTTCGCCACCCTGGCCGAGATCGGCTTCGACGGCGTGCTGTCGTCCTGCGTGTTTGCGTGGGAAGAACGCGCCGACGAGTCCTCGCGCTTCATGCGCAAAGAGATCCAGCGCTACCTCGACAAGTACCAACGCTAAGGCACCACTCACAAAACCCCTGATGCTGCGTTGCGCCGCCTTGTCGTACTAGTTGTACTGCCTGCGGCGGCGCGCCTTGCCTCAGCCATTGCATTGGGTTTTGTGAGCCGTGCTCTGTTTAGACCTCCCCGTGCCGCCACGGGGCTGGCCCCGCTTTGCCCGAAAACCAGAAGGAGACACCGAACATGAGCCGCATCGACTTTGCCATCAACCGCATCAGCGCACCGCGCCTGTCGTTCCAGGACTACCTGGCCATGTGCCAGCGCCTGGGCGTATCCACCATCGAGATCCGCAACGACCTGAACGGCGTGGAAATCAGCGACGGCACCGACCCGGCCGCCATCCGCGACGCCGCGCAGGCCGCCAACATCCGCATCCGCTCCATCAACGCGCTGTACCCGTTCGATGTATTCGATGCCGACCTGCAGGCGCGCGCGGTGAAGCTGGCCGCCTACGCCCGCGACTGCGGCGCCGAGGCGCTGGTGATGTGCCCGCTCAACAGCTGGGAAGACAAGCGCAGCGCCAGCGAGCGCTACCGCGACCTGGTCAGCGCGCTGAAGCAGCTGCGCCCGATCCTGGACGACCACGGCATTACCGGTCTGGTGGAACCGCTGGGCTTCGAGGAATGCTCGCTGCGTCGCAAGTCCGACGCGGTGAAAGCGATTTTCGATGCCGCCGGCGAGCGCCACTACCAACTGGTGCACGACACCTTCCACCACCACCTGTCCGGCGAAGACATCTTCTATCCGGAGCTGACCGGCCTGGTGCACATCTCCGGCGTGGAATCGACCGAGCTGGCCGACAACCAGATGCGTGACGGCCACCGCGTGCTGGTCGGTGATGCCGACCGCCTGGGCAACCTGCGCCAGCTGGCCATCCTGCTGCAGCGCGGCTACGACGGCGTGGTGTCGTTCGAGCCGTTCGCCGCCGAGATCATGGAAGCGGCCGACAGCGAGGCGCTGCTGCGCAGCAGCATGGACTACATCCGCCACTCGCTGACCTGAGCCGCAACACAACAAGGTTGGCCGCAAGCGCTGCGGCCAACCTTGACCCGACAGCAACAACACCAACAACCACATAGAGAGAACAGATCATGACACTGCAAATCGGCGTAATCGGCACCGGTGCCATCGGCCAGGACCACATCCGCAGAATCACCCAGGCGCTGTCCGGCGCCCGCGTGGTGGCGGTGAACGACATCAACCCGCAACAGGCACGTGACACCGTGGCGCGCTACCAGCTGGACGCCATCGTGCACACCGATGCCCATGCACTGGTGGCCGACCCGGCGGTACAGGCGGTGCTGGTGACCTCCTGGGGCCCGACGCATGAAGAGTTCGTGCTGGCCGCCATCGCCAAGGGCAAGCCGGTGTTCTGCGAGAAGCCGCTGGCGGTGACCGCCGAAGGCTGCCGCCGCATCGTCGACGCCGAAATCGCCCACGGCAAGCGCCTGGTGCAAGTCGGTTTCATGCGCCCGTACGACGCCGGCTACCGCGCGCTGAAAGACGTGATTACCAGCGGCAAGATCGGCGCGCCGCTGATGCTGCACTGCGCACACCGCAACCCGACGGTGGGCGACAGCTACACCACGCCGATGGCGATCACCGACACCCTGATCCACGAGCTGGACGTGCTGCGCTGGCTGCTGGACGACGACTACGTGTCCGCGCAGGTGGTGTTCCCGCGCAAGACCAGCCACGCCAGCTCGCACCTGGCCGACCCGCAGATCGTGCTGCTGGAAACTACCCGCGGCGTGCGCATCGACGTGGAAATCTTCGTCAACTGCCAGTACGGCTACGACATCCAGTGCTCGGTGGTGGGTGAAAGCGGCATTGCCAACCTGCCGGAGCCGGTCAGCGTGCTGCTGCGCAGCGAAGCGCGGCTGGGCACCACCATCCTCACCGACTGGAAACAGCGCTTCATCGACGCCTACGACGTGGAACTGCAAGCCTTCATCAACGGCATTCGTGACGGCCAGCTCACCGGCCCGTCGGCCTGGGACGGCTACGCCGCCGCCGTGGCCGCCGACGCCTGCGTCAAGGCACAGGAAACGCGCCAGGTCGAAACCATCAGCATGGGCGAGCGCCCGGCGTTCTATCCGCGCTAAGCGATAAAACCGCCGCCGGCTGCCGCGCGATCCCTGTCAGGGTGACGGCGGCCGGTGCGCTGTTGCGTGACAGGTACAAGAAACAGCCAGTCAAAATTTTCTATTGAATTACTATTTGAGAAATTTATTTCTAAACATATACTGCGCTGACAACACAGGCCCACCCGCAACGGGTGTCAGCGCAGAATGGTCTGCGCGAGGCTGATAATTTCCCGGAGACCACCATGATCGACGTAGCCCTGTTCGGCGCTGGCCGTATCGGCAAGATTCACGCGGCCAACCTGTTTGCGCACCAAGGCGTGCGCCTGAAATACGTGGTGGATACCCACGCCCCGTCCGCCGCCGCGCTGGCCGAACAGTACGGCGCCAGCGTGACCGACACCGACACCGCGCTGAACGATAGCAGCGTCGGCGCCGTCATCATCGCCAGCAGCACCGACACCCACGCCGAGCTGATCCTGCGCGCCGCCGGCGCCGGCAAGGCCATCTTCTGCGAGAAGCCGGTCGATCTGGATCTGGCCCGTGCCCGCGACTGCGCCGCCGCGGTGGCTGCGGCCAAGGTGCCGTGCCTGATCGGCTTCCAGCGCCGCTACGACCCGACCTTCGCCGCGGTGAAAGCGCGCATCGACGCCGGCGAGATCGGCAGCCCGGAAATGCTCATCGTCACCAGCCGCGACCCGGGCGCTCCGCCGGTGGACTACATCAAGCGCTCCGGCGGCATCTTCAAGGACATGCTGATCCACGACTTCGACATCTGCCGCTGGATCCTGGCCGATGAGGTGGTAAGCGTGCACGCCAGCGCCAGCGTGCTGACCGACCCGGCCATCGCCGATGCCGGCGATGCCGACTGCACCGCGGTGACGCTGCGCACCAGGAGCGGCCGCCTGTGCCAGATCAACACCACCCGCCGCGCCGCCTACGGCTACGACCAGCGCTTCGAGGTGCAGGGCAGCCTCGGCATGCTGCAGGCCGGCAATCACCGCCCGACCGAAGTGACCGCCTTTGGCAACAAGCAGGTCAGCACCGACCTGCCGGAACACTTCTTCCTGGAACGCTACCAGGCCGCTTACGCCGGCGAGATGGCGCACTTCTTCCGCGTCATCACCCAGGGCGAAACGCCGCGCACCACGGTGCAGGATGGCGTGAAGGCGCTGGAACTGGCCGACGCCGCCACCCGCTCGTGGCAAGAAGGCCGCGTCATCGCCCTGTAAATCATTGCCATACCTGCTTGCAACCTCAGACAAGCCCGGAACTGTCGCGTGACAGCGGCCTGCATAGCCGCTCATGGACGATAGGAACGGCAGCGCCGCGCTTGCCGCAAGCAAGGCTGGCACCCAATGCATAAGGACAGACCCGTGACTACAGTACGTATCGCCATCGTCGGCCTCGGCCGCCTCGGCCGCCGCCATGCGGCCAACCTGCAACAAACCCACGGCGCGCAACTCGTTGCCGCCTGCAGCCCGGTCGCCGAGGAACGCGACTGGGCCGCCACCGCCCTGCCCGGCATCACCCTGTATCAGGACTACGACGCGGTACTGCAAGACAGCAATGTCGATGCAGTATTCCTGGTGACCCCCACCTCGCTGCACGCCGAACAGATCATTGCCGCGCTGAAGGCCGGCAAGCACGTGTTCTGCGAAAAGCCGCTGGCACTGAACGTGGAAGACTGCCTGGCGGTGGAGGAAGAAGCTGCGCGTCACCCGCAGCTGAAAGTGATGATCGGCTTCGTACGCCGCTTCGATGCCAGCTACCGCGACGCCGCCGACAAACTGGCCGCCGGCAGCGTCGGCCGCCCCTACCTGTTGCGCTCGCAGACCTGCGACCGTAACGACGAATCCGGCTTCTTCGTGCGCTTCTCCGCCAGCAGCGGCGGCATCTTCATGGATTGCAGCATCCACGACATCGACCTCGCGCGCTGGCTGCTGGGCAACCCGCAACCGAAACGGGTCTGGGCCACCGGCACCAATGCGCTGCACCCGGCGCTGGCCGAGCACCAGGACGTGGACAACGGCGTGGCAATGTGCGAGTTCGAAGGCGGCCAGCTGGCCTGCTTCTACGCCTCGCGCACCCAGGCCCACGGCCACGAGACGCTCACCGAAATCTTCGCCACCGAAGGCCGCCTGACGGTGGGCGCCAACCCGCGCGCCAACCGGGTGGAAATCAGCGATGCGCACGGCGTGCGCAACGAATGCGTGCAGGACTTCTACCAGCGCTTTGCCGAGGCCTTTGTCACCGAGGCACAGGTTTTCGTGGACACCATCCGGGAAAACCGCCCATCGCCGGTCACGCTGGCAGACGCACGCGAAGCCACCCGCATTGGCCTGGCCATCACCCAGGCGTTCCGCAGCGGCGAGGCGGTCAGCCTGTAACGGTTTTGTTGCAGCAATTGGGGCTTGTGTACGTCCGGTAGCATGACGGCGTGAGCAAGCCCCTCCCTCTCCCTGGTACGAGACCCGCAACGAGCACGCCTACAAGCAGTCCCTCACGCAACGAGGGCAGCGACGCCTCCGGCTCGACAAAAAATGAACGGGTTGGCGCCAGCCACAGGAGAACTGGCGTGCGACGGTGAGGGTGCACTGCAACTGCTGCCAGAGGGCGAAACACCGCAACACCAGCAGAGCATCACCGGCGACACACGGGACGTAGCCGCCATCGCCAAGCTGCTGCGCCAAACCGTCCGCCCAGGCACGCCCGCAACGGCGCGCTACGCATCAGTTAAACGCCCCCTTGTAAACGCCCCCTTGACGCTCAGCGCCCGCACCGTCTCAGTCGCTGCTGACCGCCAGCTCGTCCAGGAATTTCTCCAGCACCAGATTGGGCCGTCGCCCCTTGCGCGTCACCACCGTCAGCGGCACCTGGTAGTGCAGCTGCTGCGGGCGGATGGCGCGCAGCTTGCCCTGCGCCACCCAGCTGGCGGCAAAGTGGTCCGGCAGGTAGCCGATGTAGCGCCCGGTCAGGATCAGGAAGGCGATGCCCTCGCGGTCACTGGCGGTGGCGCTGCCGCTGAGCTGCTGCTGGCACTGCTGCGCCTCCGGTGGCAGGCGAAAGCCCGGTATCACCGCCGGCGCGGCGGCGATGTCGGCGTCGCTGATATCGGCATCGGTCCGCTCGAACAGCGGGTGGCCCAGGCCGCAGTACAGCAGCGAATGCTCGTCGTACAGCGGGATGTAGTCCAGCCCGGCCAGCGGGCTGACCAGTGGCACCACGCCAACGTGCAGCTGGCCGTCCAGCACCTTCAGCTCGATATCGCTGGGCGTCATCATGCCGATATTGATGCGCACCCCCGGCCCCTGCTCGCTCAGCGCGCGCAGCGCCTGGGTGATGCGCATGCGCGACTGCGTGACCAGGTTGTTGACGATGCCGATGTTCAGCTCGCCGCGCAGCTGCTGGTGCAGCTGATTCACCTGGCTGCGGAAGCCTTCGATGGCCGCCAGCAGGCTCTGGCTGGCGTGCAGCACCTCGCGCCCCTCGTCGGTCAGCGCAAACCCGGCACGCCCGCGCTGGCACAGGCGGATGCCGAGGCGCTTTTCCAGATCGCCCATGTGCAGGCTGATCGCCGAGCGGCTGATGCCCAGCACGCTCTCCGCCGCCGAGAAGCCACCACACTCGACCACGGTCTTGAACAGGCGCAGCAGGCGGATATCGAAATCGCTGACCTGGCCCAGGGATGCCTTCTTGTTCATGTTTTAAAAACACTCAACTTGACGTGAGAAAGATGTGATTTAACTCATATTTAATCCTGGTGCAAGATAGCCTCATCAACACAGCGCTCACAGGAGCCACGCCATGAACAGCAGCAACGACCAATTTTCCGTCAGCGATCTGAATCTCGATGCCCAGTGGATGCCGTTTTCGGCCAACCGCGCGTTCAAGCGTGATCCGCGCATCATCGTGGGCGCCGAGAACAACTACTTTATCGATGACAAGGGCCGCCGCATTTTCGACAGCCTGTCCGGCCTGTGGACCTGTGGCGCCGGCCACAACCGTCCGGAAATCCAGGAAGCAGTCGCCCGCCAGCTGGGCACCCTGGACTACGCACCGGGCTTCCAGTACGGCCACCCGCTGGCCTTCCGCCTGGCCGACAAGATCGCCGGCATCATGCCGGACGGCCTGAACCACGTGCTGTTCACCGGCTCCGGCTCCGAATGTGCCGATACCGCGGTGAAGATGGCCAAGGCCTACTGGCGCCTGAAAGGCCAGCCGAGCAAGACCCGCTTCATCGGCCGCGCCCGTGGCTACCACGGCGTGAACATCGCCGGTACCGCGCTGGGCGGCATTGGCGGCAACCGCAAGCTGTACGGCCAACTGATGGATGCCGACCACCTGCCGCACACCCTGCAGCCGGGCATGGCCTTCACCAAGGGCATGGCCGAAACCGGCGGCGTGGAGCTGGCCAACGAACTGCTGAAGCTGATCGAGCTGCATGACGCATCCAACATCGCCGCGGTGATCGTGGAGCCGATGTCCGGCTCCGCCGGCGTGATCGTGCCGCCGCAGGGCTACCTGCAGCGCCTGCGCGAGATCTGCACCCAGCACGGCATCCTGCTGATTTTCGACGAAGTGATCACCGCCTTTGGCCGCATGGGCAAGTGGACCGGTTCCGAGTACTTCGGTGTGACCCCGGACATCATCAACACCGCCAAGCAGGTGACCAACGGTGCCATTCCGCTGGGCGCCGTGATCGCCTCCAGCGAGATCTACAACACCTTCATGCAGCAGGGCACGCCCGAGCACATGATCGAGTTCACCCACGGCTACACCTACTCCGGCCACCCGGTCGCCTGCGCCGCCGGCCTGGCCACTCTGGAGCTGCTGCAGCGCGACCAGCTGATCGAACAATCCGCTGCGCTGGCACCGGTATTCGAGGAAAAACTGCACAGCCTCAAGGGCAGCCGCCACGTGGTGGACATCCGCAACTGCGGCCTGGCCGGTGCTATCCAGCTGGCCGCACGCGATGGCGATGCCGCCATCCGCCCGTACGAGGCCGGCCTCAAGCTGTGGCAGGCCGGTTTCTACGTACGCTTTGGCGGCGACACCCTGCAGTTCGGGCCTACCTTCAACACCACCGCGCAGCAACTGGACACCCTATTCAACGCCGTCGGCGATGTACTGAACCAGACCGCCTGATAGCCCCCTCCCCGCACGGGGAGGCAACCGATTTTTTGTATCCCGGAGAGTAATGACATGACTACCGTCGCCCATCTGATCAATGGTGAATTCGTCACCAACGTTGGCCGCACCGCCCCGGTGTTCAACCCGTCCATCGGCGAGGCCGTGCGCCAGGTGGCGCTGGCCGACCAGGCCACCATCCAGGCCGCCATTGATGCAGCCAAGGCCGCGTTCCCGGCCTGGCGCAACACCCCGCCGGCCAAGCGTGCGCAGGTGATGTTCCGCTTCAAGCAGCTGCTGGAAACCAACCGCGACAAGATCGCCGCCATGATCAGCGAAGAACACGGCAAGACCATTGAAGATGCCATCGGCGAACTGCAGCGCGGCATCGAGAACGTGGAATACGCCTGCGGCGCACCGGAACTGCTGAAAGGTGAGTACAACCGCAACGTCGGCCCCAACATCGACAGCTGGAGCGACTTCCAGCCGCTGGGCGTGGTCGCCGGCATCACTCCGTTCAACTTCCCGGCCATGGTACCGCTGTGGATGTACCCGCTGGCCATCGTGTGCGGCAACTGCTTCATCCTGAAGCCGTCCGAACGCGACCCCAGCTCCACCCTGTTCATTGCCCAGCTGCTGCATGAGGCCGGCCTGCCCAAGGGCGTAATCAACGTGGTGCATGGCGACAAGGCCGCGGTGGATGCGCTGATCGAGGCGCCGGAAGTGAAGGCGCTGAGCTTTGTCGGCTCCACCCCGATTGCCGAGTACATCTACTCGGAAGGCACCAAGCGCGGCAAGCGCGTGCAGGCTCTGGGCGGTGCCAAGAACCACGCAGTGGTGCTGCCGGATGCCGATCTCGACAACACCGTCAACGCCTTGATGGGCGCGGCCTATGGCTCCTGCGGCGAGCGCTGCATGGCGATTTCGGTAGCGGTGGCGGTTGGCGACCAGGTGGCCGACAAGCTGGTAGAAAAACTGGTGCCGAAGATCGCGGCGCTGAAGATCGGTGCCGGAACCTCCTGCGGCCTGGATATGGGCCCGCTAGTCACCGGTGCGGCGCGCGACAAGGTGAAAGGCTATATCGACAGCGGCGTGGCCCAGGGCGCCACACTGGTGGTCGATGGCCGCCAGCTGTCAGTGCCTGGCTGCGAATCCGGCTTCTTTGTCGGCGGCACGCTGTTCGATAACGTGACCACCGACATGACCATCTACCAGGAAGAAATCTTCGGGCCGGTGCTGTGCATCGTGCGCGTCGGCAGCCTGGAAGAAGCAATGCAGCTGATCAACGACCACGAGTACGGCAACGGCACCTGCCTGTTCACCCGCGATGGTGAAGCCGCGCGCCTGTTCTGCGACGAGATCGAAGTGGGCATGGTCGGCGTCAACGTGCCGCTGCCGGTACCGGTGGCCTACCACAGCTTCGGCGGCTGGAAGCGTTCGCTGTTCGGCGACCTGCATGCCTACGGCCCGGACGGCGTGCGCTTCTACACCAAGCGCAAGACCATTACCCAACGTTGGCCGCAACGCGCCAGCCACGAGGCGTCGCAGTTCGCCTTCCCTAGCCTGTAATTGACCCTTCTGTTGTTGTTGCTCTGCGTTGACACCCTTACCGGCTTGGGATCCGGTAAGGGTTTTTTTACGCTCTGCCAGACTCGGCCGCTTTATCAGGCCGCCAATGATAGGCTGCGGCATGGCAAAAGGCGGCATGCCGTGCTGAGTGCTCTCCAGACCTGAACTACGATGCGTTTACCCAGATGATCATCCGAGATCCGACAACTACCCAGCGACATCGGGACTTGTCCGTAAACGCTAAGAAGAAGCCAAAGTGATGGATGCATTTCCATCTACAATTCTAGAAGCAAGAATTGCAGCCACGAATTTATGAAGCTGTATTGCCAGCACAGGATTCTCAAACTCCAGCTTTCTTAGGTTAGCTGGTGTAATTCGCCAAATTTCTACTTGGTCATTTGCATAAACATTTGCCACAGCACATCCATTTAGGTAATAACTTATTTCACCCAGAATTGTGCCACTGGTGAATTTTTTAACTCGCAAATTTCGTCCATCGGCCAAGGTGATACGTACGCTGGCGCTTCCGGCCATTAACAGTAAAATACCTTTGGTGGGTTCACCCTGTCGGATAATCAACTCTCCTGCCTGATAGTTGTGCGGATCAACAAATGGAGCCAGTGCCGCCATATCAGTCAAGGAATGTACCTGCTGCTCAGGAGCATACTTTGCAAGGTAGGCATCCTCTGCAAACTGAACAGCCAAATCCAGGCTTTTTACAAATCGCACCCCCTGTTTTTTCAACACATAGAGCTGGGTAAGCAAGGTTCTAGAACAGCCAGAAAACTTGATACTTCCCCCCGCCTCATACCACCAGTCAGCCAACTTTCCCAGCATCGCCACCGCAGTTGCATCTACACCCTTTACATGCCGAAAATCCACCACCAGCACTTTTCCAGTCACTCCCGTGCTTGAATGCCTGATTTTTTCGGAAAGTTGCTGCGCTCCACCAAAGAACAGAAAGCCTTCAACGATATAAACGCTTAGCCAATCTGAGGAGGTCAATAATTGTTGCTGCTCCTGTGAACGGCTGACACGGCTCCTGAACGTCTTAGCATCCAGCTTGTACCTAATGGCATCCAGTCGGCTATATTCAATCAGGAAAATAATAGAGGCGAACACGACACCAACGGCAGCCCCTTCAACAAACCCGCTAAAACAGATCACTCCAGCCACTACCAGCACGATACCGATATCGGTCTTTCTTACACTGGCCTGTGCCTTGTGATAGGTATCCAATATTAAGCTAATGCCGAAGAAAAGCAGCAATGCGGACAGAACAAAAACCGGAAGAATGGAAATCAGCTCACCGGCAAAGAATATGCCCAGCAGCATCACTGCTGAAATCACATAATTGGAAAACACCACATTCTTCGAAAGAGCACGATTGAGCAGAGTATCGCCGATAAAAGCGACATTCGGCAGGCTCCCCAGCATACCACCGAGCAAATTACCGGCACCATGCACCAGCAACTCGCGATTTTCCTCCACGTCCTGCTTCAGCGCCTGTTCCAATGTCACCATCTGCAGCAATGCTGTTATTAATGCCACCACGGCAACCACGATCATGGTTGGCATCGATGACATTACAATGGAAAAATCGGCACGAATCAGCTCATGCCACAGGGCAGTAAAGTTGATCTCGACTCCAGCTTGTCCGGCAGGGAACAGTAGCTTTGCTGCGACCAATGCATCCCGGTCTTGGCCGGTCAGTAATACACACCCGAAAAACAGCGCAATGCTTGCAATGACAAGCACGGGGAAGACGTAGGGTGAGGTATATTTTCCCGGCAGCCACACCAACAATCCGGCCAACAACAATGCCGGCAACAGCTGTGGCCAATGCAGCCAGAGTGCCGCCCAGCCTGCCCCCCTAGTGAAACTCAATTGCTCGTCTGCGGCCAACCCAAGGCCGGCAACCAACAGCAATACGCCAGACCCCAGGATGAAACCACTGATCACCGGCTGGGGTATATAACGCACCACCTTGCCCAGTTTGTACTTACCGAATAACAGGAAAATAAAACCCACCATCATGGTGGTCATGAACAGGTGCAGGGCAATATAAACGGTCTGTGTCATGGCGGACAAAGAACCAATAGGCAATGACGTCAACAATCCGGCAAGGATGATCACCGAAGACTCATCGGGCCCGATGACAACCCCTTGCTGCTGGCCAAATTTCGCCACGATCAGTGTTGCCATGGCGGTACCCAGAAGCATCATTGCCAAACCAACCGGCACAAAACCCGCCGCTCCTCCACGATAAAGCAGCGCGGCATAGGCAGAAATAATGGAGATGCCGATGACACCTAGCAATCCACCGCTAAGCAGCGGTGAACAATAATCAAGCAGTTTATTTTTATTCATGCCTCACCCGAGCGTTATAATTTTATTTTTATATAACAACATAATTATCTATATTCGCAACATGTAGTCGCTGAAAAAAGCCAGGCAAGCCACCGTGCAGTTCTCTTGTTATCTGCTCTTCGACACCCGGCTTCATATGCGTCACAAAAAAAAAACCATTTCCCCATCATCAACTCCTCTGACAAATTCGACAAAGCTACCAGAGTAAGTGTGACGAGCAAGGATAGACACAGCAGCCTGCTCTTGTGGAAACGCACACTCCATTACCACCATATCCAGCTTGCCCAAGGTTTTGACTTGATAGATATAGTCGGCACTCACACAGGTGTCACCGGTTAGCAATATCCTTGATGTCCCGCTATTAATAACATAGCCAGTGGCAGGCACCGAATGATCTGCCGCAAATGGCGTAATCGTCAGCCCCGTTACTTCCAGCTCACCATCCAGCGGCAGCCAGCACAACGTAGGACTCTCTGCGGAAGGCAACACTGAAAAATCCGGCCAGATGACATCGTTAAACAGATGTTGCCGGACAGCCTGCAAGGTGGGGGCCAGACCATGCACCACGATAGGGCGCACCCGCTTGCCACATACCATGTCTGCAAGAAACGCCAAGCCACAGACATGATCCAGATGGCTATGCGTCAGGAACACATGATCAATTTCCAGCATCGCCTCTGCCGATATCTGGCCGACGCCGGTGCCAGCGTCGATCAGCACATGCGCGCCCAGCAGAAAGGAAGTTGTCTCGCAACCTGGTGACAAGCTGCCGGCCGCCCCCAAAAATCTTAATTGCTGCATATTATTTTTCTGTTTGCTCAAAAATGCCGTCCCACTGCATCGGGGGCTTTGCGATCAAACCCGCCACCCGTTGCCGAAATGCCTGATACAGCCCATCTTCCGGCGCCTCGGCCACAAGCCGCGCCAGCTCCTGATCTGCGGCCATAAACTCGCCACGACGGTACATCGCCAGTGCCCGGCCCCATTGCTCAAGCTGCGCCACTGCCGGAGTCCCCGCAGGCAACGGCTGCCAGATCGTCACATCCCGGCTCTTGCCTTTGACGCGCACTCTATCCACCTCGCGCCAGCAGACATCAGCACAAGCCAGTCGGGTGCGCTCACCGCACAGAATGGGTACGCCATACTGCTTGGTCAGGCCCTCCAGGCGTGCGGCCTGATTAACCTCATCACCCAGCACGGTATAGGCACGGCGAAAATCGGAGCCCATATTGCCCACCGTCATCGGACCGCTGTTCAAGCCAATACCGATCGACAGCTGCGGCCAACCCCGGCGGGAAAATTCTGCATTCAATCCGGTCAGGGTCTCCACCATCGTCATCGCGGAGTGGACAGCGTGCTGCGCATGATCCGGATCCGCCAGTGGCGCCCCCCAGAACGCCATGATGGCATCACCAATATATTTATCGATGGTGCCTTGCGTCTGCTGCACATGCCGGGTCTGCGCTGACAGGTAGGCATTCATCATGGCCGCCAGCGCTTCCGGCGCCATGCCCTCTGAAATCCGGGTGAAGTTGCGCACATCGCTAAATAGAACTGTCATCTCGCGCCGCTCACCTTGCATCTGTGCCAGAAACTGCTCCGGCGCATCCGCCATCCGGTCCACCAGCACCGACGGGATGTAGCTGCCGAAAACAGAAGACAACTCGCGCCGACGCCTCGCTTCACTGACAAAGCCCCATATCGCATGCACCAGATACAGCATGACTACCTGCAGGACCGGCACGGTGACCGGGACTGCCAGATGCTGCTGCCACCACCACCAATTCGACAGCACCAATACCGCTAGCAGGCACAACGTTAGCCCACCAGCCATCATGGGTGAGCACCGGTTAAACAGCCATGGCAACAGCACTCCCAGCAGCAGTACCGCCAACAGCAACCAACCGCTGACATCCGGCTCGGCATAGAGCGCCCCCTGCAGGGCAGCATTCAGCAGATTGGCGTGTATCTCCACTCCGGGATAAACCTGTCCAAATGGCGTTACCCGCAGATCCATCAGCCCCGGCGCGGTGGTACCCACCAGCACCAGCCTGCCTTGCAAGCGCGCAGGATCAATCCGTTTTGCCAGTACATCAGCAGCGGAGTAGTAAGGAAATGATCTGGCTGGCCCGACATAGGGCACCGGTATCGTGGCATGGCGGCCTAGGGGAAAGACCATTTTGCCAACCGATAGCGCCTGCAGCTGTCCACTCTCGGCAAATACCGGCAGCACGGGTTCGGCACCGGATAGCCGGCGCAGCATGGCAAGTGCCAAGGTGTCGTAGTAATTGCCCTGATACCCTACCAACAAGGGTATACGCCGATTCACGCCATCGGCATCCGCCCAGCTATTGAAATGCCCCGCCGCTGCGGCCGCCTGTTGCAGGGCCACGAGATTGGCACCAAAGCCAGAGGCTGCCAGTGCCTGGACGTCCGGCGCTACCGCCACATCAAACACTGGCTCTGGCAACGCGCCCGTGCGCAGCGCCCCTTGGCCGGAAGTATCGAAGTAATAGCCCATTACCACGGGGTTTTGTCGCAACGCCTGAGCCAGTTGCGCGTCCTGCCGCGCGTCCCGCAATAACCCTGCCAGCTCCGGCAGCGGCTGACGCCGGGCCAATGCGGCCAACCTTTCTACCAGGGGGTTATCCCCAGGCTCCGCAAACACAACATCCAGCCCGATCACCCCCACCCGGTAGTGCTGTCCCAGCGTATTCAGCAAGGCCGCCACCGTGGCGCGTGGCCAGGGCCACTGACCAAGCTGTGCCAGACTACGCTCATCGATATCCACCACCACGACCCGGTCATCGACAGAAACAGGATGCGCCAGTGTCAACCTAACGTCATACCACCAGCCATCCAGTCGGGTCAGGGCGGAAATCGGTAGCCAGCCGGTAACATGCAATACCAGGAGGGCGGAGATCAGTCCCTGAACAAACCAGCGCCAGTACTCCCCTCTTGGTACTCGCCACCTCACTGGCAAATCTCCAGTTCCTTGCGTCCCTCACCCAGCTCCGGCTCAGCCACACTGCCAACCAACAGCCAGTCCTGCGCGCGTCTGGCCACACGAACCAATGGCAGGTAATCATCAAACAGCACCTCCGCTTGCGCCTGCATGGTTTCCATTGCAGCAGGCATAGCTGGCAATGTCGGACTTGCCGGTGGTGACACCACTCCTGCTGCCCACGCCACATTCAGCGAAGCGCCTCCCAGTGTCGACTGATAATTACTGGTGGGCATGTTGATAGCCGAGAAATTGCCACTGTGCGACTGATACTGTATCAGCGGCAAATTGAAGGCCGAAGAAGGCGTGAAGCCCCCCCAGGAAACGACATTCATGGTGCCAGCCAGATTGGCCTGTCCATTCACAACAATACTGTCATAGGCACCGGCGCCTACTCCGCCCAATTCCATATTCAGCACGGAAGAAGCATTCAGGGTCAGATTTCCGTTGATCACCAGCGAGCCCGGTGAATACCCCACCGCAAAGGTGCCACCATTACTACTTACATTGCCGTTGATGGTGCCCGAGCCTCTCAACACACCACCGTTCAGTGTCAGCATGCTGGTGCCAATACTCGCGGCGTTGCCGCTACTTCCCAGCTGCACCACGCCACCAGACTGGGTCAACCCGCCCAGAAAGCTGGTACTGCCGCTCAGGTTCAGCGTACCGGCATTGGTAAACACCTGGTTAAAAACGGTACCGCTGCCGATATTCATTGTTCCGGCGTTGCTAAGTGCGCTGGTCACCGTTCCGCCCGCAATATCCAGCGTACCCTGGTTGACCATGGCACCGCTGTTTTGCCAGCTGACCGTGCTACCCACTGGCCGCTGCAATACCCCACCTGCCTGCATCGTCAGTGCACCAGCGCCTTCATAACTGCCGCCAGACAAGGTAAAGTTGCCGCCCACCGACAAGGTGCTGTCATTAATGAACTGCCCGCCCTGCAGGGCCAGAGAGGTCCCGGCCCTCAGCGAGGAGGCTCCTGTCAGCATCAGGCTGCCGCTCTTCAGCGTCAGCGAGCCATCCGGCAATGTCAGGTTGTCAAAGGCCAGGTTCAGGCCGTCAACCACCCGGTTACCATTGCCCGAAAACACAAACTGGCCACCATTCACAAACGCCAGGCCACCCGGCCCACTCACGATCTTGCCACCGCCCCAGGAGAAAGTGCCGGTATCTGTAGTCAGGCTTTGGCCCGAGGCAATAGTCAGCACCCCATTCTGCTGTCGGGTATTGGTCGCCCGCGACGATGCGCTCACCAGCAGGCTGCCACTATTATCCAGGTTATTAATAACCGCATTACTCAGCGTCAAGCTACCACTGTTGCTGAGAGTGCTACGCCACTGCGTACCTAATAAGGTAGCGGTTCCCTGGTTATCCAGCGAGAAGTCGGCACTCTGATTCGTTCCAGTCAACACACCCTGGTTCACCAGCTTGCCAGTACCCCCTAGCCGAAATGTCGACAGGTCCAGCGTTGAGCCTGCGGCCAACGTTACCCCGCTCCCGCTCCCCCCCACAGCCACGCTGGCTCCGACATCGCTGGCAAAACTGCCGCTACCCGATAACTGCACGCCATCCTGCAGCGACCAGCTACCCGATTTGAACAACAGGCGGCCAGCGGTGGTAAAGCTACCGTACTGGCTACCCCCACCGTTGAGCGACAATTCACCGCTGGCAACGATCAACTGGCCTCGGTTTTCCACCCCACCCACGCTGCGATCACCCGTAGTCTGTAGCTGACTACCAACCGCCAGCGTAAAGTTGCCGCCACTGCCCGGAGCTGCCAGACTCAGGCGCGAGCCGGCACCCACTTGCACGTTACCGGCAAAATCCACGCTACCACTCTGGCTGGACAAGCTTGCATCGCCGTTCACCACGACGGTTCCCAGCCAGTGCTGGCCAGCCCCGCCAGAGATATCGCCAGTCAGCTGAAACTCCCCCCCGGATTGCAATAGACTGCTACCTTCTGCCAGCGTCAATGTACTGCCTTGTTGGGTGAGCGGTGCCGCCAGTTGCCCTACTGCCTGAGCAAGCGTTGCATTACTGAAGCTGGTGCCATATAGCGTCACCTGATTGGCCGCCAGATCCAGCTGGCCAAAATTGATATCCGCCTTGTTCTGGTAAATAGCCGCAGCCTGATCGGTATACGCCATCCATACCGAGCCATTGCTATCCGGCAGCAGCATGTAATAGTGATTGTTCGCCCCGCTGTAGGCCACACCCTTATCCTGCCCGTTGACGGCAAAGCCCACGCGCTGGCCACTGGCCCCGGAAATCGCCCCTTCCAGCACTACCGGCGCCGAAACATACTGCCAGGCGAGATACGGCATGCTGCTGCCCTCCAGCACACGCCAGCTACCGCTTGCGGAGAAGTCCCACCCGCTGAAGTTGGCCGCAGACTTCATCTGTGCGGTAGTCAGGCCGCTACCGCCAGCGCTGATACTCAGGTCGGAGGCTTCGGTGTTCCAGTAAGCATTGTTAACCGTGCCGACATTACTGCCAATCAGCCCCCCCACACCACTGTCACCCCGTACAAAAGCATTCGCGTAGACCTGTTCAACACGACCTTCGCTGTACCCTACGGCACCACCGACAGTGGTATTACCAATGACCATCCCTTGGGTGTAACTGCTAACCAGGGTCGTCTCCGTGCCCTCAAGAGAACCGACCAGCCCCCCCACATTCTCGTTACCCTTGACACTGGCATTGGTCACACTAGTGCTTATGCTGAATATCCGATCCCAACGGCTTAACTGGCGACCAGCAAGACCACCCACAAAGTTGTTACCAACCACACTGTTACTTGCCTGGCTCTGGCTAATATTGGCAATACTTTCTCCGGCCAATCCACCCACATAATCATTACCCACTACGCTGCCAGTGGCCTTGCTAGCCGTGATATGCCAATAACTACCGCCTGCAACACCCCCAACGTAGTCATGCCCGGTAACACTGCCACTGGCCTGGCTTTGGCGGATATCGCCGAAACTTTTCCCTGCCACCCCGCCAACGTAATCAATACCGGCCACGCTGCCACTGGCCACGCTCTCCCTGATTTCCCAATCGCTACGACCGGCAATACCGCCAACATAGTTATTGCCCGTCACACTGCCGCTGGCCTGGCTTTGGCGGATATCAAGCGCACTGGCCCCGGCCAAACCACCGACATAATCATTACCGACCACGTTGCCACTGGCCTGGCCGCCGATGATGCTGCCGTTATACTGATTACCGACCAACCCGCCTACGTAGTCATGCCCCGTCACAGCACCGGATGCCTGGCTGCCGCTGATGTTATTACTCTGGTACCCGACCAGCCCGCCCACGTAGTCATATCCCGTTACGTCTCCGCTGGCTTGACTGTTGCCGATGCTGCCGTTGTACGCGAGATCTCCTGAGAGTCCGCCAACGTATCTATGGCCAGCCACCAACACACTGGCTTGACTGTCATTGATGATGTCGCCCGAGCCAACCACGCCACCGACATAGTTCTGTCCAGTGACCTCGCCACTGGCCACGCTGTTACTAATGCTGCCACCCACGCCAACCAAACCGCCGACGTAGTTGTTACCTTGGACAATCACACTAGAGTGACTATTGCTGACGATTCCCCACCACGCAGAATGACCGACCAGCCCCCCCACCTCATCTTGGCCCGAAACAATGCCGCTGACCCGACTATCGGTGATAGAGCCATCGTTCTGCCCAACCAGCCCACCAACCGAATCAAGCCCCATCACACTTCCGGACACAGCCACATTCCGGATATGGCTGTCTGTACCAGCATAATGAGCAAGCGCTCCCAACGAATTCGCGTCAAGATCGGCAATGGCCACGGCGTCAAGAGACAAGTTCTGGATGTCCCCCTGACTTTCAGCTAACAAAGCAACCATCTGTCCAGACAGCGTGTGCCCCAACCCTTCCAGCACCGCCCCGCTGGCCAAACCCTGGCGTGTACCAAATACAGCATCAAGGGAAAAATCGGCCGCAATGGCATAGCGTCCGGTCGCGGCAATGCCGCCACTAGCCGCTAGTTGCCCCTCAAGCTCACTCTGGTTACGGATCAACTGGTACGCATTGCCAGCAATGCTGAGGCTGGCGCTGCTGCCGGTGAGATCGAGCTTGCCGTCCTGACCGATTAGCAGCTGTCCACCTGCGCCCGGGGTAATCACGACACCAGCGGAATTTCCACTGGCGGCCACCTGCTGATTAATGGCGACATTGCGTTCGGCTTGCAGGGTCAACGTAGTATTGGCCGACCAGGCAACGCTATCATTGACCAGCAGGTCTCCATTACCGGCATTGCCACCGGCAACACTGCTGAGGGTAATGTTGTTTTGTGCTAATTGGCCGGATAGCGCTGTGCCGGTGATATCGCCACCGCTGGCCGCCACCACAAAGTCGTTCGGGTCGATCAGCCAGTTACCGGTTTTACCGTTGGCCGCACGGGTATCCACGTTGATACCCGCCAGCTGCACCTGCTTGCCCGAGGTTTCGATAAAGCCGCCATCGCCCGACTCGCTGCCACCGCGGGCACTGAGGCTGCCATGTACCGCGGCAGTCTGCGCCGCTACCAGCTCGATACGCCCGCCATCGCCTTGTGCCTGGGCATCCGCCACCAGCGTCGCCCCCTGGTCCACGGTGATATTGTCTGCGCGCAGGACAATGTGGCCGCCGTCTCCCAGCTCCGCACGGGTGGCCTGCAAATGGCCGGAGTGGCGGATGGTGCCGGCGAAGATACCTGCCGCGCCATTGACTACGTCCAGCGTGCCCAGATTGAGCACACTGTTTTCCGGCGCCGACAATTGGTAGCGCAGTGCCGGGGAGGCCAGGTCAACCAGTTCGACGGTCTGCCCGGCGGCCAGCAGCAGGTTGCCGTTTTCCTGCCGGATGGTGCCGCTGTTGGTCAGCGACGAGGCGATCAGCGCCACATCGCCCTTGACGACCATGTGCCCGTTATTCTCAATCGTGCCACCGTTACCGACAAAGCGCAGGCGGTCAGCCAGAAAATCGGCATCACTAATATTGAGGGTAGAGGCGATAAAGCCGGCAGTGTCAATCTGGGCACCCTGACCAAACACAACACCATTCGGGTTAATCAGGAACACCCGACCATTGGACTGCAGCGAGCCGAGAATCTGGCTGGGATCGCCACCGGTTACCCGGTTGAGAATGGCGCTACTGGCAGAGGGCAGGTTCATGTGCACCGCTTCGCCGTTGGCAACACTGAACTGCTGCCAGTTGATCACGGTTTTGCCGCTGCTGGCATTGACCTGCAAGAGGTTGGCCGCAGGCTGGCTGATGATCGCCGAGCCGCTACTCACTTGACCACCAGTCGGCACGGCCTGTACCTGAGAGAAAGCTGCCGCCAGGGCGATAACCAGTGCGCGCGGCTTGAACTGGGGATGACGTGGCATGATGGAATCCTGTCAGAAACGGGCTGTGGCCAGAACGTGAGCACGCCAGGTACCAGCCTGGCTATTGGGGGTGTCGGTCATCGGGCGGGCGAGGTCAATCGATACGCCATACTGGCGATTAGGTTGCCAGCGCAGGCCAGCCCCCAACCCGAGCAGGTGCTGGTGACTAATTTCCTGCGCTTGTGGCTGCAAACGCCGCGTACTGCCGGAATCGGCAAATAAGACCGCTCGCAGGCCGCTAGCCAAGAGTGGCGTCCACGCTTCCAGCGCTACCGAGTGTCCCTGATCGCCAAAGGCCTCACGCTCCTCGTAGCCGCGCACGCTCTGGCTACCGCCAATACCGAACTGCTCGCCGGGAACCAAAGGCCGTCGGCTGTACTGTGCTTGCAGCCGGCTGAGCACACTCCAGCCGGCTGACAATGGAAGCTGATAGTCAATGCTGCCGCGCCAGGCCTGCCAATTGGCATCGGCCCCGTGCCGGTTGGCCAGATGATGGGCATCGTCGTTGTCGTTGCCTCCGGGCAGGTTGTGTGACCAGTCCAGCGCAAGCGCCAGCCTGCTGCCCTTGCCTTGCCAGACGCCAAACCAGCCAAGCGTCAGCGGCGTGGTGGTGACATCGGCGCCCAGATTGGCCTGATCGAACATCACTTTGTTGCCATAGGCTTTGTAGTCCAGCCCCAGTTTGACGCCATGCTTGAGTTGGCCAAGCGGCAGCAAGTGTTTGGCCAGTGCTACGCCGGCATAGTCCCCACGGCCGGAGACATCAAAAAAACCGCCAACCGTGCCCGAATCAACATCCGAATGCACGGCATAGGCTGACACGTCGGTTGCCCAGCGATATAAAGGCCATTTCCACGACAGACCAAACTGGGCCACATCCCGATGATGCTGGTCTGGCGAAGTGGTATAGGAAACGGTTAGCTGCTGGTCGGTACCGGCCAGTGCAGAGGTGTGCCAACCTGCACCCAGCCGCCAGCGGCCGGTGGCATCGTTGCCGGTATTTTGCAGGCTGCTCCAGAAAGACGATGGCGGCCTGTCTTCAACCTGAACCGTCACATCGATGGCTTCCCGCACACGGCTTTCAGACAGGGTCAGTACCGCCTCGTGGGCAGGATGGTCATTGAACTGGGCCAGGTTACGGGCAAGCTCCCGGGTATCAGGCGTCAGGCCCGGCTGGAGCACCGGAAACGATGCTGCAAGTTGCTCGCGGCTAAAGTAGTTCTGCCCGCTGTAGCTGACGCTACCCAGTGGCATCATCACCAGTTTCAGTGAGACAGTATCGGTTAGCGTCTGTGGCGGCAGAATCACCCGGTAGAAGCGGTGACCACTTGCGGCCAACCTTGCCTGCAGTGCAGCCGCAGCCTGCTGCAGGCTGGCAACTGTCTGCTGCTTGCCAGTAAAGGGCTGCAGTGTTTCACGCACGGCCTCGTCATTCAGCGGGTTGCGGCCATCGAGCTGGTAGCCAGCGACATCAAATGCCAGCTCGTTAGCACTGGCAAGATCAACAGTTGCCAACAAGATCAGCAAGGAAAGTACGGCGTGCTTCATGGTTAGCGAATGGTGCATTGGGCTGGGGTAGTAACAAACTGGCTACGCAGCTGCACCCGCATTTTCATGAGGGTAGCCAGCTCGTCGAAGGTCTCGGGATAGGGAAACGGGTCATCCGCCAAGGTGGCGGGCACCTTGTGCAGCTTGACCGGCACCCCTCCGTCCAGCGGCGCATAGGCCGACTCGCCCGGCAGGATGCGGACCGCACCACCACCTTGCGCCAGTTCAACCTCTCCGGATCGTACCCAGCTATACAAACCGGGCAGTAGTACGTCTTCAGTGTCGTCAAAACTGCCCGGCACCTGGTCCGGCCGTGGCACGTCAGTGTCGGCCATGAATGATGGCACCGAGGCCAGATACTGGCTGGCCCCAGTCCCGGCCTGCATCGCCAGCACCTGCCCGGTGCGCACCAACTGCTGGTACTTGCCGGCGGAGACCTCGATGGCGCCATGCCAGACATAGGCAAACAGGCGCTCACCTTGTTTTGGAGGAGTTGCTGCGATAGAGGAGTCTTGCTCGGCAAGGTCATCCGACAATACGGAGGTAGCCGCACATTGATCGTGACAATCGAGATCAAAACCGGTCCCGCGAATACCGACGACTGCGGTTGCGACCTGCACCTTGTAAGCCGACGGGTTTTGCTTACCGATACCGCCAGTGGCTACCCGGGCCGCACCCTTGACCAGCTGCAGTAGTGCCTGTCCTGCCTGCCCTTTCTTGTAGAGCCACTCCTTAACAGAAAAGCTACTCTTAGGTGCAATGCTCACCTTGCTGCCATCAGAAAAAGCCAGTACTACAACTGCTCCAGTCTCGGTATTAATAGTGTCCCCGGCAGCAATGCCGGAGCCATTAGCCAGAACCCGCTCACCCACCATTGCCATACCACGGCTGAAAATCACGCGTGCTATTACGTCTGCGCTCGGTGCAGCACAATCATCAGCCCCCCGACACAATCTTGCATCAAAGGCGGTGCCACGGATGCCAAGTGTGGCGGTAGCCGTCTGGTACTTGACCCGCTCCGGATTCGCCTTGCCAATGGCTCCCGTCACACTGCGCAAGCCCCCTTGCAAAAGGGTGTGCGAAACACTTGCTGGACTGTAGTGGTTGATCCGCAGACTGCTCGCTGGGCGCAAAGTAGTCTTGGCTCCGTCCATATACTCAATAACGGCAAAGCCCTTGCTGTCTGTGCTGATGGCATCTCCTTCCGCCAGCACACTGCCTTTGGCCACAATACGCATCTCCCCATGCGCGGATTGCACCGTTACCAAGCCCTGACTGAACAACAGCCGGGCCACTGAGTCAGCCGCCACTGCACTGCATGCTCCAGCCATGAAGCTCAGCAATAACGCCACGCGAAGTAACTGAGCTTTCATGCACGGGATGCCAAAAAATTATCAATGACTTGCATTTAATCACGAAAAAATCGCAATAGCTATTGAATGTCATTCTTTATGCAATTTATTTACAATAAATATTGTATTTTAAATAAAATACAAAAAATAATTATGCCATAAATATTCAAATAACTAGGCACCCCAGAAAAACCTTCATCATAAATGGAATTATTTCATCACGACTGGGGGTGATTCCCGAGTGACGACGCGCTACTCAAGTTCTTCTATCTGGCGCTCCGAAATATCAGCCAGAAATGGAGCCTGTCAATTCGTGATCGAGAAGCGGCGCAGACTCGTTCTATCATCCAATCTGGCGACAAACTGACGTAGCACTAATTCAAAAACCGCCCCAGACATGGTCATGGTGCGCCATGCCATCAATGGTATGGCACCACAACTGTGGGGCGCGGGTACGCCTCCGTTGAACCGGTCTTCGGGATATATGGAGGGGAGAGAGCGCAGCGTGCAAGGCTCGTTCAACGACACGCCACACGAAAACGAAAAAACACTCGCCTTCAGCGTACTCGCCGATATCCGCCCGCAAATTGAGACCCTGCCACTGGAACAGGCAAACGAGGCGTATCAACGCTTGCTACAAGGAGACGGCAAGTTCCGGATGGTGCTGGAATGCTGATTTCAGGCTGACCATCACATGCCCACTCACCACATGGCATGCAATCAAGATCGTGCGGCGCTCCACCCGGCATAGGTAGAACCCGGTAGGGGACTACTCACTACCGGCGAACTACCAGCAGTGAGTATCCTCGCTACAAATGCTTGGGCCAAGCGTTGGCCCCGCCCTAAATTACTGAAAAGTGAGCAATAGATCCTTGTTGCCAATCCGCTTGCCCGATGCCACCAGCACCTGCTGGATCACGCCATCGCGCTCCGCCTTGATCGCCACTTCCATCTTCATCGCCTCGATCGTTAGCAGCGTGTCGCCCTGCGCCACTGTCTGCCCCGGCGCCACCAGCACGGTGCTGACCATGCCCGGCATCGGCGCGCCGACGTGGTGCGGGTTGTCCTCCTCCGCCTTGGGCTGCGCGCTGGCCGCTTCGGCGCCGGCCTTGGCCACCTTGATCACCCGCGCCTGGCCGTTCAGTTCGAAGAACAGCTTGACGTGGCCATCGTCGGTGTCGGCACGACCCAGCAGCTGCACGATCAGCGTCTTGCCGCGTTCCAGCTCGATGCAGACTTCCTCGCCTTCCTTCAGGCCGTAGAAGAAGGCGCTGGTCGGCAGGATAGACACGTCGCCGAAGCGGGCGCTGTGGGCGGCAAAGTCCTTGAACACCTTGGGGTACATCAGGTGCGAGGCCAGTTCCTGCTCCGTGCAGTCGCGGCCCAGGCTTGCGGCCAACCTTTGCTGCTCGGCCGCCAGGTCCACCGCTGGCAGCAGCGCGCCGGCACGCTTGGTCAGTGCCATTTCACCCTTCAGCACCTTACGTTGCAGCGCCTCCGGGAAGCCGTGCGCCGGGTAGCCCAGCTCACCCTTGAACAGCGACACCACCGAATCCGGGAAGTCGATCGCCCGTTGCGGGTCGGCCACCTGTGCCGGGGTGAGGTCGTTGGAAACCATGAACAGCGCCATGTCGCCCACCACCTTGGAGGTGGGGGTCACTTTCACGATATCGCCGAACAGCAGGTTGACCTGGGCGTAGGCCTCGGCCACTTCCGGCCAGCGCGCTTCCAGCCCCAGCGAGCGCGCCTGTTCGCGCAGGTTGGTGACCTGCCCGCCCGGCATTTCGTGGTGGTACACCGCGGCGGTGCCGGCACGCATGTCGGCCTCGAACGGCGCGTAGCTGCGGCGCACCTGTTCCCAGTAATCCGACAGCTGCTGCAGCCCTTGCGGGTCCAGCCCGCTGTCGCGCGGCCCGCCGGCCAGCGCGGCCACAATCGAGCCCATGTTCGGCTGCGAGGTCAGCCCGCTCATGGCGTCCAGCGCCGCATCCACCGCATCGACACCGGCATCGATGGCGGCCAGCACGCTGGCGGCGGCAATGCCGGAGGTGTCGTGGGTGTGGAAGTGGATTGGCAGGCCGACTTCCTGCTTCAGCGCGCTGACCAGCGCCGACACGGCGCGCGGCTTGCAGATGCCGGCCATGTCCTTGATGGCGATGATGTGGGCGCCGGCCTGCTCCAGCTGCTTGGCCATGTCCACGTAGTAACGCAGGTTGTAGCGCGGGCGGCTGCTATCGAACAGGTCACCGGTGTAGCAGATGGCGGCTTCGCACAGCGCGCCGGATTCGCGCACCGCGTCCATCGCCACGCGCATGTTGTCTACCCAGTTCAGCGAGTCGAACACGCGGAACAGGTCCACGCCGCCGGCAGCGGCCTGCTGGATGAACTGGCGTACCACGTTGTCCGGGTAGTTGGTGTAGCCCACCGCGTTGGAGGCGCGCAGCAGCATCTGCAGCAGGGTGCCGGGCACCGCTTCGCGCAATGCGGCCAACCTCTGCCACGGGTCTTCCTGCAGGAAGCGCATCGCCACGTCAAAGGTGGCGCCGCCCCAGCATTCCAGCGACAGCAGCTGCGGCGCCAGCTTGGCGTAGTACGGCGCAATCGCCAGCATGTCGGCACTGCGCATGCGGGTGGCAAACAGCGACTGGTGTGCGTCGCGCATGGTGGTGTCGGTGATCAGCACCTGCGGCTGTTCGCGCATCCACTGTGCAAAGCGCTCGGCACCAAGTTCCTTGAAGATGTCGCGGCTGCCCTTTACCACTGGCGCCGGGCCGGCAAGCACCGGCAGCCGCGGCTGTGCCGGCAGCGGGCTGGGGTGCTGGCGGCCAGCCATTTCCGGGTTGCCGTTGACGATGATCTCGCCGAGGAAGCTCAGCAGCTTGGTGGCGCGGTCACGGCGGGCGGAGAAGCGGAATAGCTCCGGGCTGGTATCAATAAAACGGGTGGTGCACTGCCCGGACACGAACAGTGGGTGGGTGATGACGTTCTGCAGGAACGGCAGGTTGCTGGACACGCCGCGGATGCGGAATTCGCGCAGCGCGCGGTGCATGCGGGCATTGGCCTCGGATGCGGTGTGGCCCCATACCGTCACCTTCACCAGCAGCGAGTCGTAGTACGGGGTGATCACCGCGCCGCCGTAGGCGGTGCCGCCATCCAGCCGCACGCCGAAACCGGCGGCACTGCGGTAGGCGGTGAGGCGACCGTAGTCGGGGGTGAAGCCGTTCTCCGGGTCTTCGGTGGTGACGCGGCATTGCAGCGCGTGGCCGCTCAGGCGGATATCGGCCTGCGCCGGCACGAAGCTTTCCTCGCTGCCGATGCGTGCACCTTCCGAGATGCGGATCTGCGCCTTGACGATGTCCACGCCAGTGACCGCCTCGGTAACGGTGTGCTCTACCTGGATACGCGGGTTGACCTCGATGAAGTAGAACTGGCCGCTGTCGGCATCCTGCAGGAATTCCACCGTGCCGGCGTGGGTGTAGTCCACCTGCCGCGCCAGCTTCAGCGCGGCGGCGCACAGTTCGCTGCGCTGCTGCTCGCTCAGGTACGGCGCCGGGGCGCGCTCCACCACTTTCTGGTTGCGGCGCTGCACCGAGCAGTCGCGCTCGAACAGATGCACCAGGTTGCCGTGCTGGTCGCCCAGCACCTGTACCTCCACGTGGTGCGCGCGGCGCACCAGCTTCTCCAGGTACACCTCGTCGTTGCCGAACGCTGCCAGCGCCTCGCGCCGTGCCACGTCCATGGCATCGGCCAGCTCGCCTTCGTGCTCCACCACGCGCATGCCGCGGCCACCACCGCCCCAGCTGGCTTTGAGCATCAGCGGGTAGCCGACGGCTGCGGCCAACGTCTTGGCTTCGGCCACGTCATATGGCAGTGCACCGGTCGCCGGCACCACCGGCACGCCGGCGGCTTGCGCCAGTTCGCGCGCCGCCACCTTGTTGCCCAGTTGGCGCATCACGTCTGGCTTGGGGCCGATGAAGGTGATGCCGGCAGCGGCACAGGCTTCGGCAAAATCCGGGTTCTCGGACAGAAAGCCGTAGCCGGGGTGAATGGCATCGACACCGGCCTCTTTGGCGATGCGGATGATGTCCGGAATGTCCAGGTAGGCGGCGATGGGCTTCTTGCCGGCACCGACCTGATAGGCTTCGTCAGCCTTGGTGCGGTGCAGGGCGAGCTTGTCTTCTTCGGCGTAGATGGCGACGGTGCGAATGTTCATTTCGCTGGCGGCGCGCATGACACGAATGGCGATTTCGCTGCGGTTGGCGATCAGGATGCTGCGGATAGTGTTCATAGTAAGAACCACACAAAACCAGTATCGGAAAAGGAAACAGCGTCAGGCAGCCTGCGCATGGCAGACTCAAAAATGGCGAACGCACAAGCGTTCGCCATTACCAGCGGCGTCTACAGCCAGGGCGCTTGCTTACTGCAAATCGCCCACCAGCGGCCCCCAGGTGTCGGACAGCGCAAACCCCTGCAGGAACGGGTCGTTGTCATCAATACGCAGCCGCTCGGTGCCATACACCCAACCACGCCCGGTGATGCGTGGCAGGATGGCCGGACGGCCGCCAACCTCGGTCGTTGCCAGCACTTCCGCGGTAAACTCACCACCGATGATGGAACGCGACACCTGCTTGCCCCCCACCTCAATCAACCCACGCGCAAACATGGTGGCCAGGTTGGCCGAGCTGCCGGTACCACAGGGCGAGCGGTCCACGCGGCCGGGCTTGAGCGTGGTGCAGGTCCGTACCACACCATCTGCCTCCCAGCCACGGAACATCACGTAGGCGATTTCATCCACCCCCGGCAATTCTGGGTGGCTCACCTGAATCTGCTGGTTCAGCAGCGACTTGAGCGCCATGCCGGTTTCCATCAGCTCACGGGCATTGCCCGGCGCAATCGTCAAATCAACCTGCTCCGCATCGACAATGGCGTAGTACACGCCGCCAAAGGCGATGTCGGCGCGGATGGTGCCCCAGCTCTCGGTAATGATCGGAAAATCCAGCACCTCGACAAAGCAGGGGATGTTGTCGAGACTGACGGACAGACACTGGCCATCGCGACACTGTGCGCGGGCGGTGATCAGCCCGGCCGGGGTATCCACCCGCACGATGGTTTCCGGCTCGTGCATGGCGACCCGCCCGGTTTCCAGCAAGGCGGTGACCACGCAGATGCAGTTGCTGCCGGACATCGGGTGCGCCCTGTCCGCCTGCAGCACGATGAAGCCGGCATCGGCCTCCGGATGCACCGGTGGCAGCAGCAGATTCACCGACATCTGTACCGCTGCACGGGGCTCGAAGGTGACAAAGCGACGCAGGCTGTCGTCCACCTGGTTGATGTAGTTCATCTTGTCCAGCAGCGTGGCACCGGGAATCTCCGGCGCGCCGCCGACAATCACCTTGCCGATCTCGCCTTGGCAATGGACTTCCACCAGATCGATGGCGCGGCTCCAGTTGAGGTTGTGCTCGCTCATTTGATGTACCACCCCCACGGTTGCTCGCTGTTGTAGCGGGTGATCTGCTTGGTTTCCAGATAGTTGTCCAGACCCCAGCGTCCCAGCTCGCGGCCGATACCGGACTGCTTATAGCCGCCCCACGGTGCCTCGGTGAAGGTCGGCTGCGAGCAGTTGATCCACACGATGCCGGCGCGCAGGCTAGCCGCCACCCGTTCGCAGCGCGCATCATCGGCAGACATCACCGCGGCAGCCAAACCGAAGCGGCTGTCGTTGGCCAGGCTGATGGCCTCGGCTTCGTCGGCAAACGGCTTGACGCACACCACCGGGCCGAAGAACTCCTCGGTCCAGGCGCGGCTATCCAGCGGCACATCGGCTAGGATGGTCGGCTCCAGGAAGTAGCCCTTGTCGAAGCCGGCCGGCTGCTTGCCGCCGGTCACCACGGTGGCACCGGCACTACGCGCCTCTTCGATCCCTGCCAGCACCTGGCTCAACTGGCCTTGGGATACCAATGGCCCCAGCAGAACGCCCTCTTCCAGCCCGTTACCGATAGTGATCTTGCGGGTTTCTTCCACCAAACGGTCCAGCAGCGGCTGGTACAGCGCCTGCTGCACCAGCACGCGCGAGGTTGCCGAGCAGACCTGGCCCTGGTTCCAGAAAATGCCGAACATGATCCACTCGACGGCTTTTTCGATATCGCTGTCGTCGAACACGATAAACGGCGACTTGCCGCCCAGCTCCAGGCTGACCCGCTTGATATCGCGTGCCGCGGCGGCCATCACGGTGGAGCCGACCGGGCCGGAGCCGGTAAAGGCCAGCTTGTCCACGCCCGGGTGGTCGATCAACGCCTGGCCGGCCTTGGCGCCGGAACCGGTCACCACGTTCAAGACGCCGGCAGGCAATTTCACCTCATCGGCAATGGCAGCCAGTTCCAGCGAGGTCAGGGAGGTCAGCGCGGCAGGCTTGAGCACCACGGTGCAGCCTGCGGCCAACGCCGGCGCCACTTTCCAGGCGGCCATCAGCAGCGGGTAGTTCCACGGAATGATGGCACCGGCCACCCCCAGCGGCTCACGCACGGCCTTGGAGGTGAAACGGCCATCTGGCAATTCGATCGGCTCCAGCGGGTTGGTGTCCAGCTCTTCCGCCAGCGTCGCATAGTATTCAAAGCAGCCGGCGGCATCGCCGACATCCCACTCGGCTTCCGGCAGCGGTTTGCCGTTGTCGATGGATTCGAGGCGGGCAATTTCGCCCAGTCTGGCGCGGATACCGGCGGCGATGGCGCGCAGGTAATAGGCACGCTCGCGACCGGACATCTTTGGCCATGGGCCATGATCGAAGGCGGCACGAGCGGCCAGCACAGCTTCATTCACATCCGCCTCGGACGCGGCAGGTACCTGCTGGATGAGCTCTTCGGTCGCCGGGTTGATTACGTCAAACGTGCCACCGTTAACCGGAAGTTTCCAGGCACCGTTGATATACAGTTTGTTTCTCATCATGTTCTCCGCAAAGTCTTTGAAGTTATTGAATTGCTCACACGTGGCGGGTCAGGCCGCCATCAACGCGAATGTTCTGACCGGTGATATAGCCGGCATCGTCGGACAGCAGGAAGGCGGCCGTCTTGGCAATCTCGGCCACCGAGCCGATGCGCCCCATCGGGATGGTTTCGCAGATGGCCGGATTGTGGTCCAGGCTGTCGATGTAGCCGGGCAGCAGCGCATTCATGCGGATGTTGTTGTCGGCATAGCGGTCGGCGTACAGCTTGGTATAGGCAGCCACCGCCGCGCGGTAGGCGCAGGACAGCGGGAACTTCAGCGTCGGCTCGTGGGCGGCAAAGGTGGTGATGTTTACCCACGCGCCCTTGCCCTGCTGATGCATCAGCGGCGTCACCAGCCGCGCCATGCGCACCACGCTCAGCAGCATCAGGTCGTGGCCCACTAGCCAGTCTTCATCGCTGATCTCCAGCAAATCGCCCTTGGGTGGATGGCCGGTGTGGGTCACCACGGCATCGATACGGCCATAGCTATTCACTGCCAGCTGCACCAGCGCCGCCAGGTCCTGTGGCTCAGTCACCGAACCACTCATACCGACTGCGCCCAGCTCTGCGGCCAACCTTTGTGCGCTTCCGGACGGCGACATCAGCACCAGCCGGTAGCCACGGCCGTGCAGCTCGCGGGCGATCGCTTCGCCCATGCCGCGGCCCGCGGCGGTAATGACGGCAACGGGTCGATGGTCATTGCCGGATTTGATGGTTTCATTCGTCATTACGCGTACTCCCTGCATTAAAAGCGGTCAACACGGTACGGCGTCATGTCGACAGGCGGCGTCTGCCCGGTGAGCAAATCAGCCATCAGCCGGGCGGTGGTCGCCGAGTAGGTCAAGCCCAGGTGACCGTGGCCGGCGGCATAAAACACCCCCCCGACCTTGGCAGACGGGCCGATGACCGGGATGGTGTCCGGCAAGGCCGGGCGGTGTCCCATCCACTCGGACGCACCTTCGGCCTGCAGCTGCGGCAGCGCAATCTGCGCCCGTTTCACCAACACCTTCGCGCGGCGGTAGTCCGGCGCGGCGTCGAGGCCCGCCAGTTCCACGGTACCGCCGACACGGATGCCACCGGCGGTGGGTGTCACCATGAATGCCTTGGCCTGCCAGATCAGCGAGTGCTTGAGCGCAATGCCGGGCACCATGATCTGGGTGTGGTAGCCACGCTCGGTTTCCATCGGAATGTTTTCGCCGATCAGCGCGGACAGCCGGCCGGTATAGGCGCCGGCGGCCAGTACCAGTTCGCTGCATTCGATGCGCTGCCCGTTGTCCAGCACCACGGCACGCACCTGGCCGTTCACGGTATCGATGTCGCTGACCGCCCCCTGCCGTACCAGGCCGCCCATCTGCTGGAAGGTGGCCACCAGTGCCAGTACCAGCTGGTACGGGTCGCGAACGAACTTGTTGGTCGGGAACAGCACTGCCTTGCTGATAACCGACGAGATGGCCGGCTCCAGTTCGCGCAGCTCTTCGCGGCCAACCTCGCGGGTGTGGAAGCCGAAGCGGTTCGATAGCTCGATATGCTCAAGGTCTGCCGCGTATTCGGCATCGTTGGCATACAGGCTCAGGCAGCCGTTTTCACTCAGTGCATCCGACATACCCAACGCCTCCAGCATCGGCAGCAGATCGTCGTAGACCCGGCGGCACAGCACCGCGCCGGCCTGCTCCAGCTCGGCTACTTTTGATGGCCGCCCGGCAGCGAGAAAGCGCAGCATCCACGGCAGCAGCTTGGGCGCGTAGCCTGGGCGCAGGCGAATCGGCCCTTCCGGATCGGTCAGCCAGCCCGGGATCTTGGCCCAGGTACTGGGCCGTGAAATGGGCGGAAACTCGGTTACCGCGATGCTGGCCATATTGCCAAACGACGCCCCACGCCCCGGGGTATCCCGGTCCACCAGCACCACATCCTTGCCCCGTCGCTTAAGCTCAAAGGCAATGGCCGCCCCGACAATACCCGCACCTACAACCACCGTACGACTCATGTTGATTACCCTTCCAGTCCGCTAGCGTCTGCCGCTCAATCAATCAGGAAGCCGTCTGCATACGGCTCGTTGCTGTCCACGAAAATGGTATTCAGCGCCGTGACATAGGCCTGCCCTTCCACGCTGGGGCGCACGCCCTGCAGCGGGCCGACCTGCACCTCCTGCTCGATGCGGCCAATGAAGCGGCCACCGGTCAAGCTCTGGTGCACGAATTGCTGGCCCATCTTGAGCAGGCCCTTGCTGGCCCGCTGCGCCACCCGCGCCGAGGTGCCGGTGCCGCAGGGCGAGCGGTCCACCAGATGGTCGCCGGCAATCACCACGATGCGATTGTTGTACTCGCCGCTCTCGTCCGGCCCACTCCACAGGCAATGTTGCAGGCCCTTGATCGAGGCGATTTCCGGGTGTTTAACCTCCACCGCCTTATTCACCGCCTGCTGCACGGCGCGACCGTAGCTCAGCAGTTCGGCAATGGAGAAGTCCGTGATGTCGCGGAAGTTCGGCTGCTGCTCGACGATGGCGTAGAAGTTGCCGCCATAGGCCACATCTACCTTCAGCGCGCCAAGACCGGCAATATCGATCTCCACGCCCTGGTACAGCAAGAAGGACGGCACATTGGTGAACTTGACCGACTTGACCTTGTTGCCAACCAGCTCGTAGTTGGCCTCCACCAGCCCGGCCGGAGTTTCCACCCGTACTACGCCCGGCGTTTTCGGATGCACCAGCCCGTGTTCGATGGCAAAGGTCACCGAGCCGATGGTGGCGTGGCCACACATGGGCAGGGATGCCGAGGTCTCGATGAAGATCAGCCCCATGTCGAAATCGTCGGACGATGGCGGGTACAGCAGAGTGCCGGACATGAAGGCATGTCCGCGCGGCTCCATGGTGAGCGCGGTACGGATCCAGTCGAAGTGCTGCATGAAATACTCGCGCTTCTCGGCCTGGTTATTACCCTTTAGATAGGGCGCACCACCCACCACCATCCTTACCGGCATGCCCGCCGTATGTCCGTCGATACAGAAAAATGTGTGCCGCGCCATGGTTTATCCATTCATAGTGAAGATGGGCGACCATACGGCCGCCCATCGGATTGCTTACTCGGAGAGGGCAGAGAATGCCTGCTTCAGATCTTCTTTTTCCGCAGCCGACAGCGGCAGCAGCGGACGGCGGGTTTCGCCTACCGGGAAGCCCACCAGTTCGCAGCCGTACTTCACCTTCTGTACGAACTTGCCGGACTCCAGGCTGGCCATGACCGGGAACATCTTGCGCATTTCGTCCTGCGCACCCAGCAGGTCGCCGGCATTGAACTTGTTATAGAAGCTGACTACCGGGTCGATCATGAAGTTGGCCGGGCCGCAGATCCAGCTGGTGGCGCCCCACATGAAGAAGTCCAGCGCCTGGTCATCGCTACCGCAAGACAGCTGGTACTTGTCGCCATAACGCTTGTTGATTTCGATGGCGCGCAGCAGGTTGCCGCTGCTTTCCTTGATGGCGATAACGCGTGGGTTGTCGGCGAAGGCATCCATGGTTTCAAAGCCGACCTCCACACCAACGCGTGGTGGGTAGTTGTACAGCACCAGCTCCACGTCCACCGCATCCAGTACCGCGTCGTAGTGGGCAATCAGCTCTTCCTGGGTCGGCAGCGCGTAGTACGGAGGCGCCAGCAATACCGCGTCGTAGCCCATCTTCTTGGCAGTTTCGGTATTGGCGATCACATCGCGGGTAGAACCCGAGTTGGTGCCGGCAATCAGCAGTGCGCGGTCACCGACTACTTCTTTGACACAGCGCAGCACGTCGGCACGCTCGGCTGCGGTCATGGCGTAGTATTCGCCAGTCGAACCCAGCGGCACAAAACCGTGCACACCACGTGCAAGCTGGTACTCGACCAGTTTCTCCAGGGTTTTGAAATCAATATCACCATTCTGATCAAACGGTGTAACCAGTGCCGGAATAATACCTTTCAGTTCCATCGACTATAACTCCTGTAATTAACACAACTACCTACCCTGTTTTAAAACAAGGCTCTTGAAAACCCGTCAGATTGCCAGTTTGGCCAGCATTTTTCTCTCAACCACAGTCACTGCGCGGGTAAGCGGGAAAGCTACCACGAAGTAAATCAGCGCCACCATGGTCAGCACTTCCACCGGTCTGGCGATATTGCTGGAGATGTTTTGTCCAACAAACATCAGGTCCGCCATGCCCACCGCCGATACCAGCGCACTTTCCTTGAACAGACTGACAAAGTTGGAAAGCAGTGTGGGAATCGCCCGTAATATTGCCTGCGGCAAAATTACGTACAGCACTTGCGATATCCGGGACAAACCCAGCGCAATACAGGCATCGATTTCTTCCTTGCGGATCGATTTAAGCGATGCGCGGAATGTCTCGCTGGTAATGGCCCCGGTATAAAGTGTCAGTGAAAGCGTGGCAGCAACAAAATTCGAGATATCCGTGCCGATTGCAATTGGCAAACAGAAGAAAAACCAGAACAGTTGAATCAGTACCGGCGTGCCGCGGAAAAACTCCACATACAGGGTACTGATCCAGCGCAACGGTTTGATCGACGACACCCGGGCCAGGCTCACGAAAAACCCGAGTGCACTGCCAGCTGCCGCACACAGCAGCGTCAGCTTCAGCGTCAGCCCCAGCCCCTGGAGAAGTGCCTGCCAATAACCCAGTACAATCGAAAAGTCGTAGGTCATGTTTGCGCTCCTTTAGCGGCTGGCCACTTCCCTGCGCCGCTCAATGGCTTGCACCAGCTGGGCGATAGGGAAGGAAATGGCAAAGTAAATGACGGCAATCAGGGTGAAAGTCTCAATCGGCCGGTAGGTGGTGGTTGCCAAGGCCTTGCCCTGATACATCAAGTCCTGAATCGCCACGATCGCCACCAGTGCCGTCTGCTGGAAGATGCCGATACCGTTGGTAATCAGCACCGGTACCGAGGAGCGAACCGCATGCGGCAGCACGACATAAAGCACGCGTTGCAGCGGGCTCAATCCCAGCGCGATACCCGCATCGTGTTGCTCCTTCGGCACGGACTGGATTGCGGCACGGTAGGCCTCCGCATTGAATGCCGTCAGGTTCAGGCCCAGTGCCAGAATCCCCATCGTGATCGACTCCAGATAGACATCAAACAGGATAGGCACACAGTAGAAAAACCAGATGATCTGGATAATGGCGGGCGTACAGCGGAAAAACTCCACAAACAACATGGCCGGAATACGCACTACCTTCAGCTTGCTCATGACCAGCAGTGCGACGATAAAACCGAACGTCACGCCGATAAGGTTGGCCGCAATAGTGAGTTCGACGGTTATTCTCAAACCATCCAGCAACTCGTCGTAGCCTTGGGATAGGCCGGAAAAATCAAAACTGTAAGACATTTGATTCACCTATCGCTGCTAGATATGGAAAACCCGGTTCAGGAATTCCCGTGTTCTTTCATGCTTCGGCGCATTGAATATTTCATCGGGAGTCCCCTCTTCCACCACCACGCCACCGGCACAGAAAACCACTCGCGAAGCGATATTTTTTGCGAACCACATATCGTGAGTCACAATCATCATCGGCATGCCCTGCTCGGCAAGCTGCATGATGACCTGCTCCACTTCCGCCACCAGTTCCGGATCGAGTGCGGAGGTCACTTCATCGAACAGCATCAGCTTCGGGTCCAGCATCAGGGCGCGCGCAATGGCAACACGCTGCTTCTGGCCACCGGACAGCTGATTGGGATACGCATTGGCTTTGGCGCCCAGGCCAAAACGCGTCAGCAAGGCCATGCCCCGTTCTTCGGCGGAGGCATTGCTTTCGCCGCGCACTTTTCTTGGTGCCAGCGTCAGGTTCTGCAGAATCGTCAGGTGGGGAAACAGGGTGTAATGCTGGAACACCATGCCAATCTGTTTGCGCACGTCCAGATTGATCTTGGTTTTCTGCTTGCTTTCGTCGGCGCAGATATATTCCTGGCCGGCAAAGTTGACCGAGCCGCTATTGACTTCTTCCAGGCCCATCATTACCCGCAGCAGGGTGCTTTTACCGCCGCCACTTGGCCCGATGACAACCAGGCGTTCGCCCGCCGCCATATCCAGATTCAGGCCCTTCAGTACCTGCACAGTAGGGCTATAGCTTTTGTGCAGATTGCTGATGCGCACCAGTGGTTGACCCGATACGCCTGCTGCAGCGGTTTTGTACTGACTGCCGGCAGTGGCAAATTCCTGCGTTGCGGTTTTATTGCTCATGATCTTGTTCATAGTCGTTACAACCTCTTTACTACGAAGGTGCCGGGCAAATGCTGCGGCACGCAGCATTTGCCCCTCTGCTTTACTTGCCGGAGGCAAGCGTCTCTTGCACTGCCTTCTTGATCAGAGCGTTGACGTAGCCGGAGGAAACCTTTTTCTTCAGATAGGCGTTCAGCATGGCGACATCGTCAGGGCTGGTATTCTTGCGAATGCCGAATGCCACTTCCTGTTTGGCCAGGGCCGGATTGGGAACAAAGGTCTTGGCCCAGTCGCCATGGGATTCAGAGAAGATCCAGTTGGTATCGGAGGCATCGGCGATGAAGTCCGCGCGACGCGAGCTCACGGCCATACGGGTCTCGTCGATACCAGGCAGGCGCATGATCTGTGCTTGCTTAAGCACCGCGGAAACGGCCTTGTCCTGCGAGGTGCCAGACATTACCGCCACCACAGCACCCGGCTTGTCGATATCGGCAATCGAAACCAGCTTCTTGCCGACCTTGGGGTTGGTCTTGTTGTAAACGAAGGACACTTCGTAGTTGGAAGCGGCAGAAGAGAAGCCGATGGCTTTTGCACGCTCGGGAGTGTTGTTCAGCGCGACGGACATGTCCCACTTGTTCGCCTGCAGACCGGCAACGATGTTGTCCCAGGTGGTATCGACGAACTGGACTTTCACCTTCAGTACGTTCTGGCCGAAATCGCGACACAGATCGGCAAAAAAGCCACTGTAATTGCCGGTCATCGGATCGCGCATCACGTACGGCGGCGCCACAGCCGCACCACAGCGCAGCACACCGGCCTTCTTGACGTTGGCCCATAGCGGCTCGACCTCCTCCGCCTTTGCAAAACCGGAAGCACCTAGCGCGATGGCGATGGCAGCGATGGCCGAGGTGCGCTTGAACATTTTGCGTGCAGCTACTTGGTACATAGTTGCTTCTCCTAACTCGTTTGTAGATAGATCCACACCTGCCGGTGTGTCTGGGCTAACAACTAGCTTTTATTTGTTATTGTCGACATCGTGACGACAATGTGACGACGATTGATTTTTACCGCAGGCAATCTCATGGTGTCAACACTAAAATACACAGTGTCGACAAGTGTGTGGTTTTGGTACTATAGCTAGAGAGGTGTCAGCAGCATGGGGCTGTTTGTGACAGGCTTGAGGCACTACCGAAGGAGACCAGGATGGAAATCGACACCAAACGCACGAAGGGTTCAAGCTCCAGAAACGTGTACGACGCGCTGCGTACCGAGATACTGGAGCTGAAGCTGCCACCGGGGCAGCTACTGGATGAGACCAGCCTCGCCGACCGCTTCGAGCTGTCGCGCTCCCCGATCCGCGAAGCGCTGATCCGCCTGGCGGCGGACAATCTGGTGGTGACCCTGCCCAACCGCAGCACCATCGTGGCACCGCTGGAAATCTCCGCCTTCCCCAAATACGTGGAGGCGCTGAGCATCGCGCAACGAATCTGCACCCGGCTCGCCGCGGAGCTGCGCAGCGAACAGGATTTGCTGATCATCGCGAAACGGCAGAAGCAGTTTGAAGCCGCCGTCCGCTCCGGCGACCACCTGGCGATGTCGGAAACGAACAAGAATTTCCATCTGGCTATCGCGGAAGCTGGCCGCAACCCTTATCTCACCGCGTTCTATGACCGGCTGCTGGATGAGGGCCGCCGCATGCTGCACCTGCATTTCGAATATCTGGAAAGGACCAATGACGGGTATCTGCTGACCGACGAGCATTCGCAGTTGCTGGAAGCCATCCGCGACCAGGATGTGGAGTTGGCGGACCGCCTGGCCATGGATCACACCCGCCAGTTCCGTGACAACTTCCTGCACTTCATGAAAGAGAACTACGCCAGCGATATGAATCTTGGTCTCGACATGCTGAGCGGCATTGCCCTTAGTTGAATTTCGCTTATCCGTTGCGACATGAATAAACAGTCTTTCTGGCATGCGGCGCGAGCCGGAATGCGGGACTACACGCCACCTGCCATTGGTCTGCTGCCCTGGGCTACCGCTACCGGCATGGCCATGCACGGCGCCGGGCTTTCGTTTGCCGAATCAATGGGCATGAGCATCATCGTGTATGGCGCCACCGCACAGCTTGGCACTTTGCCCTTGCTGGTCAGCGGCGCATCGTACTGGCTGATTTTCTGCACCGCCCTGATCCTGAACCTGCGCTTTCTTATCTTCAGTGCCACCCTGTCACCGGTCTTTTCCGGAACCCGGCGCAGAGTCCGCTGCCTGGCCGGCTACCTGATGAGCGATGGCGTGATGGCGGCCTTTTCCGCCAGGCTACTGGCCGAGCCGGACAAGGACAAAAGACTGGGACTGTATTTTGGGCCGTCGCTCATGAACTGGGTGATCTGGCAGCTTTTCACCGTGATCGGCATCCTCGCCGGTGCCTCGCTTCCGGGTCACTGGCCGATCGGCTTTCTGGCCACCATTTCGCTGCTCACCCTGACTACCCCGATGGTCAGTAATATGCCGATGGCCGCAGCGGCCGCCGTCACCGCCGCCGTCCTGATCGTGCTGCACACCCTGCCGTTCCGGCTCGGCTTCCTGCTGGCGATCATAGCCGGCATGCTGGCGGGCTATGTTGTGGAGCAATACAGCCGGAAGGATCGACATGCTGCATGACACTGCTGCACTCTGGTTCGCCTTCATCGTGATAGGCCTAGCCACCACGCTGCCACGTAGCAGCTTCTTCATGGCGCCAAAGAAATATCAACCGTCACAACACAGCTATGCGCTGTTGAAGTACGCCCCCATATCGGCGCTGACCGCCATCATCATTCCCGACGTGCTGTACGTCGATCAGACCGTGCAACTGCTGAATCCGAAAATCCTGGCCGCCCTCTGCACCGTCCTGACAATCCTCATCACCCGCAATCCCTGGCTACCGTTCATTATCGGCACGAGCGCCCTGATCCTCCTGCAAAGCCGCCTCTGACGGCCAAGGCACAACGCATCGTTGAACCGCCGGCACCTTGTGCGATCACCGCGCACGGGCCGAGCCCGAAAACATAATGAAACCAGCCCTCATGAGCATAAGGCAGACACGACTCCCGGCTGCCCCTTCACGCCGCAAATCAGTTTGGCAAAGAACAACCTTAAGGTTAGGAATATAAAATTTAATTTACCAAAACCATGATGCAAGCTAATGTCATAAAAAATTCGCGATAGCTAAAGACTTGTCCTCTGAAAATTTGCGGCCAACATGCCGCCATACGGCAGGACGACATTAGCGACCGCGCTTAAAAACGGCACAGTTCAATCAAAGGAAATGTTTTGGAAAAAGCTCTGGAAGGAAAAATAATTCTTGTCACCGGCGCAACCGGTGGTATTGGTGCGGCTATTGTTGAGCAGTTAGCCGGCCATGGGGCATGGCCGATAATTCATTATGGCCGTGACAAGACAGGGGCAGAGAAACTGCTTTCCCGGATTAATGGGCAAGGTAGCATCGTGCAGGCAGACTTGTCTTCCGGCAATGGTGCATTCGATCTCTGGCATAAGGCGAGAGAAGTACACGGTCGTATTCACGGCCTGGTCAACAATGCCGGCATTCGCACGGAAATTTCTATCGACGCCTCGCCAGAAGAATGGAAAACCGCTTGGGCAAAAGAATTTCAGATCAATTTCTTTGCCGCAGCAGACCTATCCAAAGAAGCAATCGGGCATTTTAAAAAGTTCGGCGGCGGTCACATCATCAATATTTCCAGTCGCGCCGCACAGCGTGGTTATGTTGGCGAGGCCCTGCCTTATGGGGCCAGCAAAGCAGCACTCATCAACTTAACAAAGTCCATCGCCCGTTCTTATGGACAGGATGGTGTGGTATCCATTGCCATTGCACCTGGTTGGGTGAGAACCGAGATGGCAGAGGCCTTTATCGCCACACACGGAGAGGCCGCAGCGGTAGCTGATATTCCGATTGGCCAGATGGCAATGCCATCGGATGTCGCCCAGCTTGTTGCCTTTGCTCTCCGACCATCTCAAGCTTCACTTAACGGATCTACCATTGATTTCAATGGTGGCAGCTACATCCGTTAAACAAGCCGGGACGCTATAAGAAAAATGGCTGCACCCGATAAGGATGCAGCCATTCCAATGTCAAAATTACCTCGAGCCGTTTTATTTGGCGTGAGCAATTGAGTGACTCGACGTATCTCCGGAAGGAGCGTCAGCTAGTGTCATTTCTGCCAATTTTTTGGCCGCAATATCCCCCACACGACGGATATGCGCCACCGAAGCATCGTGTGCTGCCTGCGCATCACGTCGGCGCAATGCACTCACCAGCAGCTGCATTTCCGCAGCAGCCTCGGCTGCCCGCCCAGTAGATCCGATCGTCATGGCCCGCAACCGGTTGATACGGGCATTGAGTGACTGCACGATTTCCCACGCCATGAACTGGCCGCTGCCCTCGAACATCAGTTCGTAGAAGTCCGAAGTCCGCGCCAGCACCCCCGAAAAATCGCTGCGACCAAACGCCGCCTGGATTTCATCGTTGATGGCGGCCAGGCGCTCGATTAGCGCATCATCCGCCCGCTCGGCACACAAACGGGCAGCATGGCCCTCAAGCAAAGCGCGGATCTCGTAAATCTGAGAGGCTTTTTCTGCATCCAGCGACGCCACCACCGGTCCTTGGTGCGGAATCGATTCGACCAGCCCTTCTGTTTCCAAATGGCGCAGCACCTCCCGCACGATAGAGCGGCTGACGCCCAGCTCTTCACACAGAGAGCGCTCGACCAGCCGTTCACCCGGTTTGAAATAGGCGCTCAGGATCGCATCGCGCATTTTTTCTAGTGTTAATTCGCGCAGCGTTTTGACGCTGCGATCTATTTTCAGGGAACTGCTAGCCTTGGATGACATGTTTCATCTCCTAAATTAAATGCCGCCAAGACAGAGGTACTTGATTTCGAGGTAGTCCTCGATACCGTAACGCGACCCCTCACGACCACAACCAGATTGCTTGATGCCGCCAAACGGCGCCACTTCCGTCGAGATCAGCCCAGTGTTGACGCCGATCATGCCTGCCTCGATGGCTTCTGCCACGCGCCAGATACGGCCGATATCGCGACTATAGAAATAGGCTGCCAGGCCAAACTCGCTCGCATTGGCCTGGACAACCACGTCCTGCTCATCACGGAAACGGAACACTGGCGCAACCGGGCCGAAGGTTTCCTCTTGCGCGACTTTCATGCCCGCAGTGACGTCCCGCAGAATGGTCGGCTCGAAAAAGGTGCCCCCCAGCGCATGCGGTTTGCCACCGGTGACGACCTTGGCACCCTGCGCCAGCGCATCCGCAATATGGGCTTCAACCTTGGCCAACGCCTTGACATCAATCAGCGGTCCCTGGGTCACCCCCGGCTGCATGCCGTTACCGACTTGCAGCGCCGCTACCTGCTGGCTCAGCTTGGCCACGAAGGCATCGTACACTCCGTCTTGCACATAGAGCCGGTTGGCACATACGCAAGTCTGGCCGGTATTACGGTACTTCGACACCATGGCGCCTTCCACGGCGGCATCGATATCGGCGTCATCGAAGACGATAAAGGGAGCATTACCGCCCAGCTCCATGCTGACCTTCTTCACCGTATCGGCACATTGCCGCAGTAGCAGCTTGCCCACCCCGGTGGAACCGGTGAAGGTCAACTTGCGCACCAGCGGGTTGCCAGTCAGCTCGCCGCCGATCGCCACCGGGTCACCGGTGACGATATTGATCACTCCGGGTGGAATACCGGCCTCTGCGGCCAACCTTGCCAGCGCCAGTGCCGACAGCGGCGTCTGCTCCGCCGGCTTGGCGACGACGGTGCACCCCGCTGCCAGTGCCGGCGCGATCTTACGTGCCAGCATGGCATTTGGGAAGTTCCACGGCGTAATTGCCGCCACCACCCCGACCGGCTGCTTGATGGTGAGCAGGCGCTTATCGCCCTGTGTCGCCGGAATCACATCGCCGTAGATGCGCTTGGCCTCTTCGGCAAACCACTCGATATAGGATGCCCCGTAGGCTATCTCGCCGCGAGCCTCCGAAAGCGGCTTCCCCATTTCTGCCGTCAGCAAATTCGCCAGCGGGTCGATGTGTGCCATCACCAGATCAAACCAGCGACGCAGATAGCCGGCCCGCTCCTTGCCAGTCAATGCCCGCCACGCCACGCCGGCACGCTCGGCGGCCGCGATAGCCTGCCGCGTTTCTTCCGCCCCCAGGCGCGGCACGGTCGCAATCTGCTCACCGGTCGCCGGGTTATGTACTGCCAGGCGTGCCGGCGCATCTACCCACTGCCCGTCGATGTAGCAACGCTCCAGCAACAGCTCGGTTTCATTCAATAGTTTCATACCTAACCCTTCAATGGCAGCTAGCTGCCACCCGCTTGATTGGACTGCCTCAGGCAAAAACGTGTCCGTGCTGTGTATCCCACTCCAGTACGGCAGAGGAGCCAATGCACAAACCCTGCCCGTCACGTACCGCCATCCGCACCGCCAATTCCTGATTCCACGGGGTCTGCACTGCGAAGTGCATGCTGTCACCCAGGTAGGTCATGTCGCGCACGGTGACCGCCAGCTCTTGACCAACAGCCGTGCCCGGACGGATGCGCATTTGCTCCGGGCGCACCATCAGCGTGCCATCACTGCCGGAAGCAAAGGCACTGGCATCGCCCTCTACCGCCTGACCATTCGGGAACACCGCCCGCGCCCGGCCGCTCCCCAGCTTCTCCACCTTGACCGGCAGGAAGTTGGAGTTGCCGATAAAGCCGGCCACAAAACGGGACGTCGGCCGCTCATACAGCTCCTCACCCGTGCCAACCTGCTCGATCTTGCCCTGGCTGAACACGGCGATGCGGTCCGACAGACGCAGCGCCTCCTCCTGGTCGTGTGTCACGTACAGGATGGTGACGCCGGTTTCCTGGTGGATACGGCGCAGTTCGAACTGGATTTCCTCTCGCAGCTTCTTGTCGAGCGCGGACAGCGGCTCATCCATCAACAACAGCGGCGGGTCGTAGGCCAGCGCGCGGGCGATAGCCACCCGCTGCTGCTGACCACCGGACATCTGGCCCGGCAGGCGATCGCGATAGCCGCCCAGGTGCACCAGCTCCAGCATCTTGTCCACCTTGGCCTTGATCTCGGCCTCCGGACGACGACGCACGCGCAGCGGGAAGGCCACGTTCTCGCCCACTGTCAGATGCGGGAACAGGGTATAGCGCTGGAACACCATGCCGATATTGCGCTGGTTCGGCGCCACGTCGAGCAGGGATTTACCATTCAGCAGTACCTGGCCCTCGGTCGGTTCCTGAAAACCGGCCACGATGTACAAGGTAGTGCTCTTGCCCGAACCGGACGGCCCAAGAAAGGTCATGAATTCGCCCTGTTTTATATCGAGCGAGACATGGTCGATGGCCACAACCTGATCGTAGGTCTTGCGCAAGCCACGAATCTGCAGGAAAGGGGTTGTCATGAGCGTGTACCTTTCTTCAAGAGAGAAGCCAGCAGCATCAGCACGATGGTGAATGCCACCAGCAGGGTGGATGCTGCAGCAATGACCGGGGTCAGATCCTGGCGCAGCGTGCTCCAGATCAGTACCGGCAAGGTTTGCAGGGTGGGACTGGCCATGAAGATGGACAGCACGACCTCGTCCCACGAAATAAGGAAAGAAAATATCGCGGCGGCAAACATGCCCAGCCGGATGGCTGGCAGCGTCACACGCCACTTCACTTCCAGTGGCCCGGCACCACAGATCATGGCGGCGTCTTCCAGTGCCGGATCAAAGCTCTGCAGCGAGTTGCCGATGGTAATGATGGAGAACGGCAGTGCGATGATCAGATGGCCGATGACAAAACCCGTCAGCGTGCCGGTCAGCCCCAGCTTGAGAAAGAAGGCATACAGCGCCACCGCCAGCACCACGACCGGCAGCACCATCGGTGTCAGGAAAAACGCCTGCAATGCACTCTTGCCGAAGAACTTGCTGCGGGCCAGCCCCAATGCGGCCAACAGTCCGAGCACCACCGACAACACGGTAACGATCACGGCGACCTTGGCACTGGTGAACAGCGAGTTCAGCCAGACCGGGTCGGTCAGCAATTGCTCGTACCACTGCAGTGTCCAGCCCGGCGGTGGAAACACCAGCCATTGGGAGTCTCCGAACGACAGTGCGGCAATGAATAGGATAGGCAGCAGCAGGAACAGCATCACTACAACCCCGATAGCGACCAAAATCCAGCGCCAGAAACCCAGACGATCATAATCAAGCAACATGTCAGCGATCCCCCATTCCACTGCGCCCGCCACCCAGGTAGCGCAGCTGTACAGCGTACAGACCCAGCGTCACCACCAGCAGCACGAAGGCCGCGGCGCCAGCCAGACCCCAGTTCAGCAGCGACTGCACCAGCTGGGCGATCAACTCGGCCAGCATCATGTAGCCCGTCCCCCCCAGCAATGCCGGCGTAACGTAGTAGCCCAGCGACATCACGAATACCATCAAGGCGCCTGAGGCGATGCCGGGCAGGGCCAGCGGCAGCAGCACCAGGCGCAGAGCCTGCCAGCGGCTTGCTCCACAGATGGCAGCGGCACGCAGCGTGGAGGGGTCGATGGCACGCAAGGTGGCATGCAACGGCAGCACAAGGAATGGCAGCATGATGTAGGTCATGCCGATGGTGACGCCGATCAGGTTGTTGACCAGCGTCAGCGGCTCGTCGATCACGCCGATGGCCATCAACACCCGGTTCACCAGCCCGGTCTGCTGCAGTAGCACCATCCAGGCATAGGTTCTGGCCAGCAGGTTGGTCCACATCGACAACAACAGGATTGCGAACATCACTTGCGACCAGCGTTTGGGCATGATCGCCAGCAGCCAGGCGGTAGGAAAGCCGACCAGCAGGGTAATCAGCGTGACCACACCTGCCACCATGAAGGTATTGAAGAACACCCGGACATAGGTTTGTGAACCCAGCAGCTCAACGTAGTTTTGCAGCCCGGGGACGGGCTCCATGATGCTACGCAGCAGCAATGCAAGAACCGGTACCAGAAAAAACACGGCCAGCAGCAATAGCACCGGAATCAGTAGCTTTATGCCACGCGCCCCGGGTCCTAGCTTGAAGCGGCGGCGTACCGGCACAGTGGTGGAACTCAAAGCAGTTGACATGACAACTCCTAAACAACTCGATAGCTAGACAGGCCGGTGGCGAAGCATCGCTGCGCCACCACCGGCATTACCCCCTATTACTGGGTCTGCCAGGCGTACCAGCGCTTGGCAATGGCATCACGGTTATCGGCCCAGTACTTCATGTCGAGGTTGATCTGCCCTGCCACATGCTGGTCAGGCAATGTCTTGACCACGGCGGGCGTCATTTTGGACTTGGCCTGCGGGTTGATCGGTGCGTAGCCGGTGTCGGTAGCAAACTTGGCCTGCGCTTCCGGGCTGGTGGCATAGGCCAGGAACTTCATCGCTGCGGCCTTGTTCTTGCTACCTTTCGGAATCACCAGCATGTCGGCGGCGGTCAGGTTCTGGTTCCACGACATACCCACCGGAGCGCCCCCCTTCTGCAAGGCGCTGATACGGCCGTTCCAGAACATGCCGATCGATGCCTCGCCAGAAGCCAGCAGCTGTTGCGACTGCGCGCCACCACTCCACCACACGATCTGGCTCTTGATGGTGTCCAGCTTCTTGAACGCGCGATCGAGATCCAGTGGATACAGCTTGTTGGCCGCAACGCCATCGGCCAGCAGCGCGATTTCCAGCACGCCCGGTGCCGACCACTTGTACAGCGTGCGCTTGCCCGGGTATTTCTTCATGTCGAACAGATCAGACCACACTGCTGGTGCAGCACCCTTCACTGCTTGCTTGTTGTAGCCAAGCACGAAGGAGTAGTAGAAGCTGCCCACCGCATTCGGCGACAGGAAACGAGGATCGACCCCTTTCAGTTTGGACAGGTCGAGTGGCTCCAGCAGACCCTCCTTGGCCGCCTTGTAGGCAAAGTCACCCTCCACATCCACTACATCCCAAGTCACATTGCCACTCTCCACCATGGCCTTGAACTTGCCGTAGTCGGTCGGGCCATCCATCGCCACATTGATGCCGTTCGCGGCGGTGAAGGGCGCAGCCCAGAATTTCTGCTGCGCCTGCTGGGTAGAACCGCCCCAGCTGGTAAACACCAGGTTCTCTGCCATGGCCGGCATTGCGGCCAACATGCCGATGCCTGCAGCAAGAACGATATGGCTACGAATCTGTTTGGTTGCATTCATGAGGTCATCTCCTAAGTAGAAGTCTTGGCTTCTGTTTCTGTCGTGCTGTGTGTACCAACCGGAATCAGTTCAGCGGGGAAAACTCCGCGGGTTTCATGATCTTGCTTTCCATCTCCTCAAGCAGTGCCTGGATCTTGGGCGCAAACGCCTGCCAGGCGGGATCACGCGCCAAAGCGGCACGCCGCTCCTCCCGCTCATCCAGGCTGGCATACGCCCAGATGTGCACGATCTGGTTCAGCGGACCGATCTCGGAATAGAAGTAGCCGACCAGCGTGCCCAGATACTGTTTTTGCAGTGCAATGCCTTCTTCCGACACCAGTTTGAGGTAGGCCGGCATCGCGCCCGTCTTGATGCGGTAGGTACGGATTTCGTAGTACATGTCTGCCTCCTCAGCGCATCACGAACGGGTCGGCAATCGGCTCGTCCGAGGTGCGGATCCACACCGACTTGGTACGGGTGTAGTCCAGCATCGCTTCCAGGCCGCCTTCGCGCCCCAGCCCGCTCTGGCCGTAGCCGCCGAACGGCACGATCGGCGACACCACACGATAGGTGTTCACCCACACGATGCCGGCGCGCAGCGCCCGCGTCAGGCGGTGACCACGGGCCAGGTCACGGGTGAACACGCCGGATGCCAGACCGTAGACGCTGTCGTTGGCCAGTGCCACGGCCTCGGCCTCGGTATCGAAAGTCACCACGCTCAGCACCGGGCCGAACAGCTCGGTGGTGACGCTGGCAATGCTGCTGTTCGGGCAGGCCAGAATGGTGGGACGGTAGTAGTAGCCAGCCTCAAAATCCGGCGGTACGGCACCACCGGTCAGCAGCTCGGCACCGGCGTCCACGCTGGCGGCCACCACGTGCTGGATGTGCGCACGCTGCTTCTGCGTTGCCAGCGGCCCCATCTCGGTGGCGCTGTCCTGCGGATCGCCGATGCGAATCGCCTCGGCCTTGGCCACCAGTTTGGCCAGCAGCTGGTCACGCACCCCGCGCTGCACCAAGAGGCGCGAGCCGGCGACGCAGCTCTGGCCGCTGGCGGCAAAGATGCCGGCGACGATGGCATTGCTGACGCTGTCGACATCCACATCGTCGAACACCAGCACCGGCGACTTGCCGCCCAGCTCCAGCGTGGTGTACGCCAGGTTGTCAGCCGAGTTGCGCACGATATGGCGCGCAGTTTCCGGGCCACCGGTAAAGGCGATGCGCGACACCAGCGGGTGACTGGTCAGCACCCGGCCGCAGTCGTTGCCAAAGCCGGTGATGATGTTCACCACCCCCGGCGGGAAACCGGCCTCGTGCACCAGGCGGGCAAACGCCAGCAACGGTGCCGGGCCCTCCTCCGATGCTTTCAGCACCACGGTGCAGCCTGCGGCCAACGCTGGCCCCAGCTTTACCGCAGACAGGAACAGCTGCGAGTTCCACGGCACGATGGCAGCCACCACGCCGATCGGCTCGCGGCGCAGGAAGACCTCCATGTCCGGCTTGTCCACCGGCAGGCAGGCGCCCTGCAGCTTGTCGGCCAGGCCGGCGTAGTAGCGGTAGTACTCGGCGACGTAACCGATCTGGCTGCGGGTCTCGCGGATGATCTTGCCGGTATCCGCGGTTTCCAGCTCGGCCAGCTGGTCGGCATTCGCCGCCACCAGATCCGCCAGCTTGTACAGCAACTTGCCACGCTGGCTTGCCGTCAGCCCGGCCCAGGCCGGGTCGAGAAAGGCACGGTGCGCGGCCTGCACCGCACGCTCCACATCCTCGGCGCCGGCCGCCGGCATACTGGCCCACGGCTCGCCATTGGCGGGGTTGATGCTGTCGAAGCTGGCGCTGCCATCCTCGAACGCGCCATCGATATACTGCTGAAACCTTCTCAACATGCTGGAGACTCCTTGGGAAGATCAGGCAAAGGCCGGCATGACCTTGTTAATGAACAGCTCCAGGGACTTTTTCTTGCGCTCGAAGTCCATGTGGCTGTCGATCCAGAAGCTGTACTGGTCATAGCCCAGTGCTTCATAACCTTTCAGACGGGCAATCACCTCTTCCGGCGTGCCGATGACCAGGTTCTGCTTGATCAGCTCCGGCGCGTAGTTCGGGAACATGGCGAGGTCGTCGTCGTTGAGCGACTCGATAAAGCCCTGGTTGATCGGCTTCTCGTTCTTGAACCACTTGCTGAAGTAGCAGTAGAAGCGGCGCATATCGTCTACCGCGGCATCCACTTCCTGGCCGTTCTCGCCGACGAAGGTGTGCATCAGCATCATGATCTGCGGACGCGGAATCTCCGGATGGTTGGCGCAAGCAGCATTGAAGCGCTCCATCAGGCTGGTGACTTCACCATCACCGACTGCAAGCGAGGTCACCTGCACATTGCAACCTTGCGACACGGCGAAATCGTGCGAATTGGGATCGCGCGCAGCCACCCACAGCGGCGGATGCGGCTGTTGCAGCGGGCGCGGTACCGGTGTGGTTTTGGGGAACTGCCAGTATTCGCCCTCGTGCGCATAGTCACCGGCAAACAGTTTTTGCAGACACGGAATCATCTCGCGCAGACGACCACCTGCACCCCAGGCATCCAGGCCCGGGAACATGCGCTCGTACTCAAAGGAATAGGCGCCACGCGCAATACCCACATCCAGGCGGCCATTGCTGGCCAGATCAGTCATGCCGATTTCGCCGGCCAGCTTGATCGGGTGCCAGAACGGCGCCACCACGGTGCCGGTGCCGAGACGGATCTTGCTGGTCTTGGCCGCCAGATAGGCCAGATTGACGAAGGGGTTGGGGGCGATGGTGAATTCCATGCCATGGTGCTCACCGATCCAGGCCGTTTCGAAACCACCCTCTTCCGCCAGTTTCACCAGCTCGGTCATCTCGTCGAACAGTTCTTTATGCGGCTTGGTAGCGTCGTAGCGCTCCATGTGCAAAAACAGCGAAAACTTCATGATGTCACTCTCCTAATTGCTCTCTGTACGGGGGTGGTTTTCTTTAGTTATTGAATTGCGGCGGCCCGGCCTCAGGACTTGGCCAGCGGCTGCACCGAACCGGCATGGCTGTCGCCGATGTAGATACCGAAGGCATCCTCGGTACGCTCGCGCACGAAGCGCTGCAGCATCGAACGCACCGCCTCGTCCGTCAGCTGGTCCCACGGAATCTCGTCCATGGCGACCACGCGCAGCTTGCTGTCGGCCGGCAAATCGCCCTGCACCCGACCGCGGTAGTAGATGTTGACGGCACCGCCTTCTGCGGCCGGCTCGTCGAAGACCGCGAACAGGAAGTCCAGCTGGGCATCCACGCCGAGCTGCTCCAGCACGCCGCGCAGGCTCTTGCTATCGGAGGCCGGTTCCAGCCGGGTACCGGTCGGCAGCTGGTAGCCCTTGTCGGTTTCCAGCAGCAGCACGCCGCCGTTGCTTTCCAGAATGGCACCGACCTTGGCACGCTGCCCGGTAGCGGCCAACGCGTCCTGCGACAGGCTGAAGGTGAGATAGGCGCCACGGCCATAACCCAGCGGGCTGGCGGCCGTGTTGGAAAAGTCGACCACCCGGCCGATCAGGATGATGTGATCACCGGCATCCACCAGCTGGTGGGTAACGCAATCGAACCAGGCGGCGGCACCATCGATGATCGGGCTGCCGGTCACGCCCTGATGCCAGGCTACCTGCTCGAACTTGTCGGCGGCCTTGGAGGCAAAGATGCTGGAGACCTGCTTCTGATCCTCGGCCAGGATGCTGATGGAGAATTGCTGGGTATCGGAAAACACCGGGTAACTGGCGGCGGTCTTGCCGATGCAGATCAGCAGCAGCGCCGGATCGAGCGAGACCGAAGTGAACGAGTTGGCGGTGAAGCCGCGCGGCGTACCGTCCGACTGGCGGGTGGACACCACGGTAACACCGGTGACAAAGGCGCCCAGCGCCTTGCGGAATTCCATTACATCAATAGCTTGGGTCATGGCAGTTCACTCCTGATGCTGTTCTTGGGGGGCGGATGCTTGCGTGGCAGCGAGGAAAGCTCGCAAGCGCCGGTTGATCTCCGCCGGAGCGGTCACGCTCATCATGTGCCGCTCCCCTTCCACGATCTCCAGCCGGCCCTGTGGCGCCAGCTCGGCCATGGCCCGCGACATGTCGGGGCTGGAGTTGGGGTCAAATTCGCCGGTCATGAACAATGCCGGCAGTGCCAACCCCGGCAGACCTGCCGCATGGATCGCATCCGAATTGGCAAACAGGCGATAGGTACGGGCATAGCCCTGCGGGTGCACGCTGGTCAGAAAATGTTTTACCAACGCGGCAGACTCGGTCAGCGCCGCCGGTATCGGTTCACCGAACCAGCGCAGCAGCGTGGAATCGACGGTCGCGGCCACGCCTGTGTGATCCAGTGTGACGGCACGCTCCTGTACCGCCGCCCGCTGCGCCGGGGTGCGCATGAACACGGCATTCAGCGCCACCAGCCGCCGGGTGCGCTGCGGGTAGTGCAACGCAAACTCCAGCGCCACCAGCGCGCCCATCGAATGTCCAACCACGTTGGCCGCATCGACCTTCAGGTGATCGAGCAAATCGACCAGTTGTGCCGCGTAGTCCTTCAGCGTGACATCTGCGGCCGGCAGCGCACTGCCGCCATGCCCCAGCATGTCGTAGACGATTACTTTGTAGTCGCGGGAGAACTCGGCAATTTGTGGCGCCCAGATCTCCTTGCCCATCCCGACACCGTGAATCAGCACCAGCGGCTCACCCCCGCCATACACGCTGAAAGCGGTGCCGTTTGCAGTGCCGGAAACCAGTGGCAGTGGACTTGCTTGCTCAGGCTTCATTGCTGCCAAGCTCCTTGAGGTCTTCATAGCGGTTGCCGATGCGATGATGCGGCCGCCCCCCGATAGACGCCCCCAGGGCGACGACAATCTCGTCCGGGGCTGGCGCGTCGTTAATTGCAAACTGGATGGTGAGGTAGTGGGAACGCATACCCTCGTCGTCCTTGTGCATCATCGGGATCGAGATTGAGCAATTGGGACCGCCGCGCACATTGGTAAAGCTCAGGTAACTCTTGGCGCCGACCGCCTTGCGATAGAAGTTGCCAAAACGCAGGGTATGAATCAGGGCCGAGGCGTGTTCAACCTCACCGCCGGTACCCACTACTGCTGCCTTGCCATAGCCTTCGATCACCTCACCCGAACCGGTCATGCGCAGGATCTCGGCCGTCAGCAACTCACCCAGCACGGGGGCAACCTTGTGGATTTCCGGCTTCAGGTCTTCAACAAAGCCACGGCCATACCACGGGTTCTTCAGCACCACCGCCGCCGCAAACATCTTCAACGGTACCGGGGCAGCCTTGCCGCCCTCGATCAGCGTCTCTTCTACATAAGTCACCACTTTGCGAATACCGACATCCATGTCACTGCTCCTTCTGCCTGGCGCCCGGCGCCGTTAATCTTCGTCTGTTGGTATTACGGTATACCAAGAAAAATGAGATCGCAAGGAAATTGTCTTCTGGTATACCATAAGACAATCAAAAAGGAGACAGCAGCTCAACCTGACTGCAAACAACCCACTAAAGTGAAATATCAGCCCTTTCCGACATATAGGGCTCAACTAACAATGGAGCACACCATGAGCAAGGAAACCTTTGATCGCGGCCTGACTATCCGCAAGGCTGTATTGGGTGAAGACTATGTAAACCAGGCACTGGCAAATGCGGATGAACTGTCGATGCCGCTACAACAACTGGTTACCGAGTACTGCTGGGGAACGGTCTGGGCGCGGGAAGGCTTGGAACGGAAGACACGCAGCCTGATCAATCTGGGCATGATTGCCGCCCTGAACCGACCTCACGAACTCAAGCTTCATGTGCGTGGGGCGCTCAATAATGGCTGCAGCAAAGAGGAGATCGTCGAAGTGATCCTGCAGATCGCCATCTATTGCGGTGTACCGGCGGCAATAGATGCCATGAGAATAGTCAGGGACGTGCTGAGTACTGATCAACAACAGTAGCAGGCCAAGACCGGTGCAGGCATCCATCACAAAGGACATCCGACCTGCATGGATAGCAGTACATATGGCTGTCGCGTGTTCTCGACCATTTGGCGTCGGATAAAGACACATCGCCCTGTGACTTCGGCGCGACAATCATGTCAATCCACAATGACATGCCCGCACGGCAGACGCTCAACAGAGGAGCCACCATGACCACGCAACAAGACCTGGCGCGCACGCAAGTCCAGGCCATCCTCCAGGCACACCAGCAGCAAGCCGGCGCCTTGTTGCCGATCCTGCACGCGGTGCAGGACACACTGGGCTACATCCCGGACTGGGCGGTGGCCGACATCGCCCGGGCGCAGAACCAGAGCCGTGCCGAAGTGCATGGCGTCATCACCTTCTACCACCACTTTCGCACCAGCCCGCCGGCGGCGCATACGCTGCAGATCTGCCAGGCCGAGGCCTGTCAGGCGCGCGGCAGCCGCGAGCTGACCGCGCACGCCGAACAGGCGCTGGGCTGTAGCCTGCATGGCCGCAGCGGCGACATCGGCCTGGAGCCGGTGTATTGCCTGGGGCTGTGCGCCACCGGTCCCAACATCCAGCTCGATGACAAGATGATTTCCCGCGTCGACGCCGGCAAGCTGGATCGTGTACTGGCCGGTCTGAAGGAGGCGTGATGAGCGCAATCAAACTGTACGTGCCGCGTGACTCCGCGGCGCTGGCGCTGGGCGCCGACGACACCGCCGCAACGTTGGCCGCAGAAGCGGCACGACGCGGCATCAATATCGAGCTGGTACGCAACGGCTCGCGCGGGCTGTTCTGGCTGGAACCGCTGGTGGAAGTGCAGACCGCGCAAGGACGCGTCGCCTACGGCCCGGTAGAAGCCGATGACGTGCCGGCACTGTTCGACACGCTGCTGGCCGGCGGCGAGCACCCGCTGTGCCACGGTCTGACCGACGACATCCCGTATCTGAAAAACCAGGAGCGCCTGACCTTTGCCCGTGTCGGCATTACCGACCCGCTGTCGCTGGCCGACTACCAGGCGCACGAAGGCTTTGCCGGGCTGCGCAAGGCGCTGGCGCTGAGCAGCAGCGACATCGTGCAGACAGTGCTGGATTCCGGCCTGCGCGGCCGTGGCGGCGCCGCCTTCCCCGCCGGCATCAAGTGGCGCACCGTGGCGCAGGCGCAGGCGGCGCAGAAATACGTGGTGTGCAATGCCGACGAGGGCGACTCCGGCACCTTCTCCGACCGCATGGTGCTGGAAGACGACCCGTACATGCTGATCGAGGGCATGACCATTGCCGGCCTGGCGGTGGGTGCCAGCGAGGGCTACATCTACATTCGCTCCGAATACCCGCATGCCGTGGCGGTGATGAACGAGGCGATTGCCCGCGCCACTGCCGCCGGCTTCCTCGGCGACGACATCCTCGGCTCCGGCCGCGCCTTCCGCCTGCAAGTGCGCAAGGCCGCCGGCGCCTATGTCTGCGGCGAAGAAACCGCGATGCTGGAAAGCATCGAGGGCAAGCGCGGCGTGGTGCGCGCCAAGCCGCCGCTGCCGGCGCTGGCCGGCCTGTTCGGCCAACCTACCGTGATCAACAACGTCATCACCCTGGCCACGGTGCCGGTAATCCTGGCGCGCGGCGCGGCTTTCTACGCCGGCTACGGCATGGGCCGTTCGCGCGGCACGCTGCCGTTCCAGCTGGCGGGCAACCTGCAGCACGGCGGGTTGGTGGAAAAAGCCTTCGGCCTGACGCTGCGCGAATTGCTGCACGACTTTGGCGGCGGCAGCGCCAGCGGCCGGCCGATCCGCGCGGTACAGGTGGGCGGCCCGCTAGGCGCCTACCTGCCGCCGGCACAGTTCGACACCCCGCTGGATTACGAAGCCTATGCCGCGCTGGGCGCGGTGGTGGGCCACGGCGGCGTGGTGGCCTTTGACGACAGCGTGGATATGGCCGAGCAGGCACGCTACGCGATGGAATTCTGTGCCATCGAATCCTGCGGCAAGTGCACGCCGTGCCGCATCGGCTCCACCCGCGGGGTGGAAGTGATCCAGCGCATCCAGCGGCACGAAAACCGTCCGCAGCAGATCGAACTACTGCGCGACCTGTGCGACACCATGCTGCACGGCTCGCTGTGCGCGATGGGTGGCATGACGCCGTACCCGGTGCTGTCGGCGCTGAACCACTTCCCCGAAGACTTCGGCGCCCATGACGCGGCAGAGTAAGGAACAGACAATGAATACCCAGATTCACGACACCGACTTCGGCACCCCGGCCCGCGTTTCCGAGCGCATGGTCACGCTGGAAATCGACGGCCAGCAAGTCACCGTGCCGGAAGGCACCTCGCTGATGCGCGCCGCCGCCGAAGCCGGCACCATGGTGCCCAAGCTGTGTGCCACCGACAGCCTGGAGCCGTTCGGCTCCTGCCGCCTGTGCCTGGTAGAGATCGACGGCCGCCGCGGCTTTCCCGCCTCCTGTACCACCCCGGCCGAAGCCGGCATGGTGGTGCGCACCCAGAGCGACAAGCTGCAAAGCCTGCGCAAGGGGGTGATGGAGCTGTACATCTCCGACCACCCGCTGGACTGCCTGACCTGTGCGGCCAACGGTGACTGCGAACTGCAGGATATGGCCGGCGTCACCGGCCTGCGCGAGGTGCGCTACGGCTTGGCCGGTGAAAACCACCTGGACAGCAAGAAGGACGAATCCAACCCGTACTTCAGCTACGACCCGGCCAAGTGCATCGTCTGCAACCGCTGCGTGCGTGCCTGCGAGGAAACCCAGGGCACCTTCGCGCTGACCATCTCCGGCCGCGGGTTCGAATCGCGCGTGTCGCCGGGCCAGGATCAGCCGTTCATGGAATCCGAGTGCGTATCCTGCGGCGCCTGCGTCGATGCCTGCCCCACCGCCACGCTGCAGGAAAAATCGGTGATCCAGTTCGGCCAGCCGGAACACAGCAAGATCACCACCTGCGCCTACTGCGGCGTCGGCTGCGGCTTCAAGGCCGAGATGAAGGGCAACCAGGTAGTACGCATGACGCCGTGGAAAGACGGCAAGGCCAATGAAGGCCACGCCTGCGTCAAGGGCCGCTTCGCCTGGGGCTATGCCACCCACCCGGACCGCATCACCAAGCCGATGATCCGCAGCAAGATCACCGACCCGTGGCGCGAAGTGAGCTGGGACGAGGCGATCAACTACGCCGCCAGCGAGTTCAAACGCCTGCAGGCCAAGTACGGCAAGGATTCCATCGGCGGCATCACCTCCAGCCGCTGCACCAACGAAGAAACCTATCTGGTGCAGAAGCTGATCCGTGCCGGCTTCGGCAACAACAACGTCGACACCTGCGCCCGCGTCTGCCACTCGCCCACCGGTTACGGCCTGGGCCAGACGCTGGGCACCTCGGCCGGCACCCAGACCTTCAAGTCGGTGGAACAGTCGGACGTGATCCTGGTGATCGGCGCCAACCCCACCGATGCGCACCCGGTGTTCGGCTCGCGCATGAAGAAACGCCTGCGCGAAGGCGCCAAGCTGATCGTGATCGACCCGCGCAAGATCGACCTGATCAACAGCCCGCATATCCAGGCCGACTTCCACCTGCCGCTGAAACCGGGTACCAACGTGGCGATGATCACCGCGCTGGCGCACGTGATCGTGACCGAAGGCCTACTGGCCGATGAATTCATCGCCGAGCGCTGCGAGGAAAAATCGTTCCACGACTGGAAAGACTTCGTCAGCAAGCCGGAAAACTCGCCGGAAGCCACCGCCGACATCACCGGCGTACCGGCCGAGCTGGTGCGCGGCGCCGCCCGCCTGTACGCCACCGGTGGCAACGCGGCCATCTACTACGGCCTGGGCGTTACCGAGCACAGCCAGGGCTCCACCATGGTGATCGGCATCGCCAACCTGGCGATGGCCACCGGCAACGTTGGCCGCGAAGGTGTCGGCGTCAACCCGCTGCGCGGGCAGAACAACGTGCAGGGCAGCTGCGACATGGGCTCGTTCCCGCACGAGCTGCCGGGCTACCGCCATATTTCCGACACCACCACCCGCCAGCTGTTCGAACAGGCGTGGGGTGTGACGCTGGACCCGGAACCGGGCCTGCGCATCCCGAACATGTTTGACGCCGCGTTATCCGGCAGCTTCATGGGCCTGTACTGCGAAGGCGAGGACATCGTGCAGTCCGACCCCAACACCCAGCACGTCACTGCTGCGCTGTCGGCAATGGAATGTATCGTGGTGCAGGACATCTTCCTCAACGAAACCGCCAAGTACGCGCACGTGTTCCTGCCGGGCTCGTCGTTCCTGGAAAAGGACGGCACCTTCACCAACGCCGAGCGCCGCATCTCGCGCGTGCGCCAGGTGATGAAACCGCTGGCCAAGTACGCCGACTGGGAAGTCACCCAGCTGCTGGCCAACGCGCTGGGGCTGAAGATGGACTACAGCCACCCGTCGCAGATCATGGCCGAGATTGCCAGCCTGACGCCCAGCTTTGCCGGCGTCAGCTACGAGAAGATCGACAAGCTCGGCAGCGTGCAGTGGCCGTGCAACGACGACGCGCCGGATGGCACGCCGACCATGCACATCGACGGCTTCGTGCGCGGCAAGGGCAAGTTCTTCGTCACCCAGTACGTGGCCACCGACGAAAAGATCACCCGCCGCTTCCCGCTGATCCTCACCACCGGCCGCATCCTGTCGCAGTACAACGTCGGCGCGCAGACGCGTCGTACCGACAACGTGGCTTGGCATGCGGAAGACGTGCTGGAAATCCACCCGCACGACGCCGAGGAACGCGGCATCAAGGATGGCGACTGGGTCGGGGTCAGCAGCCGTGCCGGCGACACGGTACTGCATGCCAAGATCAGCGAGCGCATGCAGCCGGGCGTGGTGTACACCACCTTCCACTTCCCGGAATCCGGCGCCAACGTGATCACCACCGACAACTCGGACTGGGCCACCAACTGCCCGGAATACAAGGTGACTGCGGTGCAGGTGCTGCCGGTGACGCAGCCGTCGGAATGGCAGCAGGACTACCAGCGCTTCAACCGCACCCAGCTTGAGCTGCTGGATCAGGCCGGCAGCACAGAAGGCACGACATGATGGCACCGGAACAAGCACCCGCCCCCGCCGGCGCCAGTCACTGCCGGGTACAAACCTGGCAGGCTGGCGCGGTGAGCACACAGCAGGACACGCTGGCAGAAGAACTGCCGGTGGCGCTGGAGTTCAACGGCATCTCGCACGCAGTGATGCTGGCGACGCCGCTGGACCTGGAAGACTTCGCGCTCGGCTTTGCGCTGAGCGAAGGCATCGTCGACAGCGTGCACGAGGTGTTCGACATCCAGCAGGAAAGCGGCTGCGACGGCATCACCGTCAAGCTGGAGATCGCCAGCGCCCGCTTTGCCCGCCTGAAGGAAATGCGCCGCAACCTGACCGGCCGCACCGGCTGCGGCCTGTGCGGCACCGAAAGCCTGGCGCACGCCGTGCGGCCGCTGACGCCGCTACCCCACCCCGGCGTGGTGCACGAGGCAGCCATCCGCCGCGCGCTGACCGAGCTGCGCCAGCACCAGACGCTGCAACAGCTGACCGGTGCCACCCACGCCGCCGCCTGGTGCGGCGACGATGGCAGCATCCGCGTAGTGCGCGAAGACGTTGGCCGCCACAATGCGCTGGACAAGCTGATCGGCGCGGTGCTGAAATCGCGCCCCGCTGCGCTGGACGGCTTTGTGGTGGTGACCAGCCGCGCCAGCATGGAAATGGTGCAGAAAACCGTCACCGCCGGCTTTGGCTGTCTGGTGGCGATCTCCGCCCCCACCCGGCTGGCCACCGAGCTGGCACAGGCGGCCGGGCTGTGCCTGATCGGCTTTGCCCGCCCCGAACGCTGGGTGGCCTATAGCCACGCCGAGCGCATCCGCGCCGCCGCCCCCGATTCCTCTTGCGATTGACCCCGAGAACGCTCATGGACAACCAACACCTGACCCACATGGCCAACCAGATCGGCAGCTTCTTCGAAGCGATGCCGGATCACCAGGAAGCGCTGACCGGCATTACACTGCACATCAAGCGTTTCTGGGAGCCACGCATGCGCCGCGCGCTACAGCAGATCCTGCAGCAGGATGCGGCCAACCTCAGCCCCATCGTGCGCGAGGCATTGCTGGCCGACGACAGCTGGCAAGTATAGCCTTACAGGCTAGCAATAACGGGGGGACAGACCATGACGCCATTGGCAAACCAGGTGCGATTCACTGTGACAGTAAGCACTGTCACAGACGCAAAAACGGCATGGAAACAAACGGATTTATCGGCCTATAACGGCATCTGACAGACGGCGGTCCAGTTGGCCATTGGCAAAGCAGCCCCCTGTACACGACCATCTGCCCAAAGGGCAAAATCTCATCGTTTCTGTCACAAGTACCGGGGGAAATTTGGCACAGAAGTGTCACAAAGCCGATTTGTGACACATCGAAGCACCTGAAAAGCACAAAACCCCTGACTCAATTTTTCAATTGAATCAGGGGCTTATATATGGTTGCGGGAGCAGGATTTGAACCTACGACCTTCGGGTTATGAGCCCAAATAATCTGCTGTACGTTACATGCCACCAAATTCAACTATAGCAGACATCCTTTTAAATACAGTAACTTAGATGACAATTGATCGTAGACGCCGGTGACGGCATCGAGGAAGCCCCCGCCCAAAACTGTCACAAGATTTTTTGTGTTTTTGCAGGTACTCCCAAGGGGATTTGACCTTAACCCGTCCCAAGCCACCCACAATCGCCACACCTTATGTGTTGTAAACAACAAATACAACTTATGTGTTGTATTTGTTGTTTACAACTCTTAGCATGTAAGACGAGTCGAATGCGGAGCCTGGTACCATGCACTACCCCATCATCACACCGGAACAATTACCAGCCATGTTGCGCAGCTTGCGCCAGCGTGCCGGGCTGACTCAGACACAGCTGGCCGAGCGGCTTGGCATCAGTCAGCAGAGTTATGCACGTCTGGAAGCAAAACCCGGCGCTGTCAGCGTAGAGCGGCTAAGCAAGCTGCTACGGGCACTGGATGCCGAACTGGTGATCCACACCCGCGATGACAAACCGCCGGCAGTCAGCGGCGAGGCTTGGTGAGATGGGCCGCAAAAGTCACCGGCAACAGCTGAATGTGTGGATGAACGGCCTGTTTGTCGGCGAGTGGGCACTCACCCGCAGCGGCGAAACCTTCAGCTACCACGACAGCTGGCCCAGTCACCCGCAGGCGCGGCCACTGTCGCTGTCGCTGCCATTTTTGCCCGGCAATGCCGCGTACCGTGGCGCGGTGGTCAGTGCCTACTTCGACAACCTGCTACCCGATAGCGAAGCCATCCGTCGTCGTCTGGCACAGCACCACCGACTGAGTGACAGCGCGCCGTTCACCCTCCTGGCGGCACTGGGGCGTGACTGTGTGGGCGCGCTGCAACTGCTGCCAGAGGGCGAAACACCGCAACACCTGCAGAGCATCACCGGCGAGACACTGGACGAAACCGCCATCGCCAAGCTACTGCGCCAAACCGTACGCCCTGGCTTGCCCGGCCAGATGGACCCCGACACCGACTTGCGCCTGTCCATCGCCGGGGCGCAAGAAAAAACCGCCCTGCTCTACCATGATGGTCGCTGGCAACGCCCACTGGGCAGCACGCCCACCACTCATATTTTCAAACTGCCATTGGGGCTGGTAGGGGGTATGCAGGCAGACATGCGCAGCTCGGTCGAGAACGAATGGCTATGCGCGCGACTGGTAGCCGCGTTCGGCCTGCCGGTGGCCCGCTGCGACATCGCCCGCTTTGAAGAACAGAAAGTACTGATCGTCGAACGCTTTGACCGCCGCCTGTCCGCCGACGGCAGCTGGTGGATACGCCTGCCGCAAGAAGACCTGTGCCAAGCCACCGCCACGCCGCCCCATCTCAAATACCAGAGCGATGGCGGCCCCGGCATCGCACGCATCCTCGACATCCTGGCTGGGTCAGAGAACAGCGAGGCCGACCGCCGCCAGTTTTTCAAGACGCAAGTGGTATTCTGGTTGTTGGCCGCCACCGACGGCCACGCCAAGAACTTCAGCCTGTTCCATCTGCCAGGTGGCCGCTACCGTGCCACCCCGCTGTACGACATCCTGTCTGCCCATCCCGTCATCGGCCACGGTGCCGGCAAGGTAGCGCCGCAAAAAGCCAAGCTCGCAATGGCTGTGCGCGGGCAAAACAATCACTACCTGATCGATCGCATCCAGCCGCGCCACTGGCTGGCGCAAGCGCGCAGTAGCGGCCTCACCGAAGCCTGGGCTCGTGACCTGCTGGATGAATTGGCCGACACCACGGACAAGATCCTGCAGGAGGCACAGACGGGCCTACCGACAGATTTCCCGACCGATGTGGCCGATGCCATCTTTCACGGCATACGACGCCAGCGCGACAAGCTGGCGGCAAGACATGACTGATCAGGGCAAGATCAAGCGGTACGCCCTCAAAATGTATACGCGAAACTGGTTTGCTATGGCTGAAATACGGCGCCGTTAAAACCAACCCGAGACCATCGCTATTGCCATAACAAAAAAAGCAGCCAACCTAGCGACCGGTGCGCACACCGTGCTAAGGCTGGCCAGTCACGGGGGAAAACAATTTCAGACGATGTACTGGCGCTTGGGCTTGCCGCTACGTTGCTTATCTTCCCAATCCGACACCATGCCCACCGGCACATCGGCAACCTCCAGCGGAGCCAGGCCGCGCACCAGGTCGGCCGCACGTTCCGCCAGCATGATGGTGGGCGCGTTCAAGTTGCCGTTCGGCTCGGTGGGAAACACCGAGGAATCGATCACCCGCAGGCCGGCAATGCCGCGCACACGCAGCTCGGAATCCACCACCGCCATGTTGTCCTCGCCCATGCGGCAGGAGCCGCACGGATGCATGGTGCTTTCCATGCTGGCACGCACGAACGCATCGATTTCGGCGTCGGTCTGCACCTGCGGCCCCGGTGCCAGCTCCTCGCCGCGGTAGCGATCCATGGCCGGCTGCGCCAGGATCTCGCGGGTGAGGCGCACGCAGCGGCGGAAGCCTTCGCGGTCCTCCTCGCTTTCCAGATAGTTGAAGCGGATCTCCGGGTGCTGGTACGGGTCGGCACTGCGGGCGCGCACATAGCCACGGCTCTTGGGCTTGTTGGGGCCGGTCAGCACCATGAAGCCATGCCCCTTGAACGGCTTGTCGCCGTCGTAGCGCATCGCTGCGGGCAGGAAGTGGAACTGGATGTCCGGCCAGCGCAGGCCCTTGTCGGAGCGGATGAAACCACCAGCCTCGAAGTGGTTGCTGGCCCCCAGGCCATCCTTGAACAGCAGCCAGCGCAAGCCGATCAGCGCCTTGCCCCACAGGCTCATCTTGCCGTTGAGGGTAATCGGCTCCTTGCAGGCGTACTGGATGTAGATCTCGCTGTGATCCTGCAGGTTTTCGCCCACCCCCGGCAGATCGTGCTTCACCTCGATACCGGCCTTGCGCAACACCGCCGCCGGGCCGATGCCGGAGCGCTGCAGCAAATGCGGCGAGCCGATCGGGCCGGACGACACCAGCACTTCGCGCCGGCAGCGCACGCTGAGCACCTTGCCGCCCTGTTCGTACTCGACCCCCACTGCGCGCTGGCCCTCCAGCAGGATGCGGCGCGTCATGGCATGCGTCACCACGGTCAGGTTCCGGCGCTGCATGGCCGGGCGCAGGTAGGCATTGGCGGTAGACCAGCGCACACCGTTCTTCACCGTCATGTGCATGGCGCCAAAACCTTCCTGCATGTAGCCGTTACAGTCGTCGGTCTTGATGTAGCCCGCTTCGGCACCTGCCTCCACCCAAGCGCCATACAGCGGGTTGGCCATGTTGTTGCCGTTGTTGGTGGCCAGCGGGCCATCGCCTCCACGGTAATCGTCGCCGCCGAACTTGTAGCTCTCGGCACGCTTGAAATACGGCAGGCAGTGGCGGTAGCCCCAGTTTTTCGCCCCCAGCGATTCCCACTCGTCAAAATCCAGCGCGTTGCCGCGGATGTACACCAGGCCATTGATCGACGACGAGCCCCCCAGCACCTTGCCGCGCGGGCAGTGCAGGCGTCGACCGTCCAGATGCGGCTCCGGCTCGGTTTCGAAATGCCAGTTGTAGCGCTTGGTGTTCATCGGAATCGAGAACGCGCTGGGCATCTGGATGATCACGCTCTTGTCGCTGCCGCCGTACTCCAGCACCAGCACGCTAACGTTCGGGTCTTCGCTCAGGCGGTTGGCCAGCACACAGCCGGCGGAGCCGGCCCCCACGATGATGTAGTCGAAAATTTGTTCCATGATGTGTTTTCCTGACTAGCGGTTAGCGGTACTGCTGCGGCCAACCTTGAGACTGGCGGGAACCGCCGGCTGGTAATCGCCATACCCTTGCGGCATGACCAGCAGATGGGTCAGTAGATAGTGCACCACCCCGGCCAGCACACAGGAGGGCAGCGAGGCGGACAGCACGGCAAACAGCGGCGAGCTGGCCAGCGTCTGCGGATTGAAGATGACAACGTAGACCAGGAAGCCCGCCAGCAGCGCCAGCAGCGCCACCGGGTTGAAACCATGCCAGAAGCGGAACGGCGAGCTGTCTTCAACAGCGAACACGCTGCGCAGGCTTACCCGCTGACGCCGCAGCAGGAAGTAGTCGGCAATACCGATGCCGGACAGCGCGCTGTTCAGTGCCGAGGTCCACACCAGGAAGATGAAGAAACCGTCGTAGATACCCGGTGCAAACATCACAATTGCCGCCGGTATCACGCAGAACAGCACCACCAGCAGCTCCCACTTCATGGCCCGCAGGCTGTCCCAGGCAATCTGGCGCAGACCAACAATGGAGGTGTACAGAATGTTGATCATGCTGGTGACGTTGGCAAAGGCAATGAAGCCCAGGGCAATCACGCCAACCACCACCCCGCCAACAGTCGTCATCCAGATGGTGGGGTCGCTGTTACCCATCGAGGCGGCCCCCAGCAGGCCGACGATCTCGCCCAGCGAGGCCGCCCCGAAGATGCCCACCACATTTGGCCAGAAGGAAGTGCGCTCGTTCTTGCTCAGGCGCGCCAGGTTGCCCAAGTACGGCCACCAGGAAAAACCGGCTGCCATGTTCACTTCCACGGCAATCATGAAATTCAGATGCCGGTTTTCGGTGGGCGGCTCCAGCGCCGGCATTGCCATCAGCTCGGCAAAGCCATGCTTACTGAAGATCATCCACAGCATGCCCAGCATCAGGGCCACCAGCGCCGGTGCCACGATCATGTTGAAGAACTTGATCGAGGTCGGCCCCTTGGCCACCACCCAGCCGGTCAGCGCAATCGACAAAAACGCCAATACCAGCGCCAGCGGGCCGGTTGGCGCCGCCTGGTGGGAATCCACCAGTGCGATCAGCCCATCCACCGAGCGCCCGAACATCATGCCCAGCACTGCCAGCCAGCCCATGGTAAGAAATACCACTGCCAGCACGTACACCAGCCGGCTGCCATTGGCACCGAATACGCTGCGCAGGAAAGTGAACTGCTCCAGACCATAGCGCCCGCTTGGCAGACAGGTCGGCAGCGCCACCAGCATCACGCCGAGGATATTGCCGATGATGATGGCGGCAATGCCCTCCTTCGGCCCGACGAACAGCGCGGTGGCGCCGCCGATCAGGAATGCCCAGGTGGCAATTGCCAGCGCCGAGTTGGCGTAGGTGAATTCCCAGAAGCCCCAGATACGCTCGCTGGGCAGCAGCGGCGTATCGCCACGTTCCGCCGCCAGGCGGAATTCCACTTCACGTTGATTGCGCATGGCTCACACTCCCCACACATAACAGGCGACAACCAGCCCTACCGTCAGCAGCAGCGCTGCCAGGTAGTCCGCCATGCCCATGGCACCGGGCCACTGCGCCCGGCTCTCCAGTTCCTCGTAGCAGCGGATGCGCTGCTCCAGATCCGCTTCGCGTTCCTTGTCTTGCATGGTGTTCATCAGTGTCTCCTCTGTATTTTTCTGGCGCATGCCAGTCACACTGAAAACCGGGTAACGGGTGGCCAGGCAGCCTGCTCGGCGGGCTGCCTGGCGAATAGTTCTGGTTCAGGGCAGCGTGATCCACACCGCCTTGGTGGCCATCAGATGCTCCAGCTGCTCGGCGCCAAGATCCTTGCCGAAGCCGGAACCCTTGAAACCGCCAAACGGTAGCGCCGGGTCGATGGTGCCGTGCGCGTTGACATACACCATGCCGGCCTCGATACGCGGAATCAGGCTGTGCACCAGGCTCAGGTCATTGGAGTAGATGGCGGCTGCGAGCCCGTATTCAGTATCGTTCGCCATTGCCACCGCTTCATCCACGTCGTCGAACGGCAGGGTGACCAGCACCGGGCCGAAGATCTCCTCGCGTACGATGCGCATCTCCTGGCGGCAGTGGGCAAAGATGGTCGGCTGCACAAAGAAGCCGGGGCCGGGCAGCGCCTGGCCACCACATACCAGCTCGGCGCCCTCTTCGATGCCGCTGGCAATGTAGGACAGCACGTTGTCCTTCTGCTGCGCGGACACCAGCGGGCCGATGTAGCAATCCGGGTCCAGACCGGGGGCAATCTTCAGTGCGCGAGTCAGCGCCACCAGCTCATCCAGAAACGGCTGGTACACGCTACGTGCCACATAGACACGGGTGCCTGCATCGCACACCTGCCCGGAATTGAAGAACACGCCATTCACCACCGCGTTGGCCGCAGCCTTCAGGTCGGCATCGGCCAGCACGATCACCGGCGACTTGCCGCCCAGCTCCAGCGTGACATGCTTGAGCTGCTCCACCGCGACAGCACCCACCTTGCGGCCAACCGGAGTGGAGCCGGTGAAGGTGAGCTTGTCGATGCCCGGGTGGCTGGCCATGGCCGCGCCAATCACGCTGCCGCGACCGGTAACGATGTTCACCACGCCATCCGGAATGCCGGCCTCTTGCACCAGCTCGGCAAAGCGCAGCGTGGACAGCGAGGTAAGCTCTGCCGGCTTGATCACCATGGTGCAGCCCACCGCCAGCGCGGCCGCCAGTTTCCACACCATGGTCTGCAGCGGGAAGTTCCACGGCACGATGGCGGCCACCACGCCCAGCGGCTCCTTGCGGGTGTAGGCCAGATAGTTGCCGGGCAGCGACGACGGCTCCACGGTGCGGCCATGCAGCTTGCTGGCCCAGCCGGCAAAGTAGCGGATGGTGTCCACCGAGCCCTGCACATCGATATCACGGGCAAAGGCAACCGACTTGCCCATGTCGATGGCTTCCAGCTCGGCCAGCTCGGTAGCGTGCTCTTCCATCAGGTCGGCCAGCCGCTGCAGCTGGCGCTCGCGTGCCAGCGGCTTGAGCTGGCGCCACTCGCCACCATCGAACTGCGCGCGGGCGGCGGCCACGGCGCGGTCGAGGTCGGCCACGGTGGCGGCCGGCACGGTGGTAATCTGGCCCTCGGTGGAAGGTTCGGTCACCTTGAAACTGGCGCCATCGCTGGCATCCAGCCACTGCCCGCCAATGAACATCTTCTGCGGCCTGGCCAGAAATGCCCGCGTGGCGGCGGACACACCGTATTGGTCCAGATACTGCTGTACCACTTGATCCATGTTGTTCTCCTCTGTTTCCGCTGCCGCGTCACCCCGTCTCTGCGGAGCTGGTGCGACAGCTGCTGTTCAGCCGCGGCGTGCTTCGGCGCGGGCGTGGAAAATGAAGCCGATGCTGTTCATCAGCAGCTGGGCGGCCAGAATGGAGGTCACCCCGGTCGGGTCATAGGCCGGTGCCACTTCCACCAGGTCCATGCCGACGATGCGGCCCTGGCTGCGCTGGGCCAGGCCCTGGATGATTTCCAGCACTTCGTAGTACTGGAAGCCGCCATGGCTCGGGGTACCGGTGCCCGGGGCAATGGACGGGTCGAAGCCATCGATGTCGATAGTGATGTAGTAGTTGGCCGCATCCGGAATCTGCGCCAGCACACCCTCGGCGCCCAGCGCACGCACCTGGCGCACCGACAGCACGGTGGAGCCGGCAGCACGGGCGGCCGCGTAGTCGTCGCGGTTGGAGGACGACACGTTGCGTATGCCCAGCTGGGTCATGCCGACGATGTGGTCCATTTCCGATGCGCGGCGCAGCGGGTTGCCGTGGCCGTAGCGCACGCCGTGACGTTCGTCGACAAAATCGAGATGGGCATCGATGTGCAGGATGTGGATCGGGCCTTTGCCTTCAAATGCCTTGATCACCGGCGCATGGATGGAATGGTCGCCGCCCAGCACCACCGGCATGGCGCCGGCCGCCAGGATCTTGCGCACCGCCAGCTCGATGTTGGCATTGCTGCTGGCCATGTCGGTATGCACGATATCGGCATCGCCCACATCCACCATGCGCACGTCCTCGCGGGTGAGGTACATCACGTCATCTTCGTGGTCGTAGGCACCGGCATGACCGAAGGAGAACAGCGTGGACGCCTCGCGGATGCCGCGCGGGCCGAAGCGGGCGCCGGCGCGCCATTGGGTACCCATATCATTGGGTGCGCCCAGCACTGCCACATCAGCGTCGATCTTTTCCCAGTCCAGGCACACCGGCGACTTGGCAAAGGTGCAATGCCCGACAAATGGCAGGTCAAGACGACCGTTTTCGTATCCGTTGTTTTGCATGTCTCTCTCCACATAGTCTTGTTAGGGTCGCATCAGGGCTTGAAGCAGCCCCGTGTTTCCATGACTATGCGCAGAGTTTTGCGTCGAAAAAATAATAAAGATCAGATACTCACATCGACATTTCCGATGTAAAAACTATTGGTTTGACTCATGGCTGCCGCAGCTTGACAGTACGGCACTTGATGCCATCAGCGTTCTGCGGTGCAACACGAATAACAACCCATCGGCAAAGGAAAGAAACGGATGAAACAACTGCAAGACGTGGATCTGAAGCTGCTGAGAGTGTTCATGACCATCGTGAAATGTGGCGGTTTTTCTGCGGCACAGGCCGCGCTGAATCTCAGCCAGTCCAGTATCAGTGAACAGATGGCCAACCTGGAAACGCGACTGGGTGTCACCCTGTGCGAGCGCGGTCGTGGTGGTTTTCGCCTTACCGAACACGGCATGGCCACCTACGAAGCCACCCAGCGTCTGCTGATGGCGGTGGATACCTTCTGCATGGACACCAGCGCACTAAAACAGCACATCTCTGGCAAGCTGTACCTGGGTATCATCGACAACACCATCAGCGATGCCGATTCGCCGCTGGCTCGCGCGCTGCGCCAGTTCGTGGCTCGCGGCCACGACGTGCATCTGGACGTCTATATCGGGACCCCAGCCGAGCTGGAAGAACGGGTACTGGATGGCCGCCTGCATATCGCGGTTGGTCACTTTCCGTTGCGAGTCGCCGGGTTGTCCTACATCCAGCTGTACCAGGAGCAGGATGGCCTGTTCTGCAGCCGCTACAGCCCACTATTCAAGACAGCGGATACCGAGACGCAACTGTTCAACCATATTGCTACTAGCCACATCGTAGCCCGCGGCTACCTCCAGCAGCAGGACTTAAAGCAATTGCGCGTCAGCAAGGCTGCCGCCACCGTTGACAATATCGAGGCACAAGCAATGCTGATTCTCTCCGGGGCCTATATCGGGTTTTTACCAATCCACTACGCGACCCGTTGGGTGGAGGCCGGCGATATGCGTCAGATTGATCCTGCACGCTTTTGCTCTCACTGGCCATTTACAGCGATTACTCGACGGGGAATACCTCAACCTACCGTGTTACGCGCATTTATGGCCGACCTGTTACCGCGGGTTGAATCGCCCCGGCTTCTCTAGACACTCTTGAGCCGTTGGAAATATTGCTTCTCAAACTCTACCGGCGATAGCCCATTTGCGGAACCATGCCGGCGCTTTGGGTTGTAGAACATCTCGATGTAATCGAAGATGTCACGACGGGCCTCCTCCCGGTCGTGATAGGTTTTTCGCTTGATGCGCTCCCGCTTCAGCAACTGGAAGAAACTCTCCGCCACGGCATTGTCGTGGCAGTTCCCACGCCGACTCATGCTGGGCACCAAGCGATGGGCCTTCAAGAAGTCCTGCCAGTCGTAACTACTGAACTGACTCCCCTGGTCGGAATGCACCAGCACCTCCTGCTTGGGCTGACGTCGCCATACCGCCATCAATAAGGCATTCAGCACCAGCTCTTTATCGATACGTGACTGCATCGACCAGCCAATGACCTGTCGCGAGAACAGGTCGAGCACCACCGCCAAGTACAGCCACCCCTCATGCGTGCGGATATATGTGATGTCGGTCACCCAAGCTTTATTCGGTGCCTCTACGGTGAACTGGCGCTGCAGGTGGTTCGGCGCCACCACCGCCGGGCGGCCACTGTAATGTCCAGGGCGCCGGTGGTAGCCCGTCTGCGAACGCAGCCCCTCCTGCTTCATCAGCCGCGCCACACGGTGTTTGCCGCAGCGCTCTCCCTGTGCCTGCAGGTCGTCATACACCTTGCGGTAACCATAGACACCACCACTCTCTAGCCAAGCCTGTTTGATTTGCCCAAGCAAGCGTTGGTCCTCGCGAGTGCGGCGTGAATACGGGGACGATTTCCAGGTGTAGTAGCCACTGGGGTGCACAGCCATGACACGACACAGTCGTCGGACTGGAAACTGCTGCTCGTGGGCCCGGATGAAGGCATACCTTACCCGGACTCCTTGGCAAAGTATGCGGCGGCCTTTTTTAGGATGTCGCGTTCCTCGGTGACCCGTTTCAGCTCTGCCTTGAGACGGCGGATTTCAGCTTGCTGGTCCGCTGATTCGGCCGGCTTGGCACGCTTGGGGTCGTAGCGTTTCAGCCATTGATACAGGCTGTGGGCAGATACGCCGAGACGGCTGGCTACTTCGGCGACGGGATAGCCGCGTTCAGTAATCTGTTTGACGGCTTCAATCTTGAACTCTTCGGGGAAACGCTGCCTGCTCATGACACCTCCTTGCTGGGCCTAGTGTGAGGCTCTTGAGGTGTCTAGGAAAGGAGGGGCGATTCATTCTGATAGCTCGAAAATCTGCGAAGCGGACTCTTTGGGAATAACGAGGAGATGGCCATCTGCTTGGGGCATGATATCCATGAACACCAGTGTCATCTGGTCTTCGAAAACCTTGATGCACGGGGCTGTGCCACGCAAAATTTTGGCAAATACATTGTTGGCATCGTAAGACATCACCTTCTCCACTCCATGACCAGAATAGCGGGACAACAGCCAAGAGGAACGCTCCTACTCACACTGGCACCACCACACCATGAGCCCGCTCTAGCACAAGAGCGTTAAAATCATTACAACTTCATTTATGATCTGGTCATTATTATCTATGGCAAGTGATCTCAGCAACTGGACGAGGTATCGTATCAATTTAAGGAGGCGTAGCGTCAATGTCATTTGCGCAAAGAAGCCTTCACTTCTCACCGCCCGAACCCGGCACTTATGCCCGTATAGGTTCATCGTCAGTCGATGTACTAATCAGGCACTCTGGTACCATATCATCCCACCCACCTCTCTGCTTTATAAAGACAATCTGCATGGCCTTCCACTCCCCAAATATCTGTCAGCGTATCGCTCATAAAATTGTTCAGCCGGCGATCGAAGCCATTGTTCAAATCAAGCGTGGGGAAATCAATAGCAAGGCGATTGGGGTGTTGAGTACTCAGACTGCAATTGCTGAACTGGCGAGGATGATGGGGCTGAAGGTGCCTACGGAGTGCGAACAGCTGAACAGAATTTGCAGGGATTTAAACCGAGCACTGCGGGAGCAACTTAACATCGAAGTAGAGCATGATGATGTACTGATTGCTGAACGATGGTTGATCTTGCTGCGCGAGCAACTTGGCCGAGCTAAAAAGCAGGAGCTGTCAGAACTGGTGGATCGCCTTGTGCTGGCCGTAGGGGTCAGTAAAGAAAACACAGTTGGTGAGTGACAGAAGCCCCCAAGAGTGATCTATGACGATACCCTTAATCGTTTTGCCATTTATGCTTGCCTGCTCTCTGTGAGCGACAGGACAGACCAGGCCACGTAGCCCAAGGCTAAAACGGCTGCCCTAAATTCAAAGGCAGCCGTAATAGAGAAGCACTTTCTGAAATCACATTTTTTTTCGGTGGGCTTCCGCCTGCAAAGCTCGCCTAAGCAAAGGATACTTGTCGCCGGTAAAGAGCTCTTTCTCGACATTGGCCAACAGGCATCGATCCCCCGTCGTCCCCTGGTCCCGCTTCGCCAAGATGATGATCTCGGTGACACTCGGATAGTCCTGAAACAAAACCATGGCTTGCTCCCGCAAAGCTACCGGCAAAGCTTTATTGCGGCTCAGTTCGTACAGATAAACGCTAATTTCTAGCAATGCCAACGTATGTTGCTGCGCCCTCTCCTCGCTAAACCTTCTCATGGATATCTCCTTGCTGAATGTGTGCCGTTTTCAGCAATTGCTCGAATGCAGAACCATCTTTACGTGTCAGGTTCGGCACAAAACGGGAATACACTTTGAACAGCATCTCAGTGTTGGCATGCCCCATCTGCCTTGCAATCCATTCCGGCGCCTCACCGGCAGCGAGCCAGAGGGTTGCTGCCGTATGCCGAGTTTGATAAGGCCGGCGACGCTCCAGACCAAGTGAGGCCAACAGGGGGTACCACACCCGCTTGGTCACATTGTTGTGTTCAATGGGCATCCCCTGCAGGTTGCAAAATACATACTCGGACATGGCACCCGTTGCCTTGTACTGATTCACCAGTGCCTCATACACTGGCTGGCTCATTGCAATATCGCGCTGTGATGCATCGGTCTTGGTGTAGTCATCCTCCCCGTACACGATTGTTTCCCGGATCAGGATTTGTCGACGCTCAAAGTCGACATACTTCCATTTCAGCCCGTCAATTTCACCAGTACGCATACCGGTGAAAAAACGAACGATGTAGTAATTGCGAAAATCGAGCCGAACCGAATCGACGATCAGCTTCACCTCTTGCAGCGTGAGTGGCTGCACATCGGACTTCGGCACCTTCAACGGTTTGATGCGCACGTAGGGCGTGGTAAAGTCATAACGGTCGGCGGCTTCCTCAAATACCCTGCGCAACGGATCCATGATCTTGTTGATGCGGTTGGCAGATAGTGTTGTGTTCCCATTCCGGCCGGATACTTTGGCGAGTGATGACCGGAATTTGAGCAGATCAGCCCGAGTGACAGCCCCGACCCTGACACTTCCAAATGCGGGCAGATAGTATTTATCGATATTCCCGCGGATGGTTACCTGGTACGAACGTCGCCAACCGATCTGGTTTTCGCTGAGCCATTCCTTAATGAAGTCGGCAAAGAGTGGCGTCTTCAGGACCGCCTCATCCATCACGATCTCCTCCCTCGCAGGAGAAAAGACAGAGACGGGAGCAAGTGTCACTTCCACGCACTTCCGGCTATCAGGAAAGAAGGTAGCGTAACTAAAGCGACCAAGTTGAATCTCGGACTCAATTTGCGCCAGCATCTTCTCAAGCTTCCTGCGGTTGGCAGCGGTATCTCGAAGCTCAGTTTGTTCACGGCAACGCTTCCCGTCCCAACGAAAATCCAGAAACAGCAATCCTGTTTCCTTCCTAGCTCTGACTACACCCATGGCTATCTCCTTGTTACTCGGCTACTGGCATTGCAATGCTGTCGACATGAGCGCGCAGGAGATCTGCCTCAATGGCCTCCCAAATGAACAGATACTTCCTTCGACCAAAGGGTCGAACATAGTGCTTGCCTTCAATTAGGCAGTTGTCGACCAGATTGTTGCGGATTGTCCGTGCGTCATAGTGAATACGCGAGGCCAGCTCTTCTGTTGTGATATAGGTGGTATTCATGGTCTTACTCCTGGTAGAAATGTAGAATCAGGAGAACACAATCGCCCTATAGCGTTAATTTTGATCTCCTGAAGATCATATTACACACAAAAATACCTATTGCAAGGCTTTTTGATCTACAGGAGATTTTTTTGATCGAGGAACACAAATGATTAAATGCCACCTCTCTCGCATCATGGGAGAAAAACGTCTGAAGATTAGTGACCTCGCCCGTGATACTGGCCTCAACAGGGGGACACTGACGCGTCTCTATCATGAGACGGCTGAGCGTATTGAACTGGATGTGCTGGATGCGCTGTGCCGTTACTTCAACTGCCAACTTGGTGATCTGCTTGAGTACGTTCCCAAACCTGTGCCCAGCACAGAAAAAATCGACCCGGCAGAATAAAACATCCAACAGAGAACGCGATACAAGCCGCCCCTTGGGCCAGCACAAGTTGCTACTTGACTAAAAAACACCTGTTTTTTCAGTCAGATACAAAGCGAGGGGTGTAGCTTATGGGAACAAAAACGCGATTAATGTGATATGACGACCGTGCCCATGATGTGCCCATTGGGCACGATCAAGACAAATCACCCAAAGGTCGTGCCAGATCTGAGCCCAGAAAATGACCAAAGGTCAAAATTGCCAGGCTTTTATCTCAACTGGGCACACGCCGGGCACAAAAATGGGCACAGAAGAGCTCCTGTGCCCAACTCACGGGTATAAAAGCACAAAACCCCTGATCCAATTTTTCAATTGAATCAGGGGTTTACATGTGGTTGCGGGAGCAGGATTTGAACCTACGACCTTCGGGTTATGAGCCCGACGAGCTACCAGACTGCTCCATCCCGCGACTGAGTACTGCAAGTATAGATTGTGCCGTGAAAAACAACTGGCGAATCGCCATTTATATTTCTCAAGGCAAAACGGTTTAGTCGCCAAACCGTTTTATGAATTCTGGTTGCGGGAGCAGGATTTGAACCTACGACCTTCGGGTTATGAGCCCGACGAGCTACCAGACTGCTCCATCCCGCGACTGAGAAAGAAATAGTACCGCGTATATTGCGGTGCGTCAAGCAAAAAGACAAAAGCCCTGCAAGGCAGGGCTTTGATTGTGGTGCCACGCTCTGTCAGGCGGCAGTCTGTACGTAGGCGTTACCCGGGTAGACCACGCTTTCCAGACCGGCGGAAGTGCGCATCGTCACCTCGTAGCGTCGGCCCAGCGGCTTGACATTGATCACTTCAAAGCGGATTTCTTCACCGCTGTCGGTTGTTTCCAGGATGCTATGGCCTGGCTCAAGTTGGTTGATTCTCATGATTTTTCCTTTTTGTCATTCTTTTTCTGACGATTATCCGGCTTACTGAAACAACATAAGCTCACGCTACGATAACGTGTTTATGTTGCTATTGACTATAGGTAGTTTCACGGAGTTCCCGTAGCACTGGTCGCAGCTTAAGCAGCAATTATGAAAATCTGATGAATCGCCGCCATGAAAAATGCCCCGTCGGCGACGGGGCATTGAAGTGCAGTCAAACAGACCGGGCGATCAGCCGATGCGCATGCCCGGCTCGGCGCCGTCGTCGGCGTCCAGCAGGAACAGACCGGAGTTGTCCTCCGGGCCGGAGGCGCACACGATCATGCCCTGCGACACGCCGAAGCGCATCTTGCGTTCGGCCAGGTTGGCGACCACGATCACCTTGCGGCCAACCAGCTTTTCCGGCTCCTGGTACGCGGAGCGGATGCCGGAGAAGATGTTGCGCTGTTCGAAGCCGAGGTCGACGGTGAACTGCAGCAGCTTGTCGGAGCCTTCCACGAAGTTGCAGGCCAGCACCTTGCCGACGCGCAGGTCCAGCTTGGCGAAGTCGTCGATCTTGATGGTGTCGGCCAGTGGCTCGTAGTTGGCCGCAGCGGCCGGGGCTTGGGTTTCCATGCTTTGCTTGTTCGCCTCGATGAGTTTTTCCACCAGCACCGGGTCGATGCGCTGCATCAGGTGCTGGTACGGTTTGATGGTATGGCCCAGCAGCCGCTGGTCGATGTCCGCCCACTGCAGCGGCGCCACGTCGAGGAAGGCTTCCACGCCTTCGGCCAGCTTCGGCAGCACCGGCTTGAGGTAGATGGTCAGCAGGCGGAAGGCGTTGATCAGCACGCTGCACACTTCGTGCAGGCGCGCGTCCTGGCCTTCCTGCTTGGCCAGCTCCCACGGCTTGTTGGCGTCCACGTAACCGTTGACGATGTCGGCAATCGCCATCACCTCGCGCAGCGCCTTGGCGTACTCGCGCGCCTCGAAGGCGGCGGCGATGTTCTCCGCTTCGCCGGCAATGTTGCCGAGCAGGCGGGTTTCGTCCTCAAGGTTGGCCGCAAGCTGGCCACCGAAACGCTTGCTGATGAAGCCGGCGGCGCGGCTGGCGATGTTGACGAACTTGCCGACCACGTCCGAGTTCACGCGGGCAACGAAGTCACCCAGGTTGAGGTCGATGTCCTCGATGCGGCCGTTGAGCTTGCCGGCAATGTAGTAGCGCATCCACTCCGGATTCAGGCCGCAGTCGAGGTAGCTCTTGGCGGTGATGAAGGTGCCGCGCGACTTGGACATCTTGTGGCCGTCCACGGTCAGGAAGCCGTGCGCGAACACGCCGGTCGGCGCGCGGTAGCCGGCGAAGTGCAGCATCGCCGGCCAGAACAGCGCGTGGAAGTACAGGATGTCCTTGCCAATGAAGTGGTACATCTCGGTCTTGCTGTCCGGCTTGAACCACTCGTCGAAATCGATACCGGTGCGGTCGCACAGGTTCTTGAAGCTGGCCATGTAGCCGATCGGCGCGTCCAGCCACACGTAGAAGTACTTGCCCGGCGCGCCGGGGATCTCGAAACCGAAGTACGGCGCATCGCGGCTGATGTCCCAGTCCTGCAGGCCGCCTTCGATCCACTCGTTCATCTTGTTCAGCGATTCGGCCTGCAGGTGGACCTGGCTCGCGCCGTCACCGCGCAGGCTGCTGCCGCCGGTCCAGTCCTGCAGGAAGCCGGTGCACTCGCCGAGGCGGAAGAAGTAGTGCTCGGAGGTCTTCAGCACCGGCTTGGCGCCGGACACCGCGGAGTACGGGTTTTTCAGTTCGGTCGGGCTGTAGGTGGCGCCGCACTTCTCGCAGTTGTCGCCGTACTGGTCGGCCGCGCCGCACTTCGGGCATTCGCCCTTCACGAAGCGGTCCGGCAGGAACATGTTCTTTTCCGGGTCGTACAGCTGCTCGATGGTGCGGCTGGCGATCTTGTCGTTGGCCTTCAGCGCGAGGTAAACCTGCTCGGAGAACGCCTTGTTTTCCGGGCTGTTGGTGCTGTAGTAGTTGTCGTAGCCGATGTGGAAGCCGCTGAAATCGGCCAGATGCTCGGTGTTGACGCGCTCGATCAGCTGCTCCGGGGTGATGCCCTGCTTTTCCGCAGCCAGCATGATCGGGGTACCGTGGGTGTCGTCGGCACAGACGTAGTAGCACTCGTGGCCACGCATCTTCTGGAAGCGCACCCAGACATCGGTCTGGATGTGTTCAACCATATGACCCAAGTGGATGGCGCCGTTGGCGTACGGCAGTGCGCTGGTAACCAGAATCTGGCGTTTAGTCATGAAATGCATCCCGATAAGCAATACGAAACCGTCGATTATAACGACAAAGGTTGGCCGCAACAGCGTTGCGGCCAACCTTTATAGAGCGTGCGCCCGAAACATCAGGCTGGCTGCGCCACCGGCGCCGCGCGCAACTTCATCGCGTGGCGCACCCGCGGTCGCGCCACCAGCACGAACAGCAGCGAGGTCAACAGCGACATCAGCGCGAAGCCGATCATGCCGCCGGCGATATAGGCGTGGCGGAACAGCTCAATGCCGAGCGCGTAGCCGGCCATCGACAGCATGCTCATCGCCGCCGACACCGTGCCCTTGCTCACCGTGCTGGACATCAGCGCGAAGCGGTACAGCACCGCGAACGACAGCCCCTCGCCGAAGGCCATCAGGCTCATGCCGGCCACCATATAGATGTGCGGCACGCTGCTGAACTGGATGCCGCCCAGCATCAGCGCCAGGCCGCCGACGATGGGCCACATGCCCAGCAGCACCGAGCGCCCCAGCGCCAGGCGCTCGGTGAGCAGCACCAGCGCGAAGTTGCCGGCGATCAGGCCGCCGAACACCGGCAGCTGCCACAGGCCGTACTCGACGGTGCTCATGCCGAGGTCTTCTACCAGCAGCACCGGCGACAGCGCGATCCAGCCCATCAGCGGCATCGCCAGCAACGGGATGCACAGCAGCGACAGCACGAAGCGGCGGTCGGCGAGCAGCGCCAGGTAGTCCGCGCCCATGCGGCGCAACGGCGCGCGCGTGCGGCCAACGTTGACCGTTTCCGGCATCTTCCACCACAGCCCGACCAGCGCCAGCAACGACACGCCGGCGATGAACAGGAAGCAGCTGCGCCACGGCGCGAACTCGATCAGCGCGGCACCGGCCAGCGGGCCGACCATCGGCGCAATCAGCGCCACATTGGCCATCAGCGCGGTGACCTTGACCGCGGTCTTCTCCTCGAACGCCTCCTGCACCGCGGCGTAGCCGACGGCGTTGATGAAGCACAGGCCGACGCCCTGCAGCACGCGCAGAGCCATGAAGGCCTCGATCGAGCTCACCAGATAGGTGGCGAGGCAGGCGACGATGAAATACACCACGCCGCCCAGCAGCACCGGCCGGCGGCCGATGCGGTCGGACAGCGGCCCGGTCAGCCACGGCATCAGCGCGCCGCCGAGCAGGAAGGCGGTCATCGCCATCGGCACCCACTCGATGCCGACGCCGAACTCCTGCACCACGCGCAGCATCGCCGGCTGCGCCATGTCGTTGGCGATGTAGACCGCAAATTCAAACAGCACCAGCGCCAGCGGGAACAGCATCCGCGCCGGGGTCAAACGGGAAATCCTGACAAATTCAGACAAAACGTCACCTCGGAAACACCGCCACGGAGCAGTCTGCCATCCCGTACCGGCTGAGAAAAAAGGCGTCGATTCTACGCCGAATCAGGCACTTGCACCAGCAAATCTGTCTAGACAGCCACCATGACAAAAAAGTAAGCGGCACACGGCGGCCAGGGTTGGCCGCAGGCACACCCGACAGCGGCATGCACAACGCCGGCGCAGCGCTTATCATGGCGGCTGCGGCCAAAACGGCGGGCAAGCCTGTTCGCCCGCGGCAAACCCGATTAAAATAGTCGGCTATTCATCCCGCTCAAGATCACCATCATGCTTTCCCGACTCGGCAAACTGTTTGGCGTCCATGGCGACGCCGCTTCCCGGACTACTGACATGGCCCTGACCGACACCGACATTCTCGATGCCATCGCCGACCTGATCGACGAAGACACCCACAAGCCCTACCGCAAAGGCGTCAGCGTGCAGCAAAACGACGCCGCCCACCTCAACGTGCGCGTGGCCCTGCCCTACCCGGCGAAAAGCCGCTTCGCCGCCATCGCCGAGCTGTTCCGCGAACGCTTGGCACCGCTGGCCGGCGAGCGCAAGCTGAGCATCGACGTGGTCAGCGAGATCACCAGCCACTCGGTACAGCGCGGCGTGCCGCTGCTGCCGGGGGTGAAAAACATCATCGCGGTGTCGTCCGGCAAGGGCGGCGTCGGCAAGTCCACCACCGCGGCCAACCTGGCGCTGGCGCTGGCGGCGGAAGGCGCGTCGGTCGGCATCCTCGATGCCGACATCTACGGCCCGTCGCAGCCCTTGATGATGGGCCTACAGGGTCAGAAGCCGGAGGTGATCGAGGGCAAGCTGGTGCCGTTGCCGGCGCACGGCGTGCAGACGATGTCGATCGGCTATCTGGTGGACGAGGACCAGGCGATGGTGTGGCGCGGCCCGATGGTGAGCCAGGCGCTGCAGCAGCTGCTGAACGACACACTGTGGAACGAGCTGGACTACCTGGTGATCGACATGCCGCCGGGCACCGGCGACATCCAGCTGACGCTGTCGCAGAAGGTGCCGGTTACCGGCGCCATCATCGTCACCACGCCGCAGGACATCGCGCTACTGGACGCGAAGAAGGGGCTGAAGATGTTCGAGAAGGTCGGCGTGCCCATTCTCGGTATCGTCGAGAACATGGCGATGCACGTGTGCAGCAACTGCGGCCACGAAGAGCACATCTTCGGCCACGGCGGCGCCGACAAGATGAGTGCGCAGTACGGCGTCGACGTGCTCGGCTCGCTGCCACTGGATCTGGGCATCCGCCTGGCCACCGACGACGGCCGCCCGACGGTGGCGGCAGCGCCGGACAGCGCGCTGGCGGCCCGCTACCAGCAGATCGCGCGCAAGGTGGCGGTCAAGGTCGGCGACAAGGCACGCGACTTCTCTGGTAAATTCCCGAAAATCGTCATCCAGAACAGTTAATCCCCCATGATCGGCATGTTTGATTCCGGCCTAGGCGGCCTTTCGGTGTGGCGCGAGCTCACCGCCCAGCTTCCCGACGAACCGGTCATCTACCTTGCCGATCAGGGCTACTGTCCTTACGGCGGGCGCAGCGACGACGAGCTGATCGCCCGTTCCGAGCTGATCACCGACTACCTGCTGGCACAGGGCGCCACCCTGCTGCTGATCGCCTGCAACACCGCCACCAGCGCCGCGGCGCGCCACCTGCGCCACAAGTATCCGGCGTTGCCCATCGTCGGCATGGAGCCGGCGATCAAGCCGGCGGCTCTGTCGACGCAGAGCGGCAAGGTCGGCGTGCTGGCGACGCAGGCCACGCTGCGCGGCGAGAAATTCCGCCAGCTGGCGGCGCAGCTGCACGACCACGCCGAGATCTACAGCCAGGCCGGCACCGGCTTTGTCGAGCTGGTGGAAAGCGGCGAGCTGGACAGCGACAACGCCCGGCGCACCGTCGCCGCGGCGCTGGCGCCGCTGCTGGCGCACAACGTCGACCACGTGGTGCTCGGCTGCACCCACTACCCGTTCCTCGCGCCGCTGATCCGTGAGCAGCTGCCACCGCACATCGACATCATCGATCCCACCGACGCCGTGGTGCGCCAGACGCTGCGCCTGCTGCAACAACACCAGTGCCGCAGCGGCCCACAGATGCCGCCGCAGTACCGCTTCGTCACCACCGGCGACGATCACAGCATGCAGCGGTTCCTGCGGCAGATCCTGCAGCGCGACGACCGTGTCGAGACCCTGCTGCCGGCCTGAGCTTGCGGCCAACGTTGGCCGCAAGCTCTGCGCACCAATACCGCCCACCGATACGCACCAAATCAAGGCAAGCGCTGCCATCCGCACCGCCATCCGGCGCAAGGCATCGTCATGACGCCTTGATGCACAAGGCTGGCGCCCGCTGGCACCATTTTTGCAAGAAAGCGCCCCAATCACAGGCATTCGTATCCGCAGCGCGCCGTGCTGCACCACGGATACGCACCATTGGAGCGCAGGCATGACGCAAACAAGTGCAAACGACGTATTGTTCTTACTGATCGGGGCCATTCTGGTGCTGGCGATGCACGCCGGCTTCGCCTTCCTGGAGCTGGGCACCGTGCGCAAGAAAAACCAGGTCAACGCGCTGGTCAAGATCCTCACCGACTTCGCCATCTCGGCGCTGGCCTACTTCTTTGTCGGCTACGGCGTCGCCTACGGCGTGCACTTCTTCAGCGACGTCAGCCACATCAGCCAGGCCAACGGCTACGAGCTGGTGAAGTTCTTCTTCCTGCTGACCTTTGCCGCCGCCATACCCGCTATCGTCTCCGGCGGCATCGCCGAGCGCGCGCGCCTGCACCCGCAATCGGCGGCCACCTTCCTGCTGGTCGGACTGGTGTATCCGTTTTTCGAGGGCATCGTCTGGAACGGCCACTTCGGCATCCAGGACTGGCTTGCGGCCAACTTCGGCGCGCCCTTCCACGATTTTGCCGGCTCGGTGGTGGTGCACGCGGTCGGCGGCTGGATCGCGCTGGCGGCGGTGCTGCTGCTCGGCGCCCGCCGCGGCCGCTACACCAAGGAAGGCCGCGTCAGCGCCCACCCGCCGTCGTCCATCCCTTTCCTCGCGCTGGGCGCCTGGATCCTGATCGTCGGCTGGTTCGGCTTCAACGTAATGAGCGCGCAGAAGGTCGGCGGCATCTCCGGGCTGGTGGCGGTCAACTCGCTGATGGCGATGGTGGGCGGCACGCTGACCGCGATGTGGGCCGGCCGCGACGACCCCGGCTTCATCCATAACGGCCCGCTGGCCGGACTGGTGGCGGTGTGCGCCGGCTCCGACGTGATGCATCCGCTGGGCGCGCTGGTCACCGGCGGTGTCGCCGGCGCCATGTTCGTGTACCTGTTCACCCTCACGCAAAACCGCTGGAAGATCGACGATGTGCTCGGCGTGTGGCCGCTGCACGGCCTGTGCGGCGCCTGGGGCGGCATCGCCGCCGGCCTGTTCGGCCAGCACTGGCTGGGCGGCGCCGGCGGCGTCAGCCTGGCCTCGCAACTGATCGGCACCGCGGCCGGCGTCGGCATCGGCTTTGGCGGCGGCTATCTGGTGTACGGCGTACTGAAGAAGGTGGTCGGCATCCGCTTAAGCGACGAGGAAGAATTCAACGGCGCCGACCTGTCCATCCACAACATCACCGCCACCCCGGAGCGGGAGAGCAACTGGTAAGCGGCGCGGAAAGGCCGGAGCGGCTTATGCCGTCCAGGCTGCTGGATGAGAAACAAAGAGAGGCTCCATTTCGGAGCCTCTTTTCGTGGCCAGTCCGAGCGGGCATGGCCGGGCGGCAGCGGCGGGTCGCCCCGACCGGCCTAGAGCAGGTCGATGTCCGTGATCGGCAACTTGTTCGTCACCTTCATTTCCCGCAACGAGATATTGCTACGGATGCTCAACACGCCCGGCAACTTCCTCAGCACTTTCTCGACAAAACGGCTGTAGTCATCGAGATCCCTGGCGACGACCTGCAACAGAAAGTCGGCCTCGCCGGTCGTGTTGTGGCAGGCGAGCACATTGGGGCAGGCCTGGATGATCCGCTCGAACGCGGCCGTGACCTCCTCGCTGTGCTGTGTGCAGACGATCTGCACAAAGGCCATCACGCCGATCCCGAGCTTGCGCCGGTTCAGTATCGCCTTATAGCCCTCGATGACGCCCGTCTCTTCCAGCCGCCTCTGGCGCCGCCAGCAGGACGCCTCGCTCAGGGCGAGCTGTTCGGCGAGCCTGGCATTGGACAGCCGGCCATCCTGTTGCAGCCGGTCGGCAATGGCAACGTCCATTTTGTCGAGTGCAGTCATGGCGAAATAACCTTTCAATACGTTTTCAGCGGCGAAATACTATTTCATATTCTTGCTTATTCCAATAACAAATAGAAAGGTAAATTCACAGCAATGCTTCACAATGAAGGAACACTTCAACGCAGGAGCCAACCATGAAAGCCGTTGTCTACGAATCGTTTTCCGCCCCGCCGCAACTGACGACCGTTCCCGACCCGACGCCGGAGTCCGGTGGCGTGGTCATCAAGGTCATGGCAACCGGTGTTTGTCGCAGCGACTGGCATGGCTGGGTCGGCCATGATCCGGACATCCGCCTGCCGCACGTCCCGGGTCATGAGTTCTCGGGCGTCGTGGAGGCGGTGGGCAAGCAGGTGACGAAGTGGCGGGTGGGCGACCGGGTGACGGTGCCGTTTGTGGCCGGGTGCGGCCATTGCCCCGAGTGCCACTCCGGCAATCACCAGGTCTGCGACCACCAGTTCCAGCCCGGCTTCACCCACTGGGGATCGTTTGCCGAGTACGTATCCATCCACCAGGCGGACATCAATCTGGTGTCCTTGCCGGAAACGCTGGACTTCACCACCGCGGCCAGCCTGGGCTGCCGCTTCGTGACCTCGTTCCGCGCGGTGGTGGACCAGGGCAAGACCTCGGCCGGCCAGTGGGTGGCGGTGCACGGCTGCGGCGGCGTCGGCCTGTCCGCCATCATGATCGCCAATGCCATTGGCGCCAATGTGATCGCCATCGATATTTCGGAGGACAAGCTCGACCTCGCCCGCGCGCTCGGCTCGGTGGCCACGGTCAACGCCGCCAAAGTGGCCAACGTGGTCGAGGCCGTGCAGGAAATCACCCGCGGCGGCGCGCACGTGTCGCTGGATGCACTGGGGCACCCCGTCACCTGCTTCAATTCGGTCAGCAACCTGCGCAAGCGCGGCAAGCATGTGCAGGTCGGCCTCATGCTGGGCGAGCACAGCACCCCGGCCATTCCGATGAGCAAGGTCATCGCGCACGAGCTTGAAATCCTGGGCAGCCACGGCATGCAGGCGCACCGCTACGACGCGATGTTCGCGATGATGAAATCGGGCAAGCTGACGCCGGAAAAGCTCATCGGCCGGACGATCAATCTTGAGCAGTCGATCGAGGTGCTGATGAACATGGACAAGTTCGAAGTGGCTGGCGTCACGGTCGTCACCGAGTTCTGAGCCGGGAGCGCGGCCTCGACACGAAGCGTGACGGCACGCTGGGCCGCCCTTGATTGCCAGCGACCGCAATGGCTGCCTTCCCCCGCGAAGGCGGCCATTGTTCATGACGGGCATTCCGCCCGGCGGCTGCGCCCGCCCCCCTGTCCGGCGCGATTGTGACAGACCCTCATCCCGCTATTTGTGCTCGTTGCGCGCACGTGCGTAGAACCAATTCTTCGTCATTTCAACGGCGAACACATAAGCCAGTGTCAGCCCGATCACGCCCAGTAGTAGCGACGCCGGCAGCGGGACGAAGCCGAAGATCGTGCTAAAAGGCAGGTACGGCAGCGCCACCGCCACCGCTATCACCGCCACGGTGGTGGCCAGGAGCAGATTCCCGGGTCGGCTGTGCCAGAACGGGCGTCGGGTGCGCACCACCAGCGCAATCACCAGCTCCGTCAGCAGGGACTCCAGAAACCAGCCGGTGCGGAACGCCTCGACCGAGGCGTGAAACAGCCACAGCAGCGCGCCGAAGGTCAGCAGGTCGAATACCGAACTGAGCAGTCCGAACACCACCATGTAGTCCCGGATGAACATCGTGTCCCAGCGGCGCGGCTTTGCGACCCACTCCGGGTCCACCCGGTCGCCGGCAATGGCGGTGGCCGGAATGTCGGACAGGAAGTTGTTCAGCAGAATCTGCGACGCCAGCAGCGGCAGGAAGGGCAGGAACACGGAGGCCACGGCCATGCTGAACATGTTGCCGAAGTTGGCGCTGATCGTGGTGAGGATGTACTTGAGGGTGTTCGCGAAGGTCATACGGCCTTCGTCTATGCCCTGGCGCAGGATGCCCAGGTCCTTGCGCAGCAGCACGAAGTCCGCCGCCTCCTTGGCCACGTCCACCGCCGTATCCACCGAAATGCCCACGTCGGCCGCGTGCAGCGCCAACGCGTCGTTGATGCCGTCGCCCATGTAGCCGACCACGTGACCGGTCTTCTGCAGCGCGAGGATGATGCGCTCCTTCTGGTTCGGATCCACCTCCGCAAACACGGTGGTGCGTCCCGCGGCATGCATCAGCGCCTCGTCGCCCATGTCGTTGAGTTCCCGGCCGGTGGTGACGATCACGTTGGGAAGGTTGACCGCTTCGGCGACATGCCGCGCCACCTTGCGGTTGTCACCGGTGATGATCTTCAGCTGCACGCCACGCTGCGACAGGTCGAGCAGCGTCTGGCGCACATCGGCCTTGGGCGGATCCATGAAGAGCAGGAAGCCGGCAAAGTTCAGCCCGTGCTCGTCATCACGGGTATAAGGCCCGCTGCGAGGCGCCACCGCGCGCGCGGCCACGCCCAGCACGCGATAGCCCTGGCCGCTCCACTCGTCAAAATGGGCCTCGATACCGGCGCGCAGGGCGGCATCGAGCGGCGCGCCATCGCCCCCCGCACTGGTACACAGCGCCAGGATCTTGTCGAGCGCCCCCTTGGTGGCCAGCGTGCGCGTGCCGGCAGCATCAACGGTCACCACGGACAGACACTTGCGCACGAAGTCATAGGGGATCTCGTCCACCTTGTGCACTGTGCCAAGGTCAAGGCCGGCCTTTTCCTGCGCCGCGAGCACGGCCTCGTCCAGCGGATTGGTCAATCCGGACTGGAAGCGCGCAGTGAGAGCGGCGAGCCGCAGCACCGCCGCACTGGGCTGCCCTGCAATATCGACCGCACCATCGAGCGCCACCACGCCCACGGTCAAGGTGCCGGTCTTGTCGGTGCACAGCACATCCATGCTGCCGAGGTTCTCGATCGAGTTCAGCCGGCGCACAATCACGCCCAGTCTGGCCATGCGCTTGGCACCATGCGACAGCGTGATGCTGACGATGGCCGGCAGCAATTCCGGCGCGAGTCCCACCGCCAGCGCCAGGGCGAACAGCAGCGAGTCGATGGGGGGCTTGTGCATGAAGATGTTGATGGCGAGCACCACCACGACCATCACGAGCATGATGCGCGAGAGCAGGTAGCCGAAGCGCTGGATGCCGCGCTCGAACTCGGTCATCGCCGGCCGCAAGGCGAGCTTGCCCGCGATCTGCCCGAAGACCGTCGCCTTGCCGGTCTGGACGATCAGCACGCGGGCCGTGCCACTGCTCACACTGGTCCCCATGAACACGCAGTTGCTGCGTTCGGCCAGGCTCGCCTGCCTGGCAGTGGCACCGGGCCGCTTGTCGACCGGGAAGGTTTCGCCCGTGAGCACGGCCTGATTCACGAAAAAATCCTTGGCCTCCAGCACCACGCCATCGGCCGGGATCAGGCTGCCAGCAGACAGCAGTACCACGTCGCCCTGCACCACCGCGGATGACGGCAGGGTCCTGGCCTTCCCGTCTCGCAACACACTCGAATGGATGGTGACCTTCGAGCGCAGCTTCTCGATCGCGTTGCCGGCGATGTACTCCTGCGCGAAGCCGAGGATGGTGCTGCCAAAGACAATCGCCAGCACCACACCCGCGTCCACCCACTCCGAGGCGACCAGTGAAATGATCGAGGCGGCAATCAGGATCAGCACCAGAGGGTTTTTGAACTGGTTGACGAACAGCCCCAGTGCCGTTACCCCCTTGCTGGCATCGAGCGCGTTGGGACCGTGGCGCTTCAAACGGGCGCTGGCTTTGCGCCCGGAAAGTCCACCGGCATCGGCTTCCAATGCCGCCAGCAGCTTGTCTACCGGCAGGCTCCAGTAAGCATCCGGCACGATTTGTGACCCCGGATCCGAGCGCGGTTTGGGTCTCGGCCATCTGGAAAAGAAATGCACTGGTTCAGCCCTCTGCAAGGAGTTCGACGGGGCACTTTCCAAAATGATAGTTAAGCCAAGGACTTGTCAGGTCCGGATGTTCTCAGGCAGCGATCAATCAGCCCGGTTTCATCCCACCCCCGCCCCGCCCGGCTGCGCCGCAGCGCGTGCCAGGCTTGCGTAGAAGCCGTAGCAGCCGTCAGCTGGCCCTGTGTGGCGTAGTACGGCAGATGGGCCGATAAGTAACGCTGAACACGCGGCCCGGCAGGCCGCGCCCGCGCCGGCAATGGCCCTCATTTTGTGATTCCCCGCCAATCCGATGTTCATTACACTTGCCTGCCCGCTGCCATGCCCGAGTCATGGCAGCCTTCATTCCGTCGCCCTCACCGGGCGGCCCCCTGATCCGTACACGACATGCTCGAACTTTTCCTGTTGCGCGACGGCGCGGCCACGCCCTTGCTGCTGGGCAGCTACGACCCCTGGCTGGTGGCGCTGTCGCTGCTGATTGCCGTGTTCTCCTCCAGCATGGCCCTGCAGGTGGCGGGACTGGCCCGCATCGCCCACTCCGCCGCCATGCGCCAGACCGCATTGCTGTCGGGTTCGCTGGCGCTGAGTGGCGGTATCTGGGCCATGCATTTCATCGGCATGCTGGCTTTCGAGATCTGCACGATAGTCAGCTATGACGGCAGACTCACCCTGCTTTCCATGCTGCCGGCCATGCTGGCGTCGTGGGTGGCGCTGAACCTGATTGCCCACCGCGACATCAACCGCTGGCAATTGATAATCGGCGGCATCCTGGTCGGTGCCGGCATCGGCACCATGCACTACAGCGGCATGGCCGCCATGCAGATGTCACCACTTTTGCGCTATGACCCGCTATGGTTTGCCGCCTCGCTGCTGGTGGCGGTGGCGCTGGCCATCCTGTCGCTATGGATACGCTTCGGCCTGCGCCGCAGCGGCCGTTTCAAGGTGAACCAGGCCATCCTGCTCGGCGGGCTGGTCATGGGCCTGGCCATTGCCGGCATGCACTACACCGGCATGGCGGCGGCGCGTTTCATCGGCACGCCGCAAGCGGACTACCAGCCGGGCATGAACAGCAACGCGCTGCTGGCGGTGGCCGTGGGGCTGATCACGGTCTCCAGCAGCGTGTTCGTGCTGGCCGGCAATGCCTTCTTGCGCTATCGCCACCTGTATACCCAGAAGCTGGACAGCGAGAACCGGCTGCGCGCCATCGTCAACACGGCGGTGGACGGCATCATCACCATCAACCACCAGGGCATCATCCAGAGCCTGAACCATTCGGCGGAGCGGCTGTTCGGCTGGCGGGAGAGCGAGCTGGTCGGCCTCAACATCAAGCGCCTGATGCCGGAACCCTACCGTGCCAACCACGACGGCTACCTGGCCAACTACCTGAAAACCGGCGAAGCCAAGATCATCGGCCAGGGGCGCGAGGTGACCGCCATGCGCCGCGACGGCAGCCTGCTGCCGGTACGGCTGGCGGTGGGCCGCGCGGAAACACCAGGGCAGCCGGTGTTTGTCGGCTTTCTCACCGACATCAGCGAACACAAGGCCATGGAGCGCGAGCTGCGCGCCCGCGAAGCCCAGTACCGCACCCTGATCGGCAACATCCCCGGCGTGACCTTTCGCAGCCGGGTGGACCACGACTGGAGCAAGCTGTTTGTCAGCGACGCGGTGGAAACCCTGATCGGCTGGGACAAGGGCGACTTCCTGGATGGCCGGCTGAGCTTTGCCGACATCATCCACCCCGACGACCTGGAGCGGGTACGCACGGAAGTCGAACAGGCGCTGGCGGCCCGCCGCCCCTACGTGCTGGAGTACCGGCTGCGGCACCGCGACGGCGGCGAGCGCTGGGTGTCGGAAAGCGCCAGCGGCGTCTACGACGAGGAAGGCAAGGTGCAGTGGATAGACGGCGTGATCATCGACGTCACCCGCTCCAAGCTGCGCAACGCCGAGTTCGAAGGCATCGTGCAGGCCATGCGCCAGGCGATGGCGGTGGTGGAGTTCGATCTGGATGGCACCATCCTGGACGCCAACGACAACTTCCTGCGCCTGAGCGGCTACCGGCTGGACGAGCTGCGCGGCCAACATCATCGCCGCCTGTGCCTGCCGGACGAGGTCGCCAGCGCCGACTACCAGGCGTTCTGGACCACGCTGCGGCACGGCGAATTCCTGCAGGGCGAATACTGCCGTCTGGCGAAGGACGGGCACCGTTTCTGGATACACGCCAGCTACAACCCCATCCTCGATGCCGACGGCAAGCCGTGGAAGATCGTCAAGCTGGCCAGCGACCTGTCCGAACGCAAGGCGATGGAACACGATCTGCTGCTGGCGCGCGACAAGGCCGAGCAGGCCGCCAGCGCCAAGGGCATGTTCCTGGCCAATATGAGCCACGAAATCCGCACCCCGATGAACGCCATCATCGGCTTCACCGAGCTGCTGCTGTCCGGCCGGCTGGAGGGCGAACAGCGTCGCCACCTGGGAACGGTGCGCCAGTCGGCACGCTCGCTGCTGGGCCTGCTCAACGACATCCTCGACACCGCCAAGCTGGAGCGCGGCGCCATCGAGCTGGACTGTGACGACTTCTCGCTGCGCGAGCTGGGCCAGCAGGTGTTGGCCGCACTGCAGCTGCAGGCCGACCAGAAAGGGCTGGCCCTGCACCTCGACTACCCGGCCGACCTCGCCGAGCACTATCACGGCGACGCCATGCGCGTGCGCCAGGTACTGACGAACCTGCTGGGGAATGCGGTGAAATTCACCGAGCGCGGCAGCGTCACCCTGCAGGTGCGACAGCAGCAGGGCCGGCTGCAACTGAACGTGATCGATACCGGCATCGGCATCGCGCCGGAGCGGCTGCCGCACATCTTCGCACCGTTTACCCAGGCCGATGCCAGCATGGCACGCCGCTTCGGCGGCACCGGCCTTGGCACCACCATCGCCCGCCAGCTGGTGGAACTGATGGGCGGACACATCGAAGCCAGCAGCGAGCAAGGCGCCGGAAGCTGCTTCAGTGTGACGCTGCCCTTGCCGGAGGCCCAGGGAAGCAGCCACATCGCGCCGGCCACCCCGCTGCAATTGCCGGCCCTGCACATTCTGGTCGCCGACGATGTACCGCAGAACCTGGAGTTGCTGCAGCTGGCGCTGAGCCGGGACGGACATCGCGTCAGCACCGCCCGCAACGGCGAGGAAGCCTGTGAACAGTACCGGCAGCAGCATGTCGACGTGGTGCTGATGGACGTGCAGATGCCGGTTCTGGACGGCCTGCAGGCCACGCGCCGCATCCGCCAGCTGGAACGGCAGCTGCAGCGCCCCGCCGTTCCGGTGATCGCGCTGACCGCCAGCGTGCTGGAAAAAGACCGCTCCGAGGCGGGCGCGGCCGGCATGAACGGCTTTGCCAGCAAACCGGTGGACATGCCGCAGCTGTACGCCGAAATCGCCCGCGTGCTGCAGGGCTGCGCGACCGCGCAGTCCCTGCCCGCGGCAGCCCCCGCCGCACCGGCGTTGGCGGATATCGACTGGCACGGCGCCAGCCTGCGCTGGGGAAGCCGCGAACAGCTGCTCCCGCACCTGCAGCGTTTCGTGACCGAGTACGCGGACCTGGCCGACAGCCTGCAGCAGGCGCCTGCCAGCGCACTGTCCGCGCTGGCACACCGCGCCCGCGGCGCTGCGGCCAACCTTGGGCTGCTGCGGCTCGCCGCCGTATTGGCCGAAATAGAACACGACGACAACCTGACTCCGGCGCGCCTGAGCGCACTGCACCTCGCCTTGGCCGACGCCTGCGCCGCAGTGGCCGGCAAACAGGCGGCCACCGTGCCCGCTGGCGCCACGACACCGGTGCCGGAACGAGAGCTGCGACCGCTGCTGCAGACGCTGGCCGAGGCCTGCCGGCATGGCGAATTCGACGAAGCCAGCCTGAATGCGCTGGCCCAGCACCTGCCGGGTGCGCTGTTCGTGCCGCTGCAGCAGGCGCTGGACAGCTTCGACTTTGAACAGGCACTACACCAGCTGGCACTGATCGAGCACCAGCTGGCCACCCCCACCGGAGTTGCACCGTGAACCAGAACACGCCTCTTGCCGACAACCGCCCCACCCTGTTGCTGGTGGACGACGAGCCTACCAATCTGCAGATCCTGCGCGCCATCCTGCAGCAGGACTACCGGCTGCTGTTTGCCCGCGACGGCGACAAGGCGCTCACCCTGGCGCTCGGCGAGCGGCCGCAGCTGATCCTGCTGGACGTGATGATGCCCGGCCTGACCGGGCTGGACGTCTGCCGGCGGCTGAAGGCCGAGCCGGCTACCGCAGCCATTCCGGTGATCTTCGTCACGGCGCTTGCCGATGCGGACGACGAAGCGGAAGGCTTTGCCGCCGGCGCGGTGGACTACATCAGCAAGCCGGTGAGCCCGGCCATCGTACGCGCCCGGGTCAAGACCCACCTGTCGCTGGTGCGGGTGGACGAGCTGCGCGCCACACGCCTGCAGATCGTCCAGCGCCTGGGCATGGCGGCCGAGTACAAGGACAACGAAACCGGGCTGCACGTGGTCCGCATGAGCCACTACTCGCGGGTGCTGGCGCTGGCCGCTGGGCTTGGCGATGGGCTGGCCGACGAGCTGCTCAACGCGGCGCCCATGCACGACATCGGCAAGATCGGCGTGCCGGACGCCATCCTGCAGAAGAAAGGCAAACTGGACGACGAGGAATGGGCCGTGATGCGCGAGCATGCCATCATCGGCGCCCGCATCATCGGAGACGACAGCTCCAGCCTGCTGCAGATGGCGCGCACGGTGGCGGAGTGCCACCACGAGAAATGGGATGGCAGCGGCTACCCACACGGACTGGCCGGCGAAGCCATTCCGCTGGTCGCCCGCATCGTCGCCATCGCCGACGTGTTCGACGCGCTGACCAGCGTGCGCCCGTACAAAGCGGCCTGGCCAGTGGACGAGGCGATTGCCCACCTGCGCGAGCAGGCCGGCAAACACTTCGACCCGACGCTGGTAACGCTGTTCTGCGCACAGCTGCCGGCCCTGCTGGAGATCAAGGAACGCTGGGGCGAATCCGCCTGATTCCCCTCAGGATAGGGTGTAGGCCGGGCCAGCTAGGGTGTGTCATCAATTCCCTCCGAGTCTTGAAGAACAGGCCAAGCGTCTACAAATGATTGCTCATGAAAAGACGATACGCGCTGAGAGATGACCAATGGGAACGCATCAAGGACTTGTTGCCGGGACGGGTTGGCCACGTCGGTGTCACCGCCCGTGATAACCGCCTGTTCGTGGACGCAGTGCTTTACCGTTACCGCGCCGGCATCCCTTGGCGTGACCTCCCCGCGCGCTTCGGAGACTTTCGGGTAGTTCATCTGCGCCATTCGCGCTGGAGCAAGCGTGGCGTGTGGGCCCGACTGTTTCAGGTGTTGGCGCAGGATGCGGACAACGAATACGCCATGATCGATGCCACCATCGTGCGGGCCCATCAGCACAGTGCCGGTGCAAAAGGGGGGCTTGCGGCCAAGCCATTGGACGCAGCCGCGGTGGACTGAGCACCAAGATCCATGCCACCGTAGATGCGCTGGGCAACCCTACCGGTTTTTATCTCACGCCCGGGCAAGCCTCCGACCTGGAAGGCGCCGATGTCCTGCTTCATGACACGCCTGCCGATCTGGTGATTGCCGACAAGGCTTACGACGCTCAGGCCCGGGTGGTGGCACCGCTCATCCAGGCTGGCAAGACGGTGGTGATTCCCTGCCTGCGGACGCGTGCCATACAGCGTGACTATGACCGGCACTTGTACAAAGCCCGCCATCTGATCGAGAACTTCTTTGCCCGACTGAAGCAATACCGGGCTATCGCCACACGTTACGACAAGATCGCCATCAACTTCCTTGGGGGTATCCATCTGGCGGCTGCCCTTATTTGGCTCAATTGATGACAGGCCCTAGCCCGACCCGGCCGGTACATTCGCAATACCGCCCGGACGACCTAGAATAAAAGCATGACGCACCGTTGGCATGCCGCTCCCGGGGAGCGCACCCAGCGTTTGCGTCGGCCATCCGCTCACGGATGACGGCAGCGGCGCAAAGCCCGCCGCCGCCCTGTCCGGCATCGTCACCGCGGTTTATTTCCTTCGGGAGACCCCAAATGCGCCATCTCCTTCTTGCCTTGTGCCTGCTGCTCCCGGCGGCACCCAGCCAGGCCCAGATCAGCATCGGCATTGGCATCGAGCTGCCCGGCATCAGCATCGGCATCAACCTGCCGGCGTACCCGGCGATGGTGCGGGTGCCGGGTTACCCGGTCTACTACGCGCCCCGCCTCAACCTGAATTTCTTTTTCTACGACGGGCTGTACTGGGTGTACTCGGACGACCGTTGGTATGCCAGCGACTGGTACAACGGACCGTGGTGGGAGGTAGAGCCGGCCTACATGCCGTTGTTCGTGCTAAGGGTGCCGATCCGCTACTACCGCCGCCCGCCGATGCACTTCCGCTACTGGCGCGCCGACCGCGCACCGCGCTGGGACGAGCACTGGGGACAAGACTGGAGCCGGCAGCATCGCGACTGGGACCGCTGGGACCGCCGTGCCGCGCCGCCCCCCGCGCCCCTGCCCGACTACCAGCGGCAGTTTCCGGAGCGCAACTACCCTAGCGCCACCGAGCAACGACAGGACATCCGCGAGCAGTACTACCGCTACCAGCCGCGCGAAGCGGTAACGCAACAGCACTTCCAGCAACGCAACAGCCCGAGCCAGCAGCGGATCGAGCCGCAACGGCGCCCGGACGTGCGACAGTCGCCGGGTAGGCAAGCGCCAGAAAACGACGAGCAGCGACGCCCCGCACCAAACCGCTCCCGGAACGAGGCACAGCCACAGCGACCCGATACATGGCAAGCGCCTGGCCGGCAGCCACAGCGGGAGATGCCACGGCAGCCCGCCCCGAACCAGCCGCGAATCGTGCCGCAGCAGCAGCGACCCGACATGCAGCGGCAACCGCAGGGCGGCGCGGACTACCTCCGTACCGAACCACGACGGCCGCATCCGGAAGGTGCCCCCCAGCAACGGCAACCGTCCCGTGGCACGCCGCCATCCGGAGATGAGCTGCTGCTTGAACGGCAGCAGCAGCGCGACCGCGACCGGTACAACTGAGCCGCACCGGCCACTGCCCGACCCTACAGGACAAACCGCCGCCCCCGCGGCGGTTTGCTTGCCTGGCCCTTGCGGCCAACCTTTGTCCACTACACCGCTTTCCAGCGAAGATCATAGTGTCAGTGGATCGAGGCTCTTTTTGCTCTTTTTCTTGGGCGCTTCGCTGACAGCCCAGCAAGAGGTGCCCGCTCACCTGCTTGCGGGTTAACTACCTTGAGTTGACGTAATTGGGACATGCCTGCCGTCATCCAGTGCGAGCGGCCGTAAAACGCACCATTCAGTTGGGTCTTCTCAATCAGGGTTGCCCTGAATCGCAGGTAGAGCTCACGACTCACCGGCTCTGGATTGCGCCAGAAATGTTGCAAGCCACTCTGATGGGTTAGACCAGTCAGATCATACAAGGCACGGCCCAGCACAATACACGGTTTGCCGTGATACAAGGCCTGTAGTCCAACCGTGCTATTGATTGTCACCAGCCCGCATGCATGCTTGATCAGCGTAGGAAGGTGCACATCGTGAAGGTAATGCACCCTCCCCGAAAGACCTGTGCTGGCAGCAATCGAACTGATCAGTTTCCCGTAATGGTGATACCCGCGATCAAGCGGGTGATGCTTGATGACCAGATGCATATCGGATGCGGCATGACGAGCAAAGGAGTCCATCACGTGGCGAATGAAGTGTGAAACATCATCGAAATCACTGTGATGATGTACCTGACTGTCATTATGAACCTGCAGCACCTGCAGGAAATAACGTTGATCCAGCTTTTCAACGAGAAAGTCCTGTTGGTGCCGGTCGCGCCAGCGATATAAGTGCTTGCGATAGCCCGAACGAATCCACACTAGCCCCTCGCGCAGCACCGAAAAATCCCGGTGATGCCGGTAGTGCGGAAACCAGGGTCGGGCAAGGCTTGCGGCTGCGTAGTAGGCCATGGCAGAAATGGCCATCTTCCAAAAACTATTACCCGTAGGAAGCGGCTTTTCAGGCTCACGGACCGGGTGAGCAGCCAGCTGTGCTGGCGTGTCTTGCCAGAGAGGGGAATGGGCGTTTACACCATCTTCTTCCAGGGTGATGTAGTCTGGCCTGAGATATCCTTCCTCAAAAGCAAAAAAGCCCTTTCCTTTTTCTTTGGCCACGGCCGCCGCATGACGATGATAGGTACGACAGTCGCCAAAGCACACCATCGCGTCAACCTGCTGTTCATGCAATAGCCGTCCTAGCCATAGAGGAAAGTCCTCCAGGCGACCACGGTAATTGAATACATCCTCATCGCGATAAAACAGGTTGTCACCGCCATTGAAGTTGACCTTCAATACCCGCACACCCTGTGCACGCAACCAGCAGGCAAAGCGGTAAAAGAAAAAGCCCATTGGCCCCTGCAGCAATAGCACGGTCCGGTGATGCTGCAGCAATGTCGCCAACGCCCTCACTGCCCACACTCCACACGATCACGCTGCCCCGCCGCGCACGTCACACCCTGTACCGGTGCCACTCGCCGCGTTAGCCTGAGCCAGATACCGTTGCCGGAACGAATGGTCACCCGCCCCACCGGCTTTGGCTCGAAGCCATCGACAATACCGATATGGAAGCTGCGCACGATACTGGCCAGAATCAGCAAGGCCTCCTGTGTAGCAAAAGCGGCGCCAGGACATACCCGTGGACCATTGCTGAAAGGCATGTAGGCACACTTGAGCGACTCCTTGCCTGCCGCCGTTTCAAAGCGATCCGGATCGAACTCGTCCGGACGCTCCCACAACTCGCGGTGCCGATGGATCAACCACGGTGAAATCATGATGGGAGAGCCGGCCTTGACGGTCTTGTTGCGAATACACTGCGTCTCGCTTGCCTCTCGGACAAAGAAGCCTACCGGCGGATAAAGACGCAATGCCTCACGGAAAACATCGCGTGTCATCGGCAGGCGTTTTGCATCGCCAAAAGCAAAGGCACGCTCGCCGATCTCCGATTGAATCTCGGCAGACATCCGCTCTTGCAGATCAGGGCAACGCGACATCAGGTACAGCGACCAGCCCAGTGCGCTGGCGGAAGTCTCGTGCCCCGCCAGAAACAGCATGCAGATCTGATCGACCATCTCCTCGTAGCTGAAGCCATCGCCAGAAACCGGATCGCGAGCATCCATCAGTGCAGACAGAATATCCTGGGCGTCATCTTCTCCCTTGGCGCGCTTTTCATAGCGCGCAGCAATCAGTCTGGAGAGAATGGTCCGGATTTTCTGCGCACTTCTCTCACTGGCCCGGCGCGGGAAATACGCCGGCAAGCGATAAATCATCAACATCATTGCGCGCTGGGCGTGCCCCTGAAACTCGACAAAAGCGTCGTAAATATCGTGTGCATCCTGTCCATCCAGCTTTTCCGACAGAATCGTCCGGAAAATGATGTCGGCAGTGACATAAGTCATCTCTGCATCCACCTCATACGGCTGCCCGTCGGCTTGCGTATCCAGGCGGCTCAGCATGTCGTTCACTGAGTCCTGCATCAGTGGAAACACCTGTTTCAACCTCGCCTGCTCTAGCGCCTGATCGACCAGGCGACGCTGCCTCTCCCATACCGCCCCATTGGTCGTGAAAATGCTGGAGCCGAGCAGCGGCTCCAGCATGCGATGCATCAACTCGTGCTTGGGATACTCGCCAGCCTTCTCAACCAGAATGCGCCGCACCCACTTGGGCTCGTTGATCATGTAGATATTGAAACCAGGCTGCCATATCTCGCCCATTTTCATGCGATAGCTACGCTCAAACAGCACATCCAGCCACGACCGCCAGCCACGCAAGAAACGCAGCACAAAGGAGCTCTTGCTTTTATGCGGGGTAGGAAAAGGGGGAATAAAGGACATCGCTTCAGCTTTCCTTGACAGGGTCGGGACCGGCAGTCAGCCGGAAATAGTCGTACTCGCCTGCTACTTCACCTGCCATCAGGTATTGAAAGTGCAAGCGCAATTTATTGCGTTTCAAGACCCGGTACCTCGCAGTAGAGAACAAGCGGAAAAATCGAGCCGTCACCAGGCGCGGCTGTCCCTGATAAGGCGCCGCCACACCGGATATGGTCAGCGGGTGGCTACCGGCGAAACACAGCGGATCGGCTACCGCTGCAACGTCAACCCATGGCAAGCACTTCGCCGCGCCTACCACGGCAAGATCTTGCCTGAACACCATGGCCGATGGCATGAGGCTGAGTAGCGGAATGCACCCTCCCAATGTCACCAGGCGATGTGCGGGCAAGCCCTGTGGTACCATCCTCAACAGCCTGGCAGCCACCGACACCGCAAGCATGGTGCCGACGCTGTGACCGATCACCAGCACCTCGTCCACCGGCTGCTTACTGCTATCCTGCAGAATCCTTTCGGCCATGGCATCCATCCGCGCCTCCAGCATGTCGATGGGTTCTTTCCCCCAGAGACAAGCAAAGACATAGGTGCGCAACAGCCAGAACACACCACCCCGCTCGGCCAGCCGCAAGCCGGCAACGACCATGGCAAGCAAGGCCAGCAATCCAGAAGCCAGCGCCAGCGGCCATGAGCCGGACTGTGCAGCAACCAGCCATGCGGCAAACATGCCCGCCAGACTGGACAACACACCTAGCAGCGCAACCGACACATAGGGAAACAGTGCGCTGAAAAACGGACCGCGTCCGGCACGACGGATCGCGGCAAACGCACCATGCGTGACATAGCGGAACAAGCTGTGCACCCCGGCAGCCAGCACCTGGTGCCGTTTGGGTAGCCAATGGGCACGCACAATGTCGTCCCAGCCCAAGAACAGATATTCCGTCTCGACCTGTTGCCCGTCCCAGCCTGCCGTTACTTGCCAGCGGCTAACGCCACCGCTTTCGCGACGACGGGGGCCGACCGAGAACTCGGCACCCGACAGTGCCGCCTGCTTGCGCGCCTCATCGCGATACATCCGGTGATAAAAGGCGGCGCCGCGCGGATCGAATCCGCTCAGGTAATAGACACGGCGACGGGTAACCGCAGCACTCGACGGATCATGCAGAGTTGAGGCACTGGTTTTCATATCGTTTTCTTGTGCAGGCCTTTTTTCAGCATCAAATCGACCACCGGCTGTTCGCGCTTGTTGGCGCGCTGGCAATGATTCTGCTGAAACTGGTCCGTCACCCAGATAACGGTACGAGCCCAGCGCTTGTCTCGCTCCCGCCAGGCATGAGACGAAACAGACTCCCACGCATAGCCATTCAGCAAGGTCGCGTTGACAAAATGATCCAGCGCACGCACACCGGCACGAGCACGCTCGGTACGGCCGAAAAAACCCACGGTCACAATCAGCAGATACCCCAGCAAGGCAGATGGCACCAATGCCGACATCAACACAAAGCCGGCGGCCCTTTCTTTTACACTCTCAAATATCATTTCAATCCATTACTCAGCTTGCCGCCGACCCTACCAGCGCCCGCCAAAGTTCACGTAGTTTGCGGAACTGGCGCACCAGCCAGTAGCTACCAATAACGCCTTGCCCGTTGCTGCGCACCGACGCAGCCAGATGATCGACCACATCCTCCACCGAACAGAATCCCGTCCCGCTAGGCAGGCGATAGCGCGGATACTGGCACAGCACGCCATGCACCAGCTCATCCAGTGACAAGCGACGGGTCCGGTGCGGCAGCGGCATGTGATCGTGCGTCAGCCCCCAGCCGGCATAAAACGGGCCACCATAGCAATGCACGACTTTGCCTTGCAGCAGCGCCTCAAAACCTGCCAGCGAAGTCATGGTATGCAGCTCATCCGCCACTGCGATGCAATCCGCAATGCCAGCCTCCGCCGCCACCTGATCGGCAAGACGGCTCTGCGTGGCCGCATCGACCGCCCCAATCCGGTTGCCGGCGACCACATCCGGGTGCGGTTTGTAAACAATCCAGGCATCAGGGTTGGCCGCACGTACCATGCGCAGCAGATCGACATTACGGCACACCATGGGCGAGCCAGTACGGATGGAGGCGTCATCCTCCACCTGCCCCGGCACCAGCAGTACCCGTTTTCCGGCCGCCCCCGCAGGCAGGACAAAACCACCGCCCACGTTGTATTTGCTCAGTCGCAACCCGGCCAGACGCTGCCGCAACCGGCTGGCCTGCTCCCGCGACGCCTCATCCAGCTCACTCGCTACCAGCAGCCTCTCCAGGCGGCTATTGGAGAACGGATCGTAGTAGATACCGCTATCGTCAAGAGCCAGCGAGAGGGGCGCGCGCAGATCCGAGCCCAGACCGACCGAGCGCAGAAAACCATCCTCGATCCGCGACACCGGCGCACCATGTTCTTGCGCCACTTGCCATACCGCCATGTTGCCCTGCCCCCACACCACCACACGACCAGGCAGGCGGGACAGGCGGGAGGACAACTGTGCGGCATGACGTACAAAAACCAGACGGTTAGATGGGGTCTTCAGAAACGGCGTCACCACCGCACGCTTCCACAGACTCATCCCCACGCAGTACACCGTACCGCGCAGCTCGTCATTGAACGTCTTGTTGCGGGCCAGCCAGTCGATCACATCGAAAATCGTACCGGCCTTGCCGCTGGCCGGATCGAGATAACGCGTGTAGTCGAAATATGCCGCCGAAAACAACGTCTCCAGCGAACGTGGTTCGCGCCTAGTGACCAGACGCGCCCGCTCCGGATGGCGATCATCGGTCAAGCCCCAGCCGGCGTACCAGGGCTGGCCGAAACAGGCCACCGGCTTGCCCAGTAGCAGCGCCTCGAACCCCATCTGCGAAGTCACCACATACACCTTGTCGACCTGCTCCAGCAGCGACAACGGCGACACATCCTCAGCCAGAAGTTTCAGGTGTGCGCTGTCCGGCAACACCGTCAAATAGCCCTGCTTCTTGCCGGAGAGCACATCCGGATGCGTCTTCACCCATACCTCGGCATCCGGGTTCTCCGCGCAAGCGGCCGCCAGCATCGTGGTGAAGGTCGCCTGATCCGCCCCGCCCGCGCTAACCGAGACATCACCACGCGTCTGGTCGAGCACCAGCACTCGGCACTGCCGGGTAGGTGGCGGCAGCTTGCAATCAGGTGCATGGTTGTACTTCGACAGGTGGTAACGACGCACGAGCGCCATGGCGCGCTGCACTGCGGCCAACCTTTGCGCATCGGGAACCGATTCGCGAATCAGCACCTCCAGCCGTGACGGGCGGGCAGCATCGTAATAAATGCCAAGGTCGTCGATCACCAGCGACAGCAGCGGATGACCTGCAACGCCGAGACCGACAGAGCGCAAGAAACCGTCCTCCAGAGCAAGGTAAGGCACCCCGTGATCAGCAGCCCAGCGACGAGCTCGACGAGCTGTCGGTTTATGCCCCCATCCGACCATGGCGACACATCCCTTCACCAAGGGATTAAGCGAATGCAGAACAGGCATGCCCAACAGCACAGAAAGTCCGGGAATTCGGGCCACACCTCTGGAAAGCACTGCAATATGGCCTTGCTTCGCGGATAACATCAAACCCATTGCACCCCTGACTAGAGACCGACCGCCTTCACCATCTGCTGAAGGCGATGCTGCCATGTATGATTTTCCTTGATAAATAACGCGCCGGCCCTTGCCCGTTCCAGATCCATTGCCGATGGCCCCTGACGGAGTCGGGCAAACAGTTCTACCGCTTCAGCATCATCCTGAGGTGTGTAACAGAATTCCTTGAAGGCTTTCTCAACCGAAAGTGATGGATTTGTTACCGCAATCCCGCCACAAGCCAATATTTCCAACAGCCGTCGCGAACACATGGTTGGAGAATCTTCGATGGTGTTGACATTGAGCGATACCAGATAATCTCGGTACAGCTGCGGTGTCTTGTCATAGGCCACTGCCGGCAGCAGCTCCATGCCATCCCTGGGTAAAAACCTGAAGCGGGGATCAGGCAATGCAGAATGGCGGTTGACCACCGTCAAACCCAAGCCACTGCGACAGGCACTACCAAAAAGTAGATTTTGCCAGTAACGTCGGCGAGGGAACTCACCCCCATAGCACCCGCCGGCAAAAACTGCTCGATGATGCTTGAAATTGAAGCCAGTAAAATGGTGCAAGCTGTCATCAACTGCAAAACCAAGCCAATCGACCTTGGTAGTACTGCCAAGCACTGCGCGATATTTTGACAGGCACTGCGCATCCACCGTAAACACATAGTCGAACAAGCGCGCCGAATCGATGAAACGGTCGAAATATATACCATCTTCCTTGTTCCAGAATATGGTAGGAATACCAAGCCCTCGTGCATAACTCACCAGTCGCCGCAAGCTCTCACGACCAGAAGACCGGCCCGGGTAGCTAGCGATCTTGTAACGCCACGAGTTCCCTTTCCCCCGCCAAGCGGACTCGACCAACAACATATCCGGACGATAAAGAGGGAGCTTCCAGTACCAGTCCAGCGCCCCTAGATTGACCACCTGGCAACAGCTGGCAAGAGAGCGGACCGTAATATCATCCGCCACTACCGCAACAGTCAAATGAGGAAAAGCAGCTTTCAAGATCAATTCTTTAGTTTATTTTTCAGCATGTCTTTCAGGAACAAGCGAGGATTGATATAAAATTTGCGCAACTTGCGCCAGAATGGACGCTTCACCGAGACACCGTCGGCCCAACGCATCAATCCTGGGTAATCCGCCAGCGGGTACCCCGCCGCCTCCTGTTGCGAAATGATCCATGACCTGAAATCGGGCAACACTCCGCCGAGCGCATCGCATTGTACCACCGGGCCACACAACGGCCCCGGATTAGCCAGCATCTGCTCAAGCATTGCGTCATTGCTCGCCCGGCGGCGATGGTAAGGGTGCGTCAGCGGCCGCGGGTGCCACTGATGTACCAGAAAACGCCCGGCAAACAGATGTGGCAACGCATAGTAGCTGAAATAGCGTCGAAATCCCTGATAATCGCCCGGGTGCTGCGCCTTGATGTTGAGAGCATAGTCATCTGGCCGTGGTCCGATGGGGTAATGGCGGGTCAGCCGGTCAATCAGCTCCAGATCCTCGCCACCGTGGCCCACAAAGCGTTCATCAAAGCCGCCGAGCTGTAAAAACCACTCGCGGTTAATCAAAAGGCAGCTGCTGGCCAGGGCAATCCCTTCCACCCTGTGATTCTCCCCGCGCAAGAAGGACTCCAGGCAGCCCTGAAAGTCCCCGTCAAAGCGCTCCGTCTCTTCCTTGGTCAGATAGAGACAAGGAAGCATATCGAATTCAGGTTGAAGACTTTGATGCCGCTGCGTTGATTTTTTTAATGCGTAATTCAACGTTTCCTTTGTTGGCAAGAGATCTACATCAAAAATAAAAATATAATTTGCACCGCACTCCCTAACAATTATGTTTCTATTTTTCGCAGGTGAAAACGTAGCAGCACCACTAATTATCAAATTATCTTTTACGGCAATTTCTTGGTGAACATCATGAAAAATATCACAGCTGACTGATACATTCATTTTATTAGCACCAAGAACTGATGTTAAATTTTTCAGCCGCGAGACCAACACATCCTTCCCACCACGAGCTAGATCACCATGAAAACATGGAACAATATATTTTAACGGCTCTTCGTTATACATCAACACTCATTTCATAATTTTAATTCTATTTTTTTAAAACATCGACACCCATCATCAAGTACAAATGCCTGAACTTGCAACTTATCAGCACCTAGGTTGCGAAAATCAATTTTTAACGTATTATTCTTTGAATATTCCTGAATTTCTTTTATTCCACTGTACATTACATAGAAAGCAAAGAGCGGATTTTTAAATGGATACCTTGAATTAATCTGAGTAGAGATGACAATTTCCGCATCTCCCTTACTAACCTTTACATCAAAATCATCGACAGAAAAAGTAAAAGACATAGAATCCATTTCCTCGGATGCTATATACCCATCAGGCAAAGATAAATCTAAGTTTTCAACATAAATTTTAAGTATTTTATCTAGTACATCTCGAGATGGTGCGACATGACCCACACCAAAATCACCAACATAAATAGAGAGATTATTTTCCCACCGACCATTATTCCTTGTTATTTTATAATTCTGTGAATTAGCATATGGTAGTGCATGTGATTTCAGATGCCAATCGGTTCGGTTTTGAAGATATAAAATACGACCATTATTGTTTTTACGAAGATGACAGAGGTCGTGAACAATATTGTTATCAGATAGATAAGTGTACGCATCAACTTCAACAGGGCATTTGAACGCTAATTTTAGATAGCGTGAAACCGCCTCCTGATTATACAAGGTTATTGATGTTTGTGGATTCCATACAATAGCTATTGTGGGGCACATTAAAGCATCAACAATGCTCAGCGCTGCAAACCCCCCCCCTGAACCACCAAGCAATATAATTTTTCTGTTGGTTATTCTATGAAACAGATTAATTAAGAATATGATTCGATCTCTTAGGTCTGGCGCAGCAGAACTTCCAGCATACCAAGCTAGATTCAATTCATTGATATTGTCAACAGTGGGATCCGAAAAGGATAAGCTAGGCAACCCCAAATGGTTTGACAGACTCACCCCAGAGAAAAAAGGTCCTTTTTTTTCTTCTCTATTTGATACTGCACCATTAAAAAAAACAAGCAGTGGCAGCGAGCTATCAGCCCCATCAATGTTATTCACATACAAGTCAATGTCGTATTTTTCACTTTTTAATGTATGAACACCACTATTTGTTAAATTTCTGTCACTAGAAATCTCATCGAAATAATGTGAGTAATGTTCACACTTCCACTGTGCGTAATCTTTATTTGCTGTTTTTTCCATAGTCATTTCACAATATACATGGGAATGGCCTATTGCTTTCATTAATAGCATTCCATTCAGGCACACACTACCAATGGTCGTTGACAGGTGGGCTTTCCGTACGTGACCAAGTAGATTTTAATTTAAACTTTATTTTTTCCTGAGATATGCTCGAGTTCTCTCCGGATAATATCTTGAGTGGAGACTAGAGCGCGCCTCGATGCTGCTGCAGATTGCGATAAATCTAAGAATTTATTCTTATAAAAGTACATTTCACGAATATGTTCAGAGATAGAAATATAATCCTCAGACTCAGAAAGGCATGCATTGTTTGTCGATGTAAATTCAGGAACAGCGGCTACCGCATTAGTGAGTGGAACCAGACCTGATGACATTGCCTCATCCCGTGATACGCCTTGGGTATCCATTCGGGTTGGGCACATAAATAATCCATATTGCTGATGCAAAGCTTTAATTTCATGACGATTGAGAAAACGCCGTTCAATAATGACGTTCTCCAACCCAGCAATCGGCGCGAGTGTTTCGTCAAACAGTGGGCCATCACCGATGATCCTGAATTCAAGCTCCTTAAAGAACTCGTATTGCTGCAACTCCACAATCGCCTTAACCATCAGATCGTTGGCATAAATGCGAGAGGCATAGGGCCGAATTGAAAGAATTTTCTTTCTCTGATCGGCCCTCTTTGGCTTGTATTCAAAGAAGTCGGTGTCAATCGGATTGTGAATGATTGCATACTGATCCGCCGGGATCTGTATCCCCAGATCCTCCATGGATGTTTCTGCCAAATACCGCGACACAAACACGACCTTCAGATTCTCATGCATGGGGCTGAGCATTTCTCGCCACAAAGAAAGACGAGCATCACTCAGTGCCTGCGCTTTGGCATGTTGCTCGGGCGTATCATAGAGGAAAGCACGGCGCTTGTAGGACTGAATATCCGCACCGTGAGTCCAGACGGTCACCTGCACCCTGTCCAGATAATGTTTGACAACATCCCAGATCCCGCGGTCGATAAAGTGGATCACGATGTGCTTGTAACGGCCGTGTCGCAGTTGCACCTCAAGTGCCTCAGCCCCCCCCGTAGTGACATCAATATCCTCGAACTCATGGTAGGACAGCGCTGCTTCTGCCTTAAAACGGAAGACATCACAGGCAACGCCGGATTCCTTGTAAGCCTTAACACGGCTGTGAACAAAGGCGTTTTTGTAAAGGTCGTTATAGCTGGGGTAGTTATTGGTAATAACCAGATAAGGGTTGCATGTCAGTTGCTGGCAGGGGGTCTGCGGCTTGAAATCAAGAATGAGTGATGACAGCGAGGCCGAGCCGGCGGCATAAATCCGCAGGCCAAACTTGACAGACACCGTTCCTAGGGGAAGAGGGACCTCCACATTACGATTGGCAGGTTTCACCACATGGGAAATCCGCTCTTTGTTCCCATCCATAAAGAAGAGGACAAATTGCAGGTTCAGACCCGGAGAGGTCTCCATATGCAGACGCAGCTTGCCATTTTGCACATTGAGCTCGGACAGAGAGTGCTCTCGCTTGGCATACCAGTACTCATGCTTGCCGTCAGGCAATGAAGAGGTCAGTATCAGCAAACCGTTTTCCATCAAAGCAGAAACTTGGGTGTGCTTGGCCGGCTCCAGAAGTTCGTTCAGGGTTGTAGCGTGTAACGTGGGTAGATCATCGACCGCGCGCTCGAATGGCTGGCAATTTTCGGCGACCTGATTGAGCTCGGCCAGGCCATAGCCGGTGGTCAGTTTCGGCGCATTGAATGCATCAAAGCGTTCTGCCTCATCAGCACCATTCATGCAGTAGCTAAACTCATCCACCGAGAAGGCACGGGCATTCTCATAGTGATAGGTGTAAAGACTAGTGATCCACTCTCGAAGATTGTTTTCGGGGATCTGCGGGCCAAATGCAAGGCTACACCGAGCCGGCAGGCTGGACATCTCTTGATAGATGCATTCGCCATGATTCAGCTGCAGATTGCCATCCTTGAGCTTGTAAAGAGCGCCTTTCCCAATGACCTGGGCGTCGGTGTAACGCGTAGCAATGATGATATCAGTCAGATAATGGGGACCGTAATAGTCTTCCACCACCATGACCGATAGCCATGCTCCTCCACAAGTATCGCGCAGCCTGATCTGCTCGGCATCCGATGCGCTCAGCAGGGTGACATTGTCCTGAGGCTCTAGTCCGGTGGTATCCAGTCCATTGGTTGTCACGATAACGAGGCGCTTTTTGTCATATGTCTGACGAGTGAAGTGCTGCATCAAGGTGCCGCACTCTCCTATCGTTCTGGCATACCCAGTGACGCAGATTGCGGGCAGCATATTTTCCAGAGGTGTGCTGCTTACCTTGGAATAGATGTAGGCGAGCCGATCCTGGTAGGTATGCTCCAGCATGATCTTGCGCAGGGCCATCAGTCGTAGCTGCTTCACTTTCAACGGATTACCGGCGATGCTCTTCAACCGTCTGACCAACTCACTCCCCGAGTCACCCGTAAAGACCAGGTCGCCAAACATGGCACGGACCCCGCGGGAGAAGTTACTGACGGTGATAGTATTGGAGGCCAGCAGCTCAAAGACGCGGCGTGCAAACATCGACTGCGACTGCTTGATTGAATTCAGATTGATAGCGTAGTAATAGCCCTTGTAGGCCTTGTCGATTTCACTGTAGGGTAGCGTACCGACGATAAATGGCTGATACTCTGCCGGGAACTGGTAATTAGGATCGTTCTTACCATAGTTTCTGTCATATATTTCAACCGGTTTGAAACTGGGCAGACTCAGTAAGAAATCACCAAGATCACGGGTGCGATCAGGGTATTTTGCATAGTAAGCACCGGCAAAGCAGAACGCATCCCGACGTTGATAACTCTCTATTGGGTTGTTAACCTTTGGTTGGGCCGCGAATGGCAGGAAATAAACATGATCATGACCAAGTGCTGTCTTATATCGGCTGATGCAGTCAATATCCGTGGTAAATACATAGTCAAACAGCTTGGCTGTATTTAGGAAAGTCTCAAAATGAACCGGATCTTCTTTGTTCCAGAAGATGGTAGGCACATTCTTGCTGCGACACCACTCGACGATACTGACGACTTCCTGACTCATGTGTCCGACTTTACTGCCCCAGAGATCATTCTTACCGCGCCATGCCGACTCAATCATCAGTAATTCCGGGCGGAATGATTCGAGCTCGGTCAGCCAGTTCTGCGGAGTAAGCTGCAGCAGGTTGCATTCAGGCTCGTAGGAGAGATAAGTAAATTCATCCATAATGCTTGCGACTTTGAGACGTCGCAGTGCATTGGTGATACCATCACCAGTATCGAGCACAAGTTTTTCGATTGCACGTTCAAGATGAAGGATATCGGTCCGGGCGGTGATATCAGTCGTTTCAAGCAATGGCGTAGGTTGCATGCTCGGGGGAACAGGAATTCTACGCCTCTCCTTGGCAATTTTTTTCAATGCCAACAGCTTTAGGGGTAAAGAGAGGAGACCTTTCCAACTTCTGGTGGAAAAAATAAGCGCATGGCCAAGTTGGTAGGAAAGAGTATTTTTTAGATTAGCTGCTTTCAGGCGCTGCTCGCCCAGCTCGCCTTGAACACGTGCTAGTTCTTGTCTCATGTCATGAAGAGCAAGTCTGGAACGTAAAAACTCCATCTTCATGTGTTCTTGTTCAGACTGGATTGACTGTGTCACCGCCATATTGACTGACAGGGCACTATCTTTTTCCAAAAGGTTATTATTGAGCTGTTCAACCTGATGATTTAATAGAGCCAGTTGCTGTTCAATAACATCTCGTTGCTCAAGCGCCTCACCATATTTCTTTCCGATGAGCGATAACTCTTGCTTATAACCAGCAACTTGCTTGGTAACATTTCGGTATTTTATCCGAGCTTCGCGCAGTTGACTGGAGGATGCTTCAATTTCACCCTCTAGTATTTCAATTTTTTCTGCAGCCGCACTAGTTACCAGATCTAGTTTCTTTTCCAAATCAGCTTTGGACGTTGCAGTCACTTTTCTCTTAGTAACTCGATTGTTTTTTTGATTTTTCATTTTCACATATGATGTGAACGTGGCCATGCTAACATAGCCACATTGTTAATTACTGAATGGCGTTAACAAAGTCAAGTATTTTGCGGGACCTAGTGTCGTGCTTGGTCATGCCCAAGAACTGCTTGTGCTTAACCAGGATCACGATCACATCGGCTTGCTGCAGCACATCAGAGAGAGTGGAGAGCGCCACGTTATTACGGTTTTCCAGCGCGAGCGGCAAGGTCTCGATATTGGGCTCGACAGCCAAGATCTGGTAGGCAGAGTTGTTGGCCAGGGTCTTGGTGATATCTAGCGCAGGACTTTCACGCAGGTCGTCGATGTCCGGTTTGAAGGCCAAGCCCAGGCAGGCGATCTTCGGGTTAGCCAGACCAGCGACAGCCCGCTCGACCTTCTCGACCACATAGTGCGGCTTGTAGTCGTTAATAAGGCGCGCCTGGTGGATGATCTTGGCGGCATCCGGATTCTGGTTGACGATAAACCAGGGATCGACCGCGATGCAGTGACCGCCCACGCCGCAGCCAGGCTGCAGGATGTTGACGCGTGGGTGGCGGTTGGCCAGCGAGATCAGCTCCCACACATTGATGCCCTGTTTATCGCAGATCAGCGACAGCTCGTTGGCAAAGGCGATGTTGACGTCTCGGAAGGCGTTTTCGGTCAGTTTGCTCATCTCGGCGGTACGGGCGTCGGTGGCAATACACTCTCCCTTCTTCACAAACATCTTGTAGACCTGGGAAGCGGCCTCGGTGCTCGCTGCATCCATACCACCGATGATGCGATCGTTTTCGACCAGCTCACGGATAACCTGACCAGGCAGTACACGCTCGGGGCAGTGCGCCACAAAGATGTCAGGGATCTGACCTTCAGCCACGGTGTGCGGGAAGGTCAGATCCCTGCGCTCTTCGGCCAGCCACTTGGCCATCTGCTCGGTGGCACCAACCGGCGAGGTGGACTCCAGCACTACCAGGTTGCCCTTCTCGAGGATCGGAGCCAGCGCACGGGAGGCAGTCTCGATATACTTAAGATCCGGCTCGTGCTGCTCACCTTTGAAAGGAGTAGGAACGGCAATCAGGAAGGCGTCTGCTTTCTGCGGGGTAGAGTGGGCGCTCAGGTGGCCGTCGGCGACGGCCTGCTTGACCAGCTCCTCCAGACCCGGCTCAACGATATGGATCTTGCCTTGATTGATGGTATCGACTGCATGCTGGTTGACATCAACCCCGACTACTCGAATACCATTACTAGCAATAACAGCTGCCGTAGGCAAACCAATATAGCCAAGACCAACAACCGAAACAGTATTAAAATTCATAAAACCACACCCTATTTACAATATTAAGAATATTTATTTAAAAAATAATTATTAATTACGCGAAAATACGCTGTTTCTCGCCAACCAGAAAATCGACAATGCGCTGACTTGCTTGTCCATCTCCATATGGGTTATGTGCATGTGACATCTTGTGGTAACTAACCTCATTATCCAGAAGGTCGATGCAGCCACTAACGATACTATCAACCTGCGAACCAACCAGCTTCACTGTTCCCGCTGCAACCGCCTCAGGTCGCTCGGTGGTATCCCGCATCACCAGCACAGGCTTACCCAGCGATGGCGCTTCCTCTTGGATACCGCCAGAATCTGTCAAGATCAGCTTGGAACGAGTCATCAAGTAGACGAATGGCAGATAATCTTGCGGCGCGATCAAATAGACATTACTGATGTCAGCAAGAATTTCATTTGCCGGCCCGGAGACTTGCGGGTTGAGATGGACAGGATAAACAAAGTCGACATCAGGATAGCGCATGGCCAGTTTGGCAATTGCAGTACAGATATTACGGATTCCCTCACCAAAATTTTCACGACGATGCGCGGTAATCAACACCATGCTGCAACCTTCTCGCAAGAATGAAAAATCGCGGCTCACTTCTTTGCGTAAATTCAAGTCATTCTTCAGACGATCCTGAACAGTCAACAAGGCGTCAATTACTGTATTACCCGTCACCAACACCTTTTCGGGAGCGACCTGCTCTGCCAAAAGGTTAGCCATCGACTCTTCGGTTGGTGCGAAATGACAATCCGCCAGCACGCCAGTCAATCGGCGATTTCCCTCTTCAGGCCACGGAGAGGACATATCACCAGTGCGCAAACCGGCTTCAATATGGCCAACCCGAATCTTGCGATAAAATGCGGCCAGTGCAGCAGCAAAGGTCGTGGTAGTGTCACCATGAACCAATACATAATCAGGTTTGAACTGATCAAAGACATCGTTCATCCGCTCGACAATATCAATTGTGATTGACTGTAGGGTCTGACCAGCCTTCATGATATCCAGATCAAAATCGGGAGCAATCTCAAATAAATCGAGAACCTGATCCAGCATTTGGCGGTGCTGAGCAGTCACGCACACCTTTGTCTTTACTTCAGGGCATGCCTGGAGAGCATGCACCAAGGGTGCCATCTTGATGGCTTCTGGCCTCGTCCCAAAAACAGTCAATACCTTCATTTGCCCACACCTTTTAAATAAAAATCAAAGATTGAAAATCACTTTTGATGCAATCGCAATTTGGTAAAGAATCGCCGTTAAGCCACGGGTTATTTCAATATTCTTGGTTTCTACTTTAGGCAAAACCATAATTTCGTCGCCGGCAGAGATATCAGCAGAGCGGCTTAGCTCTTTCACTTCACCATTCTGTCGGACCAACATTACTTTTGATGCATCCGCCCCCTGGCTAAAGCCACCAACCCGGTCGATATAATCGCGGGCTTTCATCTCTTCTTCCCAACCCACTGCATTCGGGAACAGCACCTCGCCGTGCACCATCACCACCGACGTCTTTTCAGGGATGCGGATCACGTCGCCGTCTTCCAGCAGGGTGGTGGCTAGCGTTTTATCGTTGAGAACCACCTGCCCCTTGGGCTGGACATTGCGGGCACGCTTGACAAACTGCAGCACCAGTTCGGCTTCCTTCACCCGCAGATTGGCTTCTTCCGATGTGGCGGAGCGGGCCGACAGCACGCTCTCTTCCAGCTTGTTGAGGGCAACGTCCAGCATTTCCTTCTGGCGCTGTGCCACGCTCTTGCGGAACAGTTGCATGGCGTCGACACGCGACATGGAGTTGGCATTGATCTTGTCGAGCACATCCTTCATCGACGCACCGTAGGGCAATACGATAGCGTGCTCGCCGGAGTGGGCCCCCTCGATGCGGACCTGGATGGTGCCGGCGTAGCGGTCGGCTGACACAATCAGGCTGTCACCGTCCTGCAGCACAACGTTGGCCGCATCAGCCAATGGGTAGTACTCGCTGCGCTTTTGTGTACCCTGTCGTCGCACGATGCTAACGTGGGTGGCACCGGGCTTGGGGCGGGCAACCTGCAGGGCACGTGTCAGGGTGACGCTGGACTGGTCGAATTCGAAGTCGTAAGCGTTGAATACTTCTCCCTCGACACTGAAGGTGTGTTTGCGCGGGCCAACCACGATCACGTCACCATCATTGAACTGCACCAGATCAATATTGCCGTTGAGCAGGAAGTCGTACAGATTGATGCGACGGCGCACCACATCGCCACGCTTGACCACCACATCGACATAACTGCCACGTGCCGAATCGACACCACCAGCCTTGTCGAGATAAGACAGCAGCGAGTCGGACGCTACCCCACCGTACAGGCCCGGTTGTTTGACGAAACCGGTAACAAAAACCTTCACCGGTTGTGCCACATCAAGCGAGGCGTAAACCTGCACATTGGAGACATAGACGCGACGGATCTGAGCTTCGATCTGGCTATTGAGCTGGCCATTGCTCACTCCCGCTACCCGCACAGGCCCCACGTTGGGGACAAAGATATTGCCCTGCGGATCTACCACCAGCTGGCCATCAAACATGAACGCCCCCCACATGCGCAGCTGGATACGATCCCCGACGCTGATCTGGTAGCTGGGATTGAAGCCTGGCCCCAATGCGTTGCGGAACATGCCGCCGAACAGTTGCGCGCCGAACATGCGACTGGTCACCGGCGCGACTGGAGGCAACACCTCCGGCCCGGTTTCGACGTCTTTCTGGCGCAGCTGTGCTGCGGCGGCTGTTTGGCCAAATCCTGCTACATTGTCCGTTCCCGCTTGCGGGAGCAGTGATATCGCACTGGCTGGCGTGATCATCCCTGCCAGCATCAGTGCAAGGGGGATGGTTTTGTTGATTGGTTTCATCGGACTCAGTCTTTGTGATCTTCGACGATGGCGATCACCAGCTTGGTTACGCCATACAGCAAGAACAGGCACAGCAACAGCGTGCCCAGAATGTGGAATTTGCGCGGGTATTCAGCTTCTTCTGCCAGTTGGGGCGACACCACCACCACCAGGTTTTTCAGCTTGCGCGCGGCTTCGATGCGGATTTTCTCGACAGCAGTGAGCGACAGCCTGTAGAGATCGGCATTGAACTCGGCCTGCGCTTTGAGCTCCTGGAACTGGGCCGCCTTGCGGTTGAGTTTGTCGCCTTCTGGCGCGGTGAGCTTGGCTTTTTCCGCCGATATCTGCTCACGCAAGGCATTGATACCGTTACTGATACCCTGCACCTGCGGCGCATCAGTATTCAGGTAGGTCTGTAGGTTGCGCTGCTCGGCTTCCATCTGGGCGAGGCGCGCCTCCATCTCGGCAATCAGCTTGCTGGCGGCCTCGGCCTTGGCCTGTGGGTCAAGCACGCCGTTCTTGTTCTGGTAGGCAAGCAGTCGCTCCCGGGCACTATTCAATCGAGCATAGGACTGATCGAGCTCGCTCTGTGCATAGCGCATCTGTTCGCGGGCGATGCCATGCGAAAGCTCGTTGATGAAACGTTCCGACTCGGCCAGTACCGCCTTGTTGAAGCGCAAGGCGAAAACTGGAGTGAAACCGATGGTCCGGATGGTCAACAGCGAGCTTTTATCGTCGTAGCCGACCTCAACACGATTGCGGTAATACTCGAGAAATGCTTCTTGCGTGGCATCGGCCGGCAGATGGTGCAACAGGTCGAACCCTGCACTGCCGAACTCGTGGCGCAACTTCAGTTGTGCATCCAGCCTTTTCAGCATGTCGAGCGACAGGATGTACTCCTTGAGATACATCGCATCCTCGCGGGCAACAGGGTTGGCCGCCCCAAGCAGCATCCCAAGATTCAGTCCGGAGCCTTCGATATCACTGGAACGCTTGACCACAACGGTGGCCTGACTTACATAGCGATCTTTCGCAACGGCAACCAGATAGACAGCCGTGCACAGCATCGGCAGCACGATGAGCCACAGGAGCAGGTTCGCTTTACCCGGCGTACGCCGGAAGAGCAGGTCAGGCAGGCTTTTTATCAACTTCATGGGAGAGGTAGGTTTCGATGGCTTCATCAATGTTTTCGAAGTAGTGCGCGCCCTGGCGGTCAAGCAGTACCGCCACATCGCAGAATTGTTTGAGCGACCCAAGACTATGGGACACCATTATGAAATTGGCCTGTTCACGCTTTTGCGCCATCAGCGCTGCGCTCTTAGCCTTGAATGCCGCATCGCCCACCGCGGTCACTTCGTCGATCAGGTAGTAATCGAAGTCGAAAGCCATGCTGAGGCCGAAAGCCAGCCGCGAACGCATGCCGGACGAATAGCTCTTGACCGGCATGTCGAAGTACTTGCCGATCTCGGCAAACTCCTCGATGAAGTTCAGCTTTCTGGCAATGTTCTCCTTGCGGGAGTAGATACGGCAGACGAACTTGACGTTTTCACGCCCGGTCATGCTGCCCTGAAAACCACCAGCCAGGGCAACCGGCCAGGAAATGGTCTTGTCGGTAATCACCCGGCCGGAATCGGGCCGGTCGATGCCGCCCATGATGCGCAACAGTGTCGATTTGCCGGCGCCGTTATGGCCGATCAGGCCGACGCTTTTCCCCGATGGGATCACCAGGTTCAGATCGCGAAAGACGTGATGGCGTCCTTTCGGGGTCCGGTAGGATTTACTGAGATTGTGTAGTTCGATCATGTGGTCAACATCGCCTCCTCTCGATGGCGATACAGCACCAGCCCGACGAACAGCATCACCAGAGCCGAGACCGCAAGATAGCCAAGGCTGACGTGTTGAGCGTCGTACTGGTGGAAAACGGCATGGCGCGCCAACTCGATGGCATGCACCACCGGATTCCACAGAATGTAAGGGTGGTATTGCTCTGGGATCGAGTGCAGGGAAAACATAATGCCCGATACGAAATACAAGGGTTTGAGTGCTAGCGTAACCACCTTGGCGATTTCTTTTGACATGTCCCCGACAATCATCAGTACCAGACCAAAACCGAAGGAAAACAGCAGCAACAGCAGTAGCGACACGATCAGCAACGGTAGGTCGTCCAGCCGGATCGGATCGCCCAAAGCCCACATCAGCACGGTCAGCACAATGTAGACCTGACCGAAGATCAGCGACTCGACCCAACTGCGGGCAATCAGGGTATCGATGGGTTTGACTGGCCGATAACTGAACAGCCCGCTATTGGCCTCGATCGCATTCAGGGAACGGGTGGCCACACTGCTGAACAAAAGCCACGGCACAACACCGTTGATCAGGAACACCGGATAGGAAATATCGGGCATGACACGGGACATCAATACCCCGAACAGCACCAGCGTCAGGCCTATGTGAAAAACCGGCTCCAGCACCGCCCAGACATAACCCAGACGGTACTCACCAAAGCGCGTTCTTAATTCACGCAGAAAAAGCGCCATTACCGTGGCACTTTGTACCTCTAGACCAGTTCGTTTCATGATGCGTCGAAGAACTTGACGATCCCGACAGGTTTGCCTGCCTGATCTATAGCGATGATCGACGACAGTTTGCGACTCACCATAAGCGACTCGGCTTTGGCAAACATCTCGTCAGCACCGATGGTGACGGGTTTGGTGTGCATGATGTCACGCGCAGTTAGCTGCTTCAGGTCTTCGTATTTTTCAATGGCGCGACGCAGATCCCCATCGGTAATCACCCCAAGCAACTCGCCCTGTTCCGAGCAGACCGTGGTGATGCCAACACAACCTTGCGTAATGACGGAGACAACCTTCTTGAACGAATCGGCAGGCAAATTGCGGGGGAGCGGGCAATGCATCACATCCTGAACCCGGGTCAGCAACTTACGCCCTAGAGAGCCACCTGGGTGATAACGAGCAAAGTCGTGCGGCTGAAAATCACGCAGCCTGATCAGAGCAACTGCCAGCGCATCGCCCATTGCCATGGTGGCGGTCGTGGACGTGGTAGGTGCCAGGTTGTTAGGGCAGGACTCTTTCTCGACCCGGACACTCAGTGTGACATCAGCATTACGTGCCAAGGTCGAGTTGACATCCCCAGTCAAGGCAATGATTTTTGCATCAACATGCTTGAGGTACGGCAACAACTTGAGCACTTCGTCAGTTTCGCCACTATACGACAGAAGGATAACCACGTCGCCAGACTGGATCATGCCCAGATCGCCGTGATAAGCCTCGCCGGGGTGAACAAAGTGGCTTGCTGTACCGGTAGAAGAAAGCGTAGCCGCGATCTTGCGGCCAACGATACCGGACTTGCCCATGCCGCTGACGATGACCCGCCCCTGACATTGCAAGCAAAGATCAACCGCCAGTACGAAGGCGCTACCCAGCTTGTCACCAATCGCGTTCAATGCGGCAGCTTGCTGAAAAAAAACATTTTTAGCCGCTTCGATGACTTTATTTTGCATCTTTAGTTTTTTACTTGAAAAATATTCTTTTAACATAATACAACAAACCAGACTCGATGTGAATCCGTAGAAATACGAACAAGCAAAGGCGCAGTGCAGAGCAAACTATAAACAAATAATTTAAAATAAAAACAAAATTTAAATTAAATGCATTAGACATAATTTAAATGAAAAATATATGCAAAATATTTTTTTAAAATCAATAGAAAAGGCAAGTAATAAATTTTTTTGATAATTCCAAATTAATTCAAAATGATTGCATAGATGTTACGCCTTCACACCGAACACTCCTCACAACACAACAGATAACGGCCACTGTCACCATCGCGTCAATTTACCCCCTCGCACAGCATCCAATCAGGCGGCATCCGATACCCCACAACGTCCACCGCAGGGGATGTTCAAACCCCGCCGACCTTGTCAAGATAAGCGCTTCGCTATCGAGCCGAGGTCGCCATGAGTCTGCAATCCGTCCGTGAATTTTTTGCCGCCCGCCAACTGGATATCGCCATCATCGAGCTGGAAACCAGCACCGCCACAGTGGCGCTGGCGGCCGAGGCGCACGGGGTCGAGCCGGGACGCATCGCCAAGACGCTGGCGTTCCGCCTGGGCGACGGCCGGGTGGTGTTGCTGGTGGCGCGCGGCGATGCCCGCATCGACAACCGCAAGTTCAAGGAAGCCTTCGGCAAGGGCCGCATGCTGCCGTCCGACGAGGTGGAGGCGCTGACCGGGCACCCGGTCGGCGGCGTGTGCCCGTTCGGCCTCGCCACCGACTTGCCGGTGTATCTGGACAGCTCGCTGCAGGCTTTCGACGAGGTGCTGCCCGCCGCCGGCGACGTGCACACCGCGGTGCGCATCAGCCTGGCGCAGCTAGTCGCCGTGGTCGACGGCCACTGGGTGGACGTGTGCCAGCCGCAGGAAACCGTCGCCGCCTGAGTCGCCATAACAACACGGCCCCGCCCGGGGCCGTGTCGCCAGGCAAGGCCTAGCCCGACATCAGGCCGGCTGCAGCCGGCTCACCAGCGACGGCGTGAACGCCGTGTCACGCACCGGCGCGCTGGCGACGGGCAACGAGAAGAAGTCGATGGCCGCCTTCAGCTCGTGTGCCATCTGCTCCAGCTGGCCGGCCGATGCTGCCGTCTGCGCCGCGGCACTGCACGTTTCCTCCGACATCTGCGCCACCTGCTCGACATTGCCGGCGATGCCGCTGCCGGCCGCCTGCTGCTGCACCAGCGCCACCGAGATTTCGGCGATGGCGTGGTTGATGCGGCCAACATTGTCGCCGATGCCGGCCACCGCGCCCTGCGCCTGCCGGCTCTGCTGCAGGCCATCCTCCATCTGCCCGACCGTGCCGTGTATGCCGGCCACCACCCGCTGGCTGTTGTCCAGCATCTCGCCGATGATGCTGCTGATCTCGGCAGTGGAGTGCGCGGTGCGCTCCGACAGCTTGCGTACCTCGTCGGCGACCACGGCAAAGCCACGCCCCTGCTCGCCGGCACGGGCGGCCTCGATCGCCGCGTTCAGCGCCAGCAGATTGGTCTGCTCCGCCACGTCACGGATCACCTGCACCACGTTGGCGATCTGCTGCGACTTGTTGCCGAGCTGGTCCGCCTGGGCGCTGGCGTCGCGTGCCTGCTCTGCCACCTGCTGGATCGCGTACACGGTGCGCTCGATGACGCCCTGCCCCTGCTGCGCCAGGCTGCCGGACGCCTGCGCGTCAGCGGCAACATCACGGGCATTGTCGCTGACCGAGGCGATGCTCACCGACAGCTGCTCCACCGCGGCGGACATCGACGCCGCGGAGCGGGTCTGCTCCTCGGCGCTGACCGCCACCTGCTCCGAGGCGGCCGCCAGTTCCGACGCGTTCACCGTCAGCCGCGCCACGATGCCGTCCAGATTGCACACCAGCGCGATCAACGCCTGCTGCATCAGCGCCATCGACGCGACGATGCTGTGGCGGTCACCGGCGCGCACCGGCAGCTGCCGGCTGAGGTCGCCGCCGGCGATGTGCCCGGCCAGCGCCACCACATCATCCGGCTCGCCGCCCAGCTGCGACAGCAGGCGGCGGATGATGGTGTAACCCAGCGCCGCGCCCAGCACCATGCCCAGCAGCATCAGCGCCAGTGACACCCGCGCGCAGAAGGCGGCGTCGGCCTCGGCCGCGGCGTACTCCTGTGCCGCCACCTTCAGTTGCAGGTCGATCAGCGCGGAGATGCGCCCGGATACCGGATCCAGCCCCGGATAAAGCTGCGTGTCATTAAACGTCTGCAAACCGGCACTATCTTCGGCCACCACCAGTTCGCGCAGGCGGTCGACACTGTGATCCGCCTGCTTCATGCTGGTTTCGGCATCCTGCGCCAGCTGCAACTCCTGCGCGGTCAGCTCAGTGGCGCGATAGGCCTGCCACTGCTGGCGGATCTGCGCGCGGGCCCGGTCCAGATTGGCGAGGAAACCGTCGCGGTTCAGCGCGCCGGCGCGGACCTTGTGCGCGGCGTCGACAATGCTGACCGCGTAGCCGTCCGCCACCAGCTTCAGCTGCTGCAACGGCACCACGCGGTCGTGATAGGTGCTTGAAAAGTCGGCAAGAATCTTGGATTGGGTATACATGCCGTAGCCGCCGAGAAAGGCGGCAATGGCAAGGAGGACGACAACCAGAAAACTGAGACGCTGACCAATGGTGGGATTGCGCAGCATGGGGGTGGCTCCGGTGGGTTGAGCGCGTCAGCAGGGGTAATCCCGATGACATCACTGTTGATGTCTAGTGCCAACCCGGGCCTAGTGCAATGTGATCTTTCTGCACTCGGTGTTTTTACTTAGTTGCCAAAGGCATAGCCTATAAGCAATTTCATGACGAAATTTGTAATATTCAACGCACAATCCACAAGCCAGGCCTTGCCAGAACATACCGGAACGATTTTTATGCCAATCCTTAACTAATAAAGCCTGGACACCAGCAGAAAAGCACGAAGAAAAATCCGTAACACCATGTCGCAATTGAATAAAAAAAAACCTGCGCTGGCGCAGGCTTTATATTTCATGCAGATGACAATCAGGCGTAGTTTTCCGGGAATAGCTCGCGCTCTACCGACTCGATCAGGATGTGGATCACCTTGATGTGCAGCTCCTGCACGCGGTCGGCGTACTGGCCGCCGGGGGTGCAAACGTCGATGTCGGCCAGCTCGCCGATCACCGAGCCGGGGCGGCCGGTCAGCGCCACCACGGTGACGCCCAGCGCCTTGGCCGCGTTCACCGCGGCAAGGATGTTCTTGCTGCTGCCGCTGGTGCTGATCGCCAGCAGCACGTCGCCCTGCCCGGCGTGCGCCTCCAGATAGCGCGAGAAGATCGCCTCGTAGCCGTAGTCGTTGCCGACGCAGCTGATGTGGCTGGGGTCGCTGATGCTGGCCGCCGGCAACGCCTTGCGGTTCAGCCGGTAGCGGCCAGACAGCTCCTCGGCAAAGTGCATCGCGTCACACATCGAGCCGCCGTTGCCGCAGCTGAACACCCGCTTGCCCTGACGGAAGGCCTTCACCAGCGCATCACCGGCGTCGCCGATGGCAGCCAGCGCCGCCGGATTGGCCAGCAGCGCGTCCAGCGCACTGCGGGCTTGGTGGAGGGTGTCGAGAATATGCGGCTTCATGGTGCGTTCTTTCTGCAATTATCCGGAAACAGGCGTGGCAGTTTACACCAAAAGCCGCGCCCGGCACCTGTTCCGCCTCAAGCCCGGCGACGGACGCCTGCCACGTAACAGGGCTACCAGCGCAGCAACGCCGCGTGATCGATGCCCACCGCCAGATGGCCGCCGCGCTGCGGGTATGGCTGCGCGGCCAGCTCGCGCGCCGACAGCGACAGCACCCAGTCACCGTCGTCGCCGGCCACCACCACGCGGCAGCCCTCCACCCGCGGCTCGACCAGTTTCACCGTGCGCAGCGGCTGGCCGTCGCCGAGCCGGAACGCCGCCGGCGGGATGGCGTGATCGGCGGCGACGTTGTCGAAGCCGACGAAGCGCGCAACCCAGGCGCTGGCCGGTCGCGCCAGCACCTCGCCCGGGGTGCCGACCTGGATCAGACGCCCACCCTGCAAAATGGCGACGCGGTCGGCCAGCGCGAACGCCTCGTGGCGGTCGTGCGTCACCAGCAGCGTCGGCACCGCCATCGCGGACAGCCGCTGGCGCAGGTCGTCGATCAGCTGCTGCTTGAGATGGGTGTCGAGGCTGGAAAACGGTTCGTCGAGCAGAAACAGCGCCGGCTCGCCGATCAGCGCCCGCGCCAGCGCCACCCGCTGCTGCTCGCCGCCGGACAGCTGATGGCAGGCCGCCGCGCCACGGCCGGCCAGGCCCACCGCCGCCAGCGCCGCCTCGGCACGCTGCCGCGCGACGGCGCGCGGCACGCCGCGTTCCTGCAGGCCGAAGGCGACGTTGGCCGCGGCGTCGAGGTGCGGAAACAAGGCGTGGTCCTGGAACATCATCGCCAGCTGGCGCTCTTCCGGCGGCAGGCGGCTGATGTCGCGCCCACCCAGCCACACCTGCCCGCGCTGCGGCCGCAGCAGGCCGGCGACCACCGCCAGCAGGCTGGACTTGCCCTCGCCGGAGGGGCCAAGCAGGGCCACGGTTTCGCCGGCGGCCACCTGCAGCGACAGGCCGTCCAGCACGCGGCGGCCGGCAAAGGCCAGCGCCAGGTCACGAAGTTCGAGCATGGGTCTTCTCCGGCCACTCGATGGCCATGAATGCCAGCAGCGCCAGCAGCAACAGCACGCTGGACAACACCAGCGCCGCCTCAAGGTTGGCCGCACCGGGGCGGCCCAGATGCTGGTAGATCAGCGTGGTCAGCGTCAGCCACTCCGGGCGCGACAGGAACAGGCTGACCGCGAACTCGCCGACGGCGGTGGCGGCGGCAAACGCCATGCCGCGCCGCAGCGCCGGGCGCATCAGCGGCAGGCTGACGCGCCAGAATACGCGCCACGGCGACGCGCCCAGCGTGCGCGCGGCATTGGGCAGCGCCGCCGGCAAGGCGTCGCGGGCGCTGACCACCGCCTTGGCGACAAACGGGTAGGCCAGGAGCGCGTAGGCGGCCACCAGCAGCGCCAGCGTCGCGCTGTAGGCGGGATAGGCGAGCAGCAGGCCGAAGGCGACGCACACCGGCGACACCATGAAGGGCAGGAACATCAGCGCGCGCAGGCCGGCGCTGCTTCTGGCCGCCAGCCCGTGCAGCAGGCCCAGGAGAGTCGCCAGCAGCAGCGCCAGCAGCGAGAAACGCAGCGTATTGCCCAGCGCCAGCAGGGTGTCGTCCTGCAGCAGCACCTGCCACGCCGCAGCATCGGCCAGCAACGCGCGCAAGAGCACCGCCAGCAGCGGCGCGGCGGCGAACAGCGCCAGCACGAGCAGGCAGGCCAAGAGCAGCAGTCGTTGCGGCCAACCTTGCACCGGCTGGCGCAGCGGCGGGCTGCGCTTGTCCGGCCGCGCCAGCCGGCGCTCGATCAGCGCGTACAGCAACGCGATGACGGCGCCGAGCAGCAGCATCAGCAGCGCCAGCGCACCGGCGTCGGCCAGGTTCAGCTCGTAGGCGACCAGCGAGTAGATCTCGACCTCCACCGTGGCGTAACGCTGGCCGCCGAGCAGCAGCGCGAGGCCGAAGCCGGAGAAGCAGTACAGGAAGATCAGGCACAGCGCCGACGCCAGCCACGGCCGCACCACCGGCCACTCCACGCGCCAGAACGCGCGCCAGCGCGAGGCGCCCAGCGTGCGCGCCACCATCAGCCGGCTGGCCGGCACGTGGTCGAAGCCATCCACCGCGGCGCGGATCAAGAGCGGCAGGTTGTAGAACAGGTTGCCGTACAAGAGCAGCCACGGCGTGTCCTGCAAGTTCAGCCCGCTGACGCCGTGCGGGCCGAACAGCGCCAGCACGCCGAGGCCGGCGACCAGCGTCGGCATCACGAAGGGCAGCATCAGCACCCGCAACAGCAGCGCGCGGCCGCGAAACTCGAAGTGCGCCAACACCCACGCCAGCGGCAGGCCCAACAGCAGCGTCAGCCCGCAGGTGGCCGCCGCCTGCAGCAGCGACCAGCCGAGGCGCCACTGCAGGTAGGCGTCGCTCAGCAGCGCCGGGCTGAACGCCAGCCCGCCCTCGTACAGCAGGCGCGACAAGGGCAGCCCGACCAGCAGCAGCAGGAATGACAGCGGCGGCAAGGCCAGCCAGCGAAAATCAGACAAGGGCAACACTTTCTGCATCACGACAATGGAAAACGTTGACATCCTCCCCGTCCTCTCGCTATCGCTCGCCAGCCTCAAGACTGGGAAGGACGGGGATTCCTACCGCGGCCAGCCGCTAGGCGGCCAGATCGCCTCGGTGGGTTCCTGCTGCTGACGCCATTACCTCAGCGTTCACTTCACAGGCTAACCGGGCGTGTCCCGCCCTTAGTACATTGATCGCACCGACTACATCGGCGTTTTCATCGAGCCCGCACGCCACACACTCGAACCTTGCCTGCGTCCGTCGGTTATCTGCCGAGACATGATCGCAGCACGGACAGGTGCGGCTGGTATTGCGTGGCGGCACAGCGATCAGGTGTCCGCCCTGCCAAGCCAGCTTGTAGCTCAACTGCCGGCGAAACTCGAACCAGCTCTGATCCAAGATCGCTTTGTTCAACCCCGCCTTGGCGCGGACGTTCCGCCCTGGTTGTTCGGCGCTGCCCGCTGCTGACTTGGACATATTCCGCACCTTCAGGTCTTCGATACACACAATCGCGTGGTTTTGGCTGATTGCAGTCGTGGCCTGGTGCAAAAAGTCTTTGCGGACGTTGCTGATACGGGCATGCAGCCGCTGGACGCGGGCTTTCGCCTTTTTCCAGTTGTTCGAGAACTTGGTTTTCCGGCTTAACGCCTGCTGCGCCTTGCGCAGCCCAGCCTGGTGCCGTTTGAAGCTATTTGCCGGCGCGATGAAACTGCCATCGCTCAAGGTGGCAAAACGGGCGATACCCATGTCGATACCGACGATACCGCCTTGCGGGACAGGCTGCGCCACCTCACGCTCGGTCTGGATGCTGACAAACCACTTGCCAGCATGATGAGAAACCGTGATCTGCTTGATCTCGCCCAACACCTCACGGCTGTTGCGGTAGCGCAGCCAGCCGAGTTTTGGCAGGAAGAGGCGACTATTCGCCTGATCGATCTTGCAGCCTTGCGGGTAGCGGAAGCTGTTTCTTTGCCCCTTCTTCTTGAAACGGGGAAACGCAGCGCGTTTGGCGAAAAAGTTACTGTAGGCGCGGTCGAGGTCCTTGAGCGACTGCTGCAAAGCTTGGCTGGGTGTTTCGTTCAACCAAAGCGTTTGGGCTTGCTGCTTCCACTCGACCAACGCCTTGCAGATCGCAGCGTAGCTCAGTTTCTTCTCGCCCTGCGCCTGGCGATCCTTCTGCAACGCCAGCGCCTTGTTAAACACGAAACGGCACGCTCCGGCGAAGCGGCGCATGTTGCGCTGCTGTTCGCCGTTGGGCATGAGTTCGTATTTGAAGGCTTGAAGTCGTTGCATGGCGTTTAGTGTATCGCGTCCGCTTTAGAATCCTAAGCATTTGCCAAAAAGGACACCTGCTGCGTCCGCGCTATCCATCCCCGGCATGAATGCCGGGGCTTTCCGCGCAAACTGGTAACGGCCGCCGCCGTTACCGTTGCTTGGTACACCCGCTGCCGGAGCACGCCGGCAGCTTGCCGCATCACGGCGCGTTCTTGATCACCAGCCGCGTCCAGCGGCTGACCCAAGCGGCGGTCTTGTGCTGCATCGCCTTCAGATCCGGGTTGCTGAAGCTGGCCGGCTGCTCGGCGTGCTTGAACACCGGCGCCAGCGCCACGCCGGCCACCGCCGGGTACATCCACATGCTGGTCTGCAGCTCTTTCTGCACCGCCTCGCCGCGCAGGAAATCGACGAACTGCTGCGCGAGCGCAGGCTGCTGCCCGCCCTTGACCCTGGCCACGCCCTCCACCTGCATGAACACGCCGCCCTTCAGCGCCAGGTTGGCGGTCGGCGATTCGGCCAGTTTTTCCTTGCTGTAGAACACTTCCGCCGCCGGGCTGGTGGCATAGCTGACCACGATAGGCCGCGCGCCGCCGTTGCGGGTGAAATCGGTGTAGTAGGCCTCACTCCAGCCCTTGGCCACCTTCAAGCCGTTGTCGCGCAGCTTGCCCCACCACTGGAAGGCGCCCTCTTCACCTTTGCCGGCGATGGTCGCCAGCAGGAAGGCGAGGCCGGGGCTGGAGGTGGCAGGGTTTTCCACCACCAGCAGGTTCTTGTAGGCCGGCTTGGCCAGGTCGTCCAGCGTGGCCGGCAACGGCAGCTTGCTGTTCGCGAACCAGGCCTTGTCGATGTTGAGGGTGACGTAGCCGTAGTCGACGGCCACCGCGCCCGGCAGGCTGGCGGTGGCCACGTTGCGGCCAACCTTGCTGCTGGTCGGCTCCAGCACGCCGGCGGCGTTGGCCTTGCCGATCAGGGTGTTGTCGATGCCGTATACCACGTCCGCCACCGGATTGGCGCGGGTCAGGATCAGCTTGTTGAGCATCTCGCCGGCATCGCCGCCCTTGATGATGGCCAGCTTGGCGCCGCTCTGCTTCTCGAACTCGGCGATGCGCTCTTTGGGCAGGCTGAACGAGCTGTGCGTCATCACCCGCAGCTCGGCGGCCAGAGTGGTCAGGGAGGCGCCGGCCAGCGCCAGCAGCAGTACGGTCTTCTTGAACATTGCAGACATCCTCTTTTGGTAATGGTGCCGACCAAAAGAAGAAGCGGGACGCGGCCCGGCCGCGCATCACGCTCCCTCCGCTGGCATGACCCAGATCAGGTTCTGGGGTCTCTCTCAGTCTGCCTGTGGCAGACACCCCCGGTGATCGAAGCGGCGAGTATAGCGCGTTGCGCGGTATTGCTTAACCGCCTCGGCGCGCGCGCGGCGCAAAAAAATCGCCCGCCCCCAGCGCGGGAACGGGCGTGTCTAGCAGTATGCAGACCGAAGCAACGGGACAGACTCTCAAGCGAGGCGCAGCCACCACGGCTACCCTCGCCATTACTTCAGCAATTGCCGTGCCAGCAAAAAGCGCCTCCAGCCCTGCCAGTTCGCCACTTTGTCGCTATAAAAAGAATCACGACGGCATGGCGCATGCACCAGCACGGCGCAACGGGCACCCGATGCGGGCGGCATGACCGATAAAATAGCAAAAAACTAACACATCAAAAATAACAATCAATTTAACAAATAATTAACCACTATCCATAATCCAGTCATCAACTGATCTGCAAGGAGCAAGGCCATGAAACGTTTCTTCCAGCAGCACATCGCCCTCGACGAGATGTGGGCCAATCTGGTGTGGATGCAGTAAGCCGCAACGTTGGCCGCAACGCGCCGCCTGGCCCCTGCCAAGCCGCCGCCGGCCACCTCACTCACCCCAAGTAATCCAGCTAATCCAAACAAGCCGCCACGGACCCGCCAGCGCGGGCGCCACCGGCAACCAAAACCAACAGGAGATAACCATGTCGACAGAAGCCAAGTGCCCGTTCTCGGGTAGCGCCGCCCCGCACACCGTAGCCGGCGGCCCCTCCAACGGAGACTGGTGGCCGAACCAGCTGAAGCTCGGCATCCTGCACCAGCACGGCGCCGAATCCGACCCGATGGGCTCGAGCTTCGACTACGCCGCCGAATTCAAGACCCTGGACCTGGACGCCGTGGTCGCCGACCTGCACGCGCTGATGACCGACTCGCAGGACTGGTGGCCGGCCGACTGGGGCCACTACGGCGGCCTGATGATCCGCATGGCCTGGCACGCCGCCGGCACCTACCGCATCGCCGACGGCCGCGGCGGCGCCGGCACCGGCAACCAGCGCTTTGCCCCGCTCAACAGCTGGCCGGACAACGGCAACCTCGACAAGGCACGCCGCCTGCTGTGGCCGATCAAGCAGAAATACGGCCGCAAACTGTCGTGGGCCGACCTGTTCATCCTCGCCGGCAACGTGGCGCTCGAATCGATGGGCTTCAAGACCTTCGGCTTCGGCGGCGGCCGCCCGGACATCTGGTCGCCGGAGGAAGACATCTACTGGGGGCCGGAGAGCACCTGGCTGGGCGACAAGCGCTACAGCGGCGAGCGCGAGCTGGCCAACCCGCTGGCCGCAGTACAGATGGGCCTGATCTACGTGAACCCGGAAGGCCCCAACGGCAACCCGGACCCGGTCGCCTCCGGCCGTGACGTGCGCGAAACCTTCGCCCGCATGGCGATGGATGACGAGGAAACCGTGGCACTGGTGGCCGGCGGCCACACCTTCGGCAAGGCGCACGGCGCCGGCGACCCGGCCCTGGTCGGCCCGGAGCCGGAAGGCGCACCGATCGAGGAAATGGGCCTGGGCTGGATCAACCGGTTCGGCAGCGGCAAGGGCGTGCACACCACCACCAGCGGCATCGAGGGCGCGTGGAAACCCAACCCCACCACCTGGGACAACGGCTACTTCGATACCCTGTTCGGCTACGAGTGGGAACTGACCAAGAGCCCGGCCGGCGCGCACCAGTGGGTAGCCAAGGACGTGAAGCCGGAACACATGATTCCGGACGCGCACGACCCGAGCAAAAAGCACCCGCCGATGATGACCACCGCCGACCTGTCGCTACGCTTCGACCCGATCTACGAACCGATTGCCCGCCGCTTCCACCAGGACCCGGCTGCGTTTGCCGACGCCTTCGCCCGTGCCTGGTTCAAGCTCACCCACCGCGACATGGGCCCGCGCGCCCGTTACCTCGGCAAGCTGGTGCCGCAAGAAGAACTGATCTGGCAGGACCCGGTGCCGGCGGTGGACCACCCGCTGGTCGACGCGCAGGACATCACCGCGCTGAAGGCCAAGGTGCTCGCCTCCGGCCTGAGCACGGCACAGCTGGTTAGCACCGCCTGGGCCTCCGCCGCCACCTTCCGCGGCAGCGACAAGCGCGGTGGCGCCAACGGCGCCCGCATTCGTCTGGCACCGCAGAAGGACTGGGCCGTCAACCAGCCGGCGCAACTGGCGCAGGTACTGCAAACGTTGGCCGCGATCCAGCAGGACTTCAACGCCGGCGCCGCCGGCGACAAGAAGATCTCGCTGGCCGACCTGATCGTGCTCGCCGGCGGTGCCGCCATCGAGGCCGCCGCCAAGCAAGCCGGCCAGCAGGTGACCGTACCGTTTGCACCGGGACGCACCGACGCCACGCAGGACCAGACCGACGTCGCCTCTTTCGCGGTGCTGGAGCCGCGCGCGGACGGCTTCCGCAACTACGTGCAGCCGGGGCTGGAGGGCGCCGCGGCCGAGTTGCTGATCGACAAGGCACAGCTGCTGACGCTGAGCGCGCCGGAAATGACGGTCCTGATCGGCGGCCTGCGCGTGCTGGGCGCTGGCCAGACGCAGCACGGCGTATTCACCCAACGCCCCGGAACCCTGAGCAACGATTTCTTCGTCAACCTGCTCGACATGGGTACCAAGTGGCAGAAATCCGCCACCGACGGTGTACTGGAAGGCCGCGACCGCGCCACCGGCGCGCCGAAGTGGACCGCCACCACCGTGGACCTGGTGTTCGGCTCCAACTCGCAGCTGCGGGCACTGGCCGAGGTGTACGCCTGCAGCGACGCGCAGCAGAAGTTCGTCAACGACTTCGTGGCGGCGTGGAGCAAGGTGATGAACCTGGACCGTTTCGATCTGGCGTGAGCATCAGGCCGGGCTGGCGTGACAAGCCGGCTGGTCTGCTCTGAAAGGGCAAATGGCTGCTTCCGGTGACGGAAGCAGCCATTTTTCATTGCGTACTGATTGAGCTTGGCCGGCACATCATGGTTGGCCGCAACCGCGCTGCCTAGCCGGGACTCGCACGAAAGCGTGCCTCGGCCTCCCGAAACAGCGACTTGGCGTGCTCGACATTCCATGGCGCTTCGATGAGCGTTTCGTGATCCCATTCACTGCGCGGTACAGGGGGAGCGAAGAAGTCCCCACCATAGACGTGTATCGCACAAGTCATTTTTCCGATCGGATTCAGCACGGAATGGATGACGTCGTGGTCGAGCGTGGCAACATCTCCAGCCCCCAGCGACCTGGCACCGACTGCCGCGATCGTCGCTCCCGCCCGCTTCCAGAAGACGTTGTCCTCGCGTCCGGTATAGATGCCGACGACCGAAAACATCTGGTGATTGTGCGGCATCAGGCTCATGCACGGCGCCCACACAAAGCTGATGACGGTAAGCTCGGGGGACCTGAACAGCGGCGTAAGGCCGGCATGTACCGGCTCGCCAAGCTCGGCCATCACCCCGGCGCTATCCGACACCGCTTCGGCCACCAGCTCACTAATCGCCTCATGGCCTCCGGAAACGGCACTCAGGCAATCCTGGATAAAACGATCCTTGTTGAACATGACTCCATGCCCTCCCGATCGGGTTCATCACCCCCAAGAGGCCCCTCGTGAGCGGAGGATTCTTGGGCTACTGACCAAGATATAGACCAATCCGGGCAGGCGGACAGAGACCTGTTTTTTTGCAAGTTTCCGGGAGAGCATTCGTGCAAGAAGCCATCTTCAAGATGGCAGTGCACAACCGATCGCTCATGGCAGACCGCTGCCTTGCCGTCACAAAAGTAGCCAACGCCCGCCAGCGAAGGCCGCAATGGCAATGCCCCCCGCCCTCGTTTCCTGACGTCCGGCAGCCAATGGTGTACGCTAGCCGCCACGCACGATTGAAACCATGCCGCCATGTCCAGCCGAAGCCTGAAAACGCCACCCAGAATCGACAAAACCGCCAGCGAGCCGGAGGCTATCCCCTTGCCGTCGCCGGAGGACGAGAGCCATCTTGCCGGGCGCAGCACGCCGCAGGCGGAGCAGCTGATCGCGCTGCTCGACAACGGGGTGCCGATCTACCTGTTCAGCCGCATCAGCAGCGGCCATACCTTCCAGTCCGATTTTTTCCGCATCCAGTTCGTCACCTTCGCCCGTGCCGAGGGCAGCCAGTGGCAGCCCATGCGCGGCGAGGCGTCCGAGTGGATGAACACCCGCAACTGCCTGCAGGTGACGGTCGATCATCCGTCGCACACGGTGTCGTTCGGGCCGAAATCCGGCTTCAACCTCAGCCCCGAGATCGCCGGCCTCGGCCTGTCCGGCTACGCCTACTCGCAGGCGATCAACTGGCTGAAACAGCGCTACCCGGACTACCGCGTACTGCCGAGCGTGCTGCCAGCGCCGGAGGCGGAGGGCGAAGAGGCGCGCACGCACCGCAACAGCCGGCTGGCAGCGCACGGTTTCGATTTCGAGTGGGACGACAGCACCCAGGTGCACGGCCGCTACCACAAGGCGCGGGTGCGGCAGCTGATCAGCGGCTGGGACACCGCCAAGGTGACCGAGGTGTCACTCAACGCGCTGCTGAGCACGCTGTCACGCCACGACGAGGAGCGCGCCGAGCTGCAGCACAAGCTGCACAGCCTGCAGTCGCAGGAGCGCTCGCTGGAGACCTCTCTGCACAAGGAAAAGCAGACCAATCTGCTGCTGACCGGCATCACCTGCTTCGTGCTGATCTTCAGCCTGCTGGGCGCGCTCGGCTTCTACTGAGCATCCAGACCTTGCGGCCAACGTTGGCCGCAACGCCCTCCCCTTACGCCATCCCCACCGACAACAGCTCACGCACGCGGGCAAACGGATAGCCGGCGAAGCGGCCGAAACCGGGTAGCCGCGCCGCGCGCAGCGCCGTCAGCCGCGGCAGGGTGATGCCGCACAGGAAGCAGGCCGCCAGATGCGCCTCCGCGGCCGCGCCCAGTTTGTCGTGCAGCGCCGCCAACGCGCCGTGCAGCGTGGCGGCGTCCAGCGTACTTTGCTCCGGTGCCGCCGGCAGCCGCGCCGGCTTGCCGCGACACACCAGGCAATGGCCGCACTCGCGCGGCGCCGCGCTGTCGCCGAAGTAGCTGGCCAGCGCGAAGCTCAGACAGCTTTCCGTTTCGAACAGGCTCAGCATCTGCTGCAAGCGCATAAGCTCGCTGTCCTCGCGCGCCTGGAACTGGCGATAGAGACTAGCGGCCAGCGTGGCGACATCGAACGCGGCGTCATTCACCGCGTACACCTCGGTCATCTGCTTGGTTTCCAGCGTCAGCCAGCCACGCTCATCCATGAATTCCAGCGCCGTCACCGCGCGCTGACGCTGGCCGGGGAAGGCCTGCAGGAAGCTGTCGAAGTCGAACGCGTACCAGCTGCGCCCGAGCTTGCTGTGCGCCAGCAGCGCGGCGACGAACTCGCGGCGCTCGTCCTTGAAGTGCGCCAGCAGCGCATCTTCGTCCTCGCGCAGCTGGAAGCGGTACTCGCTGTAGTAGCTGTACTGCGCCTGCAGCACGCCCTGCACCTCCAGATACACCAGCAGCGTCTTCAGCGGCAGCTGGCGGATATTGCTGTCCGCCGACAAGCCGTATAGCGTCATCTCCCACTGCCCGTGCTGCGCCTCGTCGCGGATGCGCTGCAAGACCAGCGCGATCGACGCCTGCTGCGGCGTGTCGCCGTAGACGAAGTTCTCCAGCACGTGCAGGCCGTCGCGGTTGCCCAGCAGCGTGCACAGCGATACCTCGCCATCGCGGCCGGCGCGGCCGATTTCCTGGCTGTAGTTCTCCACCGATTTCGGCAGGTCGTAGTGGATCACCTGGCGGATATTGCCCTTGTCAATGCCCATCCCAAAGGCAATCGTCGCGACGATCACCGGCGTGTCGCCGCGCATGAACTCGTCCTGGATCTGCTCGCGCAGCGCGCTGTCCAGCCCGGCATGGTAGGCGGCGGCGCCGACGCCCTGCGCCAGCAGCCGTGCGGCCAACGTTTCGGCAGTCTGCTGCTGGGTGACGTACACCACGCAGGCGGCGCCTGGCGTGCGCGCCAGCAGCTTCAGCAGCATCGCGTCCTTGTCCGCCTGCGCCACCGCGCGCACGTGCAGGTGCAGATTGGGGCGGTAAAAGCCGGTAACGGTGATGTGCTCGGGGGCGATATCGAAGCGGCTTGCCATGTCCTGCATCACCGCCGGGGTGGCGGTGGCGGTCAGCAGCAGCACCTGCGGGATGGCCAGCTGCTCGCGGTACTGCGGCAGCTTGAGGTAATCCGGCCGGAAATTGTGGCCCCACTCCGAGATGCAGTGCGCCTCGTCCACCACCAGCAGCGACAGCGGCACCTCGGCGATAAAGCGGCGGAAGCGCTCGTTCTTTAGCCGCTCCACCGACACCATCAGCACCTTGATGCGCCCGGCGCGCACGTCGGCCATCACCTGCTGCGCCTCGTCGCGGCTCTGGCTGGAATCGATCGCCGCGGCGGCGATGCCCTTCTGCTGCAAAAACGCCAGCTGGTCGCGCATCAGCGCCAACAGCGGCGAGATCACCAGCGTCAGGTGCGGCAGCTGCGTCGCCGCCAGCTGGTAGCACAGCGACTTGCCGGAGCCGGTGGGGAAGATCGCCATCGCGGAATGGCCATCCAGCAGCGCCTGCACCACCTCGCGCTGGCCGTCGCGGAAGCCGTCAAAACCGAAATACTGCGCCAGCGCGGCGTCAAGCGGGGAAGGTGGGATCATCGGTGGCTCCGGCGGCAAAGGCGCAAGGAGAACACACTCCCCGCCCGCTGCCAAGGTTGGCCGCAAGCCGGACGCGATGAAAAACGGCAGCCCGCGGGGGCTGCCGTTGTGACGAATGCGGCCAAGGTTGGCCGCAACGGGGATGGGCTTACTTGCGCTCGACCTGCGACACGTCGCGCACCGCGCCGGTGTCGGCGCTGGTGGTCATCGCGGCGTAGGCGCGCAGCGCCGGGCTGACCACGCGCTGGCGATCCAGCGGCTTCCACGCCTGCGCGCCGCGGGCTTCCTGTGCCGCGCGGCGTGCGGCCAACGTTTCGTCGGATACCGCGAGATGGATACCGCGATTCGGGATGTCGATCTCGATGCGGTCGCCCTCTTCCACCAGGCCGATGGCGCCGCCCTCCGCCGCTTCCGGCGACACGTGGCCGATGGACAGGCCGGAGGTCCCGCCGGAGAAACGTCCGTCGGTCAGCAGCGCGCACTCCTTGCCCAGGCCCTTGGACTTCAGGTACGAGGTCGGGTACAGCATTTCCTGCATGCCCGGGCCGCCTTTCGGGCCTTCGTAGCGGATCACCACCACGTCGCCGGCCACCACGCTGTCGGCCAGAATCGCCGCTACCGCGTCGTCCTGGCTCTCGAACACGCGGGCGCGGCCGGTGAACTTGAGGATGGAATCGTCGACGCCGGCGGTCTTCACGATGCAGCCGCGCTCGGCGATGTTGCCGTACAGCACGGCGAGGCCGCCGTCCTGCGAGTACGCGTGTTCCTTGTCACGGATGCAGCCCTCGGCGCGGTCGTCGTCCAGCGTCGGGTAGCGCATGCTCTGGCTGAAGGCGATGGTGGTCGGCACCCCGCCCGGCGCGGCGCGGTAGAAGCGGTGCACCTCGCTGTCGGCGTCGTGGCGGCGGATGTCCCACGCCTCCAGACCGGCACCCAGGGTGGCGCTGTGGATGGTCGGTACTTCGCGGTGGATCAGGCCGGCGCGGTCCAGCTCGGACAGGATGGCGACCACGCCGCCGGCACGGTGCACGTCTTCCATGTGGTACTTCTGCGTCGCCGGCGCCACCTTGGACAGGCAGGGCACGCTGCGCGAGATGCGGTCGATGTCGGTCATCTTGAAGTCGACACCGGCTTCGCTGGCGGCCGCCAGCAGGTGCAGCACGGTGTTGGTGGAGCCGCCCATCGCCACGTCCAGGCTCATCGCATTCTCGAACGCCTGCTTGGTGGCGATGCTGCGCGGCAGCACGCTGTAGTCGTCCTGCTCGTAGTGGCGCTTGGTGATCTCGACGATCAGGCGGCCGGCGCGCAGGAACAGTTCCTTGCGGTCGGCGTGGGTAGCCAGCATCGAGCCGTTGCCCGGCAGCGACAGGCCCAGCGCCTCGGTCAGGCAGTTCATCGAGTTGGCGGTGAACATGCCGGAGCAGGAGCCGCAAGTCGGACAGGCGGAACGCTCCACCTTGTCCACGTCCTCGTTGGAGATCGCGCTGTTGGCGGCCTCGACCATGGCGTCGACCAGGTCCAGCTTGCGCTCGGTGCCGCGCCAGTTGACCTTGCCGGCCTCCATCGGGCCGCCGGACACGAACACCACCGGGATGTTCAGGCGCAGCGCGGCCATCAGCATGCCGGGGGTAATCTTGTCGCAGTTGGAGATGCACACCAGCGCATCGGCGCAGTGGGCGTTGACCATGTACTCCACGCTGTCGGCGATCAGGTCGCGGCTAGGCAGCGAGTACAGCATGCCGCCGTGGCCCATGGCGATGCCGTCGTCCACGGCGATGGTGTTGAATTCCTTGGCCACGCCACCGGCCTTCTCGATCTCGCGCGCCACCAGCTGACCCATGTTATGCAGGTGCACGTGGCCGGGTACGAACTGGGTGAAGGAGTTGGCGATGGCGATGATCGGCTTCTGGAAATCCTCGTCCTTCATGCCGGTGGCGCGCCACAGGGCGCGGGCACCCGCCATGTTGCGGCCGGAAGTCGAGGTCTTGGAGCGGTATTGAGGCATGATGTGTCCTTGAATGCAGTAATGGCTTTGTCGCTTTGATCTGGGCGGCGCGTCGCGGGCCGGGCGGGATAGTGCCCGGCCGGTAGAACTTGCGGGTGCCGGCATGTTCTACACATAAGGCGTCGCACCGCGGGTAGCCGCGCGACGACCGGTAACGCTTTCCGTATAATTTATCCCTATCCTTTTACCGCAAACGCCCATACCTGACAAATGCTGATCCATCCCCAGTTTGACCCTGTCGCCATCCAGCTTGGCCCACTGGCCATCCACTGGTACGGCCTGATGTACCTCGTCGGCTTCGGCCTGTTCCTGTGGCTGGGCCATGTCCGCATCAAACAGCAGCCGGATTGCGGCTGGACCAGCAAGGATCTCGACGATTTCCTGACCTGGGCGGTGCTCGGCGTCATCGCAGGCGGCCGCCTGGGCGAGGTGCTGTTCTACCAGCCCGGTTACTACCTGCAACACCCGGCCGAGATCCTGATGGTGTGGAAAGGCGGCATGAGCTTCCACGGCGGCTTTCTCGGCGTGCTGGCGGCCATGCTGCTGTTCGCGCGCAAGAAAGGCGTCAGCTTCTGGCAGATCAGCGACTTCGTCGCACCGCTGGTGCCGACAGGGTTGGCCGCAGGCCGCATCGGCAACTTCATCAACGGCGAGCTGTGGGGCCGCATCGCCAGCCACGACCTGCCGTGGGCGATGATCTTCCCGCATGTCGACGCCATGCCGCGCCACCCGTCGCAGCTGTACCAGGCGGCGCTGGAAGGCCTCGCGCTGTTCGTGATCCTGTGGCTGTTCTCGGCGCGGCGCCGGCCGCTGGGCCAGGTGTCGGCGGTGTTCCTGATCGGCTACGGCAGCTTCCGCTTCATCGCCGAATTCTTCCGCACCCCGGACGCCGGAATCTTCGGCCAGTCCGACATCATCAGCATGGGCCAGTGGCTGAGCGTGCCGATGATCGTCGCCGGCCTCGTGCTGTACCGCTGGGCCGCGAGGCGTGGACAGGCTGCGGCCTGACCCCGCACACCCGACAAAACCCGGCTGCGGCCGGGTTTTGTCATTTGTGGCCAACCCTGACGTAGTGCGCCTCCCAGCGCGCGCCCAGCCACACCAGGCCGCTGCACCACAGCCAGTACAGCAATGCCACCGTGGCGAACACCGGCAGCGGATACACCTGTTCGCGGTTGTTCACTTGCGAGGCGACAAAGGTCAGTTCGGCCACGCCGACGATATAGGCCAGCGAGGTGTCCTTCACCAGCGTGATCCACTGGTTGACGAAGGACGGCACCATGATGCGCAGCGCCTGCGGCAGCACGATCAGGCGCAGCGTCTGCCAGCGGCTGAAACCCAACGACAGCCCGGCCTGCCACTGCCCGGCGCCGATGGCGGCAATGCCGGCGTGCACCGCCTGCGTCAGGAAGGCGCCGCCGATCAGCGCCAGCGCCGCAATCACCGTCAGCGTGCCCGGCACGTCGATGGCAAACAGCACCGGCAGCAGGAAGTAGCACCAGAAAATCAGCATCACCACCGGAATCGCGCGCAGCAGCGCGGCGGATACCGCCACCAGACGCCGCAGCAGCGGAGACCCCAGCGTCAGCACGATGCCGCCCGCCAGCCCCAGCAGCGACGCTAGCAGCGCCGCCGTCAACCCGATTACCACACTCAGTGCCATGCCGCCCAGCGGCCCGGCCGGCCAGCTGCCCAGCAGCAGGTAGTCCAGATTGGCGCTGATCACCTCGACCGCCGTCATCGCCCGCCCCCCAAGGTTGGCCGCGCCCGCCCGCCGGCCAGCTGCGCGCCCAGCACCAGCAGCAGGTACAGCAGCGTGGCGACGGCAAAGGCCTGGAAGGTCAGCAGCGTCTCGCTCTCCACCTGGCGCGAGCTGTACGACAGCTCGGCCACGCCGATGGCCATGGTCAGCGAGGTGTTCTTGATCACGCCCAGATACTGACCCAGCAACGGGCGGCACACCACGCGCAGCGCCTGCGGCAACACGATGTGGCGGAACACCTGGCGCGGCGTCATCCCCAGCGCCAGCGCCGCCGCGTGCTGCCCCGGCGCGACACTGCGGATGCCGGCGCGGATTTCCTCGGCGACAAACGCCGCGCTGTACAGCGACAGCGCGATCAGCGCCGCCACAAACTCGAACGACGGCCAGGCCAGCGTCCAGCCGGCCAGCGTCACCTCGTGCGGCGCATTCAGCCACAACATCACCGCTTCCGGCAGCAAGCCGGCCACGCCGAAGTACCACAGCAGCAGCTGCACCATCAGCGGCGTATTGCGATGCAGCGACAGAAAGGCCCGCACCGCCAGGCGCACGCTACGCCAGCGCTGCTCGTAACCGGCGGCCAGCAGCACACCCAGCAGCGTTGCCAGCCCACACACCAGCAGCGCCAGCCACGCCGTCAGCGCCGCGCCCTGCAGCATCCAGCCGATGAAATGCGGCTCCAGCCAGCCATAACCCAGCCATGCAGGCGGTGTCATGATTTACTCCCTTCAGCAAAGAAAAACCGCCAGGCAAGCCCGGCGGCAGCACGAATCAGCCGAGTCCGTGGCGGGTCAGGCCTTGTCGCCGATCCTGAAATCACGCGGCAGCGGCGCCTTGGTGCCGGGGCCGAACCAGTGGTCGTAGATCTTTTTCGCTTCGCCGTTTTTCTCCAGCCCCAGCAGCACCTCGTTGACCACCTTCAGCAGCCGCGCCTCGCCCTTGGGCAGGCCGATGGCCTGGAATTCGCGGGTCAGCGTAAACGGCGCGATCTCGTACTTGTCCTTGTCCGGTGCATTGGCCAGCAGGGCCGCCAGCTTGGAGCCGTCCTGGGTGATCGCGGTCACGTTGCCGTTGCGCAGCGCGGCAAACGCCAGCGGCGTGTCGTCGTAGGACACCACCTTGGTGGCCGGGTATTTCTCGCGCAGCGTGATCTCCTGCGTGGTGCCCTTGTCCGCACCCACGCGCAGGCCGGCCAGCTGTGCCGGCGTGGCCAGCGTGCCCTTGCGGCTGATGAACTGCTGGCCGGAGGCAAAGTACGGCAGGCTGAAATCGACCTGCTTGGCGCGATCCGGCGTCACGGTGAAGTTGGCCGCAATCAGGTCGGCCTTGCCCGACATCAGCAGCGGAATACGGTTGGCCGGATTGGTCGGCACCAGCTCCAGCTTGACGCCGATCTTGGCGGCGATGTGGCGCGCCACGTCCACATCCAGCCCGGTGATCTGGCGGCTCTGCGCGTCGAGGAAGCCGAACGGCGGGTTGCTGTCGAAGGCGGCGACACGCAGCACGCCGGCTTTCTTGATGTCGTCGAGGCGGTCGGCCAGCGCGGAGGTAGCGGTCACGGCCAGCAGCAGGGCCAGGGTCAGTTTGCGTTTCATGGTCGGCTTTCATTCAGAGGTCAGGAGAAGATGGGCCATCATAAAACGATGACAAAACCATACAAACCAATGAATTTTGTATTCTTTATCCACCAAAGGAATAACCGCCACCCGGCCACGCCGGCAGCGCGGCGGGCTAAACTGTGGGTATCGGCATTGCGCCACGGGACGCCCTCATGAACCGCCTGCTTGTGTTGCTGAGCCTCGCTCTGCTCAGCGCCTGCGCCACTTACCAGTGGCGCCACGCCACCCGCTACGACGCCAACTTTGACGAAGACAGCTTCCAGTGCAAGAAGGAAGCGGCGCAGGCCTTCCCGCCGCTGGCCGGCGAGCGCGTCACCCGGCCGCCGCGCTTCAGACCGTCCTGGTTCTGCTCGCCCGCCGACACCCGCTGCAGCCGCACGCTGCCCTACTGGCAGGACGCCGAAACCGAGAGCTACGACATCAACGAGCGCGCGCGCGACGACCTTTACCGCAGCTGCCTGCAGGCACGCGGCTGGATCCGCTACCGCGTCGACTGAGCGCCCGCCCCGCCTCCGACCGCACCGTCGTGGCCTTGCCCGCGACAAGGTTGGCCGCAAGCGCCGCGCACATCCGGCAATGCCGGCGCGCCACCCCCCGTTTTATGCTGACGCGATTAGGCGCGCGCGCCGATCTGGCATAAAATACGGCCACTTTGGCGGCTTATCGTCCGCCTGCACCGAGCAGTCCGCGCGACTGCTTTTTTGATGGTGGCGGCCTGTTGCCCGCCTAACCCGAAAGACAATCCGCTCATGAACATTGCCAAACTGTCCGTGGCAGGCCTGCTGCTGGCCGCCGCTACCCTGTCCCACGCCGAAGCGCTGCTGAAAGTCTCCGCCATTCCCGATGAAGCCCCGACCGAGCTGCAACGCAAGTTCGCGCCGCTGGGCCAGTACCTGGAAAAAGAGCTGGGAATGAAGGTGCAGTTCGTGCCGGTCAGCGACTACGCCGCGGTGGTCACCGCGCTCAACGCCGACCAGATCGACATGGCGTGGCTGGGCGGCTTCACCTTCGTGCAGGCCAGCCAGCGCGGCAAGGTGGTGCCACTGGTGCAGCGCGAGGAAGACTCGCGCTTCACCTCCAAATACATCGTCAATGCCGACAGCGGCATCAGCAAGCTGCAGCAGCTGAAGGGCAAGAGCTTTGCCTTCGGCTCCGCCTCGTCCACCTCCGGTCACCTGATGCCGCGCTACTTCCTGCAAAAGCAGCACATCAAGCCGGAAACCTTCTTCAAGAGCGTCGGCTACTCCGGTGCGCATGACGCCACCGTGGCCTGGGTTGCCTCCGGCAAGGTCGACGCCGGCGTGCTGAACGCCTCGGTATGGGACAAGCTGGTCGAGGCCGGTAAGGTCGACCAGAGCAAGGTCAAGCTGCTGGGCACCACCCCGCCGTACTTCGACTACAACTGGACGGTGCGCGGCAGCCTGGATAAAAAACTGCAGCAGAAAATCCAGCAGGCGTTCCTGAAGCTGAATGCGACCAACCCCGAGCACAAGGCCATTCTCGATCTGCAACGCGCCAGCAAGTTCATCCCGACCAAGGCCGCCAACTACAAGGGCATCGAAACCGCTGCCAAGGAAGCCGGCCTGCTGCAATGAGCCTGCGTCTTGACGCGGCCAGCCTGAGCCTTAACGGCCACCGCATCCTGCAGCCGCTCACGCTGCAGCTGGCGCAGGGCGAGCAGGTGGCGCTGATCGGCCCGTCCGGCGCCGGCAAGTCCTCGCTGCTGCTGCTGGCGGGCAGCGGCCACCGTCCCGACGGTGGCAACGTGCAGCTGCTAGGGCAGGACCCGTGGCAGCTTCGCGCGCCGGCACTGCGCCGGCTGCGCAGCCGCATCGGCAGCGTGTACCAGCATCCGCCGCTGCCGGCGCTGCAACGGGTGGTCACCGCGATCGGCGCCGGCCAGCTCGGCCAGCTGTCAACCTTGGCCGCACTGCGCCGCCTGCTGTGGCCGCAGGATGTCGCCGCCATCCGCGACGCGCTGCAGCGGGTACAGCTGGGCGACAAGCTGTGGCAGCGCTGCGACCGTCTGTCCGGTGGCCAGCGTCAGCGCGTGGGCATCGCCCGCGTGCTGTACCAGCAGCCGGAGCTGCTGCTGGCCGACGAGCCGGTGTCGGCGCTGGACCCGCGCCTGGCCGACGACACCGTGGCGCTGCTGTGCGCCGACGCCCGGGCGCGCGGCGCCACGCTGCTGGTCAGCCTGCACTCGGTCGAGCTCGCGCTCGCCCACTTCCCGCGCCTGATCGGCCTGCGTGACGGCCAGATCGCCTTCGACCTGCCGCGTGCCGAGGTCACCCCGTCGCTGCTGACGGCGCTGTACGCTGGCGAACAGCCGGCCACCGCCGACGAGCCGGCGCTGGGCAGCGGCATCCGGATCGCGCCATGCTGAGCGCCAGCCTGCACGACCCGGCCCGCGCGTCGCGGCTGGCCGGCCTCATCGCCACGCCGCTGTTGCTGCTGGCGGCGATGGCCTACACCGGCTTCAACCCGCTGCTGCTGGCCGATGGCGACACCGCCGGCACGCTGTGGCGCTTTGTCGCCGACTTCTTCCCGCCGAGCACCGACGGCGCCTTCCTGCATGACCTGCTGCGCGAAACCGCCACCACGCTGGCCATTGCCAGCAGCGGCCTCGCGCTGGCGGTGCTGCTCGGCCTGCCGCTGGCGCTGCTGACCAGCCGCGCGCTGGAGCGCGACACGCTGTGCGGCGAGGCACCGGCCCGCGGCTGGCAATGGCTGCAACGCCTGCTGCGCGGCGTGCTGATCGTGCTGCGCGGCGTGCCGGACCTGGTGTGGGCGCTGCTGCTGGTGCGCGCCGCGGGTCTTGGCAGCCTGCCGGCGGTGCTGGCGCTGGGGCTGGCCTACGGCGGCATGCTGGGCAAGGTCTACGCCGAAATCCTGGAATCGCAGCCACCGCAGGCCGCGGCGGCACTGGCTGCCAGCGGCGCGTCGCGGCTGGCCATCTTCGGCTACGCACTGCTGCCGCAGGCGGCGACCGAGCTGATCAGCTATAGCGTCTACCGCTGGGAATGCGCGATCCGCGCCTCGGCGGTGATGGGCTTTGTCGGCGCCGGCGGCCTCGGCCTGCTGCTGGATACCTCGCTGCGGATGCTGAACGGCGGCGAAGTCGGCAGCCTGCTGCTGCTGTTCGCCGCGCTGGTGGCGCTGACCGAGGGCGTCAGCCGCGTCAGCCGTGCCGCCATCCACAGCCGCGCCGGTGGCGCCGGACTGGCCGCCGGCACGCTACTGCTGCTGACCCTGTCGCTGCTGTGGCTGTGGCCGCAATGGCGCGAGGCCCCGTTCGATGTCGCCGGACTATGGCGCTTCGCCCAGGAATTCCTGCGGCCAACCTTGCACGCTGATTTCCTTGTCCAGGTCGGCAACGGCGTGCTGGAGACACTGCTCGTCTCGGCGCTGGGCAGCGCGCTGGCCTTCATCGGCGGCGCGCTGCTGGCGTTGCCAGCCAGCAACCGCGGCCCACGCTGGCTGCGCGCGCCGGTGCAATTGCTTCTCAACCTGCTGCGCGGCACGCCGGATCTGCTGTGGGGCGCGCTGGCGGTACTGGCGCTGGGCCTCGGTCCGGCCGCCGGCGTGCTGGCGCTGGCGGTGCACACCAGCGGCGTGCTGGGCCGGCTGTTCGCGCAGACGCTGGAAAACACCCCGCCGGACGCGGAAGCCGCGCTGCGCCACAGCGGCGCCGGTCGCCTCGCCTGCCTGTGCTACGGCCTGCTGCCGCAGGCGCTGCCGCAGTGGGTCGCCTACACCCTGTACCGCTGGGAAAACAATATCCGCATCGCCGCCATCCTCGGCCTGGTCGGCGCCGGCGGCCTCGGCCAGCAGCTGTATCTGGCGCTGTCGCTGTTCCAGCTGTCCAACGCCGCCACGCTGATCCTGGCCATGCTGCTGCTGTCGTGGGGGGTGGAGAGCTTCAGCCGCTGGCTGCGGCAGCGGCTGGGCTGATGGGAGTGCTATTGTTGAGTGACTGTTTTGCATCAATGATTGATAAAACGCTCATTGCATAGCTTATGCATAAGCGTTTACTGTATGACAATCAGCATGGAGGTCATATGGAACTCATCAATAAGCTCAGCGCACTTTCCGCCAAAGTTCAACAGCAGGCAGCGATCATCAACACTGAAGAAGCAACCAAAAACGCTTTTGTAATGCCTTTTATCCATAGCGTTCTTGGGTACGATGTTTTTGATCCCCAAGAGGTTGCCCCAGAATACGTCTGCGATATCGGCACGAAGAAGGGGGAGAAGATTGACTACGCCATTCTTAAGGAAGGCGTGGTTCAGATTCTCGTTGAGTGCAAAAAAATTGGTGAGCCACTCAATCTGAACCATGCATCTCAGCTGTTTCGCTACTTCCATGTAACCAACGCAAGGATATCCATCCTTACCAATGGCCAAACATACAAATTCTTCACTGACCTAGACGCGCCCAACAAAATGGACGAGAAACCATTTTTGGAGCTTGATTTGGTCGACATAGATGAAAACGTTGTACCTGAGTTGGCTAAGCTGACAAAATCGGCTTTTGATGTTGAATCGATCATCAATGCTGCCGGTGAATTAAAATACGTAAGTCAAATAAAGAAGCTGATAGCTGCACAGTTTTCTGCGCCAGAAGAAGATTTCGTAAAATTCTTTGCTTCTCGCGTATATGATGGAATGATCACGCAAAAGGTGCGTGACCAGTTTCTTGAGCTAACCAAGAAGGCCACGAATCAATTCCTGAATGACCAGATCAACGACAGGTTGAAGTCAGCTATCAACGGAAACATCAACATACCAGCTCCTGCACCAGAACCACAAGCGACTGAAAGTGCAGAGGATACCGATGTAAAGATTTTGACAACACAAGACGAGATGGATGGCTTTCATATTGTTAAAGCCATCATCAGGGAAGTGATTGAGGTAAAACGCATTGCGCATCGCGATACGCAAAGTTATTTTGGCATCATAATTGACGACAACAATAGAAAGCCAATTTGCCGGCTACACTTCAATCGAGCACAAAAATATATCGGTCTTTTTGACGAAGATAAAACCGAGACTCGCCACCCGATTGCGACAGTCGATGATATTTTCAATTTTGCTGCTCAATTGAAAACAACTGCCAGCCAATACCAGTAAACACTACCCCGCCAAAGCGAAGGCTAACCAAATAAAAGGGTAGCCCTCGCTTTTTATTTTGGCGGCAACACAGCCCGGTTGCTGAAGGTGCAACACGTTGCGCACCAGCACACGAAAGACGCAGGAATCGACACCGGTCACGTGGTGGCACTCCTGCACTTCCACCATTGCGGCCAACCTTTCCAGCGGCACGGCACCGACGCAGCACCCTGGCAACCGACGGCGTCCCCCGTTGTCAGCCTTGCCACACCGGCGGCGGTGTCAGATCAAGTTCCGGCACGCTGTCGCGGCATGACGGGCATGACTTAAGGTAAAGTGATAACTTGCCGCCGGCACCGGACGGCGCTGCCTGACCACCCTTTTGCGACCCCAGCCGAAAGCCCGTCCGCATGTTATCTCTGTCCTGGCCCGCCAGTACGCCGTCCGCCAACAGCGCGTCACCGCTGCCACTGGCGCTGCTGCTGTGCTTCCTGATCTCGCTGATGCTGCTGTTGCAGCTGGTGTCGCCCGGCTGGGCGCGTCTGCCCGGCTACGCCGCCATCCACACCATGCTGGAAATCCTGTCCATCGCGATGAGCCTGCTGGTGGCGGTGATGGCCTGGTTCCGCACCGACAGCAGCCGCCCGCTGCGGGTGCTGGCGGTCGGTTTCGCGGTGATCGCGGCGCTGGATACCCTGCACACCGTGTCCTACGCGCTGCTGCCGGCCTTCGTCACCGCCAACACGCCGCAGAAGGCCATCGTGATATGGCTGGGCGCGCGCGCGATGGTGGCGCTGGCCATCCTGTGCATGCTGTTGCCCACTCCGCAACAGCGGCGCGCCATTCCGCTGTTGTGGCTGTACGGTGCGCTGGTGGCGCTGCTCGGCGTCGGCCTGTACGACAGGCTGCCGGTGCTGTATCAGCCGGGCAGCGGCCTGACGCCGCTGAAAATCTCGCTGGAGTGGCTACTGGTGGGCGCCTACCTGCTGCTGGCCTTTCGCGTGCACCGCGCGCAGCAGTCCATCTTCGCCGGGCAGTGGCTGACCGCCGGCCTGCTGGTGCTGGCCTTCGGCGAGCTGTTTTTCTGCTTCTACCAGCTGGTGGACGACGTCGCCAACGGCCTCGGCCACGTGTTCAAGGTCATCGGTCAGGGCTTCTTCCTGCGCGGGGTGATCGAGACCCGCCTGCTGCAACCCTACCAGCAGCTGACTGTGGAAAAGACCGCGCACGAGGACGCGCGCAACCGTCTGCACGCGCTGGTTTCCGGCGCGCCGCTGGGCATTCTGGTGGTGGATCAGGACGGCCGCATCGTCAGCAGCAATCCGGCGGCGGAACAGCTGTTCCATGCCGCGCCGGGCGCGCTGGACGGCAGCCAGATCGAGCAGCTGGTGCCCAGCACACTGCGCGGCACGCACCGCCAGCACCGTGGCGACTACCACGCCGACGCCCGCGTGCGCCGCATGAGCGAGCGCCAGCAGGTGACCGCCGCACGCTGCGACGGCAGCCAGTTTCACGCCAGTGTCGAGCTGGCGCCGCTGCAGTGGGGCCAGCACGCCTATGTGCTGGCCTTTGTCAGCGACATCAGCGTACAGGTGCAGCAGACCTCGCAGCTGCAGTGGCTGGCACTCAACGACGAGCTGACCGGCCTGCCCAACCGCCACGCTACCATCCAGCAGCTGGACACCAGCCTGCAGCAGCGCCAGCACGGCGCGCTGCTGCTGTGCAATATCGACGCGCTGGGCCGCATCAACCAGGTATTCGGCCACGACAGCGGCGACGCGCTGCTGGTGGCCGGCAGCCAGCGCCTGCTGCGCCTGCTGCACCCCGACGAGCAGCTGATGCGCTTGCAAGGCGACAGTTTTGCCGTGCTGATGCCGGGCCAGCACGAGCCGCTGCAGCGCGCGCAGCAACTGCTGGAGGCCTTTGCCGCGCCCTTCGTGCTGCCCGGCGGTATCGAGCTGCAGGCCGGCGCCCGTGCCGGCTACTGCCGCTATCCGGAGGACGGCGACCAGGCCGGCCAGCTGCTGCAAAATGCCGAAATGGCGATGACTGCCGCCAAGCACAGCGTCAGCACCCCGGTGGTGGCGTTCAGCGATTGCGAGCCGGCACGCACCCGCCGCTGGCTGCAGCTGGCCGGCCAGATGGCGCTGGCGCTGCAGCAGCAGCAATTCGCGATGGTGTACCAGCCGCGGGTGCGGCTCTACGACAGCAGCGTCGCCGGCTTCGAGGCGCTGCTGCGCTGGCAGGCGGCCGAGGGCGCCATCAGCCCCGGCGAGTTCATCCCGGTGGCGGAGGAAACCGGTTTCATCCTGCGTCTCGGGCGCTGGGCGCTGGATCAGGCCATCGCGCAGCGTGCCGCCTGGCAGCGCGACGGCTACCAGGTTGGCCGCATGGCGATCAACCTGTCACCGCGCCAGCTCGGCGATGCCGGGCTGCGCGACTGGCTGCTGCAAAGCTGCCAGCGCCACGGCGTGGAGCCGGTGCAGCTGGAGCTGGAAATCACCGAGACCGCGGCGATGGAAAACCTGCAGTGGGCGCTGCCGGTGCTGCAGCAGCTGCGCGCGCTGGGGCTGCACCTCGCGCTCGACGACTTCGGCACCGGCTACTCCTCGCTCGCCTACCTGCAACAGCTGCCGGTGTCGGTGCTGAAGATCGACCTCGCCTTCGTGCGCAATCTCGACCGCGAGGAAGGCCGCGCGGTGGTGCGTACCATCATCACCCTGGCGCAACAGCTGGCCTGCCACACCGTGGCCGAGGGTGTGGAAACCCCGGCGCAGCAGGCCTGGCTGCTGGCCAACGGCTGCGACGAGATGCAGGGCTTTCTCGAAGCCCGCCCGTTGCCGCCGGCGGCGGTCGCCGACTACCTGCGCGGCAAGCCCTGATCCTTTGCGGCCAACCTTGCGCAAGGTTGGCCGCACGCAAAAAAGCCCGCACGTGGCGGGCTGTCAATGAGCAGAAACAACACCCTCAGAAAGTCATGCCCGGCGACAGCTGGGCCGGCAGCGCCAGGCTGCCCGCTTCCACCGACGCCATCGGGTAGGCGCAGTAGTCGGCGGCGTAGTAGGCGCCCGGGCGGTGGTTGCCGGACAGGCCGGTACCACCGAACGGTGCGGCGGAAGAGGCACCGTTGGTCGGCTTGTTCCAGTTCACCACGCCGGCGCGGATGTCCTGGTTGAAGCGCTGCCACAGCGCTTCGTCGTCGGCCAGCAGCGCGGCGGACAGGCCGTACTGGGTGCGGTTGGCGATCTGCAGCGCTTCATCGAAATCGTGGTAGCGGATGATCTGGCTCAGCGGGCCGAAGTATTCCTCGTCCGGCAGCTGGGCGGCGATGTCGGTCACATCCAGGATGGCCGGGGTAACGAAAGCCTTGCCGTCTTCCAGCTGGCGCATGGCCAGGATGGACTTGGCGCCCATGGCCAGCAGTTTGTCCTGTGCGGCCAACATGTGCTGCGCGGCTTTCAGCGACACCATGGCGCCCATGAACGGCTGCTGCTCGGCATCGTATTCGCCAACGGTGAGCTTGGCGGCTACTTCGGCAAAGCGGGCGATGAAACGGTCGCCGAACTCGCCGTGCGGCACCAACAGGCGGCGCGCGCAGGTGCAGCGCTGGCCTGCCGACAGGAAGGACGACTGGATGGCGTGGTGTACGGCGCCGTCCAGGTTGTCGACTTCAGCCACCAGCATCGGGTTGTTGCCACCCATTTCCAGCGCCAGCATGAAGCCCGGGCGGCCGGCGAACTGCTTGTGCAGTGCCACGCCGGTGGCGGAGCTGCCGGTAAACAGCAGGCCGTCGAGTGCCGGGTGCTGCGCCAGGGCGATGCCGGTATCGCGCTCGCCCTGCAGCAGGTTGATCACGCCAGCCGGTGCACCGGCTTTTTCCCACAGCTGCACGGTCAGTTCGGCTACCAGCGGGGTGAGTTCCGACGGCTTGAACAGGATGGTGTTGCCAGCGATCAGCGCCGGAACGATGTGGCCGTTCGGCAGGTGGCCGGGGAAGTTGTACGGGCCGTACACCGCCATCACGCCGTGCGGACGGTGGCGCAGCACGGTGGTATCGCCGGCCAGTTCGCCACGCTTTTCGCCGGTGCGGTCGTTGTAGGCGCGGATGGAGATGTCGATCTTGCCCACCATGGCCGCCACTTCCTGGCGCGATTCCCACAGCGGCTTGCCGGTTTCCACGCCGATAGCGCGGGCCATGTCTTCCTTGTGCTCGCCCAGCACTTCAGCAAAGCGGCGCACCAGCGCGATGCGCTCGTCCAGCGAGCGGCGGCGCCAGTCGTCAAAGGCACGGCGCGCGGCGGCGCAGGCGGCGTCGATGTCGGCGGCGGAAGCCGAGTGGCCTTCCCATACCGGCTGGCCATTGGCCGGGTTGAGCGATACGAAGGATGCGCCACTACCGGTGGTCCAGGCGCCGTCGATGAATAGTTTGCTCATTATCGTGTTCCTGTCTGGGCACCTCGAAAAAAACCCCGTTTTTCGAGGTGCCCGTTGGTGTTGGTAAGCCGGCAGCGCTGGCTGCCGGCAAAAGTCCTGGTTTATTTGGCCGGGTTCTGCAGCATCACGCGCACGTTGTCGCCGGCCTTCACCTGCAGCGCGCGCGCCTGTTCGGCACTGAGATACACCACGCCATCCGCCTCGTTGGCCGCAGCCAGAATCACGCGGAAGTCGGCCAGCTCGCCGTTGGCCACCAGCTGGCGCGGGGCATCGGCGGCGGTTTCGGCCACGATTTCCACCCGGCGCAGGCCGCTGTCGCGCATCACGCGCAGGTCGTCGATGCGGGCTTCCAGCACCGGGCCGCCTTCGAAGATGTCCACGTGCTGCTCCAGGCGCAGGCCTTCCACTTCCAGCAGGCGGCGCGCCGGTTCGGTTTCCTTGTGCACCTTGCCGATGCAGTCGCGGGCGTCCTGCGGCAGGAAGTCGATGTACACCGGGTAGCGCGGCATCAGCTCGGCCAGGAAGGATTTCTTGCCCAGCGCCACCAGGCGGTCGGCCTCGTGGAAGTCGATGCGGTAGAAGTGCGCACCCAGCGCCTTCCAGAACGGCGATTCGCCGTTGTCGTCGAAGTAGCCGCGCATTTCGGCGCAGATGCGCTCGGCAAAGCGTTCGCGGAACTGGCCGATGAACATGAAGCGCGCTTTGGACAGTAGCGAGCCGTTGCCGTTAACGCGGTAGTCCGGGTCCAGGAACAGCGTGCACAGCTCGGAATAGCCGGTAAGGCCGTGCGACATGTGCAGCTTGTCCATGCGCGTCCACAGCCCCAGCTCGCGGCTGGCGTGCACGAAGGTATCCATGCGGTAGGTCCAGAACGCCTGGTCCAGGCCCACGGCCACTTCGATGCCGCACACCCCCACCACCTTGCCGCTGGTGGTGTCTTCCAGCACGAACAGGTAGCCCTGCTCCGGCAGCTCGGCGGTGCCGGCAATGGTGCGCTGCACGCGCTGCAGGCGCGCGCCCTGCGCATCCGGGTCGGGTTTCAGGGTGGTGAGACCGGGGCCAGCCTTGTGGCCCAGTTGTACCAGCGCGTCTATGTCATCCGGCCGGCTCATACGCAATACGAACATCAGCGGGCCCCTTCGCTATTCAGCGGGACGCAACGCACGGCGTCGCCATCCACGATTTCCAGTGCATCTGCCACTTGCGGCGGCAGGATCACTTCGTCGCCCAAGAGCGGCGGCAGGTCCACCAGCAGGCAGCGGAAGTCGGCGGTCAGCGTGTTGCTGACCAGGTGCGGCACGGTGTCGCCGCTCACTTCGCCACGGCGGGCGGTATGCAGGCGGCTGTAGCGTACCGAGCGGCATACATCCAGCTGCGCGGTGAGCACCGGGCCGGCGTCGAACAGATCGACAAAATGATCCGGCTCCAGGCCTTCGGCCAGGTGGCAGCGGTAGTTGATGCGCGCGCCGGCGTGCGGCTCGCCCATCACGCGTTGTGCGTCTTCGGCGATCAGCGGCACGTACAGCGGGTCCACCTGCATCATTTCGGCGATGAAGGTGCGGCTGCGGCCACCGGAGGCCATTTCCATCTCGGCAAAGTCGCGACGGAAGAACTTGAAGCCGACGGCGTCCCAGAACGGCGAGCGGCCGTTGTCGTCGGTCACGCCCGGCAGCACCGAGAAGATCTCGTTGTTGAAGCGTTCGCGGTGCTGGGCAATGAACATCATGCGGGCGCGCGACAGCAGCTGCGGCAGCGCCATATTGCGGCCCAGCGCGGCTTCGTCGTAGTAGAAGCCGGTCAGGCGGGTTCGGCCGGTCAGCTCGTGCGAGGTCACCAGCGCGTGCACGCGGTGGTTCACTTTCAATTCGCGCGAGGCGTGCACCAGCACTTCGTTGCGGAAGGCGTAGAACGGCTCGGAGTAGCCGGCCACGGCCATGATGCCGGCGGTGCCGTGCAGCTGGCCGCTGGCGGTGTCTTCCAGCACGAACAGGTAGCTTTCTTCGCCGGGGCAATCGACATCGGCGCGCAGCGAATGCACGGAATCGTTCACGCGCTGCTGCAGGCGTTCGCGGTCGGGCGGCAGGGAGTGCAGTACCGGGCCGTCAGAGCGCGCCATGCGCTCGATCTGCGGCAGGTCGGACAGCTTGCTGGGGCGGACAAGAAGCATGAATCTTCCTCTGTAGGGAAAAACGGCGGCGATACTTGGTCGCCGCCGTGTGTGGGTATTACGCTGGTTGCGCCTGTTTGGCTTCCACCTTGCTCACCAGTTCGGCGACGGTCGCTTCTAGACGGGCCAGGCCTTCCTGCAGGTCGGCTTCCGGAATGATCAGCGACGGCACGATACGCAGCACGTTGGTGCCGGCTACCAGTACCAGCAGGCCGTGCTTGGCAGCGGCGTTGACGATGTCCTTGGCCTTGTTATGGAACTCGCCCTGCAGCTCGGCGCCCATCAACAGGCCCATGCCGCGCACTTCCTTGAAGATGCCGTATTTGGCGTTGATGCGCTCAAGGCCAGCCTTGATCAGGTCATGACGCTTGCCCACACCAGCCAGCACTTCCGGAGTGTCGATCAGTTCCAGTACCTTGTCGGCCACGACGCAGGCCATCGGGTTGCCACCGTAGGTGGAACCGTGGGTGCCGACCACGAAGGAGGCGGCGACCTTGTTGCTGGTCAGCATGGCGGCTACCGGGAAGCCGTTGCCCAGGGCCTTGGCGCTGGTCAGGATATCCGGGGTCACGCCGTAGGCCTGGTAGGCGTACAGCGCGCCGGAGCGGCCAACACCAATCTGCACTTCGTCGAAAATCAGCAGCGCGTTGTGCTTGTCGCACAGCTCGCGCAGCTTCTGCAGGTAGGCCTTGGTGGCCGGCAGCACGCCGCCTTCGCCCTGTACCGGCTCCACGATCACGGCGCAGGTGCCGGCGTTGATGGCGGCCTCGGCGGCTTCCAGGTTGTTGAATTCGATGTGGTTCAGGTCACCCGGCAGCGGGGCGAAGCCTTCGGTGTACTTCGGCTGGCCACCCACCGACACGGTGAACAGGGTACGGCCGTGGAAGGCCTGCTTGCAGGACACGATACCGGTCTTGCTGCCGCCGAAATGGTCGAAAGCGTAACGACGCGCCAGCTTCAGCGCGGCTTCGTTGGCTTCGGCGCCGGAGTTGCAGAAGAACACCTTCTCGGCAAAAGTGGTTTCGGTCAGGCGACGGGCCAGGCGCAGTGCCGGCTCGTTGGTGAAGGTATTGGACAGGTGCCACAGGCGGTCCACCTGCTCGTGCAATACCTTGGTGAGTTCCGGGTGCAGATGGCCCAGGCTGGTCACGGCGATGCCACTGGCGAAATCGATGTATTCCTTGCCCTGCTGGTCCCACAGGCGCGAGCCCTCACCCTTTACCGGAACGAACGCGGCCGGGGCGTAGTTGGGAACCATCACTTCATCAAAGGTTTGGCGGGTAACAGGAGCGGACATCTGGGAATCCTTCATCTGGCGTTGAGATGGAGCCATTCTAGGGAGGCGCGTCAAACTTTCCATCCAGAATCAAGACACGCAGCTTTCTGTTTGGGCCAGCCTGTCACGGTTGCGGCCAACGTTGGCCGCAAGCGGCTCAGGTCTCGTCGGCGAGGTCGCTGTCGCCCGGGAAACGCTCCTCGCGCGGCGAGATGCCGAAATGGGTACGGTACACGGTGGAAAAGTGCGGTCCGGAAGAAAAACCGCACAACAGCCCGATCTGCACCACCGACTTGCCGGTGTTGCGCAACAGATGACGCGCGCGCTCCAGCCGCAGCTGCAGGTAGTAGCGCGACGGCGAATCGTCGAGGTATTGCTTGAACAGGCGCGCCAGCTGGCGGCGCGACTGGTTGGTGAGCCGCGCCAGCTCGTCGGTGGTCAGCGGCTCCTCGATATTGGCTTCCATCAGCATCACCGCCTCGGTGAGCTTGGGGTGCTTCTCGCCCACCCGCGCCAGCAAGGGCACGCGCTGGCGCTCGTCACTGCCGCGCACGCGCTCGGCGCACAGCAGCGCGGCGATGGACTCCACCAGCTCGACGCCGTGCTGGCGCCCGATCAGCGCCAGCGTGCCGTCGATCTGCGCGAGGCCGCCGGCACAGGTGAAGCGACCGCGATCCAGCTCGTACACGTGCTGCGACGCCAGCACGTTGCGAAAGCGCTCGGCAAAGGCCGGCTGTTCCGGCCAGTGGATGGTGGCGTGGTAGCCGTCGAGCAGGCCGGCACTGGCCAGCCACCAGGCGCCGCAGTGCACCCCGCCCAGCAGCGACACGCGCGACGCCAGCAAGGCCAGCGCGTGGCAGCACAGCGCGGCGTCGCTGAACGGCAGCACGCCCTCGCTGAGTACGAACAGCTGGTCGCAGGCCTCGGCGTCGCGCAGCGCACCGCTCACCGGGTAGCGCATGCCGCCGGCCATCGGCAGCGGCTGGCCGTTCCAGCTATAGAAGCGCAGCTGGTACAGCGTCTTGCCGGCCAGGCGGTTGGCCTGCAGGAAAGGCTCGGCAAAGCAGCCGATGCCGAACGGCGAACACGGCGGCAACAGCAGCACCGCCAGTTGCAGCGGCGCCGTCATCGCCCTGCCCCTACGACAGCCGCGGCACGGCCACCGGCCGCCGGCGACGCGAACGGCAACACCGCGACGATGGCGGTGGCGGCTGACAATTGCCGGTCGGCAACGACTCGCAGGGACATGCTTCACTCCTTGGCAAGCGGGATGAAATGAATCGGGATCGGGGCGCCACGCGCGCAGCTGGCAGAGGCCGTCGCGGCCGAGCGCGCGCATGGGCACCCAGCCTGTTGCGTACGCATCATTTCAGCAATCCCCGCCGCTCACAACACCCCGCGACGCGACTGGTGCAACGCAGCAAATCGCCAAGGAAGAAAATTAGTCCTTCATTATCAACAGGATAATTTTTTTCGACGCGCAAAGCGGCAAGCGGCAATGGTGCCGCTTTTGTACAGCGATGTCACTTGTGCGTAATTATCCGGCGTCACCACACGCCGTTGAGCGGCCACGCGGACACGCAGCCGGCGCCCGGGTAGTGGAAAAACCTGGCGCGCCAGCGCTCAGCGCGAACGGTCAACGATCGGGATCACCGGCGCCGGTGACGCCGCATCGCCGTCCGGGGTGATGCCCCAGTCGCCCCACAGATACCAGTCGTCGCCGAGGATCTCGGCCGGGTGCTGGGTGCGCCCGGAACCGTTGCCACACTGCAATGAGCCGGCCGGGCAGTACTTGTCGCAGCCCCAGCACAGACGCTCGGGGTGCTTCGGGTGCAGCGGGAATTTCTTGGCCATGGCGTGATCGCGGGTGGTGCCGGGAAGCCGTCCCGGCCCGGAGTCGCGCCAGCTGCGCGACCACCGGCAACCATTGTAGCCACCGCCCCCTGTCCGGCATTGATGGCGGTCAAGCCGAAAAAAATGGCTGCCCGCGGATTTTTTATCTCGCACTGGCAAAAATGCCGCAAATTTGTATATACAAATAACTCGCGGTTGGCAGGCCCACGGGATTAAGATAGAAACAGCCGCTGATTGCGATGCCTACACCGCGACGACAAAGGAAAACGGAGACAACATGAACTACAAACACCTGCTGGCGCTGACCGCCATCTGCTCGCTGCCGCTGCTGGCACAAGCCCAAACCATCCGCATCGTCACCGATGTCAGCTACCCGCCGTTCTCGAAACAGGCCGCCGACGGCAGCATCACCGGTTTCGACCCGGACATCGCCCGCGCCATCTGCGCCGAAGCCAAGCTGCAGTGCGAACTGAAGGCAATGGACTTCGACGGCATCGTGCCGGCGCTGCAGGCCAAGAAGTTTGAAGTCGCCATCGCCTCGATGAGCATCACGCCCGAGCGCGCCAAGATCGTCGACTTCAGCGACATGTACTTCAACGTGCCCGGCCGCCTGCTGGCCAAGGAAGGCACCCAGATCAACGACGCCTGGTACAAGGGCAAGAACATCGGCGTGCTGCGCAGCGCCGTGCAGCAGCAGGAAGCCAACGACAAGCTGAAGCCGAAAGGCGCGCAGATCAAGGTCTACGGCAAGATCACCGACGCCTTCCTCGACCTGTCCAGCCAGCGCCTGGACGCGGTGTTCCTGGAGTCCACCGTGGGTGAGGAAGACTTCCTGAAAACCGGCAAGGGCAAGGGCTACGCCTTCGTCGGCCCGGTGTTCAACGATCCGAAGTACTACCAGGGTTGCGGCATCGCGGTACAGAAAGGCAACAAGGAACTGCTGGCCAAGATCAACGTGGCGCTGAAGAAAATCCTGAAGGACGGCACCTACAAGAAGATCCAGGCCAAGTACTTCACCAACGACATCTACCCGTTCAAGTAAGCCACGCCACACGGTCTTACCCTGCAACCCGCACCGCTTCCGGTGCGGGTTTTGTTTTGCCCGGACCCGGCATCCGCCACGCCTCGATTGCCATCGTCATCGCGCCGTTTTTTCGGAACGAAACCACAAAAAATGGCGCAATTACGGAACACAACAGCCTTACATTGCGCTTTTTCCGCGAGCACTCTCGGCATAATTAAAGACAGTTAAGTCACTACCAGACACCGGTTCACCCGGGAGGCGACAGCAAGACGAGAGGTGTGTATGCGTGATCCATCTTCCCCCCGCGAGCAAGCGGCGGCCGCGATGCCGGCCGGCGACATCATTACGATGCCGCCAGGCCCGCAGTGGCACTGCCAGCTGTTACCGGCGCCCGGTGTGGCAAGTGGAAGCCTGTCTGCCGCGCAGCGGCAACAGGCGCGGGCGCTGCTGCAACAGTTGCGCCCCGCCGGCATCACGCTGGAGCAGCACCGTCCGCAGCATCCGGCGGGCGAGCTGTACCACTCCCGCCCCGACAGCACCGGCCGGGTGCAGGCCTACGCCCTGCTGCGCTCAGGCCAGGGAGTGGAAATGGCCGCCGTGCTGCCCAGCGGCTGCTGGCCGCCCCACGCCCATGCCTGGTGGCCGGGCAGTTATGAAATTCCGCTGTTGCAGCAAGTTGCCACGCTGCTGTTGCCGCTGGCCGCAGTGCTGGCGCTGCCCGCCCCCTGCACCCTGCGCATGACACTGCAGGCACTGCAGGGCTCGGCGCTGATCGCCAAGAGCCGGCAAGGCTCGGAACAGGCCTATCCGATACCACCCGGCATGACGCACATCGCACTGCCGGCAGTGAGTCTGGACGGCTTCAACGCGGCCAGCAAAGCCAGCCTGGTACAGGCTCTGGACCAGGTCCGCATTCGCGCGGGGGCCGCCACGGCCACCGCTTTCTATCTCTGACTTTCCGGTTGACTGCCATGACTACTGCCCTTGATTCGTTTGACCAGAAGATCCTCACCATCATGCAGCGCGACTGCTCGGTCAAGGCGGAGGTGATCGCCGAAGCCATCGGTCTGTCCGCCTCCGCCGTGCAGAAGCGCCTCAAGCGGCTGCGTGCCGAAAAGATCATCAGCGCCGAAGTGGCCGTGCTCGACCGCGCGCTGGTCGGGCGGCCGATGAGCTTCGTCGCCGCCATGGAAATCGAGCGCGACAACTACGACACCGTCAACCGCTTCCGCGAGTGGGCGAAGCAGATCGACGCCATCCAGCAGATCTACTACGTGACCGGCGCCGCCGACCTGATCGTCATCATCACCGCCCAGGATGTCGAGGCCTACGACCGCCTGACGGCGCGGGTGATGGAGAACAACCCGATGATCCGCCGCATCACCACCAACGTGGTGCTCAACACCCTGAAAACCTCGCTGTTCATCCCGGTGGAAGGCGATGGGCAAAGCGCAGCCGACAGCAGCCAAATCGCAACAAAATAACCGTTTTTAGCGTCATTTTGTCGATTGTTGCCGTCATTTTGACACCGTAACATGAAGTTCCACACTCGAACACGAAGGGATCTAGCGATGACTTTCCGATTGGCACTGATTGGTTTCGGCGGCGTTAACCAGGGCCTGGTGTCCCTGCTCAAGGCCAAGCAAGGCAAGCTCGGCGACCTCGACATCCGCATCACCGCACTGGCCGACCTGCGCCTGGGCGTGGTCAGCAACCCGCAGGGGATCGATCTTGACGCGCTGCTGGCCACCGCCGACAGCGGCTTTACCACTGACGCGCTGCGCCGCGACCCCGCCACCCGCATCAGCGAACACATCGACCTGGCCGCCACTCTGGAGCTGGTCACCGCCGACTACGTCGACGTGGTGGTCGAGGCCACCTTCACCGACCCGCACACCGGCGAACCGGCGCTGTCGCACTGCCGCGCCGCACTGAGCCACGGCAAGCATGTGATCACCACCAACAAGGGCCCGATCGCGCTGGCACAGCAGTCGCTGACCCAGCTGGCCGCGGCCAACGGCGCCGCCATCAAGTATGAAGGCGCAGTCATGAGCGGCACCCCGGTACTGCGCCAGATCAGCACCACGCTGCGCGGCTGCGAGATCAACGGCTTCGCTGGCATCCTCAACGGCACCTCCAACTTCGTGCTGGAGCGTCTGGCACAGGGCCACGACTTCGACGCCGCAGTGCGCGAGGCACAGGAACTCGGCTACGCCGAAGCCGACCCTAGCGCCGACCTTGGCGGCGGCGACGTGCAGCTAAAGGTAGTAATTCTCGCCAACACCCTGTGGCAGGCCGGCCTGACCCGCTCCGATGTCAGCTGCCGCGGCATCACCGGCCTCACCAGTGCCGACATCCGCGCCGCGCAGGCAGCCGGACGCAGCTGGCGACTGGTCGGCGCCGCCACCCGTCATGCCGACGGCAGCGTCAGCGCCAGCGTCGAACCGCGCGAACTGCCGGCCGGCCATCCGCTGGCGGCGATCGGTGGCGTCACCAACGCCATCACCTTCGACACCGACGTGCTGGGCGGCGTCACCATCAGCGGCCCCGGCGCCGGGCGCGTGGAAACCGCCTTCGCCGTGTTGTCCGACCTGATCGAGCTGGCCGGCCAGACCCGCGGCCAGGAGGTGCAAGCATGAACGCGCCACTCAAACACCAGGCCATGCACTGCGAAGTGCAGTCGCCGTTCGACGGCAGCGTGGTCGGCAGCGTCGAGCTGACCCCTGTCGAGGAACTGCCGGCCGTCGTAACCCGCGCCCGCCACGGTGCAACGTTGGCCGCAGCGCTGCCGCGCCACCAGCGCGCAGAACTGCTGCAACGCGCCGCGACCATGGTGGAACAACAGGCCGCCGAGTTTGCCCGCACCATCGTGCTGGAGTCCGGCAAGGCGCTGCGCCAGGCACGCAAGGAAGTGGCTCGCTGCGTCAACACCCTGCGGCTGTCGGCGGAGGAAGCCAAACGCCACGGCGGCGAGATCATTCCGTTCGACGCCTACGCCGGCGCAGAAGACCGCAGCGGCTATTTCACTAACGAACCGCTGGGCGTGATCCTCGCCATCACCCCGTTCAACGACCCGCTCAACCTGGTCGCCCACAAGCTGGGCCCGGCACTGGCCGCCGGCAATGCGGTGATCCTGAAGCCGTCGCTGCTGGCGCCGCTGTCGGCGGTGCGGCTGGCCGAGTGCCTGTGGCAGGCCGGCGTGCCGCGCGACGCGCTGCAGCTGGTGCACGGCGGCAGCGAGGTGGCCGCGCCGCTGGTACGCGACAAGGCGATCCGCATGGTCAGCTTCACCGGCGGCCCTGTCAGCGGCGAAGCCATCACCCGCGAGGCGGGGCTGAAGAAACTGGCGATGGACCTGGGCGGCAACGCACCGGTGATCGTGATGGCCGACTGCGACCTGCGCGACGCCGCCGAATCCTGTGTCTCTGGCGCCTTCTGGGCCGCCGGTCAGAACTGCATCGGCACCCAGCGCCTGCTGATCGCCCGCCCGGTGTACGAGCTGTTCACCCGCTACCTGACCGAGCTGACCGCCGCGATGCGGGTCGGCGACCCGCTGGACGAGGCCACCGACATGGGACCGATGATCAGCGAGGCGCAGGCCTGCCGCATCGAAAGCTGGGTGGACGAGGCAATCGCCGAGGGCGCCACCGTGCTGTGCGGCCACCAGCGCCAGGGTGCGCTGTACGCGCCGACCATCCTCGCCGACGTGCCGACCACGGCCCGCGTCTGGCGCGAGGAAGTGTTCGCGCCGGTAGTGATCGTCGCCCCGTTCGACGACCTGGAGAGCGCGTTGGCTGCGGCCAACGATAGCGAAAGCAGCCTGCAGGCCGGCATCTTCACCAGCCACCTGGAGACGGCACTGGGCGTCGCGGAACGGCTGCAAGCCGGCGGGGTGATGATCAACGACTCCTCCGACTTCCGCTTCGACGGCATGCCGTTCGGTGGTTTCAAGTACGGCTCGCTGGGACGCGAGGGGGTGCGCTTCGCCATCGCCGAAATGTCGCAGCCCAAGGTGATCTGTTTCAAACGCAAGCGCCAGACCGCGCTGTGAGTCGTGCCGGCGGCAGCTGCCGCCGGCTGTAGCACATAAAAAAAGACGTCCGCAAATCGAGAAAGAGAGGATCACCCATGACATCCCTAGCCCACCCCGCTTTTTCACCGCCGGCGCCGGTGCTGGCCATCGAGGACCTGCACAAGTCGTTCGGTAGCGTCGAGATCCTGAAAGGCATTTCGCTCACCGCGCACAAGCACGACGTGATCTCGATCCTGGGCAGCAGCGGCTCCGGCAAAAGCACTCTGCTGCGCTGCATCAACCTGCTGGAAACCCCGGACTCCGGCCGCCTGACCATCAACGGCGAGCATCTGGAGATGAAGGCGACACGCGACGGCGGACTGACGCTGGCCGACCCGCGGCAGATCACCCGCATCCGTCGCAAGCTGGCCATGGTGTTCCAGCAGTTCAATTTGTGGGCGCACATGACGGTGCTGCAGAACGTGATGTTCGTGCCGCAGAAGGTGCTCGGCCTTGGCCGCCAGGAAGCCGAAGCCAAGGCGCTGGAGATGCTGGAAAAGGTCGGCATGGCCGCCAAGCGCCACGCCTACCCCGGCCAGCTCTCCGGCGGCCAGCAGCAGCGGGTGGCGATTGCCCGCGCACTGGCCACCGACCCGGAAGTGCTGCTGTTCGACGAGCCGACCTCGGCACTGGACCCGGAACTGGTGGGCGAAGTGCTGAAGGTGATGCGCGCGCTGGCCGAGGACGGCCGCACCATGCTGGTGGTCACCCACGAGATGGGCTTTGCGCGCGAGGTCGCCAGCCGCGTGGTGTTCGTGCACCAGGGCAAGATCGAAGAAGACGGCTGCCCCGACGAAGTGTTCACCCGCCAGCAGTCGCCCCGTTTCCAGAAATTCCTGTCCAGCATCCTGTGATCCCCGACGCCACGCAAAGGAAATCGCCATGAAAAAGCTCGTGTTCTCCGCCCTCACCGCCCTGACCCTGATCAGCACCGCCAGCCACGCGCAGGAGGTGGTCCGCATCGGCACCCTCGCCGACTACGCCCCGTTCGAATACAAGGACGCCTCCGGCAAGCTGCAGGGGATGGAGATCGAAATCGGCAACAAGATGTGTGCCTCGATGAAGGTGACCTGTCAGTGGGTGACCATGGACTTCGACGCGCTGATCCCGGCGCTGAAAGCCCGCCAGATCGATGCGGTGCTGGCGCAGATGTCGCGCACCGCGGAACGGGAAAAATCGGTGGACTTCAGCCGCATTTTCACCACCGCGCCGGTCCACCTGGTGGCGAAGAAAGGCAGCGGCATCAGCAACCAGCCGGCCACGCTGCGCGGCAAGACGGTCGGCGTGCAGACCGCCTCCACCCATGAAAGCTATTTCCGCAACCGCCTGCCGACCAGCAGCAGCGGCATCAACGTCAAGGTCTACCAGTCGCTGGACTCTGCCTGGCTGGATCTGGAATCCGGCCGCATCCAGGCGGTGTTCGCCGACAGCACCGTGGCCCACGACTGGCTGAGCAAGGGCGGCCAGCAGGCAGGCTTTGCGCTGGCCGGCCAGGCCATCTCCGATGACGCGATCTTTGGCGCCGGTACCGCCATCGCCGTGCGCAAGGGCGACAGCAAGCTCAAGGCGCAGTTCGACCAGGCCATTCTCGGGGTGCACAAGGATGGCTCCTTCCAGGCCGTCAACAAGCGCTACTTCCCGTTCAGCATCCTGCCGCAATAACCCCACCCGCCGGGCCGCCAGCACGGCGGCCCGCACTGGAGACTCCCCATGGCTGCACTATTCGACTACAGCGCCCAGCTGCTGGAAGGCGCTGCCCTGACACTGGAACTGGCATTCACCTCGCTGTGCTTCGGCCTGCTGCTGGGGCTGGCCGGCGCTGCCGCCAAGATGTCGGCACTGCCCTGGCTGCGACAGAGCGCCCATCTGGTCAGCAACGTCCTGCGCGGCATTCCCGAATTCCTGATCCTGCTGATCTGCTACTTCGGCCTGTCCAACCTGATCAACACCCACTTCGCCGGCACGCTGAGCCTCAGCCCGTTTGCCGGAGGCGTGGTGGCGCTGGCGCTGGTATTCGGTGCCTACGCGTCGGAAGTATTCCGCGGCGCCTTCCTGGCGGTACCCAAGGGGCAGCTGGAGGCGGCACGTTCCTACGGCCTGTCGCGCTGGCAGATCTTCTGGTGCGTGCAGCTGCCGCAAGCGTGGCGCATCTGCCTGCCCAGCCTCAACAACATGTGGCAGAACCTGCTGAAGGACACCTCGCTGGTGTCGATCGTCGGGCTGGAGGACATGCTGCGCAAGGCTAATATCGCCGCGCAATTCACCAAGCAGCCGTTCTTGTTCTATGCCGCGGTGGCAGTGGTCTACCTGCTGCTGCTGGCCGCCTCCAACCCCGCGTTTGCCTACTTTGAAAAACGCGCCAACCGCGGCTATGCCAGCCCGGCGTGAAAGGAACCCTCATGGACCAACTTGCCTTGCTACTGAGCCAATCGTGGCCGGCCCTGCTCGACGGACTGTGGATCTCGTTACAGTTGCTGGTGCTCTCCTGCGTGCTCGGCTTCGCGCTGGCGGTGCCGCTGGCGGTGGCGCGCAGCTCGCCGCAGCGCTGGATCGCGCTGCCCAGCCGCCTGTTCATGTCCGCCTTCCGCGGCACGCCGCTGCTGGTGCAGATCTTCATCCTCTACTACGGCCTGGCGCAGTTCGAGTGGGTGCGCGACTCCGCACTGTGGCTGCTGGTCGGCGATGCCTTCCCCTGTGCGCTGTTGGCGCTGACGCTGAACCTGGCCGCCTACATGGCGGAAGACATCCGTGGCGGCATCCTCGGCGTACCGGCCGGTGAAAAGGAGGCCGCCACCGCCTTCGGCATGAGCCGGCTGATGGTCACCTGGTACATCGTGGTGCCACGCGCCATCGGCATCTCGGCGCCAACGCTGGGCAACGAGATCGTGCTGCAGCTGAAGTCCACCGCGCTGGCCAGCACTATCACCGTGCTCGACCTCACCGGCGTGGCGCGGCGGCTGTCGATCGAGTCCTACACCACCGACGCACTACTGCTGGCCGGCCTGATCTACATCGTCATCGCCGCCGTGCTGTCGCTGCTGACCCGGTACGGCGAGATGCGTCTGAACCGACACCAACCGCGCTGACCCCGTCCGCGCGCAACCAACCCAGCGAGAACAATATGGACTATCAACTGGAAACCATGGTGATCCATGCCGATGCCGACCTCACCGACGAAAAAGGTGTCGCGCCGGCTATCCACTACTCGGCGGTGTTCAAGGCCGAGGACAGCGCCGAATTCATCGCGATGTCCAGCGAGCCACAGCACCCGCGCAACTACACCCGCTACGGCAACCCGGTACACGAACGGGTGAAAACCGTGATGGCGCAGCTGGAAGGCACCGAGACGGCACTGGTGACCGCCTCCGGCATGGGCGCCATCGCCACCACGGTGCTGGCGCTGGTCAAGGCCGGCGATCACGTCATCGGCCAGCGCCGGCACTACATGAGCACCAGCAAGCTGCTGGACGACATGCTGCCGCGCTTCGGCATCGAGGTGACGCTGGTAGAGCAGGAAGACGCCGCAGCCTTCGAAGCAGCGATCCGCCCCAACACGCGGCTGATCCTGCTGGAAAGCCCGGTCAACCCGGTGCTGATGCTGACCGACATCGCCGCCGTCACCCGCGTGGCCCGCGCGCACGGCATCCTGACCCTGGCCGACAACACCTTCTCCTCGCCGATCAACCAGCGCCCGCATGATCTGGGCGTGGACATCGTGATCCACAGCGCCACCAAATACCTGGGCGGCCACCACGACATGAGCGGCGGCGTGATCTGCACCAGCAAGGTACTGGCCGAGGAAATCTGGCACACCCACATCACGCTGGGTTCGGTGCTGTCGCCGATGGACGCCTGGCTGCTGCTGCGCGGCCTGCGCACGCTGCCGATGCGCGTCGAGCGCATCAACGCCAATGCACTGGCACTGGCCCGCTTCCTGGAGCAGCAGCCGCAGGTCGAACGCGTGTACTACCCGGGACTGGAGAGCCACCCGCAGCACGAGCTGGCACGCACGCAGATGCAGGGCTACGGCGGCGTGGTGGCATTCGGCGTGCGCGGCGGCTACGCCGAGGCCGAGCGCTTCGTCGCTGCGCTGCAGATCCCGCACAACGCCGGCAACCTCGGCGGCGTCGACTCGCTGGCCATCCACACCGCCGCGATGTGGGCCGGCACCATGAGCCCGGCGCAGATGCAGGCCGCCGACATCCCGCTCAACTTCATCCGCTACTCGGTCGGCATCGAGAATGTCGAAGACCTGAAGCGCGACGTACTGCAGGCGCTTGCCACACTGTGACCCCTAGCGGGCGGTACCACCGCCCGTTCCGGAGCTGACCGACCATGAAACTCGACGCAATCGACCATCAAATTCTCGATGAGCTGACTGCCGACGCCCGCATTCCGCTGGCGACGCTGGCCACCCGGCTGGGCCTGTCGCGGCAATCGGTGCGGCAACGCATCGACCGCCTGGAAGGGCAGAAGGTGATCAGCGGCTACACCATACGCCGTGCCGGCCACAGCAGCGCGGACACGGTACGCGCCGTGATGCTGGTGTACCGCAAGGACCGCATGCGCGGTGCCGATGTCACCAGCGTCATCGCCAAGATCCCGGAGGTGGTGGACTGCGCCATCCTCAGCGGCGAGATCGACCTGATGGTGCGACTGGAAGCCGACTCCCACGAGCGCATCAACCAGATCTGGAGCCAGATCAGCACCCTGCCCGGCGTGCAGAACATCAATACCTGCTTCGTGCTGTCGGCGCTGGTGCAGCGGAGCAACTAGGAAGAAAGAAGCCGCGCTCTCTGTCGGCCAACGTTGGCCGCAAAGAGATTCGGCCGTAACAGCCAGCAAAATCAAAAAGGCAAGCCGCTCTGGCTTGCCTTTTTGCATGCTTGGAATACGCGTTTCTCATCACTCACTGCAGGGGACATCCCCTGCACTCACATCCCCTGTCGTCATGCCCCACCCCGCACCCCAGAACAAGACAACAACCATGAACAGACATGGGACCGTGACAATTCGTCAGGAGTACGAGCTGCCCGCCGACAACCTGCTGGCACAAGGACTGGACCTCGCCAAGGGGTTATTCAACCGCTGAACACGGTGGCGGTTGTCGGCCCTATGTCCCGACAAGGCGGGCAAGGTTGGCCGCAACCCTCCGACGTCCCCCCGGTATTGAGTAGCACGTGACTTTAGAGTCCAATTCACCATGACACGGAGATTGGACATGAAGAAGCGTTTCACCGAAGAACAGATCATCGGTTTCCTGCGCGAAGCAGAAGCCGGCATGCCCGTGGCCGAGCTGTGCCGCAAGCACGCCTTCTCGGAAGCCAGCTATTACCTCTGGCGCAGCAAGTTTGGCGGCATGAACGTCTCGGAGGCCAAACGCCTCAAGGAACTGGAAACCGAGAACGCACGGTTAAAGAAGCTCTTGGCCGAGACGATGCTCGAAAACGAAATCGCCAAAGAGGCCCTGCGAAAAAAGTGGTGAGCGCACCGTCACGGCGGGAGCTGGTGCGCCATCTCGTGGGCAAGGGGCTCAGCGAGCGTCGATCGCTGCGCCTGGCCGGCATGAGCCCCAGTTCATTCCGTTACCAGC
>NZ_JAQQLE010000004.1 GCF_028548475.1 Vogesella margarita
ACAGTGCAAGTATTTGGCTTGGCCAGACACTTACACCTATCGGTTATTCGTTTTGTTAAAGAGCAGTGCTGCGTCGCGTTTCGTTTGCGGCGTCAGCTGAGGAGACGAACTATAGCGAAGCCGGCTACCGGCGTCAACATCCCGCCACGCACTTTATCGCACAAAATCGGCAAGTCGTTGATTTCACAACCAGTACACCGCCAAGAAAAATGAAAAAGGTTGGCCGCAACGATTCTTTGGTGTGGTGCAGCACGCGACTGGCGATTCTGCTAATCTTGCTTTTTTGTTTCAGCGCGTGCTTTCACCACGGTTTCAGAGCGATTCGACAATGACAACACTGAAGTTTGATGTCCTGATTATTGGTAGCGGCCTGGCCGGCATGACCCTGGCGCTGCATCTGGCCGAGCATTACGAGGTCGGCCTCATCACCAAGCGGGATTTGCTGGAGGGCAGTTCTTCTTATGCACAAGGTGGTATAGCCGCAGTGCTGGATACCGGCGATTCGGTCGCCAAGCATATCGATGACACGCTGATCGCCGGCGCCGGGCTATGCAACGAAGAAACCACCCGCTTCATCGTCGAGAATTCGAAGGATGCCATTGACTGGCTGGTGGACCTCGGCGTACCGTTCACCCGGGATGCCAGTCACCAGACCGGCTTTCACCTGACCCGTGAGGGTGGCCACAGTCATCGCCGCATCATCCACGCCGCCGATGCCACCGGCGCGGCGGTGACGTCCACCCTTGGCCAAAAGATCAAGGCTCACCCGCGTATCCGCGTGCTGGAAAACCATATTGCGGTCGACCTGATTACCGGCAAGAAGCTGGGGCGCAGCGAGAACCGCTGCTATGGTGCCTACGCACTGGACAAGGATCTGGACGAGGTGGTGACCATTGCGGCCAACCATACCATCCTCGCCTCCGGCGGCGCCGGCAAGGTCTACCTCTATACCACCAATCCGGACACCGCCACCGGCGACGGCATCGCCATGGGCTGGCGTGCCGGCTGCCGGGTCGGCAATATGGAGTTCATCCAGTTCCACCCGACCTGCCTGTATCACCCGCACACCAAGTCGTTCCTGGTCTCGGAGGCGGTACGCGGCGAAGGCGGCATCCTGCGCCTGCCGGACGGCACCCGCTTCATGCCGCAGCACGACGAGCGCGCCGAGCTGGCGCCGCGCGACGTGGTAGCGCGCGCCATCGACTTCGAGATGAAGAAGCACGGCCTCGACTGCGTGTATCTGGACATTTCCTACAAGCCGGCCAGCTTCATCCAGGAGCACTTCCCCAATATCTACGCCCACTGCCTGGAGCTGGGCATCGACATCACCCAGCAGCCGATTCCGGTGGTACCGGCGGCGCACTATACCTGCGGCGGCCTGGTCACCGACCTGGAAGGTCGCACCGATGTGGAGGGCCTGTACGCGGTCGGCGAGGTCGCCTGCACCGGCTTGCACGGCGCCAACCGTCTGGCCAGCAACTCGCTGCTGGAGTGCATGGTGATCGGCAAGGCGGCCGCGGCCAACATCCTGGCGTCGAAGACGGTGCCGCTGCCGGCGATTCCGGACTGGGACGACAGCCGCGTCACCGACCCGGACGAAGAGGTGGTGATCTCGCACAACTGGGACGAGCTGCGCCGCGCGATGTGGGACTACGTCGGCATCGTTCGCACCAACAAGCGGCTGGAGCGGGCGCTGCACCGCATCAACCTGCTGTCGGAAGAGATCAACGAGTACTACAGCCACTTCCACGTCAGCAACGACCTGATCGAGCTGCGCAACCTGGTGCAGACCGCCGAACTGATCGTGCGCTCTGCCCTGCTGCGCAAGGAGAGCCGCGGCCTGCACTTCAGCCGCGACTATCCGCAGACCGACGCCACCTGCCACGACACCGTGCTGACGCCGGCAGGCTGAGCGACACAAGGTTGGCCGCAGCCATTGCGGCCAACCTTTGCCCTCGTCCGGCTACTGCGCGCCGTTGTGGCCGGACAGCGGCAGCGTGAACCAGAACACGCAGCCACCGGCCAGCGTGTCGCTGACGCCGAATTCGCCGTGGTGGAATTCGACGATGGAGCGGCAGATGTTGAGGCCGATGCCCATTCCGTCCGGCTTGGTGGAATAGAACGGCGTAAACAGGTTGTCCTTCACTTCCTGCGCCAGCCCCGGCCCGCTGTCGCTGACCTCCACCCGCCAGAAGCGCTCGCCGGCCTCGGTGCGGATCGCCACCAGCGGCCGCCGCACGTCGGCCTCACGCATCGCCTCCACCGCGTTCTTGATCAGGTTGAGCAACACCTGCTCGATCAGCACCGGATCCATCTGCACCGTCACCGGCTTGTTGCCCGGCTCCCACAACAACTGGGCGCCGTACTTTTCCGCCAGCGGCAGCGCCAGCGCATGGGCGCGCGACACCGACAGGTCGGGATCGGCACTCTCCAGCTGCGGCGCGTGTTTCTTGACGAAGGCGCGGATGCTGTTGACGATCTGCCCGGCGCGGCGCGCCTGCTGCACGATGGCCTGGATTGCCTCCAGCACGCCATACTGCTGCTGTACCGCCTCCGGCAGCCGCCGCGACACCCCGGCGGCGTAGGTGGAGATGGCGGTCAGCGGCTGGTTCAACTCGTGCGCGAGACTGGACGCCATCTCGCCCATCGCGATCAGGCGCGAGGTGGTCTGGAAGCGCTCGTCCTGCGTTCGCGCCCGTTCGTCGCGCTGACGCTGCTCGGTAACGTCGACCAGCATCGCCAGCCACGCCTCCTCCTCGTTGACCCAGCTGATCTTGCGGTACTGCAGCTGGAACCAGTGCTCGTCGTGATCCGGCGAGAACTCCAGCGACATGCGTTCCGCCGGCGTCGTACTGGCCAGCCCCGGCAGCATCGGGCAGTACGCCCCCGTCGGCTCGAACTGAGCCCACATCTCGGCAAAGGCCGGATTGGCGTACAACAGCTGCAAGCTGGCACCATCGACCACGCACAGGCCGACGTCGAGACCGTTGAGCACCGTCAGGAAGCGCTGGTGCGAATAGTTGAGCGCCAACCGCTTCTTCTTCAGCTCGGTGATGTCGTACAGCGACGCCACCCAGCCGCTATGACGCCCGTCATTGCCGCGCAGCGGCGTGGCGTAAAAGCGCACCTCGAAGCGCTCGCCGTCGCGATGGCAGAACGGCAGCTCGAAGCCGTGCTCTGGCAATTCGCCACTTAGCACCGCCTGCATTGCCGCCTGCAACAACGCCTCCTCTTCCTGTGGCCAGAAGGAATACGGCGGCGACTGGCCGACCAGCTCGGCCGCCTCCAGCCCAGTCAGCTCGCAGAAGGCGCGGTTGACGTGCACGATCCGGCCACGCAAATCCAGCGCCAGCAGCCCGCTCTTCATGCTGCTCTCGATCGCCTGGCGCAGCATCATCTCGTGCTGCAACGCCTTTTCTGCCTGCGCCCGCTCGCGCACATGGCCACGGATGCGCCACAGCGAATACAGCAACGCCAGCGTCAGCAGTCCGATGAAACTGGACAGCACCGGCAGCGCCAGCCCGACACCGGCGCGGTAGCTGACCGCGCGCAGGCTGAGACCGTAGCCCGGCGGATCGAAACTGATCTGGTGGAACAGCGTGTTGCGCGGCGGCGTCTGCTCGAACTTGCTGGCCAGCGCCTTGCCCTCCAGATCCACCACGCTGATGTGGTATTGCGAGGCGATCCACCACGGCACCTGGTGGTTCAGCAGCCCCGCCATGTCGTAGACGATGCGCACCCCGCCCTGATAGCGGCCGTGCACCAGCACCGGCACCGCCAGATCAAAACGGTATTTGCCGTCCGCGGCACGGTACGGCGCGCCGAACACCGGCCGTTTCAGACGCTCGGCGCGCCACAGCGCGTCGTAGCTGCCGCCATCCAGCTGCTGGCCACCGTTGGCCACACCATTGGCATCGAGCAGCACGCGGCCGCGGCCATCCACCCACTGCACTTCCGCGATCTCGCGGCTCTCGCGCCGCAACAGGCTGGCGGCGGCGACAAAACGCTGCTGCCCCGCTTCGCCGCCCTGCAGATCCGGCGTCATGCTCTCCACCGTCTGCTGATGCCCTTCCAGATGCAGACGCAGGCTCTGCTCCAGCCACAGCAACTCCTGCACCAGGCTGTCGCGCTGCTCGTCCACCCAGTCGCGATAGACCACGGAATAAAGCCCGGCCAGCGCGGCCAGCAAGGCAACCAGGGTCAGCGCCACCCCCAGCCACAGCAGGCGGGGCGAGGTTTTCAAGGGGGGAGTATCGATGACACGCATACGGGGGACCTGAGGCAAGCACGATCAATCATTAGGGAAAACCCCAATGCGGAAGTCCCCAATGGCAAGCCCCCATCGCGGGAACTAATGTTGATCGGGTGAACAGTCCGCTTGTCTGACACGGACGATAACACGCACAACACGACAAATAACAGGAGAGTACCGAGATGAAACTGAAATATGCAGCCCTTGTGATTGGCGCCACTTTCGGCCTGGCCGGCGCAGCCCACGCCGCCGATTTCGTGATCAAGTTCAGCCATGTGGTGGCACAGGACACCCCGAAGGGCAAAGCCGCCGAATACTTCAAGAAGCTGGCCGAACAGCGCACCAAGGGTCGCGTTCAGGTGCAGGTATTCCCCAACAGCCAGCTGTACAAGGACAAGGAAGAGCTGGAAGCGCTGCAGCTGGGCGCAGTGCAGATGCTGGCCCCGTCCCTGGCCAAGTTCGGCCCGCTGGGCGCCAAGGAATTCGAGGTGTTCGATCTGCCGTACATCTTTGACAACTACGACGAACTGCACAAGGTCACCCAGGGGCCGATCGGCATGCAGCTGCTGGCCAAGCTCGAAAACAAGGGCATCAAGGGCCTGGCCTACTGGGACAACGGCTTCAAGATTTTCTCCGCCAACAAGCCGCTGAAGTCACCTGCCGACTTCAAGGGCCTGAAGATGCGCATCCAGTCGTCCAAGGTGCTGGAAGAAGAAATGCGCGCGCTGGGCGCCATGCCGCAGGTGATGGCCTTCTCCGAGACCTATCAGGCGCTGCAGACCGGCGTGGTGGACGGCACCGAGAATCCGCCGTCCAACATGCTGACGCAGAAAATGCACGAAGTGCAGAAGTACGCCACCGTGACCAATCACGGCTACCTGGGCTACGCGGTGATCGTGAACAAGAAGTTCTGGGACGGCCTGCCGGCCGACATCCGCACCACACTGGATGGCGCGATGAAGGAGGCCACCGTCTACGCCAACAAGATCGCCCAGCAGGAAAACGAAAGCGATCTGGCCAAGATCAAGGCCTCCGGCAAGACCCAGGTCTATGTGCCGACCGCCGCGGAACGCGCTGCCTTCAAGAAGGCACTGGTGCCCGTGCACACCAAGATGGATGACCGCATCGGCGAAGGCCTGGTTCAGCTGATCTACAAACAGACCGGCTACACCCCGAACTGAACCATCCCTGACTGACTGAAGGTTGGCCGCATTTCCTGCCTGGCATGCGGCCAACCTTTGTCTTAACCGGAGTCACTATCATGAAATTCCTCGACCATCTCGAGGAGTGGCTGATTGCAACCCTGATGGCGGCGGCAACACTGATCACGTTCTTTGCAGTGGTGCACCGTTACGGCAGCGGCATCGAGTCACTTCAACCCTATCTCGCGCACATTCACACCAGCTGGGCGCAGGAACTCACCATCTACCTGTTCGTGTGGATGGCCAAATTCGGCGCCGCTTACGGCGTGCGCACCGGCATCCACGTCGGCGTCGACGTGCTGATCAACAAGCTGTCCGACAAGAACCGCGCCAAGTTCATCGTGATCGGCCTGCTGGCCGGCGCGCTGTTCACCGGCATCGTCGGCACCCTGGGCGCCACCTTTGTCTGGGAAATCGGCCACACCGAACAGACCTCGGCCGACCTGGAACTGCCGATGTGGCTGGTCTACCTCGCCGTGCCTTGCGGCTCCTACCTGATGTGCTTCCGCTTCCTGCAGGTGATGGTCAATTTCCTCAAGACCGGCGAGCTGCCCAAGCACGACCACAGCCATGTCGAAGGCATGGACGACGTCACCGAAGACAGCAACTGGTTCTCCATGGACGACAACCTGCATCCGCACGACGTAAGCAATAAAGGAGGCAAGCCATGAGCGCCCTCATCATTTTCGGCCTGCTGCTGGTGCTGATGCTGACCGGTATGCCGATCTCCATCTCGCTCGGCCTGACGGTACTGACCTTCCTGTTCACCATGACCGAAGTGCCGATCGAGGCGGTGGCACTCAAGCTGTTCACCGGCATTGAGAAGTTCGAGATCATGGCGATTCCGTTCTTCATCCTCGCCGGTAACTTCCTCACCCACGGCGGCGTGGCGCGGCGGATGATCAACTTCGCCTCGTCCATGGTCGGCCACTGGCATGGCGGCCTCGGGCTTGCCGGCGTGGTGGCCTGCGCGCTGTTTGCCGCGGTATCGGGCTCCAGCCCGGCCACCGTGGTGGCCATCGGCTCCATCCTGCTGCCGGCGATGGTGAAGCAGGGATTCCCCAACAGCTTCGGCGCGGGCGTCATTACCACCTCCGGCGCGCTGGGCATCCTGATCCCGCCGTCCATCGTGATGGTGATGTACTCGGTGGCCACCAACACCTCGGTGGGCCAGCTGTTCATGGCCGGCGTGATTCCGGGCCTGATGCTGGCGGGCTTCCTGGGCCTCACCACCTGGTACCGGGCGCGCAAGTTCAACTACCCGCGCCTGCCCAAGGCGACCTTCAAGCAACGCATCAAGGCACTGCGCGAGTCGATGTGGGGCCTGTTCCTGATCGTGGTGGTGATCGGCGGTATCTACACTGGCATCTTCACCCCGACCGAAGCCGCCGCGATGTCCGCCGTGTACGCCTTCATTGTCGCCGTGTTCATCTACAAGGATCTGACGCTGAAGCAGGTGCCCAAGGTGCTGCTCGATTCGGCCAGCATGTCTGCCATGCTGCTGTACATCATCACCAACGCGGTGCTGTTCTCCTTCCTGATGACCAGCGAAGGCATCCCGCAGGCGATGGCCAGCTGGCTGATCGACGCCGGTCTCGGCCCGATCGCCTTCCTGCTGGCGGTGAACGTGATCCTGCTCTTGGCCGGCAACGTGATGGAGCCGTCGTCCATCGTGCTGATCTTCGCGCCCATCCTGTTCCCGGTGGCAATGCAGCTGGGTATCGACCCGGTGCACTTCGGCATCCTGATCGTAGTCAATATGGAAGTCGGCATGTGCCATCCGCCGGTCGGTCTGAACCTGTACGTGGCCTCCGGCATCACCAAGATGGGCATCACCGAGCTGACGGTGGCAGTCTGGCCGTGGCTGCTGACCATGCTGGTTTTCCTCGGTCTGGTGACCTATGTGCCGATGATCTCGCTGTGGCTGCCCAAGACCCTGGGCATGATGTAACAAGCCTGTTGGCCGCAAAACGCGACGGAACCTCCCCGTCGCGTTTTTTGTCCGACATGGCATAGCCTGCACCCGAGGGTTGGCCCTATAATGTCAGCCCTCTCCACACCCTCATGAAATAATAATCAGGAGCCAACAGAATGGACGAGCAACTGCGCCAAGCCGCACTCGATTTCCACCAGTTCCCACAGCCGGGCAAGATCCAGGTCGCCCCTACCAAGCCGCTGGCCACCCAGCGCGACCTGGCCCTTGCCTACTCGCCAGGTGTGGCAGCACCATGCGACGCGATCGTTGAAGATCCGCTGAACGCCTACAAGTACACCGCCCGTGGCAACCTGGTTGCCGTGGTCACCAACGGTACCGCCGTGCTGGGTCTGGGCAATATCGGCCCGCTGGCCGGCAAGCCGGTGATGGAAGGCAAGGGTGTGCTGTTCAAGAAATTTGCCGGCGTCGACGTGTTCGACATTGAGCTGAACGAGAACGACCCGGACAAACTGGTCGACATCATCTGTGCGATGGAGCCGACCTTCGGCGGCATCAACCTGGAAGACATCAAGGCTCCGGAATGCTTCTACATCGAGAAGAAGTGCCGCGAGCGCATGAACATTCCGGTGTTCCACGATGACCAGCACGGCACCGCCATCGTGGCCGCCGCCGCAGTGCTGAACTCGCTGCGCCTGGTGGACAAGGACATCGGCAGCGTACGCGTGGTGGCCTCCGGCGCCGGCGCCGCCGCCATCGCCTGCCTGGAGCTGCTGGTAGCGCTGGGCGTGAAACGCGAAAACATCACCGTCTGCGACTCCAAGGGTGTGATCTACCAGGACCGCGACGACAAGATGGACGAATCGAAGAAACGCTTCGCCATCCCGGACAACGGCCAGCGCAAGCTGGCGGACGCCATGGTCGGCGCCGACATCTTCATGGGTCTGTCCGGCCCGAAACTGGTTTCCCAGGACATGGTGAAGTCCATGGCCGCCAACCCGGTGATCCTGGCCATGGCCAACCCGGAACCCGAAATCCTGCCGCCGCTGGTGAAGGAAGTTCGCCCGGACGCCATCATCGGTACCGGCCGTTCCGACTTCCCGAACCAGGTGAACAACGTACTGTGCTTCCCGTTCATCTTCCGTGGTGCGCTGGACGTGGGCGCCACCACCATCAACGAAGAGATGAAGCTGGCCACCGTGCGCGCCATCGCCGATCTGGCCATGGCCGAGCAGAACGACGTAGTGGCTACCGCCTACGGTGACCAGGAGCTGTCCTTCGGCCCGGAATACGTGATTCCGAAGCCGTTCGACCCGCGCCTGATCGTGAAGATCGCCCCGGCCGTGGCCCAGGCCGCGATGGACTCCGGCGTTGCCACCCGCCCGATCGCCGACATGGATGCCTATGTCGAGCAACTGGCACAGTTCGTGTACAAAACCAACCTGTTCATGAAGCCGGTATTCACCCAGGCGAAGAAAGCCAAGGCACGCGTGGTACTGGCCGAAGGTGAAGACGAGCGCGTGCTGCACGCGACCCAGGAAATCATCTCGCAAGGTCTGGCCTACCCGATCCTGATCGGCCGTCCGAGCGTGATCGAGAAGCGTATCGAGCGCCTCGGTCTGAAGATGAGCGCCGGCGTCGACTTCGATCTGGTCAACAACGAGTCCGATCCTCGCTTTGCCGAATACTGGAAAGAGTACTACGAGCTGAGCAAGCGTAAGGGCGTGTCGCAGGAACAGGCGCGTCGCCGCGTGATCGGCAACACCACCCTGATCGCCGCGCTGATGGTGCGTCGCGGTGAAGCGGATGCCATGATCTGCGGCACCTACGGCCCGTATCGCCAGCACTTCGACATCATCGAGAACGTGATCGGCTATGCCCGCCAGGACAAGGTGGCCGGTGCGATGAACGCGCTGATCCTGCCGACCGGCAACATCTTCATCGCCGACACCTACGTGAACCCGAACCCGGACGCCGAGCAGCTGGCAGCGATCACCGAGATGGCGGCACAGTCGGTACGCCGCTTCGGCATCAACCCGAAAGTGGCCCTGCTGTCCAACTCCAGCTTCGGTACCTGGAACTCGGAAGGCGCCTGCAAAATGCGCGACGCGCTGGCTCTGGTACAGGAAGCGCATCCGGAACTGGAAATCGACGGCGAAATGCAGGGCGATGCCGCGCTGATCGAAAGCATCCGCCAACAGGCGATGCCGGACAGCACGCTGAAGGGCGCGGCCAACCTGCTGGTGATGCCGAACGTGGAAGCGGCCAACATCAGCTACAACCTGCTGCGTGTTTCGGCGTCCGATGGCGTGACCATCGGCCCGATCCTGATGGGCATGGCCAAGCCGGTGCACATCCTGACTCCGATCTCCTCGGTACGCCGCATTGTCAACATGGTGGCCCTGGCCGCGGTGGATGTACAAGCAAATGGCTAAACGCCGATAGTGGTTATACTGAACGGGTGAACGTCATGTTCACCCGTTTTTTTATGTTGCGGCCAACCTTGTGGAGATTCCGATGAGCGCCGATTTCAATCCTGCCGATCCGTTCGCCCTGTTCCGCCAGATGATGCAAAGCGCAACCCCGCCGGGGGCGCAGCCCTTCCTGCCGCCGATGAGCGAAGAGGAAATCGACCGCCGCATGGCCGAGCTGCGCGTGGTGGAAACCTGGCTCACCATGAACCTCGGTGCGCTGTCGATGCAGCTGCGCACCCTGGAAATGCAAAAGGCGGCCCTCGCCGCCCTGCGCCCGAAAAGCGAATAAAAAAACGTTGGCCGCAACAGCTTGCGGCCAACGTTTGCTTCACGACGCGACCGGTTCAGCCCGCCAGTGCCGCGATGTCGAAACGGCAGGGATTGAGCGGCGTTTCCCCGTGCGGGATGCGGCTGGCGCGGCGTTCGTACTGCAGCCACAGCTGGCGCCGCGCCGGGGTATCGAACATCCGCGCATGCAGCTGGTCGAGGAAGTGCAGCATGGTCTGGGCATCGACGCGGGCCTTGCCCAGCGTCTGCTCGCCCAGCACACAGGACATCGCGTAACGCACCTGCGTCACCTCCGGCCCCAGCCTCGCCGGATCGGTCTGCCGCACCGCGCGCTGCCACGCCCGCGCCAGCTGACTGCTGGCGGCAAACGCTGCTGCATTGCCGGCAAAGCGCGCGGCAATCATGTCGCCGACGTCGTCACGCAGCAGGTCGCCATTGCGATCCGGCGGAAACACGGACTCCGCCACCGGCAGGCGCGGCTGCGCCAGAAACAGTAACAGCGCACCGCCACTGGCTGCGGCAACGGCACTGATCAGCAATCGGCCCGCCATCCTCTTCTCCCGCTCCCGCGTGTCCTGTTGGTTAGATCGCCGACACGGCCGCGCATGCCCCGCCGTATTACAGCAGCCCCAGCCCCTTCAGCATCACCAGCAGGATCAGCAGCGGGGTCACGTATTTCAGCAAGCCATACAGCAGCTGCACCACGACACGGTTGTGCAGCACACCCTCGTTCGACAGCGCCGCCATCATCTTGTCCTTGCCCCACACCCAGGACACGAACAGGCAGATGAAGATGCCGCCTATCGGTAACAGGATGGACGACGACACGAAATCGAACAAGTCGAAGAAGGTCATGCCGAACAGTTTGACGTCGGCCAGCACGCTATTGGACAGCGCGCAGCTAGAACCGATCACGCCCAGCAGCAACAGGTTGATCAACGTCGCCTTGGCACGGCTGATGCCGAAACGGCCCACCATCACCGACACCGGCACCTCAAGCAGCGACAGCATCGCACCGGTGGCCGCTACCGCCGACAGCACGAAGAATAGCACCATGAACAGGTGCCCCATCGGCATGCTGGCGAACACCGCCGGAATGGTGATGAACAGCAGCGACGGCCCGGCTTCCGGCTTGAAGCCGAAGGTGAACACCGCCGGGAACACCACGATGCCGGCCAGCATCGACACGAACAGGTCGGCGCTCATCACCCGCACCGTGGTGGCCGGAATATTCTGGTCGTCACGGAAATAGCTGCCGTAGGTCATCATGGTGCCCATGCCGATCGACAGCTTGAAGAACGCCAGGCCCATCGCGATCAGCGCCACTTCGGCGGTGATCTTGGAGAAATCGGGGGCGAACAGGAAGGCCAGCCCCTGCGCCGCGCCCGGCAGCATCAGGCTGCGCACGCCCAGCACCAGCAACAGGATGAACAGCACCGGCATCAGCTTCTTGGTGACCGCCTCGATACCCTTGGCCACGCCCAGCAACAGGATGCCGCCGATGAACAGCAGCACGCCCCACTGCCACAGCAGCGACTGCAGCGGATCGGACACCAGCGCACCGAACGCGGCCGAGGTCTGCGCCGGATCCTTGCTCAGGATATCGCCGCCGATGGCCTTGAACACGTAGGCGAACACCCAGCCCGCCACTTCGGAATAGAACGACAGGATCAGAAACGCCGCCAGCACGCCGGAGGCGCCGATCAGCCACCAGTACTGTCCGGCCGGTGCCAGCACCCGCAGGGTGGTGACCGCATCGGCCTTGGCTTTGCGGCCGAGCATGATCTCGGCAATCATCACCGGCAGGCCGACCAGCAGCGTGGCCAGCAGGTAGACCAGCAGGAAACCGGCGCCGCCGTTGGCACCGGTGACATAAGGAAACTTCCAGATATTGCCCAGCCCGACCGCGGAGCCGAGCGTCGCCGCCAGCACGCCGAAGCTGCTGGTAAAGGCATCCCGAGCCTGACCCGCGGGTGTCACGGGTTGCGTAGTTTGTTTCATGGTTTGTCCCACCTTGAAATGACAACAAGCCCGCCGCCGTGGATAACGGCGCGGGCATCACTCTCCACCGCAATGGAGGGTCGGGATTTTGAAGGGGGAACGAAAGACAGTAAAGAAGATTCTTAGAGCGTGTTCATGATCTAGCGAGCTAGAGCGAGACAAGGCGAAAACGGCTGAGGAAGCGGAGTTGACATGGGGTCAATGAGCATTCCGAAGCCGTTTTCAACGCAGTATCGCCGAAGCGCAGCAGATCGTGAACAGGCGCTTACAGCCCCGCCGGACACACAAGGCGCCCGGTCAGCCGCAACAGCCAGTCGCGGCACAGCGCCAGCTGCCCGAGTTCGACATACTCGTCGGGACGGTGCGCCTGCTCGATCGAACCGGGGCCGCACACCACCGCGGCAATGCCGGCCTCGGCAAAGCGGCCGGCCTCGGTGGTGTAGGCCACCGCCTCGCCACGGCAGCCGTGGCACAGCGCGTCGACATGCTGGCGCACGCTGCTGTCGGCGTCCGATTCGAACGGCGGGCAGTTGACCAGCGGCTCGAAGCTGATCGCCGCCTCCGGCGCCACCTGCTGCATCTCCGCGCTCAGCAGTGCCGCGTAGTCGCGCACCGAGTCGACGAAGCGCTGGTGATTATCACCCGGCAACCAGCGGCACTCGAACACGAACTCGCAATCCTTGGGCACGATGTTGGCCGCGGTGCCGCCGTGAATGACGCCGGTCTGCAAGGTGGTGAACGGCACGTCATACAGCGCCTGGCGCATACCGAAACTCTGCTCGGCATCGGCCAGCTTGCGGATGTGCACGATCAGCTTGGCGGCATACTCGATGGCATTGACGCCCTTGGGCGTCAGCGAGGAGTGCGCAGCGCGACCGAGCACGCGGCAACGGTAGTGTGCAATGCCCTTGTGCGCGATCACCGGCCGCATCATGGTCGGCTCGCCGATGATGCAACCCTCGATTGGCAGCTGGCGCTGCTGCAGGTCGGCAATCAGGCGCCCGACGCCCAGGCAGCCGACCTCCTCGTCATAAGACAGAGCGATACCGATGGCGCGCTGCAGCTGGCCGGCTGCGGCCAACCTTGTCCACTCTTCGACCAGGGACAGCACGCAGGCGATGAAGCCTTTCATGTCGCAGCTGCCGCGACCGTAGAGACGGCCCTCGCGCTCGCTCATGACAAAAGGGTCACTCTGCCAAACCTGGCCGTCGACCGGCACCACATCGGTGTGCCCGGACAGCACCACGATCGGCAACGCCGGACCCCCGATCACCGCGAACAGGTTGGCCTTGTCGCCGGCATCGGAAAAGGTCAGCGTGCTGTCCACGCCAAACTGCGCCAGATAGTCCTTCACCCACCGGATCAGGGCCAGGTTGGACTCACGACTGGTGGTATCAAAAGCGATCAGTTGGGCGAGGATGGTTTGCATGGTGCGATCAGAGGTAGTTGAACAGGGACAGGTTCTTCACTTGGGCAAAGGTTTTCTGCGTCACTTCCAGCGCTGTCCTGGCTATCTCGAAATCGGACACCGCCTTGGCCAGATCCAGGTCTTCCAGGTTGCTGATCTGCGACGCGTACTGCACGTTCAGCGCATCCCCCATCTCGATCAGCGAGTCAGTCTCCTGCATGCGCGATCCGAGCGAGGCACGACTGGCCAATACCTGTGACAGACCGTCATCCAGCCCCTGAATCACCGCAGCCATATTGGCGACGTAGTTGGGATCCACCGGGCCGACCGACAGCGCACCATCGAACACCGACAACGATTGCCACAGCTCGTTGCCGGCCGAGGTCGGCGGGGCCGACAAGGCCGGAGGAATCGGGACTGGAGGTGTAGAAGTGCGGCCGAAGACCAAGGAGCCGGGCTCGGTCACCGCAATCTCACGGCTGGACGAGATCGCCATATATTGGCGCTGGTCATTGCCCTGGTAGTTGATGTCCAGCTGCGGCGCGGTCGCCTGGATGGTCAGCGTAAACGGCGGTTGGCTCTTGTCGGTACCGCCAAAGATGTAGTTGGACGCGCCGTCAGTGCTGTTAGCCAACGCTATTAGCTCTTTCGCTTTCTCGCGCATCTCATTCTGAATCGCCCGCCGGTCCTCGTTGGTCAGCAACGTATTGCCAGCCTGCACCGCCAGGGTCTTGATCGATATGACGGTGTCGGTGACATTACCGAGGATGGCATCGGTAATCGCCAGTTGGGAGGCAGCCGCCTTGGCATTGCTGGACTGCTGCGTAGTCATCGACTTGGACTGGCTGACATCGACCAGCGCTGCTGCCGACACCGGATCGTCTGACGCCCGGTTGATGCGTTTCAGCGTTGACAGCTGCTCGTTGAGGCGATTGAGCTGGGAACCCTTGCTCTGCAGGTTGTAGGTGCCCATGATGTACTGGGTGTTGCTGCTGACTCTCATTACCTTACCCTCTGAAAACTATCAGCGCAGATCCAGCAGCGACTGGAACATTTCCTGTGCCACCTGAATGACCTTGCTCGATGCCTGGTAGGCCTGTTGATAGCGTATAAGATTCGCTGCTTCCTCGTCGAGATTGACGCCGGAGAACGATTCCCTCTTCAATTTTACTTCCTGCAACGCCGCTTCCTGCGCCTTCTGGCTCACCTGTACCACATTGGTGCGGCTACCGACGTAGCTGACGGTCTGACCATAGAAAGACTGCAGGCTGCCAGTGCGCGCGGCGCCCACGGCCGGCAGAAAGGTGGAAGTAGAGTTGGGTGTAGCCGCCATCAGTGGCCGGGTTTGCAAGCGCGCCATTTCCAGCAGGTTGGCGTTGTCCAGCTGCGCCGATTCGCCGGCGGCGCCGGTGCGCGGCGTCACCGCGATGGTCTGGTTGCTTGCCGCCTGCCCCTCGAACTTGAAGGCGATATGCTGGCCGCTGGCGAGGGTGAATTCGTAAACGCCGGTCTGGCTTGCCGACTGGGTCACCGGCACGATGGTGCCGCCGAAGTCCGCCTCAAACGGCGGTGTGCTACCCGGGATATAGTTCAATGCCAGCGCCGGCGCCGCTGGCAAAAGCGGGTTGGCCGCCGGCGACAGATTGGATACCTGCCAGATCGCCGAAATGGACGGCTTGCCGCCCGGCACCTCGGCCGGGTTGACCGGCACGGCGGCACCAGCCTGGATACCGGAGGCGACCGCCAGCTGTGATGGCTCCTGCATCGCAACGGCAAAACGGCGCAGCGCGTCACGCATCGCCTTGGCCTCGCCGGCCGGCGTAGTCGCATTCTCCGCATCCGTCCGGAACGACGTCAGGTCGGCAAACATCGGGGTACTGGCCGGCTGGCCGCTCAGGTCGACCCCCAGCGCCTGCTGCCGGTTCATCGCGTCGGAAAACTCGACCGCCATGCGGCCAAGGTCGGTCTGCACCCGGGTAACGTCGTAATTCAGCGTCGTCATGGCACCGGCGATACTACCACCGGCGATCAGCTGCGAATTGAGCACCACCGTGTTGTTGGTGCCCGGCAGTTTGATCGCCAGTGACGGCGCTTCAGGATCTTCCGGCTGCGCCGGTGCGCCGCGCGTCATGGTCATTTCGTAACTGGTCTCACCGATTACCAGCGGGTGGCCCTGACCGACATAGACACTGTACATGCCGTCAGATTGCTGGACTACGTCGGTCTTGATCAGCTTGTTCAGGTCGCGCACCAGCGTATCGCGCTGATCCAGCAGGTCGTTGGGCGCGCGTCCCTCTCCCTGATCCAGGGAAATGATCTGCTCGTTGAGGGCGGCAATCTGCTTGGCGTAGGAGTTGACCCCGTCCACCGAGGTATTGATCTGGTTGATCAGGCCGTTGCGCACCTCTTCCATGCGCGTGTTCATCGACTGGAAACGGCCGGACAACGACTCGGCCTGGCTGATCACCGATTGCCGCGCAGCGATGGAGGTCGGCTGCTGGCTCAGGGTCTGCAGGCTGGTGTAGAAACCCTGCATCACATTGGAAAGGCCTGCATTGCCGTCTGTAATCAGGTTGTCGATATCAACGAGGGCGGTGGCTTGGGTCTGGAAGCCACTACTGGACGCGGTGACATTCTGCAGCTGCTCTTCCATGAAGCCGTCGTACAGCCGCGACACCGCGTACAGGTCGACACCGCGGCCGGCGTAACCGTAGCCAACAAACTGCGGCGTCGCCGCACTCTGGGAAAGACGCTGGCGGTTGTAGCCATCGGTATTGACGTTGCTGATGTTGTGGCTGGTCACGTCCAATGCCGCGCGTGCCGCATTGAGGCCACTGATGCCAATACTGAAAATCCCGCTCATGAATCACTCTCCCTTGTTCTTTATCGGCAGCCAGGTGTCCGAACTTTAGCGCGACAGCAGGGACTGGGCGACGCCGGCCAGTTTGCGCGCATACGCTGGATCGGTGGCGTAGCCGCCCTGCTGTAGCGCTACGGCAAAGCCCTGCGCGTCATCACCCTGATTCAGTGCGCGCTGGTAGCGGCTGCTGCCTTCCAGCAACTTGGCGTAATCGTCGAATGCCGCCTGCAGGCTCGGGTAGGAGCGGAACGACTCCACCTGCTTGCGTGCCTTGCCGTCGACGTACTCGGTGGTCAGGGTCGCCACCGACTCGCCGCGCCACGAACCGCCGGCCTTGATGCCGAACAGGTTGTAGCTCTCGCGGCCATCCGGATGGCGGATGCTGCGGCTGCCCCAGCCGCTTTCCAGCGCGGCGTGGCCAACGAGCAACTCCGGCGCCACGCCGAGCCGCTCTGCCGCCGCCGCCGCATGCGGCAACAGGGTGCTGACAAATGCCTGCCGCTCAGTCGGGATCGCCACCGGAGCCGGAGCCGGAGCCGGCGCGGCGGTGCCGGCGGCTTCCGCGTACTGGCGGATGGCTTTTGCCGCCGTGGCGGGCAGCGCCGGCAGAGGCAGCATGCCGCTGCTGGCGGCCGGCGTCGCCGTCCGGTCTATCCGCGCCACGCCCTCGATCTGGCGCGCCAGCATCTCGGCCAGCCCGGTCCCACCGCCCTGCACCATCGCGTTGACCATCTGCTGGTCGAGCATGCCGCGATAGGTGCCCAGCTCCGAGGAATCCTCTTCACCGTCGAAACCGTTGCTGCGCATCGACGCCATCATCTGGTTGAGCAGAATGGCCTCGAACTGGCTGGCAACCTGCCGGATCGCTTCCTTCGGATTGCTGCGTGCAAGGGAAGACAGGCGCTCGGTCGCATTGGGATCGATCGCTAACTGATTGCTGGCATCACGGGAAACTTGCATGGCAGGAACGCTAAACAGACACAGATGCGGGAATTACAGCAAGAATCAGGCCAGCAAAAAAGGCGATGCCCGTCGGGACATCGCCTTGTCTGTGGCTTGCGGCCAACCTTGCTGATCAGATGATCTGCAATTCCGCCTTCAGTGAGCCGGAAGCCTTCATCGCCTGCAGGATGGAAATCAGATCCTGCGGCGTGGCACCGACCGAATTCAGGGCGCCGACCACCTCCGACAACGAAGCACCGCCGGGAATATTCACCACTTTGCTGCCGTCGGCACTGACGCTGACGTCGGCCTTGCGGGTGATTGCCGTCTGGCCGCCGCTCAGCGGTGGCGGTTGGCTCACCGTCGAGGTGCTGTTGACCGTCACCGACAGGTTGCCGTGGGCAATCGCGCACGGGTCGATGCGCACCGCCTTGTTCATCACGATGGAGCCGGTGCGGGCGTTGATGATCACCAGGGGGGAAACTTCTGCCGCCTCGACGGCAATATTTTCCAGCCGCGACAGAAACTGGATGCGTGCATTGCTATCCTGCGGCGCCCGCACCTCGATCTGGCGGCCGTCCAACGCGCGCGCCGTCTGGCCGCCCAGCTCGCGGTTGATTGCCTGCACCACACGGTTGGCGGTGGTGAAGTCCGACTCCAGCAGTTGTAGCGCCACCATGTCGCCCATGCCCAGCGAGGCTGGCAGCTCGCGCTCGACCGTCGCCCCCGACGGAATGAGGCCAACGCTGAGGTGATTGATCTGCGTCTTGCTGCCACCGGCGGCAGCACCGGCACCGCCGACCACCACATTACCCTGTGCCAGCGCGTAGATCTGGCCGTCGATACCCTTCAGCGGCGACAGCAGCAAGGTGCCGCCGCGCAGGCTCTTGGCGTCACCGATCGACGACACCGTGATGTCCAGCGACTGACCGCGCCGTGCAAACGGCGGCAGGGTTGCGGTCAGGCTCACCGCGGCCACGTTTTTCGGGTCGACCTTCATGCCCGACGGGATCTGTACTCCGAGCTGGTTCAGCATATTGCCCAGCGACTGGCCGGTGAACGGCGAGGCACTGGCCTTGTCGCCACTGCCGTCGAGGCCGACCACCAGGCCATAGCCGATCAGCGGGTTGGAGCGCACGCCGGCCACGCTGGCCAGCTCCTTGATTTTCTGTGCGGCAAACAGCGGGCTGGCAAACAACGCCAGGCAAACCACCACGACAAAACGCGACATCGCTTATCCCTTAAAACGGCAGCAGTGACAGAAAGACTTTCTGCAGCCAGCCGGTGTCATTATACGCACGGCTGCGACCCTGGTTGATCTGCTCGATGCGGGCATCGGCCAGCCGCGTCGATTCGACGTTGTTGCCCTGCTTGATGTCGCGCGGATTGACCACGCCGGACAGGCGGATGAACTCGTGCTCGCCGTTGATCTTCATCTGCTTCTCGCCGCTGACCAGCAAGTTGCCGTTGGGATAAACGTCGATCACGGTGACGGTGATGGAGGCATTGAAGGAGCTGCTGTTGGTATTGCTGCTGGAGCCTTTCTCGCTGGCGGTGCCACTACCGCTCAGGCTGGCTCCGCCCAGTTTCTTCTCGATGGCACCAGGGAAGAACGGCAGCGACACGCCGGCATTGATGCCGCCATTGATCGCCGAATCGCGCTTGCCATCGCTCTCTTCCTTACTGCTGGAGCTGTTGTTTTCGCGAATGGTAACGGTCAGGATGTCGCCGACGCGCACCGGCACCTTGTCCTCGAACAGTGGCTGGTAACTGGCAGCCTGGAAAATGGAGCCGTCGGCCGGCAGCTGTGCCGGCTGCGGCTGCGGCCGCACCGCCATCGGCTGATGCGTGATCGGTGCCGTCTGTACCGCGCAAGCGGCCAGCAGCAATGCCGAACACAGCGGCAACACGAGATTCGGCAGGCGCTTCATGGACTACTCCTTAGACTTAGAGCTGGGTCAGCTTCTGCAGCATTTCGTCTGCGGTCTTGATCGCACGCGAGTTGATCTCGTAGGAACGTTGCGCGGTGATCATGTTGATCAGCTCTTCGGTCACGTTGACGTTGGAGCCCTCGACAAAACCCTGCGAAATGGTGCCGCGACCATCGAGGCCGGGCTGGCCCTCGATCGGATCGCCGGAGGCGCCGGTCGCCAGATACAGGTTGCCGCCGATGCTCTCCAGCCCTTGCGGATTGATGAAGGTGGCGGTGTTGATCTGGAACGAACCGGTAGCGGTCGTCGCCCCGGCATCGAAATACTCCAGCAGACCTTCCGGCGACAGCGTGATCTTGGTAGCGGTCGCCGGGATGGTGATCGCCGGGTCCAGTGCGAGGCCCGCGGCATTGACCACCAGGCCTTCGTTGTTGCGCTTGAACTCGCCGTTGCGGGTGTAGGCGATGGTGCCGTCGGTCTGCTGGATACGGAAGAAACCGTCGCCGGAGATCGCCATGTCCAGCGACTGCTCGGTGCGGATCATCTCGCCCTGGGTGTGCACCCGCGCGGTGGCCACCGGCGCGGCACCGGTGCCGGCGTGCAGGCCGGTCGGCAGCACGTTGCCGTTCGACAGCTGGGCACCGGGCTGGCGCAGGGTCTGGTAGTACAGGTCTTCAAAAATGGCATTGGAGCGCTTGAAGCCCTTGGTGTTCACGTTGGCAAGGTTGTTGGAGACCACGTCCAGCTTGAACTGGCTGGCATCCATACCGGTCTTGGCCACATACAAGGCACGAATCATATTGTTATCCTGTTATCGCTTCGTTAGCCGTTAATCGACAGCAATTCTGTCGCCTGGCGGGCATTCTGCTCCGCCGTCTGCATCAGCTTGATATTGAGATCGTAATGGCGGGAGTGGCTGATCATTTGCACCAGACTCTCGACCGCATTGACGTTGCTGGCCTCCAGGAAGCCGCTTTTCAGCTGCACGTTGGCCGCAGCCGGCGCGTCCTGGCCGTCGTGCTGGCGGAACAGGCCGTCATCGCCCTTGTACACAGCCCGATCGCCCGGATTGACCAGCTTGATGCGGCCCAGCACCTGAACGGTACGGTCGGCGCCTGCACTGGGAGTGGCAGACACGGTGCCGTCGATGCCAAGGGTGATCCGCGAGCCCGGCGGTACCACGATCTGGCCGCCCTCACCCTGGATCGCCAAGCCGGAACGGGTACGCATCACGCCTTCGGTATCGACGATGTAGCCACCGTCGCGAGTGTAGGCCTCGCCGCCACCCGGCGCCTCTACCGCAAAGAAGCCCGGCGTCGCCAGCGCAAAATCGCTTTCGTTGCCGGTCTGCTGCAGCGAACCCTGACTCATGTCGTGACCGACGGTATTGTCGACCTGGTAGGTGCGCGTCGGTGCACCGTCGCCAACCACGCGCAGCGCCCGGAAAGACGCCAGATCGGCCTTGAAGCCGTTGGTATGGATGTTGGCAAGGTTGTTGGACGTGGTCGCCTGCTGCCATGCGACCTGCTTCGCCCCGTTCATTGCCAGATACAGCACCTTATCCATGAATCCGTCTCTCCGCGCTTAGCATTTCAACCCGCATTAACGCAGGTTGAGCAGGGTCTGCATGATAGTGTCTTGGGTCTTGATTGTCTGCGCGTTGGCCTGATAAAAACGTTGCGCCACAATCATGTTCACCAGCTCGGCAGTGGTATCGACGTTGGACTCCTCCAGTGCCGACGACTTGATAGAGCCCATGCCGCCAGCGTTGGGATCAGCCATGCTGCGGGCACCGGCGTCGCTGGTATACAGCCAGCGGTTACCGCCATTTGGCGTCAGGCCCTGGATGTTGGCGAAGTTGTACAGTGTGAGCTGACCGATCGGCTCGGTAATGCCGTTGGTGTATTTGGCATAGATCACCCCGGTAGAGTCGGCACTAACACCGGTAAACTTGCCAGCCGCATAGCCACCAACCACTTGACTGGCGACGCTGAAGTCACCGCTGAACTGGGTGCTGCCGGTAAAGTCGATATCGAACTGTGGATGGGCGCTGGCGGCACTGGTATCGGCGGCAATTGTAATGGTGTTGTCCGACCACGCAGTCAGCTGACCGGCTTGGTCAAACTTGACCTGGGTCGGCGCGCCAGCCACCAGGGTGCCGTCTACGGCGTGATACACGTCCCAGTTGTTCACATCCAGAGTCGACGGCGGCACGGTGGCCGGGACCACTGGATCGATGGTCGGGGCACGACGGGCAAAGTACACCGACACGGTATGCACGTTGCCGTAGTTATCGTAGAACTTGGCGCCGCTGGTATAGGAGTAGGTCGTCGCGTCCAGCGAGTCGAACGGCTTGACCGCCGGATCTATTACCTTGGCACTGCCATCCAGGTTGAAGCTCCAGTCGATGCCGCGCTCGCCCACTGCACCAGTTGCCTTGGCAATGCCGCTGTTGATGGTGGACACCTGCAGCGGCTGTTCGGCACCGGTCTTCACGCCGTTGACCATGCGATAGCCGTTCAGGTAGTAGCCGTTGTTGACGATATAGCCTTCCTTGTCCAGCTTGAATTCGCCGTTGCGGGAAAACGCCTCGATGCCGCCATTAGGCGTATTGTCGCTGGTTACCCGGAAAAAGCCGTTGCCGGAAATCGCCATGTCCAACGGATTATTTGTGCTGGTGATATTGCCTTGCTGAAACTGCTGCGAGACGGCTACGGTCTGTACGCCTATGCCAGACTGGGTATTTACAGTCGCAGCCAGTGTACTGGCATACAAATCACTAAATTCCGTGCGCGAGCTTTTAAAGCCAATGGTGCTGCTATTGGCAATGTTATTACCGATGACATCCAATTGCTTGGACGCCGCATTCAAACCACTCAAACCTTGCTGGAAACCCATGTTCTATCCCCCGAATGCCTAACCGGAATGTCTTAGATAAGTTGCGTCACGTCGCTCATCGACATCCGCTTGCCGTTTTCCAGCACCAATGAAGAAACGCCCTTGTCGATCGCCACACTGCTGATCTTGACAGGGTTCAGGATCTTGGCGTCCACCGCCACCGAACCGTTTACCGCCTTGATCGAGACCGAGTACTGGCCGTCCGGCTGCTGCACACCGGCCTCGTTCTTGCCGTCCCAGCCGAACGTCATTTGGCCGGCCGTCTGCGCGCCAAGCTTGATCTCGTTGACCACCACGCCGGCGGCGTTCTTGATGGTGAGCACCGCGTCGCTGGCCGACTGCGGGAAATCCACCACCGCCTTGGCCGCGCCGCCACTGAGGTTGACTTCGTTGCCCGGGATCAGCGCGTAGCGGCCGATCATCAGCGTTGCCAGCAGCGACTGGCTGGCGGACTGGTTGTCCGACAGCGCCTTGATCGACTGGTTGACGCTTTCCAGACCGCTGACGGTGCTGATCTGCGCCATCTGGCTGGTCATCTGCGCGTTGTCCATCGGGTTCGACGGGTCCTGGGTTTTCAACTGCGTGGTCAGCAGCTTCAGGAAGCGGTTCTGGATGTCTTCGGCATTACTGGCCGCCTTGTTGCTGGCGACGTTGAACGACTCGTAGTCGATGCCGGTGGCGCTATTTACGGTTGCCATGCGAGACCTCTAACGGTTACTGGCCAAGCTGCAAGGTTTTTTGCAGCAGGGTCTTTGCGGTATTCATTACTTCGACGCTGGTCTGGTAGGAGCGCGAAGCGGAAATCATGTCGGCCATTTCTTCCACCGGATTGACGTTGGGCATCTTGATGTAGCCGCGCTCGTCGGCCAGCGGGTGGCCCGGTTCGTACTTGAGGCGGAACGGCGAGGTATCCTCGACGATGGAGGTCACCCGCACCCCGGCCACCTGCGGCATGTCGACGGTCACCGGCGTGGCGGTGAACACGGCGTGACGGCCGCGGAACGGCTCGCCGGTGGAACTGGTCGCGCTTTCCGCGTTGGCGATATTGCTGGCCACCAGGTTCAGACGCATCGACTGTGCCGTCAGCGCCGAGCCGGCAATATTGAAGACATTAGACAGCGACATGGTTATTGCCCACCCTTGATTGCGTCCATCAGCCCGCTGATTCTCCGGTTGAGGAAGGTCAGCGTGGACTGGTATTTCATCGCGTTGTCGGTAAACGCGGCGCGCTCGACATCCATGTCGACGGTGTTACCGTCAAGGCTGGGCTGTACCGCGCTGCGATACTGCAGACCGCCATCAGTAGCGCTGGCGTGGCCCTGGGCCGCCAGATGGCGCTCGTTGCTGGTAGTCAGCGCCAGGCCACTTTGCGATGCGCGCAGCTGGCCTTGCAACGCCTTGCCGAAATCGAAATCCACCGCCTTGTAGCCAGGCGTGTCCGCGTTGGCGATGTTGCTGGCAATCACTTCCGCCTTCTTGGCTCGCAGGCCCAGAGACTGCTGGAAGAAATTGAGGTGATCGGAAATCTTGTCGAGCATGGTCGGTCGTCCATTAAGTTGGCATTACCCAAGCATGAACTGTGCCAAGCAAAAAAACCCCGCCAGCGCTCAAGTTTTGCCGGCATCAGCCGAAATTCCCAGCCAGGCAGGGCCTGCCGGCAACGGCAAGGCGGCAAGATTTGCCGCCGCACAGCGGAAACGGCAACGCCACCGGCAAGGGTGGCGTTGGCACTGGCAAGGCGGCCAGGGTTGGCCGCAATCGGTCAGCAGGCTCAGTCGTCGCTGCGGATCTCGAAATCGTGCGTGATGTCGGCGGTCTTGCCGAGCATGATCGAGGCGGAGCAGTATTTCTCCGCCGACAGCTTGATGGCGCGCTCCACCACGTCCGCCTTCAGCTCGCGGCCGACCACCACGAAGTGGAAGTGGATCTTGGTGAACACTTTCGGATCGCTGTCGGCGCGCTCGGCGTCCATCTCCACCCAGCAGTCGCGCACGTCCTGGCGCGACTTCTTCAGGATGTTCAGCACGTCATAGCTGGTGCAGCCGGCGGTGCCCAGCAGCAGCAATTCCATCGGTCGCGGGCCGAGGTTGCGGCCGCCGCCTTCCGGCGCGCCGTCCATCACCACCGCATGGCCGCTGCCGGTTTCGCCCATGAAACACACGCCGTCCACCCACTTCAGTCTTGCTTTCATCTTGCTTCCCCCAGGATTCGGACCGCAAGCGTATCACTGCCGATTTGGGCGAACAAAGAATCACCGGTAAAATGGAAAGATTGTTTAGTTTTGAAGCCACTCACATGCTCGTATTGGGAATTGAATCGTCTTGCGACGAAACCGGCGTCGCGCTGTACGACACCGAACGCGGCCTGATTGCCGACCAGCTGCACTCGCAGATGGCGATGCACGCCGAATACGGCGGCGTGGTGCCGGAGCTGGCCAGCCGCGACCACATCCGCCGCGTCACGCCGCTGACCCGCGCCTGCCTTGCCGAAGCCGGCAAGACGCTGCAGGACATCGACGCCATCGCCTACACCGAAGGCCCGGGTCTCGGCGGCGCGCTGCTGGTCGGCGCGAGCTTTGCCAACGCGCTGGCGGTGGGGCTGAACATCCCGGTGATCGGCGTGCACCATCTCGAAGGCCACCTGCTGTCGCCGCTACTGGCCGAGCCGCGCCCGGCATTCCCGTTCCTGGCGCTGCTGGTCTCCGGCGGCCACACGCAGATCATGGCGGTGCGTGGCGTCGGCGATTACGAGATCCTCGGCGAAACTGTGGACGATGCCGCTGGCGAAGCCTTCGACAAGACCGCCAAGCTGCTCGGCCTGCCCTATCCCGGCGGCCCGCTGCTGTCGAAACTGGCGGGAGAAGGCGACCCGGAACGCTTCACCCTGCCGCGACCGATGCTGCACAGCGACAACCTCGACATGAGCTTCTCCGGCCTGAAAACCGCCGTGCTGATGCTGAAGAAACAGGTCGAAGCCGAATACGGCAGCATCGACGAACAAACCCGCAAGGACATCTGCCGCGCCTTCCAGGAGGCCATCGTCGACGTACTAGTCAGCAAGTGCGTGAAGGCGCTGAAACAGTACGGCCTGCAGCGCATCGTGGTCGCCGGCGGCGTCGGCGCCAACAAGCAGCTGCGCGCGGCGCTGGATGCCGCCGCGGCCAAACGCCGCTTCGGCGTGTTCTACCCGCCGCTGAAGCTGTGCACCGACAACGGTGCGATGATCGCCTTCGCCGGTGCCATGCGCCTGCAGTACGCGCGCAGCGCCGGCAGTTTTACCGTGAAGCCGCGCTGGGACCTGTCCACCCTGCCCAAGGCCTGACCCTCATCCGCCGGCCGCCATGCGGCGGCCGGCCAAACCGAATCGCCATGATCCAGCTAAAAAACCTCACCCTGCGCCGCGGCCTGAAAGAACTGCTCGTTGCGGCCAACCTCACCATCAACCCCGGAAACAAGGTCGGCATGACCGGCGCCAACGGCGCCGGCAAATCCAGCGTGTTCGCGCTGCTGAAGGGCGAACTGCACGCCGAAAGCGGCGAAGTGCTGCTGCCGCCGCACTGGACCATGGCGCACGTGGCGCAGGAAACCCCGGCGCTGGCGCAATCGGCACTCGATTTCGTGCTCGACGGCGACGCCGAGCTGCGCCGCCTGCAGCAAGACTTGGCCGCAGCCGAAGCCAGCGGCGACGGCAACGCCATCGGCAGCCTGCACGCCGAGCTGGACCGCATCGATGGCTACTCCGCCGCCGCCCGCGCCGGCAAGCTGCTGGCCGGCCTCGGCTTCCCCGTCGAACACCAGGGCCGTGCGGTGTCCACCTTCTCCGGCGGCTGGCGCATGCGTCTGAACCTCGCGCAGGCGCTGATGTGCCGCTCCGACCTGCTACTCTTGGACGAACCGACCAACCACCTGGACCTGGAAACGGTGCTGTGGCTGGAAGACTGGCTGAAGGCCTACGAGGGCACGCTGATCGTGATCTCGCACGACCGCGACTTCCTCGACAGTGTGGTGACGCACATCGTCGACGTGTCGCAGCAGAAGCTCACCCTCTACACCGGCAACTACAGCCAGTTCGAGGTGATGCGCGCCGAGAAGCTCGCGCTACAGCAGGGCAACTACGAGAAGCAGCAGCGCCAGGTCGCCCACCTGGAATCGTTCATCACCCGTTTCAAGGCCAAGGCCAGCAAGGCACGCCAGGCGCAAAGCCGTATCAAGGCGCTGGAAAAGCTGGAGCGCATCGCGCCGGCACACGTCGATTCGCCGTTCGATTTCCACTTCGACACCCCGGACAACCTGCCCAACCCGCTACTGAAGCTGGAGCGCGCCGATGTCGGCTACGGCGACACCCCCATCCTGCGCCAGCTGTCGCTGTCGGTAGAGTCCGGCAGCCGCATCGGCCTGCTCGGCGTCAACGGCGCCGGCAAGTCGACGCTGGTGAAGCTGCTGGCAGGCGAGCTCAAGCCGCTGGCCGGCGAGGTGATCGGCGCCAAGATGCTGCGCATCGGCTACTTCACCCAGCACCAGCTCGACACCCTGCGCTCCGACGAAACACCGCTGTGGCACATGCAGAAGCTGGCGCCGCAGGCGCGCGAGCTGGAGCTGCGCAGCTTCCTCGGCGGCTTCAACTTCCGCGGCGACACCGTCAACAACCTGGTCGGGCCGATGTCCGGTGGCGAAAAGGCGCGTCTGGCGCTGGCGCTGCTGGTGTGGCAAAAACCGAACCTGCTGCTGCTGGACGAACCGACCAACCACCTCGACCTCGACATGCGCCACGCGCTGATGCTGGCGCTGCAGGACTTCGGTGGCGCGCTGATCGTGGTGTCGCACGACCGCTCGCTGCTGGAATCGACCACCGACGCGTTCTGGCTGGTGGCCGGCGGCAAGGTGCAGCCCTTTGACGGCGACCTGGAGGACTACCGCCAGTGGCGGCTGCAACAGCAGGCCGACAACGGAAAGGCGCCGGGCAGCGCCGCCAGCGACGGCGTCAACCGTAAGGAACAGAAGCGGCTGGAGGCCGACGCCCGCAACAAGCTGGCCGCGCAGCGCAAGCCACTGCAGAACAAGCAGAACAAGCTGGACAAGGACATGGCCACGCTTAACGCCGAAAAGGCCGAGCTGGACGCCTTCCTGCTGCTGGAAGATGCCTACCAGGAGCACAACAAGGCACGGCTGGCCGCTTCGCTGAAACGCCAGGGCGAACTCACCGCCCAGCTGGACGAGATGGAAATGGCGTGGCTGGAACTGCAGGAGGCGATGGAGGCACTGGAGGGCTGAACCGCCGGCGCTGCTTTGCGACGCCGGTCAGGCCACCGGCGCAAAACGGCTTGCCGCCGGCGCGAAGCAGCCCCTACTATCATTGCCAGTTATCGAAACCCGCGGTCATGTCCGAGATGCGTCTTTTCACTGCCCGCCTGCCGGCGTTGGCGTTCCTGCTCGCCGGCAGCCTGCCGCTACAGGCCGCCACCCTCAGTGCAGCCGAAGCCCGCTACCTGCAAGCGCATCCGGTGGCCACGTTCTGTGTCGATCCGGACTGGGCGCCATTCGAGCGCATCAACGAACAGGGCCGCCACGAGGGTATCGGCGCCGACCTGCTGCAACTGGCCGCCCGCCGCGTCGGCCTGCGCCTGCAACTGGTGCCCACCCGCAGCTGGGACGAAAGCCTGGCGGCATCGCAGCAGGGCCGCTGCCAGCTCTTGAGCTTCCTCAACCAGTCGCCCAAGCGCGATGCCTGGCTGCTGTTCACCACCCCGCTGTTTACCGACGCCAATGTGTTCATCACCCGCGAAGAACACCCGTTCATCGTCGATCCGGCATCGCTGGTCGATGCCAGCATCGTCTTCCCGCGCGGCACGGCGATGGAAGAACACTTCCGCCACGACTACCCCAATGTGCGCGTCCTGAACACCGGCAGCGAGGCGGAAGCGCTGGCGCTGGTCAGCCAGCGCAAGGCCGACATGACCCTGCGTTCGCTGGTCATGGCGGCCGACACCATCCGCAACCAGGGCTGGTTCAACCTGAAAATATCTGGCGAGCTGCCCGCCTACGCCAACCACTTGCGCATCGGCGTGCGCAGGCAGGACGCGCTACTGCGCGACATCCTGGACAAGGGCGTGCAGTCGATCAGCGCGCAGGAACGCAGCGAGATCGTCAACCGCCATGTGGCGGTGAAGATGGAGCGCGGTATCGACTACTGGCTGATCGGCAAGATCGTGGCCGCCTGCGCCGCGCTGCTGCTGCTCGCCGCCGCGTGGAACCTGAAGCTGAACAAGCTCAACCGCGAGCTGGAGCGTCGCTCGCTGACCGACCCGCTGACCGGGCTGGCCAACCGCAGCCTGATCAACCTGCAGCTGCCGCGCGAGCTGGCCCGCGTCGCACGCAGCGGCCAGCCGCTGTCGCTGCTGCTGCTCGACATCGACCACTTCAAGCGCGTCAACGACCAATTCGGCCACCAGCTTGGCGACCGCTGCCTGCAACACGTCGCCGCCTGCCTGCGCGACAGCATACGCAGCAGCGACTACCTGGCACGCTGGGGCGGCGAGGAATTCCTGATCCTGTGCCCCGGCAGCGACAGCCAGCAGGCCCTGTTGCTGGCCGAGCGCATCCGCCACACCCTGCAGCAACAGCCCGCCCCCACCGGCCAGCAGCAGACGGTCAGCATCGGCATCGCCAGCCATCTGCCCGGCGACGATGCCGACAGCCTGCTGCGCCGCGCCGACGAGGCGATGTATCGTGCCAAGCACAATGGCCGTGACGGCGTGGTGCTGCACCAGCAACACCGCCTCGCCAGCAGTCCGCACTGAACGCGTGCCCCAAAAAAATATTGCGGCCAACCTTGTCACCAAGGTTGGCCGCAATGTTTTGTGCCCGCCGTCTCAGCGCTGGCTGAACAGCGCCTTGCTGATGAAGTGGCGCGATACTCGCGTGCGCGGCACCTTGCTGTCGAACCACTCGCGCACGTCCGCCTCCAGCCCGATGCCGTGCATGTAGTTGTACAGCGCCTTGTTCAGCGCGCGGCCCATCGCGTCGTGGTCGGTGCCGGTCGGGTCGATGAAGCCGATGTCGTTCTTGGCGAAGGTCACCTCCGGCAGCGGGATCAGCTTGACGCCGTACTCCTCCGGGTTCTGCCCCACCGGCGAATGCACGGTGCAGGCGAAGCGGTGGAAGAAGCCGCTCTGGATGCAGCCGTTCTCGAACAGCTGGCGCACGTACTCCAGCGCGTCCACCGTGTCCTGCACCGTCTGCGTCGGGAAGCCGTACATCAGGTAGGCATGCACCAGCACCCCGGCCTCGGTAAAGCCCTGCGTCACCCGCGCCACCTGGTCGACCGACACGCCCTTCTTCATCAGCTTCAGCAGGCGGTCGGAGGCCACCTCCAGCCCGCCGGAGATGGCGATACAGCCGGATTCGGCCAGCAGCTGGCACAGCTCGGGGGTGAACGACTTTTCGAAGCGGATATTGCCCCACCACGAGATGCTGACATTGCGCCGCAGCAGCTCCTCCGCCAGCGCGCGCAGCATCTTCGGCGGCGCCGCCTCGTCCACGAAGTGGAAGCCGGTCTGGCCGGTCTCGGCGATGATGGCCTCGATGCGGTCGACCAGCGTGGCGGCGGACGCCGTCTCGTAGCGCGAGATGTAATCCAGCGTCACGTCGCAGAAGCTGCACTTCTTCCAGTAGCAGCCGTGCGCGACGGTCAGCTTGTTCCAGCGCCCGTCGCTCCACAGCCGGTGCATCGGGTTGAGCATGTCCAGGAGCGACAGATAACGATCGATCGGCAGCCCGTCCCAGGTCGGCGCGCCAACGTCCTCGAAGGCGATGTCGCCTTCCATCATGTTCACGTAGCGCACGGCATCGCCGTCTCGCACATAGGTGCGCACCAGCCGGCTGACGCCACGCTGCCCCTGCAGGTGCTCCAGCAGCGCCAGGATCGGCTTCTCGCCATCGTCCAGCGTCACGAAATCGAAGTAGTCGAACACACGCGACTCGCGCAGTTCGCGCAGCTCGGTGTTGACGAAGCCACCGCCGAGCGCGGTCTTGATATGCGGCCAACGTTGCTTGATGGTCTGCGCGATGCGGAACGCCGCATACACAGAACCGGGGAAGGGCACCGACAGCAGCACGAGGTCAGGCTGGTGCTTTTCGATGGCGGCAATAGTCAGCGCCTGCAGCGTGTCGTCCACCAGCGTCGGCGGTGCCGCCAGCGCAGCAGCCAGCGGCTCGAAGGTCGGCTGGCTCATCGCCAGCGATTCGGCGTAACGCACAAATTCAAAACGCTCGTCCACCGCGTCGCGCAGCACGTCGGACAGGTCGTTCAGGTACAGCGTGGCCAGATGCCGCGCCCTGTCCTGCGCCCCCAGCGCGCCGAACGCCCACGCCAGCGGGTCGCCGCCGTCCGGATCATCCGGGTCAACATAGTTGTCCAGCGCGGCAAAGCGCGCGCCCTCCGGCAAAAAGCCGCGACTGCAGATGCGGTGGCTGACGGTGGAATCGCCGCCCTGCAGGAAGCGGATCACCGGGCCGATGGTGGCGAGGTAACGCTCGAAGAATTCGACGAAGTGGCGCACCTGATGGCTGCGCTTTTTCGGCGCGATGGCGTCGATGCGCTCGCGCACAGCCTTCAGACCGGCCACCGAGAACAGCTGCAACACCAGCGCCAGCGCCAGATCCTCCTGCACCGCGTCGATCCCGCGCGAGCGCAGAAAGCCGGTGATGTAGGCGGTGGACGGGTAAGGCGTGTTCAGCTGCGTCATCGGCGGGATGACGGACAGCACGCGGGGGGTAGCGTGGTGGGACATGGCAAGGTTCCGGCGGCAAAACAAGGCGGGCAGCATAGGCTGCCCGTGACGCCGGGGATTTTCTCATGAAACGGCGGGCGTGGGCAGCCTTGCGGCCAACCTTGCCCCCGCCGCTAGCGCACGACCAGCCCCACGCTCTGGCTGTGGCTCAGGCTGCCGCTGCTGCCTGTCACCTGCAGCTGATAGCTGCCGGCCGAGGTCGTCTTGGCGGTCTTGACGGTCAGCGTGGACGAACCGGCGCCGGCCACCGGATTGGGGCTGAAGCCGAAGGTGACGCCGGACGGCAGGTTGGAGACGCCGAGCGTGACGGCGCCGTTAAAGCCGTTCAGCGCGCTGACGGTGACGGTATAGCTGGTGCGGCTGCCGCGCTTCACCGTGCGGCTGGAGGGCGACACCGCCAGCGCGAAGTCCGCGCTCGGCGCCGTCACCAGCAGTGTGGCCGCGCTGCTGCGGCTCAGCCCGCCGCCGACGCCGCTGATCAGCAGCGGGTAGCTGCCGGCCGAGGTGGCGCTGCTGGTGCTCACGCTGAGGGTGGAAGAGCCGCTCCCGCCACTGAGCGGATCGGGACTGAAGCTGCCGCTGGCACCGGCCGGCAGGCCGCTGACGCCGAGATCGACACTGCTGCCGAAGCCGCCCGTGGCGGTGACGGTGGTGGTGTAGCTGGTGCTGCCACCGCTGACCACGCTGCGGCTGGCCGGGGTGGTGCTCAGCGAGAAGTCCGGGCTCGCCACCGTGGCGGCCAGCGGGCCGCGCGACAGGTCGAGTGCGAAGCTGCCACCCTTGCCCTTGTTGACGCCGTTCGGATCCTGGTCGCCCCACACCTCGATACGGTAGGTGCCGGCGACGGTCGGCATCGCGTGCAGCGTTTCCTGGCGGCCGAGTGCCACCAGCGGTGCGCGCGGTGCAGCGCAGTCCGTGCCTGCGCCCATGCAACCGCTGAACGACAGCTGCGTGCCGTCCGGCGCCAGCAGCCGGGCATCGAGATCCGGGTCCCACTGGTAGGCAAAACAGAAACCGAACAGGTACTGGGTACACAACGGCTGGCCGACGATGGTCACCGTGGCCGCCAGCGGCTGGCCCAGATCGCTCTCGGCAAGGCTGAAGCTGTGGCTCCACACCTGGTTGTTGCCGACACTGGCGTCCAGATGCACGGCGGTGGGCATCGCGGTGCGGACGCTGGCGGCGGCATTCTGCGCGCGGGCGACAAAGGCGTAGCCGTCGAGCAGGCCGGCGCCCCACTCGTTGTCCTTGCCGCTGGCGCCGCGATCCTGCGCGCTGCCCTCCAGCAGGCTGCGCACCTGCGCCGGATTGCCCTTCAGCGCCGGATTGGCCTCCAGCGCCAGCGCCACGGCACCGGCGACAAACGGCGTCGCCATCGAGGTGCCGCTGTAGGCGACGTAGTCCGCAACACTACCGGCCGCCGCCGCGGCAATACTGTGCCCCGGGCCGCAGATATCGGGCTTGATGTAGCTGGTGCTGGCATTTACCGTGATCGGGCCGCGGCTGGAGAACGCCGTCAGATACACGCCATCCGAATGGTTGACCGCAGCCGGCGATGCAGACCACTCGGCACAGGCGCCGACGGTGATCGCCCCTACCGCCGCGCCGGGCGAGCCGACGGTGCCGGGCTCGTCGCCATCATTGCCGGCGGCCACCACCAGTACCTTGCCTGCCGCCACCGCGGCATCCACCGCCTGGCTCATCGCGTCCTTGCCGTCAGCCGGCGGCAACGCTGCCAGGCTCATGGAAATGACGTGCACCCCGGCCTGCGCGGCGCACCACTGGATGCCGGCGACCACGTCGCTTTCCGCCCCGCTGCCCTGCGCGTCGAGCACCTTGGCGGCGTACAGCGCGGCGCCGCTGGCGACACCCCGGAACGCCGCGGCGGCCGACCCACCGCTGCCGTCTCCGGCGGCGATGGCGGCAACATGGGTGCCGTGGCCGTTATCGTCGTAGGCCACGCTGCGACCGGCGATATAGTCGATAAAGGCCGCCACCTTGCCGTTGTCCAGCTGCTCATGCTGCGGATCGACACCGGTGTCGACGGTACAGATACCAACATTGCGCCCGATCAGGCCACCCTCTGCCAGACCACGCGCCGCCTCGATGCCGAAGTCGGCGCGCGCGGCATTGAGCTGGGTGCGCACCGTGGCATCTTCCTCGATGCGCAGCAGACCCGGCGCGTGTAACAGCCCGCGGATCTGCGCCGCGCTGAGGCGGCCGGCAAAACCGGGGATGAGCCTGAATTCATGACGCGGCACGAAATTGCCCAGCGTCTGGCGTGCAGCCGCCGCCTGCGCCGGCTGCAAGAAGGTGAGCACCACGTCGAAGCGCGCGTCCGGCGCCGCCGTGGCGAGCTGCTGTTGCAGGCTGTCACCGAGGCCGTCGCCGTCGCGGTCTGCCAGCACCGCCACGCGGGCTGGCACTGGCGCATCGGCTGGCGGCGCGGCCAGCTTGACGGCAGAGGAGAAGGACGGCAATAGCAGGGCCAGACAGCAAAGCAGAATGGAATGACGCATGGCAGTACTCCCATGCCGGCGCACGGCCGAACCACGACGGCGACCCCACGCCTGCTTCCGGCCACCTCGCGCCTGGCCGCCCACACCCGAGGCGGAGGCATGCACACGCAGCGACCGGCTTTCTTGCAACGGCGCGGTTTGCTGTCACGCGCCAACCCAGCGCCTCCGGCGATCGCACCGCCGGCAACGTCATCTCACCGTTATAGAAGGCCACCGCTGAAAAGCCCACACCCGTCGCCGGCAGCGCGCCGCGCGGCATGGTAACCATGACGGCGGATGGCAGCGATGGCGGCGGCTTTGCCGGCAACCTTCACGCCCCGCCGTCGTCACCGCGCCGGAAGCGGCTCAGCAGCGCCTGCCATTGCGCGGCGGCACTGCCTTCCGGCTGCTGCAGGCGCAGCAGTTGCAGGTGCAGCAGCAGGTTTTCCAGCACCAGATGCGCGGTGGACAGCAGGTAGATCAGCTGGCACTCCTCTGCCGAGGCGCTGGCCTGCAGTTGCTCGTCGCGCTGCAGCAGATCGCTCAGCACCAGCCGCCGCAGCCGCTCCTCGTCCATCGGCAGGTCGGCAAAATCCAGCGGATCGCCCTGCTCCACCTCCTGCAGCAGCTGCAGCATTTCCTCCAGCCCCAGCTTCATCGCTTGTCCTCCCGGCTCCCCGACTTTGAGTGTAGCCAGTAAACACCGGCACGGTGGCACGGCCGACGGGCGGCCATGGCTGGCGCGCCATGCCGTGCAGACAGCCGCGGCCGGTACGTCAGCAGATCTTGCGGCCAACCTTGGCCGACACACGAGCCGGCAAGCCCCTGCGCCCCGCCCGGCCGGCAACACAGACAGCGACAGGTGGCGCGCGCGCCGGCTCAGGCCAGATCGAACAGCAGCGCCTGCAGCGGCTCGCTGCCGGTGTTGCGCAGGCTATAGGCCGGCAACTCGCTGACCCTGGCGCCATCGCCCGGCGCCAGTTGCACATCCGCCAGCTGCAGACTGCCGCGGATCAGGTGCACGTAGCTGCGGCGGCCGCTGGCCTGTGCGAAATCCAGCACCGCGCCCGGCGCCAGCAGCAGCTGGTACAACCGCGCGTCCTGACGGATGGCGAGGCTGCCGTCGGCGCCGTCCGGCGAGACCACCAGCGTCAGCCCCGGCTGCAGGCCGAAGTCCTTCTGCTGGTAGGCCGGCTCGCCGCCGGTCTCGCGCGGCTCAATCCAGATCTGCAGGAAGTGCAGCGGCGCGTCGTTGCTGGCGTTGAACTCGCTGTGCAGGATGCCGCGCCCGGCGCTCATCACCTGGAATTCACCGGCGCGCAGCACCGCCTCGTTGCCGGCGGAGTCGCGGTGGCGGATGGCGCCGTCGAGCACGTAGCTGATGATTTCCATGTCGCGGTGGCCGTGGGTGTCGAAGCCGGCGCGCGGCGCGACACGGTCGTCGTTGATCACGCGCAGGTCGGAAAATCCCATGTGTGCCGGATCGTAGTAGTGGCCGAAGGAAAAACTGTGACGGCTCTGCAGCCAGCCGAAATCGGCCTTGCCACGGGCGTGGGCGGGACGGATAGCAATCATGATCTGGTTCCTTGAGTGTGTGCTGACTGGCATGTGCGCTGACTGGCGGAGGCCAATCCCGATGCCGGCACTGTAGCGCCCGCGCCGCGCGCACCATAGCGGAAAAAACCGACGGCCCGTTCAGGAAAACCGAACAAGCCCGGGGCGCCATCCGCCAGCAGACAGGGCCAGTCGCCACCGGGCACCCCGCTTCACGATACAGCGGCTATAAAGCACTACAGGGTGTGGCAGCGGTGCACCCGTAACCGATACGGAGGCAGAGACCATGGGTGACAAGATCAATGAGCTGGTGGCCGGCTGGTGCAGCGGGACCGCCAGTGCCTATAGCTGCGACCTGCGCAGCTCTTCGGTGCGCAATGTGTCCGGCCCGGTGCCGGCGACGCTGGTGCGCGAGCTGGAAGCACTGGCCCACCTGCGGCAGCGCGATCCGGCGTGCATGGTCGGCGACCTGCTCGCCGCCGCCATCAGCGACGCGCTGGCTGCGCTGCCGGACAATGTACGCGCCCAGCTGAAGGAAGACCTCATCGCCACCGAGCGCGCCGAGGCGGAGGAAAAGCGCGAGGTGCTGAGCTGGCACGTGGGCGGGACCTAGGCGCTGGCGGTTGCCGGCAACCCGCCGGTGAGCGCCTGGCCGCAGGCCAACTCGCCACCGGCCGCAGCGTTTGCCATCGGCCCCAAGGCAAACCGGGCACGGACCAATATTCGCCGCCATGCTGCGCGCCGGCCGGCAGCGGTTGAGTGCGGCCGGCCGGTAGCCCTTGCGGCCAACGTTGGCCGCCCACCTCCCCAAAAAACAACCGTGGCGGTGGCGACACCGCGCACGGTTGCTGTTGACGGGGTAAACCGCAAGGCGCCGGCGCGTCAGGCGGTCCTGGCTTCGTCCAGCCCCAGTTTGTCCTTCATCTGCTGGCGCATCATGAATTTCTGGATCTTGCCGGTGATGGTCATCGGGAAGGCGTCGACGAACTCGATGTAGCGCGGGATCTTGTAGTGCGCGATCTGGCCGTCGCAGAAGGCGCGGATCTCCTCCGCGGTGCAGCTTTCGCCGTCGCGCAGCCGTATCCACGCGCACAGCTCCTCTCCGTACTTGGCGTCCGGCACGCCGACCACCTGCACGTCCTGCACCTTGGGATGGCGGTACAGGAATTCCTCGATCTCGCGCGGGTAGATGTTCTCGCCGCCGCGGATCACCATGTCCTTCACGCGGCCGACAATATTGCAGTAGCCGTCATCGTCCAGCACCGCCAAGTCGCCGGTGTGCATCCAGCCGGCGGCGTCGATCGCCTCGCGCGTCTTCTCCTCGTCGCCCCAGTAACCCAGCATCACCGAGTAGCCGCGGGTGAGCAGCTCGCCGGTTTCGCCGCGCGGCACGATGCGGCCCTCGACGTCGACAATCTTGACCTCGACATGCGGGTGGATGCGGCCAACGGTGGACACCTTCTTTTCCACCGGGGTGTCGGTATGGCTCTGGAAGCTGACCGGGCTGGTCTCGGTCATGCCGTAGGCAATGGTGACCTCGGCCATGTGCATCTGCGCCACCACCCGCTCCATCACCGAGATCGGGCACGGGCTGCCGGCCATGATGCCGGTGCGCAGCGTGGACAGGTCGAACTCGGCGAAGCGCGGGTGATCCAGCACCGCGATGAACATCGTCGGCACGCCGTGCAGCGCGGTGCATTTTTCTTCCGCCACCGCTTGCAGCACCGCCAGCGGCTCGAAGGCCTCGGACGGAAACACCATCGCCGCGCCGTGGGTCACGCAGGCCAGCACGCCCAGCACCATGCCGAAGCAGTGGTATAGCGGCACCGGAATGCACAGCCGGTCGTGCTCGGTGAGCCGCATCGCCTCGCCGACGAAAAAGCCGTTGTTGAGGATGTTGTGATGGGTGAGCGTGGCGCCCTTGGGGCTGCCGGTGGTGCCGGAGGTGAACTGGATATTGATGGCGTCGTCGAACTGCAGCGTGGTGCCGATTGCGGCCAACGTTTGCCGCTCTTCCGCCGTCGGTTCGGCCAGCAGCGCCGGGAAGTTGAGCATGCCCGCCGTCGCCTCCTCGCCCAGGCGGATCACCCAGCGCAGCGCCGGCAGCTTCGCCGCCTGCAATTCGCCAGCTTGGCTTGCGCCCAGCTCCGGCGCGAGGTCGTTCACCATCGCCAGGTAGTCGCTGCTCTTGAAGCTGGGCGCCAGCACCAGCGCGCGGCAATCGACCTTGTTCAGCGCGTACTCCAGCTCGCTGCGGCGGTAGGCCGGATTGATGTTGACCAGCACCAGCCCGGCCTTGGCGGTGGCGAACTGCATCAGCAGCCACTCGCTGTTGTTCTGTGACCAGATGCCGATGCGCTCGCCCGTCTGCAGCCCCAGCCGGCGCAGGCCGCAGGCGAGGCGCGTCACCTGTTCCTGTAGCTCGGCATACGTCCAGCGTATGCCCTGATGACGCACGATCAGCGCGTCACGTTCGGCAAAACGGCGGCAGGCGTCGTCAAAAAACCGGCCGATGGTCTGGCCGATCAGCGGCTTGTCACCGGTGCCGTGCACATAACTGGGTAGAGCGGACATCGACGTCATGGTGTGTTCTCCGTTGCATTGTGCTGTTATCGCTTTGCCATAAACTTACTATTACGTTAACGTAAACTCAAGCCTTGTCGCGGCAAGGCCGGCAAAAAACGCTACAATCGCGCCAGACCAACAGGAACCATCATGAGCGAAGAACGCCTTTTCACCATTTCCGACCTGGCACGCGATTTCGACATCACGTTGCGCACCATCCGCTTCTACGAGGAACAAGGCCTGATCGAGCCGCAGCGCGAAGGCCGCCAGCGCCTGTTCACCCACCGCGACCGCGCGCGGCTGAAGCTGATCCTGCGCGGCAAGCGCATTGGCCTCGCCCTGTCGGAGATCCGAGAGATCCTGGACCTGTACGAACTGGCGCGCGACGAGGCCAGCCAGTCGCTGAAGCTGCTGCAGCTGTTGTCCGAGCGCAAGAAGCAGCTGGAAGAACAACGCAACGACATCGACGCGGTGCTGTCCGAGATCGTGGTGCTGGAAGGCCACTGCCGCCAGGTAATCGACACCATGACCGGCAAGGACGCCACAAACTGAGGCTTTCACGCCATCCCGACGGATGGTTTCGTCATTTCGTATTGACGTTAACGTAAGCGTAATTCAAAATTAAGCCATGCATCAGCGCAGATGGCGCAATCGCCGCCATCCGCTACAACACAGAGATAGCCGCCACGAGATGCCAAGGGCACCGGGCAGTTCGCATAAAGGAGAGAGACATGTACAGCAGCTTGCGCTTTGCCCACGGTGACACCTACGACATGCTGCGCGAAACGGTGCGCGACTTCGCCCAGAGCGAGATCGCGCCGCGCGCCGCCGACATCGACCGCGACAACCTGTTCCCGGCCGACCTGTGGCAGAAGTTCGGCGATCTCGGCCTCTTGGGCATCACCGTCAGCGAGGAATACGGCGGCGCCAACATGGGCTATCTCGCGCACATGATAGCGATGGAGGAAATCAGCCGCGCCAGCGCCTCGGTCGCCCTCTCCTACGGCGCGCACTCCAACCTGTGCGTGAACCAGATCTACAAGAATGGCAATGAAGAACAGAAACGCAAGTACCTGCCCAAGCTGATCTCCGGCGAACATATCGGCGCACTGGCAATGTCCGAGCCGAACGCCGGCTCCGACGTGGTGAGCATGAAGCTGCGCGCCGACAAGGTCGACGGCGGCTACAAGCTTAACGGCAGCAAGATGTGGATCACCAACGGCGGCGACGCCGACACCCTGGTGGTGTACGCCAAGACCGACGTCAACGCCGGCCCGAAAGGCATCACCGCCTTCATCATCGAGAAGGGCTTTGCCGGCTTCAGCCACGGCAGCAAGCTGGACAAGCTGGGCATGCGCGGCTCCAACACCTACCCGATCTTCTTTGACGACTGCTTCGTGCCGGAAGAAAACGTGCTGGGCGGCGAAGGCAACGGCGTCAAGGTGCTGATGAGCGGCCTGGACTTCGAACGCGCGGTGCTGTCCGCCGGCCCGCTGGGCATCATGCAGGCGTGCATGGACGTGACCGTGCCCTACCTCAACGACCGCAAGCAGTTCGGCCAGGCCATCGGCGACTTCCAGCTGATGCAGGGCAAGCTGGCCGACATGTACGTGAAACTGTCCGCCAGCCGCGCCTACGTCTACGCCGTCGGCCAGGCGCTGGACCGCGGCGAATCCGGCCGCCAGACGCGCAAGGACGCCGCCGGCGCCATCCTCTACGCCGCCGAAGCGGCAACCCAGATGGCGCTGGACGCCATCCAGTGCCTGGGCGGCAACGGCTATATCAACGAATACCCGACCGGCCGCCTGCTGCGCGACGCCAAGCTGTACGAGATCGGCGCCGGCACCAGCGAAATCCGCCGCTGGCTGATCGGCCGCGAACTGATGGCCGAGACCCGCTAAGCGCGGCTCGCCAAGCCCAAGCGGTGCGGCCAACCTTGCCGCACCTTGTTCCGTACCGATAGAGGCGCAACCATGCCCATCATCGAATCCAAGCTCTCCCCCCGCGCCGCCGATTTCCAGGCCAACGCCGAGAAAATGCGCAGCATCGTGGCCGACCTGAAAGAAAAAGTCGCCAAGGCCGCGAACGGCGGCGGCGACAAGGCGCGCGCCAAGCACGTGGCCCGTGGCAAACTGCTGCCGCGCGAGCGCATCGACCTGCTGCTGGATGCCGGCTCGCCGTTCCTGGAGCTGTCGCAGTTGGCCGCATACGGCATGTATGGCGACGACGCGCCGGGCGCCGGCGTGATTACCGGCATCGGCCGCATCGGCGGCATCGAATGCCTGATCGTGGCCAACGACGCCACCGTCAAGGGCGGCACCTACTACCCGATGACGGTCAAGAAACACCTGCGCGCGCAGGAAGTCGCCCGCGAAAACCGCCTGCCCTGCGTCTATCTGGTCGACTCCGGCGGCGCCTTCCTGCCGCTGCAGGATGAGGTGTTCCCCGACCGCGACCACTTCGGCCGCATCTTCTACAACCAGGCCAATCTGTCCGCCGCCGGCATTCCGCAAATTGCGGTGGTGATGGGCAGCTGCACCGCCGGCGGTGCCTATGTGCCGGCAATGAGCGACGAGACGGTGATTGTCAAGGAACAAGGCACCATCTTCCTCGGCGGACCGCCGCTGGTGAAGGCCGCCACCGGCGAGGTGGTATCGGCGGAAGAACTGGGCGGCGGCGACGTGCATACCCGCGTGTCCGGCGTGGCCGACCACCTGGCGCAGAACGATGCGCACGCACTGGCCATCGCCCGCCGCATCGTGTCCGACCTCAACTGGCGCAAGCAGGGCGAACTGGACCGTGCCGAGCCGAAGCCGCCGCGCTACGCCGCCGAAGAAATCTACGGCGTGATTCCGGCCGACCCGAAAAAACCGTTCGACGTGCGCGAGATCATCGCCCGCCTGGTGGACGACTCCGACTTCGACGAATTCAAGCAGAACTACGGGACTACTTTAGTAACAGGCTTCGCCCGATTAAACGGGTACCGCGTCGGCATCATCGCCAACAACGGCATCCTGTTTTCGGAGTCGGCCCTCAAAGGCGCCCACTTTGTGGAGCTGTGCTGCCAGCGCGGCATCCCGCTGATCTTCCTGCAGAACATCACCGGCTTCATGGTGGGCAAGAAGTACGAAAACGGCGGCATCGCCAAGGACGGCGCCAAGCTGGTCACCGCGGTCGCCTGCGCCAGCGTGCCCAAGTTCACCGTGCTGATCGGCGGCAGCTTCGGCGCCGGCAACTACGGCATGTGCGGCCGCGCCTACTCGCCGCGCTTCCTGTGGATGTGGCCGAACAGCCGCATCTCGGTAATGGGTGGCGAACAGGCTGCCGGCGTGCTGGCCCAGGTGAAGAAAGAACAACTGGGCGACGCGTTCACCCCGGAGCAGGAAGAAGCGCTGAAAGCCCCGGTGCGCGAACAGTACGAACACCAGGGCCACCCCTACTACGCCAGCGCACGGCTATGGGACGACGGCGTGATCGACCCGGCACAAACCCGCGACGTGCTGAGCCTGGCGCTGGAAGCCAGCCTGTCGGCGCCGGTGGACAAGACGCGCTTTGGCGTGTTCCGGATGTAACCTTTGTGAATTAGCCACGGAAGAACACGGACAAACCCTCAATGCAGCACTGCTTTTTCCGTGTCTTTCCGTGTGCTCCCGTGGCTAACTAGAAAAGAAAGGTTTTCAAATGACCTACAGCACTTTGGAAATCGAACGCGCCGGACAGGTCGCCACCGTGTGGATGAACCGCCCCGAGCTGCACAACGCGATGAACGAGCACCTGATCGCCGACCTCACCGCCGCCTTCCGCACCCTGAACGAGGATGCCGGCGTGCGCGTGATCGTGCTGGCCGGCCGCGGCAAGAGCTTCTCCGCTGGCGCCGATCTGGACTGGATGCGCCGCGCCGCCGGTTACGGCGAGGCGCAGAACCTCGACGACGCGCGCAAGCTGGCGGCGATGCTCAAGGGCATCTACCGCAGCAAGAAGCCGGTGATCGCCCGTATCCACGGCGCAGCGATGGCCGGCGGTACCGGACTGACTGCGGTGTGCGACATCGCCATCGCCACCGACGCCGCCAAGTTCGCGCTGACCGAGGTACGCCTGGGGCTGATCCCGGCCACCATCGGCCCTTATGTCGCCGATGCCATCGGCTGGCGCCAGGCGCGACGCTACTTCCTGACCGCCGAGCGCATCGACGCCGCCACCGCCGAACGCATCGGCCTGGTGCACGAGATCGTGACTGCGGACGCGCTGGACGCGCGCGTGGCCGAGGTGGCCGCCGAGCTGGTCCGTGGCGGCCCGCACGCGCTGACCGCCGCCAAGGAACTGCTGGGTGATCTGCGCCAGGACTCGCCGCTGGACGACACGCTGCTGGACGATACCGCACACGCCATCGCCGCCATCCGCGTCACCGACGAGGCACGCGAAGGCCTGGCCGCCTTCTTCGACAAGCGCCCGCCACAGTGGGTCAAGGATTGAGCACCCTGCTCTTGCGGCCAAGCTTTGACGTTGGCCGCAAGTAGCCCAAGACCAAGTACCAGCAAACCCGAACTGGCGGACTCCACCGGATGCTCCTCCCTTCAAGCGAACAGACAAGAAAAGGGAAAACTCCCAATGTTCACCAAGATTCTGATTGCCAACCGTGGCGACCAGCAGCCGCAAGGCTGCGCAGCTGCGCAGCAAAATTGCCTGGCGGCACGCAAGTGCCGCGGCGAATTCGCCACGGGAGATCACTATGTTTACTAAGATCCTCATCGCCAACCGTGGCGAAATCGCCTGCCGCGTCATCAAGACCGCCCGTGCTATGGGCGTGACCACCGTGGCGGTGTATTCCGATGCCGACGCCAATGCCCGCTTCGTGAAGCTGGCGGATGAAGCCTACCGGCTGGGGCCGGCGCCGGCAGCCGAGTCCTACCTCAAGGCTGATCTCATCCTCGACATCGCCCGCAGCAGCGGCGCACAGGCGGTGCATCCGGGTTACGGCTTTCTGTCGGAGAACGAGGACTTCGCCGCCGCCTGCGAGGCCGCCGGCATCGCCTTCATCGGCCCACCGGCCAGCGCCATTGCCGCCATGGGCAGCAAGTCCGCCGCCAAGGCACTGATGGAGCGCGCCAATGTGCCGCTGGTGCCGGGCTACCACGGTGACGATCAGGATGAGCAATTGCTGAAGAACCAGGCCGACGCCATCGGCTACCCGGTGCTGATCAAGGCCAGCGCCGGCGGTGGTGGCAAGGGCATGCGCATCGTGGAACGCGGCGACGACTTCCTCGCCGCGCTGGCCAGCTGCCAGCGCGAGGCGCGCGCCAGCTTTGGCGACGACAAAGTGCTGGTAGAGAAATACCTGACTCGCCCGCGGCATGTAGAAATTCAAGTCTTCGCCGACAGCCTCGGCGGTTGTGTCTACCTGTTCGAGCGCGACTGCTCGGTGCAGCGCCGCCACCAGAAAGTGCTGGAAGAAGCCCCTGCCCCGCACCTGCCGGCAGAAACCCGCCAGGCCATGGGCGAAGCGGCAGTCGCTGCCGCCCGCGCCGTGGGCTATGTGGGCGCCGGCACGGTGGAATTCATCATGGACGTGGACAGCGGCAAGTTCTACTTCATGGAAATGAACACCCGCCTGCAAGTGGAACACCCGGTAACCGAGATGATCACCGGCCAGGACCTGGTGGCCTGGCAGCTGAAGGTGGCCAGCGGCCAGCCGCTGCCGTTGCAGCAGCATGAGCTTGCTATCCACGGCCACAGCATCGAGGCGCGCATCTACGCCGAGGACCCGGACAAGGGCTTCCTGCCGGCCACCGGCACCCTGCTGCACCTGGTGCCGCCAGTAGAAAATGCCCACGTGCGGGTGGATACCGGCGTACTGCAGGGCGATACCATCTCGCCGTTCTACGACCCGATGATCGCCAAGCTGATCGTGTGGGGCGAAACCCGCGAAGCGGCGCTGCAGCAGCTGGACGCGGCTCTGGCTGCATATCAGGTGGTGGGCGTCACCACCAATATCCGCTTCCTGCGCCGCATTGCGGCCAACCCGGCGTTTGCCAACGGCGACGTGGATACCGGCCTGATTGCCCGCTACCACGACAGCCTGCTGCCCACACCGGCCGCCCCCGACAGCGAACAGCTGGCGCTGCTGGCGCTGGGCGAGGTGCTGGCCAGCGCCAGCAGCGACAACCATGCCTTCGGCGCGCTGCAGGGCTGGCGCCTGAACGGCACACAGCAACGCCGCATCGGCTTTGCCCACGGCGAGCAGCGCTGCGAAGTCGTGCTGCAGCATGACGGCCAGGGCTTTGTGCTTGCCATCGGCGACGACACCTTCCACGCCAGCGCCAGCCTGCACGGCAGCCGGCTTGCGGCCAACCTTGGCGGCAAACAGCTGCAGGCCACGCTGGTGCGCCACGGGCTGCAGCGCGTGCTGTTTGCCGACGGCGAACGCATTGCCGTGGACTACCTCGACCCTTACGCCTATGAAGAAGCAGGCGTGCACGGCGAGACCCATCTCAAGGCACCGATGCCGGGCCGCGTGGTGGCGCTGCTGGCCGAAAGCGGCCAGACCGTGGCCAAGGGCGAACCGCTGCTGATCCTGGAAGCGATGAAGATGGAACACACCATTGCCGCCCCGGCCGACGGCAAGGTGCTGGCCTTCTACTTTGCCGCCGGCGAGCAGGTGAACGACGGCGACGAGCTGGTGGATTTCGAGGCGGACTGATTGTTTATTTGCCACGGAAGCACACGGAAAACACAGACAAAGCCAAAGGCCCCTCGCACGCGGCAAGGGCTGACAACGGTTTACCCTTAGAGCCCGTTTTTCTTCCGTGCCTTCGGTATACTTCCGTGACGAAAAAGGAACTCAGCATGACGCACGTAAAGATCGTCGAAGTCGGCCCGCGCGACGGGCTGCAGAATGAAAAGCACAGCATCGGCCTGGACACCAAGCTGGAGCTGATCCGTCGTCTGGGCGACAGCGGCCTGAAATGCATCGAGGCCGGTGCCTTCGTATCGCCCAAGTGGGTGCCGCAGATGGCAGACAGCCTGCAGGTGCTGCAGGCACTGGACATGAATGCCGGCATCGACTACCCGGTGCTGGTGCCCAATGACAAGGGCCTGGATGCGGCGCTGGAAGCCGGCGTGCGCGAGATCGCGGTGTTCGGCGCCGCGAGCGAAGCGTTCAGCCAGAAGAACATCAACGCCAGCATTGCCGAAAGCCTGCAGCGCTTCGAATCGGTGATGAAGCGAGCACAGGCAGCCGGCATCAAGGTGCGTGGCTACGTGTCCTGCGTGGTGGGCTGCCCGTACGAGGGAGAAGTCGCGCCATACAAGGTGGCCGAAGTGGCACGCGCACTGTACGACATGGGCTGCTACGAGATTTCGCTGGGCGACACCATCGGCGTGGGCACACCCAACAAGGTAACGGCAATGCTGGATACGGTATGCGAAGTGGTGCCGGTGCAGAAACTGGCCGGCCACTTCCACGATACTTACGGCATGGCCATCGCCAACATCCACACCGCACTACAGGCCGGGGTGCGTACCTTCGACAGCTCGGTATCCGGCCTGGGCGGCTGCCCGTATGCGCGCGGCGCCTCCGGCAACGTGGCCACCGAGGACGTGGTGTACCTGCTGCACGGCCTGGGCTACCACACCGGCGTGGATCTGGACAAACTGGCGGCAACGTCGTGGTTCATTGCCGAGGCTCTGGTGCGCGACCCGGGCTCGCGCTATGCCAAGGCCCGCGGCCTGAGCAACTGAGCCCTTGCCGTCCACGCGGCCAGCCGGCGACCAGGGTCGCCGGCTGGCCGTTGTCTTTGCCGCTGCCGGTGGCTCGTGTTGCGCTGCCAAGGCAAGTACAATCCGGCAGCAAGCAGCGCCGTGGGGGCGCTGCCACGTGGCACCTTCCCGAGCGACTTCGCGAGCAAAGAGCAACATGACCATTCTGGTAACCGGCGGTGCCGGCTTCATCGGCGGCAATTTCGTGCTGGACTGGCTGGCCGGCAGTGACGAGCCGGTCGTCAACCTGGACAAGCTGACCTACGCCGGCAACCTTCAGACGCTGGCCGGCCTGCAAGGCGATACGCGGCACCGCTTCGTGCACGGCGACATCGGCGACCGCGCGCTGCTGGGCCGCCTGCTGGCAGAACACCAGCCGCGTGCGGTGATCAACTTCGCAGCAGAGAGCCACGTCGACCGCTCGCTGCACGGCCCCGGCGACTTCATCGACACCAATGTCGTCGGCACCTTCAATCTGCTGGAAGCGGTACGTGCCTACTGGAACGAGCTACCTGCCGCAGACAAAAGCGCCTTCCGCCTGCTGCACGTGTCCACCGACGAGGTCTACGGCACCTTGGCCGCAGAGGATGCACCGTTTACCGAAGCACACCGCTACCAGCCGAACAGCCCGTACTCCGCCAGCAAGGCCGCGTCCGACCATCTGGTGCGCGCCTGGCACCACAGCTACGGTCTGCCGGTACTGACTACTAATTGCAGCAACAACTACGGCCCCTACCACTTCCCGGAAAAACTGATCCCGCTGGTCATTCTCAACGCGCTGGCCGGCAAGCCGCTGCCGATCTACGGCGACGGCCAGCAGATCCGCGACTGGCTGTACGTAAAGGACCACTGCGCCGCCCTCCGCCGCGTGCTGGACGCCGGCACGCCGGGCGAGACCTACAACGTCGGAGGCTGGAACGAGAAGACCAACCTCGACGTGGTGCGCACCATCTGCGCGCTGCTGGACGAATTGCGCCCGCGCGCCGACGGCAAAGGCTACGCCGAACAGATCAGCTATGTGCAGGACCGCCCCGGCCACGACCGCCGCTACGCGATCGATGCGCGCAAGCTGGAACGCGAGCTGGGCTGGAAACCGGCGGAAACCTTCAATTCCGGCATCCGCAAGACTGTCCAGTGGTATCTGGACAACCAGGACTGGGTTACAGGCGTCACCAGCGGCCACTACCGCGACTGGCTGGAGCGGCAATACGGTGAGCAGGCATGAGCCGGCCAGCCACCATCCTCATCACCGGCAGCAGCGGCCAGGTCGGCTTCGAGCTCCAGCGCGCGCTGGTGCTGCACGGCAGGCTGATCTGCCCCGACCGCAGCCAGTTCGACCTGTCGCAGCCGGCCACGCTGACGGCGGCACTGGATGCCTGGCAGCCCGACATCATCGTCAACCCGGCCGCCTACACCGCCGTTGACCGCGCCGAAGACGAGCCGGCGCTGGCCCACGCCATCAACGCAGAATCCGTGGCGGCGATGGCCCGCTGGGCGGCGGCCAACAAGGCGCTGCTGGTGCACTACTCCACCGACTACGTGTTCGACGGCAGCAAGGATGACGCCTGGCGCGAGGACGATGCCGCCAACCCGCAGTCGGTCTACGGCCTGAGCAAGTGGTTGGGCGAACAGGCGATCCGCGATAGCGGCTGCCGCCATTTCATCCTGCGCAGCTCGTGGGTGGCCGGCGTCTACGGCCAGAACTTCCTGAAGACCATGCTGCGCCTGGCCGCCAGCCGCGACAGGCTGGCCGTAGTCGCCGACCAGTTCGGCGCACCGACCCCGGCCAGCCTGCTGGCCGACGTATCGGCCAACCTTGTCGCACGCTGCCAGGCCGATGCCGGGCAGCCCTACGGCACCTATCATGTTGTCGCCCAGGGACGCACCAGCTGGCACGAATATGCCTGCTTCGTCATCGCGCTGGCTCGCGACGCCGGCTGGCCGCTGGCCCTGGCCGGGGCGCCGCGCGCCATCGCCAGCCGCGACTACCCGCAAAAAGCCGTCCGCCCGGCCAATTCACAACTGGATTGCAGCAAGTTGATGCACACCTTCGACCTGAACCTGCCACCGTGGCAGGACGCGGTACGCCAGCTGTTCCAGACCATAGACGATGCGAGAAAACCATGAAGCGCAAAGGCATCATCCTGGCCGGCGGTTCCGGCACCCGCCTCTACCCGGCCACCCTCGCCGTCAGCAAGCAATTGCTGCCGATCTACGACAAACCGATGATCTATTACCCGCTGAGCACGCTGATGCTGGCCGGTATTCGCGAGATCCTGATCATCTCCACACCGCAGGACACCCCCCGCTTCAGGCAATTGCTGGGCGACGGCAGCCAGTGGGGCATCCGGCTGGAGTACACGGTGCAGCCCAGCCCGGACGGGCTCGCGCAAGCCTTCATCCTCGGCGAATCCTTCCTCGCCGGCGCGCCGTCGGCGCTGGTACTGGGCGACAACATCTTCTACGGCAACGACTTCCAGAAGCTGCTGCAGCGGGCCAACAGAAAAGATAGCGGCGCCTCGGTGTTTGCCTATCACGTCAACGATCCGGAGCGCTACGGCGTGGTGGAGTTCGATGCCGCCGGCCGCGCCGTCAGCATCGAAGAAAAACCGCAGCAGCCCAAGTCCAACTACGCCGTCACCGGCCTGTACTTCTACGACGAACAGGTGGTCGACATCGCCAAGTCGCTCAAGCCGTCGCCGCGTGGTGAGCTGGAAATCACCGACGTCAATGCCGCCTACCTGCGACAGGGCACGCTGGAGGTGCAGACCATGGGCCGCGGCTATGCCTGGCTGGATACCGGCACCCACGAATCGATGCTGGAGGCCGGCCAGTTCATCGCCACGCTAGAAAAGCGCCAAGGCCTGAAGGTGGCCTGTCCGGAAGAAATCGCCTACTGTGCCGGCTGGATCGACGCAGCCCAGGTGGAAAAGCTGGCCGCGCCGCTGAAGAAGAATGCCTACGGCCAGTATCTGCTGGCCATGCTCCGTTAATCCTGCCAGGGTTGGCCGCACGCCGTGTTGCGGCCAACCTTGTTCCATCCCGGCCATCCGCATGAACATCACCGCTACCGCCATTCCCGACGTCAAAATCATCGAACCCAAGGTCTTCGGTGACGAGCGCGGCTTCTTCTACGAGAGCTTCCACCAGCAACGCTTCGATGATGCCATCGGCCGTCATGTCGAGTTCGTGCAGGACAACCACTCCCGCTCCAGCCGCGGCGTGCTGCGCGGCCTGCACTACCAGCTGCCGCCGCAGGCACAAGGCAAGCTGGTGCGCTGTGTGGCCGGCGAAGTGTTCGATGTCGCCGTCGACCTGCGCCGCGGCGCCGCCACCTTCGGGCAATGGGTCGGTGTACTGCTGTCGGCGGCCAACCATCGCCAGCTGTGGATTCCGGAAGGCTTCGCCCACGGCTTCGTCACGCTCAGCGATCACGCCGAATTCCTGTACAAGACCACCGCCTACTGGAGCCCACAGCACGAGCGCGCGCTACGCTGGGACGACCCGCAGCTGGCGATCGCCTGGCCGCTGCGCGACGGGGTGCAGCTGTCGGCCAAGGACCTCGCCGCCCCCCTGCTGGCGGACGCCGAATACTGAGCGACCGGCCGCCGTGCCGATGCTTATTTTGCCTCAAGGAAAGCGGCGCGGCGGCTGCGTAAGCTGGGCACTGTTACAGACAGGAGTCCATCCATGCACACCCACACCTCTGACTTGTCGGTTTTCCCTTTTGATGCGCGCGGCGTGGCCAAGCGTTTCCGTCATGCAGCCATCTTTGGCGCGCTGGAATCGCTGAACCATGGCGAGCGCATGCGCTTCGTCAACGACCACGACCCGCTGCCCCTGCTCGGCCAGATCGAGCAGCGCTACGGTGGCCAGGTGCTGATCAACTACGTGGAGCGCTCGCCGCAACAGGTCGTCATCGACTTCACCATCCACGTCGCCGACAGCGAGCCGGCTCCGGCCCAGGCACCGGCGCAACAGCAAGGCGGTTGTGGCGGTGGCGGTGGTTGCGGCTGCTCCGGCGGCTAAGAACGTGTTCACGATCTCGCGAGCTAGAGCGAGACAAGGCGAAAACGGCTGAGGAAGCGGAGTTTACAAGTAGTAAACGAGCATTCCGAAGGCGTTTTTAACGCGTATCGCCGACGCGCAGCAGATCATGAACAGGTTCTAAGCGATACGGCAACGGGCCGGCATATTGCCGGTCCGTTTTGCTTTGTGTGAACGGCACACCAGCACTGCCACTCAACCGCGATAGCCGATCTGCGCGGAGATGTCGGCCGCCGCGCTGCGCAGCCGCTGCGCGATCACCCCGTTCCAGTCCGAGGAAAACGTCGCCGCCGGCCCCAGCGTGGTCATCACCAGCGCCAGCTGGCCGGCGTGATCGAACACCGGCGCACTGAAGGCGTTGATGCCGGGCAAGGGATAGCCCACCGCGCGCGCCATGCCGCGCTCGCGCACCCGCTGCAGCGCCGACTGGAACGCGGCCTGCTCCTCGATACCGGCCTGCCGCGCCGCCATTTCGCTGGCGATCATCTCCTCGGTCAGCCGCGGCGGCAGGTAGGCGGCAAACACCTTGCCGGTGGCCGAATCCAGCAGCGACATCACCGTGCCGGTCCGCATATTGATGTGCACCACGCGATTGCACTCCTGGATGCGCACCACGGTCGGGCCGTGGTTGCCCCACACCGCCAGCGCCACGTTCTGCTGGATGTCCAGCGACAGCGCCGCCGCCCGTTCGGTGGCGATCTTGACCGCGTCCAGCTCGTGCAGTGCCACCAGCCCCATCTGCAGCGCGAACGGCCCCAGTTTGTACAGGCCGCTGCCCGCGTCCTGCTCGATCAGCCCCAGCTTGCCGAAACTCACCAGATAAGGGTGCGCCTTCGCCGCCGGCATGCCGGCCTCGCCGGCCAGGTCCTTCAGCATCATCGGCGCTCCATGGCGCACCAGCGTCTGCAGCAGGCTGCCGCCCACCTCGATTGATTGGATTCCGCGCCGGTCTTTTTCCATCGTTACCCCGTCTTGCCCGCTGGCATGGTCAGTGTTGTTGAAACGGCGGCAATTCTAGCATTTTCACCACGCCAGCAACGGCGATAATATTTGTTATTATCGAACAAATTGACCAATAACGAATTAATGGTTAACTTGCCAGCATCGCCACTGGCCGCCACCGCGATCAGTGCCAGACTGAAATCAGCGCCGCACCACGGCCACCGCTCACGGAGACAAGCATCATGCTGATCAAGAAAATCCACCACGTCGCCTATCGCTGCAAAGACGCCAAGGAAACGGTGGAGTGGTACGTGAAACACCTCGACATGAAGTTCGTGCTGGCGATCGCCGAGAACGAAGTGCCGTCCACCAAGGCGCCGGACCCGTACATGCACGTGTTCCTCGACGCGGGCCAGGGCAACATCCTCGCCTTCTTCGAGCTGCCGACGCGACCGCCGATGGACCGCGATCCGAACACGCCCAACTGGGTGCAGCATCTGGCGATGGAGGTGGATTCACTGGACACCCTGCTCGCCACCAAGGCCCGGCTGCAGGCGGCCGGCATCGACGTGATCGGCCCCACCGACCACACCATCTTCAAGTCCATCTACTTCTTCGACCCCAACGGCCACCGCCTGGAGCTGGCCTGCAATACCGGCACGCCGAAGATGATGCAGATGCTGGACGAGGTGAAGTGGGACATGCTCAACGAATGGGCGGAAACGCGGAAGGCGCCGCAGCACGCGCGCTGGATGCACGACGGCAGCTACTCCGAAGACTGAGCCTGCGCTTGCGGCCAAGCTTGCCCAAGGTTGGCCGCAACACCCTGCCAGTAGCGGCACGGATCGCGAGGTCGGCGACCTATACCGCAGGCATGGCTGTGCAGTAAACTTGCCGGCAAACAGCTTTCATAATAACGAACGACACCCTTGAGCGACCCCACACGCTACCCGAGGAGAGACTTGATATGCACGCAGCAGACCATCCGATCTGGCAGCCGTCGCCGGCCCGCCTGAGCGCGACCCACCTGACCGCCTTTACCCGGCTGGCGGAAACGCTGGACAACCAGCGCTACCCCGACTATTCCAGCCTGTGGCAGGCCAGCATAGAACACCCGGAGCGCTTCTGGAGCCAGCTGTGGGATTACGCCGGCGTGATCGGTGACAAGGGCAGCGTGGCGCTGGAAGACAAGGACGGCATGCGCGCCGCGCGTTTCTTCCCGCAGGCCGCGCTGAACTACGCGGAAAACCTGTTGCGCCGCCGCGATGACACGCTGGCGATGGTGTTCTGGGGCGAGGACAAGGTCAAACGCGAGCTGACCTGGTGGGAGCTGTCCGATCTGGTATCGCGCCTGCAGCAGGCAATGCTGGCGCACGGCATTGCCGAAGGCGACCGCGTTGCCGGCTACATGCCGAACATGCCGGAGACGGTGGCCGCGATGCTGGCCGCCAGCAGCATCGGCGCGGTGTGGACCAGCTGTTCGCCGGACTTCGGCACTGACGGCGCGCTGGACCGCTTCGGCCAGACCGCACCGCGCCTGCTGTTCTGCCCGGACGGCTACTGGTACAACGGCAAGCAGGTCGATATCAGCGACAAGATGCAGATCATCGCCAGCGGCCTGCCGTCGGTGGAAAAGGTGATCGTGGTGCCCTACCTGGAGCGCGCCGACGCCTTCGCGGAAACGGTACCCAAGGCCGTCACGCTGGAACGCTTCGTCGACAGCTTCGTCGCCAGCGAGTTGCTGTTCCGCCGCGTCGGCTTCAACCACCCGCTGTTCATCCTTTACTCCAGCGGCACCACCGGCAAGCCTAAGTGCATCGTGCACGGCCACGGCGGCACCCTGCTGCAGCACCTGAAGGAACACCAGCTGCATGCCGACGTGCACGCCGGCGACCGCCTGTTCTACTTCACCACCTGCGGCTGGATGATGTGGAACTGGCTGGTGTCCGGCCTCGCCAGCGGCGCCACGCTGATGCTGTTCGACGGCTCGCCGTTCGCCAAGGGCGGCCACATCCTGTGGCAGTACGCCGAAGCCTATCGCTGCTCGCACTTCGGCACCTCGGCCAAGTACATCGACGGCCTGAAGAAAATCGACCTGCAGCCGAAGCGCGACTACGACCTCAGCTGCCTGCGCGCGGTGTTCTCCACCGGCTCGCCGCTGGTGGCGGAAAGCTTCGACTGGGTCTACGACGCGATCAAGGACGACATCAACCTCGCCTCCATCTCCGGCGGCACCGACATCGTGTCCTGCTTCGCGCTGGGCTGCGCCAGCCTGCCGGTATACCGCGGCGAGCTGCAGTGCCGCGGCCTCGGTATGGCGGTGGAAATCTGGAACGACGCTGGCCAGCCGGTGGTCGGCGAAAAGGGCGAGCTGGTATGCACCAGGCCCTTCCCGTCGATGCCGGTCGGTTTCTGGGGCGATGACAGCGGCGAGAAGTACCGCAAGGCCTACTTCGAACGCTTCGACAACGTGTGGTGCCACGGTGACTACGCCGAGCTGACCGAGCACGGCGGCATGATCATCTACGGCCGCTCCGACGCGGTGCTCAACCCCGGCGGCGTGCGCATCGGCACCGCCGAGATCTATCGCCAGGTGGAAACCTTCGACGCGGTGCTGGACAGCATCGTCGTCGGCCAGCGCTGGCAGGACGACGAGCGCGTGGTGCTGTTCGTCAAGCTGCGCGACGGCTGCGAGCTGGACAAGACACTGCAGGCCGCCATCCGCGACAAGATCAAGAACGGAGCCAGCCCGCGCCACGTGCCGGCCAAAATCATCGCCGTCGCCGACATTCCGAAGACCATCAGCGGCAAGATCGTCGAGCTGGCGGTGAAGAACGTGATCCACGGCCTGCCGGTAACCAACCTCACCGCACTGGCCAACCCGGAGGCACTGCAGCTGTTTGTCGACCTGCCCGAGCTGCAGAGCTAGCATCTGCGGCCAACGTTAGCCGCAAGCGCATGCAAAACGCCACCGTCTCCGGTGGCGTTTTTTGTGGGTGGCGGCCGCTTACGGCAGGCGCTGCCACAGCACGAACTGCTCGCGCTTGTCGCGCGCGCGGTTGCCGCGCCAGCGCTCCTGCCAGCCCGGCAACGGCGCCTCGGCGTGGCGGTCGCGCACCATCAGCAACAGATTGCACGCCGGTGCGGCACCATCGGCGACCGGTTGCAGGCGCAGGCCGGCGTAGTACGCCCAGCTGATGCGCGCCAGCTGCTGACTGGCCGACACCGACACGCAGTGCTCGCCAGTCGGCATCGCACGCATCATGCCCTGCACCACCGGCTGGTAGCTCTTGGCGGCATCGAGAAAAGGCAGCCACAGCGTCATCAGCAGCCCCCACAGCAACGCGAGACCGGCGGCCCAGTTGGTCACCGCCTGGCGGCCGCGCAGATGGCGCCGCGTCACCGCCCAGCCCCATAGCGCGGTGGCGACCAGCGCCAGCAGCAGCGCCAGCCACGACACCTGCGGCTCGTAGTAAGGGCTGAAATAGCGGGCGCGCTCCGCCAGCTTGACCGGCCAGCCGAAGTTCATCGCCGCCCAGCCCAGCCACACCAGCAGCGAGAACAGGCCGAAGGCCATCAGGCCGAACCAGTTGAGGAAGGCGGCCGCGCCACGGCGCAGGCTGTCCAGCTCCACCGCTGCCAGCACCGCCAGCGGCAGCAGCAGCGGCATCGCGTCCTCGGTATTACTGCGGTTGGAGAAGGTCAGCAGCAGCAGGATCACCGCAAAGAACAGCAGCGGCAGCTGCAGCATCGGCAGCTCGTAGCGGCGGTTCTTCCATAGCGTCCATGCCGCCAGCGGCCACGCCGGCCAGCCGTACCACAACACCAGCTTCGGGTAGTAGCCGAACTCGTGGAACAGGCCCAGGCTACCGAAGCCGTCCAGCGGCCCTAGCGCGTGGAACTGCCACCAGGCATGGAACACCTCCGGCGCACCGCGATACAGTGCCAACGGCCACAGCGCCGCCAGCGGCAACGCGAACAGCAGCGCCATCAAGAGCGTGATGGCGTAGCCCTTGTTGCGCCAGCTGGCGAAGGCCGGCAGCATCAGCGCCACGCTCCATACCAGCAGCACCGGCAACAGGCTGGTGGACAGGAACAGCACCACCGTCGCCGCGCCGAGGATGGCGCCGGAGAGCGCCGGCGCCCGCCGCGTCAGCACCAGCGCGTACAAGGCCGCGGCATAACCGGCAAAGCCCGCCACCACCGGGTTCATCTCGTGGCCGGTGACGATCAGCCCCAGGCAACCGATCAGGATCAGCACCACGCTGCGGCCATGGCGTCCCCCAATCAGCTCGCGGCCAACCCCGCCGGCAAAGGCGAGGCCGATGGCCATGAACAGTGGCGTCGCCAGCCGCGCGGCGTCGTGCAGCGGCAGCAGCCACGGCGACAGCAGCCGCGCGAACAGCGTGGCCACCCAGTAGTACAGCGGCGCGCTGTCGAGATAGGCCTGGCCGTCGATCGCCGGCAACCACCACGGCCCGCCGGCCAGCATGTGCTGTACCACGGCGGTAACGTAGGGTTCGTCCGGCTTCCACGGCGTGTGCCCCAGAATGCCGGGCCACAGCCAGGCAAAGGTCAGCAATAACAAGAGCCACGGTTTTTCGGTGGCGGCAGGCAGGCGGGACTGGGAAGAGTCGCTATAGGTCAGCATGGGACAGCCGTACTCGGACAATGGGCTTCAGGATAAACCGGAACAACAAAAAAGGCAGCCGTGGCTGCCTTTTTGCGGACTGCTGCAAGCGTGATTAGCGCTTGAAGAAGCTGCCGAACTTCTGGTTGAAGCGGTCAACACGGCCAGCGGTGTCAACGATCTTCTGCTTGCCAGTGTAGAACGGGTGGCACTCGGAGCACACTTCGATATGGAAGGCGTCTTTAGCCATGGTGGACTTGGTCACGAAAGTGTTGCCGCAGGAGCAAGTCACGTTCACTTCTTTGTAGTTCGGCTGGATGTCAGCTTGCATGGTCTTTTCCTTTTCAATCGGGCGCAGGGGTTTTGCCTGCGCTTCATCTAAAACGCAGCATTATCCGCACTTGGTAATGGTTTGGCAAGGGTTTGGCAAGCAAATGCTGGCCGCGCCCTTCGTGCTCAGGCACGGCGCCAGGTGGTGGTGCCGGCGCTGTCTTCCAGCACGATGCCGGCAGCGGTCAGCTCGTCGCGAATGCGGTCGGACTCGGCCCAGTTCTTGGCGGCGCGTGCATTCTTGCGCGCCTGGATCAGCGCCTCGATCTGTTCTGCCGACAGGCCGTCGCCGGCCTCGCCCTGCAGGAAGGCTTCCGGATCGCGCTGCAACAGGCCCAGCACACCGGCCAGGTCCTTCAGCAGGCGTGCCTGCTGCACGTCGCGGCTCTTGTTGACTTCGCCGGCCAGCTCGAACAGCACGGAAATCGCCTCGGAGGTGCCGAAGTCGTCGTCCATCGCCGCCTTGAAACGCGCCGCGTAGGCGTTGTTCCAGTCGATGCCGCCGGAAGCCGGCAGCTCCAGACCGCGCAAGGCGGTGTAGAGACGGGTCAGGCCTTGCTTGGCGTCGTTCAGGATGCCGTCGGTGAAGTTGACCGGGCTGCGGTAGTGGCTACGCACGATAAAGAAGCGGATCACCTCGCCATCGAAATGGCCGAGCACGTCGCGGATGGTGAAGAAGTTGCCCAGGCTCTTGGACATTTTCTCGCCGTCGACGTTGATGAAGCCGTTGTGCATCCAATAGTTCACGTACTGCTGGCCGTGCGCGCCTTCGCTCTGCGCGATTTCGTTCTCGTGGTGCGGGAACTGCAGGTCCTCGCCGCCGCCGTGGATGTCGAAATGCTCGCCCAGGTGGTGGCAGCTCATCGCCGAGCACTCGATATGCCAGCCCGGACGGCCGGCGCCCCAAGGGCTTTGCCACTGCGGCTCGCCCGGCTTGGCCGCTTTCCACAGCACGAAGTCGTGCGCGTCGCGCTTGTTCGGGTCCACCTCGACGCGCTCGCCGGCGCGCAGGTTGTCCAGCGTCTTGCCGGACAGCTTGCCGTAGCCGTCGAACTCGCGCACCGCGTAGTACACGTCGCCGTTGGCCGCCGGATAAGCCTTGCCGCGGGAGATCAGCTTGCTGATGATGTCCTGCATGCCGCCGATGTGGGCGGTGGCGCGCGGCTCGAAGGTTGGCCGCAACAGGCCCAGCGCCTCGGTGTCGGCGTGCATGTCGGCGATGGTTTCTTCCACCAGCGCCTCGGCGCTGATGCCGCGCTCGGCGGCGCGCTTGATGATCTTGTCGTCGATGTCGGTGATGTTGCGCACGTAGGTGACGTCGTAACCGGAGGCGGCGAACCAGCGGTAGATCACGTCGAACGCGGTCAGCATGCGCGCATGGCCGATGTGGCACAGATCGTAGACAGTCATGCCACACACATACATCTTTACCTTGCCGGGTTCGATCGGGTTGAATGCTTCTTTTTGGCGGGTCAGTGTGTTGTAAAGATTAAGCATGACTGGATGAGCCTGTGCAGTTGGTTATTGGTGAACCGCTATTGTAGCAAAGCTGTCAATCACCCCGCAGCGGAGTTTGCCGCTGCCCCGCCCGCGCAAAAAACGCTATGCTGGCGGCCATATCCAAACGGATTTTGCATTACCGCACCATAAGGAGAACCGATGAACTGGAGTCAGGAACTGCTGCAAAGCGCCATCTGGCTGGGCGAGGCCACCGCCATCACGCTCGTGGCATCACTGTTGCTGGGGATCGCGCTGGCGCGCACCACGGTGTGGGGACGCCAGTTCTGGCGGCTGGCGGCACCGTTTTTCACCCCGCGCGTCAGCGGCTGGCGACCGTTGCTGAGCCTGGGCTCCATCCTGCTGATCACGCTGGCCGGGGTACGCGTCAACGTGCTGTTCTCGCGCTGGTACAACGATATGTACAGCGCGCTGCAACAGCTGAACGTGAAGCTGTTCTGGGCCTCGATGCTGATCTTCGGGGTGCTGGCGGCGGTACACGTCGGCCGCTCGCTGCTGGAGTACTACCTGCGCCAGGTCTTTGCCATTCACTGGCGGGAGTCGCTCAACGAGTACTTCCTCGGCAAGTGGCTGGACAAGCAGGGCTACTACCGCAGCCAGCATCTGGCCAAGCCGGCGGATAACCCGGACCAGCGTATCCAGCAGGACATCAGCAGCTTTGTCGGCTCCTCGCTGTCGCTGGCGATGGGGGTGATCGACGCGCTGGTGTCCACCTTCGAATTCACGCTGATCCTGTGGGGGCTGTCCGGCATGTTCGCGCTGTTCGGCGTCGAGATCCCGCGCGGGCTGGTGTTCATGGTCTACATCTACGTGATCGTCGCCACGGTGCTCGCGTTCCGCATCGGCAAGCCGCTGATCCGGCTCAACTTCCTCAACGAAAAATTCGGTGCCGACTACCGTTACGCACTGGTGCGGCTGCGCGAGTACGGCGAGAACATCGCCTTCTACCGCGGTGAGAAGGTCGAAGGCACCACCCTGCGCCTGCGCTTCCGCCAGGTGATCGGCAACGCCTGGGACATCGTGCACCGGACGCTGAAGCTGTCCGGCTTCAACCTGATCGTCAGCCAGACCGGGGTGATTTTCCCTTTCATCCTGCAGGCGCCGCGCTTCTTCTCCAAGCAGATCACGCTCGGCGACATGGTGCAGACCTCGCAGGCCTTCGGCCAGCTGCAGAGCAACCTGTCCTTCTTCCGCAGCGCCTACGACGAGTTCGCCGGCTTCAAGGCGGTGCTGGATCGTCTGACCGGCTTCATCGACGCCATCCACAGCGCCGACCAGCTGCCAACACCGCAGCTGACACCGCAGAACGAGGGCCTCAGCGTGTGGCAGCTGACGATCCGCACCCCGGACGGCAAGCCGCTGCTGGCCGAGCTCGGCTTCAGCCTTGGCGCCGGCCAGGCGCTGCTGATCCGCGGCCCGTCAGGCAGCGGCAAGACCACGCTGCTGCGCGCCATCGCCGGGCTGTGGCCGCACTGTGACGGCCACATCCAGCGCCCGCCGCAAAGCGAGGTACTGTTCCTGTCGCAGCGCCCCTACCTGCCGCTGGGCAGCCTGCGCGCGGCGCTGCACTACCCGCATCCGGCCTCGGCCAATACCGAGCGCGCGGCGGAAGTGCTGCGCTCGGTGCAGCTGGGCCACCTGATCGACAAGCTGGACGAGGAAGCCGACTGGGGCCGCATCCTGTCGCTGGGCGAGCAGCAGCGCCTGGGCTTCGGCCGCCTGCTGCTGGCGGCGCCGAAGGTAATCTTCCTCGACGAGGCGACCTCGGCGATGGACGAAGGGCTGGAGGAGGCGCTGTACCACCTGCTGCGCACTCGCCTGCCGCACGCCACGCTGGTCAGCGTCGGCCACCGCAGTACGCTGCTGATCCACCACCAGTTCACGCTGACGCTGCGCAGCGGCGGCGAGTGGAAGCTGGAGTCGCTGAGCGAATAAGCCGGCACCAGGGTTGGCCGCAACGCGTTGCGGCCAACCTTGCCCTGTTCCAGCCGTGTACGGATAGCGGAAAAGTCCGACCCGACAGAATGCAAAAGGCCGCCGGCACCCATGGTGCGGCGGCCTTTTTGCGCGGCGATCAGACTGCCGGCGCCATGCCGGTCTTAGCGGCTGGCGACGATGCGGATCTCGATCTTCCAGTCCGGATGGGCCAGTTTCGCCTGTACCGTGCAGCGCACCGGCGCATTGCCTTCCGCCACCCAGGCGTCCCACGCCTCGTTCATGGCGTCGAAATCGGCGAGATCGGTCAGGAAGATGGTGGCTTCCACGATCTTGCTCTTGTCGCTGTCCAGCTCGGCCAGCACGGTGTCGATCAGGCCCAGGGTCTCGGCGGTCTGCGCGCGGGCATCGCCCTGCCCGCTTTCCGGTACCTGCACGGTGTAGATCAGGCCGTTGACGACCACGGCCTCCGACATGCGCTTGCCTGGTTTGTGACGATACAGACTCATTGCGACTCCCGAATAAACAGATAATGGACACTGGCGCCGTTCGGCGGCACCAAACAAAACGCCGGAGACTCGCTCCGGCGTCGGGTCAGACAATAGCGGGTTCAGGCTACCGAGGCGCGGCGCAGGCTCAGCGAGAAACGCTGCAGCGATTCGATACCGCTGGCCTCGGCGCGGGCGCACCAGTCCTGCAGTTCCTTCAGCAGCTCGTCACGAGTCAGCGACGAGCGCTCCCACAGGCGCGACAGCTCCTGGCGCATCGAGTACACGGTATGCAGCACCTGGCTCTTTTCCAGCACCACAGCCAGCTGCTCGCGTTCCTGCGCCGGGGTGTCCTTGGCGTCCTGCTTCAGCCACACCTTCATCTTGCGTACCAGCTGCGGCGCCTTCAGTTCCGGCAGGTGCAGCTTTTCCACCTCGCTGCGGTACACGTCCTTCAGCTCGCGGGCGTAGCGCGCGGCCACCGCGTAGCGGTTGGCGATGATCGCCTGCAGGTGTTCCAGATCCAGCTGCTGGGCACGCTGCTCTTCCACCAGCCGCGGCGCGACCTTGCGCACCTTGGCGAGGCCGCAGATTTCCAGAATGCGGATGTACATCCAGCCGATGTCGAACTCGAACCACTTGTACGACAGCTTGGCCGAGGTACCGAAGGTGTGGTGGTTGTTGTGCAGCTCTTCGCCACCGATCAGGATGCCCCACGGCAGCACGTTGGTGGACGCGTCTTCGTTCTCGAAGTTGCGATAGCCCCAGAAGTGGCCGATGCCGTTGATCACGCCGGCGGCGAAGAACGGAATCCACGCCATCTGCACCGCCCAGATCGACAGGCCGGCCGCGCCGAACAGCAGCACGTCGATGGCCAGCATCAGCAGGATGCCCTTGCCGGTGTGCTTGGTATACAGATTGTGTTCCAGCCAGTCGTCAGGCGTGCCGTGGCCGAATTTTTCCATGATGCTGCGGTCCTTGCAGGCGGCGCGGTACAGTTCGGCGCCTTCCCACATGACTTTCTTGATGCCCAGCACTTGCGGGCTGTGCGGGTCTTCCGCCGTTTCGCAGCGTGCGTGGTGCTTGCGGTGAATCGCCGCCCATTCCTTGGTCACCTGGCCGGTAGTCAGCCACAGCCAGAAACGGAAAAAGTGGCTAGGAATCGGGTGCAGGTCCAGGGCGCGGTGCGCTTGATGACGATGCAGGAAGATGGTCACCGACGCGATGGTGATGTGGGTCAGAACCAGCGCCACCACGATATAACCCCACCAGGGCAGGTCGATCAGACCGTTAAGCCATTCCATTCGTAGTCAAACCTCATTGTTTTAACAGAGATAACGCACCATTTTACACAATTCGCCGGCGTAAACGGCAAAAGAATCGACAGTCGCCAGCGTACCGATTCGTCACACCGGCGCGGCTATTGTAAGATACGCAGTCATTTCGTCACTCAGGCCGGATCGTGAACGTCAACAAGCACGCTATCAAACTCACCGCCGCCGCTGTCGCCGGCACTTTTGCTTTCTATGGCGCTTTTTCCTACTGGGCCGGCATCAAGGCCGAGGAAACGCTGACAGAGCAACACCAGATGATTGCGGCGATGTCGGTGTTCAAGGTCAAGTCGCACCAGTACCAGCGCGGCTGGTTCTCGTCGCAGGAAACCACCGAGCTGGAATTCAACCAGGAACTGCTCGGACCCTATATCGGCCTGCTGCCGGAGAACGTGCGCCCGCTGTTCCAGGGCATCATCCGCTACCACCACGACGTGGCACACGGCCCGCTGCCAGGCCTGCTCAGCGGCCACTTCAGCCCCGGGCGCGCCCGCGTCGAAACCACCTTCGACATGAGCGAGGGCACGCGCAAGACACTGCAACGCTTCTTTGGCGACGCCGAGCCGATCACCGTGGTCAACCACCTCGGCCTCGCCGGCGGCGGCGAGCTGAGCGTGTCGGTGCCGAAATTCGACTACGAGGAAACCCTGGCCGGCGTGAAGATGACCTGGCGCGGTTTCGACCTGCGCCTGAACTACGCCGACGGCTACAAGGAATACCAGGCCGAGTCGGTGTCACCCGGCTTCGTGCTGGAGGCCGGCCCCAAGGGCCGCTTCAGCTTTGACAACATCCGCTACCTGTCCGACGTGCGCCCGGGCAACACCGGCGTCAAGCTCGGCACCGGTGAGCTGTCGGTGGCCAATGTCCACCTGAAGTGGAACGAAAGCATTCCGTACAGCATCAAGCTCAACGAGCTGATCCACCTGGTCAGCCGCGTACGTGTCGGCGAGTTCATCAACCCGAGCGGCGAATTCCGCCCGTCGAACGTCGAACTGAAGAACCTGAAATACCAGATCGTCACCAGCGAGCAGGAAGAATTCATCAACACCCGCGGCAAGCTGGATTTCGACACCTTCAGCTACAACGACAGCGTGTACGGCCCGCTGAAGCTGGACATCTCCGCCAATCACCTGCACGGCCCGACGCTGGTGAAGCTGGACCAGGCCTTCACGCGCATCCCGTTCGAGGAGAAGGACCCGACGCAGCTGCGCAAGCGCTACATCGAGGCGATCACCAAGCAGGGCCTGCCGCTGCTGATCAACGATCCGAAGATCATGATCAACACCTTCTCGCTGCGCATGCCGACCGGCGAGGCCAAGCTTGACGGCCAGATCGCGCTGCAGGGGTTGCAGGAAAGCGACCTGAAGACGCCGCTGGAATTCATCAAGCGCTTCATCGCGCTGCTCAACATCGAGCTGCCGCGCCAGACGCTGGAAAACCTGGTGGTGGCGCAAGCGCGCAACCTGTTCACCGTCGACGCCAGCGCCGAAGAGCAGCCGGATCTCGGCGAAATCGACAACCTGGCCAAGAGCCTGCTCGACGCCCAGCTCAGCGAGTGGAAAAGCCAGAAGCTGATCTCGGAGCAAAACGGCCAGCTGGCCACCAAGATCGATTTCAAGAACGGCGCGCTGCTGGTCAACAGCACCCGCGTCGCCCTGCCGTGGGAAGAAGAGGAAGATCCGGCGCCGCCGGCCGCCTCGGCCGCCCAGTAAGAGCCTGTTCAAAGTCTCGCGAGCAAGAGCGAGACAAGGCGAAAGCGCCTGAGGAAGCGGCGTTTAGCTGGATATAACCAGCATGCAGAAGGCGCTTTTAACGCCGTATCGCCCCATTGAGATCAGTCGCAGCAGACATTGAACAGGTTCTAAGGCCTGCGGCCCCGTATCACGACACGGGGCTTTTTCTTGCCCGCCGCCCCGTCATGCCATGCCCTTAAAACGGCAGCAAGCACGCAATGAATCCCGCCGGCAGCCCCCCTTGAACTAGGCTGAAAGCAGAAACCCACCGGAAGACCGTACACCATGAGCCTGCCCCTGAATGTCGCCCTGATCGGTTACGGCTACGCCGGCCGCACCATCCACGCCCCGTTGCTGCGCGCCTGTCCGCAGCTGTGCCTGCATACCATCGTCAGCAGCAAGGGCGAACAACTACTGCACGAACATCCGGACAGCCGCGTACTCAGCGACGTGGCGCTGGTGCTGGCCGATCCGGACATCGACCTGGTGGTGATCGCCAGCCCCAACGACAGCCACTTTCCGCTGGCGGCGGCGGCGCTGGCGGCCGGCAAACACGTGGTGGTCGACAAGCCATTCACGCTGACCTCGGCCGAGGCACAGGAGCTGCAGGTGCTGGCCGGCGTGTACCGGCGCCAGCTGTCGGCCTTTCACAACCGGCGCTGGGATGCCGACTTCCTCACCGTGCGCCAGCTGCTGCAGGACGGCACGCTGGGCGACATCGCGCTGTTCGAGTCGCGCTTCGAGCGCTACCGGCCGCAAGTGCAGGCGCGCTGGCGCGAATCCGCCGGCGCCGGCGGCGGGCTGTGGTTCGATCTGGGCCCGCACCTGCTGGACCAGACGCTGCAGCTGTTCGGCCGGCCGCGCACCATCCACGCCGACTTCGCCGCGCAACGCTGCGGCGCCGTCGCCACCGACTACTTCCACGTTCAGCTGCACTACGGCCGGCTGCGGGTGCGGCTGTCGGCCAGCAGCCTGATCAGCGGCGGCGTGCCGCGTTTCGCGGTGCACGGCACGCTGGGCAGCTACGTGAAGTACGGGCTGGACACCCAGGAAGCGGCGCTGAAGCGCGGCGAGGCGCCGGGCTGCGCCGGCTGGGGCGAGGACCCGCTGCACGGCCTGCACTACTGGCAACAGGATGGCGAGGAGCACGGCGACGTGGTGCCGACCGTAAACGGCGACTACCGCCACTACTACAGTGCAGTGGCGGCGGCGATCCGCGGTGAAGGCGCCAACCCGGTGCCGGCGGACGACGCGATCACGGTGATGCAGCTGATCGAGCTGGGACTGGACAGCGCCCGCAACGGCCGCGAGCTGCTGGTATAAGACCACGCTGCAAAACGCTTGCGGCCAACCTTGATACCAAGGTTGGCCGCAGGCGTTTTGTCCTGACGCAGACGCGCTATTCCCACACCACGCTGCTGACGAACAGGTAGCCGGCGCCGTACACGGTCTTGATCAGGCGCGGATTGTAGGAGTCGTCCTCCAGCTTGCGCCGCAGCCGCGAGATGCGCACGTCGATGCTGCGGTCGAACGGCGAGATGTCGTTCTGCCCCAGCAGCTGCTCGCGCGGCAGCACACGGTTGGGCCGCTCCAAAAAGCGCAGCAGCATCAGCCCCTCGCCGGCGCTGAGCGGGCGCTCGCTGCCGTCCGGCGCGTACAGCGACAGCCGCGCCACGTCGAAACGCCAGCCGGAGAAATGCGCGACCCGCTGTCCAGCCGCGTCGCCGGTTTCGCCCGGCGCCTCGCAGCGGCGCAGGATGCTGCGCACCCGCGCCACCAGCTCGCGCGGCTCGAACGGCTTCATGATGTAGTCGTCGGCGCCGCTTTCCAGCCCCATCACCCGGTCACCGACGTGACCTCGGCCGGTGAGGATGACCACGCCGCATCGGTGGCGCTCGCGGATCTGCCGCAGCAGCGCCATGCCGTCCATGTCCGGCAGGCCGAGGTCGACGATGCACAGGTCCGGCGTCTGCTGCCGCAGCCGTTGCAGGAAGGCCTGACCGGTGCGGAACGACTCGTGACGAAACTGGTATTCCGCCAGCACGCCGCTGATCAGCCGCGCCACCGTCAGATCGTCCTCCACCACGTAGATCAGTTTTTCGGGCGGCACCGCCGTCGTCAGTTCGTTCTGGGACACAACATCACCTCGTCAAGCATCCGGCCCAGCTGGGCCTCGGTAAAGGGTTTGGCCAACAGCGGAATGTCGCGGGTTTGGTCATCCGCCCCCTCCGCCGGCGCAGCGTAGCCGCTCATCAGCAGGATGCGGATCTCCGGCCGCTGCTGCCGCGCCAGCGCCGCCAGCTGGCGGCCGCCGAGCCGGCCCGGCATCACGATATCGCTCAGCAGCAGGCCGATGTCGGCGATGCTGGCCAGCAGTGTCGCCGCCTCGTCGCCGTTTTCCGCCTCCACCACCGGGTAGCCGAGTGCACTCAGCTGCCGCTGCACCACGCGCCGCACCTCCGGGTCGTCTTCCACCAAAAGCACCAGCGGCCGCTCGCGGCCACCGGCCCGGCCGCTGAAATCGAGCAGGCCGTGTGGCTGCGCCGTCGGCGTGGTGCGCGGCAGGCGCAGGCTGAACACGCTGCCGCCCCCCGGCTGGCTGCTGACGCTGACCTGGCCGCCGGACTGGCGCGCAAAGCCGTACACCATCGCAAGCCCCAGGCCGCTGCCGCTGCCGAAGCGCTTGGTGGTGAAGAACGGTTCGAACACGCGCAACTGCACCTCCGGCGTCATGCCACAGCCATTGTCGGTCACGTCGATGCGGATATAGTCGCCGGCAGCCAGCTGCCACTCGGCGGCGGCGCGTGCATCCAGCGTCTCAACGTTGGCCGCAATCTGCAGCCTGCCGCCGTCCGGCATCGCGTCGCGCGCGTTCAGCACCAGGTTGAGGATGGCGCTTTCCAGCTGGTTGGCATCGGCCATCACGTAGTCGTGCTCCGCCGCCAGATGGCAATCCAGCACGATGTTTTCCGGCAGCGAGCGCTGCAGCAGCTGCATCATGCCGCCGATCAGCTCGCCGATCTGCACCGGCTGCGCCATGAGCGGCTGCTGGCGGGCAAAGCCAAGCAGCCGCCGCACCAGCTCCACCCCGCGTCCGGCGGCGTGCAGCGCCGGGTCGAGATAGTCCAGCAGCGCCGGCTGCGGCGACAGGCGGCGACGCAATTCGCCGAGGTTGCCCAGCACCACGGTCAGCATGTTGTTGAAGTCGTGCGCCATGCCGCCGGACAGCTGGCCGATGGCCTCCATCTTCTGCGCCTGCACCAGCGCCGCCTGGGTCTGCTTCTGCTCGGTGATATCGAAGGACAGCACGAAGCAGCCCAGCACTTCGCCGTCGGCGGCGATCTCCGGCACCAGCGTGCTGCGCGCGAAGATGGTGCTGCCGTCGTCCTTCTCCATCGAGTATTCGTAGCTGACCTGCTGGCCGGTCAGCGCCGCCTCGACATAGCGCTGCACCGCGGCGTAGAACTTGCTGCCCAGCGCCTGCGAAATGTGGCGCCCGCTCATCTGCGCGCTGTCGCGGCCGAACCAGTCGGCGTAGCCCTTGTTGGCGTAACGGTAGATCTGGCCGTGGTCGAAATAGGCGATCAGCGCCGGAATGGTGTCGGTGATCAGCCGCAGCCGCTGTTCGCTGCGCTGCAAGGCGGCGGCAAGCTGCTCGTTGGCCAGCTGCGCGGCACACAGCTGCTGCCGCGCCCGCTCCAGCTCGCGCCCCGCAGGGTCCGACGGCGGCGGTGCCTGACGGGCCGCAGCCTGCTCCGCGCTCAGCGCGCTGTAGAGCGTGATGAAACCGCCCTGCGGCAAGGGCGCGCCGCGCACGTGCAGCAGCGAGCCGTCCGGGCGCCGGCGCTCAAGCTCATGGCGCTCGAAACGCTGCGCGCGCACTACCCGCTCCGCCACCTGCAATTCCGCGTCGCCGGGGCCGTACTCACCGCGGCAGGCGTTATAACGGATAAAGGCCTCGAACGGCGTGCCGAGCGCCGCCAGCTCAGGCGGGAAATCCAGCAGCGTCAGGAAGCGCTGGTTGCAGGCCACCAGCCTCAGCCCGGCATCGAACACGGTGACGCCCTGCTCCAGCAGGTCCAGCCCGGACAGCAGCGTGGCGCCGAGTGCGGTCTCTGGCGACGGGTGTTGCATCATCACGACGTTCCTTGGCCAGAAAACACTGGCATAGCGGGTAAAAGCCCCATTTTAGAGCAGCGGCACCACAAAATGCCCTGTGGCAACGATTCGTTACATTTGACACAAAGTTGCGCAAGGTTTTGCCGCAACCATCGTCCAGATAACAGTCGGCGCCGCCCTGCCCCGGGCCGGACGGCACGACACAAAGCCGCAACACAGGAGAGCCGGATGTCAGAAGCACGCAAACCGTACCAGATCGGTCTTTGCAAGACCGCCGCCAATTTTACCGCGCTGTCGCCGCTGGGTTTCATCGAGCGCGCCGCCAGCGTCTACCCGGAACACATCGCCGTCATCCACGGCAGCCTGCAGCGCAACTGGCGCGACACCTACGCCCGCAGCCGGCGCCTCGCGTCGGCGCTGCAACGCCACGGCGTCACCCCCGGCGACACCGTCGCGGTGATGCTGCCCAACATCCCGGCGATGGTGGAGTGCCACTTCGGCGTGCCGATGTCCGGCGCGGTGCTGAACACCCTCAACACCCGGCTGGACCCGGAGGCGATCGCCTTCATGCTGCAGCACGGCGAGGCGCGGGCGCTGATCACCGACCGCGAGTTCAGCTTCACCATCGCGCCGGCGCTGGCACTGCTGGAGACGCCGCCGCTGGTGATCGATGTCGACGACGCGGAATACGACGGCCCCGGCGAGCGCCTGGGACAGATGGAGTACGAGGACTTCCTCGCCGGCGGCGACCCGGACTTCGCCTGGCAGCTACCGGCCGACGAGTGGGACGCCATCGCGCTGAACTACACCTCCGGCACCACCGGCAATCCGAAGGGCGTGGTCTACCACCATCGCGGCGCCTACCTCAACGCCATCAGCAACATCGTCGACTGGGGCATGCCGCACCACGCCATCTACCTGTGGACGCTGCCGATGTTCCACTGCAACGGCTGGTGCTTCCCGTGGACGGTTGCGGCCAACGTTGGCACCAACGTCTGCCTGCGCCGCGTCGATCCGCGGCTGATTTTCGAGCTGATCAAGCAGCACAAGGTCAGCCACTATTGCGGCGCGCCCATCGTGCATACCATGCTGATCAACGCGCCGGCCGAGTGCAAACAGGGCATCGACCACCCGGTCAGCTGCCTGGTGGCCGGCGCCGCGCCACCATCGGCGGTGATCGAGGGCATGGAGAAGCTCGGCTTCAACATCACCCACGTCTACGGCCTGACCGAAACCTACGGCCCGGCCGCGGTCTGCGCCAAGCAGCCGGCATGGCAAGCACTCGACCTGTCCAGCCGCACCGAGCGCAACGGCCGCCAGGGCGTGCGCTACACCATGCAGCACGGCATGACGGTGCTGGACCCGGAGACGATGCAGGAAGTGCCGCACGACGGCGAGACCATGGGCGAGATCATGTTCCGCGGCAACCTGGTGATGAAGGGTTACCTGAAGAACGAGGCCGCCACCGCCGAGGCACTGGCCGGCGACTGGTTCCACACCGGCGACCTGGCGGTGATCCAGCCCGACGGCTATGTGAAGATCAAGGATCGCTCCAAGGACGTGATCATCTCCGGCGGCGAGAACATCTCGTCGCTGGAAGTGGAAGACGTGCTGTGCCGCTTCCCGGACGTGATCGCGGCGGCGGTGGTGGCACTGCCGGATCCGAAATGGGGCGAGGTGCCGTGCGCCTTCATCGAACTGCGCGAAGGCGTCAGCGGCGACGAGGCGGCGGTGATCAAACACTGCCGCGCCCACCTCGCCCGCTTCAAGGTACCCAAGCGCATCATCTTCGGCCCGATCGCTCGTACCTCGACCGGCAAGATCCAGAAATTCCTGCTACGGCAGCAGACCAACGCCATCGCTGCCATCGAGTAAGGCACAAGGTTGGCCGCACGCTGCGGCCAACCTTGTCGCGCTTCCCCATGCCGCACGACCGTGTCAGCCACGCCGGTCAGGTCATATAAACCAACGCCGTGCCCCTGCCTGTGGGGCGCGGCGTTATTGCACGAGCGGATGCCGGACGGTATTGGCGGCGCGAGACGTGCGACCGGGTACGGCCGGGTCCAGGCCCGCCGTCAGCGCGCCTTGCGGAAGGTGAGGTTGATGCGCTGCGCCCCCAACTGAGGATGGCTGCCCGGCTGCAGCGGCAGCACGCCGTGGTAGCGCAGCCGCGCCGGCCCGCCCCACACCACCACGTCGCCGTGCGCCAGCGGCACCCGTTGCGCGCGGTCGCTGCGCTGCATGCCGCCAAACAGGAACATCACCGGCAGGCCCAGCGACACCGACACGATGGGCTGGCCGAAGTCGCGCTCGTCACAGTCCTGGTGCAGCGCCATGCGCGCGCCCGGCTGGTAGCAGTTGATCAGGCAGGCATCCGGCACAAAGCCGGCAAAACCGGCGGCCGCCGCCGCGCTAGCAGCCAGGCGCAACCAGTCCGCCGGCAGCGGCGGCCACGGCAGGTTGCTGGCCGGGTCCTGCGCCGCGTAACGGTAGCCGCGGCGATCGCTGACCCAGCCGTAGTCGCCGCAACTGCTCATCGCCACCGACATCGGCTGGCCGCCGGGGGTGAGCATGTGGCGCAACGGCGCCTGCGCCAGCAGCACCGGCAAGGCCTGCAGCAGCGCCGTCGCGTACGGCAGCGCAAAGCCGCGCAGCACCAGCGCGCCATCGCCGAGCACCTCCTGCCAGTCCGGCGCCGGGTCGGCAAACAGGTCGGCCGTCATCGTCCGCATGCCTGTTTGCAAACGTCAGCGCTCACGGCTTGGCCTCGCGCGCCAGCAGCGCCTGCTTGCGCGCCACGCCCCAGCGGTAGCCGGACAGGCTGCCGTCGGTGCGCACCACGCGGTGGCAGGGGATCGCCACCGCCAGCACGTTGGCCGCACAGGCACCGGCCACCGCGCGCACCGCCTGTGGCGCGCCGATACGCCGCGCGATATCGCGGTAGCTGGCGGTCTCGCCGGGCGGAATCTCGCGCAGCGCCTGCCACACCCGCTGCTGGAAGGCGGTGCCGCGCACGTCCAGTGGCAGGTCCAGCCCCAGCGCCGGCGCCTCGACGAAGCCGACCACCGTCGCCACCAGCCGCTCGAAATCGGCGTCGCCTCCGATCAGCTCGGCGCGCGGGAAGCGGTCCTGCAGCTCGTGCAGCAGCGGCTCGGCGTCGTCGCCCAGCGAGATCGCGCACACGCCGCGTTCGCTCTGCGCCACCAGAATCGCGCCCAGCGTGCACTGCCCAATGGCGAAGCGGATCACCGTGCGTGCGCCGCCGGCACGGTAGTCACCGGGCGTCATGCCCAGCACCGCGTCCGCCTGCGCATAGAAGCGGCTGTTGGCGTTGAAACCGGCGTCGAAGATCGCCGCCGTCACCGTGTCGTGCTGCTGCAGGCCGTTGCGCACCCGCTCGGCGCGGCGCGCGGCGGCGTAGGCCTTGGGCGTCAGCCCGGTGTGCAGCTTGAATAGCCGATGGAAGTAATAGCGGCTGAGGCCGACCGCTGCGGCCAACGTGGCCAGGTCCGGTAGCGTGTCCGCACTGTCGATCAGGCGGCAGGCGGCGACGACCTTCTGCGCGTGCTGCTGTGCCAGCGGCGGCTGGTCCGGCTTGCAGCGCCGGCACGGACGGAAACCGGCGCGTTCGGCGTCGGCGCAGCTGTCGTGAAAGCGCACGTTCTCGGGGCGCGCCTGCCGGGCCGCGCACGACGGCCGGCAGTAGACGCCGGTGCTCTGCACCGAGTAGCAGAAGCGGCCGTCGGCGCCCGCATCGCGTGCCAGCACCGCCGCCCAGCGCGGGTCGCTTTCCGTTGCCGCCGCCAAGGCGCGGCGTTTTGCTGTCGCGGTCATGATCATTTCCTTTTGCACTCGTCAGCCACCGTATGAGCCTACTGTAGCCAACGCGGCGGCGCCCGGCATCCCGCCGCTTGCTGCCGAATTCGCCTATTTTGCGACAGCGGCGTCCCTTGCGACAGAGCGGCGCAAGAAACAGGATGCGGCCGGTGCGGCACGGGGTTAGCGTGTCCTGTCTGCCACCCTTCACCCTGCCAGCCATGTCTAGCCTGCCGCAAGATCCCTATCCCGATCCCTACCACGCCGCCAGCCGGCATCTGGCCGCCATCGACGCCGACTGGGCGCAGCTGGTGGCCACGGTCGGCCACTGCCGGCTGCAGCCCAAGCCGGCGCGCGAGCCGTACGAGGCGCTGCTGCGCGCCGTCGCCTACCAGCAACTGCACGTGCGCGCCGGCGATGCCATGCTGGCGCGGCTGCTGGCCTGCCAGCCGCAGCAGGCTTTCCCGACGCCGGCGCAACTGCTGGCGCTGGACGCCGGGCAATTGCGCGGCTGCGGCTTTTCGGGGCGCAAGGCCGCCACCATCCACGCCATCGCTGCCGCCACACTGGACGGCCGCGTGCCATCGCGGCAGGAGGCGGCGCAGCTATCCGACGACGCGCTGATCGAACGGCTGGTGACCCTGCCGGGTATCGGCCGCTGGACGGTGGAGATGCTGCTACTCTACACGCTGGCACGGCCGGACATCCTGCCGGTCGATGACTTCGGCGTGCGCGAGGGCTACCGTTTCCTGAAAGCGCTGCCGGCGCTGCCCGGCCGCCGCGAACTGCTGGCCGCCACCGCCGCCTGCAGCCCCTACCGCAGCGTCGCGACCTGGTATCTGTGGCAGGTGCCGAGCCTCGCCGACTACCAGCCGCGACCGGGCAAGCGCCGCGCAGCGGCGGCCGGCACCGGCTGACGCAAAGGTTGGCCGCAATAAAAAACCGCCTGTCCGGCAAGCCGGACAGGCGGTTTGTTCATGCGCTAGCGAACGGGATCAGGCGCCGGTTTTCAGGCCGAAAGCCGCGTCGCCGCTGGGAGCCGCCGCCGGATTGTCCAGCAGTGCCTTGATCGACAGACGCACGCGACCGCGGTCGTCCATCTCGATCGCTTTCACTTTCACGATCTGGCCTTCCTGCAGGTAGTCGGCCACGTTCTTGATGCGCTCGTGGGCGATCTGGGAGATGTGCACCAGACCATCCTTGCCCGGCATGATGGACACGATGGCGCCGACGTTGTTGTCGAGGATCTTCACTACCGGACCTTCGTACACCTTGCCCACTTCCACTTCGGCAGTGATCTCTTCGATGCGCTGCTTGGCGGCTTCCGCGCTCTCGGTCGAAACCGAAGCGATGGTGATGGTGCCGTCTTCGCCGATGTTGATCTCGCAACCGGTGTCCTTGGTGATGGCGCGGATGGTTTCGCCGCCCTTGCCGATCACTTCGCGGATTTTCTCCGGGTTGATCTTCATCACGTACAGGCGTGGCGCGTGGTTCGACAGCTCTTGCGGGCCTTCGATCGCCTCTTTCATGTGACCGAGAATGTGAACGCGACCTTCCTTGGCCTGTTCCAGCGCGATCTGCATGATTTCCTTGGTGATGCCCTGGATCTTGATGTCCATCTGCAGCGCGGTGATGCCTGCGGCAGTACCGGCCACCTTGAAGTCCATGTCGCCCAGGTGATCTTCGTCACCCAGAATGTCGGTCAGCACCGCGAAGCGGTTGCCTTCCAGGATCAGACCCATGGCGATACCGGCCACGTGCGCCTTCAACGGTACACCGGCGGACAGCAGCGACAGGCAGCCGCCGCACACGGAAGCCATCGACGAGGAGCCGTTGGATTCGGTGATTTCCGACACGATACGCATGGTGTAGCCGAAGTCGGCTTCCGATGGCAGCACCTGTGCCAGTGCGCGCTTGGCCAGACGGCCGTGGCCGATTTCGCGGCGCTTCGGCGGGCCCATGCGGCCGGCTTCACCGGTGGAGTACGGCGGGAAGTTGTAGTGCAGCATGAAGCGGTCGGTGTACTCACCGGCCAGCGCGTCGATGATCTGCTCGTCACGCTTGGTGCCCAGCGTGGTGGTCACGATAGCCTGGGTTTCACCACGGGTGAACAGCGCGGAGCCGTGTACACGCGGCAGCACGCCGGTGCGGATGGCGATCGGACGCACGGTGCGGGTGTCGCGACCGTCGATACGCGGCTCGCCGGCCAGGATCTGGCCACGCACGATTTCGGCTTCCAGCGACTTGAAGATGCCCTTGATCTCGTTGGCCACCAGGGTGTCGGTGTCTTCGGTGATCAGCGCGCTCTTCACCGCGCTCCAGGCCGCGCCCAGTGCTTCGGAGCGGGCGCCCTTCTGGCGGATGCGGAAGGCGTTGGCGATCATTTCGCCGGAGATGTCGCGGATCTTGGCGATCAGCTCGTCGTTCTGGGCCGGGGCTTCCCAGTCCCACATTACCGGATTCACTTCATCGGCGAATTCGTTGATGGCGTTGATCGCGGCCTGCATCTGCTCGTGGCCGAACACCACGCCGCCCAGCATCACGGCTTCGGACAGCTCGCGGGCTTCGGATTCCACCATCAGTACCGCGCGCTGGGTACCAGCCACCACCAGATCCATTTCCGAGGTTTCCAGCTCGGTCTTGGTCGGGTTCAGGATGTACTCGCCGTTGGCGTAACCGACGCGGGCGGCACCGATCGGGCCGTTGAACGGCAGGCCGGAGATGGCCAGCGCAGCGGAGGCACCGATCATCGCCGGAATGTCGGAATCCACTTCCGGGTTCAGCGACATCACGGTGGCCACGATCTGCACGTCGTGGTAGAAGCCATCCGGGAACAGCGGACGGATCGGACGGTCGATCAGGCGGCTGGTCAGGATTTCCTTCTCGGACTGCTTGCCTTCACGCTTGAAGAAGCCGCCCGGGATCTTGCCGGCAGCGTAGGTACGCTCCAGGTAGTCCACGGTCAGCGGGAAGAAGTCCTGACCCGGCTTGACGTTCTTGGAGCCGACAACCGATACCAGTACCACGGTATCTTCAACGGTAACGACTACGGCGCCGGAGGCCTGACGGGCCACTTCGCCGGTTTCCAGGGTCACGGTGTGGCGACCGAACTGGAACGATTTGCTAACTTTATTAAACACGTGAGGTTTCCTTTGACTTAAGGAATAGAACTTGCAACGGGAACCCCTAGCAATCAACACCGTAACCGATACCGATTCCTAGAGGCTCCCCCCGTTGACTCAATAAGATACTGCAGAAACGAAAAAGTCGCAGACAGGCTGCGACTTTTCCGAATTTAAACCGATTACTTACGCAGACCCAGACGAGCGATCAGAGCGCGGTAGCCAGCGACGTCGGTGCGCTTGAGGTAGTCAAGCAGGCGACGACGGGAGCTAACCAGTTTCAGCAGGCCGCGACGGCTGTGATGATCCTTGGTGTTCGCTTTGAAGTGCGGGGTCAGATCGTTGATACGAGCGGTCAGCAGGGCTACCTGAACTTCGGTAGAACCGGTGTCGCCTTCCTGGCGCTGGTAGTCTTTAACGATCTGTGCTTTTTGAGCGGCGGTCATTGCCATAATAATAAACTCCGATATCGGTTTAGGGTGTTGCCACCCGACAAGTGTTGCGAGCCGAAACCCATCCACACTTCACTATTCGGTTGCCGGAGCAACCATCACCCGTACCGGTTGAAGCAAACCGTCTTCCGTTGCCTCCGCCAGTCCGAGAAACTCGCGTGTTTGCGCGTGGTAAACACGAAAGCGCTGCATTGTCGCACAGTTTTCGGCCCCGCGCACGGCTTGGCCGTGACAAAAGCGGCGCGCGTCTTCTGCGGCCAACGTTTGCTCGGGGAAATGCGACACCAGGATATCCACCGGCAGCAGCAGGCCGTCGCGCGCCTCGCGCGGCAAGGCTTCGATCGCTTCCAGCGTATGCGCCTCCTCCAGCCGGAAGCCGCCGGTGGTGGTGCGGCGCAGGCCGGTGAGGTGCGCGCCGCAGCCGAGGCGCTCGCCCACGTCCTGTGCCAGGGTGCGGATATAGGTACCCTTGCTGCACAGCACCTCGATCACCGCGGTATCGACGCCGTCAAAGGACAGCAGCTTGATCTCATGGATGGTGACCTCGCGCCCGGCCCGCTCGATCTCGATGCCCTCGCGCGCATACTCGTACAGCGGCCGCCCCTGGAATTTCAGCGCCGAATACATCGGCGGCACCTGGGTGATCACGCCGCAGAATGCGGCCAACGTTTGCTCCAGCGCTGCGCGGTCAAACGCCACCGGCCGCTCGACGACCACCTCGCCCTCGATATCACCGGTGGTGGTGACCTGGCCGAACTTGACGGTGGCGCGGTAGCCCTTGTCGGCATCCAGCAGATAGGACGAGAACTTGGTCGCCTCCCCGAAGCACACCGGCAGCAGGCCGGTCGCCAGCGGATCGAGCACGCCGGTATGGCCGGCCTTGGCCGCGCTGTACAGCCAGCGCGCCTTTTGCAGGGCACCGTTGGAGCTGACGTCGTAAGGCTTGTCCAGCAGCAGCACGCCGTTGATCGGCAGTTTCACCCGACGTGGTGCGCTCATGCCTTGTCGCCAGCCTCGTCGTCCGCATCATCCGCGTCGTCAAGCGGCTCGTCGCCCTCGGCTTCGTCCGCGTCGCTGTCGGTGCCCTGGGCCACCGTCACCGCCGTGCCGTTGACCTCATCGATCAGGCGGCTCATGTACACACCACGCTCGATGGAGTCGTCGTAGATGAAGTGCAGCTGCGGCGTGGTGAAAATCTGCAGCACCTTGCCGATGCCGTTGCGCAGGTAACCGGCGGCGCTTTCCAGCGCTTCCTGGGTGATCTCGCGCTTGCCCTCTTCCATCACCGTGTAGAACACCTTGGCGTGGGAGTAGTCGCGGGTCACGTCCACCGCAGTGATGGTGACCCAGCCGACGCGCGGGTCCTTCAGACCCTTGCGGATCAGTTCGGCCAGCTCGCGCTGGATTTGCTCGGCGATGCGGTCCGAGCGGGAGAAACCTTTTTTGGCTTTGGCCATGATTGCAAACACCTATTGGGCCACGAACACCACGAAAGAACACGAAGCCGCTGCACCCTTGCGGACAAAGCACAGCAAGCTGTTCGTGTGTTTTCGTGGGTTTCGTGGCAGATAAAACTCAAAAAGGCGGGGCAAGGCCGGCCTTGCGGCCAACCTTGCTCCCGCCCCTAACCACCGTCTTACAGTGTACGAGCCACTTCGACGATTTCGAATACTTCCAGCTGATCGCCTTCCTGGATGTCGTTGAAGTTTTTCAGCATCAGGCCACACTCGTAACCCTGACGCACTTCCTTGACGTCGTCCTTGAAGCGCTTGAGCGAGTCGAGTTCGCCGGTGTGCACCACCACGTTGTGACGGATGAGACGCACGTTGGCCGAACGCTTGATGATACCGTCGGTAACCATACAACCGGCGATATTGCCCACCTTGGACACCGAGATAACCTGACGAATCTCGACGGTACCCAGTATCTGCTCCTTCTTCTCCGGAGCGAGCATGCCGGACATGGCCGCCTTCACGTCGTCCACCACATCGTAAATGATGTTGTAGTAACGGATCTCGACGCCTTCGCTCTCCGCCAGCTTGCGGGCGGCGGCATCGGCACGGGCGTTAAAGCCCACCACGATGGCCTTGGACGCGATCGCCAGGTTGATGTCGGATTCGGAAATGCCGCCCACACCGGAGTGCAGGATGTTGACGCGCACTTCGTCGGTCGACAGTTTCTGCAGACTGTGTGCCAGCGCTTCGTAGGAACCCTGCACGTCGGCCTTGATGATCAGCGACATGCTCTGCACTTCGCCTTCCGCCATCTGGGCAAACATGTTTTCCAGCTTGGCCGCCTGCTGCTTGGCCAGACGCACGTCACGGTACTTGCCGGCACGGAACAGCGCGATTTCGCGCGCCTTGCGCTCGTCGGTCAGTACCATCGCATCTTCACCAGCGGACGGCACGTCGGACAGACCCAGGATTTCCACCGGAATCGATGGACCGGCTTCGTCGATCTGCTTGCCGTTCTCGTCGATCATGGCGCGAACGCGACCGAAGGCGGTACCGGCCAGAATCACGTCGCCCTTCTTCAGGGTACCGGACTGCACCAGCAGCGTGGACACCGGGCCGCGGCCCTTGTCCAGACGCGCTTCGACGATCACACCCTTGGCTGGCGCATTGACCGGCGAGGTCAGTTCCAGCACTTCGGCTTGCAGCAGGATGCTTTCCAGCAGCGAGTCGATGCCCTGACCGGTTTTTGCCGACACTTCGACAAACATGGTGTCGCCACCCCAGTCTTCCGGCACCACTTCGTGGGCAACCAGTTCCTGACGCAGACGCTCGACGTTGGCCTCTGGCTTATCGATCTTGTTCACGGCCACCACGATCGGCACGCCGGCCGCTTTGGCGTGGTGAATCGCTTCGATCGTTTGCGGCATCACGCCGTCGTCGGCAGCAACCACCAGAATCACGATGTCGGTCGCCTTGGCACCACGAGCACGCATCGCGGTAAACGCTTCGTGACCCGGGGTATCGAGGAAGGTCACCACACCGCGCGGCGTTTCCACGTGGTAGGCACCGATGTGCTGGGTAATGCCGCCGGCTTCGCCGGAGGCTACCTTGGCGCGACGGATGTAGTCGAGCAAGGAGGTCTTACCGTGGTCGACGTGACCCATCACGGTCACTACCGGCGGACGCGGCAGCGCCTCGGCGGCTTCGGCCACTTCATCCTTGTCCAGGTACGCTTCCGGATCGTCCGCCTGGGCGGCCTTGCCGACGTGGCCCATTTCTTCCACGATGATCAGCGCGGTTTCCTGGTCCAGCACCTGGTTGATGGTCACCATCATGCCCATCTTCATCAGCACCTTGATCACCTCAGCAGCCTTGACTGCCATCTTGTGAGCGAGGTCGCCAACGGTGATGGTTTCCGGCACCAGCACTTCGTGCACGATAGGCTCGGTCGGCGCCTGGAACGCGTGGGCGTTGTTGCTGTTCTTGTGCTTGCCACCCTTGCGGCTCTTCCAGTCATTGCTGGCATCACCACCGCGGGTCTTCAGGCCTTTGCCTTTTTTGCCGTCATTCCAGTCACGGCCACCGGCACCACCTTTTTTCGCCGGACCACGACGGGCATCACCGGCCGGCGCCGGAGCGGCGGCAGGAGCACCAGCCGGCGCCGGACGTGCAGGCGCCGCACCAGCTGCCGGGCGGGCACCCGCACCGGCAGGACGGCCTGCGCCACCCTGACCCGGACGCTGACCTGCAGCACCGGCAGGACGCTGACCACCTTGCGGACGGGCACCGTCGGTACGGGCGCCGTCACGACCGCCAGCAGCAGGCTGCATGCGCGGCTGGGTTGGCTTGGCAGAGCGTGGCATGTCTTCGGTACGTGCAGCAGGTTTGGCTTCCACCGGAGCCGGCTTGGCGACCGGTGCCGGCGCTGCGGCTTCCAGACGGGCGGCGGTACGGCGGGCTTCACGCTCCTGCTTTTCACGCATCAGCGCTTGCTGACGGGCGCGGAATTCGGCCTGACGAGCTTCTTCCGCTGCGCGGGAGGCCAGTTCGGCCTCGGACAGGATCGATGCCGGACGGCTGAGCGTCGGCTGTTTCACCGGTGCTGCCGGCGTTTCCGCTGCGGCAGGCTTGGCTTCCGCCTTGGTTTCCGGCGCTTTTTCGGCTGGCTTGTCGGCCTTGACGGCAACCGGCTTGGCTTCCGCCGGTTTGGCTTCGACCGGCTTCGCCGCTTCCACCTTGACCGGCTCGGCAACGACTACCGGCTCCGGCTTGGCTTCTACCACCGGTGCGGCAACGGCTACCGGCTCGGCTACCACAGGGGCAGCAACGGCTTTCGGCGCCTCGTCTTCCGGACGCACGAACACGCGCTTCTTACGGGTTTCCACCTTCACCGTGCTACCCGTTGCGCTCTGCACTTCGGAAGTCTGCTTGCGGGTCAGGGTGACCTGATTCGCATCGCGGGCACCGTGCGACGTTTTCAGGAAGTCCAGCAAACGCTTCTTGTCACCCTCGGTCAGGGTTTCTTCCAGGCCGCGCTTGGCGACACCAGCCTTGTTCAACTGCTCAACGAGCCTTTCAGGAGAAAGGCCAAGCTCACTGGCAAACTGCTTAATATTTGTCAAAACCATGCGTATTCCTAATTCCTCTAGCAATCGTTCCGGGCCTTACTGGTCAAACCAGTGCTCACGAGCCTTCATAATCAAGGCGCGGGCAGCCTCGGACTCCATGCCGGTCATGTCGACCAGATCGTCAACGGCGAGATCGGCCAGGTCGTCACGGTTAGTCACGCCGTTTTCGGCCAGCTTGCGCAAGAGCTCGGCATCCAGACCTTCCAGATCCTTGAGCTCGTCGGCCACTTCTTCCACTTTTTCTTCCGAGGCAATGGCCAGGGTCAGGATGGCATCGCGGGCCCGGCTGCGCAGTTCATTCACCAGCGCATCGTCGAAACCTTCGATTTCCAGCATTTCCGCCACTGGCACATACGCCACTTCTTCCAGCGTAGCAAAACCTTCCTGCACCAGCAGGTTGGCCATGTCTTCATCGACACCAAGATGCTGAATGAAGTGCTCACGCAGCTTGGCATCTTCTTCCAGATGCTTTTCTTCCGCTTCGGTCACGGTCAGGATGTTCAGTCCCCAGCCGGTCAGTTCGGCAGCCAGCTTCACGTTCTGGCCGCTGCGGCCGATGGCCAGTGCCAGCTGTTCTTCCTCGACCACCACGTCCATATTGTGGTTGTCTTCGTCGATCATGATGCGGTTGACTTCGGCAGGCGACAGCGCGTTGATGACGAACTGGGCAGGGTCCGGCGACCACAGCACGATGTCGATGCGCTCGCCGGCCAGCTCCTGGGTCACCGCCTGCACGCGCGAACCGCGCATGCCGATGCAGGTGCCTTGCGGATCCAGACGCGGATCGTTGGACTTCACCGCCATCTTGGCGCGCAGGCCAGGATCACGTGCAGCTTCCTTGATCTCCAGTGTGCCTTCCTCGATTTCCGGCACTTCCAGCTCGAACAGCTGCACCAGGAATTCGCGGGCGGTACGCGACAGGATCAGCTGCGGACCACGGCCCTGACGGTCGACACGCATCAGGTAGGCCTTGACGCGGTCACCGACACGCAGGTTTTCCTTGGGGATCATCTGGTCACGCGGCAGCACCGCTTCCAGACGACCGCACTCGACGATGGCATTGCCGCGTTCGATACGCTTGATGGTACCGACCACGATGCTCTCGCGACGCTGCAGGAATTCGTTCAGCAGCTGTTCACGCTCGGCGTCGCGGATTTTCTGCAGGATGACCTGTTTGGCGGCCTGGGCACCGATACGGCCGAACTCGACCGCTTCCATCGGTTCTTCGATCACGCCGTGCAGCTCGATGGACGGATCACGCTCGCGCGCCTCTTCCAGGCTCAGCTCGCGGTCTTCGAATTCCAGCGCTTCGGCATCGACCACGGTCCAGCGGCGGAAAGTATGGTACTGGCCGGTGTGGCGATCGATCTCGACACGGATATCCAGCTCGTCTTCATTGAACTTCTTTTTGGTCGCCGAGGCCAGGGCCAGTTCCAGCGCACCGAACACCACTTCACGGCTGACGTTCTTTTCACTTGCCAGTGCATCCACCAGCAACAAGATTTCACGACTCATCCAACCCTCCGAATTTTTTCTTTACCTTATATATGCGGCCAACATCCTGCCCGATCAGAACTCAGGCTCCAGCCTGGCTTTGTCGATATTGGACAGGGGAATGGCCACAATGCGACCATCTTCGAGCTGAAGCTGCAAAACGCTGTCCTGGATGCCCGCGATACGGCCCATGAAGCGTTTCTGCTGCTCGACCGGCAAACGGGTTCTTACCTTGGCCAGGCTCCCCTGGAAGCGCACATAGTCCGCCTCCTTCTTCAAGGGGCGATCAAGGCCCGGCGAGGACACTTCCAGTCGGTCATAGTCGATGTTTTCAACCATGAACAGGCGTGTCAGGTGATTACTGGTGCTGACACAATCCTCGACCGTAATACCGCCTGGTTTGTCGATGAATACGCGGAAACCACCACCGGGGGTCAATTCAAAATCAACCAGTTCATACCCCAGACCGGGCAGCGTATTCTCAAGCAGCAAACGTACATCCATGGGCATTCGATTCCAGAAATGAAAAATGGGCGAACCGCCCATCCCTTAAAATGGCGCGATTATACCTGATTTCACGATAGATGAAAACCAATGCGCCAAGTACATGCCGGTGCCCTCGCTTTGCACTGGCGGCGACATCCTGTACATTTGTATCGATTCCAAACAACTGTTTGGAATGCAGCTTTGGATAATGCTAAAAAATACAGATACAACACACCGCACCGAGGGGCTCGGCCGCGGCATCAAATAAACAGCACGATGGAGAAGCCACACGTTATGGAAAAGATCTGGCTAAAAAACTACCAAGCCGGCGTTGCCCATGAGATAGACATCGACGAATTCCAGTCGGTGGTCGAGGTTTTCGAACGCAGCGTCAACAAGTTCCGCGACCGACCCGCCATGGCCTGCATGGACAAGATGCTGAGCTACGGCGAGCTGGACACCCTGTCGGCCAATTTCGCCTCCTACCTGCAGAATACCCTGCAGCTGACCAAGGGCGCGCGCGTTGCCATCATGATGCCCAACCTGCTGCAGTATCCGGTGGCGGTGTTCGGCATCCTGCGTGCCGGCTGCACCGTGGTCAACGTCAACCCGCTGTACACCCCGCGCGAGCTGGAACACCAGCTGAAGGACGCCGGTGCCGAGACCATCGTCATTCTGGAGAACTTTGCCGGCGTTCTGGAGGACGTGATTGCGCGCACCCCGGTAAAAAACGTGGTGGTAGCCGCCATCGGCGACCTGCTTGGCTTCCCCAAGTCGCTGATCGTCAATTTCGTGGTGCGCAAGATCAAGAAGATGGTACCGCCATGGCAGCTGCCCGCCCACACCCGTTTCAACGATGCGCTGGCACTGGGCAGCAAGCAGCCACTGCGCAAGGTCGCCCTCGGCCACGACGACATCGCCTTCCTGCAGTACACCGGCGGCACTACCGGTGTCGCCAAGGGCGCGATGCTGCTGCACAAGAACATCGTCGCCAACATGCTGCAGGCCGGCGAATGGGTCAAACCAGCGGTACGCGAAGGCCAGGAAATCATCATCACCGCCTTGCCGCTGTACCACATCTTCTCGCTGACCGCGAACCTGATGGTGTTTACCGAGCTGGGCGCCCTCAACGTGCTGATCACCAATCCGCGCGACATTCCCGGCTTCATCAAGGAGCTGAAGAAGTACAAGGTCACCGCGATGACCGGCGTCAACACCCTGTTCAACGCGCTGCTCAACCATCCGGAGTTCAAGACCGTCGACTTCTCCACCTGGCGCCTGGCGCTGGGCGGCGGCATGGCCGTGCAGAAGGCGGTAGCGGACAAGTGGAAGCAGGTCACCGGCACGCCGCTGATCGAAGCCTACGGCCTGACCGAAACCAGCCCCGCCGCCTGCATCAACCCGCTGGACCTGAAGGAATACAACGGCACCATCGGCGTGCCGGTGCCCTCCACCGAGATCGAGCTGCGTGACAACGACGGCAAGCCGGTGGCGCGTGGCGAGGCTGGCGAGCTGTGCATCCGCGGCCCGCAGGTGATGAAAGGCTACTGGAACCGCCCGGACGAAACTGCCAAGGTCCTCGACAGCCAGGGCTTCCTCGCCACCGGCGACATTGCAGTGATCACCGACGACGGCTTCGTGAAGCTGGTCGACCGCAAGAAGGACATGATCCTGGTATCGGGCTTCAATGTTTATCCGAACGAGATCGAGGACGTGGTGGCCATGCACCCTGGAGTGCTGGAAGTGGCCTGCGTCGGCGTTCCCGACGACAAGTCCGGCGAGGTGGTCAAGGTCTTCGTGGTGCGCAAGGACATGGGCCTGAGCGAGAAGGACATCATCGAGTACTGCAAGACCAACCTGACCGGCTACAAGGTGCCCAAGGCGGTCGAGTTCCGCAACGAGCTGCCGAAAACCAACGTCGGCAAGATCCTGCGCCGCGCACTGCGCGCCTGACGTCCCCACGCCCGTCACCGACAAACCCGCCGCCTGGCGGGTTTTTTCATGGCCGGACTCTCTACAGCCGGCTACCATTCGGGCTAGACTAGCGCCACCCGAGGCGACCAAGAAGGCAACCTGCAACCATGCTCATGCTTCCGTTCCTGAAACTGATGGCCGACAAGAAGGCCAGCGACCTGTTTTTCAGCTGCGGCGCCCCACCGCAGATCAAGATCGACGGCCACACCCTGCCGGTCAACGACAAGCCGCTGAGCGCGGACAACGTGCAGCGCCTCGCCCACAGCCTGATGAGTCCGGAGCAGATCGACGAATTCGAACGCGAGCTGGAGATGAACTTCGGCACCGCGGTGGACGAGCTGGGCAACTACCGCGTCAACATCTTCCGCCAGCGCGGCAGCATCGGCATCGTCATCCGCTACATCGCACCGAAGATCCCGTCGCTGGGTCAGCTCAACCTGCCGGAAACGCTGAAGGAGCTGACCTCGCTCAAGCGCGGCCTGATCTTTGTCGTCGGCGCCACCGGCTCCGGCAAGAGCTCGACGGTGGCGGCGATGATCGAACAGCGCAACCAGACGCAGACCGGTCACATCCTGACGGTGGAAGACCCGATCGAGTTCATCTTCGAACACAAGCGCTCACTGGTAAACCAGCGCGAAATCGGCGTCGACACCCACAGCTACCACAACGCGCTGAAGAGCGCGATGCGCGAGGCGCCGGACGTGCTGATGATCGGCGAGATCCGCGACGCCGAAACGCTGACCCACGCCATCAACTACGCGCAATCCGGCCACCTGTGCATCTCCACCCTGCACGGCAACAACAGCTATCACGCGCTGAACCGCATCATCAGCTTCTTCCCGCTGGAAAACCGCAACGCGCTGCTGATGGACCTGTCGGCCGCGCTGAAGGCCGTGGTCTCGCAGCGCCTGATCCCCGCCAAGGACGGCAAACGCCGACCGGCGCTGGAAGTCCTGATCAACACCACCCACATTGCCGACCTGATCCGCAACGGCGAGATCGACAAGATCAAGGAGGCGATCGAGGCCAGCATGACCGAGGGCGCGCAGACCTTCGAGCAGTCGCTGTTCCGCCTGTACAAGGACGGTCTGATCTCGCTGGAAGAAGCGCTGCACAACGCCGACTCGCCGACCAACCTGTACTGGCTGATCAACCACGACAACAGCAAGCCGGAAGACAGCAAGCCGGACGACGGCGAAAGCTTTGCCGGCTTTACCCTATCCCACTGAACCACAGCCGACGATTACACCCACCATGATTACCCTTTACGGCATTCCCAACTGCGACACCGTCAAAAAAGCCCGCCAATGGCTCAGCGCGCAGGGCATCGACTACGCCTTCCACGACTTCAAGAAACAGGGCATCGCCGCCGACAAGCTGGCGCAATGGATAGACAGCCTCGGCCTCGAACACGTGATCAACCGCAAGGGCACCACTTGGCGCGCGCTCAGCGACGCCGAGAAAGCACTAGCGACCATCCCGGCCAGCGCCATCGACCTGCTGATCTGCAAGCCGTCGCTGATCAAACGCCCGGTGCTGGAGCATGACGGCAAGCTGCGCCTCGGCTTCAAGGAAGCCGACTACCAGGAGGCATTCGGCAAATGAGTACAACCCTGGAACTGACCCAAACCCTGATCGCCCTGGACTCGATCACCCCGCGCGACGAAGGCTGTCAGGAGCTGATGATTGCGCGCCTGGAAGACCTCGGCTTCACCATCGAGCGCATGCCCTTCGGCGACGTCAGCAACTTCTGGGCGCATCGCGGCCACGGCGCGCCGCTACTGTGCTTTGCCGGCCACACCGACGTGGTGCCCACCGGCCCGGTCGACCAGTGGGACAGCCACCCGTTCCAGCCGGTAATCCGCAACGGCCACCTGTTCGGGCGCGGCGCGGCCGACATGAAGGCGTCGCTGGCCGCCTTCATCACCGCCAGTGAGCGCTTTGTCGCGGCCAACCCGCAGCACAAGGGCACCATCGCCTTCCTGATCACCTCCGACGAGGAAGGCATCGCCACCGACGGCACCGTGCGCGTGGTGGATGCGCTGGAGGCACGCGGCGACACGATCGACTACTGCATCGTCGGCGAGCCGACCTCGTCGCAGCGTTTCGGCGACACCATCAAGAACGGCCGCCGCGGCTCGCTGTCCGGCCACCTGATCGTGCACGGCATCCAGGGCCACATCGCCTACCCGCAGCTGGCCAAGAACCCGGTACACCTGGCGGCGCCGGCACTGGCGGCGCTGGCGGCCGAGGTGTGGGATCACGGCAACGAGTACTTCCCGCCGACCAGCTGGCAGATTTCCAACATCCACGCCGGCACCGGCGCCACCAACATCATCCCCGGCAGCTGCGACATCAAGTTCAACTTCCGCTTCTCCACCGAACACACCGCCGAGACGCTGAAGGACCGCGTGCACCAGATCCTGGACCAGCACGGCCTGGCCTACGAGCTACACTGGCTGCTGTCCGGCAACCCGTTCCTGACCGCGCCCGGCGCGCTGACCGACGCCATCAGCAGCGCGATCCACGAGGTTGCCGGCGTGGAGCCGGAGCTGAACACCACAGGCGGCACCTCGGACGGCCGCTTCATCAAGCGCATCGCGCGCGAGCTGGTGGAGTTCGGCCCGATCAACGCCAGCATCCACAAGCTGAACGAGTGCGTCAGCGTCGACGACATCGAGCCGCTGTCCCAGGTGTACGAGAAAACCCTGCACAAGCTGCTGGGCTGAGTACAAGGTTGGCCGCAAAAAAAGCCGCCCGGATCGGGCGGCTTTTTCATGGCCGACAGGCGCTCAACTCAACGTGCGCCGCTCGTACATCGCCTGCGCCAGCGTCCCCGGGTCGACATACTCCAGCTCGCCGCCAACCGGCATGCCGCGCGCGATGCGCGTCACCTTCAGCCCCTGCGCCTTCAGCATTTCCGCGATCAGGTGTGCGGTGACCTCGCCTTCGGCAGTGAAGTTGGTGGCCACGATCACCTCCTCCACCACGCCGTCGCAGGCGCGCGCGATCAGCCGTTCCAGGTCGATATCCCTGGGGCCGACCCCGTCCATCGGCGACAGCCGCCCCATCAGCACGAAATAGAGACCGTCGTAGCAGCGGGTCTGCTCCAGCATCAGCAAATCGGCCGGCATCTCCACCACGCACAGCACCTCCTGGCGGCGCTTGTCGTCGGCGCAGACATTGCACAACGGCGTCTCGCTGAAGGTGTGGCAGCGCTCGCAGTGGCGCAGATTGAGCAGCGCCCGATCCAGCGCCCGCGCCAGCTTGTCGGCGCCGGCCTTGTCGCGTTGCAGCAGATGAAAGGCCATGCGCTGTGCCGACTTGGGGCCGACGCCGGGCAGCACCTTCAGCGCGGCGATCAGTTGATCGAGGGACGGGGGATTTTTCATGACGTAACCTGTGGATCACAAAAAAGGTTGGCCGCAAGCGCACGCGGCTTGCGGCCAACCTTGGTCAGACCTGAATCAGAACGGCAGCTTCATGCCGGCCGGCAGGTTCATGCCGGCGGTGAAACCGGACATGCGCTCCTGCGACAGTGCGTCGGCCTTGCGGCTGGCGTCGTTAAACGCCGCAGCGATCAGGTCTTCCAGCATTTCCTTGTCTTCCTTGGCATCGTCCAGCAGGCTGTCGTCGATGCTGACGCGCTTCACGTCGTGGTTGCAGGTCATCACCACCTTGACCAGACCGGCGCCGGACTGGCCCTCGATCTCGACCTTGGCCAGTTCTTCCTGCGCCTTTTTCATGTTTTCCTGCATTTGCTGGGCCTGTTTCATCAGACCCGCGATTCCGGCTTTACCAAACATCGTCTTACTCCTGAACGGGTTGTATCGTCTCGGCCAGCAAGGTCGCGCCCATTTCCTGCACGAGTTGCTGTACCACCTTATCGTTTTGCATGATCAGCCTGGCCTCGGCCAGCTGCTCGCGCTTGAAGCGGGCGTCCCGCATCGCCGGGGTTTCCACATCCAGCGTCTCGATCGACACGCTGATCTGCACCGCACGGCCCAGGTGCTCGCCCAGCACCGTGCGCAGTTTTTCCTGAAAATCGCGGCCCGCCATATTGCGGAAGGCCTCCGGCACCGCGAGGTGGAACACCTCGCCATCCCACAGCTTCAGCGCCGCGTTCTGCGCCAGCATGCGCGCGGCGCCCATCCGGGCACCCAACTGGCCGATCAGCGCCGACCAGTCGCCATCGAAGGCGACGACCGCCGGCGGTGCCGGCGCGGCATCGGCCTCCGCCTGCAGCAGCGCGTACTCAGCCAGCTCGCCGTCGGCGTCGCCGGCTGCCGGCAGCTCGACCATCTCGTCGTCGGTCGTATCGGCCGCGTCAACCTCGTCGACCACCGTCACCGTTGGCGCAGTCGTAACGACTGCTACCGCAGGCGCTGCCACCGGTGCATCGTGCCACGGCGCGAGATCGGCCGGAGCCACGGGCGCGATGTCAGCCGCCGGTGCGACGGCAAGCGCCGCCGCGGGGGCGGGCTCGGGTTCCGTTTCTGCCGCCGGCAGCGGCTCCGCGGCGGCGGCGGGCGTCGCCACCGGCTTGCCGCCGATATTGGCCAGCAGCGCGCGCGCCGGCGACACCGCCGCCGTTGCCGGTGCAAGGTTGGCCGCAAGCTGTGGCGCGCCCGGCATCGGGCGGTTATGTACAGCGGCACGCGGCACCACCTCGGAGCCACCTTGCGCCGGATGGAAGGCCAACATGCGCAACATGGTCATGCTGAAGCCGGCGTGTTCGTCCGGTGCCAGCGCCAGGTCGCGACGGCCATGCAGTGCGATCTGGTAGTAAAGCTGTACGTCCTCGGCACCGATGCGCGGTGCCAGCGCGAACAGCGCGTCGCGCTCCGGCTCGTCGGCAGCGATGGCAGCCGGAACCGTCTGCGCCAGCGCCAGCTGATGCAACAGCATTGCCAGCTCCGCCAGCGCGCTGTCGAAACCGATGCCGCGTGCGGCCAACGTTTCCACTTCCTGCATCAGGCGCGCGCCGTCGGCGTCGGCCAGCGCCTCCAGCAGGGCAAACAGGTAGCGCTGGTCGACCGCACCCAGCATCGCACGCACGCCGTCTTCGCGCACGTCGCCGACACCGTAGGCGATGGCCTGATCCAGCAGCGACAGCGCGTCGCGCATCGAGCCGGCGGCGGCACGGCCGAGCAGCGCCAGCGCCGGTGCCTCGAAGCTCACGCCCTCGGTCTCCAGCACGTGCGCCAGATGGCCGGCCACCTGCTGCGGCGTCATGTTGCGCAGGCTGAACTGCAGGCAGCGCGACAGCACCGTGACCGGCACCTTCTGCGGATCGGTGGTGGCGAGGATGAACTTGACGTGCGCCGGTGGCTCTTCCAGCGTCTTCAGCATCGCGTTGAAGGCACTCTTGGACAGCATGTGCACTTCGTCGATGATGTAGACCTTGAAGCGGCCCATGGTCGGCGTGTACTGCGCGTTTTCCAGTACTTCGCGAATGTTGTCGATGCCGGTATTGGACGCGGCGTCGATCTCCAGCAGGTCGACAAAGCGGCCGGCGTCAATCTGGGTGCAGGCCTGGCACACGCCGCACGGCTCGGCGGTGGTGCCGGTCTCGCAGTTCAGGCTCTTGGCCAGGATACGGGCGATGGTGGTCTTGCCCACGCCGCGGGTACCGGTCAGCAGGTAGGCGTGGTGCAGGCGCGATTCTTTCAGCGCATTGCTGAGCGCACGCACCACGTGCTCCTGGCCGACCAGATCGGCGAAGCGTTTGGGGCGCCATTTGCGGGCGAGAACTTGATAGGTCATGGCGGGCGATTCTAGCAGTTTGCGCCCGGTTCAGGGAGCAGGCGTCACGGCAAAACGCGCCGCCAGGTAGCGGTTGCGGATTTCCTGCGCCAGCTCGTGCGCCACCATCGCGTACAACGTGCTCTTGTTGTAGCGGGTGATGGTGTAGAAATTGTTGAGCCCCAGCCAGTAGCGCATCTCGCCCGGCGCCACTTCCAGCGCGAACAGCACCGCCCTGGCATCGTCACGCACCGGCGCCAGCGGCGTCACCCCCATCGCGCGCAGCTCGGCCACGCTGTAGTGCAGGTTGAATTTGTCGGCCAGCAGCTTGTCCAGCGCCTCGCCCGGCGCCACCTCGGCCGGCACCACCACGTCGTCGCCGCCCAGCCAGCCGTGCAGCCGGAAGTAGTGGCCGACGCTGCCGATGGCGTCAACGCGGTTGTTCCAGATGTCGCGATGGCCGTCGCCGTCGAAATCCACCGCCCACTTGCGGAAGCTGGACGGCATGAACTGCGGCAGGCCCATCGCCCCGGCGTAGCTGCCCTTCAGTGACAAGGCGTTGACGTTCTCGCTGCGCGCCAGCAGTAGCAGCTCGGTCAGCTCGTCGCGGAAAAACGCGGCGCGGCGCGGGTAGTCGAAGGCCAGCGTGGACAGCGCATCGGCGAGGCGGAAGCTGCCGGTGTTGGCGCCGTAGCGGGTCTCGATGCCGATGATGGCGACGATCATTTCCGGCGCGACGTGGTATTGCTGCTCGGCGCGGCGCAGCGCGTCCTCGTTGGCCTGCCAGAACGCCACGCCCTCGCCCATCAGCCGCTCGCTGTAGAAACTGGGGCGGAACTGGTACCACGGCCGCGCGGTGGACGGCCGGTCCATGATGCTGATGATGTTGGGTTTGAGTTCGACATTGGCGAACACCGCCTCCAGCTCCGGTCGCGTCAGCGCACCGGCGGCGACCTGTTCGTCGATGTAGCGCTGCACGTCCGGGCGCGCCAGAAAGGCGGCATCGGCACGGGCCAGCGCGGCGCACAGCGCCAGCAGGGACAACAGCATCTTGGGCAGAAAAGACATGGCGGATCCGTCAAAAGGTTGGCCGCACCGCGGCCGGTGAGTGAATTCTAGTCGTTGAGATTGAGCGCGCTGGAGACCAGCCGTGCGGTGATGTCGACGATGGGGATCACCCGCTCGTAGGCCATGCGCGTCGGGCCGACCACGCCGAGGGTGCCGACCACCTGGCTGCCCAGCCGGTACGGCGCGATCACCACGCTGCAGTCGTCCAGCGTCACCACGCCGGACTCGTCGCCGATGAACAGGTTCACGCCCGGCGCCTGCCGGCTCTGCTCCAAGAGCTGCAACAGCTCGGTCTTGCGCTGGAAGGTGTCGAACAGCTCGCGCAGACGCTGCAGGTCGCCGCCGAAGTCGTTGACGCACAGCAGCTGCCCCTCGCCGGACACCATCACCTCGTCGCCGCCGAGGCTTTCGCGGCCGAAACGGATCGCCGCCGTCATCAGACCGGAGATATCGCCCTGCAGGCAGTTCAGCTCCTGCTCCATGCGCTCGACCACGCCGGCCAGCGCCTGGCCGGCGTAGTGCTGGTTGAGGAAATTGGCGGCCTCGTTCAGCTCGCTGCCGCTGTAGTCGCGCGGGGTATTGAACAGGTGGTTGCGCACATCGCCTTCCTGCGTCACCAGGATCATCAGCACCCGCCGCTCGGACAGGCGCAAGAACTCGATCTGGCGGAAGGCGCCATCCGGGCGCTGCGGCGTCATCACCACGCCGGCAAACTGGGTCAGCTGCGACAGCATCTGCGACGCCGCCTGCAGCACACGCTGCGGGCTGTCCGGCTGCAGGTTGTGGCGCAGCTCCTGCACCATCGGCTCTTCCAGCGGCTGGATGGTGATCAGGCGGTCGACGAACAGGCGGTAGCCGCGCTGCGTCGGCACCCGTCCGGCCGAGGTGTGCGGCGACGCAATCAGGCCCATCGCCTCCAGGTCCGCCAGCATGTTGCGGATGGAGGCCGGCGACAGCTCCAGTCCGGAGACTGCGGCCAAGGTTTTCGAGGCGACCGGCTGGCCGTCGGCGATATAGCGCTCGACCAGCACCTTGAGCAGGCGTTGCGTACGTTCATTCAACATGCAGCCATTCTGGCACAGCTTGGCTTGCCGCCAAAAGCATTACTTGCGCCGCCGGCTATGCCATAAGCAAGCTTGGCCGCCGGGGGTTTTGTGCGATAATCCTGCGCTTGATATCCCGCGCGCCCCTGCCCTTGTGGCGCGCACGCATCGTTGCCTGTCGCTTTTATTTGGCACGCCAGATGAAAACGTACATAATCAAACTCAATCCCTTACACCACACCGTTGAATGAATGGAGCAAGCATGGCGGAGCGTTCCGAAGACAAGAGCAAGGCCCTGAGCGCAGCACTGGCCCAGATCGAAAAGCAGTTCGGCAAAGGCTCGATCATGCGCATGAGCGACAACCAGGTGCACGAAAACCTGCAGGTGATCAGCACCGGTTCGCTCGGCCTTGACCTCGCCTTGGGCGTTGGCGGCTTGCCGCGCGGCCGCGTGGTGGAAATCTATGGTCCGGAATCGTCCGGCAAGACCACGCTGTGCCTGCAGGTGGTCGCCGAGGCACAGAAGCTGGGCGGCACCTGCGCCTATATCGACGCGGAAAACGCGCTCGACCCGTCCTACGCGCAAAAGCTGGGCGTCAAGGTCGACGAGATGCTGATCTCGCAGCCGGATACCGGCGAACAGGCGCTGGAAATCTGCGACATGCTGGTGCGCTCCGGCGGCGTCGACGTCATCGTGGTCGACTCGGTGGCGGCGCTGGTGCCGAAGGCCGAAATCGAAGGCGAGATGGGCGACAGCCACGTCGGCCTGCAGGCGCGCCTGATGTCGCAGGCACTGCGCAAGCTGACCGGCAACATCAAGCGCACCAACACGCTGGTAATCTTCATCAACCAGATCCGCATGAAGATCGGCGTGATGTTCGGCAGCCCGGAAACCACCACCGGCGGCAACGCGCTGAAATTCTACGCCTCGGTGCGCATGGACATCCGCCGCATCGGCGGCATCAAGAAGGGCGAAGAGGTCATCGGCAACGAGACCCGCGTCAAGGTAGTGAAGAACAAGGTGTCGCCACCGTTCAAGCAGGCAGTGTTCGACATCTTCTACGGCGAAGGCATCTCGCGCGAAGGCGAAATCATCGACATGGGCGTCGAGCACGACTTCATCAGCAAGTCCGGCGCCTGGTACGCCTACAACGGCCAGAAGATCGGCCAGGGCAAGGACAACACCCGCCAGTGGCTGAAGGACAATCCGGAAATCGCCCAGGAAATCGAGCGCAAGATCCGCGACACCGTCGGCGTGCAGATCGTGGCCAACAAGGATGACGCGGCCGACGAAGAAGAACTGCTCGACGATACCTTCGATGTCTAATGGCGATGCCTGATGGCCGGCACTGAAAAAAGCCTGAAGGCGCGAGCCGTCGATCTTCTGTCCCGCCGCGAATACTCGCGGCTGGAGCTGAAGCGGCGGCTCGCGCCATTTGCCGACAGCGAGGAAGAAGTCGACGCGCTGCTGGACGAGCTGGCGGCCAAACACTGGCAATCGGACAGCCGCTTTGCCGAAGCCTTCGCCAACAGCCGCGGCCAACGTTACGGCAGCCGCCGCCTGGCGCAGGAAATGCGCGAACGCGGCATCGACCGCGATACCATCCACGCCGCACTGGCGCAGCAGGACGATCTGGCCACCGCGCGCGCCATCTGGCAGCGCAAGTTCGGCCGGCCGCCGGCCGACCAGCAGGAGCGGCTGAAGCAGATGCGCTTCCTCGCCAGCCGCGGCTTCGGCATGGACATCATCCAGCGCGTCCTGCGCGGCCAGCGCGACGACGAATAGGCCGCGCCGCACTTGCCAGCACCGGCCACGCTTGCCACAATCGGGCATCGCTTTTTGTACCGCGCCACCGCAAGGTTGGCCGCAACCCGAATTCACAGAAGATACTGACAAAATCACGATGAAAACAGCTGAAATCCGCCAGAAGTTCCTCGACTTCTTTGCCTCGAAAAACCATCAGGTGGTTGCCTCCAGCAGCCTGATCCCAGGCAACGACCCGACCCTGATGTTCACCGTGGCCGGCATGGTGCAGTTCAAGGACGTGTTCCTCGGCTTCGAAAAGCGCGACTACACCCGCGCCACCACCAGCCAGAAGTGCCTGCGCGCCGGCGGCAAACACAACGACCTGGAAAACGTCGGCTATACCGCGCGCCACCATACCTTCTTCGAAATGCTGGGCAACTTCAGCTTCGGCGACTACTTCAAGCAGGACGCCATCACCTACGCCTGGGAATTCCTCACCGGCGAAGCGTGGCTGAACCTGCCCAAAGACAAGCTGATGGTCACCGTCTACGCCAGCGACGACGAAGCCTACGACATCTGGCACAAGACCGTCGGCCTGCCGGCCGAGAAGATCATCCGCATCGGCGACAACAAGGGCGCGCCGTACGCGTCCGACAACTTCTGGACCATGGGCGACACCGGCCCGTGCGGCCCTTGTACCGAGATCTTCTATGACCACGGCGAAGAAGTCGCCGGCGGCCCGCCGGGCAGCCCGGACGAAGACGGCGACCGCTTCATGGAAATCTGGAACAACGTGTTCATGCAGTTCAACCGCGACGAGACCGGCACCCTGCACCCGCTGCCGAAACCGTCGGTGGATACCGGCATGGGCCTGGAGCGCCTGTCCACCGTGCTGCAGCACGTGAAATCCAACTACGAAACCGACGCCCTCGCCTGCCTGGTGCGCGCCGCTGCTCGCGAAACCGGCGTCGAGTACAGCCAGAGCGTGCCGTCGCTGAAGGTGATCGCCGACCACATCCGCGCCTGCTCGTTCATGATCGCCGACGGCATCCTGCCGTCCAGCGACGGCCGCGGCTACGTGCTGCGCCGCATCGCCCGCCGCGCCATCCGCCACGGCTACAAGCTGGGCCAGAAGGGTCTGTTCTTCCACAAGATCGTTGCCGACCTGGTGGCCGAGATGGGCGACGCCTACCCCGAGCTGCGCCAGAAACAGGCAGTGATCGAGGACACGCTGCGCCAGGAAGAAATCAAGTTCGCCGAGACACTGGAAACCGGCATGGCGCTGGTTGACGCCGCGCTTGCCGGCGGCAAGACCGCGATGGACGGCGACACCGTGTTCAAGCTGTACGACACCTTCGGTTTCCCGGTCGACCTCACCGCCGACATCTGCCGTGAGCGCAACATCGCGGTCGACATGGACGGCTTCGAGCGTGCGATGGAAGAACAACGCAGCCGCGCCCGTGCCGCGTCCGCGTTCAAGGTTGCCGGCAACGTCAGCTACGATGGTGCCGATACCAGCTTCCACGGCTACAGCGCGCACAGCGTCGATGCCAAGGTGATCGCGCTGTACAAGGGCACTGAACCGGTGCAGACCTTGGCCGCAGGCGAAGAAGGCATCGTGGTGCTGGACAACACCGCGTTCTACGCCGAGGGCGGCGGCCAGGTCGGCGACGTCGGCGAGATCTCCGCTGCCGGCGGCGTGGGCGCCCTGTTCGACGTCAATGACACCCAGAAGATCAAGTCGGCGGTATTCGGCCACACCGGCCGCCTGGCCAAGGGCAGCCTCACCATCGGCGATACCGTGCAGGCCACCATCGACCTGCACAAGCGTCTGGCCACCGCGCGCAACCACTCGGCCACGCACCTGCTGCACGCCGCGCTGCGCAAGGTACTGGGCAGCCACGTCGCACAGAAAGGCTCGCTGGTCAACGCCGAACGCACCCGCTTCGACTTCGCCCACGGCCAACCGCTGAGCGCCGAAGAGATCGCCGAGATCGAACGCGTGGTCAATCACGTGGTCGCGGCCAACCACGAAGTCAAGGCCAGCCTGATGGGCTACGACGACGCGATCCGTGCCGGCGCCATGGCGCTGTTCGGCGAGAAGTACGGCGACGAGGTGCGCGTGCTGCAGATGGGCGACTTCTCCGCCGAACTGTGCGGCGGCACCCACGTTGGTCGCACCGGCGACATCGGCTTCTTCAAGATCGTGGCCGAAGGCGGCGTTGCCGCCGGCGTGCGCCGTATCGAAGCGGTGACCGGCGAAGCCGCACTGGCCTACGTGCAGGCCCAGGACAGCCTGCTGAAGGCCGCTGCGGCCAACCTCAAGGCGCAGACCAGCGACGAGGTGCTCAACAAGATCGGCGCGCTGCAAAGCGAACTGAAGGCACTGGAGAAGGAGCTGGCCGCCGCCAAGGGCAAGCTGGCCGCCTCTGCCGGCGACAGCCTGGCGGAGCAAGCCATCGAGGTGAACGGCGTCAAGCTGCTGGCTGCCGAGCTGGAAGGCGCCGACAGCGCCGCGCTGCGCGACCTGCTCGACAAGCTGAAGGACAAGCTCGGCTCCGCCGTGATTGCGCTGGGCAGCAAGTCCGACGGCAAGGTGGCACTGATTGCCGGCGTCACCAAGGATCTGACCGGCCGCTTCAAGGCCGGCGAGCTGGTCAACCATCTGGCACAGCAGGTCGGCGGTAAGGGCGGCGGCCGCCCGGACATGGCCCAGGCCGGCGGCACCCAGCCGGAAAACCTGAGCGCGGCCATCGCCAGCGCCAGGGACTGGCTGGCCGCCAAGTAAGCGACGCCAGCGGCAAGCAAAAAGCCCACCTTCGAGGTGGGCTTTTTCATGCGCAATCAACCTCGGCCTGCCCTGAGCCAGCCAGCGCATGACGGCGGAGACACCGACAGACAGCGCACCGCAGAACACCACGACGCAGCAAGGGCACAGAACATGGCCAGCACGCCAGAAAAGCAGACCGGGAGCCACAGCCGCCATTGTGGCAGCGAGCGTCATGGATCGCAGGCACCCCGCCCCACCGGCAAGCCTTCCGGCCGATGACAGAGGGTCGAGTCGCAGCGCCAAGCACCAGAGCAGCAAAGCTGCCCGGCACCGTGCAGGAGGCCGTCGCCGCCGCCGGTCATGCAAGACCCCGCACCAGCGGCGCGAAACAAACAAAAAACCCGCCAAAAGGCGGGTTCATTTAATTACTGGCTCCCCGACCTGGACTCGAACCAGGGACCTGCGGATTAACAGTCCGTCGCTCTACCGACTGAGCTATCAGGGAACATCAAACTTGTTACTGCTGGCATCAAACCGGCTCGGCTTCGAGCCGCTTGCTGCGCTGGGTGTTGCTGGCTCCCCGACCTGGACTCGAACCAGGGACCTGCGGATTAACAGTCCGTCGCTCTACCGACTGAGCTATCAGGGAACATCAAACTTGTTACTGCTGGCATCAACCGGTTTCAGCTTCGAACCACTTGCTGCGCTGGGTATTGGTGGCTCCCCGACCTGGACTCGAACCAGGGACCTGCGGATTAACAGTCCGTCGCTCTACCGACTGAGCTATCAGGGAACATCAAACTTGTTACTGCTGGCATCAACCCGGCTCGGCTTCGAACCGCTTGCTGCGCTAGGTGTTGGTGGCTCCCCGACCTGGACTCGAACCAGGGACCTGCGGATTAACAGTCCGTCGCTCTACCGACTGAGCTATCAGGGAACATCAAACTTGTTACTGCTGTCATCAACCGGTTTCAGCTTCGAACCGCTTGCTGCGCTGGGTATTGGTGGCTCCCCGACCTGGACTCGAACCAGGGACCTGCGGATTAACAGTCCGTCGCTCTACCGACTGAGCTATCAGGGAATTGCCTAAAGAGGTGCGCAGTTTAGACAGCGATTGCCGATTCGTCAAGCCCGAAAAATGAATTTTCCGGGCTTGACGTCCGCATCGACTTAAGCGTCCGGGTTAGCCGAGGCTTGAGTCTGCACTTGCACCAGTTCAACAGGCGCCGCGTCCTCTTCCGCCGAACGCACCACTTCGCGACGACGCTTGCCCTTCAGCTCCGGCTCAGGCTGCACCACTTCCGGCAGCTCGCTGGCGGCACGGGTGGTCACCATGACCAGGCCGGCCGACGCAACCGCCTCGACCACCGCCACAGGCGCTTGCGGAGCAACCTCTACCGCGACCGGGGCCGGCTCTTCTGCAGCCACTGGCGCGGCCACAACAGGCTCGGCAGACACGGCTTCAACCGGCGCGGATGCCACTTCAAGCGTTTCAACCACCTCAGCCACTTCCGCAGCGTTGGCCGCAACCTCCTCCGGCTGGACCTCGGCAACGGCCACCACCTCTTCAGGTGCAGGCTCTGCCGCGGCGACGGCAACCAACTCCGGAGCAACCGGTTCGGCAGCAACGACTTCGACGGCTTCGGCTTCTACCACTTCAGCCGCAACAACCGGTTGTGCCACTTCTGTGGCAACGGGCGCCACCTCGGCCACCACAGCGGCATCGGCGACCACTTCGGTTGCCTGCTGCTCGGCAGACTCTTCGGCACCGGCTTCAGCGGTCACGGCCGTGTCATCGCGACGGTCACGACGGCTGCGACGACGACGACGCTCGCGTGGCTCGCGCGCTTCGCGCTCGCCCTGCTCCGGCGCAACCGCAGCCTCTGCCACCACCGCATCCGCGGCCGCGGCATCGACCACAGGCTGCTCGGCTTCCAGCTCCGGCGCCTGCACCACTTGCTGTTCCTTGGCGATACGCTGCTGCTCGCGTTCGCGGCGACGCTCATTGCGCTGGTTGTCGCGCTGCTCTTTCACCGCACCATCGGCTGCGGCATCGCTGCGCGCCACCATTGCATTCGCGTTATCGCGTGGCTCACGCGGTTCGCGTTCGCGGCGCGGCGCACGCTCGGCACGGGCCTGCGCCTGACCTTCTTCGCGCACTTCATTGCGACGATTGTCGTTGCGCGGCTGGCGCTCCTGACGTTCGGCACGGCCTTCACCCGGTGCACGCTCTTCCCGCTCGCGGCGGCCGTTGCTGCGGCGCTCGCCGTTACGCTGGCGCGGATTACGCGCTTCACGCTGCGGACGCTTCTCTTCGACCACCGGCTTGGTTTCAACTACTTGCGGCTCCGGCGACAGCACCGACTTGAACCAGCCGACCACACGGGCCAGCAGACCCTGCTCGGCAACGACAACCGGGGCGGCGGCGACCGGTGCTGCCACCGGCTCGGCAGCCTGCGGCGCCGGCTGCGCCGGGGTCACGCCCTTGACTGCAGCTTCCTGGCGCTCCAGCTTCGGCTTTTCCTGGCCGAACGGGTGCGAGGCGTCCTCTTCCGGCATTTCGACGCGCTGATAGCTCGGCGCATCACCGACCTCTGCCAGATCGTCGTGGCGTACGCGCACGATCTTGTAGTGCGGGGTTTCCAGATGCAGGTTAGGAATCAGCACCACTGCCACGTCCAGGCGCGCTTCAATGGAGTAGATCTCGGCGCGCTTCTCGTTGAGCAGGAAGGTGGCCACGTCGACCGGCACCTGCGCGTGAACCGCGCCGGTGTTTTCCTTCATCGCCTCTTCCTGGATGATGCGCAGGATGTGCAGTGCCGAGGATTCGATGCCGCGGATGAAGCCGATACCGTGGCAGCGCGGGCAGGCTTCGTGACTGGTTTCACCCAGGCTAGGCTGCAGACGCTGACGCGACAGTTCCAGCAGGCCGAAACGCGACAGCTTGCCCATCTGCACGCGGGCACGGTCGTGCTTCAGCACGTCGCGCAGGCGGTTTTCCACGTCACGCTGGTTTTTCTGGCTTTCCATGTCGATGAAATCAATCACGATCAGGCCACCCAGGTCGCGCAGGCGCAGCTGGCGGGCGATTTCTTCCGCCGCCTCCAGGTTGGTGCGGAACGCGGTGTCCTCGATGTCGGAGCCCTTGGTGGCACGCGCCGAGTTGACGTCGACCGACACCAGTGCTTCGGTATGGTCGATGACGATGGCGCCGCCGGACGGCAGGGTCACGGCGCGCGAGAATGCGGTTTCGATCTGGTGTTCGATCTGGAAGCGCGAGAACAGCGGCACCGGATCCTTGTACAGCTTCACGCGGCCAACGTTGTTGGGCATCACGTGACTCATGAACTGACGGGCCTGCTCGTAGATTTCTTCGGTGTCGATCAGGATTTCGCCGATGTCAGGCTGGTAGTAGTCGCGGATGGCGCGAATCACCAGACTGCCTTCCTGCAGGATCAGGAACGGCGCGGACTGGGCACCGGCGGCGCTGTCAACGGCACGCCACAGTTGCAGCAGGTAGTTCAGATCCCACTGCAGCTCTTCCAGCGAACGGCCGATACCGGCGGTGCGCGCGATCAGGCTCATGCCGCCCGGCACCTCCAGCTGCGACAGCAGGTCTTTCAGCTCCTGACGCTCTTCACCTTCGATGCGGCGCGACACGCCACCGCCACGCGGGTTGTTCGGCATCAGCACCACGTAGCGACCGGCGAGGCTCACGTAAGTGGTCAGCGCGGCACCCTTGTTGCCACGCTCGTCCTTTTCGACTTGCACGACAACCTGCATGCCTTCACGCAGTACGTCCTGGATACGCGGACGGCCGCCTTCGTGCTGCTGGAAATAGCTGCGGGAAACTTCCTTGAACGGCAGGAAACCGTGACGGTCGGTGCCGTAGTCGACAAAACACGCCTCCAGCGATGGCTCGATCCGGGTGATGGTGCCCTTGTAGATGTTGCCCTTGCGCTGTTCTTTACCGACGGTTTCGATATCGAGGTCGATGAGCTTTTGCCCGTCGACGATGGCGACACGCAGTTCTTCTGCCTGTGTCGCATTAAAAAGCATGCGTTTCATTAATATGTCCCTACGCGTGCACTCACGCTAGGGGTACAGCAAGTATTTGACGGCTCAATGAGTGTAATGAGCGCATGCCGTTAAGAAGTGTCGGAGTAAAGAGCAACAGAACTGCGATCGGGTCAAGCCAACTTCTTGTTCTACACGCGGCCCCTGCTGCGCCATGCTTCGGCGCTTACCAAACCCGCCCTGCCTTGGCGGCAGGATAGGCAAAATCGGGTGGCCACGTCGGGTCAAATTTTGCTGCGAAGCTTCGGGGCGGGCCTTATCGCCCCTAAAGCGGGAAACTGGCGTGAGTGCGTCATGCATCCAAATGCATTAACATCGCTACTTCGGGGTGAGCGAGATAACCATGGCTGCGCCCGGTAGAACCGGCGTCAGGTCAGGACCAATGTCCTGCCGGCCGGTTTTTGTTGCGCAGCAGCGCCACAGGCAGTATTGTCTGCGACCCATTTCCGGTGTGCTACACATCGCATTATTTCAGGCGAAGGAGCCAACGGAGTATAAGCAATATGACTGACATTCGCAAAGATTCCGTTACATTCATCACCGTCGACGAAAACGGTGCCGATCAGCGCCTGGACAACTACCTGACCCGCCTGCTCAAGGGCGTGCCGAAAAGCCATATCTACCGCATCATCCGCTCCGGCGAGATCCGCGTGAACAAGGGTCGCGCCGATGCGATGCAGCGCCTGCAGCAGGGTGACGAGCTGCGCATTCCGCCGATCCGCCTCGCCGCCAAGGCGACCGACGGCCAGGTGGTGCCCGGCGCCAGCTTCCCCATCGTGTACGAGGATGAGGCGCTGCTGGTGATCAACAAGCCGGCCGGCGTCGCCGTGCACGGCGGCAGCGGCGTGTCCTTCGGCGTCATCGAACAATTGCGCAAGGCGCGCCCGAACGCACGCTACCTGGAACTGGTGCATCGCCTCGACCGCGAGACGTCCGGCCTGCTGATGATCGCCAAGAAGCGCTCGGCGCTGGTCAAGCTGCACGAGATGATCCGCAACGACGTGCCGCAGAAGCGCTACTTCGCGCTGGCGCTGGGCCAGTGGCCGGACAAGATCCGCCACGTGAAGCTGCCGCTGCACCGCTTCCACACCCCGAGTGGCGAGCGCATGGTGCGGGTCGATGAAGACCAGGGCATCTACGCGCACACCATCTTCACGGTGCAGCAGCGCTATCGCGACTTCACGCTGGTAGAGGCGCTGCTGCGTACCGGCCGCACCCACCAGATCCGCGTGCACATGCAGGCCAATGGCTGCCCGATTGCCGGCGACGAGAAATACGGCGACTTCGCCGCCAACCGCGAGTTGCAGCGCCACGGCCTGAAGCGCATGTTCCTGCATGCGGCCAACCTGGTGCTGCCACACCCGCTCACCGGCGAGGAGCTGCAACTGCAGGCACCGCTGCCGCCCGAACTGACCCGCTTTCTGGATACCCTGCCCCTATCATGACTAGCCGCTTCGATCTGATCGTGTTCGACTGGGATGGAACCCTGATGGATTCCACCGCCCACATCACCCGCTCCATCCAGGCCGCCTGCCAAGACCTCGGCCTGCCGATCCCGCCGCGCGAGCGCGCCAGCCACGTGATCGGCCTCGGCCTGATCGACGCCATGCGCGTGGTGTGCCCGGGCCTGCCGGAGCCGCGCTACCAGGACATGGTGCAGGCCTACCGTCACCACTATCTGGCCGGCGACGAGACCATCGAGCTGTTCGATGGCGTGGCCGAAGGGTTGGCCGCACTGGAAGATGCCGGCTACCTGCTGGCGGTCGCCACCGGCAAGAGCCGCATCGGCCTGGACCGCGCGCTGAAGGTGACCGGCCTGACGCCACACTTCCTCGCCACCCGCACCGTCGACGAGTGCCACTCCAAGCCGCATCCGCAGATGCTGCTGGACATCACCGACCAGCTGGGCGTGGCACCCGGACGCACGCTGATGGTCGGCGACACCACCCACGACCTGCAGATGGCACTCAATGCCGCCACCCTCAGCGTCGGCGTCAGCTACGGCGCGCATCCGGTGGAAGACCTGCTCGACTGCGAACCACTGGCGATTTTCGATGTCTTTGACGACCTGCAACAATGGCTGATCCGGCAGCGCAGCTGATCTGCGACGCCGACGCCCTGCAGAATGGCGGCAAGGGCGTGCGCTTCGAGATCCGGCAGTACGGCGAGACGGCCGCCGCATTTGTCATTCGTCATGGCGGCGTGGTATACGGCTATCTCAACCGCTGCCGTCACGTACCGGTGGAGCTGGACTGGCAGGAAGGCCGCTTCTTCGACGGCGACGGCGACTACCTGATCTGCAGCATGCACGGCGCGCTGTACCTGCCGGACAGCGGCCTCTGCGTCGCCGGCCCCTGCCGCGGCCAGTCACTGCAATCGCTCGCGGTCAGCGAGCACGAGGGTCGGATATACTATTTACCTCACGCCGACGGCGCCTGACGCGCCTTGCGGCCAACGTTGCGCAAGATTGAGGCAAGCATGGAGCAAGAACCCAAATGGGAGCGCCAGCTGATTGAAAAGCTGGCTGGCGCGGCACTGCTGGAACAGAAGCGCACCCGCCAGTGGAAGACCTTCTTCCGGCTGGCGTGGCTGTTGCTGATCGGCACGCTGCTGGCGATGTTTTTCTGGCAGGGCGAAAAGGACAGCGGCACGCTGGGCGGCAAGCATACCGCCGTGGTCTCGCTGGAAGGCGTCATCGACAGCGAGAACAATGCCAGCGGCCGGCTACTGGAAGGTCTGGAGCACGCCTACAACGACCGCAACACCAAGGGCATCATCATCCGCGCCAACAGCCCCGGCGGCAGCCCGGTACTGTCCGGCATCGCCAATGACGAGATCCGGCGCCTGAAAAAACTGCACCCGGCCATTCCGCTACACGTGGTAGTGGAAGAAGTGTGCGCCTCCGGCTGCTACTACATCGCCGCCGCCGCCGACAAGATTCACGTCGACAAGGCCAGCATCATCGGCTCCATCGGCGTGGTATCGGACGGCTTCGGCTTCGACAAGGCAATCGAGAAACTCGGCATCGAGCGCCGGCTGACCACCGCCGGCAGCAACAAGGCGATGAACGACCCGTTCTCGCCGCGCAACCCGCAGCAGCAGGCCATCCACCAGTCGCTACTCGACGAGATCCACCAGCAGTTCATCGCGGTAGTGAAGCAGGGACGCGGCAGCCGGCTGAAGAGCGACGCCGAGATTTTCAGCGGCCTGGTGTGGCTGGGCAGCAGCAGCATCGCGCTGGGGCTGGCCGACGATCTGGGCTCGGTCGGTTCGGTGGCCCGTGAGCAGATCCAGGCCGAAGAGTTGGTCGACTTCACCCCGAGCGACGACTTCGGCAACTTCTTTGCCAAGCGCATCGGTGTCAGCTTCGCCGGCGGCATCCGCTCGCTGCTTGACACCCGCTTTTTCTGACCGCCGACACGGAGCACTCATGGCACGACGCCGCAAACAGGAAGAGGTCCACGAAAATCACGAACGCTGGCTGGTTTCCTACGCCGACTTCATCACCCTGCTGTTTGCCTTCTTCGTCGTGATGTACGCCATTTCGCAGGTCAACGAGGGCAAGTACCGGGTGCTGTCGACCTCGATGATCGACGCCTTCCGCAGCGGCAACCTGGCGATCCAGGCCACGCCGCCGTCCGGCAGCGCCAACACCATGATCGAGATTCCCAACACCAAGCCGATCGCCACCGCGGTCGAGGGCCAGCAGCGCCTGCAGGAACGCGCGCGCCTGAAACAGCTGGCCGACGACATCGGCAAGAGCCTGGCCCCGCTGATGCAGGGCGGCCAGGTCAGCATGCGCCAGGACGACGAAGGCATCCATATCGAGATCAAGGACACCGCGCTGTTCCCGGTCGGCCAGGCATTGCCGACCGGCAACTCGCCACAGATCCTGTCGGCGGTAGCGCAGCAGCTGGCACAGGTACCGAACGAGGTGCGGGTGGAAGGCTTCACCGACAACATCCCGATCCGCAACGCCTTCTTCCCGTCCAACTGGGAGCTGTCCGCCGCCCGCGCCGGCAGCATCGTGCGCCTGTTCATGGAAAACGGCATCGCGCCGGAGCGGCTGGTGGCCGTTGGTCGCGCCGAGACCATGCCGGTGGCCAACAATGCCTCCGCCGACGGCCGCGCCCGCAACCGCCGCGTGGCGATCACCATCATCGCCAAGACCAGCGGCAAGAGCGAGGACATCGGTGCCGCCACAGCAGCGCCAGCAAATAACCTGCTGCCGACCTCCGCCACCGCGCCCTGAATTACCGCCAAAGAGAGAGATCCTCCGCATGAGCACACCTGTCAGCCACGCCGCTCTGGAACAACTGTTCCTCAATGCCCGTACGCATAGCCACTGGCAAGACCGCCCGGTCAGCAAGGAAACCCTGCACCAGCTGTTCGAGCTGATGAAAATGGCGCCGACCAGCGCCAACTGCTCGCCGGCACGCCTGGTGTTCGTGCAGTCGCCGGAAGCCAAGGCCAGACTCAAGCCCTGCCTGTCGGAAGGCAACCGCGACAAGACCATGGCGGCGCCGGTCACCGTGATCGTCGCCATGGACCTGCAATTCTACGAACAGCTGCCGCGCCTGTTCCCGCACACCGACGCCCGCAGCTGGTTCGCCGGCAACGACGCCGCAATCCAGAGCACTGCCATGCGCAACAGCTCGCTGCAGGGTGCCTACCTGATCATGGCCGCCCGCGCGCTGGGGTTGGACTGCGGTCCGATGTCCGGCTTCGACAACGCCGCCGTGGACGCCGCCTTCTTCCCGCAAGGCAATATCAAGAGCAACTTCCTGATCAATCTCGGCTACGGCGACGCCAGCAAGCTGTTCCCGCGCGCGCCGCGCCTCGGCTTCGACGACGCCTGCCAGATCCTTTAACCCTGTTGTGGCGCGGGCCGCGCCCGCGCCTTACGGAGACACCCATGCTTTACCCGCTGTTACGCCCCTTGCTGTTCCGCACCGATGCCGAATCCGCGCACGAAACCACCCTGTCGCTGCTGGATACCGCGTATCGCCTGCAATTGACCGGCTTGCTTAGCCGCAAGGTTGGCCGCAATCCGGTAAAAACCATGGGCCTGACCTTCCCCAATCCGGTCGGCCTCGCCGCCGGCCTGGACAAGAACGGCGACCACATCGACGCCCTCGCCGCGCTCGGCTTCGGCTTCATCGAGATCGGCACCGTGACGCCGCGCCCGCAGGACGGCAACCCCAAGCCGCGCCTGTTCCGCGTACCGGAGTACGAAGGCATCATCAACCGCATGGGCTTCAACAACAAGGGCGTCGACGCGCTGCTGGAAAACGTGCGCAACAGCCACTTCCAGGGCATTCTCGGCATCAATATCGGCAAGAACGCCAGCACGCCGATCGAGAACGCCAAGGACGACTACCTGACCTGCCTCGACAAGGTGTACGAGTGCGCTAGCTACGTCACCGTCAACATCTCCTCGCCCAACACCAAGAACTTGCGTCAGCTGCAGCAGTCCGACGAACTGGGCGAGCTGCTCGCCGCACTGAAAAACCGCCAGTCGCGCCTAGCCGACCAGCACGGCCGCTATGTGCCGCTGGCGGTGAAGATCGCGCCGGACCTGGACGCGGAACAGACGCAGGAAATCGCCCGCCTGCTGACCGAACACCAGCTGGACGCGGTGATCGCCACCAACACCACGCTGTCGCGCAGCGAGATCGCCGGCCATCCGCTGCAAAACGAGGCCGGCGGCCTGTCCGGCGCGCCGGTACGCGAGCGCTCCACGCAGCTGATCCGCAACCTGGCGCAGGCACTGGACGGCGCGCTGCCGATCATCGGTGTCGGCGGCATCCTGTCCGGCGCCGACGCGCAGGAGAAGATCGACGCCGGCGCCACGCTGGTGCAGCTGTACTCCGGCCTGATCTACCGCGGCCCGGGCCTGATCAACGAATGCGCCGAAGCGCTGCGCCGCAAGCGTCGCGACTGACATCCTGCCCACGAAAGGGAGCATCATGAACCGCAAACTACTGCAACTGGGCGGCACCGCCCTGCTGGCTGCCGCTCTTGCCACCGGCTGCGCCAACACCTCCGACTCCGGCCAGGTCTACAGCAAGGACCAGATGCGCCAGGCGCACGTGGTCGAATTCGGTCAGGTGATCGCCGTCAAAAACGTGCTGATGGAAGGCAACCGCAACGAACTCCTGACCATGGGCGGCACCGCGCTGGGCGGCCTGGCCGGCAGCAATGTCGGCAAGGGGAGCGGCGCCGTTGCCGGCGCCATCGTCGGTGCCATCGCCGGCGGGATGGCGGCACAGTCGGCGCAGCAGTCGCTGAATACCAAACCGGCACTGGAAATCACGGTGAAGCTGGATAATGGCGGCAAGATGCTGTCCATCGTGCAGGAAGCCGATGTGCCGTTCAGCCTGGGCCAGCGCGTGCGGGTACTGAGCGGCGGCGGCACCACCCGCGTCAGCCCGCTGTAAACCGGCGGCATCCGCAAAATAAAACAGGCACCGCGAGGTGCCTGTTTTCATTACAAGGTTGGCCGCAATCAGGGCTCGAACGCGTGCCAGCGGCCATCGTCCAGCCGTTCCAGCGGCCGGTAGCGCGTCTTGTACGCCATCTTCGGCGATTCGGCGATCCAGTAGCCGAGGTAGAGATAGGACAGCTGCAGGCGGCGCGCGAGGTCCACCTGCCACAGCACGTTGTAGACGCCGTAGGCGGTGCGCGGCTGGTCCGGATCGAAAAAGGTGTACACCGCCGACAGGCCGTCATCCAACCGGTCGATCAGGCTGACCATGCGCAGCACGCCCTGCTCGCGAAACTCTACCAGCCAGCTCTCGACCCGGCTTTTCAGGATGAACTCCGCGTACTGCGCCGGATCGTCCTCCGACATGCCGCCACCGTCGTGGCGCGCCTGCTGGTAGCGGCGGTACAGCTGGAAATGCTCGTCGACAAAGCTGAGCGGCAGGATCTGCGCGCTCAGGTTGCCGTGGCGGCGCAGCGTGCGGCGCTGGCTGCGATCCGGCACGAAACGCGCCACCGGGATGCGCACCGGCACACAGGCGCGGCAGCCGTCGCAATACGGCCGGTAGGTGAAGTGGCCGCTGCGACGGAAGCCCAGCCCCACCAGCTGGCTGTAGACCGTGCTGTCGATCGCCTCCGCCGGCACCGCAACCTGGGAGCGGGCCTGACGCTCGTCCAGATAGCTGCAGGCATACGGAGCCGTGGCGTAGAAATGGATGATGGCAATGGCGTCGTTATCGCGATGGCTCATGATCGTAGACGTAATCCCACACGGTATCCGGTAAAGGGGAACGCAGCAGCTGCTGCACCCGGGCGACAAACGGCTCCCGCCCGATCAGGCGTGCACCGAGGCTGGCAAGGTGCGCGGTCGGCATCTGGCAGTCGATCAGCCCGACACCACGGGCAAACAGGTGTTGCGCCATGTGGACGAAAGCGATCTTGGAGGCGTCACGCTGGCGATGGAACATCGACTCGCCGTAAAACATCCCGCCGATGGCGACGCCGTACAGCCCGCCGGCCAGCTCGTCGTCCATCCACACTTCAAAGGAATGGGCGTAGCCCTGCCGATGCAATTCAGTATAGGCGGCGATCATCTCTGCGGTGATCCAGGTACCGCCCTGCTCGTCGCGCGGCGCGGCGCACTCCAGCATCACCGCGCCGAAGGCACGGTCAATGGTGACGCGGTAGCGGCGGTTGCGCAGCACCTTGGCCATCGAGCGGGAGACTTTCAGCGCACCCGGCTCCACCACCATGCGCTGAGACGGCGACCACCACAGGATGGGATCGTCCGGGGAAAACCAGGGGAAAATGCCGTGGGCGTAGCCGGCAAGCAGACGGGCAACGGACAGGTCGCCGCCGGCGGCCAGCAGGCCGTCCGGCTCGGCCAATGCCAGCGATACGGGCGGGAATTGCAGACTCCGCCCCAGCCAGGGAATCATCGACGGAAAGGCTTGCGCTCGCTCTTGCTGCAGTCTTCGCATTCACCGTACAGATAGAGCGAGTGGTCCTGGATGCTGAAGCCATGCTGCGCGGCGATCTGGTTCTGCAGCTCCTCGATTTTCGGATCGAAGAACTCGGTCACCTTGCCGCAGCGGCAACACACCATGTGGTCGTGATGACCGCCCTCGTTCAGCTCGTAGACCGCCTTGCCGGATTCGAAGTGATGACGGATCAGGATACCGGCCTGCTCGAACTGGGTCAGCACGCGATAGATGGTGGCCAGACCGATATCGGCATCTTCGGCGATCAGCTTCTTGTACACGTCCTCGGCCGACAGGTGGCGATCCTGGCTGTTCTCGAACAGCTCCATGATACGCAGGCGCGGGCCGGTTGCTTTCAGGCCGATGTCTTTGAGATGGCTGGCTTTGTTCATCATTGGGGGGTGGGTATCTTTGGTGAGTAGTCTTACAGTATGATAAAACCTTTTCCCGGATTCCCCAACCCGTACGGTGGTGTGGTCACGATGTTCAAGACAATTTCTACGCTTTTCATAACCAGTCTGCTGTTGTCCGCCTGCTCCTCGGTTAATCCGATGAACTGGTTCTCGCCTCACCGCATGGTGATCCAGCAAGGCAATTACGTGACAGAAGACGCGGTCAGCCGTGTCAAGCCGGGCATGACCCGCTCGCAAGTCCGCTTCCTGCTGGGCACCCCGCTGCTGAACGACATCTTCCACGCCGACCGCTGGGATTACCCGTACCGCATCGAGCGTCAGGGCCAGCCGACGGAAGAAAAACGCCTGACCGTGTTTTTTGACAAGGACACCGTCACCCGCGTGGAAGGCAACGCCTTCCCGGCGACCCGCCCCGCTATCGACAACCCACCACCTGCCGGACAGAATTGATGAGCCTGAATATTGTCATCGTCGGCGCCGCTGGCCGCATGGGCCGCACGCTGATCGAATCCGTACTCGACACCCCTGAAACCCGTCTGCACGCGGCGCTGGAACGCGAAGGATCGCCGTTTGTCGGCCAGGATGCCGGCCTGTTCATGGGCCGCGACACCGGTGTCAAGATCAGCACCGACTTCAACGCGGCGCTGGATGGCGCGCACGTGGTGATCGACTTCACCCGCCCGGAAGGCACGCTGGCGCATCTGGCCGCCTGCGTCGAGAAAAAGGTACAGATGATCATCGGCACCACCGGTTTTGACGACGCCGGCAAGGCCTCCATCGCCGCCGCCGGCGAGCAGATCGGCATCGTGTTTGCGGCCAACTTCAGCGTGGGGGTGAACCTTACCTTCAAGCTGCTGGACATGGCCGCCCGCGTGCTGAACGAAGGCTACGATATCGAGATCACCGAGGCACACCACCGTTTCAAGGTGGATGCGCCGTCCGGCACCGCGCTGCGCATGGGCGAAGTGGTGGCCGAAGCCCTCGGCCGCGACCTGAAACAGTGCGCCGTCTACGGCCGCGAAGGCGTCACCGGCGAACGAGATCCGGGCACCATCGGTTTTGCCACCGTGCGCGCCGGCGACGTGGTCGGCGACCATACCGTGCTGTTCGCCGCGCTGGGCGAGCGCGTGGAGATCACCCACAAGGCTTCCAGCCGCGCCACCTTTGCCAACGGTGCGGTGCGCGCTGCCAAGTGGCTGGCCGCCAAGCCGTACGGCGTCTTCGACATGCAGGATGTGTTGGGCCTGCATTGATGCCCGCTCCGCACTGAGATGTCGGCACGTACGCTGCTGATCCTGCTGGCCAGCCTCACCGGGCTGGCCTTCTTTATTTCCCTACTTGCCGGCGAACACGCCGCAGCCAGGTTGGCCGCACTGTTCGCGCTGCCCGGCCACGATGCGCTGGAGCGCGAGCTGCTGCTGGCGCTGCGCCTGCCGCGCGTGGTCAGTGCTGCCGCCGCCGGCGCGCTGCTGGCCACCGCCGGCCTCGCCATCCAGGCCCGCTTTCACAACGACCTGGCCGAACCGGGCCTGATCGGGATCTCCGGCGGTGCGGCACTGGCCGCCGCGCTGGCGCTGGCCGCCCGCTGGCCGACGCTGGCGGTCTCCATCGCCGCCTTTGGCGGGGCGCTGGCAGCTCTGCTGCTGGTCAGCCATCTGGCCCGCGACCGCGCCACCGCCACGCTGATTCTGGCCGGCGTCGCCGTCAACGCGCTGTGCGGCAGCCTGCTGACGCTGCTGATCAGCACCCTGCCCGATGGCGCGCTGCGCAGCGTCACCTTCTGGCTGATGGGCAGCTTTGCCGGCAGCGACGGCCGCCAGGCATGGCTGCTGGCGCTGCTGGCCATCGCCGTCACCGTGGCACTGCAGCGCCAGGGGCGCTTCCTGCAGGCGCTGCAACTGGGCGACCGTGCCGCGTTCTACAGCGGCTTCAACGTTGGCCGCAACGGTGCCGTCACCATCGCGCTGGCAGCGCTGGCCGCCGGCGTGGTGGTGTCGCAATGCGGCATGGTCGGCTTTGTCGGGCTGATGGCGCCACACATCCTGCGCCGCCTGACCGGGCTGCACCTGCCGACGCTGCTGAAACTGGCGCCACTGGCCGGCGCCCTGCTCACGCTGCTGGCCGATCTGGCTGCGCGCGAACTGTTGTACCCGGCCGAACTGCCGGTGGGGGTGATCACCAGCCTCGCCGGTGCACCGTTCTTTCTGTACCTGCTGACCCGCAAGCGGCCGAGCCATGCTTGAAATCCGCCGGCTGTCGCTGCGCCACCCCGCCCCGCTGCACGACATCAGCTTTGCCTGCGCCGCAGGCGAAGTCACCGTCATCCTCGGCCCCAACGGTGCCGGCAAAAGCACGCTGCTGCACGCCATCGGCGGCTACTACCCGGCAGCGGCGGGCGAAATCCTGCTTGCCGGCGAACCCCTCGCCGGCATCGACGCCGCCCGCCTCGCCAGCTGCCGCGCGCTGATCGAACAGCATCCGGCACGCCCGGCGGGCATGCGCGTGGCCGATCTGCTCCACATCGGCGTGGCGCAAGCGGATCCCGCGATGCTGGCGCAGGCACTGGACCTGTGCGGCTGCCAGACGCTGCTGGCACGCGACTGCGCCAGCCTGTCGGGCGGCGAACTGCAGCGCGTGCACCTGGCGCGGGCGCTGCACCAGCTGCTGACCAGCAAGGCCGCGCAGCGCTACCTGCTGCTGGACGAGCCCACCGCCGCACTGGATATCGGCGCCGCCAACCAGCAGCTGGCAACCCTGCGGCAACTGGCGCAGCGTTGTCAGCTGGGCATGATCGCGGTGCTGCACGACGTCAACCTGGCGCTGCGCCATGCCGACAAGGTGCTGCTGCTCAAGGATGGCAGGCAGGTCGCCTACGGCGATACGGCACAGGTAATGACGCAGCGGCGGCTGGAACAGGTCTACGACATCTGCCTCACCGAGCTGGGCGACGGCCACGGCCAGCGCGCCTTCATCGCCAGCTAACGCACGGCGTGCGACGGCCAGAAGTAGTCCGCCAACTACCACAAGAAAAGTCTATCGAAGCCAGGCGGCATTGAGCGTGCCACATTATAAATGTCATAAAATACTGCCGGAGCGTCGCTACGACAGGCTACAATCGGCAAACCACCAGCGTTACCGGCAATATCTCCGTGCGCCGCAGCGTTCAGCCTTTATCGCGTCGTCCGTTCCGAGTTACCGCATGCAAAACAGTTTCTCCGCCACCCCCAGCCGCCCGGCCATGATCCTGGCCGGTGTGCTGATGCTGCTGATGACGGCAGCGGCCGCGTTATTGCTGCCCTACGCCAACCAGCCCACCACAGGCAGCAATCTGCGGCCGGTGCTGATCACCGCGCTGGCGGTCAACAACAGCATCATCGCCTACCTGATCCTGCTTCACTTCTACGTCAAGCGCCGTCCCGCCACCGGCCTGCTCGGTACCGCGTTCGCCTACTCGGCGCTGATGTCCAGCTACCAGCTGCTGATGCTGCCCGAAGTGTTTCCCGGGCAACACGAGATGCAGCTTGGCTCGCACCTGAGCATCTGGCTGTGGTTCGCGCGTCTTGCCGGCTTTGCCATGCTGATCATGCTGGCGATGCTGTGCCTCGCCTGGCAGCCGAAACCGCCGCTGTCGCCACGCCAGAGCAGCGGTTTCCTGCTCGGCTGTCTGCTGCTCGCGGTATCGCTGATATGGCTGGTGACGCAGCGGCTGCCTCCTTATCTCCCCGACCTGGGACGGCTGGTCAGCGATCAGGGCGACTATAAGGCGCTGCGCGACAGCGGTCTGCTCATTGCCCTGCTGCTGTGCTGGGGCGGCGCGCTGCTCAGCGTACTGCTGGTAACGCGGCTGCGCAGTGCCTTTCACTGCTGGCTGGCACTATGTTGCTATGGCTATCTGCTGTACCTGATGCTGGTGTTCTCCTCCAGCCACCGGCTGACCGTCGGCTGGTATGCCTCGCGCTTTTTCGAGCAGTTAGCCGCCACCTTCATGCTGGGAGCGCTGTTGTTCGAAGTATTCCGCCTGCAGAAGCGTTTGCAAAGCTCCTACAGCCAGGCGTACGAAACCTCGATCCGCGACAGTCTGACCGGTCTGTTTTCGCGCCGCCACTTCGACAGCACGCTGGACGCCATCCGCCATCGTCCGCCGGAGCTGGCGCGTCCGTTTACCGTGCTGATGGCCGATATCGACCACTTCAAGCGTTACAACGACAGCTTCGGCCACGTGCAGGGCGACGACTGCCTGCGCCGGATTGCCGCCTGCATGGCACAACAGCTGCGCGATGGCGATACCCTGGCCCGCTACGGCGGCGAGGAATTCATTGCGATTCTGGATGGCTGCGACGAGCTGCATGCGGCACAGATTGCCGAACGCATTCGCAGTGCGGTGGAACAGCTGGCCATTCCGGCGGCCAGCGACAATCCGGCGCCGCGCCCGGTGGTCACCGTCAGCATCGGGCTTTACTGCCAGCCGGCAAGCCCCCTGGCTGAGGAGGAACACCAGCAGGTCGAGCTGGCGGACAAGGCGCTATACCTTGCCAAGCACCAGGGACGCAACCGGGTGTGCCTGCTGCCGGCCACCGCACCGACAGGCTGACATCCGTAATGCCCGTATCCGTGCGACAGACAACACAAAAGACTTGCGGCCAACGTTGGCCGCAAGTCTTTCATCGGTAACCGGCAGAAACCGGCAGCTCAGAGACTGGCCTGAGCCGCCTCCGGATGGCAGTCGAAACGCTGTTGCACCGTACCGTCGCTGTCGACACTTTCCAGCTTGACCCCGAAGCCCCACAGCCGGGCGACATGCTTCAGCACCTCCTGCGCGCTGGCCTCATCCAGCGGCTTGCGATTATGGCGGGTATGGCGCAGCGTCAGGCTACGGTCGCCACGCACATTCACCGACCACACCTGGATGTTCGGCTCGCGCGAGCCGAGGTTGTACTGTTCCGACAGTTTGCTCCGTATCATCTGGTAGCCCTGCTCGTCGTGGATGGCGGACACCTCCAGCTTGTCGTCGTGGTCGTCGTCGCGGATGGCGAAGAAGCGGAAATCGCGGATCAGCTTGGGCGACAGATATTGCGAGATGAAGCTTTCATCCTTGAAGTTCTTCATCGCGAACTCCAGCACCGGCCGCCACGGCGTACCTGCGATGTCCGGAAACCACTCGCGGTCCTCGTCGGTCGGGGCCTCGCAGATGCGCTTGATGTCCTGATACATGGCAAAGCCCAGCGCGTATGGATTGATGCCGTTGTACCAGCGCGCGGTCACCGGCGGCTGGTACACCACGTTGGTGTGGCTCTGCAAAAATTCCATCATCGCACCATCGGTCAGCATTTCCTTGTCGTACAGCCGGTTCATCAGCGTGTAGTGCCAGAACGTGGCCCAGCCCTCGTTCATCACCTGGGTCTGGCGTTGCGGATAGAAATACTGCGCCACCTTGCGCACGATGCGCACGATCTCGCGCTGCCACGGCTCCAGCAGCGGTGCCGATTTCTCGATGAAGTACAGGATATTTTCCTGCGGCTCCGGAGGAAAACGCGGTGCGGCTTGGCTTGCGCCGTCCTTTTCCCGGCGCGGAATGGTTCGCCACAAATCGTTGACCTGCAGTTGCAGATAGTTTTCGCGCTCGACCTGCCGTGCCTGCTCCTCGGCCAGCGAGAGTTTCTGCGGCCGCTTGTAGCGGTCGACACCGTAGTTCATCAGCGCATGACAGGAATCCAGCAGCTCTTCCACCGCGTCGATGCCGTAACGCTCCTCGCAGCGGCTGATGTACTGCTTGGCGAAGACCAGATAGTCGATGATGGCCGACGCGTCGGTCCAGGTACGGAACAGGTAGTTGCCCTTGAAGAAACTGTTGTGGCCATAAGCCGCATGCGCGATCACCAGCGCCTGCATGGTCATGGTGTTCTCTTCCATCAGGTAGGCGATGCAGGGGTTGGAGTTGATCACGATTTCGTAGGCCAGCCCCATCTGGCCGCGCTTGTAGCCCTTCTCGGTCTGCACGAAGTGCTTGCCGAAGCTCCAGTGCTGGTAGTTCACCGGCATGCCGACCGAGGAGTAGGCGTCCATCATCTGCTCGGCGGTGATGATCTCCAGCTGCACCGGGTAGGTGTCGAGATGAAACTCGCCGTGCGCAATCTCGCGGATGGCGGCGTCGTAACGTTCAATCAGGTCAAAGGTCCATTCGGAGCCGGTAGAGATCGGTTTCATGATGCCTCGCTCTCCATATCGTGTGCTGCCGGGGCCGGCTAGCGGGTGGCAGGCTGGCGCTTGAACAGCTCGCGAAACACCGGGTAGATGTCCGCCGGCGAGCCGATCTTCTGCATCGCGAAGTGCTTGTAGTGCTCCGCCACTTTCAGGTACTCGTACCACAGGTTCTGCGGCTCGCCCTGGGTGATCTCGATATAGGCGAAGTACTGGCACCACGGCAGCAGGCTTTCCTGCATGATGCGGCCACAATTGGCAGAGTCGCTATCCCAGTTGTCGCCGTCGGAAGCCTGCGCCGCGTAGATGTTCCAGTCGCGGTTGGCGTAGCGCTTCTGCACGATGTCGTGCATCAGGTTCAGTGCCGACGACACCACGGTACCGCCGGATTCGCGGGAGTGGAAGAAATCCTGCTCGCTGACCTCGACCGCGCTGGTGTGGTGGCGGATGAACACCACCTCGATCTTCTCGTAATTGCGCTGCAGAAACAGGTACAGCAGGATGAAAAAGCGCTTGGCCATGTCCTTTTTCGATTCGTCCATCGAGCCGGACACGTCCATGATGCAGAACATCACCGCCTGACTGGTCGGCTTGGGCTGCTTGACGCGGTTGTTGTAGCGCAGGTCGTAGGGATCGATAAACGGGATGCGGTTGATCTTGTCGCGCAGCGCGTGGATGCGCTTGCGCCGCTCGCGCACTTCCGGGCCGTTGTCGGCGTCGGACTCCAGCAGAGTGTCGAGGTCCTCTTCCGCCTCGCGCAGCTGGCGCAGCGTCGGTGCCGCCATCGCCACCCGCCTTGCCAGCGCACCGCGCAGCGAACGTACGATGCTGATGTTGGCCGGCGTGCCGTCATTGGTATAGCCGGCGCGCACCGACTTCATTTCCTCGATACCCATCAACTGGGTCTTGATCAGGTTGGGCAGCGCCAGATCCTCGAAAAAAACGTTCATGAATTCTTCGCGCGACAACTGGAAGGCAAAGTCGTCCTCGCCCTCGCCCTCGTTGCTGGCCTTGCCGCCGCCACCGCCGGCGCCCCCGCCCTGCGGACGATTGATGCGGTCACCGCGGATGAACTCCTCGTTGCCGGGGTGGACCTGGTCGCTGCGGCCACCGCGGCCATGGTGAAAGGTCGGCTCCGAGATATCCTTTACCGGGATGGATACGCTCTCGCCGCTGTCGATATCGGTGATGCTGCGCCCCTTGATGGCCTTGCCGACAGCCTCCTTGATCTGGGCCTTGAAACGGCGCAAAAAACGCTCGCGGTTGACCGCCGACTTGTTCTTGCCGTTGAGTCTTCTGTCGATGATGTTCGACATGATTGTCTCCTAGCCTTGTGTGCGGTGCGCACGTTGGCCGCAGGCCCCGCGGCCAACGTTGGCGCCGCTATTGCTCAGGACGACTTGCGCACCCGCAGATACCATTCGCACAGCAAACGGACCTGTTTCGGGGTATAGCCCTTGGTCACCATGCGGTTGACGAAGTCTTCGTGCTTCTTGGCCTCATCCGCACTGGCCTTGGCATTGAAGCTGATGACCGGCAACAGCTCCTCGGTGTTGGAGAACATTTTCTTCTCGATGACCGTGCGCAGTTTCTCGTAACTGGTCCAGGCCGGGTTCTTGCCAGCGTTGTTGGCCCGTGCCCGCAACACGAAGTTGACGATCTCGTTGCGGAAGTCTTTCGGGTTGGAAATGCCGGCCGGTTTCTCGATCTTTTCCAGTTCGGCGTTGAGCGCGTTGCGGTCAAAGCTTTCACCGGTATCCTGATCACGATACTCCTGATCCTGAATCCAGTAGTCGGCAAACGTCACGTAACGGTCAAAGATGTTCTGGCCGTACTCCGAGTAACTTTCCAGATAGGCAGTCTGGATTTCCTTGCCGATAAATTCGACATACTTCGGCGCCAGAAACTCCTTGATAAAGGTGAGATATTTCTGTTCCAGCTCCGGCGGGAACTGCTCGCGTTCGACCTGCTGCTCCAGCACGTAGAGCAGGTGTACCGGGTTGGCCGCGACCTCGGTGTGGTCGAAGTTGAACACCTTGGACAGGATCTTGTAGGCGAAACGGGTCGACAGCCCGCTCATGCCCTCGTCGACACCGGCGAAGTCGCGGTACTCCTGCTGCGACTTAGCCTTCGGATCGGTGTCCTTCAGGTTTTCACCGTCGTAGACCTGCATCTTGCTGAACAGGCTGGAGTTTTCCGGATCCTTCAGCCGCGACAGCACCGAGAACTGCGCCATCATCTTCAGGGTTCCCGGTGCGCACGGCGCACCACCCAGCGACGAGTTGCGGATCAGCTTGTCGTAGATGCGGGTTTCGTCGGTGACGCGCAGGCAGTACGGCACCTTGACGATGTAGATACGGTCGAGGAAAGCCTCGTTGTTCTTGTTGTTGCGGAACTGCTTCCATTCGCTCTCGTTGGAGTGGGCCAGGATGATGCCGTCAAACGGAATGGCGCCGAAGCCTTCGGTACCCTTGAAGTTGCCCTCCTGGGTGGCGGTCAGCAGCGGGTGCAGCACCTTGATTGGCGCCTTGAACATTTCCACGAACTCCAGCAGCCCCTGGTTGGCCAGGCACAGACCGCCGGAGTAGCTGTAGGCATCCGGGTCGTCCTGCGCGTAGCTCTCCAGCTTGCGGATGTCGACCTTGCCCACCAGCGAGCTGATGTCCTGGTTGTTTTCGTCGCCCGGCTCGGTCTTGGCCACCGCGATCTGTTTCAGTACCGAGGGATAGCGTCGCACCACGCGGAACTGGCTGATGTCGCCGTTGAACTCGTGCAGGCGTTTCACCGCCCACGGGCTAGGAATGCCACGCAGGTAGCGACGCGGAATACCGTACTGTTCTTCCAGGATCGGGCCGTCCTCGTCGTAGTTGAACAACCCCAGTGGCGACTCGTTAACCGGGCTGCCCTTGATGGCGTAGAACGGCACCCGTTCCATCAGCTCTTTCAGCTTTTCGGCGATGGAAGACTTGCCGCCACCTACCGGCCCCAGCAGGTAGAGAATCTGTTTCTTCTCTTCCAGGCCCTGCGCGGCATGGCGGAAATAGGACACCACCTGTTCCACCACCTCTTCCATACCGTAGAAGTCACGGAATGCCGGGTAGACACGGATGATCTTGTTGCTGAAGATGCGCGACAGGCGCGGGTCGTGGCGGGTATCGACCACTTCCGGCTCGCCCACCGCCATCAGCATGCGCTCGGCGGCAGACGCGTAGGCTGTGCGGTCCTGCTTGCACAGCTCCAGATACTCCTGAATGGTCAATTCTTCTTCGCGAGTGCGATCGAAACGGGAAGCGAAACTGCTGAAGATGTCGGGGCTCATGGCTTAACCCTCCTGCTGGAGGCAAGCGGAGCGGGAACGGTGCCGATCGCACCGCTCTTCCCCCTTGCCAAGTTATCAGTGGACTAACAAGCTGCATCTGTTTTTTTGGGTATAGCACAGCCACGCTGCTGCAAATAAAAAAAGCCGACATTACGTCGACTTTTTTATTTAAAAGTACTGGGACAAATGAATTAATTAGCGCTTTATAATTTTTGCCCCGATTTCATACAGCTTGCCGCGCTCCACCTCGTTGCACCGTCGCACCTCCACCACCGCCTCGAACGGCTTGCTGTACACCTCGCCGACCGGCGGCACGATGATGGTGACTTCCAGGATTTCACCGAATTGCGGCACGAACGCGGAGCGGATGGCAAGGCCATCCACCGACAGATCCACGCATTCGCCATAGTGGGTTTCGCCGGTATGGTGCGACTTCATCTTGGCACGGCAGCCCATGCGCAGGCGCTTGCCACCACGACGCTCGTGGTGTGCGTCAAAGGGCTTCACAGTGCAGCTCCCCGCGTTGCCATGCGGCCAACCAGTGCAGGCCGACCAGGCTCTTGCTGTCGCAGATGCGGCCATCCAGTGTCATCGCCATGACCTCGTCCAGTGGCACAGTCAGCACCTCCAGAAACTCACCCTCGTCCAGCTGCCGCTCGCCGGCGGTCAGCGCAGTCGCCAGATAATAGTGGATCACCTCGTCAGAATAGCCGATGCACGGGTACGCCTTGCCCAGATAAAACCAGTTGGCCGCCCGGTAGCCGGTTTCTTCCAGCAGTTCGCGCCTGGCGGTCTCCAGTGGTGCCTCCTGCGGATCGATCTTGCCGGCCGGGATCTCCAGAAAAGTGCGTGCCAGCGGATAGCGGAACTGGCGCTCCAACAGCAGTTTGCCGTCGTCGGACAGCGCGAGCACCGCCACCGCGCCGGGGTGGCGGATGTACTCGCGCCACGCCGGGCTGCCGTCCGGCAGGGCCACGCTGTCTCGCTGCACCTTGATGAAGCCGCCGCTGAATACCTGCTCGCCGGCCAGTTTCTTTTCAGTCAGATCCACGCACTTCCTTTCGCTTGCGCCACTGTCGCAACACGGCACATTGCCATAACAGCATCACGATAACATATCCGCAGAGAGCGAAGGTCAGCCCCAACGCCGGCACGCCCACCAGCAGCGGCCACCCCATGTGCATGGCCCAGGCCACCACCGCGTGCTGCCATTGCCACAGGTGCGCGCCGTCAAATGCCGGGAATGGCGGCATCACCAGTTGACCATTCATGCCCAGCAGCAGCTTGCCCAGCTCGAAGGCGAGGAAATACAGCGGCAGATAGGTCAGCGGATTGGTATACAGGGTACAGGCCAGTGCTACCGGCAGGTTGATGCGAAAAAGCAACGCCAGCAGCGCAGCCGTCAGCATCTGCGTCGGTCCCGGCATCAGCCCGGAAAACAGGCCGACCGCCACCGCCAGCGCCACCTTGCGCCGCTGCAGGCTCCACAACGCAGGATGACCCAGATACGGGGCCAGCGGCCGCAACAGGGCCGAACTGGCCAGCCACTCCCCCGGATGCGGCATACGGCGCAATAACCAGCGTTTGACACTCATCGCTTATCCGCACCCTTTCCGTGACCGGTAGCGCCGCGCCGGTCAAAAAATAAAACAAGCGTTTGACTTAAACGGACATCGCTGTGCACACTACGCCCCAGCACACGGTTTTGTGCCGCCACCCCAACACGACACGAGAGACGACCCGTTGCACCCGGGCCGTGCATTAATACGGAGACCATCATGCCCGCTTATCAAGCACCGCTGCGCGATTTCGACTTTGTCCTGAACGAGCTGATCAAAGTTCAGGATACCCTGCCCTCGCTGCCGGGATATGAAGAAGCCACGCAGGACATTTTCTCGTCCTATCTGGAGGCGGCCGCACAATTCTGCGAGAACGAACTGGCACCGCTGAACCGTCCGGCCGACGAGGAAGGCTGCACCTTCGATGCGGCCACCAAGTCGGTGACCACCCCGGTCGGCTTCAAGGAAGCATACAAGCAGTTCTGCGAACTGGGCTTCACCGCGCTGGACTGCGACCCGGCCTACGGTGGTCAGGGCATGCCGAAGACGCTGTCGTTCCCGATCATCGAGATGCAGTGCTCGGCCAACGTCGCCTGGTCGATGTACCCCGGCCTGAGCCACGGCGCCTACTCCGCCATCCACGCCCACGGCACCGACGAACAAAAACAAACCTACCTGCCGCATCTGGTTGACGGCAGCTGGACCGGCACCATGTGCCTGACCGAGCCGCACTGCGGCACCGACCTGGGCCTGCTGAAAACCCGCGCCGAACCCAACGGTGACGGCAGCTACAGCATCAGCGGCACCAAGATCTTCATCTCCGCCGGCGAACACGACCTGTCCGACAACATCATCCACCTGGTGCTGGCACGCCTGCCGGATGCGCCCAAGGACGTGAAGGGCATCTCGCTGTTCATCGTGCCGAAATTCCACGCCGACGGCAGCCGCAACAGCGTGTACTGCGGCAGCCTGGAACACAAGATGGGCATCAAGGCCAACGCCACCGCGGTGATCAACCTCGACGGCGCCAAGGGTTACCTGATCGGCGAGGCGAACAAGGGCCTGGCCTGCATGTTCACGATGATGAACGCCGCGCGCCTCGGCTGCGGCATGCAGGGGCTGGGCCTCGGTGAAGCCGCGTTCCAGGGCGCGCTGACGTATGCCAAAGACCGGCTGCAGATGCGTGCGATGGCCGGTGCCAAGTTCCCGGAAAAGGCCGCCGACCCGATCATCGTGCACCCGGACGTGCGCCGCATGCTGCTGACGCAGAAGGCCTACACCGAGGCCGGTCGTGCACTGGCCGCGCTGCTGGCGCTGCAGCTGGACATCGAAGAGAAACATCCGGACGCCGACGCGCGCGCCGATGCCGCCGACCTGGTGGCGCTGCTGACCCCGGTGGCCAAGGCCTTCATGACCGACAACGGCTACACCGCGGCCAACCTTGGCATGCAGGTATTCGGCGGCCACGGCTTCATCCGCGAGTGGGGCATGGAGCAGCTGGTGCGCGACTGCCGCATCTCGCAGATTTACGAAGGCACCAATGGCATCCAGGCCATCGACCTGCTCGGCCGCAAGGTGCTGCTGGATCAGGGCCAGAAGCTGCGCAAGTTCACCAAGCAGATCCACAAGTTCTGCCAAGCCAACGAAGGCAACGCGCAGCTGGCCGAGTTCGTGGCCCCGCTGGCCAGGCTGCTGAAGGATATCGGCGACATCACCATGGGCATCGGCATGGCGTCGATGAAGGACCGCGACGAAGCCGGCGCCGCCGCCAGCGACTACCTGCGCCTGCTCGGCCACCTGACCTACGGCTGGCTGTGGGCACGCATGGCAGAAGTAGCCTACGCCAAGCTGGAAACCGGCGGCGATGACTTTTACAAGGCCAAGATCGCCACCGCCCGCTTCTACTTCGCCAAGCTGCTGCCGGAAGTGGAAGCACTGAAAGCCACCATCAAGGGCGGTGCCCAGCCGCTAATGACGCTGGCGGACGAGCACTTCGCCTTCTGATCGCACAACGCGCGGTCACGACAAAAGGCAGCCTGCGGGCTGCCTTTTTTGCGCCCCGCTCACGGCGAATGGCGGCAGTCACGCGAAAAAGCACTATAACGCCAAGGAGATAGCCACGCCGTGCCAACCTGCGGGAGTTTGCCATGTCCTTGTTTCCCACCCCGGGGATGTCGTCGCTGACACCCGCCGCCCAGAACAGCCAAGCCAGCAGCGCGCCCGGCCGCCTCAACAAGCCGTCGGCGCTGGAGCGCAGCGCGCGTGACGAGATGAACGCCCAAGTGATCGACAGCCTCAACGTCTCGATCGGCGCCGGCAACAAGTCGCAGCAACTGCTGTACCGCAGCGCCATCGACAAGATCAACGAGCTGCTGGCACCGGATTTCGGCCCCGATGCGCTGCAGGCCACCGCCGCCAAGCAGGACAACAGCGCAGAGGCGACCGCCGAGCGCATCCTGTCGCTGTCGCTAGGCTTTTACGACAGCTATGCGCAGCAGCATCCGGAAATGAGCGAGGAAGAGCGGGCCACGAGTTTCGTCGAACTGGTGCGTGGCGGCTTCGAACAGGGTTTCAACGAGGCGAAGGACATTCTGGACGGGCTGAAGGTGTTGGACGGCGACATCGCCAGCGGCATCCAGCAGACCTTTGAACTGGTGCAGAAGGGCTACGACGACTTCCTCGCCGGCAAGCTGCAACCCAAGAGCGACAGCAGCGGCTGATCAGCCACTCCTGCCCCACCAAAACATTGCGGCCAACCTTGCAAGGTTGGCCGCAATGCTTTTTAACGATCCGTCGCCGTCACACGCCGTGGCGGCGGAACCACTGCAGCATGCGGCGCCAGCCGTCCTTGGCCGACGCGGCATGGTAGCTCGGGCGATAGTCGGCATTGAAGGCGTGGCCGGCATCGGGATAGACCACGATTTCGCTGCCGCTACGCCCCTGCTGCAGCGCCGCCTTCATCGCCGCCACGCTGTCCAGCGGGATACCGCCATCCTTGCCGCCATACAGCCCCAGTACCGGCACGGTCAGCAGCGGCGCCACCGCCAGCGGATGGCGCGGCGTCAGCGCCGTCTCCTGTCCCTGCAGCCGGCCATACCAGGCGGCACCGGCCCTGATTTTGGGGTTGTGCGCGGCGTAGAGCCAGGTGATGCGGCCGCCCCAGCAGAAGCCGGTGATCGCCGCGCGCGTGTTGTCGCCACCCAGCACCCGCGCGTAGTCGAGGGTGGCGTCCAGATCGGCCAGCACCTGCGCATCCGGCACCTTGCTGACCACATTGGCGATCAGCGCGGCGGTGTCGGGATAACCGCGGGCATCGCCCTGGCGCAGGAACAATTCCGGCGCGAGCGCGAGATAGCCCTGCTTGGCCAGACGGCGGCAGACATCCTGGATGTGCTCGTGCACGCCGAAGATTTCCTGCACCACCAGCACCACCGGCCACTGGCTGCCCTGCGCCGGACGCGCGGCGTACAGCAGCAGGTCGGGGCCGGCCTTGTGCCAGCCGGCGACCAGGCCGTCGCTGTCGGTGTGGAGGGTGGCGGCGCTCACCGGCTGCACCGCGAGGGCAAAGCCGCCGGCCAGCACGGCGGAAATCAACAGGCGGCGCTGCGGATCGACCTCATCCGGCAGCGGCAAGAAATCGGCTTGTTCCTGAGACATGGGCGGCTCCTTGGGATCGGTGGCGGCGATGTCACGCGTCGCCGTCTGCTACAGAGCCAAGCATAGCGGGTAAAGTTCAGTGCCGCGGCCGGATCAGGCACCGCCCTTCTGCTGGCGGTAGGCGACCACGGTCTGCACCAGATCGGCGATCGAGCGCACGCCCATCTTGTCCATCATCCGGCCGCGGTGCGCCTCGACGGTCTTGATGCTGATGCCGAGGTCGTCGGCGATCACCTTGTTCATCTTGCCCTCGATCACCCGCTCCAGCACCTCGCGCTCGCGCACGGTCAGCGTCTGCAGCCGCGCCTCGCACTGCTGCGCCAGTGTGCTGCTCTGCTGCAGGCTGGCGGCCGTCTCCAGCGCGCTGTTCACCGCCAGCAGCAGCGCCTCCTGGTTGAACGGTTTTTCCAGGAAATCGTGGGCGCCACGCTTCACCGCCTGTACCGCCATCGGCACATCGCCGTGGCCGGTAATGAAGATCACCGGCCAGTGATTGCCGCGCGCCTGCAGCTCTTCGTACAGCTCCAGCCCGCTCATGCCCGGCATGCGGATGTCGAGGATCAGGCAGCCGACGCTCTGCTCCACCCGGAAGCCGGCGAGAAAAGCCTCGGCATGGTCGTGGCAGATCACGCGGTAGTCGTGGCTTTCCAGCAGCCAGACCAGCGAGTCGCGAAACGCCTCGTCGTCGTCAACGATATGGATGGTGATGGATTTGCTCGCAGTCATGGCTCGTATACCGGCAAAGTGAATCGGAAAATGGTACCACCCAGCGGATGGTCTTCCACCGAGAGTTGACCCTGATGGAATTCGACGATCGAGCGGCAGATGTTCAGCCCCATGCCCATGCCTTCGCTCTTGGTGGTGAAGAAGGCATCGAACAGCTGCGACTTGATGTCGTCCGGCACGCCGTGGCCGCAATCGACGATCGCCACTTCCACCCGCTTGCTGCTGCTGCGCTGCACGCTGACCTGCAGCTCGCGCTGCTCCGGCGGCAGCTGCTGCATCGCCTCCATGCCGTTCTTGATCAGGTTGAGCAGCACCTGTTCGATCAGGATCGGGTCGACGTTGACGGCGGGAAGGTTGGCCGCAAGGTGCACGTTGATCACCGAGCCCAGGCGGCGCGCCTCGATCTCGGCGATCGCCAGCGCGGCGTCGATGATGTCGGACAGCTGGCACGGCTTGCGCACCGGCTCGCTCTGCTTCACGAATTCGCGCACCCGGCGCACGATCTTGCCGGCACGCTCCGCCTGTGCGGTGATCTTTTCCATCACCGGGATCAGCGACTCCGGCGTGGCGCGGCCCTGGCGCAGGCGCTCAACGCAGCCGGCCTGGTAGTTGGCGATAGCCGACAGCGGCTGGTTCAGCTCATGCGCCAGCGTCGACGCCATCTCGCCCATGGTGATCAGGCGCGAGGTGGCCTGCAGCTTGGCTACCTGCTCCTGGTAGCGCTGCTCGGCATCGTGCTGCTCGGTGATGTCGGTGAGGATCAGCATCTGCGCCATGTCGCTGTCGACCCAGCGCACCGGGCGCACCCGCAGCAGGAACCAGCGTTGCAGGTCGTCCAGCCAGATTTCCTGGTCGGTACTGGCCTGCTGCAGCAGGCGGTACAGGCGCAGGTCGCAGCACTCCGAGCTGTCCTCCGTCGCCGGTGCGGCCAACCATTCGCGGTAGCGATGGTTGCAGAACAGCAGCTGCTGGCTTTCGCCGCGCACCACCGCCACCGCCGCGTCCAGCCCCTCGATCACCGCGATGAAGCGTTCGTTGGCCGCCTCCAGCATCTGCTGCGCGTGGCGCTTCTCGGTCATGTCGGTCAGCGCCGCCATCCAGCCGGTCTGGTGGCCGTCGGCATCGATCAGCGGCGAGATCAGCAACTGCGCGTAGAAACGCTCGCCGTTCTTGCGCTGCATCACCGACTCGAACAGCTGCTGCGACTGCTCGCCGGACAGCGTCTGGCGCAGGGCATCGTAGTTGTGGTGGGCGATATCCGGCGACCAGTATGGATACGGCGGCAGCAATCCGATCAGCTCCGCCTCGTCGAAACCGGTGATGCGGCAGAACGCCGGGTTGACGTAGGTGATGCGGCCGTCCAGCGCGATGGCGCGGATGCCGACCACCAGCGAGTCCTCCATCGCCTTGCGGAACATGTACTCGTGACGCAGCGCCTGCTCCGCCTGTTTTTCGGCGGTGATGTCGCGGCCGGACAGGTAGACCACGCCGGCGTCCGGCAGCGGGCTCATCGCCCAGGCGATGGCGCGCACCTCCTGCGCGCGGTTGATCACCCGCGTCTCGACGTAGCGGTCGACGCTGCCCGCCTCGATCACCTGCCGCAGCAGCTGCTGCGTCGATTCGCGCTCGTCCGGGTGCAGGTAATTGAGAATGGAAGTGCCCAGCAGCTGCTCAGCCGGATAGCCGAGGCCGCCGACAAAGGCCGGGTTGACGTGCAGCAGGTAGCCGTCCTCGCGCATCACGCCCAGCCATTCGCGCGACAGGCCGTAGACGCGGTCGCGCTCGCGCTCGGCGTCGACGCGGCGGCGGATGTGGCGCGACAGGCTCATCAGGCTGAGCAGGGTCAGCAGCGACAGGCCGACGATCAGCCCGAGCTGGATTAGGCGCCCCTTGTCGTGGTCGCCGCGCACCGGCCGCGCCACCAGCCGCAGCGGCGTGCCGCCCAGCACGATGGTCTGCGACAGGCGCGACGACGGGGCGCCGTGACTGTTGCTCACCAGCGGCTGCTCGCCGTTGTTCAGCTCCAGATAGTATTTTTCAGCAAACCAGCTCGGCGGCACGCGACGGATGAAGACACTGGCCTTGTAGATGCCGATTACCATGCCGCGGAACTGGGTGTCGCGGAACACCGGCACCATCAGGTCGAAGCGCCATTCGCCGGATTCCAGCTGGTAGGGCTGGCTCATCACCGAGCGCCCATCGGTGCGCGCCTGCAGGTAGGCCGAGGCGGAGGCGCCGCTTAGGCCGGAGCCGACGGTGAGCCGGCTTTCCTCGTACGGCGCGATCCAGCGCAGGGTAAAGCTGTTGTCCGCCCACACAACCGCCGCCATCTCCGGCGTATTGGCGAGAAACTCCGAGGCCTGCACCAGGAACTGGTCTTCGTCGATCGCCTCGCGGCCGATGTCGCGCGCCAGCCGCGACAGCTCATCCTTGTGCTCGTCCAGGCGCAGGCGCAGCGTCTGCTCCGCCCACAGCGTGTCCTTGGCCAGATCGAGGCGCAGCTGCTCGGTCTCGCGTGCGTCCAGCGTCCACAGCATCACCGCCATGGTCAGGAAGAACAGTACGATGGTGCTGTTGGGCATCAGCCGGTAAAAACGGCTGCGCTTGAGGGACTGGTAAAAACGCTGGGTTCGCATGGCGGCTACGGGCAAAGGTTGGCCGCAAGCGGGGCCAAAATGTGATAATAACGGGGATTGTCACCGCCTAGCCATCAGGAATCCCCCGTGTATCGCACCCTTTGCCTGCTGTTGCTGTGCCTGCCGCTTGCCGCCACCGCGGCCGATGCCTTGCGTATCGGCGTCTCCGGTCCGTTCACCGGCGGCTCGGCGCCGATGGGCATCAGCATGCGTAACGGCATCCGCCTGGCGGCGGAGGAGATCAACCGCCAGGGCGGCATCCGTGGCCGGCCGCTGCTGCTGGTCGAACGCGACGACATGGGCCGCTCCGATATCGGCATCCGCGTCGCCCGCGAGCTGACGCTGCACCAGCGCGTAATCGCCAGCGTCGGCTTCGTCAACAGCGGCGTGGCGCTGGCGTCGCAGGGACTCTACCAGCAGGCAGGCATCCCGGCGATCACCGCGGTCGCCACCGCGCCCAAGGTCACCGAACAATTCGCACCGCCGAAATATCCGCTCAACTACGTGTTCCGCGTCGCCGCCTCCGACGCGCAGCAGGCGCCGCTGATCGTGCGCGAGGCGAAGCGCAGCGGTCTCACCCGGCTGGCGATTTTTCACGACAAGACCAACTACGGCCGCATCGGCGAGGAAGAACTGATCAAGGCGCTGCGCCAGCAGGGGCTGAGCCCGGTCTATATCGGCCAGTTCCGCCTCGGCGAGCGCGACATGATCGCGCAGCTGAGCCGGGCGCGCGATCTCGGGGCGCAGGCAATCCTGACCTACGCCATCGGCCCCGAGCTGGCGCAGATCGCCAACTCGCTGGCGCAGATGGACTGGCGGCCGCAGCTGATCGGCAGCTGGACACTGTCGATGTCCAACTTCATCGACGACGCCGGCCCCAATGCCGAAGGCGCGCGCATGGTGCAGACCTTCATCAGCGACAGCGCCGACCCGCTGCGGCAGGACTTTGTCGCGCGCTACCTGGGCACTTTCGGTGGCCGCCGCATTCCGTCGGCGGTGTCGGCGGCACAAGGCTACGACAGCATGCTGCTGCTGGCGGCGGCGCTGCGCCACAGCGCCAGCACCGACGGCAAGGCCATCGTCCGCGCGCTGGAAAACCTGCCCGCGCCGGTCAAGGGCGTGATCACCACCTACCAGCGGCCCTTCTCCGCCACCGACCACGACGCCATCGACCTGGCGGTGCCGGTGATCGGCAAACTGCAGCACGGCGAGGTGGTGCACGCCTACAGCAGCGAGCGCACGCAAAAACGCCGTCCCTAGCCGAAAGCCGGGAACGGCGTTTTGTATACAAAAATGACGGTTAGCGGCGCTCGGCAGAGTTCATGTACGACTCCAGCGCGTGGCCGGCGGACTGGATGTGGAAGCGGATGAACTCCGCCGCCTCGTCCGCCTTGCCCTCGCGGCACAGCTGCAGCAGCTTGCTGTGCTCCTGGTGCGCCAGCTCCATGGTGCGGGTGAACAAGATCTGCATCCGCGTGTAGCGGTCGGTCTTGTTGTGCAGCTGCTCGATCAGCGCCAGCGTGTTCGGGCGCTTGGCGGCCCGATACAGCGCCAGGTGGAAGCGCGAATTCAGCTCGCCCCAGTGGCGGATGTCGTTGCTGACCAGCGCCTGCTCGAATTCCTTCAGCGTGGCCTCGGCGGCGGCGTGATCCGCCTCGTTCTGACAGGGAATGGCCGCCCGCAGCAGCTCGCTCTCCAGTGTCGCGCGGATGTCCAGCAGCTCCAGCACGTCGTCCAGCGACAGCTTGGATACCAGCGCACCCTTGTGGTCGATGATCTGGATCAGCCCCTCGGCCTCCAGCTGACGCAGCGCCTCGCGCACCGGTACGCGACTGACGCCGTACTCATTGGAAAGGGCCTCCTGGCGCAGCTGCTGTCCGTCGGCAAATTCGCCGGACAGGATGCGCTGGCGCAAGGATTCTGTAACCGCACTGGTCAGGGTCTGGCGTTTGATCGGCTGCAAGGTGGTCATGGTCACGCTCTGGCTATCGGATACATGCAAATGTATTCGATTATACGGTGAATTTCACCGGCCACAAGCGGAAAACAGGGAATAAATGGAAAAACCCGGCGCGAGGCCGGGTTTTTAACTGGGGTGGATGATGGGGCTCGAACCCACGACAACAGGAATCACAATCCTGGACTCTACCAACTGAGCTACATCCACCGCTGAGCGGTGCGTCTTGCCGCATTGCTGCAACAAGTCAAATAAGGTGGGGTGGATGATGGGGCTCGAACCCACGACAACAGGAATCACAATCCTGGACTCTACCAACTGAGCTACATCCACCACAGATAAAACTGAAACATGCTTGGCGCACCCGACAGGGTTCGAACCTGTAACCCCCAACTTAGAAGGTTGGTGCTCTATCCAATTGAGCTACGGGCACGTTATGCCGGGTTGTCTGTGGTCGGGGCGGTGGGATTCGAACTCACGACCCTCTGCTCCCAAAGCAGATGCGCTACCAGACTGCGCTACGCCCCGACGACAGGAGACGAAATATACGTGACAGGAATCCTCCTGTCAACACCTGCAGTGCAATAAAATCGAAATGGATGACTCCCGCCAGCCGGCACTGCCGCGCAGCTGCCGCGGTCACCGATGCCGCACCGCACAAAAATACGCGCGCCACACACTGATAAAGATTGAGCACCACCCCGGAAAAATGAGAAAATCCGGCTTTCGTTTACATCAAACCTTAATGGTGGATAGCAGCATGGCGGCACAACTTATCGACGGCAAAGCCGTCGCCGAAACCCTGATCAACCGCGTACGCGAAGGCGTGGACGCCCGCGTGGCCGCAGGCAAGCGCGCTCCGGCGCTGGCCGTGATTCTGGTGGGCGACGATCCGGCCTCCGGCATCTACGTCAAGAACAAGAAACGTTCCTGCGAAAAGGCCGGCGTGCGTTCGGTAGCCTACGACCTGCCCGGCAGCACCTCGCAGGAAGAACTGCTGTCCATCATCGACAAGCTGAACGCCGACGACAGCGTGGACGGCATTCTGGTGCAGCTGCCGCTGCCCAAGCAGATCGACCCGCAGCAAGTGATCGAGCGCATCGACCCGAAGAAGGATGTCGACGGCTTCCACCCTTACAACGTTGGCCGCCTGGCCACCAAGATGCCGCTGCTGCGCCCGTGCACCCCGCGCGGTGTGATGACGCTGCTGGAAGAGTACGGCATCGACCCGAAGGGCAAGAACGTGGTGATCGTCGGCGCCTCCAACATCGTCGGCCGCCCGCAGGCGCTGGAAATGCTGCTGGCGCGCGCCACGGTAACCGTGTGCCATAGCGCCACCGCCGATCTGGCAGCCGAGGTTGGCCGCGCCGACATCGTGGTCGCCGGCGTCGGCATCCCGAAATTCGTGAAAGGTGAATGGCTGAAGCCGGGCGCGGTGGTGATCGACGTCGGCATCAACCGCCTGGACGACGGCAGCATCTGCGGTGACGTCGATTTCGCCGTGGCACGCGACGTGGCCAGCTTCATCACCCCGGTACCGGGCGGCGTCGGCCCGATGACCGTGGCCACCCTGTTGCAAAACACGCTGGATGCGGCCAACCTCAACGCCTGATCGCAGACCGCGCCCCGTCCGACGCCACAGTCCACCTGCCGACTGTGGCGTTTGTTTTCCGCAAACCAATAACAAAGAGCGAACCATGAGCAACAAGCATTCGGCTACCCTGCTGGTCAGCTGCCCCGACAGCCAGGGGCTGGTGGCGGCCATCGCCAATTTCCTGCTGACCTACAACGCCAACATCCTGCACGCCGACCAGCACCAGGACGCGGTGGAGAACCTGTTCCTGATGCGGATCCAGTGGGACCTGCACGGCTTCAGCCTGCCGATGGAAAGCTTCGCCGCCGCCTTTGCCCCGATCGCGGAAAAGCACAATATGAGCTGGGAAGTGTCGCTATCGTCGCGCAAGCCGCGCATGGCGATCTTCGTATCGAAGTACGAGCACTGCCTGGTCGACCTGCTGCACCGCTGGCGCATCGGCGAGCTGGACTGCGACATCCCGCTGATCGTGTCCAACCACGAGGACTGCCGCGGCCTGGCCGAGTACCACGGCATCCCCTACCACGTGATCAGCGTGAACAAGGACAACAAGGAACAGGCCGAAGCCGAGCAGTGGGCGCTGCTGGAAGCCGCCGAGGTGGACCTGATCGTGCTCGCGCGCTACATGCAGGTGCTGTCGCACAAGTTCGTCGAGCGTTACCCGCACCGCGTGATCAACATCCATCACAGCTTCCTGCCGGCCTTCGACGGTGCCAAGCCCTACCACCGCGCCTTCGCCCGCGGCGTGAAGCTGATCGGCGCCACCAGCCACTACGTGACCGAGATCCTGGACGACGGCCCGATCATCGAGCAGGAAGTGATGCGCATCTCGCACCGCGACGATGTCGACGACCTGATCCAGAAGGGCCGCGACCTGGAGCGCGTGGTGCTGTCGCGCGCGGTGCGCTGGCACCTGGAGAACCGCATCCTGGCCTACAACAACAAAACCGTCATTTTTGACTGAGCCATGAACCTGCCCCTCATCAACGACGCGCTGGCCATGCTGCGCCTGCAGTTCCAGCCGCTGGCGCACTACCAGTACCCGACCCGGCACCTGGCGATGGCCTTGCTGCTGCTGGGCGTGGTGGCCGCCGCCAGCGCGCCGGCCGGCATGGGCGAACCGCTGAACGTGATCCTGTTCTTCACCGCCTACGTCACGCTGGAGACCCTGCTCTACGGCCGCTTCATGCAATGGTGGCTGCGCCGCGCCACCGGTGCCGTCGTGCCGTCGCTGACCGGCACCATCGTCGCCGCCAGCGCCATCCAGCTGCTGGATCCGCTCAGCAGCTGGCTGCCGGACGACGTCGCCAGCGTGGCCAGCATGACCATCGGCATGATCGGGCTGTGGCTGCTGGTATCGGCGCTGTCCTTCGGCAGCGGCATTGGCAAGCTGCGCATCCTGCTGGGCACCTTCTTGTTCGCACCGGTAGCGCTGTTCCTGTCCTTCGTGCTGATGAACGGCGCCACCGGCCTTGGTCTGGTGACGATGCCGGAAGAGCTGCAGCGCGCGCTGCAGCAGGCAGAACAGCAGGCCGACACCAAGCCGGCCACCGCCGACAACGTGCAAGCGCCGTAAAACGCCAGCGGGTCTGGCTCACGGCTCTTCCTCGGCCGGGGCCAGCAGCGCGGCCGCCAGCGCCGCGCGTACCGCGTCCGCCTGGAATGGCGCGGCAAAGCGGCAGTGGAATTCACCGTGCCGGTACAGCGCGAAGGCCGGCAGCTGGAACAGCTCGAAACGGTTGGCCAGCGCCTGCGAGCGGGCAACATCGACATAAAACAGCCCCGCCTCGCCCTGCTCCAGCCACTGCGGCAGCAGCCGGTACCAGCCGCGACAGGCGCCGCACGCGGGCTGGCCGAACATCACCAGCGCCGTGCCGGCCGTATCCGCCAGCACGTGGTCGAAGCCGAACTCGTCCAGCGTCTGCCAGCCGTCCATCACTCCACCTTGGCGATATAGCGCGCCAGCTTCAGCATGGCGCGCACCGCCTCGCTCTTGGCACCCTCCTCACCGCGCAGCTTGGCGTAGCGGCGCAGGATGGCGCGCGATTCGATGTGGATGTCCATGTCGGCATCCGGCGACGTCACCAGCGTCAGGCGGCTGCCGCCCTCCTGCAACCGTGGCTGCCCCTGCGCGATCACCAGGTACACCTTGTGCGCGTTGTGCTGGGTGATGTGATCGAACAGGTAGAGCATGGAATTGATGCGCAAGCCGGTCTGGTCGCGGATCTGGCGGATCAGCGCCTGCGAGCGCAGCTCGCCGCGTTGCGATACACCGCCGGGCAGACAGAAGCGGCTGTTGACCGAGGCCGTCATCAGCACGCCATCGGGCAGCTCGATGATGGCGGTGGCGCGGCGCGGCAAGGTGGGGCACAGGCGGGTGTCGCGTGCATGGCGTTCCGAAACAATCTGCATATTATTGGAATTCGATTCTCGAAAATTCGACAAAACAATTAAAAATCAATACTTTCGCCGGCGTGGCGAGCAATCGGTGATTTTAAACAGCCACTTGGAATATCTGCAAACGCCGTATGCATGAAATGACCAGAAAGACCGTGCCGGTCACAAACCCGGCCGCCAGGGTTGGCCGCAACGGCCGGCACGCCCCGCTGAAACGCGGCTGCTGCGGTAGCCGCCATTTCGGTACAATGCCGCTCTTTCCTTGCGGCCAACCTTTGCACACGTCCCGACCATGCCCGACTTCTCCCCTTCCCGCCCGCGCGTTGCCATCATCGGCGGCGGCCCGGCCGGCCTGATCGCCGCCGAAACCCTGCTTGCGCACGGCGCCGACGTCGAACTGTTCGACGCCATGCCTTCGGTCGGGCGCAAGTTCCTGCTCGCCGGCGTCGGCGGCATGAACATCACCCACAGCGAACCGCGCACGCCGTTCCTGGCGCGCTACGGCCAGCGCGAGGCTGCACTAACCCCGATCATTGACGCCTTCGACGCCGCCGCGCTGCGTGACTGGGTGCACGGCCTCGGCATCGATACCTTCGTCGGCAGCTCCGGCAAGGTGTTCCCCACCGGGATGAAGGCGGCGCCGCTGCTGCGCGCGTGGCTGACGCGGCTGCGCGACGCCGGGTTGCGCATCCACGTGCGCCACCGCTGGCTGGGCTGGGATGCCGACGGCGGGCTGCGCTTTGCCACCCCGGACGGCGAGTGCGTGCGGCACGCCGACGCGGTGCTGCTGGCGCTGGGCGGCGGCAGCTGGACCAAGCTGGGTTCGGACGGCAAGTGGCTGCCGCTGCTGCAGGAGCGCGGCGTGGCGGTGGCTGAGCTGCAACCGTCCAACTGCGGCTTCGACGCGCAGTGGAGCGTCCATTTCCAGGAAAAATTTGCCGGCAGCGCGCTGAAAAACGTCGCCCTCACCTTCCGCGACGCCTGCGGCCAACCCTTGACCCGCCGCGGCGAGTGCGTGGTGTCCGCCCACGGCATCGAGGGCAACCTGGTGTACGCGTTCAGCGCCGCCATCCGCGACGAGATCAACGCCCGCGGCAGCGCCACCGTCCTGCTCGACCTGGCGCCGGACCGCGACCCGGCACGCCTGCTGGCCGAACTGCAACGCGGCCGCGGCGCGGCGTCTCTGTCCAACCACCTGCGCAAGCAGTGCGGCATCGACGGCGTACGCGCCGGCCTGCTGCGCGAGCTGCTGGACAAGGAAGGTTTCAACGACATGGCGCGCCTCGCCGCCGCGATCAAGGCGCTGCCGCTGACGCTGCACGCGGCGCGGCCGCTGGACGAAGCGATCAGCAGCGCCGGCGGTGTGCGCTTCGATGCCGTCGGCAGCCAGCTGATGCTGCGTGCGCTGCCCGGCGTGTTTGTCGCCGGCGAGATGCTGGACTGGGAGGCGCCGACCGGCGGCTACCTGCTCACCGCCTGCTTCGCCAGCGGCCGCGCCGCCGCGCAGGGCATGCTGCAGTGGCTGGCGACGCCGCGCTGAACGCGCTTCGCACCGACACCCGCGCATGAAAGCACTGCGGCCAACCTTGGTGACAAGGTTGGCCGCAGCGTCGTTCAGTGCCAGTTAAAGGCTCAGGCAGCCGCCTGCAAGGCCTGCTGGATGTCGGCGAGAATGTCGTCGACGTGCTCGATGCCGATCGACAGCCGGATCATCTCCGGGCGCACGCCGGCGCGCAGCTGTTCTTCCGGCGACAGCTGGCGGTGGGTGGTGGACGCCGGGTGGCAGGCCAGCGACTTGGCGTCGCCGATGTTCACCAGCCGCGTCACCAGCTGCAGCGCGTCGATGAAGCGGCCGCCGGCCTCGACCCCGCCCTTGATGCCGAAGGACAGGATGCCGGAGGCGCGGCCGCCCATGTACTTGTCCACCAGCGCTTTTTGCGGATGCTCGGCGCGGCCGGCGTACTCCACCCACGCCACCGCCGGATGCGCGGCCAGTGCGTTCGCCACCTTCAGCGCGTTGTCGCAGATGCGGTCCATGCGCAGCGCCAGCGTCTCGATACCGAGCAGGATCTGGTGCGCGTTGAACGGCGAGATGGCGGCGCCCATATTGCGCAGCGGCACCACGCGGGCGCGGGCGATATAGGCGGCGGCGCCGAGCACCTCGACGTAGTTGACGCCGTGGTAGCTGACGTCCGGCGTGTTCAGGCGCACGAAGCGCTCGGCGTGCTCGCCCCACGGGAACTTGCCGGAGTCGACGATGATGCCGCCGATGCTGCCGCCGTGGCCGCCGAGGTATTTGGTCAGGCTGTGCACCACGATGTCGGCGCCATGCTCGAACGGACGGCACAGGTAGGGCGAGGGCACGGTGTTGTCGACGATCAGCGGCAGGCCGTGGCGGTGCGCCTCGGCGGCGAAGGCGCCGAAATCGACCACGTTGCCCAGCGGGTTGCCGATGGATTCGCAGAACACGGCCTTGGTCTTGTCGTCAACGTTGGCCGCAATGTCCTGCGGTCGCGCCGGGTCGATGAAGCGCACGGTGATGCCCAGCTGCGGGAAGGTGTGCGCGAACAGGTTGTAGGTGCCACCGTACAGGGTGCTGGTGGCGATGATGTTGTCGCCGGCCTCGGCAATGGTCTGGATCGCGTAGCTGATCGCCGCCATGCCGGAGGCCACCGCCAGCGCGCCGATGCCGCCTTCCAGCGCCGCCACGCGTTTCTCCAGCACGTCGGTGGTCGGGTTCATGATGCGGGTATAGATATTGCCCTGCACCTTGAGATCGAACAGGTCGGCGCCGTGCTGGGTGCTGTCGAAGGCGTAGCTGGTGGTCTGGTACAGCGGCACCGCCACCGCCTTGGTGGTCGGGTCCGGGCTGTAGCCGGCGTGTACGGCGAGGGTTTCCAGTTTCATTGCTCTCTATCCTGTGTTTATGGTTGCAAAACCGCTTAACTTTATCGTCATTTTTTGCCGCCGCAAAGCAGGATTGCCGATAAGCAATGCCGCAAAACAAGACCCCGCACAAGGCGGGGTAGTTTTCGACAGGTCAGGCGTCCGGCGTGACTTCCGGCGGCGGCGCCGTCACCAGCAGCTTGTCGACACGGGTGCGGTCCATGTCTACCACTTCGAAGGTGAAGCCGCCCCACTCCACGCGGTCAGCGGTGACCGGCACGCGGCCGAGCATGAAGATGACGAAGCCGGCCACGGTCTGGAAATCGCCGGTTTCCTCGCCCTCGATCATGTCCAGGTCGAAGTGTTCCTTGAAGTCGTCCAGCGACATCATGCCGTCCACCAGCCAGCTGCCGTCGTCGCGCTGCACGATTTCCTCGTCGCTGTCGGAGGCCTCGGTCGGCAGATCGCCGACAATCGCCTCCATCACGTCGTTGATGCTGACCAGACCCTCGATCTCGCCGTACTCGTCCACCACCAGCGCGGTGTGGTTGCGCGTGCGCTTGAACTGCTCCAGCAGCTGCATCGGGCTGATCGCCTCCGGCACGTACAGTGGCGGGCGCACCAGCCCTTCCAGCGTCACCGACTTGTCGTCCAGCAGGCGGTGCAGCAGGTCCTTGGCCTGGATCATGCCCAGCACGTTCTCGAAGCCGCCCTTGCACACCGGATAGCGGGTGAACACGCTCTCCTTGATGATGCGCAGGTTGTCTTCCAGCGGGTCGTCGATGTCCAGCGCCACGATGTCCTTGCGCTGGGTCATGATCGAGACCACCTTCTTCTCGTCCAGGCTGAAGATGTTTTCCACCAGCTCCTGCTCGGCGCGCTCGAAGATGCCCTCTTCCGCGCCCTGCTCCATCAGCACCTTGATCTCTTCCTCGGTGATCGACGGCTCTTTCGGCTTCTTGATGCCCAGCACGCGCAGTACCGTCTCGGTGGACAGGCTGAGGAAGCGCACCAGCGGTCGCGTCACCCGGGCCAGCAGCAGCATAGGCGGCGCCAGGACCGTGGCCAGCACTTCCGGGTTCTGCATGCCGATGCGCTTGGGCACCAGCTCGCCGATGATCAGCGAAAAGTAGGTAATCAGCAGTACGGTGATGCCCAGCGACAGCGGGCGGGCAAATTCGGCCAGCAGCGGGATCGCCGCGAAGTAAGGCATCAGGCGGTCAGCGATGGCGGCCTCGCCGAAGGCACCGGACAGGATACCGATCAGGGTGATACCGATCTGGATGGTGGACAGGAAACGGGTCGGTTCGTCGGCCAGCTTGAGCGCGGCAATGGCACCGCGGTGTCCTTCTTCGGCCCACTGCTGCAGGCGTACTTTGCGCGAGGAAACGATGGCAATTTCAGCCATCGCAAAAATGCCGTTCAGGAAAAACAGCACGAGAATTATGAATATGTCCATCGGACTGTGGGGTGACCCCGGTAATAAGGAAGCCCCGATTCTACATCAGGGCGTGCCGGATTCAACTTTTTCGCCGCCGGGCGCGGGACGGCGAGCGCCCCGCCCCCGATTACGACAAGCGCTTAGCCGCGCAGCAGGCGCCAGCCGCGCTGCCCCACGGTCACCAGCAACAGCACCAGCGCACCGGCAACGATGCCGGTCAGCGCGTCCAGCGCCGTCGGCGTCAACAGTGCCAACGTGCGCCCCACCAACGGCAGGTTACCGGCGATGGCGGTGGTCTCCTCGATGGCGTGATGCAGGAAGGACAGGCCGTGGGTCAGGATGCCGCCACCGACCATGAACATCGCGGCGGTGCCGACCACGGCCAGCGTTTTCATCAGGTAGGGGGCGGCATTGAGCATCAACGCGCCCAGCCATTGCAGCGCGGCGCTATCCTTGCGGCTGAGGTGCAGGCCGCCGTCGTCGAGCTTGACGATGCCGGCCACCAGGCCGTAGACGCCGACGGTCATGATCAGCGCGATGCCGGACAGCACCGTCAGCTGCGACAGGAACGGCGCCGCCGCCACTGTACCCAGCGTGATGGCGATGATCTCCGCCGACAGGATGAAGTCGGTGCGGATCGCGCCCTTGATCTTGTCGCGCTCGAAGGCCAGCATGTCGGTGGCAGGGTCGCTCAGTGCCGCGGTCAGAGCCTCGTGGTGTGCCTCGTCTTCCGCCGCGCTGTGCAGCAGCGGGTGCGCCAGTTTCTCGAAGCCCTCGAAGCAGAGATAGGCGCCGCCCAGCATCAGCAGCGGTGTGATCAGCCACGGCGCCACCAGGCTGATCAGCAGCGCCGCCGGCACCAGGATCAGCTTGTTGCGCAGCGAGCCCAGCGCCACCGCCCACACAACCGGCAGTTCGCGCTCGGCGTGGACGCCGGCTACCTGTTGCGCGTTGAGCGCCAGGTCGTCGCCCAGTACGCCGGCGGTCTTCTTGGCGGCGACCTTGGTCATCACCGCCACGTCATCCAGCACGGTGGCGATATCGTCAATCAGGGTTAACAGGCTTGCTCCTGCCATCATCGGCTCCTGCCGCCTCGCACAGGCGGTCGTCAGTAAGTGGGAAAAATCGGCTGGCATGGTAGCAGCTTTCCGTGACCGGCCCCATCACCAATCGGCGCGCCGCGCGCCCCGGCATGCGGAGCCGGTGTGACGCGCATGAAAAAACCCCGCCGTCTCCGGCGGGGTTTTGCCTGCACGGCGGCCAGGGTTGGCCGCAGGCACGCTTACTGGTAGCTGTCGATGGACGGGCAGCTGCAGATCAGGTTGCGGTCGCCGTATACGTCGTCGATACGGTTCACGCTCGGCCAGAACTTGTTTTCCAGCACGTACGGCAGCGGGAAGAAGGCTTCCTCGCGGCTGTACGGGCGGGTCCACTCACCGGCGATATCGGCCTTGCTGTGCGGCGCGTTCACCAGCGGGTTGTTGTCCGCCGGCCATACACCGTTCTGCACCTTGTCGATTTCCTGACGGATGGCAACCATGGCAGCGATGAAGTGATCCAGCTCGGCCTTGGATTCGGATTCGGTCGGCTCGATCATCAGCGTGCCCGCTACCGGGAAGCTCATGGTCGGGGCGTGGAAGCCGTAGTCCATCAGGCGCTTGGCCACGTCCACTTCGGTCACGCCGGAGGCGGCCTTCAGTGGGCGCAGGTCGATGATGCACTCGTGCGCCACGCGGCCATTGCGGCCGGTGTACAGCACCGGGAAGTGCCCCGACAGGTGCTTCATCAGGTAGTTGGCGTTCAGCAGCGCCATTTCGGTAGCGTGCTTCATGCCTTCCGTACCCATCATGCGGATGTACATGTAGGAGATCGGCAGGATGGAAGCGGAGCCGAACGGCGCAGCGGATACCGCGCCCTGGCCGGCCACGGCGCCCGGTACGGCGGACACCACGTGGTTGGCCATGAACGGCGCCAGGTGCGACTTCATGCCGATCGGGCCCATGCCCGGGCCGCCGCCGCCGTGCGGGATGCAGAAGGTCTTGTGCAGGTTCATGTGCAGCACGTCGGCACCGATGTCGGCCGGGCGGGTCAGACCCACCTGGGCGTTCATGTTGGCGCCGTCCATGTACACCTGGCCACCGGCCGCGTGCACGATCTCACAGATTTCCTTGATGCCTTCCTCGAACACACCGTGGGTGGACGGGTAGGTGATCATCAGCGCGCCGAGGTTGGCCGCATGCTGCTCGGCCTTGGCACGCATGTCGGCCATGTCCACGTTACCGTTGTCGTCGGTCTTCACCACCACTACCTGCATGCCCAGCATCTGCGCGGTAGCCGGGTTGGTACCGTGCGCGGATTGCGGGATCAGGCAGATGGTGCGGTGCGCTTCGCCACGGCTGGCGTGGTAGCGGCGGATCGCCAGCAGGCCGGCGTATTCGCCCTGCGCACCGGAGTTCGGCTGGATCGAGATGGCGTCAAAACCAGTGATGGCCATCAGCTGCTGCTGCAGGCCTTCGATCATTTCCAGATAGCCGGCAGTCTGTTCGCGCGGAGCGAACGGGTGCATGTTGGCGAACTCCGGCCAGGTGATCGGAATCATCTCGCTGGTGGCGTTCAGCTTCATGGTGCAGCTACCGAGGCTGATCATGGAGTGGTTCATCGCCAGGTCGCGGTTTTCCAGCTTCTTGAGATAGCGCAGCATCTCGTGTTCGCTGTGGTGGGTGTTGAACACCGGGTGCGACAGGATGGCGGACTCACGCTTCAGCGCGGCCGGAATGGCATCGGCGGCTGCGGCGTCCAGCGCGGCGATGTCGGCCGGCTTGCCGGTGAAGATCTCGATCAGCTGCTTCAGGTCGGCTTCGGTGGCGGCTTCGTGGAAGGCCACGCCCAGCACGCCGTTGCCGGCATCGCGCAGGTTGATGCCGGCAGCCAGCGCAGCAGCGTAGACGTTGGCCGCATTGGCGCCCAGTTCAACCTGTACGGTGTCGTAGAAGCGGTCGAACACCAGCTTGCCACCGGCAGCCTTCACCGCGTGGGCGAAGATGGCAGCCATGCGATGGATACGCGCGGCGATGCGCTTCACGCCCTCGGCGCCGTGGTACACGGCGTACATGCCGGCGATGTTGGCCAACAAAACCTGACTGGTGCAGATGTTGGAGTTGGCTTTCTCGCGACGGATGTGCTGCTCGCGGGTCTGCAGCGCCATGCGCAGCGCGGTCTTGCCCTTGGCATCCACCGATACGCCGATGATGCGGCCCGGGGCGGAACGCTTCATGTCGTCCTTGAAGGCGAAGAAGGCAGCGTGCGGGCCACCGAAGCCCATCGGCACGCCAAAGCGCTGGGTGTTGCCCACCGCTACGTCGGCGCCCATTTCGGCCGGCGACTTCAGCGCCACCAGTGCCATCACGTCGGCAGCAACCACTGCCAGCGCGCCCTTGGCCTTGGCAGCAGCGATGTACGGGGTCAGGTCCAGCAGCTCGCCGGATTCGCCCGGGTACTGGAACAGCACGCCGAAGTATTCGCCGTTGCCGGCTTCTTCCGGGTGGCCCTGCACCAGCTCGAAGCCGAAGTATTCGGCGCGGGTGCGCATCACATCCAGGGTCTGCGGCAGCACGCGGCTGTCCACGAAGAACTGGTTGGACTTGGACTTGGACACGCGGCGCGCCATGGCCATGGCTTCGGCGGCAGCGGTTGCTTCGTCCAGCAGCGAGGCGTTGGCGACTTCCAGACCGGTCAGGTCGATGATCATCTGCTGGAAGTTCAGCAGCGCTTCCAGGCGGCCCTGGGCGATTTCAGCCTGGTACGGGGTGTAGGCGGTGTACCAGCCCGGGTTTTCCAGCACGTTGCGCAGGATCACGCCCGGGGTCAGCACCGGGTAGTAACCCAGGCCGATGAAGGACTTGTTCACCACGTTCTTGCTGGCCACGGCCTTCAGGTCGGCCAGGGCATCGGCTTCACGCTGTGCCGGCGGGATGTCCAGTGCGCGGTTGAAGCGGATATTGGCCGGCACGGTCTGCGCCACCAGGTCTTCCAGCGAGGAAGCACCTACATAGGCCAGCATCTCGGCCTTCTCGGCCTCGCACGGGCCGATGTGGCGTTCGATGAATTCTTGATGATTGAAGAGTTGCGAGAGCGACATGTCTTCGATTCCGTTTGCTGAGTAAGCCACGAAACACACGGCAACACACGGTGCCCCGGAGGACGGGCGGCATGCCTTCCCGTGTGGTTCGTGGCTAGAAAACAAAAAGCCCTACTGTCTGACGACAGCAGGGCTCGTTCATCAGGCGCCGATTTCGGCTGCGTAGGCAGCGGCGTCCAGCAGACCGTCCAGATCAGCGGCGTTGGCCGGCTTGATCTTGAAGAACCAGCCAGCGGCATACGGCTCGCTGTTGGCCAGCTCGGGATTGGCTTCCAGTTCGGCGTTCACTTCCAGGATTTCGCCGGCGATCGGTGCGTACACGTCGGACGCGGCCTTCACCGACTCCACCACACCGGCCTGCTCGTCGGCAGCCAGGTTGGCGCCAACGGCTGGCAGCTCGACAAATACGATGTCGCCCAGCAGTTCTTGTGCGTGTTCGGTGATGCCCACGGTCACGGAACCGTCGGCTTCCAGGCGCAGCCACTCGTGGCTGGATACGTATTTCAGTTCGGCAGGAATGTTGCTCATGTTTTCTCTCCAGAAAAATGCGTTGTCTTGGTGTGAATCGGGACAGTCTCGGCTCGCCCCGTCGTTATACACCAGCTTATTCAAAAACTTTCTTGCCGTTGCGCACGAACGGCATTTTCACCACACGCACCTCGGTCAGCGTGCCGCGCAGGTCTACCTGGGCGGTGGCACCGGTGGCAGCCGGAACGCGGGCGATGGCGATGGAGTGTTTCAGGGTTGGCGAGAAGGTGCCGCTGGTGATGATGCCTTCGGCACCGTCGACCACGACCTTCTGGCCTTCGCGCAGCACGCCGCGGCCTTCCAGCACCAGGCCGACCTGTTTCATCGCCACGCCGGCAGCCTTCTGCGCTTCCAGTGCGGCACGGCCGATGAAGTCACGGCCTTCGGTCCAGGCGATGGTCCAGCCCATGCCGGCTTCCAGCGGCGACACGGTCTCGTCCATGTCGTGGCCGTACAGGTTCATGCCGGCTTCCAGACGCAGGGTGTCGCGTGCGCCGAGGCCGATCGGGGCCACGCCAGCGGCTTTCAGTTCATCGAAGAAGGTGATGGCCTGATCGGCCGGGATCATGATTTCGAGGCCGTCTTCACCGGTGTAGCCGGTGCGGGCGAAGAACCAGTCGCCGGATGGCAGACCCTGGAATACTTTCAGTGCCTGGATGGCGTCGGCCAGTTCCGGCTTCACGCTGCATACCTTGGCGATCGCGGTCGGGCCCTGCACTGCCAGCATCGCCAGGTCGCGGCGCACTTGCAATTTCACATCGAAGCCGGCGGACTGCTTGTCCATCCACGCCAGGTCCTTTTCGGTGGTGCCGGCGTTGATCACCATGCGGTAGCCGGTGGCGGTCAGGTACACGATCAGATCATCGACCACGCCGCCCTGCTCGTTGAGCATGCCGGAGTACAGCGCCTTGCCTTCGAAGCCGAGCTTGGCCACGTCGTTGGCGATCAGCTTCTGCAGCCAGACCTTGGCGTCGCTGCCGGTGATATCGACCACGGTCATGTGCGACACGTCGAACATGCCGGCATCGCTACGCACGATCTCGTGCTCTTTCAGCTGCGAGCCATAGTGGATCGGCATTTCCCAGCCGGCGAAATCAACCATCTTCGCGCCGGAAGCGACGTGGGCATCAAATAAAGGGGTACGTTTCGGGGCCGTCATTGCAAGTCCTTAGGAGTGAGATTTGTCCCTGCCTCACACCCCTCTGTCCCTGCACCTGAGATTTTCCGGCATTGCGCCGTTAGCCCCTTCGGTGGGCGCTGTACGCGCCGCTCTCCAGATTCTGCGGGCCACTAAACGGCCCGATTCTTGCAGTCCTTTTGCCTGAGCGATTGCGGGTGCACTTGCGCCTTCGGCGGCGGCGTCCGGTTTTATCCGGCGCGGCTCTCTCCTGCGGAATGGGCGCATTATCAGCGCAGCCATGGCGCTTGGCAAGTCGGGTTTTGCAACCGGATCAGGCACTTGGCGCAAAAAAGCTTGGCCGCAACAGCGGAAGGGCTTTGCGGCCAACCTTTTAGCGGCGATTTATGCCTTCACGATATTTTCACGCAACTGCCACAAATACACCGGCAGCCCCGCCAACAGCAGCAGCACGCCCCACATCACCACCTCGGCACCGGAGCCGAAAATGGTCCACAGCGCGAACACGAAACCGCCGCCGGAGAATGCCAGCGGCGACAGCCAGTCGCGGGGACGGAACTGGCGGTGGCGCTGCAGCATCACCGCCAGCAGTGCCATGGCGCAGAACGCGTACGGCAGCAAGGTGGTGGCGGTGGCGAGCAGGATCACGAACTCGAAGATCTGCACCCCGCTGTCGCCGCCGGCGTACTTGCACGCCAGCAGGATGGTGACCAGCAGCGTGGACAGCAGCAGGCCGACGATGGGCACGCCGGCCGCGTTCTCGCGCTTGAAGAAGGCCGGGAACAGCTTGTCGCGGGCGGCGGCGGCCGGGATGTGGCCCTGCATCAGGCACCAGCCGTTGAGCGCACCGAAGCAGGAAATCACCGCGCCGAGGCCGACGGCGTAGTACGCCCACTCGCCCCACAGGCTGCGCGCGGCATCGGCAAACGGCGCCGCCGATGCGGCCAACGTTGCCGCCGGCATCAGCCCCTGCAAGGCGACGGTGCTGGCGATGTACAGCGCGGCGGCGATCAGGGTACCCAGCACCGTGGCGCGCGGGATGGTGCGCTCCGGTCGCTCCACGTCACCGGCCGGCACCGACGCCGACTCCAACCCGAGGAAGGCCCACAGCGTCAGCGCCATGGTGGCGGGGATCGCCTCGGCCAGCGGCTTGTGCTGCGGGTTGAACTGCACAAAATCGGGATTCAGGTACAGCAGGCCGGCGACGGTGACCCCCGCCAGCGGCAGCAACTTGATCAGGGTGGTGACGATGGCGACGCGGCCGGAGCTTTGCGCGCCGCGGCTGTTGATCCACGTCACCAGCCAGATCAGGCCGATGGCGGTGGCGCCGGCGGCGAGGTTGCTGTCGTTCAGCCGCGGGAAGAACACCCCCAGATAGCTGACGCCGGCCACGGTCAGCGCGGCATTGCCGGCCCACAGCGCGATCCAGTAGCCCCAGGCAATGAGGAAGCCGGCGAAATCGCCGAAGCCTTCGTGGATATAGGCATACGGGCCGCCGGCCTTGTGCGGCAGCAGCGTCGCCAGCCGCGCGAACACCAGCGCCAGGCAGATCGCGCCCAGCGAGGTGATCACCCAGCCGATCAGCGAGGCGCCGCCGTACTGCGCCAGCGATGCCGGCAGCAGGAACACGCCGGAGCCGATCATGTTGCCCACCACCAGCGCGGTGCACATCCAGATGCCAAGTTTGCCCTTGGCGGCTTGCGGAGCGTGATTCATGCGGCCCTCCCGGCGGAAGGGCGCTGCGGTAAACGGAGAAACGGACACGGCGCGGCGGCCGTGCAAGAGATGAAAGCCTGCATGTGGTTCGAAGGTCCTGAATGGGCGGCGCGGCCGCTTTGCTCTGTTTGCATGTCACGGCTGGCGCGACACGCTGGCAACCTGTCCCGGTTGCTCTGCCATGACAAACGGGCCTCGAAAGAGGCCCGTTTGGCGAAAGGGTGGCGATTGTATACCAAGTTCACTATGCAATGACGATAGGTCCCGCCGGCACCCGTGCCAGTTGCCAGTTGTGCCGCGCCCATTGCCACAGCTCGGCCACCTCGCCTGCCTCCGGCGGCGGCGCATGCCCCAGTCGCGTCAGCGCCTGCCGCAGTTCGGCGGCGGCCGATCTCGCGTCGATCGCCGGCGCCAGCGTCTGTTTCGACAGCTTTTCACCGGCGGCGTTGACCATCAGCGGCAGGTGGCAGTGCGTCACCGCCGGCCCGCCCAGCTTCTGCCGCAGCCACAGCTGGCGCGGCGTGGAGACCAGCAGGTCGGCCCCGCGCACGATGTCGGTCATGCCCTGCGCGATGTCGTCCACCACCACCGCCAGCTGGTAGGCCCAGAAGCCGTCGGCGCGCAGCAGCACGAAATCGCCGATCTCGCTCTGCAGACGCTGGCCGTACTCGCCCTGCAGCCGGTCGTGAAACGCGGTCAGGCTGTCGTCCACCCGCAGCCGCCACGCGCGCGCGCTGCGCCCCGGCGCCACGCCGTGACGGCAGGTGCCGGGATAGACCATGCCGTCGGCGCCGTGACGGCCGGCGGCGGCGATCTCCTTGCGCGTGCAGGCACAGCCGTAGGCGTCGCCCTGCGCCACCAGCTGCGCCAGCGCCGCGCGGTACAGCTCGTGACGGTCGTGCTGGTACACCAGCTCGCCGTCCCACTCGAAGCCGAAGGCCTGCAGCGTGCGCAGGATGGCGTCGGCGGCGCCGGGCATCTCGCGCGGCGGATCGAGGTCTTCCATGCGCAGCCACCACTCGCCGCCGTGGCGCTTGGCTTCCAGATAGCTGCCGACCGCGGTGGTCAGCGAGCCGGCGTGCAAGAGCCCGGTGGGACTGGGCGCAAAGCGGCCGCGGTAGGGCAAAACGGGAACGGGAGCAGTGACGGACATGGCAGGAGCAGCGAAAATAGGGAGAGACGGCTAAAATGTTGACTAAACGACTCAAGCATTACCCCGGACACCCACCATCAATTAAGGAGCGCGCCCAGATGACGCACGTTGTAACCGAAGCCTGCATCAAATGTAAATACACCGACTGCGTCGATGTCTGTCCGGTGGACTGCTTCCACGCCGGTCCCAATTTCCTGGTGATCGACCCCGACGAGTGCATCGACTGCACGCTGTGCGTGGCGGAGTGCCCGGCGGAGGCGATCTTCGCCGAGGAAGACCTGCCGGCCGACCAGCAGGACTTCGTCGCCATCAACGCCGAGCTGGCTCCGCTGTGGCCGGTGCTGTCCGACAAGATCGACCCGCCGGCCGACCACGCCGACTGGCTGAAGGTGAAGGACAAGCGCCACCTGCTGGAGCGCTGAGCCGCGCCGGATCGCCGTTGCGGCCAACGTTGGCCGCAGCCGGCCGCGCCATGCGACAATGGCCGGCCATTTTTCTATCCGCATACCGTCATGTCCGATCTTCCTGCCGCCATCCTGTTGATGGGTCCCACCGCCTCCGGCAAGACCGGCCTCGCGCTGGCGCTGGCCGAGCGTTTCCCGGTCGAAATCGTCAGCGTCGATTCCGCGCTGGTCTACCGCGACATGGACATCGGCACCGCGAAGCCGACGGCGGAAGAGATGGCGCAGTGCCCGCACCACCTGATCGACATCATCGACCCCACGGACGCCTACTCCGCCGCGCAGTTTCACGCCGACGCCAACCGCCTGATCGCCGACATCCACGCGCGCGGCAAGCTGCCGCTGCTGGTCGGCGGCACCATGCTCTACTTCAAGGCGCTGACCGACGGTCTGTCCGACCTGCCGCAGGCCGATCCGGCGCTGCGCCAGCAGCTGGAAGCCGACGCCGCCCGCCTCGGCTGGCCGGCCATGCACGCGCGCCTCGCCGCCCTCGACGCCGTCACCGCCGCCCGCCTCGCCCCCAACGACTCGCAACGCATCCAGCGCGCGCTGGAAGTCTGCCTGCTCAGCGGCGAGACCATGTCGGCGCTGCTGGCGCGCGGCCGCGACGACGCCGCGCGCGGCAATCTGCTGCGGCTGGCGCTGAACCCGGACGAGCGCAGCTGGCTGCACCAGCGCATCGCGCTACGCTTCAACATCATGCTGGAGCAGGGCTTCCTCGACGAGGTCAGCCGCATCCGCGAACGTTGGCCACAGCTGTCGCTGGAGCTGCCGTCGATGCGCTGCGTCGGCTACCGCCAGGCGTGGGAATACCAGGACGGCCTGTACAGCCACGCCGAATTCGTCGAGCGCGGTATCGCCGCCACCCGCCAGCTGGCCAAGCGCCAGATCACTTGGCTGCGCAGCATGGCGCCGGACAACCTGAACCTGGCCGCCGACCACGGCGACATCCTGAGCCCGGCCTGCCGTGCCATCGAACACTGGCAGGCGCAGTTGCACGATTAAGGGCGATAGCACGGCCGCGACCGCCCTCTGTGCAAAGCATTGCGGCCAACGTTGGCCGCAGGCTGTTGCCGATTACCGATTCGGCACTACGCCGCCCGCCTATTCCGGCGCCTTGCTGTCCAGCCAGATCGTCACCGGGCCGTCGTTCACCAGCGCCACCTGCATGTCGGCGCCGAACACCCCGGTCGGCACCGGCTTGCCCAGCGCCGCGCTCATCAGCTCAACGAACTCGTCGAACATCGGCGACGACTGCTCCGGCCGTGCCGCACGGCTGTAGCCGGGGCGGTTGCCCTTTTTGGTGGTGGCGAACAGGGTGAACTGGCTGACCGCCAGCACCTCGCCGCCGCAGTCGAGCAGCGAACGGTTCATCACGCCGTCGTCGTCGTTGAAAATGCGCAGCTGGCTGATCTTCTTCACCAGCCACTCGCTATCGGCGCGGCTGTCCGGCGCCTCGATGCCGACCAGCAACAACAGCCCGGCCCCGATCGCGCCGGTGACCTGGCCATCGACGCTGACCGACGCCTCGCGCACTCTTTGTACCAATACTCGCATCATCCCTCCTGAAAAGCGTTTCGGCTCTGCGTTACAATCCCTGCCATTGCGCGCGACAAGGACCCGCTATGTTAATGGTTATTTCTCCGGCGAAAACGCTGGATTTCGACACCCCGCAGCGGACGGTTCCGTACACGCAGCCGGATTTTCTCGATCACAGCATGGCGCTGATCCGCGTGCTGCGCGACAAGTCGCCGGCCGATATCGCCCAGCTGATGGGCGTCAGCGACGCGCTGGCGCAGCTCAACGTCGGCCGCTACCACGACTGGCAGCCGGATTTCACCCCGGACAACGCCAAGCAGGCGGTGCTGGCGTTCATGGGCGACGTGTACGAGGGGCTGGATGCGGTGTCGCTGAGTGCAGCCGAGCACGACTACCTGCAGCGCCACCTGCGCATCCTGTCCGGGCTGTACGGCCTGCTGCGACCGCTGGACCTGATGCAGCCGTACCGGCTGGAGATGGGCTCCCGCCTCGCCAACCCGCGCGGCAAGAACCTGTACGAGTTCTGGGGCACCCTGATCACCGAGGCGCTGAATCGCGAACTGGAGAACGAGGCGGTGCCGGTGCTGGTCAACCTCGCCTCCGACGAGTACTTCAAGTCGGTGAAGCCGAAGCTGCTTGACGCCAGCATCGTCACCCCGGTGTTCCAGGACCTGAAGAACGGCCAGTACAAGATCATCAGCTTCTACGCCAAACGCGCGCGCGGGCTGATGGCGCGCTGGGCGACGCAGCGGCAGGTGACGGACGCCGAGCAGCTGAAGGCGTTCGACAGCGAGGGCTACGCCTTCGTACCGGAGCTGTCCGATGCCAAAACCTGGCTGTTCCGCCGCGACCCGGCGGCGCAGTAAACCATCCCGCCTTGCGGCCAACGTTGGCCGCAACGCGAAAGGAATCCCCGATGCAAGGCAGCTGTCTGTGCGGCACCGTCCGCTATGAAATCGACCGGCTCGACGGGCCGATCGGCCATTGCCACTGTCTGACCTGCCAGAAGGCGCACGCGGCGGCATTCGCCAGCACCGCTGGCGTGCTGCGCCAGCACTTCCGCTGGCTGGCCGGACAACAGACGCTAGGCAGCTATGAGTCGTCTCCCGGCAAGCTGCGCCACTTCTGCACCCGCTGCGGCAGCCAGCTGGTGGCGGAGCGCACCGCCCAGCCGCACGTCATCGTGCGCGTGGCGACGCTGGACGACGACCCCGGCGTCCGTCCGCAGCAGCACATCTGGTGCAGTCACGACCGGCCGTGGCTGGCAAGCGACGATCAGCCGCACTACGCGGCGTGGCAACCGGGCCGCGAATGACGCTTGCGGCCAACGTTGGCCGCAAGCGCGGACGGCGTCAGCCGTGCACCGCGTTGTCCAGCACCGTGCCGCGGGCGAAGGCCTGCACATTGTCCAGCGTGGTGCGGGCGATATTGTCCAGCGCCTCGCGGGTGAGGAAGCCCTGGTGCGAGGTGACCAGCACGTTGGGGAAGGTTAGCAACCGTGCCAGCTGGTCGTCCTGCAGCCCGGCCTCGGACAGGTTTTCAAAGAACACGCCCTCCTCCATCTCGTAGACATCCAGCCCCACCCCGCCGAGGCGGCCGTCCTTCAGCGCCTCGATCAGTGCCGGAGTATCGATCAGCCCGCCGCGGCTGGTATTGATCAGCAGCGCGCCGCGCTTCATCTGTGCCAGGGTGTCGGCGTCGATCAGGTGCCGCGTCTCCGGCAGCAGCGGCAGGTGCAGGCTGACGACGTCGGACTCGGCCAGCAACGTGGCGCGGTCGACATAGCTGAAGCCGAGCTGATTGGCCAGCAGCCGGTCCTGCGCCACGTCGTGGGCCAGCACGCGCATGCCGAAACCGCGGGCGATGCCGATCGCCGCATCGCCGATGCGACCGGTGCCGATCACGCCGAAGGTCTTGCCGTGCAGGTCGAAGCCGACCAGCCCGTCCAGCGAGAAATCCATCTCGCGCACCCGCACATAGGCCTTGTGGATGCGGCGGTTGACCGCCAGCAGCAGCGCGAACGCGTGCTCGGCCACCGCGTGTGGCGAATAGGCCGGCACCCGCACCACGCGGATGCCGTGCCGGCTACAGGCCGCCAGGTCAACGCCGTTGAAACCGGCGCAGCGGAGCGCCACCAGCCGCGTGCCGCCGGCCGCCAGGCTGGCCACCACCGCCGCGTCCAGCCGGTCGTTCACGAACGGACACACCACCTCGAAGCCGGCCGCCAGCGCCACGGTATCGCTATTGAGGCGCGGCTCGAAAAAGCTCAGTGCAAAACCGTAATCATGATTTGCTAAGGTCAGCGCCTGTCGATCGTATTGCTTGCTATCGAAAACGGCGATTTTCATGCGTGCTCTCCCCTGCTGTATCGGATTCGATACAAAGTTGCCACGACAGATGGCAAGACTCTTTAAAAATCACGGCAATAACCCTGATGATTTTAAACAAAAAAATCGGACCAAGCCGCACTTGATCCATATCAAGTTGATTAAATGCAATGTTTATGACGTAGATATAGGATGTGTGCCTCACAGAACCATTATCTCCACATTTGTCTTGCCGCCTGAACGTCCAGATCATGAAAAAAAACCTGCCCGTCCATGATATTGAAGTGCCGTTTACCAGCGGCCTGATTGTGACCCAAACCGACCTCAAGGGCAGCATCACCTACGCCAACGACAGCTTCGTCCAGCTGTCCGGCTTCAGCCGCGAGGAGTTGCTCGGCCAGAACCATAACATCGTGCGTCATCCGGACATGCCACCGGTGCTGTTCGAGGACCTGTGGCAGACGGTGAAGCGCGGCGACTGCTGGCGCGGCCTGGTCAAGAACCGCTGCAAGAACGGCCACTACTACTGGGTCGATGCCTTCGTGGTGCCGGTCAAGGAACGCGGCACCATCCGCGGCTACATGTCGGTGCGCAGCCCGGCGCGGCCGGAGGCGGTGCGCGAGGCGAAACTGCTGTATCCGCAGCTGATGCAGGGCAAGCCGCTGCCCAGGGCCAAGACACCCGGCCGCACCCTGGCCTGGTTCCGCCGCGCCCATGTCGTGCTGAACACGGCGCTGCTGCTCGGCGCCGGCGTGCTGACCGGCGGCGTTGCCGGCGGCGCGATCATCGGCGCCGGCGCGCTGTCGACGCTGGGCTGGCTGCTGGCGGAAAAACACCGTCGCGAGCACCAGCAGCACCTGCTAGACAGCTGCATGAACATCTCCGAAGGTCGCCTCACCAACGAGCTGGCCATCAACCGCGCCGGCGAACAGGGCAAGCTGGAAACCGCACTCGCCTACATGCAGGTACACCTCAAGGTAATGCTGGACGAGCTGCAGATGACCGCGCGCGCGCAGGCCGAAGAAACCATGCACATGCAGCAGCGCATCGCCGAGCTGTTCAACCGCATGGCCGCCGGCAACGAAAGCGTCAGCCAGATCAGCAGCGCGGTGGAAGAGCTGTCCGCCTCCATCGAACAGGTGGCCGGCCACGCCGAGGAAACCGCCCGCCTCAGCATCGACACCAGCAGCAGCGTGGCGCAGAGCAATGCCGACATGAACACCTCGCAGCAGCGCACGCTGGCGGCGAGCCAGTCGGTGGAGCAGGCGCAGCACATCATCACCGACCTGGCCAGCGCCATCGACAGCATCACCCAGGTGACGCAGACCATCCACGACATCGCCGACCAGACCAACCTGCTGGCGCTGAATGCGGCGATCGAGGCGGCGCGTGCCGGCGAGTCCGGCCGCGGCTTCGCCGTGGTCGCCGACGAGGTACGCAAGCTGGCGGAACGCACCAGCCTCAGCACCGACCAGATCAAGCAGCTGATCCACAATGTGCGCGAGGCGGCCAACAGCACCGTCAGCGCCATCGCCACCATCACCGAGCAGACCCGTGCCGGCGCCGAGGCGCAGCTGCGCACCACCGCCAAGCTGCAAGGGGTGCAGGACAGCTCGCACAGCGTCAACCAGATGATGCAGGCCATCGCCGGTACCAACGCGCAGCAGTCTGCCGCCGCCGCCCACCTCGCCGAGCGCATGGCCCACATCGCCGAGCAGTTTGCCGAGTCACACCAGCACATCCGTTCCGCCAATCACGGCATCGAGAAGCTGGCCGACCAAGCGGCGCGGGTCTCGGCGCTGGCCGCCCACTTCGAGGTGGAAGCGGACACCCAGCCCGCCTGAACCCGGCACGCCCCCCGCTGCCGCGACGGCGGCAGCGGGGGTTTTTGCGTGCAAAAAGCCGTTGCCATTGCCTTTGCCGCTGTCGGATACTAGCTTGTCATTGATATCCGACATTAAACGAAGGGAACAACATGTCCGTACTGAAAGAGTTTCGCGAGTTTGCCATGCGTGGCAACGTCATCGATCTGGCCGTTGGTGTCGTCATCGGCGGTGCTTTTGGTACCATCGTCAAGTCGCTGGTTGATGACGTAATCATGCCGCCGATCGGCCTGCTGATCGGCAACGTCGACTTTGCCAACCTGTTCTTCGTGCTGAAGGAAGGCGCCAAGGCGGCACCGTACGCGTCGGTGGCGGCGGCGAAGGAAGCCGGCGCGGTGACGCTGAACATCGGCCTGTTCATCAACGCGCTGGTCAGCTTCACCATCATCGCCTTTGCCATCTTCATGCTGATCAAGACGCTGAACCGGCTGCAACGTCCGGCGCCGGCGGCACCGGCGGAAGTCACCACCAAGGAGTGCGGCTACTGCCTGTCCAGCATTCCGCTGAAGGCGACGCGCTGCCCGCACTGTACCTCGCAACTGGGCTGATCCGGCCCGGGGTTGGCCGCAACGCTTGCGGCCAACCTTGAAGCGCCTGCCGCCATCGCGTACAATCCGCCTCGTCCTGAGGGAGTAGCCGCTCTGCATTACTGACAGAGGCTTGCGTCAACACACTTGGTTCGCCGGGCAATCCGGCAGCACCATGGCGCAAACAGCCGCAAGGCCTGGCAAGACTCATGATTTTCCGGTGCGTAGCGGGGGCTGCGGCAGCGGAGAATCATGTTGTCCGCGCAGCCCCCCGGATCATTTCATGGAAGCCTTCCTGCTCTCTACCGGCATCGTCGCCCTGGCCGAAATCGGCGACAAGACCCAGCTGCTCGCGCTGCTGCTCGCCGCCCGTTTCAAGAAACCGCTACCCATCATCGCCGGCATTTTCGTCGCCACCGTGCTCAACCATCTTGCCGCGGCCTGGATCGGCCAGATCGCGTCGGCCTACATCACCGACAACATCCTGCGCTGGGTACTGGGCATCTCCTTCATCGCCATGGCACTGTGGATGCTGATTCCGGACAAACTGGACGACGACATGCCGCTGCTGGACCGCGTCGGCGTGTTCGGCGCCACCGTGATCGCCTTCTTCATGGCCGAGATGGGCGACAAGACGCAGATCGCCACCGTGGCGCTGTCGGCCCGCTTCGACGCGCTGCCGGCCGTGGTGATGGGCACCACGATGGGCATGATGATCGCCAACGTACCGGCGGTGCTGCTGGGTGAAGTGGCGGCGCGCAAGCTGCCGGTCGCCACCGTGCACCGCATTGCCGCCTGTATCTTCGCGGTGCTGGGGGTGGTCACCCTGGTTGGTTTCTAAGCCGTTATGCAGTCATGAGAAAAGCCGGATCACATTGTGATCCGGCTTTTTGCCGTTAGCCTCAGCGCTGGCGCCCTTCGCGGATGCCGGCACGCAGCGTCGCCATCTGCTGCCGGAAATGGCGGCAGTTGCGGCACAGCAGCAGGTGGAATTGCAGGCTGAGCTGCTCATGGCGGCTGAGCTTGCGGTCCATCGCGTCGGATATCAGCCGGCTGGCCTCGCGGCAACTGAGCATCATGCGTTTTCCCCCTGCAGCCAGCGCAGCTGCAAACATTCGCGCAGGCTCATCCGTGCGCGATAGAGCATCACCGAACAGTTGGTCGCGCTGATCTCCAGATTCTGACAGATCTCGCTGATATTCATGTCCAGCACCTCGCGCATGGCGAACACCAGCGCGGTGCGCCGCGGCATCGCCTCGGCACAGCGCGCGTACACCTGCCAGAACTGGGCAGCCAGCAGCGACTGCTCCGGCGCTCCCCAGGCGCTGACCTTCTCCTGCCAGTGGCCGTTGGCGCTGAACAGGCCGTCCAGATCGCTGTCGTCCAGGTCCTCGGACAGGTCGGTGGCCACCTCGCGGTGCTGCTTGCGCACCATGTCGATCAGCTTGAAGCGCAGGATGGACGTGAGCCAGGTGCGCAGGCTGGACTTGCCGGCAAAGCGCTCGCGCGCCTCCAGCGCCGCCAGCAGCGCGTCCTGTACCGCGTCCTCCGCCGCGGCACTGTCGCGCAATTGCGCCAGCGCAAAGCGCAGCAGGTAGGGCCGTTCGGCCTCGATCTGTTCAACACTGGGCGGCATGGCGGCTCCCGCAGTCAACGACGGGCACAGTATTCCACGGCTTCGGACAAGCGATCCACCCCGATCACCTCCAGCCCGTCGATGGCCTGGCGCGGCTTGTTGGCCGCCGGCACGATGGCGCGCTCGAAACCGAGCTTGGCCGCCTCTTTCAGCCGCTCCTGGCCGCGCGTCACCGGCCGCACCTCGCCGGACAGGCCGACCTCGCCGAACACCACCAGTTTCTCCGGCAGCGACTTGTTGCGTAGCGAGGACACCATCGCCAGGATGACCGCCAGGTCGGCGGCCGGCTCGTTGATCTTCACACCGCCCACCGCATTCAGGAACACGTCCTGGTCGAAGCAGGCGATGCCGGCGTGGCGGTTGAGCACCGCCATCAGCATCGCCAGCCGGTTCTGCTCCAGGCCGACGGTCAGGCGCTTGGGCTGGAAGCCGTGGGCGTCGTCGACCAGCGCCTGGATTTCCACCAGCAACGGTCGCGTGCCCTCCTGCGTCACCAGCACGCAGGAGCCGGACACGTCGTCGCGGTAGCTGGACAGGAAGATCGCCGACGGGTTGGACACGCCCTTCAGGCCGCGGTCAGTCATCGCGAACACGCCCAGCTCGTTGGCCGCACCGAAACGGTTCTTGATGGCGCGGATCATGCGGTAGCTGGAGTGGCTGTCGCCCTCGAAATAGAGCACGGTATCGACGATGTGTTCCAGCACGCGCGGCCCGGCCAGCGAGCCTTCCTTGGTGACATGGCCGACCAGGATGATGGTGATGCCGCTCTGCTTGGCCATCCGCGTCAGCTGCGCCGCGCACTCGCGCACCTGCGACACCGAGCCGGGGGCAGACGTCACCTGATCGGAATACAGCGTCTGGATCGAGTCGATCACTGCTACTTCCGGCATCTCGGTCTGCAGCGTGGCGAGGATGGACTCAAGCCGGATCTCCGACAGCAGCCGCACCCGCGCCGCGTCCACCGTCAGCCGCGAGGCGCGCAGCGCGATCTGCTGCGGCGACTCCTCGCCGGACACGTACAGCACCTTGCGCGTCGAGCCGATGGCCGACAGCGCCTGCAGCAGCAGCGTGGACTTGCCGATTCCGGGATCGCCGCCCAGCAGCACCACCGCGCCCTTGACGATGCCGCCGCCAAGCACGCGGTCCAGCTCCTCGATGCCGGACGGCTCGCGCGGCACTTCCGCCGCCTGCACCTGCGACAGCTGCTGCACCGGCTGCGTTTGCGCCGTCCAGCTCTGGTAGCGGGCGCTGGCCGCCGGGGCCGGCGCGGCCACGGTTTCGGTCAGCGTGTTCCATTCGCCGCAGTGCGGGCACTGGCCCTGCCACTTGGGCGAGCTGCCGCCGCATTGCGTGCACTGATAGAGGGTCTTGTTGAATTTGGCCATAGGGTCTTCAGAAAATGACAAAACCCGTTAGTGCCGGCACTAGCGGGTTGCAACAGGGGGCACGGGGTGCGCCGATTATTTCTTGACCATGGCGGCCGGCTTGCCGAAGGAATCCTCCTGCCCCGCGGCCGCCGGCGGCGCGCTCTGTTCGTTGATCAGGCTGAGCAGGCGCTGCTCCGAAGGCGACGGGCCGTTGTCCTTGGGCTTGATATCTTCCCGGCCATTCTTGCGGATGGCGGACAGCACCGCCTCGACCTGCGGGTCGTTGCGCGCCAGTTCGTCGGCTTCGGCGCTGGTCAGCGAATGCGGCTTCGCCAGCGGGGCATGCGAGCTTACGGCCGGCTCATTTTTTTTTTGAGCCGCGTGTTCCGCCGCTTTTGCACTGCTGCTGTCGACCGCGGCCAGCGGCGCGGACAGGTCCGGTGCCGGCTCCGGCGGCGGGTCCATGGTATCCAGCTTGTTCTTGGCCATGTATTCGTGCATCTCGCGCCAGCCGGCGTAGATCTGCGCCTTGTCCGCATCCGGATTGCGGGCATAGCACGCCTCCAGCGAACGGCCGGTCTGGCGGCAGGCGGCGCCGATGGCCTTGTTGGCCTCGGCCGCCAGGCCGCTGACATTCATCACCCAGTTACAGCCGCCAAGCAGCAACAGCGCTGGTAATAACAGATAGGCACGCATACTTGTCCTTGTGGTTTACGACGGACGCAGATCCAGCTCGATGATCTCGCCGCTGCGCCCGGCACTGGCCTGACCCAGCCAGTACAGCATATGCGGCATCAGCGCCGCCAGTTCGCCGCGCTCGCTCTTGGCCTCACCCGGATGGGTACGGGTGCGCTGCGGCGAGTTGACCGGCCCCGGCACCAGCAGGTTCACGCGCAAGTTCGGGAACACGTCCCACTCGTTGGCCGCAACCTTGACCAGATAACCCAGCCCGGCCTTGGAGGCGCCGAAGGCACCCCAGAACGCGCCCGGGTGCTGGCCGTGGGTCTCGCCGACGAATACCACGCTGGCGTCGGTCGCCTGCTTCAACAGCGGCAGGCAGGCACGGGTCAGCGCGAACGGCGCCACGGTGTTGATGCGGTACTGGTTTATCCACTCGTCGATGCGCTGGTCTACCAGCGGCGACAAGGCAAAGAAGTGCGCGGCGCAGTGCACGATGCCGTCCAGCCGTCCCACCGCCTGCTTGATCTGGAACGCCAAGGTATTGAATTCGTCGTCGCTGGCCTTGAGCAGGTCCAGCGGGATTGCCAGCGGCTCCGGCAGGCCGGCCGCCACGATCTCGTCGTACACCTTTTCCAGGCCCTTCACGCTGCGCGCCAGCAGTACCACGGTGGCGCCATGGCGCGCGGCGGCCAGCGCCGTCTCGCGGCCGATGCCTTGCGTTGCCCCGGTCACCAGCACCACGCGGCCGGCGAGATAATCTTTGTCAAACGTTTGCATCATGTTCTTTTTTCCAATCCTGCATGAGGGCATGGGCGCTGGCGATGCCGCTACGGACGGCGCCTTCGAGCGTCGCCGGATAGTCGGCACACAACCAGTCACCCGCGAGATAGCCGGATTTTACGCCAAGTCGCGGCGCCGGGCGCGCAAGGCCAACGTTGGCCGCAAAGGTCGCGCGCTGTTCGGTGATCTGCCAGCTGTCCTTAAGCGGCGGCAAGTCCGGCACGTGCTGCTGCAATTCTGCCAGCACCCGCTCCGTCAGCGCCTCGCGCGACAGCGTGTCTTGCTCGCCGGCGGCGCTGATCACCACCGTCACCAGCCCGGCCTCGCCGGTCAGCGCCTCGCGGTCGAACCACCACTGGCCGATGCCGCGCTGCAAGCCGGTCATCGCCTGTGGCAGGCGCACCCTGCCCCCGAAACGCAGGTACAGGGTCGTTATCGGCTGGTATTGCCACGCCTTGAGCAGCTCGCTCAGCTTTTCGTCGGCGGCGAGACCGGCGGCGTGATACGGCGCGGTGGCAATCAGCACCACATCGAATGCTTCGCCGTCCACCAGCGGCCGCGGCGCGTGCCAGTCGATGTGCCGCACCCGCTGCCCGAGGCGCAGCTGCGCGCCGGCGCCGGCCAGCCACTGCAGCGCCGGTTCGGCGAACAGCGCGCTCAGGTCGGTGCGCGGCAGCAGCAGGCGGCTGGCGTTAGCTTGCGCGGCGCCAAGGCTGTCGCGCAGTACATTGGCCAGCAGCTGCATCGACGCCTGCGCCGGCGGCGTATTCAGCGTCGCCAGGATCAGCGGCGTCCAGAAGCCGTCCAGCAGCGCCGGCGACTGGCCACGCTGCCGCAGCCAGTCCAGCGCCGCGACATCCTGCCCGATCCGCCAGCGCCACACCCTGAGCTGGGTCAATAGCCGTGCCAGTGCCAGCTTGTCGCGCCAGCCCAGGCCCCTGGCGCGACACAGCCCGGCCAGCAGATGCCACGGCGCCGGCCAGTCCGGGCAGTGCAGCTGCACGCCGTCGACCTGGTGCCAGCGCAGCGGCTGGCTGGCCAGTGCCTGTGCCGGATCGACGCCCACCTGCCGCATCAGGCGCAGGCTTTCGCGATAGGCGCCGATCAGGATGTGCTGGCCGTTGTCCAGCGCCATGCCGTCCAGCGGTACGCGGCGGGCGCGACCGCCGGCGATCTTGCCGGCCTCGAACAGCACCACGTTGGCCGCAGGCGCCAGCGTGATGGCGGCAGCGAGGCCGGCCCAGCCGGCGCCGATGACGGCAACGCGTGGTTTCAAGGCTTGTAGCCGAAGGTCCAGGTTTTCCACGCCAGCCACAGCTTGCGTCCCGGCGACAGCGACAGCCGCTGGTTGAGCACCTTGCCCGGGCCGTCCAGCGCGATCTCGTCCAGCGTGGCGCGATAGATCGCCGCCATCACCAGACCGATGCGCTGCGCCTTGCGGTCGGCCGCCGGCAGCAGCTCCCACGCCTTGCGGTAGTGCTGGTGCGCGCGCTCGATCTGGAAGCGCATCAGCTCCTCGAACTGCGGCGATTCGCGGTAAGCCAGCACTTCGGACGCCGGCACGCCGAAGCGCTGCAGGTCTTCCACCGGCAGGTACAGCCGGCCGCGGCGCGCGTCCTCGCCGACATCGCGGATGATGTTGGTGAGCTGGAACGCCAGCCCCAGCTCGTGCGCGTATTTCAGCGTGGCGCGGTCGGTATAGCCGAAAATCTGCGCCGACAGCTGGCCGACCACGCCGGCGACGCGGTGGCAGTACAGCTGCAGGTCGGCAAAGCGGTTGTAGCGCGGCACGTCCAGGTCCATCTGCATGCCGTCGATGATCTCCGCCAGCCACGCCTGCGGCAGCTCGAAGCGCGCCACGTGCGGCTTGAGTGCCAGCATCACCGGATGGCTGGGCGTGCCGTGGTACAGCGCCGCCAGCTCGGTGCGCCACCAGGCCAGCGTGGTGCGCGCCACGTTGTCGTCGTGGATCTCGTCCACCACGTCGTCCACCTCGCGGCAGAACGCGTACAGTGCCACCATCGCGTCGCGCTGCGCCGGCGGCAGGTAGCGGAAGCTGGCGTAAAAGCTGGAGCCGCTCTTGGCGGCCTTGTCTTCACAGTATTGCTGCGGGGTCACGCCCGTCTCCTCTTGTTTTTGCCGGAACGCGCGCTCAGCGCCTTCCAGATGATCGCCAGCCAGTCACGGCTGCTCAGCACCGGCCGCTGCGTGAATACGTCACCGCGCGCGTCGTGTATCTTTTTCAGGATGCGCTCGCCGCCGAGCACGATCAGGCGCAGCTCCCAGCCCAGCCGCCCCTTCAGCTTCAGCGCCAGCGGCGAGCCGGCCTCCAGCATGGCGAGCGCCCGCTTCACTTCCTTGTCCATCAGCATCGGCCACACCCCGCCGGCGTCGCCGCGCGCGATCTGATCTTCGCTGACGCGGAATTTTGCCAGATCGTCCTGCGGGATGTAGACGCGGCCCTTCAGCCAGTCGACGGCCACGTCCTGCCAGAAGTTGATCAGCTGCAGCGCGGTGCAGATGCCGTCCGACATCGCCAGGCTGCGCGGATCACGCTCGCCGTACAGCGCCAGCATCAGGCGCCCGACAGGATTAGCGGAGCGGCGGCAGTAGTCGACCAGCTCGGCAAAGTCCTGGTAGCGCGTCTTGGTCACGTCCTGGCTGAACGCCGACAGCAAGTCGTAAAACGGCGCCAGCGGCAGCTGGTAGGCGGCGATCACCCGCGCCAGATCCTGCATCAGCGGCAGCTGCGGCGTGGTGCCGGCCTCGATGCGTGCCAGCTCGTCGCGCAGCGCCTGCAATGCGGCCAACCTTTGCGCCGGCTGGGCATTGCCCTCGTCGGCGATATCGTCGGCATGACGGGCAAAGTGATAGATCACGTGCACCGCGCGGCGCATGCGCCGCGGCAGCAGGAGGGAACCGACCGGGAAATTCTCGTAATGACCAACCGACATCGCCTGCGCACCGCCCGTCAACAAAAGCGGCATTATAAAGCAAGCCGGCGGCGGGCTTGCTTTATTGCGCGGCAGCCGTGCGCCTGCACTGGCGCACCACAAAGCCTGCGCTGGCGTGCTATCCCGCCGGACAGCGCCTTCCTACGATGACTCCAGGCCATCAGGCTAAAACATAAGGAGACAATCGTGGCAACAATGATCAATCAAGCGCAGCGGCACGACGACCCGGACTTCACCCGCAGCGCGGTGCCGGCCGATGCGCGCATGGGGCGGCTGGGGCTGAGCATGGCGTGGTGGTCGGTGTGCAGCGCCATGTTCTGGCTGGTGGTGTCGGCCACGCTGGCGCTGAACTACGGCACCGTCAACACGCTGATCGGCCTCGCGCTGTCGGCGCTGTGCTACAGCGTGATCAATGGCGTCATCACCCGCTACGCGATCCGCAGCGGGCTGTCGGTGGGGCTGTTCTCGCGCATCCTGTTCGGCAATTCCGGCGCCTCGCTGGCGACGCTGATCTTCTTCGCCACCGCCATCTACTACGCGGTGTTCGAGGGCTCGGTGATCGCGGTCGCCATCCAGCACATGTTCCCGGCGCTGTCGATCGAGCACGCCTACCTGCTGGTGGTGGTGTACAGCGTGCCGCTGGTGCTGGGCAGCGTGCAGCGCTGGCTGGACAAGCTCAACGGCGTGCTGCTGCCGTTCTACCTGTCGGGCCTCGCCGCCGCAGTGATCCTGACCATCACCGAATACGGCTACAGCGACGCCTGGTTGCAGCTGGCCCCGGCCGGCGGCGCGCCGGCCGATGGCTGGTGGCACTGTTTCAGCTACTTCATGGGGGTGTGGATCCTGATGATGTACACCTGGGACTACGCCCGCTTCGGCAAGAACGAAGACAGCGACTACCACGCCCGTTTCAACTTCGGCCTGCCGTTCTACCTGTTCACCTTCCTGCTCAACGGCGTGGCCGGCATCTTCCTCGCCGCCAGCATTCCAACCAGCGGCGGCGTCAGCGAGGTGTCGGTGGTGCTGGCGCTGTTGAAGCTGATGGGCTGGGTCGGGCTGGCCTTTGTCTGGGTCAGCCAGACGCGGATCAACACCGCCAACTTCTACCTCGCCACCGTCAACATGCAGACTTTCTTCGACAAGAGCTGCGGCCTGCGCCTGCCCAAGGCGGCGTGGGGCGTGGTGGTCGGCGCCATCGTCTACCTGCTGATGCTGGGCAATGTGTTCAGCGTCATCCTGCAGGCGCTGGCCTACCAGGGCATCTTCGTGGTGGCGTGGGTCGGCATCGCGCTGGCCCATATCCTCAGCCAGCCTGCGGCCAACCTTGCGCCGGAAGACAACAAGGCGGTGCGCCGCGAGGGCATCAGCGCCTGGTTTGTCGCCGCCGGCTGCGGCATCGCGCTGCTGGAGAGCGGCGGCCTGCTGGCCAGCTTCTCGGCGCCGGCCACCGCGCTGGTGTCGTTCGGGCTGTACCGCTACCTGCAGCAGCTGTCGCAAAGCCGCCTGGCCGCGACGCAGGGCGGCTGAGCACGCCGTTCCCGCTTCACATTTACCGTCTTCACTCCTCTTTTCCCCGCACCTGGCTGCGGGGTTCTTTTTTGTCGCCGCGCACTGCACTGGCAGACCAGTTTTCCTGCGCGCTGGTGCAAGCCGCTGGCCGGACAAGTTCTTACCGTAGCAGTCAGGCAACAGGCATTGCTGCCCCCCAGAAAACGGAGACACACCATGACACAAGCGCATCAAGTCCCAGCCGCGATCGACCCGATCACGCTGGCAGTGGTCCGCGGCGCGCTGGAAACCGCGCAACGCGAAATGACGCTGACGCTGGAGAAAACCGGCCGCTCCAGCGTGTTCAACCTGGCACACGACTACAGCAACGCGCTGTTCGATAACCTGCCGGAAATGATCCTGCAGGGCCAGGACATCCCCATTCACCTCGGCTCGCTGATCCCGGCGATGAAGGCGGTGGCCGACTACTTCGGCGACGACATTCACGAAGGCGACGTGATCTACCACAACGACCCGGTGTACCAGGGCAGCCACATCCTCGACTGCTGCATGTACAAGCCGGTGTTTTACCAGGGCGAGCTGGTGTTCTGGGCGGTGTGCAAGGGCCACCTCACCGACATCGGCGGCCCGGTGCCGGCCGGCTACAACCCGGACGCGAAAGAGATCTACGCCGAAGGCCTGCGCATCCCGCCGGTGAAGCTGTGGGACAAGGGCCGCCGCCGCGATGACGTGGTCAACCTGCTGCTGTGCAATATGCGCGCCCGCCGCGACCAGGAAGGCGATCTCAACGCCCAGTTCGGCGCCTGCCGCGTCGGCGAGCGCAACCTGCTGGCACTGCTGGACAAGTACGGCCTCGCCACCGTGCGCGCCGCCATCGCCGAACTGAAGGACATGGCCGACCGCCACATGCGTTCGCTGATCCGCTCCATCCCTGACGGCACTTACCACGGCGAAGCGGTGCTGGAGGACGCCGGCCACGGCTACGGCGAGCTGACCATCCGCACCCAGGTCACCGTCAGCGGCGACAACGTGCACATCAGCGTGCAAAGCCCGCCCCAGATCCCCTACTTCATCAACTCCTACGCCGGCAACTCGATGTCCGGCGTCTATCTCGGGCTGATGATGTTCGCGCAGGTGCCGCCACCTTACAACGCCGGGCTGTACCGCTGCGTGTCGGTCGATCTCGGCGCCCACGGCACGCTGTGCAACGCCGCCGAGCCGGCGCCGCACGTCAACTGCACCACCACGCCGATGGAAACGCTGACCGACGCGGTGCGCATGGCATTCGAGGCCGCCGCGCCGGAGCGCGTCACCGCCTCCTGGGGCCACGCCAGCGGCATCAACATCGCCGGCATCAACCCGGCCACCGGCGAGCAGTACGTAACCATGGTGCTGGCCTCGATCATCTCCGGCGCCGGCGCCACCCGGCAGATGGACGGCTGGCACGCCTGCGGCCCGCTGTGCTGCTTCGGCGCACTCAGCTCCGGCGACATCGAGCTGCTGGAGTACGCCTACCCGATCATCATCCACCGCTACGGCCTGCTGCAGGACAGCGGCGGCGCCGGCGCGCACCGCGGCGGCAGCGGCACGGTGTGGGAGGTGGAGCCGCGCGGCCACGACATGACGGTGATCGCCTTCGGCGAGGGCCGCCAGATCCCGACCATGGGCGCCGCCGGCGCGCACGACGTGCTGATCGACAAGAAGCTCGGCCGCCTGGAAGTGGAGCACGACGGCGCGCTGACCGTGCACCGCCACAATGTGATCACCACCCTCAAGCCCGGCCAGCGCGCACGCAACATCAACCCCGGAGGCGGCGGCTACGGCCTGCCGTGGCAGCGACCGCCGGCACAGGTGCTGGCCGACCTGAAGAACGGGCTGATCTCAAGGTTGGCCGCACGCGAGGAATACGGCGTGGTCATCGCCGATGACAACCTGCATATCGACGACGCCGCCACTGCAGCGCTGCGTCAGCAACTGAACCTGGGAGCACAAGCATGAAACAGCGATTCCGTTTGGGCGTGGACGCCGGCGGCACCTTTACCGACTTCGTGCTGGCCGAGCACAACGGCCCGCTGCGCCTGTTCAAGAGCCCGTCGACGCCGGACGACGGCACCCGCGCCATCGCCGCCGGCCTGCAGCAGATGGCCGAGGCGCTGGACATGCCGGTCGGCGACATCATCAAGAACTGCGACCTTTGCATCAACGGCACCACCGTGGCGCTGAACGCGCTGATCGAGCTCAAAGGCGTGAAGGTGGGCCTGCTGTGCACCGCCGGCCACGAGGACAGCATCGAGATCCGCCTCGGCCACAAGGAAGAAGGCTACCGCTACGACGCCAGCTACCCGCCGGCACCGCAGCTGGTGCCGCGCCACCTGCGCCGCCCGGTGCGCGGCCGCGTGCTGGCCGACGGCAGCGAGCACGAGGCACTGAACGAGGACGACATCCTCGCCGCCATCGAGCACTTCCGTGCCGAGGGCGTCGAGAGCGTGGCGATCTCCTTCGTGTGGTCGGTGCGCAACCCGGCACACGAGCAGCGCGCCCGCGAGCTGGTGGCAGAGCACCTGCCCGGCGTGTTCGTGTGCAGCGGCAGCGAGGTCTACCCGCAGGTGCGCGAGTACACCCGCACCTCCACCACCATCGTCAACGCCTACCTCAGCCCGGTGATGGGCCGCTACGTGCAGCGCATCGACCAGTTCTTCGCCGAGCTGGGCGCCCATAGCCCGGTGCGCTACTTCCAGTCCAACGGCGGGCTGGCGGTCGGCAACATCATGCGCGAACGGGCGGTGAACGCCATCAACTCCGGGCCGGCGTCGGCGCCGCAGGCCGGGCTGTACATCGCCCGCCCGTTCGGCATCGACAACGTGATCACCGTCGACATGGGTGGCACCTCGTTCGACATCACGCTGGCCAAGGACGGCCAGACCAACCTCAACCGCAACATCGACTTCCTGCGCCACCGCATCGGCGTGCCGATGATCCATGTCGAGACGCTGGGCGCCGGCGGCGGCTCCATCGCGCACATCAACACCTTCGGCATGCTGGAAGTCGGCCCGCACAGCGCCGGCGCCAGCCCCGGTCCGGCCTGCTACGGCAAGGGCGGCGAGCGCGCCACCGTCACCGACGCCAACCTGGCGCTGGGCTACCTGCGCCCGGACGCGGTACTGGGCGGCAGCATCCGCCTCGACCAGCCGAAGGCACGCGCCGCGATTGCGGCCAACGTGGCCGAGCCGCTGGGCATCAGCGTCGAGCGCGCCGCCTACGGCATCAGCACGCTGGTGAACATGAACATGGCCAACGGCATCCGCCGCATCTCCATCGAACAGGGCTACGACCCGCGCGACTTCGCGCTGATCTGCGCCGGCGGCGCCACCGGCATGCACATCACCGCGCTGGCGGAGGAGCTGGGCATCCACACCGTGCTGGTGCCGAAATTCGCCTCCTGCCTGTGCGCGTTCGGCCAGGTAATCTCGGACGTGAAGTACAACTTCCTCGCCAGCGCGCCGATGCGCCTGCACCGCGAGGCCGACCTTGCCACGCTGAACCGGCTGTTCGACGACATGGAGGCCAAGGGCCGCAGCCACCTGCGCGCCGACGGTTTTGACGATGGCAAGATCCGCGTGCACCGCAGCCTGGAGATGCGCTACCAGGGCCAGATCCACGAGTGCACGGTGGAGATCGCCAACGGCGAGATCACGCCAGACGGCGCCGAGCAGATTCTGCAGGCCTTCCACGCGCGCCACGAAGCGCTGTTCACCTACAGCGAACCGCACAACCCGGTCGAGCTGGTCAACCTGGAGTGCACCGTCAGCGGCCTGGTCGACAAGCCGGCGCTGCCGAACCTGGCCGCTGGCGAGGATGGCGTGGCGCAGGCGCACGACGGCTTCCGGGCGATGCTTTTTGACGACAGTGGCCGCTGGGTGGAAACGCCGGTCTATCGCGGCGAACAACTGAAGGCCGGCAACCGTATCGTCGGCCCCGCCGCCATCGAGGAGCCGACCACCACCGTCATCATCCGCCCCGGCTGGCAGGCGGTGCTGCACGAGTCCGGCAGTTATCAACTGACACGCTGGGCAGAATAGGCAATGATGCAATGTCGACTGCGGCCAACGTTGCAGTCGGCCCATGTGATGAGCGCCGGCAGCCTGCCGGCCGCCACACCCGCGCATCCTGTCGCAACGACGACGGGCGGACTCGATCCCGGGGTGGCACCAGAGGAGACGACACATGATGCAGCACTACTCGACTTCCGCCGCCGCGCCGGCGGAACGCCATCGCCGCTGGCAGGAAATCATCGGCCAGACCTATTTCAACCTGCAGCTGGATTTTCTCGATCCGGCGCGCTTCGAGGGCGACCTCAGCTGCTGGCAGCTGGGGCAGCAGTCGCTGTCGCGGCTCAGCAGCGGCCCGCTCAGCTACCGCCGCGTGCGCGGCGAGATGCACGACACCGCCGAGGAGCAGTTCCTGGTGTCGCTGCCGCGGCAGAGCGCCATCTTTTTCAGCCAGATGGGACGCGAGGCGCACTGCGGCGCCGGCCATTTCATCCTCGAACGCAGCAACGATCCCTACGAATTCCACCACACCCGCGCCAACAACCTGTGGGTGCTGAAAATCCCCGGCCACCTGCTGCGCGCGCGGCTGCGCAATCCGGAGCGCTACTGCGCGGTGACCTTTGACGGCAGCCACAGCATCGGCGCGCTGTTTGCCGACTACCTCGGCGCGGTCGGGCGGCGGCTGGAACAGGGCGACGACTGTCTGCACCCGCTGGTCGGCCAGCAGCTGCTGGAACTGTTCGTCGCCGCCACCGAGGGCAACCCGGCGGTGCTCGATTCGCAAACCTCCTGCGTGCGTGCCGCGCACCTGAGCCGCATCGAGCGCTACGTGCGCGCCAATCTGGCCGACACCCGGCTCGATCCGGAGCGGATCGCCGGCGCCTGCCGCATCTCGGTGCGTTACCTGCACGACCTGTTCCGCGACACCGGCCAGACCTTCGGCCTGTGGCTGCGCGAACAGCGGTTGGCGGGCGCCCGCCAGGCGCTGGGCAGCCCGCAGCCGCAAACGCTGGCGCAGCTGGCCTACCAGTGGGGTTTTACCGACCAGTCACATTTTTCACGGGTGTTCAAGCAGCGCTACGGCTGTACCCCGCGCGAGGAGCGCGAGCGGCTGCAGGCGGCGCGCCTGGGCAAGGCGCACTAGCGGCCGGCGCCACGGGAAAGCAGCATTGACAGACCCGGACCGGACGACGGCACTCAGCCGCCGTCCTCACTGCCGTCATCGGCGGTGTTGCCCGCCGGTGTGTCGAACGGCTGCACGTTCTCGCCGTCCTCGTTGGCCGCATCGCCCTTCAGCGCGCCGCCACCAACGATCTGGTAGCTGAACTGCCAGCGCGCGTAGCTGCGCGCATCCTTGAACGCGGCGTCGCGCTGCTCGAACTGGTCGGTCTTGAACGGCACGCCGCCGCCCAGGCTGTAGACGCCGGCAATGCCGCCGTCGGGCGCGCGCAGCAGCCCCCACTGCGGTTTGCCGGTCATCGGGTCGGGATAGAGCTTGCGCAGATAGCGCTGGACATTGGGATAGCGCTTGTCCAGCAGCAGGTCGGCCAGCGTCGGCGGGTAGCGTTTGGCCGCCGCCGGCGAGCGCTCGTAGTACTGGCGGATCGCCTCGCGGTACTGGTTGCCGACGAACAGCAGCTCCTGCTCGCGCTGGCGCTGCTGCACCGTGGACCACACTTCGCCGGTTGCGGCCAACATCCAGCCCATCACCGCGATCAGCACCAGCACGCCGAGATAGGTGAAGCCACGCTCGCGCGCCGGCAGCGGCCGGGCACGGCGGCGCGCGCTACCACTCCTGATAGCGGCTGCCATCCTGTGCCTCGCCTTCGGCGCCGCTCTTGACGTCGAACACTCCGCCCTTGGCCGGGTCGTCCGGCGGCACCACCACCCAGGTCGTACTGCTCTCGGTAAACGGGTCCTGCGGCAGGCTGCGCAGGTACTTGTCGGTCACCAGCTGCTCCAGCGCGTCCGGATAGCGGGCGCGGTCGCCGTAGTACTTGTCGATGGCCTCGCGCATGATGAACAGGTCGCTGTGCAACACGGCCTCCTTGGAACGCTCGACACTGCTGAGATAGCGCGGCACGGCGATGGTCAGCAACAGGGCGATGATGCTCATCACCACCATCAGCTCGATCAGCGTAAAGCCACGCGCTTGCTGCGTTTTCATAGCCCGATCTTCCCTGCCGCCCGCGGCCCGCCGCGGCGGCTGCATGGTCACCATTGCCGGTACGGGATGCCGTTCAGCCCGTTGCCATCCGCTTTGGAGTAGACATCAAACACGTCGTCGCCCTCTTCCGGGGCATCGGCCTCGCTGTCGTAGCTGCGCAGCCCCCAGGTCTCGGCGGCATCCAGCTGCGGGTCGGCCACCATAGGATCGTGCGGCAGGCGGCGCAGGAAGTAGATCTTCCTCTGCTTGTCCGGGTCCTTGGGATCGAGCACGCCCTCCACCAGCACCGCCAGTGTCTTCGGATAGCCGCTCTCGTCGGCTGCCTTCAGGATGCGGCCTTCGTCGACCGCCTTCTTGTAGGCGTCGATGCCGTCGCGGATCTGGCGCAGCGCCACGCGCAGCTCCTGCTCCTTGCCGCGCTGCACCGTCAGCTCCGCCAGCGGCAGCGCGATGCTGGCCAGCAGGGCCACGATCGCCACGGTGACCACCAGCTCGATGAGGGTGAAGCCGCGCGGGCGGTGGCCGCCGGTTTGCGCTGGCGCCTTCATGTCCCCTCCCGTCCGGCTACTGCGCCGGTGCCGGTGCCACCGGCGGTGGTACCGGCACCGGAGCCGGAGCGGTGATCGGCGCCGGTGTCGGCTGGAACGGCACGATGCCCGGCAAGGGGATCATGCCCGGCACGGCGGCTGGCGCCGGTACGCTACCGCGGCTGCTCGGCGCCGAGGACGGAATCGGCGACGGTGCGCCGCCAAGCGCGCCCAGGCCGCCGATGCTGCCCTCGGTACCGGCGCGGAATTCGGAAATATTGCGTGCCGGCAGCGCCAGGTTGTGCACGATGTGTGGTGTGATCAGCAGCACGATTTCCGACTTGGAGCGGTTGTCGTTATTGGTGGAGAACAGGCGGCCGAGCAGCGGCAGGTCACCCAGACCCGGGATCTTGGTCACCGAGCTTCTGTCCTCGTCCTGAATCAGGCCGGCCAGCACCTGGGTTTCGCCGTTGCGCAGGCGCAGCATGGTGTCCACCGCGCGCGAGCCGATCTGGTAGGCGATGCTGTCGCCGAAGTTCACCTGCTTGACGATGCTGCTGACCTCCAGCCCGACGTCGATGGTGACGTCCTCGTCGAGGCCGATGGTGGGCTGCACCTCCAGCTTGACGCCGACGTCGAGGTAGGACACCGACTGCGCGATGCCGGCGTTGACCACCGCGGTACTGGTGAACACCGGCACCTTGTCGCCGATGTGGATCTTGGCCTTCTCGTGGTTCTTCACGCGGATGCGCGGGTTGGCCAGCACGTTGGCGTTGGTGTCCTGCGCACGCAGGTTGACCAGCAGCGCCGGGTTGGCGATGAAGGTGGTCAGCCGGCTGGGGTTGGCGCGCAGGTCGATCACGCCCTGGGCCACGGTATTGCCCGGGGTGGTAACCTCGGAGATGGTGTTGCCGCCGGTACCCAGCACCGCGGTGGTGGTGCCGCCCTGCAGCAGGCCGTAACCGACCTGACCCGGCCACTCGATGCCCAGGTTCTGCAGCCGGGCGCGGTTGACCTCCAGCACTTCCACTTCCAGGATCGCCTCGGGCTCGGCCAGATCCTGCGACGCGATCAGTTTCTCCGCCAGCCGCACCGCCTCGGGGGTGTCACGCATCACCACCAGATTGCGCTTGTCGTCGACGTAGATGTCGCGCGTCTTGATCAGGGTGCGGATCAGGTTGGCCGCATCCTTGGCCTCGGCATTGGCCAGGTAGAAGCTTTTCACCACCAGCTCCTGGTAGTCCTTCTGCTTCGCCGGGTTGTTGGGGTAGATCATGATGGTGCGGTCGTTGAGCACGCGGCGGTCGAGCTGGTTGGACACCAGCAGCAGCTGCACCGCCTCCTCGATGGTGGTGTTGCGCACGAAGATGGTGGCCTTCAGGTCGGCGCGCACGTCCTTGTCGTAGACGAAGTTGACGCCGGCGGTACGCGAGATGATCTCGAACACCGCTTTCAGCGGCGCGTCGCGGAATTCCAGCGTGATCGGGCGCGCCAGCGCCGATTTCAGCTCCGGGCTGACCAGGACGTCGTTACCGCCCAGCTCTTCCAGCCGTCGCAGCATGATCCTGGCGTCGCGGTGGCGCGGGTTGTCGGCCAGCACCTGCCGTACCGTGGCCAGTGCCGGCGCCACCTCGCCTTTTTGCTGCTGCGCCTGCGCCGCGTCCAGCATCAGCCGGTGGCGCCGGTCCTGCACCAGGCTCTCCAGCCCGGCCTGCGCACGCTGGTTCTGCGGATCGAGGTTCAGCACGCGGCGGTACAGCAGCTCCGCCTCGTCGAACTGGTTGTTGAGCTGCACGCTGTTGGCCTGCGCCAGCCACTGGTTGATGAAACGCTCGCGCTGGTTGTACAGGTAGCTCTTGTACTCGACGTTGTCCGGAGACTGCTTGACCACCTCTTCCAGGCGGGCAAAGCCCTCTTCCGCCCGGCCGTCCAGCAGCAGCTGTTTGCCTTCCATGAAAGCCTTGTTGCTGGCACACCCCGCGAGCACGGACAGGATGAGCAGCCGTAAGAGTAAGCGTTTCAATTTGCCACTCCGATCTCTAAGGTCTGTTGCATTTGCAGCGGCAAGTAGGTGAAGGTCATCACCGGCGGCAGGATGCTGTCTGCCCGGTACACCCCGTCGATGACATCGCCCGTTTTCACCACCAGATTACGTTCGCCCTGCGCCACGAACACGCTCACCAGCCCGTCGTCGATCGCCTTGCCCAGATAGGTGAACGGCAAGGGCGGCGGCTTCGGTGGCGCCGGTTTCGGCGGCGGGGGCGGCACATACCAGCTCTGCACCGGGAACAGGTCGCGAACCTTGCCCGCCGCCATGTCGCGCGACAGGCTGGCCAGGCTGCCGATCTGCAGCTCGGCCGGCGGTGCGACGCGACTGCCGCGCGGACGCGCCGTCGCAGGCTCGACCACCGCTGCCCCGTTCCCGCCCTCCGGCTGTCCGATGCCGGCCGCCAGCAGCAGGGTCAGCAGCAGCGCGCCGCCCAGCAGCAGCCAGCGTTGTCGTTTTGCAAGCATGGTCAGCCCTCCCTCAGCAGCAGCACCAGGTGGATGGCGGCATCCAGCTGCGGCTGGCCGATGCTGTCACGCTTGAAGCGCAGGTTGGCCAGCAACAGCGTCGGGTTCTCGGCCAGCAGCTGCGCGACAAAGGCACGCAGCTGCGGATAGCTGCCGCGCACCGGCAGCTGCACCTCGTAGCGCAAGAGCTGCCCGCTACGATCCGGCAGCACCTTGTAGTCGCCGCGCGGCAGTTCCAGTTGCTGCGCCTCGGCGGCGGCGTAGATCTTCTCCAGCCACAGCGGCGCGGTCGACTGGTGCGGGAAGGCGCGGTAGAAGTGCTGCAGCCGCAGTTGCGGGCTGGGCAGCGGGTGGCTGCGCTGGTAGCGCAGGTGCACGATGTCGCGCTGCTGTTGCTGCGCCTGCTGTTGCAGCTGCGCCAGCTGGCCCTGCAGCGGCCGCGTCAGCATGGTGTGGAACAGCAGCATGCCGGTTGCCAGCAACGCCAGCAGCAGCAAGGGCCAGCCTGCCTGCTGGCGCAGGTAGCGCAACCGGGGCCATACGGTGTTCATGATCCGGCCCTCCACTGTGCCGACAGCGAAAAGCGGATCGGCAGCTCCTTGTCCTGCTGGTTGACGTGGTGCTCCAGCAGGGTGATGTCGCCGAGCGCCGGCTGCTGGCCGAGGCGTTCGATATAGGCCAGCATCGCCGGGCGCCGTTTCACTTCCGCGGTGATGCGCACCGTCCGCCGCAGGCTGTCCGGTTCCACCTCCAGCAGGGCGACGTCCTTGTTCCTGGCCGCCTCCAGCGCGTCGAACAGCTGCGGCCACGACTGGTTCAGCCGCGCCCACACCTCGTTGGCACGTGCGATCTCGCGCTGCAGCCCCGGCGCCTGTGCGGGGGTGGCGCGTGGTTGCAGCCGCTGCAGCGCCGTCTCGTTGCGCGCGACCATCTGCTGCTGGCCGGCGACCTCCTGCTGCAGGCTCGCGTAGTAGCCGCCCTGCAGCAGCAAGGCCGCCAGCGCGAGCAGCAACAGCAGGCCGCGACCGTAGTGGTGGCGGGTCTTGACGTAGTCCAGATCGATCGCGCGCATGGTCAGTCTCCCAGCAGCGCCATGCTGCAGGCGGCCCGGTCCGGCACGGACAGGGCCGCCAGTGCCGACGGCAGCGCCAGCGTGCGCAGGCGCAGCGTCTGCGGCTCGGGCCACGCCACCTCGCTGCCGTCGCCGGCAAAGGCGTACACGTCCAGCGGCAGCGGGCTGCGCTGCAGGCGCAACAGCATGCGCGGCAATACCGCCGGCAAGGCGCTGGCGATGTCGCCGTCCAGCGGCTCGAACACGAGGTCGCTCCAGCCCTGCTCGTCAAAGCAGGCCAGCCCCGCCCGGCCCGGCTCCGCCAGCAGGAAGGCCCCGCGGCCAACCTTGACCTGGTTGCGCCAGTGGTTGCAGGCCGCCATCAGATAGGGCTGTACCGAGGCGAGCCGCAGGCCGGCTTCCTGCGCCAGCGCGCCGGCATCCTGCAGCAGCTCGCTGTCGATGGCGCTGGCCAGCAGCGGCCCGCCGTAGCCGCTGCCGCTCCAGCGGTACAGCCACTGCGCGGCGGCATCGCCGTACACCTGCCGGAACGCGTGCAGCACCAGTGCCTGCCACTCTTCCGGCGTGTCCAGCCCGTCGCGCCACGGAATCAGCTGGTAGCGCACAAAATGGTTGGACAGCACCAGCGTGGCCGCACGCGGCGGCAGCGGCTTGTCCTGCAGCAGGCCGCGCAGGGCGGCCAGCGCCGGGCGCCACGCCGGCCCCTGCTCCGCCGGCGGACAGGCGGCTACCGCGCGCTCGACCAGCCGTGGCCGCAGGCCGCGCGACAGCCGCAGGCAGACCGCGCGTTCCGGCGCCAGCGACAAACCGATACGCTCATGCAACGAAAGTGACACGATTGATTTCCTGTAGTGTGGTTTCGCCGCGCTTGACCATGTCGACCGCGGCCTCGCGCAGAAAACGGGTGCCGTTGCGGCGCGCGGCTTCCTTGATGTGGCGGATCGGCTCGCGCGCCACGATCAGCTCGCGGATCTCGTCGGTCAGGCGCAGCATCTCGCCGATCGCCTTGCGTCCCTTGTAGCCGGTGCCGCGACAGTGGCCGCAGCCGCGCCCGCTGCGAAAACCGTCGTGCGCCGCCAGTTCGGCCGGCAGGCCGGCGGCCTGCAGTTGCGCCGCGCTCAGCCGCTCCGGCTGCGAGCAGAACGGGCAGTTCAGCCGCACCAGGCGCTGCGCGAAGATGCAGTTCAGCGCCGAGACGAAGCTGTACGGCTCGATGTCCATGTGAATGAAGCGGCCGATGACGTCGAACACGTTGTTGGCGTGCACGGTGGTGAATACCAGGTGCCCGGTCAGCGCCGCCTGCACCGCGATCTGCGCCGTCTCGGGGTCGCGGATTTCGCCGACCAGGATCTTGTCCGGGTCGTGGCGCAGGATGGAGCGCAGACCGCGCACGAAAGTCAGCCCTTTCTTCTCGTTGACCTGGATCTGCAGTACCCCCGGCAGCTGGTACTCGACCGGGTCCTCGATAGTGATGATCTTGTCGCTGCCGGAGTTGATCTCGGTCACCGCCGCATACAGGGTGGTGGTCTTGCCGCTGCCGGTAGGGCCGGTGACCAGCACCATGCCGTACGGCTCGCTGATGTAGCGGCGGATCTCGCCGATCAGCTGGTGGTCGAAGCCCAGGCTGTCCAGGCGCAGCTCCTGCTGGCTGTCGGTCAGCGTTCGCCGGTCGAGGATGCGCAGCACCGCGTCCTCGCCGAGGATGTTGGGCATGATGGAGACGCGGAAATCGACCTCGCGCCCCTGCATCGCGATCTTGAAGCGCCCGTCCTGCGGGATGCGCCGCTCGGCGATGTCCAGCTCCGACATCACCTTCACCCGCGACACCATCTGCTCGGCCAGGTCGGCGCCGTTGAGACTGCCCACGCTCAGCAGCACGCCGTCGATGCGGTACTTCATCGCCAGCCCGTTGCCCACCGATTCCAGGTGGATGTCGCTGGCGCCCATCTTCAGCGCGTCGTAGATCACCGAGTGCACCAGCTTCACCACCTGGCTGGTGTCTTCGCTGATCGACTTGTAGGAAATGTCTTCCACCGCCTGCGCGGCCTCGGCAGGGTTGGCCGCAGAGCCCAGCAGCACGTCGATGGCGCGCCAGGATTCCTCATAGCGGGCGAGGAAGGCAGCCAGGTCGCCGCGGTGCACCAGATACCAGCTGGCCGCCGGCTGCACCGCGCAGTGCACCCACTCCTGCAACGCCGCATCGAACGGGTTGCTGAACAGGATGCGCAGCCCTCCGTCGGCGTCGCGGCAGGCCATGCACTCCTTGCGCACCGCGTCGGGATAGGCGATCACGTCGAAGGCCGGCTGCAGCTGCTCGATGTCGGCCATCGTAAGCGACGGGTAGTGCGCAGTGGCGGCGAGGTGGCGCACGAAGGCGTCCGGCGCGAGGCCGCTGCCCTCTTCCAGCACCGCCAGCAGCGGCCGCTGGTAGCGCTGCGCGTCGTCGCGCGCCTGCTGCACTTGCCGGGCGCTGAACGCCTCCGGCTCGGGAAGGGAAAGATCGCGGCTCATTGGATGCTCCCGGCCAGCTCGAAGATGGGGAGGTACATCAGCACCACCACGATGCCGATGACCAGCCCGATAAACACCATCAGCACCGGCTCGAACATGCGCATGAAACGCTCCACCGCCAGGGCCATTTCTTCCTCGTAAAAGCCGGCGATGCGGCCCATCATGCTGCCCATCTGCCCGCTGCGTTCGCCGACGCGCAGCATGCGCAGCGCCACCGGCGTGGTCAGTCCGTGGCTGTGCAGCGCACCGGAAATCGGCTTGCCGTCGCTGATGTCGCGCGCCGCCTGCTGCAGCCGCTGTCGCAGCGAGGCCTGCAGCACGCCGGATACCATCGCCAGCGCCGGCACCACCGGCGTGCCGCCGACCAGCAGCATGCCCAGCATCCGGTACAGGCGCGCCAGCTGGTACAGCCGCATGCGCTCGCCCAGTGCCGGGATCTTCCACAGCCATTCGCCCAGCCGGCGGATGACCTCGGGGCGGGTCAGCAGGTAGCCGGCCGCGATCAGCAGTAGCAACAGCGCCGGCAGCAGGAACACGGCATAGGCCTGGAACAGCCGGCCCCAGGCCAGCAGCAGCCGCGAGAACAGCGGCAGGTCGCTTCCCATCGTTTCGTAGACCTGCGCGAAGCGCGGCACCACGTAGCCGATCAGGAACAAGAGCACCGCGCCGCCGGCCAGGATCAGCAGCGCCGGGTAGATGGAGGCGCTGATCACCTTCTTGCGCACCGCGTCGACCTGGGTCTGGTAGGCGAGGTAGCGGCCAAGCGCATTCTGCAGGTCGCCGGTTTTTTCGCTGGCGCGCACGGTGGCGACATACAGCGAGGGAAAGGTCTGCGGGAACTGCTGCAGCGCCGCCGACAGCGACAGGCCCTCCTGCAGGCGCAGGATGATCTGGCCCAGGATGCGGCGCGACTCCGGGCGCGTTTCCTTCTCGTTCAGCGCCTCGATGGCCTCCACCAGCGCAAGCCCCGCTTCCAGCAATGCGAGCAGCTCCTGGGTGAACAACGCCAGCTGGAAGCCGGAACGCGACCATGTCCACGAGAGGCTGCGCGGCTTGACCGCCAGCACGGCATAGCCCTGGTCCTGCGCCTGGCTGACGGCGTCGCCATCGCTGAGGGCTTCCAGCACCAGTTGCGCTACCTCGCCATCGGGATTGATGGTCTTGACCTCGAAATACATGATCTGCCTGACCTAGCTGCCGATATCGGCATCCTCACCCGAGCCACCGGCCTGACCGTCCTTGCCGTAGCTGTACAAGTCATACTCGCCGCGCTCTCCCGGCTGGCGATACTGGTAAGGCCGTCCCCACGGATCCGGCGGCGGCGCCTTTTTCAGGTACGGCCCCTGCCACTTCGGCTCGTCGGCCGGGCGTGTGTACAGTGCGGCCAACCCTTGTTCGGTGGTGGGATAGCGGCCGGTATCCAGCCGGTACTGGTCGAGCGATTTCTCCAGCGCGTCCACCTGCGCCTGTGCCGTCTTCACCTCGGCCTTGCCGACCTGCGCGAAGTAGCGCGGCGCCACGTAGCCGGCCAGCAGGCCGATGATCACCAGCACCACCAGCAATTCCAGCAGGGTGAACCCCGCCGCGCCGCATCGCTTCCGAGAAAGGCTATACATAGATTCACGCCTCGATCCGCCTGCCAGCCCCGCCCCGGCCTGCCAAACAGTAAGCTACTTGACCCAGTTGTTAATTGTGCTTACAACAGAATTCAGACAAATACTTTTATAGAAGGCCAAGCCGGCTTTCGCCATCCATTCTTAGGTGCTAGACGCAATGCAAAGACAACGCATATGGCTTTCGCTAGCAAAAACGGATGGGATGCCGGCAGCGGCAGGCAGAGCGCAGCAGGGAACCGCCTGAAAGACAGGGGACGAACGACAGCCGCGCCACCGGCAGCTGTAACCGGAAACACCGCGGCGACAGCGGTGTCGTTTAAGAAAGGGGCGCCGGCAAATGCCGGGCGGCAAACTATACTTTTTTTCAACCGCACTTGATTGGGTAGCCCATCACAGCAGGTCGTGCCATGTACACCAGCCACTATGGCCTTGCCGACTCTCCGTTCTCGATCGCGCCCGATCCGCGCTATCTGTTCATGAGCCAGCAGCACCGCGAAGCGCTTGCCCACCTGATGTACAGCATCAGGGGCGAAGGCGGCTTCGTGCTGCTGACAGGCGAGGTCGGCGCCGGCAAGACCACGCTGTGCCGCTGCTTTCTGGAGCAGCTGCCCCCACACTGCGACGTCGCCTTCGTCATCAATCCCAAGCTCACGGTGCCGGAGCTGCTGGCCACCCTCTGCGAAGAGCTGCAGATCGCGCTGCCCGCCGAGCACGGCAACAAGGCCTGCATCGACCTCATCAACAAGCACCTGCTGGCCGCCCACGCGCAGGGACGCACCACGCTGCTGATCATCGACGAAGCGCAGAACCTGAGCGACGAGGTGCTGGAGCAGGTGCGGCTGCTGACGAATCTGGAAACGCACGAGTGCAAGCTGCTGCACATCATCCTCTTGGGGCAGCCGGAACTGCGCGACAAGCTGACACGGCCGGAATTGCGGCAACTGTCGCAACGCATCGTCGCCCGCTACCACCTCGGCCCCTTGCAACGCGACGAGATCGCCCCCTACATCCAGCACCGGCTGAGCGTAGCCGGCAGCCATCTCGACCTGTTCCCGCCGGCGGTGATGCGGCAGCTGTTTGCCTGTACCGGCGGTGTGCCGCGCAAGCTGAACGTGCTGTGCGACCGCGCCCTGCTCGGCAGCTATGCCCAGGGCAAACCCCGCGTCGACCGCGCCACGGTGCGGCAGGCGGCGCGGGAGGTGTTCAACAGCAGCCCGATCCGCCCGTGGCACAAGCTGGCCCTCGCCAGCGGCGCCCTGCTCAGCACCGTCGCGGTCGCCGCCGTACTGTTCTATGGCGCGCAACCGGCCGGCCAGCGCTCGCCCCCGCCGGCCGCCGCCGGCCGCACCACGGCACCCCTTACCCCAGCACCGGCACAGCCCGCCACAACCGCCACCGCGCCCCGCCCCGCCGCCGTACTGACGCGCCTGCCGGCGCCGTTGCCGGCCGCCGACCTCGCGCAGGCAGCGGCGTACCGCACGCTGCTGGGGCAATGGCGGATTCCGGCACCGGTCAGCGACGAGGCCGGCGCCTGCCAGCAGGCCGAACTGTTCGGCGCCCGCTGCCTGAACGGCAGCGGCGACCTCGACACCCTGCGCCGCCTCAACCTGCCGTCGGTACTGCAACTGCAGCAGCCCGATGGCCAGCCGCAATACCTGGCCCTGCTGGCGTGGGAAGGCGAGCACGCGCGGGTGCTCATCGGCGAGCAACCGCACCTGCTGACGCGACAGGCGCTGGCTCAGGCCTGGAACGGACGCTACACCGCGCTGTGGCAGCCGCCGCCGCACTACCAGCAGCCGCTGGCGCCAGGCAGCCGCAGCCTGGCGGTCGCCTGGCTGCGGCAACAGCTCGGCCAGCTGCCGGAGGCCGGCGGCAAAACGTTGGCCGCAAGCTACGATGTGGGGCTTTCGACACTGGTACGCCAATTCCAGCTGCAGCATGAGCTGCCCGGCGACGGCATCGCCGGACCGCTGACCCTGATCCGGCTGGCGCAGGCCGGCAATTCCGACTCGCCGCGCCTGAGCGCCACCACGCCCATCCGTAAGGAGTGACCATGTCCTACATACTCGATGCCTTGCTCAAGGCCGATCAGGAACGGCAACGCCACAGCACGCCGACCGTGCACTCCATCCACGCTGCGCAGAGCCCCCAGCCGTTGCCGGGTAAACCGCGCTGGCGCTACCTGCTGCTGACCCTGCTGCTGGGCAGCGGCATCGCCGCGGCCGGCATGCTGTTCGGCTGGCAGGCACTGGCCTCGATCCAGCCGGCCACGCCCCATGCGGCCGACAGCCATCCCCACGCCCTGCGCGGCGATACCGCGCCGCCGGCCGAGACGAAGGCGGTGTCGCTACCCCCCGTGGAAAGAGCGCCGCTTGCCATACCAGGTCCTGCCGAAGCCGTGGCAATGCGGCCAACGTTGCCCGATCCGACGGCATCCGCGCACAAGGAACACCGAGTCGCGGCGGCAAGCAAGCCGACCGCAAAAACGGTCGCGCCCCCGGCAGCGGCAAGCGACGCCACCCCTGCCGTCAGCCGCATCGACAACAAGGTGTTCAACCTGCACGAGCTGCCGGCGGCCCTGCAAAAAGAGATTGGTGACACGGTCGTGATTTCCGGGTTTTCCTCGTCTGGGGAAGGTACGGAGCGACTGGTAATCATCAACGACCGGGTACGCCGCGCCGGTGACGACGTGGTGGCCGGCATGAAACTGGAGACCATCCAGGCCGATGGCGTGATCCTGAACTACAAGGGCTACCGCTTCCGTACCGGAAGCTACTGACCGACCACCTCGCCGAGGAAACCATCATGGCAACCCTTGCTTGTCTGCCCCGGGACGGACCGGCTTGCTGCCGGCACGGACCGGTGCTACTGACCGTCTTGCTGCTGGCTCTGCCAGCCGTGACCGATGCCAACATCTACACCTTTACCGATGCCGACGGCACCACCCACTTCAGCAACGTGCCGCAGGACAAGCGTTACCGGCTGGCGCTGACCACGCCGCGCGACAGCGGCGAAGTCACGACCGGCAAGCGCGTGGACGGCGCACAGTACCGCGCCAGCCAGCGCGCCCGCTGGAGCCGGCTGATCGACAGCACCGCGCAGAACCTGAACATGGATGCAGCCCTGCTGCACGCGGTCATCGCCACCGAATCCGGTTACAACTGGCGCGCGGTGTCGCCCAAGGGCGCGATTGGCCTCATGCAGTTGATGCCGGCCACCGCCGGACGTTACGGCGTGACCGACCCGTACGACCCGGGGCAGAACGTCCGCGCCGGCGCACAATACCTGCGCGAGCTGATGGGCCGCTTCGGCAACGACCTCAGGCTGGTACTGGCGGCCTACAATGCCGGCGAACAGGCGGTGGCGCGTTACGGCAACCGCGTCCCCCCCTACCAGGAGACCATGCAGTATGTACCGCGCGTGCTGGGTCACTACGCACGCAATCAACAACAATCCCGAGCCGTTCCCGAGTACTGATAACTTCCCGGAAATGCAGATGGCGGCAGGAATTTCTTGCCATTTTGCTGTCGCCATATTTTTAATATTTCGTTGAATCTATTATCACAATATTCTACGATACAGCGTACCAATCCCGCCGTAAAAGAAAGGAGGCAAACACGTTTGGCGTGTTCTGTAATCGCATCGGCCACTCGCGGCAGGCATTGCCGGAGGGGGCCGCGTCTGGCTTGCAGGCTGGAGCCACCGCTACCGAACAAAAGCGGCAGAACAGTACTGGCGGTATTTTCGATTTGAATGCAGGAGGGGATCTCGCGCGATTCCTAGGCAAGGAACCGCCTTTGATAGCTTCAAAGGAGGTGTAACATGAGTCCCAACGGCCTCGGGAAGCTGCTCCAGGCTTCCGCAATACACATACCCGCTACCCGTATTACGGCGGGCTTCAAACAACCCCTGTTCAGGTTTTTCGCCCTGCTGTTCAGCACGCTGTTCATGCTGCTGATCTCCAACCCGGCCGCCGCCGTGGCGCCCGACAGCATCCAAAACACGCTGGAAGGCTGCCGCAACAACGGCGACATCACACTGCCTAATGGCAGCGGCCAGTTTGTCTGCCCCGATGCTGCCTACACAACCGGTAACCTCGGCAAGGGCTGGAACGAGCTGGACCTGGTGCCCTACCGGCTGACCGTCAGTGCCGGCAACTCCGCACCGTCAACCCAGCAATACACCATCGCGGTAGTGGTTGATCGTGAAGATGCCGGCAAACCCGGCTACGACGTGCTGTCGACCCTGACCAAGAATGTGGCCCTCTCCAGCGGTACCTGCTCGATTGCCAGCGTTGGCGCCCAGGCGGTACTTGATCCCGGCATCGGCGGTACCGACAAGTCGATCTACCGGCTGGTCACCATTAACCAGAGCAAGAACAGCACCTGCGTGTTTGACTACTACGCGCGGCTGGCACTGGGTTCACACCTGTATCCGGGATCGTCGCTGCACGCCAACCTGACCAACGAAAGCTTCGGCACAGCCGGCATCGGCGCGCGTGACGTGTCCATCCCGGTAAAAGAAATCCTGCCGCAGGAACTGCGCAAGGACATGACCGCCACCCAGGATACCGACTACACCTGGAACATCACCAAACAGGCCAAACCGACCAGTGTTTCCTTCGGCAATGTCTGCGCCAAGGACTTCGATGACCAGCTACCGGTGGAAATCACCATCCAGTGGACCCGCTCGGCAGCCATCGGCGGCAAGATCACCGTCACCACCAACGTGTACGCCAAGAACCCTGCATCGCGCACTATCACCGTCAGTGTCTCTGACAAGATCTACAAGGGTCTGAATCAGCAGACAACCCAGGTCGGCAGCACCGCGACAGCGAATAATGTCGATGTGGCCGCCAAGACCGAAGTCAAAGTGCTGACCAATACGCAGATTCTGGATGCGGCAGATGGTAGCGAAGGCGCCTTCAACGATGTCGCCACCGCGACCTACACCGACAAGGTGACCGGCATAGCGGTACCCGGTAATACCACCGCCAAAGCCAGTGCCAGCATCAGCAGCGGCAGCAGTACCAACGCCACCGCGGTCATCACCGATACCGAGTCGATTTCCGGCAGCTTCCTGCAGTTCTCGGTCGATAGCCTGGGCGGCAGCGTCGCCGGCAGCTTCAATCCGGCCTATGTACTGGGTACCAAAACCGCAGGTCCGGTGAACTGGACATCCGGCGAACAAAGCGGCAACGGTTCGGTCGTGTTCAACAAGACCATTCACCTGAATGGCCAGAAAATCACCTCCGGCACCCTTACCGACACTGCGACACTGACACCGAAAGATGGCAGCCCGCAGGTTTCCGGTCCGGTGGAAGTAGCGATCGTGTCGAGTTCGGCTGCAGAGCTGAAGATCGACAAGAGCATCGACGCGGACTCAATGTCCTTCCTGGCTAGCGGCGAGAAATACGTGATCCGCTTCACCATTACCCGTACGGGCGATGCCACCTACCAGAGCAAGAAAGAGCTGGTCTTCAACTACGGCGATAGTGGCGCCACCAAATCGGTCACCCTGACCGGGCTGGTGCCGGACACCTATCAAGTGGCAGAGGAAACCGTGTTCGTCAATGCGGCCAACGTTGAAACCACCGGGGTGCTTGCCGATACAACCAGCAACTCGCGCACGGTCAACCTGAACGTCACCGACAGCACACCGATCTGCCTGGGTACAGCCACGTTCGCCAACAAGCGGGCATTTGGTCCGGCCACCGCCGAAGTGCAAAAAGTCACCGATCCGGTGCTGCAAGCGGGTGATGCCGACTTCAAGTGGAGCTTTACCCTGACTGGTCCTGGCACCGGGACGGGCGTCCTCGCCGAAGCTGATGCCGGTGGTAGTGCAGTAGCGTTCGTAACCGGTGGCGGAGAGCCATTCTCGCTTTCCGAAGGTGTCTACACCGTGACCGAAACACTGAAGAGTGGCTGGGACCTGAACAGTGTCAACAGCAACCCTGCTGCCACGACCTGCTCCTTTACCGTCAATTACCCGGTCGATGCCGGCAAAGTGTTCTCCTGCCTGTTCAAGAACACCAAGCGGGCCGAGGTGCAGGTAATCAAGACCTTCAAGGGCGCACCGATCACTGGCAGTGAAGTGTTCGCCTTCAGCCTGCGTACCGGTGCATCGGCCGCGGCAGACGGCACCATCCTGCAAACCCTGCAGGCCAATGCCGGCAACGGTGGCACCATTACCTTCAACAAGGTGGTTCCCGGCAGCTACCAGCTGTGCGAACAGGGGATTCCGGTCGGCTGGACAACCACATTGTCCTCCATGGCTGGCGCCTTCTCGCCACCTAATGGCGGTGACAACAGCACCACTTGTGTCGGCTTTACCGCCGCTGCCGGTCAGTCTGTGAGCTTCACCATCGACAACGTACCACCGCCGGAAGGCCAGGCCCGCACCATCGGTTACTGGAAAAACTGGGCTTCCTGCAAACAAAGTGGCGGCAAGCAAGCGCCTGTCCTCGACCGCACCATGGCCCTGGCTGAGCCTACCGGTATCCAGGTAGACAGCTTCTACCTGCACGGTAGCGTGGCCAACCCTGACGTGGCACCGGATTGCGGCAAGGCAGTCAACTTGCTCAACAAGTCCACCTTTAGCGGTACCAAGAAAGCCAGCGACCCGCTGTTCAACATGGCGGCACAACTGGTAGCGGCTGAACTGAACTACACCGCAGGAGCAGCAGGCTGCGCCAAAGTCAGCGATGCCATCGTGGCAGCCAATGCGCTGCTGACCAAGTACGCATTCAACGGGTATACCCATACCACCATGACTGCGGCTGACATCAGCCTAGCTCGTAGCTTGGCCACCCGACTGGACAACTACAACAACAACCTGCCTAGCGCCTGCCTGTAAACCAGAACGGCGTATCGAAAAAAGCCCGGCGCAAGCCGGGCTTTCTGTTGCTGGCAATACGATCAGCCTTACTTGGCGACCTGCACCGACACCACCGCACTGGCCGTCGCGGCCCCATCGCTGATGCTGTAGCTGAAGCTGTCGCTGCCCTTGAACTTGCCGTTCGGGGTGTAGGTGACACTGCCGTCGCTATTGAGCACCGCCTTGCCACGCGCCGGCACGCCCACGGTCTTGACCTGCAACGGCTTGCCTTCCGGATCGTAGTCATTGCCCAGCACCACCACCTTGACAGCGGTGCCGATCCTGGTTGCCGCCCCATCATTGACCGCCACTGGCGGCTTGTTGCTGGTGCTGGTCGTGCTGCTGGCCACCACGTAGCTTGCCGCGGCCGTGGCGCGGTAGGTCGCGCTGCCAACGTTGGCCGCAACGACGCTAAAGCCGTAGGAGCCGCCAGCCGCGGTCGTTGCCGACGTCACACTCAGCGTGGTGCTGCTGCTGGCACCCGGCGCCAGGGTCAGTGTCGACAGCGGCAGGCTGCTGCTCCAGCCAGTCGGCACCGTGGCCGCCAGGCTGAACTGCGAACTGCTGCAGGCGCTGGAATCGTTATTGGTCACGCTCAGGCTGAAGCTCACTGCCGTGCCGGCGGCCACCGACGGGCTTTGTCCCGGCGTCAACACCACACTCGGATTGCCGTGGGTACACACCGGCTGCGCCGGGGTTTGCCCGCCGGTCGCCACGCTCACCGTGGCGCCGCTGCTGCTTGCCGACAGCAGGGAAATGCTCACCCCACTGCTGCTATCGGTAAAGGTCTTGCCCACCGCCAGCGGCGAATCGCTGATGTCGTCGGTGGCCGAGCTGTTTGGCGTCAGGTCCAGCAAATCGCTGGTGTCGCCGCTGGTGTCGCTACCGCTATGCACCAGCACGCCATTGACCGCCCACGGGAAACGCGAGATGTCGCTGTCGAAGCCCAGCGGCTGGCGGAACTCGACGTAGTACCAGCTCTTCTGCCCGGTGGTGGCATCCACGCCTTTCAGCACCTTCAGCGCCTTGATGCCATTATCGGCCGCCGCGTACGGCGCCAGCGTGACGGTGGTGCTACCGCTTTCCACGGTGGCGATGGCCGGCGACTGGTTGTAGTTCAGCCAGCCCAGGCGCTCCTTCTGGAACGCGTTGTAGTGCACGCTGCCATTGCCCATGGTATCGAAGGCATCACCGTACTCGCTGCGACTGCAGCTGCTGCCCAGCGTGGTCGCGCCGCAATCCAGCGAGTGCGAGTGCCACAGACCGAAGTTGTGCCCCATCTCGTGCGTGACCACCCCGCGATACAGCGCACCGTTCAGCCACGATGACGACGGCGCACCACCGACGGTCCCCATGCCGGACCAGGTGCAGGCACTGTTTTTCGGCATTACGTAGATGCGGCGTGGATACTGCGTCAGGTCGATGCCGGCGGCCTGGGCGGCCTGGTTGGCGTAGGCAGCCACGTTGTCCGGGCTGCAGGTCTGGTTGATCGGCAGCGTCAGCCAGCCGAAGACGTTACCGCTCAGCCAGGTCTGCTGCGACGAGTTTTCTTTTAAAAAGTTGTTACTGTCACCAAACACGGTGGTGTTGGCCTGGCTCACGGTATACGGCTGCGTCTGGTTGTCCTGGAAGTTGACCAGCAGCACCGCGGTTTTCTGGTCGCCAAAGGTATTCGACGTCGCCAGTGCCAGCACCTGGTAGCTGGTACTGCCGGTGCTGTCCAGCGCCAGCACATTGTTGCTGAGCGAGCCCTTCACCCGCACCTTGGTGCCGCTAGGCTGGCGCGGGCCCTTGCCCTTGAACTTCAGCTCGACACGACCCTCTTCCGTCTTCAGGTAGTAGCGGTTGCCGGTGGTCTTGTCGAAGTAGTGAACGTGGATCACCTCCAGCTCGCCCTCGCGCTCCACTGCCACCGCTGCCGTCGCGGTGCCCTGGTTCTGCGGCAGGGCCCTGCTGCTCTGGGCCATGCCGGGGGCGGCAAACAGGGTCAAGACAAGTGACAACATGGTGCCGCTGCGCACCATCAGGCGCGGCCAGGCTGGCGCTGCTGCAATAGACATACGTTCCTTTCGTGTAACCTGGGCGGCCGACAGACGGCGCCCAGCGCCCTGCCCGATCCGGCCATCCCCTTATCCTGCGTGGCGGCGGCAGCCGGAAGCGGTACCGCATCGCGTCCGCTCCCGGCTGCGGGCAACACGCCACAACCAAGCCTTGCTTCGTCTGTTCCGATAGCGCTGCCGTGCTGCCTCGATGGCTCCCGCCACCCGCCCGACAGGAACGCGCCCCCTTTTTGGCATCCCGTCGGCAGGCGCTGGCGCCGGCCATTCATCTTGCTGACACTTGTTGTTTTACTTGCAACGGTTGCTTTTAAAATCAATAACCGGAAGATGTCAGTTACAAACAGTCAAGTCAGTTCACATAGTCTGGCCAGAAGACCGACGCCGTGATTCCACGTCAGGACCTATCGGATGACGCCGCAACTATACATAGTTGCTGAGGAGTTTCCGCCTCGTTTTCCGGTCGATGCGAAAATTAGCACGCAAGATATATGTCTTTGTTTTAATTAAACAAATATCATTTTATTAATCAGATAAATGACAGCTTTACCGGCGATATCATTGGAAATTCTGCAACGGGCTGTTCTGTCCAGCTTTATCCCGTACGAACGGCAGCGTCCTGCCAGTAGCGGGTGCAATAATGCCGCCGGAACAACGGGATGCCACAGGCTGGCCTCGGGCAAAAACGCCGCAGCAAGCACAACGCAGACGAAGGAAGGGAACGTGAAACAGGAGCAGCGGAAGGAGACGTGACCGGCAGCAGGTCCTGCCAGTACCAAGCCAGGGCGATGACAGGCGGCGGCTACGCGATGTGGCCGGTCAAGGAAAACATCGGAGCCGCCGGCAAAGCGGGCACAATTTAATAATCCATCCCGATTTGCACACTTTCGACACAGGCAACCGCGCGCAAAGCCAGATGGCACGGTCATTACAATCTGCCTGCCACCATGCAATAAAATAATTAACCAATAAAAATCAGTGGCTTGTCATTTAAAACATGTCAGAACGGCAAAAAATTTAAATGACAGGCTTGACGAAGGAAAAATCAGACGTTAAAGTGCACACCAATTCGTAACGCAGCACAGCGATACGAAGCCAGTGGGGGTATAGCTCAGCTGGGAGAGCGCTTGCATGGCATGCAAGAGGTCAGCGGTTCGATCCCGCTTATCTCCACCACTTAAGTCCCTATAGTTTAGCGGTTAGAACACTGCCCTTTCACGGCGGCGGCCGGGGTTCGATTCCCCGTGGGGACGCCAGAACAGAAAAAGCCCGTTACCTCGGTAACGGGCTTTTTGCATTGCGGCCAACGTTGGCCGCAGCCTGCCGCGACACCGCGAAAACCGCATCCGCGACGGCGATGGTTTGCCCGCCATTTTGCCGGCAGCGTACAATAGCCGCTTTTCCGTATTCGCTGGCCAGCCAACATGATCCGCACTCGCTTTGCCCCCAGCCCGACCGGCTTCCTGCACATCGGCGGTGTCCGCACCGCGCTGTTCTCCTGGGCGTTCGCCCGCAAACACGGCGGCACCTTCGTGCTGCGCATCGAAGATACCGACTTGGAGCGCTCGACGCCGGAATCGGTCAAAGCCATCCTCGACGGCATGCACTGGGTCGGCCTCGACTACGACGAAGGCCCGTTCTACCAGACGCAGCGCTTTGACCGCTACAAGGAAGTGATCCAGCAGCTGGTCGCCGCCGGCCACGCCTACCCGTGCTACTGCAGCAAGGAAGAGCTGGAAGCACTGCGCGCGCAGCAGGAAGCCAACGGCGAGAAGCCGCGCTACGACCGCCGCTGGCGCCCGGAAGCCGGCAAGACCCTGCCGCCTCCACCGGCCGGCGTGCAACCGGTAATCCGCTTCAAGAACCCGCTGGATGGCGTGGTGGCGTGGGATGATGCGGTCAAGGGTCGTATCGAATTCGCCAACACCGAACTGGACGACCTGATCATCGCCCGTCCGGACGGCAGCCCGACCTACAACTTCTGCGTGGTGGTGGACGACTGGGACATGAACATCACCCACGTCATCCGCGGCGACGATCACGTCAACAACACCCCGCGCCAGATCAACATCCTGAAGGCGCTGAACGCGCCGCTGCCGGTGTACGGCCACCTGCCGATGATCCTCAACGAGGACGGCCAGAAGATGTCCAAGCGCCGCGATGCGGTCAGCGTGGTGGATTACGCCGACAAGGGCATCCTGCCGGAAGCGCTGCTGAACTATCTGGCGCGCCTGGGCTGGGGCCACGGCGACGACGAGCTGTTCGACATGCAGCAGTTCGTGGAATGGTTCACGCTGGAAGCGGTCAGCGGTTCGCCAAGCCGCTTCAACCACGAGAAATTCCTGTGGCTGAACGCGCAATACATCAAGGCCGCCGACAACGCGCGCCTGGCCGGGCTGATCGCCGGCCGCCTGGCTGCGGCCAATGTTGACACCACCACCGGCCCGGCACTGTCGGACGTGATCGCGCTGGTGAAGGAGCGCGTGCAGGATCTCAACGCGCTGGCACTGGAAGTGGACTACTTCTACGCCAAGCGGGAGCCTGCCGCCGCCGACGTGGAAAAACACCTGTCCGCCGACAGCCACGCGCGCATGCTGCGCTTTGCCGAGCGCCTGGCCGCGCTGGACAGCTGGACCGCCGAGAGCATCCACGAGCTGTTCAAGCCGTTCTGCGCCGACGAAGGCATCAAGATGGGCCAGTTGGGCATGCCGCTGCGCGTACTGGTGTGCGGCACCGCGCAGACGCCGTCGGTCGACGCGGTGCTGGCGCTGATCGGCAAGGACGAGGTGCTGCGCCGCATGCGCGGCTAAGCCCTGCCCCGCCGCTCACGCGCAACACAAAGCCCCGCCAGTACGGGGCTTTTTTGCGACTGCGGCCAAGGTTGGCCGCAACAAGTTCAGGGCGCCTCGAAAAGCCCGGATTTCCAGGCGAGACCAGGTGCGAGCGCAAAATTCCGACGCTGCACCTGCTTGATAGGCAAGGCAGAATTTTTCGTGAGCAAGGCCGTATCGCAACGAAAGCAGGGATTTTGCGAGGTGCCCTTTATTCCTCCACAGTCACCACCGCATCGTGATTCATGCGCACCAGCATCGCCCGCGCCGCCGCCAGCTCGCCGGCGCCGACGTGGGACACGTCCAGCACGTACTCCTTGTGACTGCTGAGCAGCACCACGCTGGTCTTGCCCCACATCACCGACAGCAGGCGCTCGTTGGGATCGTCGTCATCGCTGGTCATCATGATGCCGCGCTCGTCCACCGGCAGGGCATCGTCGGCATGGCGCGTCAACACCAGACTGTTGCTGGCATACAAACCGAGGGAAAAATCAAGGCTGAGGCCGTCGCTGTCATCGGCGGCAATGGAAGAAACAAACTGGCTCATGGCGGGATACCGCGGGGTTGACGATGACGCATCATAGCGCGGGCCGCACCGCGCTGCAGCAGCGTGCTCTGCGGCCAACGTTGACCCTCGTCACTGGGACATAGCCAAAAAAATGGCGGATCGCAGGATCCGCCGAGCAGCCTTGAATGCCAGGAGTGTTTCAAGGAAAACCGCCGCGCCGCATGGCCCGCAGGCCGCCACGGCACGGATAAAACGCTTACTTCCAGTTGGCCGGGAACTTGTAGCCGGCAAACTTCTGTTTCGCCCAGGCGCGGAACGCCGGCGAGTTGTAGGCGGCGATCACGTCCTTGGCCCACGGCTTGTTCACGTCGGCCGCGCGCACCACGCCCCAGTTCACGTAGGCGTAGCTCTTTTCCTGATACACGGCTTCGGTCAGCTTGATGCCGGAGCTGACGGCGTAGTTGCCGTTCACCACCGCGAAGTCAACATCGGCGCGGGAACGCGGCAGTTGCGCGGCTTCCAGCGGCACGATCTTGATCTTCTTGACGTTGACTTCGATGTCCTTTTCCGACGCGGTCAGCGGGTTGATGCCCTTCTTCAGCTTGACCCAGCCCAGGTCGTTCAGCATCACCAGCGCGCGGGCGAAGTTGGACGGATCGTTCGGTGCCGCCAGGGTGCTGCCGACTTTCACGTCCTTCAGCGACTTCAGCTTGCCGGCGTAGATGCCCAGCGGTGCGGTCGGCACCTGGAAGACTTCTTTCAGCTGCAGCTTGTTTTCACGGGCGAAGTTGTCGAGATAAGGCTTGTGCTGGAACACGTTGACGTCCAGCGAGCCTTCCTGTAGTGCCAGGTTAGGACGCACGTAGTCGGTGAATTCCACCAGCTTCACGCTGTAGCCCTGCTTTTCCAGCAGAGGCTTGATCTGCTGCTTTACCTGGTCGCCGAAGTCGCCAACGGTGGTGCCGATGACGATTTCCTTTTTCGCCGGGTCGGCAGCGTAAACGTTGGCCGCAGCGGTCAGGCCGATGGCGGCAACAGCGATGGATTTCAGTACGAGTCTGCGCATGGTGTTCTCCTTGTGAGAGTCTTTGTCCAATGGCGTGGCGTCTGCGTGAACGCCCGCCGCTTTAAATTGAGTGCTTAACGCTTGTCGAGGCGGGCCGCCAGATGGTTGCCGGCAAACTGGATGATCTGCACGATCACCACCAGCAGCAGCACCATCGCCACCATCACTTCGGTCTGGAAGCGGTAGTAGCCGTAACGGATGGCCAGGTCACCGATGCCGCCGCCGCCGACCACGCCGGCCACCGCCGAGTAGCTGAGGAAGCTGATGGTGAGGATGGTCAGGCTGGAGATCAGTCCGGCGCGGGCCTCGCCCAGCAACACCTTCCAGATGATCTGCGCCGGGCTGGCGCCCATCGCCTCGGCCGCCTCGATCACGCCGCGCGGGATCTCGCGCAGCGTCTGCTCCACCAGCCGCGCAAAGTACGGGATGGCGGCGAACGACAGCGGCACTGCGGCGGCGATCGGGCCGATGGTGGAGCCGACCAGCAAACGCGTCAGCGGCACCAGCGACACCATCAGGATGATGAACGGGAAGGAACGCACCAGGTTGACGAACCAGCCGACCACGCCGTTGACGGCACGGTTGGCGAACAGCTGGCCCGGCTGCGTCAGGTACAGCAGGATGCCGAGCGGGCCGCCGACCACGATGGCGACGGAGAGGCCGATGGCCAGCATCAGCCCGGTTTCCACGCTGGCCTGCCAGATTTCCGGCGCCAGATCGGACAGGTTGGCCAGCGCCTGGGCAAGAGTCAGTTGTTCGTCCATTTATGCGACCTCCAGCAGCGATTTGGCCAGCGCCGAACGCGCCGCGACCTGTTTGTCGGTGACTTGCAGCAGCTCGACCACTTCACCGGCGTCGAGCAAGGCTGCGCGGTGGCAGATGGAGCGGATGACGTGCATTTCGTGGGTGACGATCACCACGGTGACGCCGAAACGGGCGTTGATGTCCTGCAGGCAATCGAGGATGGACTGCGTGGTTTTCGGGTCCAGCGCCGAGGTCGGCTCGTCGGCCAGGATCACGTGCGGGCGCGGCGCCAGCGCACGGGCGATGCCGACACGCTGCTTCTGGCCGCCGGACAGCTGCGACGGGTAGTGGCCGGCACGGTCGGCGAGGCCGACGATGTCCAGGCACTCCGCCACGCGCTGATCAATATCCGCGCGGCTCCAGCCGGCGATCTCCAGCGGAAAGGCAATGTTGGCCGCCACGGTGCGGTTAGCCATCAGGTTGAACTGCTGGAACACCATGCCGATATTCTGGCGCGCGCGGCGCAGCTCGGCGGCGGACAGGCCGGTCAGGTCACGTCCGTCGACATTGACGCTGCCGTGGTCGGGACGTTCCAGCAGGTTGATCAGTCGCAGCAGCGTGGATTTGCCGGCGCCGGAAAACCCGATCAGGCCGAAAATCTCGCCCGCCTTGATGTGGAGGGTGGTGTCGCGCACGGCGTCAAACCAGCCGCCTTCGGGGCGACGGAAGCGCTTGTGTACGTTTTTGAGGTGAATCATCCTGGACTCCAAAGCAATAAAGCCCGCCGGGTTTGCGCTGGCGGGCTTTATCACGTGGAATCTTCGGTATCGAAAATTGGGAGAATCGTTTGGTAAAACAATCCCCACGCTTTAGCTGTTTTACGCCCGCAAGCTGTGTTCAAATCGGCGTTAATCAAGTTGTTGTACACAATTGAACAATATACATTCGTTTGTGTCAATCGCTGCGATGCACCATCTTACCCTTATGTCGCAAAATTACAAACATTTGTTTTTATATAACTTTTTGCAATTTAAATATTGTATCCAGCAACAGCGACTGGCAGCGCCCGCTGGCACGCGATCGCGCTGCCATCTGCCCTTATCGCCCGCTAAAACAGGCGCTTAGCTGGCCTAGCTCGCCGTAGCGCAGGGTCGCCTCGCTGTTCGGCGCCAGTGTCAGCACGCCGGCATAGGAACCGGTGATCACCACCTGCCCCGGCAGGATCGCCTCGCCGCGCGCGGCGAGGAAGCCCTGCAGCCAGTACAACGGCGCCAGCGGATCGCCGGCCGGGTGCACGCCGGCCAGTGTTTCCTCGCGCTCGCCCTGACTCAGCGTAAGCGGCAAGACCTTGGCCGCAAAGGCGGCGTCACGATCGACCTGCGGCCCCAGCAGCAGGCCCTGGTTGACCAGGCCATCGGCCAGCGACTGCAGAAACGACGGCTTCGGCGCCGGCAGGTAGCGGCTGTCGATCAGCTCCAGCGCCAGGTGCACGCGGGTGATGGCGGCGCGGATCTCGGCCTCGGTATAAGGCTCGGCGCGCAGCGGCAGGCCGCCGTCGAAGACGAAGGCCAGTTCCGGCTCGACACGCACCGCGCCGTCGCGCAGCCACACCGGGCACGGCGCGGCGGTGTGACTGCCATGAATGCTAGTCGCGTAGATCGGCGCGACGACGGTCTTGTCGTCGGCAGGCAGGCCGCACTTCCAGCCGCCGATGGCGTCGTTGAGCAGGCCGGAGACGGCCTGCTGGATCGCCAGCGCGTCGTCCGGCGTTTGCGGGGCCTGGGCGTCGGCCAAGAGCGGGCCCTGGGCACCGCTGAGGCGGCGCGCCGCGAGGGTGATGGCGGCGGCGCGGATATCGGATGGATTCATGAGGGAATGAAAACGGGTGGCAAAGCGCCGTTGTACCCGTCCGCGCGGGCGGCGGCAAGCCCGCGGCCGCGCAGCGCGTGCTCAGTCGCGATAGCGCACGCAGTTCCGGCCGGCGGCCTTGGCCTGGTACAGCGCGGCATCGGCCTCGCGCAGCAGTGCTTCCTCGTCGCAGCCGTGCTGCGGATAACAGGCGATGCCGGCGGAGAAGCGCAGGTCCTGCAGCGCACCGTTGTCGCCGGCCACGCGACAGGCCGCGTAGGCCTGCTGCAACTCGGCAACGCAGGCGGCGGCACCGGCGATGTCGCAGCCGGGCAGCACCAGACAGAATTCCTCGCCACCGTAGCGCACCGCGAAGTCGGCGCTACGCAGGCGACCGGCAAACAGCGCCGCCAGCGACTTCAACACCGCGTCGCCCATCGCGTGACCGTACTGGTCGTTGACCGCCTTGAAGTGGTCGAGATCGATCAGCACCAGACACAGCGACTGCCCGAGATGACCGGCGTGCTGCAGCTCGACCGGCAGCCGTTCGTGCAGGTAGCGGCGGTTGTACAGCCGGGTCAGCGGATCGCGCTGCGCCTGTTCCTGCAGCTGTTGCTGCAGCTGCTCCACCTCCGCCATGCGCACCGCCAGCTCGCGGTTCAGCGTCTGCAGCGCATGGTGCGCCTGCTCGGCCTCCTGTTGCCGTTGCAGCGCCCAGTCGCGCTCGAAGGCCACGCTTTGTGCCGCCTGCTGCAGCTGCAGCGTGCGCTGGCGGAAGAAGCGGTAGCCGAGGAACACCAGCGCGAACAGCAGCACCGACAGCACCCAGTACACCGCCATCGCCGAGTCGCGATACAGCATCGCGCGCTGCTGCCACGCCTGCGCCGTATCGCCAACCTGCGCCGCCACGCTGCGATCCGCCAGCCAGAACGACAGCCACAGGAAGCCCAGCACGCCGCACAACGCGAATACCGCCACCAGCCCCACCCAGCGCTGCGCCGGTGCCGCCGCGGCACGCTGCGGCCAACGTTGTTCGCGCCAGCGCAGCACCGCGGGCGTAGCCAGCAGCAGCAGCGGCCCGCAGGTCAGCACCGTCTGCAGGAAATTGCCCGACCACCAGCCCTGCCACACCGCAAAGGCGCCCATCGCCGACAGCTTGTTGCTGTAGCTCCAGATGAAGGAACCGGTGGCGCTGGACACGGCGGAAATGAAGCAGATGGTGACGAAGAACAGCGCCGCCGGCAGCGACGACGGCACATAGCGCACCTTGACATGGCGGTACACCAGCGACAGCACCAGCAGCCCCAGCGGATTGGAGCAGGCAAACAGCAAGGCCCAGCCCAGCGGCAGCCCGGACAGGTAGGCGACCAGCAAGGTGGAGAGATAGGCGAGGCTGGCGCCCCAGGCGTAGCCGAACCACAACACCCACAGGGTGGCGATGGTCAGCGGCGGATAAATGCTGATCACGAAATCCAGCTCGCCGAAGCGGACGCTGTAGCCGTACCAGCCGGCGTACAGCTCGACCGCCGCCAGCCACAGGCCGGCCGCCAGCGACAGCAGCCAGGCCAGCAGCAGCTGCCAGCGTGCCGGCGAGCGCTGCAACAGCACGGCCAGCGGCAAGGCGCGCTCACTGCTGGCCATCAGCTCGGCCGGCACGACAAGGTTGGCCGCAAAGGGTGAAGCATGCATGGCATAGCCGCTATCCGTATAAGGTAAACAGCAGCATAAGATCATGCCCAAAACGTTTCAAGCATTGTTACCCGGGCATGAATGCACATGCTTAGTGCATAGCGCACCACCATGACCCATGGCTTGAAAACCATGCCATGTACGCATCATTTCAGTGCAAAAACATATTGCGATTGGCATTTAAACAGGTAAAAACACTGGCACGGGCCTTGCTGAACGGTTCATGACGATGAACAGCCGGAGAACGCGCCATGCATGCCCTCACCTTGCCCGAAGCGCACCACTACGACGAAATGCTGCTCGCCAGCGGGGGAATCCGCCCGCACTACCGCGATTTTGCCCACTGGCTGCATTCGCAGTCGCCGCAGACCCTGGCGCGCAAACGTGCCGAAGCCGACCTGATGTTCCACCGTGTCGGCATCACCTTCGCCGTGTACGGCGATGATTCCGGCGCCGAGCGGCTGATCCCGTTCGACAGCGTGCCGCGCATCATCCCGGCCAGCGACTGGCGCACGCTGGAAGCCGGCATGCGCCAGCGCGTCACCGCGCTGAACGCCTTCCTGCACGACATCTACCACGAGCAGCACATCGTGAAGGCCGGCATCATCCCCGCCGAGCAGGTGTTCTCCAACAGCCAGTACCAGCCAGCCATGCAGGGGCTGGACCTGCCGCACCGCATCTATGCGCACATCACCGGCGTGGATGTGATCCGCCACAACGACGGCAACTTCTACGTGCTGGAAGACAATCTGCGCGTGCCCTCCGGCGTGTCCTACATGCTGGAAAACCGCAAGATGATGATGCGGCTGTTCCCCGAGCTGTTCGCCAGCCACGCGGTGGCCCCGGTGCAGCACTACCCCACCCTGCTGCTGAACACCCTGCGCCACGCCAGCCTGGCGGAAAACCCCACCGTGGTGGTGCTCACCCCCGGCCACCACAACAGCGCCTATTTCGAGCATGCTTTCCTCGCGCAGCAGATGGGCGTGGAGCTGGTGGAAGGCCAGGACCTGTTCGTGAAGCACAACCGCGTGTACATGCGCACCACCGCCGGCCACAAGCAGGTAGACGTGATCTACCGCCGCATCGACGACGCCTTCCTCGACCCGCTGGCCTTCCGCGCCGACAGCATGCTGGGCGTGCCCGGGCTGCTGTCGGTGTACCGCAGCGGCGGGGTGATTCTGGCCAATGCCATCGGCACCGGCGTGGCGGACGACAAATCCATCTACCCCTACGTGCCGGACATGATCCGCTTCTACCTGAGCGAGGAGCCGCTGCTGCAGAACGTGCCCACCTGGATGTGCCGCCGCCCGGCCGAGCTGGACCACGTGCTGAACAACCTGGCCGAGCTGGTGGTGAAGGAGGTCCACGGCGCCGGCGGCTACGGCATGTTGATCGGCCCCGCCGCCAGCAGCGCCGAGATCGAGGACTTCCGCCAGCGCATCCTCGCCGACCCGGCCAACTACATCGCGCAGCCTACGCTGTGCCTGTCGTCCTGCCCCACCTTCGTGGAGGCCGGCATCGCCCCGCGCCATATCGACCTGCGCCCCTTCGTGCTGTCCGGCCGCGAAATCAGCATGGTGGCTGGCGGGCTGACGCGGGTAGCGCTCAAGCAAGGCTCGCTGGTGGTGAATTCGTCGCAGGGCGGCGGCACCAAGGACACCTGGATACTGGAGGAATGATCATGATGCTCTCGCGCACCGCTTCCCAGCTGTACTGGATGAGCCGTTACATGGAGCGCGCCGAAAACCTGGCGCGCCTCTTGGACGTGACCCACAGCCTGTCGCTGCTGCCGCAATCCCGCGGCGGTGCCGACATTGCCGCCGCGCTAGCCACCACCGGCGCGCTGGACGCCTGCCGCGCCCGCCACCCGCAGCTTGCCGCCGCCGACGTGCTGCACTTCATGACCTTCGATGCGGCCAACCCTGCCAGCATCATCAGCTGCCTGAAATACGCCCGCGAAAACGCCCACGCCGTGCGCGGCAAGATCACCGGCGAGATGTGGGAAAACATCAACGCCAGCTGGCTGGAAGCGCGGCAGATGGCCGCCGAGGGCCGCCCGCTGGCCGGCTTCTTCGACTGGGTGAAGGAGCGCTCGCACCTGTTCCGCGGCACCACCTACGGCACCATCCAGCGCAACGACGCGTTTTCCTTCATCCGCCTTGGCACCTTCCTGGAGCGCGCCGACAACACCGCGCGGCTGATCGACGTGAAATCGCACCTGGTGGGCCACGAGCTGGACGACAGCGCGGCGGATTTCTACCTGTGGGGCGCGCTGCTACGCTCGCTGGGCGCCTTCGAGGCCTACCACGAGCTGTACCGCGACAGCCTGAGCGCACGGCGGGTGGCCGAGCTGCTGATCCTGCGCCCGGACGTACCGCGCTCGCTGCGCGCCTGCGTGGACGAGATTGCCGAGCTGCTGCCGCGCATCCAGGGCGACACCGGCCACCGTGCCAAAAGGTTGGCCGCCACCCTGCACGCCGAGCTGAGCTACGACCAGATCGACAGCATTCTTGCCGGCGGGCTGCACGCCTACCTGGCGCAGTTCCTCAGCCAGATTCACGCGCTGGGCGATGCCGTGCACGACGCCTACCTGGAGGCAGCATGAGCGAGCTGATCATCCGCGAGGCCACCCCGCACGACGCGGCCGCCATCTGCGCCATCTACAACCCCTACATCGAGTACACCACCATCTCTTTCGAAGAGCAGCCGGTAAGCGTAGCCGACATGGCCGAGCGCATTGCCGGCACCCAGGCGCAAGGCCTGCCGTGGCTGGTGGCCGAGGCCGAGGACGGCGAACTGTTCGGCTACGCCTATGCCAGCCGCTGGCGCGCGCGCCCGGCCTACCGCCACAGCGCGGAAGCCAGCATCTACCTGCGCCAGGCCACCGTGGGTCAGGGCCTGGGCAAGCTGCTGTACCGCGAGCTGCTGCAACGGCTCACCGCCCTAGGGCTGCGCACCGTGATCGGCGGCGTGGCGCAACCCAACCCGGCCAGCGACGCACTGCACCGCGCGCTGGGCTTCAGGCAGGTAGCCAGCTTCGAACAGGTTGGCCGCAAGTTCGGCCGCTGGCTCGACGTTGCCTACTGGCAACTGGCCCTTGCCGACTGACGCCCGCACCGCAATCCATACATGTAAGAACTACGCTTTCCAGGAGGCAGCATGCAACTGACCATCGACCACGAAACCGTGTACCGCTACGACGATATCGTCAGCCACAGCACCCAGTACCTGCGCCTGACCCCACCGGACAGCGGCCACCAGCGCATCCTGTCATGGCAGCTGGAGCTGCCGGTAGCCGCCAGCGAAAGCACCGATGCCTACGGCAACATCCTGCACGTGCTCACCCTGGACACGCCGCACAGCGAGATTCGCCTGCGCGCCCACGGCGTGGTGGAAACCAGCGACGACTGGGCGGACGAGGACGAGGCGCTGCCGCCGCCGGTGTTCCTGCGCGGCAGCGCGCTGACCGAGCCGGACGACGCCATCCGCGCACTGGCAGCCGGTCACGCCAATGCCATTGCGGCCAACCCTGAAGCCGGCCTCGCCGCGCTGATGCTGGCGATAGCCGATGCCATGCCCTACACCAGCGGCGTCACCGTGGCGGAAACCACTGCCGCGCAGGCCTTGGCACTGGGCGCCGGCGTATGCCAGGACCACAGCCACGTGTTCATCGCCGCCTGCCGCAGCCTGGGGCTGCCGGCACGCTATGTCAGCGGCTACCTGCTGAGCGACCGCGACACCCACGTCGCCAGCCACGCCTGGGCCGAGGTGCATGCCGCGGGCTGCTGGCTGGGCTTCGACATCAGCAACCGCATGCGGCCGGACCGCCACCACCTGAAGCTGGCGGTGGGCCTGGACTACAGCGATGCCAGCCCGGTGCGCGGCGTGCGCCGGGGCGGCGGCAGCGAGGCGCTGCAGGCGCATGCACGGGTAACGGAGGCAGACCAGCAATGACTTACTGTGTCGGCATGGTGCTGGATGAGGGGCTGATCTTCGCATCGGATTCGCGCACCAACGCGGGGGTGGACCACGTGGCCACCTTCCGCAAGATGAACGTGATCGCGGTGCCGGGCGAGCGGCAGATTGTGCTGCTGAACGCCGGCAACCTGGCCACCACCCAGAGCGTGGTGAGCCTGCTGAAAAGCCGGCTCAGCCACGATGCGGCCAACCTGCACACGGTCAGCAGCCTGTACCAGGCGGCGGAGCTGGTTGGCAGCACGGTGCGCGAGGTGATCGCCCGCGACGGCGACGGCCAGACCCAGTCGCAGGGCGTGGACTACGGCTGCAGCTTCCTGGTGGGTGGGCAGATCCAGGGCGAGCCGCCGCGGCTGTTCCAGGTCTACCCACAGGGCAATTTCATCGAGGCCACGCCGGACACCCCCTACTTGCAGATCGGCGAGGCCAAGTACGGCAAGCCCATCCTCGACCGGGTGATCCGCCACGACACGCCGCTGGCGCAGGCCATCAAGTGCACGCTGATCTCGTTCGACTCCACCATCCGCTCCAACCTGTCGGTGGGGCTGCCGATTGATCTCTTGTGGCAGCAGCGTGACGATTTCGACTTCGCGCCGCGCCACCGCGTCACCGAGGACGACCCGTATTTCCTGCAATTGCGCCAGGGCTGGGGCGAAGGGCTGCGCCAGGTGTTCGGCCAGCTGCCGGACGCGTTGTGGTTCAGGGACGGCGACGGCGAGACGTAGAACCGTGCCACCGGCTCAAGACGCCAGCGACAGGCTGGCAAACAGCGGCAGGTGATCGGACAGGTGCGACCAGGGTTGGCCGCGACACACCGCCACCTGGTGGACGCGCAGGCCGCGCACGTAGATGCGGTCCAGCGGCAGCAGCGGCAGCCGCGCCGGGAAGCTACGCGCGTGCTGGCCCTGCTGCTGCACGAACACCTCCTGCAGGCCGCAGCCGCGCCCCAGCCAGCTGTCGGCCTCGCCGCGCCAGTCGTTGAAATCGCCGGCCAGGATCAGCGGCATGCCGGCCGGAATGTGCTGCTGGATGTAGTGCTGCAGCGTCAGGTACTGGCGGCGGCGGTCGCGCGCCAGCAAGTTAAGGTGGGCGCAGAGGCAGGCTACCGCTTGCGGCCAACCTTGCGGCCGGATCACGGTGTGCAGGATACCGCGCCGCTCCAGCCGGTTGACCGAGATATCCTGATTGGCGGCCAGCTGCTGCGGAAAACGTGACAACACCGCATTGCCGTGGTGGCCGTGGTCGTAGCGCGCGTTCATGCCGTAACTGGCGGAATGGGATAGCGCCGAGGCCAGGAAGTCGTGCTGCGGCCAGCCGGCATGGTGCTGCTCGCGCCCGACATGACGCCCCTGTACCTCCTGCAGGAACAGCACGTCGGCGGACAGCTGCTGCAACGCGCTGGCGATCTCCTGCATGTGGGAACGGCGGTTGAGCGGCGACATCCCCTTGTGCAGATTGAAGGTCACCACGCTTAGACGCTTGCTTGACACGAGGCCTGCTCCTCCAGCCAGGCGGCGACCGCCGCACGTGCTGTATCGAACTGCTGCCACAGGGCCGGGATCGCCGCCAACTCGGCGGCGCGTCCCGCTTTTTCCAGTGCTTCGGCCGCATCGCCGAGCGCCATGGCGCCGACCATGCGGCTGGCGCCCTTGATCCTATGCGCCGACCAGGCGATCTGCGCGGCGTCGCCGACGGCCACCGCCCGCTCCAGGGCGGCGACATCCTCGTCGTTGCCCTGCATGTACTCGTCCAAGATCGCCTGCTCCACCGACCAGTCTCCGCCGCTGTACACCGCCAGCGCCTGGCGGTCTATCGCCTCCGGCGCGGCCGCGACCACCACCTCTGCCACCGGTACGGGTACGGTCGGCAGGGCAACGTCGCCCAGCCACTTGTGCAGCATGTCCTTCAGCGCCGCCAGCCCCAGCGGTTTGCTGAGGAAATCGTCCATGCCGGCGGCACGGGTCTTGTCCAGCTCTTCCTTCGCCACGTTGGCGGTGCAGGCGACGATCGGCACCGGCACGCGCCCCTGGGCCATCTCCTGGCTGCGGATCGCCTGCGCCAGCGCGTAACCGTCCATCTGCGGCATGTGGCAATCGGTCAGCACCAGCGAGAAGGCCTGCTGCTGCCACAGGCTCAGCGCCATCAGCCCGTCCACGGCGGCCACCACCGGGTAGCCGAGCAGCTCGAACTGCTTGACGGTCAGCTTGCGGTTGATTGAATTGTCTTCCACAAACAGCACCGGCGCCATGTCGCGCATCAAACCCGCGCCCGCAGCCACGATGGCGGCGTGATCCAGCTCGCTCGCCTGCGGCAGTTCGGCGGCGTCACACAAGGGGAAACGGATCTCCAGCGAGGCGACGGTGCCGCGCCCCGGCTCGCTCTCCATCGCCACCACCCCGCCCATCAGCCCGGACAGGCGCCGGCAGATGGCCAGCCCGAGGCCGGTGCCGCCGAAGCGGCGCGCGGTGCTGCTTTCCGCCTGGGTGAACGGCTCGAACAGCCGTGCCAGCTGCTGGCGGTCGATGCCGATGCCGGTGTCGGCCACCTCGAAGCGCAGCCACTGCTCGCCGGCGCTCGTCTCCAGACAGCGCACGCGCAGCGTCACCTGCCCCTGCTGCGTGAACTTGAGCGCATTGCTGCAGAAGTTCTGCAGGATCTGGCGCAGGCGCAGCGGATCGAAGCGCAGCGCCGGTGCCACCCGCTCGTCGATGTCCAGCAGGAACCACAGCTGCTTGCGCTGCGCCAGCTCCGCGTACAGGTGGTGCACGCGCTGCATCAGCACGCGCACCGACGCCGGCTCGGGGAGGATCTCCAGCCTGCCGGCCTCGATCTTGGAAAAATCCAGGATGTCGTCGATCAGGCGCAGCAGGGTGTGCGCCGATTCCTGCACCGTGTCCACCGCGTCGCGCTGCGCCTCGTCCAGCGTCGTCAGCGACAGCAGCTCCAGCATGCCCAGCACACCGTTCATCGGCGTACGGATCTCGTGGCTCATCGCGGCCAGGAAGGCGCTCTTGGCGCGGCTGGCGGCGTTGGCCGCATCGCGTGCACGTAGCACGGTCTCCTCCGCCTCGCGCCGGGCGGTGATATCGAAGCAGGCGAGGATCACGCCGTCCGCGGCCATGCCGGGAAACAGCAGCTGGCCGGCGAACAGCACCCAGATCGGCTTGCCGCTGGCCTGCATGCATTCGATTTCGAGGCTGAGGTGATGGTCGTCGCGGCGCACCTGCTCCAGCCCGTCATGCAGCTGCCGCCACGCCTCGTCGCTGCCAAGCAGCTCGCGCAGCGGCACGCCCTGCAGCCCGCTCTCGCGGGTGCCGAACAGCGCCTCGCCGGCACGGTTGACGCGTACGATGCGGTCGTGATTGTCCAGCCGCATCAGCCCGACCGGCGACGCACTGTAGATCGCCTCTTCCAGCTGCAGCACTTCGCGCAGCTCGCGCTCGCTGGCTCGGCGGCGGTCTTCCTCGGCGTAAAAGCTGACGATGCTGCCGCAGGCACCGAGCAGCGGCTGCAGCGCCTGGTAGTGCGCGTCGGCAATCGATTCGATGGCGATGCCGGCCACCATCACCGTGCGGCTGTCGATCTGGATCGGCAGGAAGGTCCAGCCGTCTTCGGCAATGATCTGCTGCCGCTGCCCCTGCTGTATCGCCTCCGCCAGCGGCAGCTGGCGGAAGCGTGCCACCCATGGCGGCTCTTGGCCGTTGCCCAGCCGCGCCTGGATGCGGAACGACGCCAACTTGTCGTGCGCTGTTTCCAGCGACAACACCAGGCCCGCGGCGACGCCGAAGTAGTCCAGCAGGATGCGCAGCACCTCGCGGAATACCGTCTGCCGCGGGCTGCGGGCGAACAGCAGGCTCTCCACGCGCTGGATCGCCGACAACAGCTGCATGCTGCGCGCCAGCGACTGCTCGGCGATGGTGCGCTGGTGCTCGTCGCGGATGATCAGCAGCCGGCGGCTGTGGCGGCCGTCGCGGCCGTCCACCAGCGGGCTGACGGTAATCGCGGCAAAGAAACGGCTGCCATCGTGCCGACGGCCGCTGCCGGCACGCGACACGTCGAAGCGGGCCTCATCGTCCAGCCAGTCGGCGTCGGCGCCGTCGACGCGGATGATGTCGTCCAGCGCCAGGTCCTGCAACGCCACCAGCGGCAGACCGAACATTCTCTCGGCGCCGTAGTTGGCGACCTCGATGCGGTGGCTGGCGTTGACGGTCAGGATCGCGTCCGCCGCTGCGTCCAGCACCCGCTGCATGCGCTGCAGCGGGCGCAGGATGCGGTAGCGCATGCGCAGCAGCAGGTAGGCATACAGCAAGAGCGCCAGCACGGCGAAGGAGATGTTCAGCGCCAGACTTTGCGCGTAGCGCTGCTGCTGCTCGTCGACACGGTTGGCCGCGGCGCGGGTCAGCTCGGCAAAAAAGATGCCCAGATTGCGATCGACCTGCTGCGCGGCCTTCTTGTACTCGTGCGCCGTGACCGGCACGGCGCGCTCCTGCTCCAGCGCCAGCAACTGGCGGTCGGTGCGCTGGTGCAGCTGCCAGGTCTGGGTCGCCAGCGCCGCCAGCTGCCGGCGCAGCACGGCATCGCCGAGATAGGCTGCGTTGTAGCGCAAGGACTCCAGCAGCAGCAAGGCGCGCTCACGACTGCGCACCAGCTCGTACTCGTCGGTGGAATTGAGCTTGCGCGCCAGCTGCGCACGGAGGATCAGCGCATTGCTTTCCTGTTCCAGCGAACGGCTCAGCTGCCACAGCTGGTACTTGGTTTCCGCCAGCCGGTTGAGACGGTCGTCGGCACCGTCGGACAGCAGGAAGGCGTCCAGCCGCAGCACCCTGTCGATGGCGTCCTGCCAGGTGCCCATCGACAGCTTCCAGCCGAAGATCGCGTTCTCGTCGAACAGCACCGGCCGCCGCGCCAGCACCGTGTCCACTTCCTGCCGCCGCTGGCGCAGATGCGGCAACCGCTGCTGCAATTGCAGCAGCGCGGCATTGCTGTCCTCGGCCAGCGGCTGTGTCAGCCGCCGCAGCGCGATCTGCAGGCGCTGGTCGGTGGCACTGCGCGCCTGCTGCAGCTCGGCGCTTTCGCGGTGGCTGGCCGGCCGTGTTAGCGCCAGCAGGCCGAGCTGCAGCCGGTTCTCGCGGTTGATGGCCGAGGCCAGCAGGAAGATGTCAAGGTTGGCCGCATTGAGCGTGGCGTGCTGGCTGGCCTGGCGGTAGTTGAACACGCCGGAGCGGATCAGCAGGCCGGAGGCCACCAGCTGCAGCGAGCCGAGTATCACCACGATCAGGATCACCGCCTGGCCGATGCCGGCGGTTTGCTGCTGCAGCTGGCCTTGCTTGCTCATGGCGGACCTCGCGTGGCTCAGGCGGTCGGAGATGGTGGAGGAAGGTCGCTGTCCGGCTCGCAGCTGATCTCGATCGCCTCGACGCCGAAGCGCTCCGGAAACTGCCGCAACACGCGTAGCTGCGTCCTGGTGATCTCGCTGCCGCGTAGCAACAGCAGTTGCCCGGTCTTGTTGTATAGATCACGCGCCAGCCGGCTTCCCGGCTTCACCGCGTCCAGGCCGAGGCGTTGCATCGGCCTCTCGTCCTCGTCCAGCAGCAAGGACGCCTGCGTCACCAGTTCGCCAAACACGTGGCGGTCGAAGGCGGTGCCGGTGGCGACCTTGTAGTAGGAGAACGGGTCGATGTCCGGGCGCGGCCGCGTCAGCGCCAGGCACAGGGTTTTTTCCATGTCGACCGGCTTGGGCGGCTTGATGATGAAGCCGTCGGCGTGCAGCTGCGCGGCGATGACGATATTGCTCTTTTCCGGATGGCCGGACAGGAACACGAACGGCAGATTGGGCGGATTGCTGGTCCGGCCGCAGCGCAGGTCTTTCAGCACGTCGAGGCCGTTCATCGGCTCCATCTGCACGTCGCACAGCACGATGTCGATCGGCTTGGCTTCCAGCGTGCGCTTGGCGAAGGAACCGTCCACCGCCTGCGACAGGTTTTCCGGTGCAAAGCCCATGGTGCGCAGCGCCTGCGCCACCAGGGTGCGCACCAGCATCTGGTCATCGACGATCAGTGCGCGCAGCCGGGAGAAGTCAAAAGTCATGACTCGGCCCTGCCTTTATCTTGAATGGGTACACTTCATGATGGCGAGTCGCGGCAAAAGCGGCAAGGTTTTAATGAAAATCACTTGAAAATAGCATGGTTATTTTCAGCTTTCCCCAGCCGGCGCCAGCCTTTGCCCCAGCGTGCGGATCGCCGCGGCATTGGACGGCGAGAACACCTTGTCGGCCGCCTGCTGCCACGGTAGCCAGCACCAGGCCAGATGCTCGGCGGCGGCCAGCTGCACCGCACACGGTGCCGGCAGCTGCAGGCTGAACACGTGCTCGGTGTTGTGCGTGACCCCCGGCGCGTAGCGATGGCGCCAGTGCGGGTAGATCTCGTACACGTTCTGCTGTTGCCAGTCGCTCAGCACAAGGTTGGCCGCATCGATGCCGGTTTCCTCGAACACCTCGCGCACGGCGGTGTCGCGCAGGCACTCGTCGCCTTCGCGGCTGCCGGTCACCGATTGCCAGAAGCCGGGACGGTCGGCGCGTTCGATCAGCAATACCTGGCCGTCGGCGCTGTGGATCACCACCAGCACCGAAACCGGCTGTTTCGGCGCCTTGCTCATGGCTTGCCCGCCGTGCCGGCGAGGCTAGCGATCAGCCCGGCCAGCTCCACCGCCGACTTGACGCCCATCTTGTCGAATACCCGCGCGCGGTGCACTTCCACCGTCTTCATGCTGATGTGTAGCGCCTCGGCGATCTGCTTGTTGAGCAGGCCGGCCAGCACCAGCTGCATCACTTCCTTTTCGCGTTCGGTCAGTGTCGCCAGCGTCTGGTGCAGCCGCGATTCGCGCTGGTGCTGCTCGCGCGCGACGCGGTCCTGCTGCAGGCAGTGCTCGACCTGCGCCAGCAGACGCTGGTCGTCGAACGGTTTTTCCAGGAAGTCGACCACCCCCAGCTTGAACGCCGCCACCGCGTGCGGCACGTCGCCATGGCCGGTCAGCATCACCACCGGCGGGCAGTACGGCCATGCGGCCAAGGTTTGCAGCAGCACGATGCCGCTCATGCCGGACAGGCGCAAATCGACAATCAGGCAGTTGAACGCGGCATTGTCCGGCGCGGCGAGAAAAGCCTCGGCACTGTCGAAACCGGTGACGCGCAGGGTGTCGCTTTCCAGCAGCCACAGCAACGACTGCCGTACGGCGGCATCATCATCAATGACGGCAAGGGACTGACTGATCATGCACTGGCCTCGACCGGTGGCGTGGCCACCGCCTGGTTGACGACCCGCAGCTCGCGCTGCGGATACGGGATCTGGATATGGTGCTGCTTGAACAGGTGCCAGATGCGCAGGTTGATCTCGGAGCGCAGGCCGGCGATGCCGTTTTCTGGATCCTTCACCCACAGCCCGATTTCCATATTGACGCCGGAATCGGCAAAGGCGGTGACAAAGGCGTTGGGCGCCGGATCGCTCATCACCCGCGGGTGGGTCGCGGCCTCGCGCAGCAGGCGCTGCGCCAGCTCCAGATCGGTATCGTAGGCGACCTGGATCGGCATGCTGATCCAGATCTGCTTGTCGGTATAGGACTGGTTGATCACAGTGTTGGCGATCAGCGCCTCGTTCGGCACCAGCACCTCGCTACCGTCCAGCCCCTTCAGCACCACGTAGCGCGCGGTGATCTTGCTGACGTAGCCGACGCGGCCGTCGACCATCAGCCGGTCGCCGATGCGGATGGAGCGGTCGAGCAGGATGATGAAGCCGGACACGTAGTTGCTGGCGATCTTCTGTAGGCCGAAGCCGAGGCCGACACCCAGCGCGCCGCCGAACACAGACAGCACGGTGAGGTCGATGCCGACGATGGGGAGCGCCACCAGCACCGCACCGATGATCAGCAGCGTGCGCGCCAGCTTGCTGATCACGAAGCGCAGGTTCATGTCGATGTCGCCGAGCTTCATCACCCGCTTCTCGATCAGCTTGCTGACCCACAGCGCACCGACCAGAATCACCGACACCCACAGCAGCGCCGACAGGATCATCAGCAGGTTCAGCTCGTTCTTGCCGACGCGGAAGTGCACCGACTCCAGCCACTGCAGCAGCAGCTGGTCGATGCCGGTCACCCACGCGGCAAAAGTCAGCCACAGCAGCATCGCCAGCAGGTGTTCGGAGTGGCGCTCCACCTTGCCCTCCGGCAGCGCGTGACGCACGATGGCGGTCAGCACCCGGATCAGCGACAGCCAGAACAGCAGCGTCGCCGACAACAGCAGGATCACCGACGACTGTCCCTGCAGCAGCTGCCAGACCAGCGCCAGCGCCTGGGTCAGCAGCTGCGCCGACAGCGGATACACCAGCCGGTACAGCAGGTACTTGCCGAACGACCACTCCTGCGCCGGTGCGGCCTGGAAGTAGCGGCGGTACAGCTGCCGCGCCCACAGCCAGGCGCACAGCAGCGCGGCGACGCCGACCAGCAGCTCCTGCCAGCCGGTTTCGCCCTGGATCACCTGGCCCAGCCGGTGCAGGGTCACCCCCGGCGTCCAGCCGTCCAGCATGTCGCTCACGGTATTGATCATGTTTCGTGCTCAAGGTTGGCCGCAACGCTCAGGCCCTGCGGCGTCAGGGTCAGCACCTTGCCGACGCGCTGTGCCAGTTCGTGGTCGTGGGTGACGATGATCAGGCTGGTGCCCAGCGTGCGGTTCAGCTCCAGCATCAGCTCGAACACCGCCTCGGCATTGGCGCGGTCCAGGTTGCCGGTCGGCTCGTCGGCCAGCAGGCAGGCCGGATTGGTCACCAGCGCGCGCGCCATCGCCGCGCGCTGCCGCTCGCCGCCGGACAGCTCGCCCGGCTTGTGCTGCAGCCGCGCGCCGAGCCCGACCCGCTCCAGCATCGCCTGCGCCGCCTGCGCCGCCTCGTGGCGCGGCGTGCGCCGGATCAGGAGCGGCATCATCACGTTTTCCAGCGCGCTGAATTCCGGCAGCAGGTGATGGAACTGGTAGACAAAGCCGAGGCTGCGGTTGCGCAGCTCGCCCAGCTTCTGCTCGGACAGGCTGCCGATCGCCTGCCCCATCAGCAGCACCTCGCCGCTGGTCGGGCGATCCAGCCCGCCCAGCAGGTGCAGCAGCGTGCTCTTGCCGGAGCCGGAGGCGCCGACGATGGCCAGGCGCTCGCCCCGCTGTACCGACAGGTTGATACCGGCGAGCACGCTGACGTCGAGCTCGCCTTCACGGTAGACACGCCCCAGATCGCGGCAGGACAGGACTTCACTCATAACGCAGCGCCTCCGCCGGGCGGGTACGCGCCGCGCGCCAGCTTGGATACAGCGTTGCCAGCAACGACAACACCAGGGAAATGACGGCGATGGTGACCACGTCCGACGGCTGCACCTGCGACGGCAGGTAGTCGATCAGGTACACCTCGCTGGACAGCAGGCGCATGCCGAGCACGCGCTCGATCGCCGGCAGGATCACGTCCAGGTTGAAGGCAATCAGCAGGCCGCCGGCGACGCCGCTGAGAGTGCCGAGCACGCCGGCCACCGAGCCCTGGATCATGAAGATCTGCATGATGCTGGCCGGGCTCGCGCCCAGCGTGCGCAGGATGGCGATGTCGGCCTGCTTGTCGGTGACCACCATCACCAGCGTCGACACCAGATTGAACGCCGCCACCGCCACGATCAGCGTCAGGATGATGAACATCATGCGTTTCTCGATCTGCACCGCGCGGAAGTAGTTGCTGTTCATGTCGGTCCAGTCGCTGGCCACCTGGTTGGCCGCCAGCTGCCCGTTCAGCAGCGCCTTGACCTGCGGCGCCTGCAGCGGATCGTCCAGTTTCAGCCGCACGCCGGACACGTCCTGCCCCATGCGGAACAGCACCTGCGCGTCGCGCAGGTGGATCATCGCCAGCGACGAGTCGTACTCGAACATGCCGATCTTGAACACGCCGGTCACGGTGAACTGCTTCAGGCGCGGCATCATGCCGGCGGGGGTGACATTGCCTTGCGGCGTGATCAGCGTCACCTTGTCGCCCACCTCCACGCCCAGCGCCCGTGCCAGCTCGAAACCGAGCAGGATGCCGAACTGGCCCGGCTGCAGGTCGGCCAGCTTGCCGCGCTGCATCTGCCGGCCGAGGTCAATAACCTTGTCTTCCTGCTGCGGCAGGATGCCGCGCACCATGGCACCGCGCACCGAGCCGCCACTGGACAACAGGCCCTGGGCATTGACGTAGGGCGCAGCGGCCAGTACGTGCGGCTGGCGCGCAAGCGTTGCGGCCAACGTTGGCCAGCCGGCGACGCGGCCGTCGTAGCTACCGACTTCGACGTGCGACACCACCGACAGCATGCGGCCGCGGATCTCCTGCTGGAAGCCGTTCATCACCGACAGCACCACGATCAGCGCGGCCACGCCCAGCGCGATGCCCAGCACCGACATCAGCGAGATGAAGGAGATAAAACCGTTACGACGCCGCGCGCGCAGGTAGCGCAGCCCGACAAACATCTCGAAAGGAAAAGACATCGATACCTTGCTCAGGATTGGGGGCTCAGGATTGGTAGGGATTTTCCAGACGCTGCATCATCTCGACCAGGAACGCACGCACCTGCCGTTCGTCGCAGCCCATCAGGATGGCGTCCTCGAACGCGTCCTGCGCCATCTGGCTCAGTTCCTGGAGATTCTCCGTCATCACCTTGATCTTCTCGGTGCAGGACACCACGCTGCCGTCCGGGGCATACCAGGTGGGAAGTTGCAAACTCATGACCGTTTTACCTTGCTGAAAAAGCCTGCAGCCCGCAATCCGGGCTGCAAGATAGAAAGGGAATGGATAGTCGCCATCCCGAAATGTTCCGTGCGCTCAGTCCGGTTTTTTCTTTTTGCGCGTGGTCTGTTCGCTTTTCTTGCGGCTGCTGCTCTTGCGCTCCGTCGTCTGCTTGCGCGCTTCCTGCTCGCGTGCCGCCTTGCGGCGCTCGGCGCGGGTACTGCTCTTGCCCTTCTTCTCCGTGACCGGCTTGTCGGCCACCTTCTTGCTGGCCGATTTTTTCTCGACAACCGTCTTCCCGGCCAATTTCTTCTCGGCTGGACTTCTGTCCGCTGACGACCTGTCGTTCGTCGCGCGCGCCGTTACCGGCTCTTTCCACTCGCTGCCGCCACGGTTTACCCGCCTGGCACCGTTGAAGCGCTGCGACCAGTAGCTGTTGGACATATTGGCCACCTCCACCGACTTGCCGGTGCGGGGCGAATGGATGAACTTGTTGCCGCCCAGATAGAGGCCGACGTGGGAATACTGGAAACCGCGCGTGTTATAAAACACCAGATCACCCGGTGCCAGCTCGTCGCGATCGATGACACGGCCGACGCGCGCCATCTCGGCCGAGGTGCGCGGCAGGTTGACGCGCAGGGACTTGCGGAACACGTACTGGATGAAACCGGAACAATCGAGGCCGGTTTCCGGGCTGCTGCCGCCAAAACGGTAGGCCACCCCCATCAGGCTCATCGCCTGCAGCAGCAGGTCACCCACGGCCTCTTCGCCTGGCGCGGCAAACTGGGCAATCGGATCGGCAAAAATACCCAGATTCGGCTTGTTGCCGGTGCCGGATTCCGGTTCGGCATGGGCAAACGACATAAATCCGGCCAAAATGATGGCAAACAGGTGAAGATGCAATTTCATAGGCTTGCACTGTAACGAAGCGATGCGGCACTGTAAAGCCGCCATAACGGGTCATAAAAGATGCTCAGAGAAACATTGATCGCCATGCGCGACCTGCCCCGCCTGCGCGAGATCAGCGCGGTGCTGTTCAAGCACGGACTGGGGGAATTCGTGCAGCGCTTGCGCCTGCCGGCAGCGGTGGAGAAGGCCGGCGAGTGGTTCAACCTGCGCCTGCCGGACAGCGCCGACGCCATTCCCGCGCCGATCCGCGTCCGCCTCGCCTTCGAGGAGCTGGGCCCCACCTTCATCAAGCTGGGCCAGATCCTGTCCACCCGCGTCGACATGTTCGCGCCGGAATGGATCAATGAATTCGAAAAGCTGCAAAATACCGTGCCGCCGATACCGGAGGCACAACTGGCGCCCTATCTGCAACAGGTACTGGGCCAGGCGCCGGAGACGCTGTTCGCCCGCTTCGACATGGCACCGATCGGCTCGGCCTCCATCGCGCAGGTGCACCGCGCCGCTCTGCACGACGGCAGCGAGGTGGTGGTCAAGCTGCGCCGCCCCGGCATCGTGCAGAAAGTCGATGCCGACTTGCGCATCCTGGAGCATCTGGCCCACCTGATCGAGCTGGAGTTCCCCGATGCACGCCGCTTTATGCCGTCCGACATCGTGGCCCAGTTTTCCCGCTCGCTGAAACGCGAGCTGGATCTGGCCGCCGAAGCCCGCAATATGGAGCGCTTTGCCCGCGATTTTGCCGAGGACCCCTATATCCGCATCCCCAGGGTGTACTGGGAATACACCCGCGCCGACGTCAATGTGCAGGACTTCATCGACGGTTTCAGCGCCTCGCCGGTCGGTGCGCTGCCGGCGGCAGGGCTGGATCCGTCTCTGCTGGCGCGCCGCGGCGCCGATGCGGTGCTGAAGATGATCCTGCTCAACGGCTACTTCCACGCCGACCCGCACCCCGGCAACGTCATCTTCCTGCCGGAAGACCGCATCGCCTTCATCGACTTCGGCATGGTTGGCCGCCTGTCGCACCGGCGCCGCGACGAGATCGTCGATCTGCTGGCGGCGATGGCGCAGCGCGACGAACACGCGATGATGGGGGTGCTGATAGGCTGGACCGGCAGCGTGCCGGTGGACGAGGAACAGTTTGCCGAGGACATCGGCGAAATCTTCTTCCAGTACGACCACGTGATGCTGAAAGACCTCAACATGTCGCAGCTGATCAACGACGTGATGGCGCTGATCCGCAACCACGGCATCCTGCTGCCGGCGGACATGGCGATGCTGTTCAAGGCGCTGATCACGCTGGAGGGCCTGGGCCGGCAACTGGAGCCGCAATTCCAGCTGGTGGAACACCTCACCCCTTTCGTGCGCAAGCTGATTATCGAGCGCTACCGTCCGGAAGCGCTGCTCAAGCGCGGCCGCGAAACGCTGAACGACGGTTTCGCCATGCTGGCCAGCCTGCCGCGCGACATCATCCGCATCGGTCGCGACATCAAGCACGGCAAGTTCCGCATCAATCTCGACCTGAAGCGGTTGGAGCAGTTCGGCTACCAGCTGGACAAGAGTGTCAACCGGCTGACGATGGGCATCGTCACCGGCTGCCTGATCATCGGCTCCTCGATCGTGATGACGGTGGATGGCGGCCCGACGCTGTTCGGCCTGCCGCTGTTCGGCTTTCTCGGCTTCATGGTGGCCTTCTTCAACAGCATGTGGCTGATCTGGTCGATCTGGCTGGCCGGCAAGCAGCTCTAGCTCACCGCTTTGACATAAATGCAACGCCGGCGCCGGCCATGCAACTTTGAGTTGCATTTGCAAATGAGAATAAATATCATTGTTAAAAATACAGTGAAAGGTCTCATCATGAATGCAATGCTGGTCGGTGCCGATACGCTGGGCAATATCCCCGGCGTACTGGACAACTTCGGTATTTCCATCAACAAGCACCTCAGCGGGCGCAACAGCTCGCACCAGCGCAAGGTGGACCGCCTGCCGGCAGGCACCGACCTGCTGATCCTGTTCACCGACTTCCTCGGCCACAACGTGATGAAGCACTTCCGTCAGCTGGCCAACGAGGAAAACATCCGTTTCATCGCCTGCCGCCGCTCGGTGTGCTCGCTGAAGCAGTCGCTGCAGTGCGTCGGCCTGTCCGAGCGCTGCGCCAGCTGTCCCAACGCCTGCCACCGCAAGCACTGAGTCTGCCGCACACGCCAAACAAAACGCCCGGATCATGACGATCCGGGCGTTTTGCCATGGGAGGGAGCGTATCAGTCCGCTTTCAGCAAGGCCGACGGGTCGAAACCGACCCGGATTGCGCCCCAGTGCCGGCCACCGAGGCGGATCGGCAGGGCGATCTCGGACAGGATCTCGCCGGTATCGCGCATATAGGTCTGCAGCAGGAAGGGCTGGGTGTTCTTCGCCGACTTGATGCCGGTCGGGTCGTTGAAGATGCGCTTGTCGCGGCTGCCGACCAGATCCTTCTGCAGATCGCCGGTCGGCGGCTTGGAATAGAAGCTGTTGTGCGTCGGCGCATAGCCGTTGGTGTCGACCAGCAGGCAGAAACGGCCGCCGTTGGTCTTCTGCACCACCTGGTCGTAGACCTTCTGCACCGCCGGCGCCAGCTTGTCGTCGTAGGCGGTATGGTATTTCGCCGGATTGGAACCGGGAATCGGCTGGTAGCGCTGGTCAAAGACGTTGAGTCCTTCCGCCTGCGCCCGTTCCAGCATGCCCGCCAGTTCATCGCGGGCATGGCGGGCAACGGCAATTACCGCGTCCAGCTCGCCCTCGCCGATCACGAAGCGCGACACCAGCTCCTGCACCTGTTCGGCCGCCACCGACAGCTTCACCGACACGTCTTCCGACTGCGCCAGGTGCGTGGAGACCACCGTACTCAGGCCGTGGATTTCCGAGACATTGCGGTTGACCTGCAGATTGGTGCCGGCAAACAGCTCCATGGTGCCGGCGATTTCGGTCAGCCCGCTGGCCATGTTTTCAAAATCGCCCATCATGCGGCCGAAGTGCTGCGAGGACCGATTGACCACGTCCAGCGCCTGCGCGGTATCGCTATTGATGCGTGCGGTTGCTTCCTGCGTATGCGATACCAGATTGAGCATGCCGTCGATATTGCCGGAGATCTCGTCGGTCGCCACCCGCACCCGCTCCGCCAGCTTGCGCACCTCGTCGGCCACCACCGCAAAACCGCGACCGGATTCGCCGGCGCGTGCCGCCTCGATCGCCGCATTCAGCGCCAGCAGATTGGTCTGTTCCGAGATGTCCTTGATCAGGTCGACGATGGTCTTGATGCTGGCCGAGCGGTTGTTCAGCTCCACCACGGTGGTGTTGAAGGCGCCGACGCGGCCGCTGATCTCGTCGATCCGCGTCGCGGCGTCCTGCAGCTCGGCGTAGGACTCGCGCGCCATCGCGAGGTTGCCGACCGTAGTGGCCGAAATCGACTGCGTTTCGGCCGATACCTGGTTGATGCCGGCGGTAGTCTGATCGCTGGAGTCACGCACCTGGCTGGCCAGCTCCGCCTGCTGCTTGGCGCTGCTCAGCGACTCGCCGATGTTCTTGCGCGTGCGGGTGGAGTCCATGGCGATGCGGATGGTCATGATGCGCACATTGCTGATGATCTCGCGCATCTTCTTCAGGAATTCGTTATAGGACAGCGACAGGTCGCGGATCTCGTCGTAGGTGATGGTCGGGATCTCGCGCGACAGGTCGCCCTCGCCGGCGCCGATCTCGCGGAAGATGCCGATGATCATCTGCAATGGCCGCACGATCAGGAAGCGCAGATACCAGACCATGAAGGCGATAAACACCAGCGACACGCACCAGATGGCGAACGACCAGATCATGGTCTTGTCCAGCAGCGAGAAGATCTGCTGGCGGATCGGTTCGGTCAGCTCCTGGCCACCGACCAGTTGGCGGATGTCGTCCAGCGCCAGATAAACGTAGGCAATCAGGATCAACTGGAACAGGCTGATGAAGAAAAAGCTGCACAATTTCTTGGTCAGCGAATTCCAGAACGATTTTTCCATCAGGTAATAAGTCCGCCAGAACCAATTCATCCTTCGTCTCTCCTGTTGCTAGCTTGTGTGCTTGTCTGTGCTTGTTATCGGTCGTTTTTACACTGTTTCTATGAAAAAAAATAGCGGTTATCTTAAATCAAATGACCGGCATCAACTTTTCTGATCGCTGCCAGCAGAGCCAATATTCGTCCGGCGCGAACACCGGCAAGGAGCCGCTCACCGGGGTTTGCTGGCTCAGGCTGAACCAGGGCTGGAACAGTTCCTGCAGCCGGGCAAGCTCGGTGCCGAAGGGGGGCCCTTTCAGGGTTGGCCGCAAGAAGAAGTAACCGGCGAGATAGCCGCCCGGCTTCACCAGGCGCGCCATTTTTTCGGCATAGGCCGGCCAGCGCGACGGTGGCAACGCGCACAGGAAAGCGCGTTCGTACACCCAGTCCCAGCTGCCGTCGACCTCGTCACTGAAGAAATCAGCCTGCCGCACCAGCTCCGCCAACGGGCCGAGTTGCTCCCGCGCCCGCGCCACCGCCTCGGCGCTGAAGTCGATCGCGGCCACCTGCAAGCCCTGCCGCTGCAGATAGGCGACCTCGTAGCCGCTGCCACAACCGGGCAGCAATACCGAACGCACCAGTGGCGGCAGCGTCTGCACCAGCGCGGCGAAGCCGGCCGGCAACTGACCGCTCTCCCACGGCGTGACCTGCTGCTGGTAACGGCTGTCCCAGAATGAACTCAAGCTGCTGTCCTGCGCCATGCGACACCTCCTTGCTCCCGATAGAACCGCTATCTTGCCGCCGACAGACAGGCGAAGACAAGGAACGCTCAGTTCAGCAGGACGCAGTCGGCGTCGAACAGGCAATCCCAGAACAGGCGCAGCCAGTCGTCGCGGTACACCGGCAGCAAGTAGCTGCGGCCATCGTGGGTCAAGAGCGGCACGTAGCCGCGACCTTGCCGCTGCTGCGGCCAACCCAGGGTGACCAGCAGCGACGGTGTCAACGCCAGTGTGGCCTGCTGCCCTGCCGGTTGGATCGCCAGCAGGCGGCCGCCGGTCTGCATCGCCATCTGCAGCCAGACCTTGCGTCGCGACAGCTGCGCCTGGATCGCGGCGCGCAGGGCATCGTCAAGCGCCAGCCAGGCAGAGACCTCGGCAAAGCTGCGGCCGCAGCCGAAGCAGACCTCGTCGCCGACAGCGGTGGAGCAGACTCCGATACACGGCGTGGCGATCATATTGGCGGCTCCTGGAGGCGACTACGGAGAAATCGGAAGACGGACAAATGATAAAGGCCACTTGCAAGCAAGTGGCCTTCGAATGATTTTTGGTCGGAGTGAAAGGATTCGAACCTTCGACCCCTTGCACCCCATGCAAGTGCGCTACCGGGCTGCGCCACACTCCGACTCAAGGAAAAAATTATAAACAGTTATTCAGTCTTTGCCAAGACCAAGATCCAGCCAGTCGAGGATGGCCTGCAGCTCCTTGCGCACTTCGCCGGCGGTGGCCGGTGCCGGCTGATCGCCTTCCAGGCGCTGGCGGGCACCATGCAGCGTGAAACCGTCGTCGTAGAGCAGGGAACGGATGCGACGCACCAGCAAGACCTCGCGGTGCTGGTAATAGCGACGGTTGCCGCGGCGCTTGACGTTGCGCAGCTCGGAGAACTCCTGCTCCCAATAGCGCAGTACATGCTGCTTGACGCCGGTCAGCTCGCTGACTTCACCGATGGTGAAATAGCGTTTGGCCGGAATGGCAGGAAGTTCAGCCTTGGGTGTTTGCATGATGTTGTTCAACCATTCCCTTGAGTTTCTGACTTGCGTGGAAAGTTACCACGCGTCGGGCGGTGATGGGAATCTCTTCGCCGGTTTTCGGGTTACGCCCCGGGCGCTGCGGCTTGTCGCGCAACTGGAAATTACCGAAACCGGACAGTTTGACGCTGGTGCCCGTTTCCAGGGTGGAGCGGATTTCTTCAAAGAACGACTCCACCATGTCCTTGGCTTCGCGCTTGTTCAGGCCCACCTTGTCGAACAACAGATCGGCCAACTCGGCTTTGGTCAAAGTCATGACAATTCCTCACTACAACATCGGATAAAACGCCACCCGCCCGGCGGGTGGCCAACAGGAATGAATCAGGCGCGCAGTACGGCACCGGCGGCTTCGGCAGCGGCCAGCATCGCAGCCACCGCCTGCTCGACCTCGTCGTCGACCAGAGTGCGGTCGGCCGCCTGCAGCACGATGCGGAACGCCAGGCTCTTCTTGCCCTCGTCCACGCCCTTGCCGCGATAGAGGTCGAACAGCGCCAGCTCGCGCACGAATTCGGGCGCAACTACCAGCATCGCCTGCTGCAGCGTAGCGGCGCTCACCTCTTCCCCCACCACCAGCGCGAGGTCACGGCGTACCGGCTGGAACTTGCTGACTGGCGCCAGCTTGACGCGGCCAACCTGCTCGGCCGCTTCGACCGCCAGCTCGAACAGGACCGGCGCGTTGCTCAGGCCGTAGGCCTGTACCCACTGCGGGTGCAGCTCGCCCAGCACGCCGACCACGGCGCCGTCCAGCAGTACCTCGGCGCAGCGGCCTGGGTGGAAAGCAGGATGGGCGGCCTTGCGGTATTCGGCGACACGCGGATACAGCAGCGCCTCGACGTCGGCCTTGATGTCGTAGAAATCGACGCGCTCGGCCTTGCTGCCCCACTGCTCGTCGACACGGCTGCCGTGCGCCAGACCGGCAATGACTTCCGGCTGCTGCACGCTGCCGTCAGCTTGCTTGTGGAACACGCGGGCGATCTCGAACACGCGCACGCGGCTGTGCTTGCGGTTCAGGTTGGCCGCAAGCGTGTCCACCAGACCACCGATCAGGCTGGAGCGCATCACGCTCATCTGGCTGGCGATCGGGTTGATCAGGCGCACCGGGTTGGCATTGCCGGCGAAATCGCGCTCCCACTTTTCGTCCACGAAGGCGTAGCTGACGATTTCCTGGAAATCGCGGCCGGCCAGCAGACGGCGCACTTCGCTGCGCACGCGCAGGCCTTCCGGCTGCGGCAGCATGGTCTGTGCGGCAACCGGAGCATTGGCCGGGATATTGTCGTAGCCGTAGACGCGCGCGATTTCTTCGATCAGGTCTTCCTCGATCGCGATATCGAAGCGGAAGCTCGGCGCGGAAACCACGAAACCGTCAACGTTCTGCTCGAACGGCAGGCCGAGGCGGGTGAAGATGGCGGCGATCTCGTCTGCGGCCAACGTTACGCCCAGCACCCGGGCGACGCGGGAGGTACGCACCGCCACGCTGGCGCGCGCCGGCAGCGCCGACACGGTTTCGGTCAGCGGGCCCGGTTCGCCGCCGCAGATTTCCAGCACCAGCGCGGTGGCGCGCTCGATGGCCTCGGTCTGCAGCGCAAAATCCACGCCGCGCTCGTAGCGGTAGCTGGAATCGGAGCCGAAGCCCAGTGCGCGTGCCTTGCCGGCGATGGCTTCCGGCTGGAAGAAGGCGCTTTCCAGGAAAATGTCGTGGCTGGCGGTGGTCACGCCACTGTCCAGGCCGCCCATGATGCCGGCGATGGCCAGCGGCTTGGCGGCATCGGCGATCACCATCAGGTCCGGCGTCAGCTCGATTTCTTTTTCGTTCAGGCACACCAGCTTCTCGCCGGCGGCGGCCATGCGCACGGTGATGCCGCCGTCGATCTTGTCCAGATCAAACGCGTGCATCGGCTGGCCCTGCTCCAGCAGGATGTAGTTGGTGATGTCGACGATGGCGGAGATGGAACGCAGGCCGGAACGCTCCAGACGGCGCTTCATCCAGTCCGGCGTCGGCGCGGCGGCGTTGACGTTCTTCACCACGCGGCCAACGTAGCGGCCGCACGGCGCGCCATCAGCGATGCCGACCGCCAGCTTGCTGTCAGTCTGCGGCGCCACGGCGGCGATGTCCCAGGCCGCCAGCGGGCTGCCGGTCAGCGCGGCCACTTCGCGGGCGATACCGCGGATAGACAGGCAGTCGGCGCGGTTGGGGGTGATCTTCAGCGTGAACAGGCTGTCGTCCAGGCCCAGGTAGTCGCGGATGTTCTGGCCGACCGGGGCATCGGCCGGCAGCAGCATCAGGCCGTCGACCTCGTCCGGCACGCCCAGCTCCTTGCCGGAGCACAGCATGCCGCCGGATTCGACGCCGCGCATCTTGGTCGGTTTGATCTTGAAATCGCCCGGCAGGATGGCGCCCGGCAGCGCGCACGGCACCTTGACGCCCACGGCCACGTTCGGCGCGCCGCACACGATCTGCACCAGCTCGCCGGTACCAACGTCGACCTTGGTCACGCGCAGGCGGTCGGCGTTCTCGTGCTTTTCACACTCTTTCACTTCACCGATCACCACACCGCTGAAGGCGGGGGCGGCGGCGTTGACTTCTTCCACTTCCAGGCCTGCCATGGTCAGCAGGTAGGACAGCTCATCGGTGCTCAGCGACGGATTGACGCGGCTGCGCAGCCATTGTTCGGAAAATTGCATGATGGGTCTCCGTCGCGATCAGTTGAATTGTTTCAGGAAGGTCAGATCGTTCTCGAAGAACAGGCGCAGGTCATTGACGCCGTAACGCAGCATGGCGAAGCGGTCGAGGCCGATACCGAAGGCGAAGCCGGTGTATTTTTCCGGGTCGATGCCGACGTTGCGCAGCACGTTCGGGTGCACCATGCCGCTACCGCCGACTTCCAGCCAGCGGCCCTGCTCGTCCAGTACGTCGATCTCGGCCGAGGTCTCGGTGAACGGGAAGAAGGACGGACGGAAACGCACCTGCATGTCGTCACGCTCGAAGAAGCGGCGCAGGAACTCGGTGATGGTGGCTTTGAGGTCGGCGAAGCTCACGTTCTGGTCGATCCACAGGCCTTCCATCTGGTGGAACATCGGCGAGTGGGTGGCGTCGGAATCCACACGGTAGACGCGGCCGGGGGCCACGATCTTGATCGGCGGCTGGTTGTCCAGCATGTAGCGCACCTGGATCGGGCTGGTATGGGTACGCAGTACGTCGCCGCCTTCCACGTAGAAGGTGTCCTGCATCGCGCGGGCAGGATGGTTTTCCGGAATGTTCAGCGCCTGGAAGTTGTGGAAATCGCTCTCGATTTCCGGGCCGTCGGCCACCTCGAAACCCATGGTGGCGAACAGGCCGGTGATACGCTCCAGCGTCAGCGTCACCGGGTGCAGGCCGGCAGGCAGGCTGCCACGGCCCGGCAGGGTCACGTCCAGCGACTCTGCGGCCAACTGTGCAGCCAACTTGGCGGCATTGAAGCCGTCGCGGACCTCGTTGTGACGGGTCTCGAACGCCTGCTTGGCGGCGTTGATGGTGGCGCCGGCACTCTTGCGCTCGTCAGGGGACAGTTTGCCCAGCTGCTTCAGCAGCTCGGTCAGTGCACCGCTTTTACCTAGATAGCGGGCCTTGACCTGTTCCAGTTCAACGAGATCGGCGGCAGCATCGAGTGCCGCCAGACCTTCCTTGAGAATCACGTCAACATTGCTCATGGGTCGCACCAGTATGCGTAAGAAAACTGACCGGAACGGGGCGCGCTCGAGTCAGCCATCTTGGAGAAAATCGAAAAAAAAGGGAGGCATCAGCCTCCCTTTTTAGTATCCAGCGCTTAAGCGAGGGCGGCTTTTGCTTGTGCAACGATTTGAGCAAATGCCGGCTTATCGAACACGGCCAGATCGGCCAGGACCTTACGGTCGATTTCGATCAGCGCTTTCTTCAGGCCGTTCATGAACTTGCTGTATGGCAGGCCGTTTTCACGCGAAGCGGCGTTGATACGAGCAATCCACAGTTGACGGAACTGACGCTTTTTCTGACGACGGTCGCGGTAGGCGTACTGACCGGCTTTCATCACCGCCTGTTTGGCGATGCGATAGACGTTCTTCCGGCGGCCGCGATAGCCTTTCGCCAGAGCTAAGATTTTCTTGTGACGAGCACGTGCGGTTACACCGCGTTTTACGCGTGGCATGAATTATCTCCTTAAGCGTAGGGCATCATTTTGCGAACGGAAGCCATGTTGGTGCTATCTACCATGGCAGTACCGCGCAATTGACGTTTGGTTTTGGTGGTTTTCTTGGTCAGGATATGACGCTTGAACGCCATAGAGCGCTTGACACCACCGTTGCCCAATACTTTGAGACGCTTCTTCGCGCTCGACTTGGTTTTCATTTTCGGCATGGAATGCTCCTGCTGAATTTTCGTTAGATTAGACCCAGGGTGGCCCGAAGGCACTTGAAACCACTGCGTCACGCTTTTGCTGCAGGCCGTTGCCGGCCTACAAAATCAACACGGCAGGCGAGCCTGCCGTGAAGAAGTCGATGATTATACCCGATTATTTCTTTTTCGGGGCAATCATCATGACCATTTGGCGGCCTTCCAGTCGCGGGAACTGCTCGACCGTACCCACTTCCGCCAAATCGGCTTCCACGCGCTTGAGCAGCGCGAGACCGATATCCTGGTGAGCCATCTCACGACCACGGAAACGCAGGGTTACCTTGGCTTTGTCACCTTCGGTGAGGAAGCGGATCAGGTTACGCAGCTTGACGTTGTAGTCGCCGTCGTCGGTACCAGGACGGAACTTGATTTCCTTGATCTGGATCTGCTTCTGCTTCTGCTTCGCTTCGTGGCGCTTCTTGGACTGCTCGTACTTGTACTTGCCGTAGTCCATCAGCTTGACCACCGGCGGCTGGGCCGTCGGCGAAATTTCCACCAGATCAACGTCGCGCTCTTCCGCCAGCGCCAGACCTTCACGCAGACTGACGATACCGAGCTGCTCGCCTTCTTCTCCTACCAGACGGATCTCGCGGGCGGTGATTTCGCCATTGATCCGTGGTTCGCGTTCCTGAGCTATAGCCAATACTCCTGTAGTTTAGTGATCGTACCCGTAGGCACTCAGACCTGCGCCATCGCGGCTTGCAGGTGTTCGGCAAAGGCTTGCAGGGTCATCTGACCCAGATCCTCGCCACGAGCGCGTACGGCCACCAGCCCGCCCTCTTTTTCCTTGTCGCCGATAACGACCTGGTAAGGGAGCTTCTGCAGGCTGTGCTCGCGGATTTTATAGCCGATCTTTTCGTTTCTCAAGTCAAGATCGACTTTGTAGCCCAGTTTACGCAAACTGGTTGCCACTTCCGCAGCATAATCGGCCTGCGCACTGGTGATATTCATCACCACCATCTGCACCGGCGCCAGCCACAGCGGGAACACCCCGGCGTGGTTTTCTATCAGGATGCCGATGAAACGCTCCAGCGACCCCAGGATCGCGCGGTGCAGCATCACCGGACGGGCACGGCCATTGTCTTCGGTGACATACTCGGCGCCCAGACGCTCCGGCAGCACGTAGTCCAGCTGCAGGGTACCGCACTGCCAGGAACGGCCCAGCGCATCCTTGATGTGATACTCGATCTTCGGACCGTAGAACGCACCCTCGCCCGGCAGCTCTTCCCACTCCACGCCGCAGGCGCGCAGCGCCTCGCGCAAGCCTTCTTCGGCACGATCCCAGGTTTCCAGCGTGCCGGCGTACTTTTCCGGACGCAGCGACAGCTTGATCGCCACCTTGTCGAAGCCGAAGCGCTTGTACACCGCCATGGTCAGCTCGTTGAAAGCCTTGGCCTCGGCGATGATCTGGTCATCGGTACAGAAGATGTGCGCATCGTCCTGTACGAAGCCGCGCACGCGCATGATGCCGTGCAACGCGCCGGACGGCTCGTTGCGATGGCAGGCACCGAACTCGGCCAGACGCATCGGCAGGTCGCGATAGGAGCGCAACCCCTGATTGAATACCTGCACGTGGCCCGGGCAGTTCATCGGCTTCACCGCGTAGTCGCGCTTTTCCGACTCGGTGGTGAACATGCCTTCACGGTAGTTTTCCCAGTGACCGGATTTCTCCCACAGCACGCGATCCATCACCATCGGGGTGCGGATTTCCTGGTAGCCGGCTTCGGTCAGCGTCTTGCGCATGTACTGCTCGATGCTCTGCCACAGCTGCCAGCCCTTCGGGTGCCAGAACACCATGCCCGGCGCTTCATCCTGCAGGTGGAACAGGTCCAGCTGGCGACCCAGCTTGCGGTGGTCGCGCTTTTCCGCCTCTTCCAGCATGAACAGGTACTGCTCCAGGTCTTCCTTCTTCTGCCAGGCGGTGCCGTAGATACGCTGCAGCATCTCGTTGTTGCTGTCGCCGCGCCAGTAGGCACCGGCCACCTTCATCAGCTTGAATACCTTCAGCTTGCCGGTCGACGGTACGTGCGGGCCGCGGCACAGGTCGGTGAAGCCGCCTTCGCGGTACAGGCTCAGCACCTCGCCCTGCGGAATGGACTCGATGATCTCGGCCTTGTACGCCTCGCCGATGCTCTTGAAGTAGGCGATCGCCTCGTCACGCGGCAGTTCGTAGCGCTCGACCGGAATGTCCTTCTTCGCCAGCTCGGTCATCTTCTTCTCGATCGCCACCAGGTCTTCCGGCGTGAACGGACGCTTGTAGGCGAAATCGTAGTAGAAACCGTTTTCGATCTCCGGCCCGATGGTGACCTGCGCCTCCGGGAACAGCTCCTTCACCGCATAGGCCAGCAGGTGGGCGGCGGAGTGACGGATGATGGACAGGCCGTCCGCGTCTTTCTCGGTGATGATGGCCAGATCAACGTTGGCCGCAATCAGAAAAGAAGTGTCAACCAGTTGGCCATCCACGCGACCAGCCAGCGCCGCACGCGCAAGACCGGTACCGATGGACGCAGCCACTTCGTGCACCGTTACCGGCTTGTCGAAGGAACGGATGGAACCGTCGGGCAGGCGAATGTCAGGCATAGCAACTCCAGCTTTAAAGTGAAGGTGGACGACAAAAATCCAAAAAAAAAGTGCGGCTTGAGCCGCACTTTTTGGTTTGCTTGGAGTATTCCTTTAATTTTAAAGGCACCCCGTATGGCTCGGTTTTATCGCGAGATACGGGTGGTGGTAGTTCGCTTGAACATTTAATACTCCAAACTGAATTTGGTAGGCACGATCGGATTCGAACCAACGACCCCCACCATGTCAAGGTGGTGCTCTAACCAACTGAGCTACGTGCCTGCAATCAAGGCTGACAATATTACCAACTGCTGCCGGCAAACGCAAGCCATTTGCGTGCAAAGCTCACCCCCTGGCCGCACGCGGGGTGTATACTGCGCGGCTAAATTTCCGATTCCAGCCATTATTATCAAGCACATGCTGAAGTTTACCCTGCACAAGACATCGGGTGGCGCCCGCCGCGGCACCCTGGAACTGAACCACGGCACCGTGGAGACCCCGGTGTTCCAGCCGGTGGGCACCTACGGCTCGGTGAAGGCGATGAGCCCGCACGAGCTGCACGACATCAAGGCCCAGATCATTCTGGGCAACACTTTCCACCTGTGGCTGCGCCCCGGCCTCGACATCATCGAGAAGTTCGGCGGCCTGCACGAGTTCATCGGCTGGGACAAGCCCATCCTCACCGACTCCGGCGGCTTCCAGGTATTCAGCCTCGGCGCGCTGAACAAGATCACCGAGGAAGGCGTCACCTTCCAGAGCCCGGTCAACGGCGACAAGCTGTTCCTGTCGCCGGAAAAGTCGATGGAAATCCAGAAGGTACTCAACTCCGACATCGTGATGATCTTCGACGAGTGCACCCCGGGCCAGGTCGACCACGCCACCGCCGCCAAATCCATGCGCATGAGCCTGCGCTGGGCCGAACGCTCGCGCCGCGCCTTCGACGACCTGAAGAACCCCAACGCGCTGTTCGGCATCGTGCAGGGCAACCTGTACACCGACCTGCGCCGCGAATCGCTGGACGGCCTGATGCAGATCGGTTTCGACGGCATCGCCATCGGCGGCCTGTCGGTGGGCGAGCCGAAGCCGGAAATGTACCGCATGCTGACCGAACTCAAGGACATGCTGCCGCCGGAGAAGCCGCACTACCTGATGGGCGTCGGCACACCGGAAGACCTGGTGCACGGCGTCGCCAACGGCATCGACATGTTCGACTGCGTGATGCCGACCCGCAACGCACGCAACGGCTGGCTGTTCACGCAATGGGGCGACCTGAAGATCAAGAATGCGCGCTACAAGGACGACAAGAAGCCGCTGGACGAACAGTGCGAGTGCTACGCCTGCCGCCACTTCAGCCGTGCCTACTTGCACCACCTGCACCGCACGGGCGAGATTCTCGGCGCACGACTAAACACCATCCATAACCTGCACTACTATCAGGTGCTGATGCAGGAGATGCGCGACGCCATCGACGCCGACCGTTTCGAGGACTGGAAAGCGAGCTTCCACGAACGCCGTGCCCGCGGCGTGAACTGACGCGGCCAACGGCTGTCAGTGTACTGCCGCGCCACGCACCGCCATGCCGCTTGCAAAAGCGGCGCGGCGGCACAATGGTTGGAAATCAGCCGCAGCGTGGCTACAATCGGCCACTTGCACACGTAATACCCGCATTCAACTTAAAAACAGGGAGTCTCACCCGATGTTCATCCCCCCCGCATTTGCCAATACTTCCGCCGCCGGCGGCTTCGACCTGATGGGCTTCCTGCCCATGATCGTGATTTTCGTTTTGTTCTGGTTCCTGCTGATCCGTCCGCAACAGAAGAAAATGAAAGAACACCAGAAGATGCTGTCCGAAATCAACAAGGGCGACGAAGTGGCAACCCAAGGTGGCATCGTTGGCCGCGTGACCAAGGCCGGTGACCAGTACCTCGCCATCGAAATCGCCAACGGCGTGGAAATCAATGTCCAGCGTGGCGCCGTTTCCGCCAAGCTGGAAAAAGGCACCATCAAGTCCCTGTAATCCCAATGGGCCGCCCTGGCGGCCCTTTTTCCTGTCATCGCCTCCATGAACCGCTTCCCGATCTGGAAATACCTCGTCATTGCGGTAGTGCTGATTGTCTCGACAATCTACACCCTGCCCAATTTCTTTGGCGAAACCCCTGCCGTGCAAATCTCCAGCACCCGCCAATCGGCCACCGTCGATACGGCGCTGATGGCACGGGTGGAGACCGTACTGCAGCAGCAGGGCATCAAGCCTGCCGGCCTGTTCCTTGACGGCAACAGCCTGAAAGTGCGCTTCAACGACCCCGACACGCAGATCAAGGCGCGCGACATCATCCAGCAAGCACTGGGCGACACCTACATCATCGCGTTGAACCTGCTGGCCGCCTCGCCGGAATGGCTGAGCAAGCTGCACGCCAACCCGATGTTCCTCGGCCTCGACCTGCGCGGCGGCGTGCACTTCCTGCTGGAAGTCGACATGCAGGCCGCCGTGGACAAGACCATGGAACGCTACGCCGGCGACATCCGCCGCGAGCTGAAATCCGCCAAGATCCGTTACGGCACCATCAAGCGCACCGGCAACACCGCGCTGGAAGTGCAGCTGCGTGACCGGGAAACGCTGAACGCCGCCGCCGACAAGCTGGCGCGCAGCCTGCCGTCGCTGACCTTCAGCAGCGACGACCAGCTGTTCCGCCTCAGCCTCGCGCTGAAGCCGGAAGAGATCACCCGCATCCAGAGCGATGCCGTGTCGCAGAACATCACCACCCTGCACAATCGTGTCAACGAGCTGGGCGTCGCCGAACCGGTGATCCAGCAAGCCGGTCCGAGCCGCATCGTGGTGCAGCTGCCGGGGGTGCAGGACACCGCCAAGGCCAAGGACATCCTCGGCCGTACCGCCACGCTGCAGGTCCGCATGGTGGAAGACGATCCGTCGCGCGTGGCCGAAGCGATGGCCGGCAACGTGCCTGTCGGCTACGAGCTGCTGGACGAGGCCACCTCGCGCGGCGTCCAGAAGATCCTGCTGAAGAAGGATGTCGAGCTGACCGGCGACAACATCAACTCCGCCCAGCCCGGCTTTGACCAGAATGGCGGCGCTTCGGTGGATATCGGCCTGGACAGCACCGGCGCCGAGATTTTCCGCAGCCTGACCGCGGAAAACATCGGCAAGCGCATGGCGATGGTACTGGTCGAGAAGAACAAGAGCGAAGTGGTGACCGCACCGGTGATCCGCAGTGAAATCGGCGGCGGCCGCGTGCAGATCTCCGGCAGCATGAACCCGGCCGAAGCCAACGACGTGGCCCTGCTGCTGCGTGCCGGCTCGCTGGCCGCGCCGATGAACATCATCGAGGAACGCACCATCGGCCCGAGCCTGGGCAAGGAAAACATCGAGAAGGGCTTCAGCGCCACGCTGTGGGGCTTTGCCGCCATCGCCGTGTTCATGGTGCTGTACTACCGCGTGTTCGGCCTGATCTCGGTGGCCTCGCTCGGCGTCAACCTGTTCATGCTGATCGCGCTGCTGTCCATGCTGCAGGCGACGCTGACGCTGCCGGGCATCGCCGCGATCGCGCTGACGCTGGGTATGGCCATCGACGCCAACGTGCTGATCAACGAGCGCATCCGCGAGGAGCTGCGCAACGGCGTGCCGCCGCAGTCGGCGATCCAGGCCGGTTACGGCCACGCCTGGGCGACGATTCTGGACTCGAACGTGACCACGCTGATCGCCGGTATCGCACTGCTGGTGTTCGGCTCCGGCCCGGTACGCGGCTTTGCCGTGGTGCACTGCCTCGGCATCCTGACCTCGATGTTCTCCGCGGTACTGGTATCGCGCGGCATCGTCAACCTGTGGTACGGCCGTCGCCGCCGCCTGACTACCGTGTCCATCGGTCAGGTGTGGAAGCCGGAAACCAAGTAAGGATCAAGAAACATGGAGTTTTTCCGCATCAAACGGGATATCCCGTTCATGAGCTACGGCAAGCTCACCACCGCGATCTCGCTGGTGACCTTCATCCTGGCCGTGTTCTTCCTGTTCAGCAAAGGGCTGAACCTGTCGGTGGAATTCACCGGCGGTACGGTGATGGAAGTGCAGTACCAGCAAGCAGCCAACCTCGCCGACATCCGCCATCGCGTGGAAACGCTGAAGGTGGGCGAAGTACAGGTACAGAGCTTGGGCACCAGCCGCGACGTGCTGATCCGCCTGCCGAACAAGGAAGGCACCAGCTCGGCCAAGCTGTCTGAACAGGTGATGAGCCTGCTCAAGGCCGGGGACGCCGGCGTGCAGCTGCGCAAGGTCGAGTTCGTCGGCCCAAGCGTGGGCGAGGAGCTGGTCAGCCACGGCCTGACCGCGATCCTGCTGGTCTGCCTCGGCATCGTGATCTACCTCGCGCTGCGCTTCGAGTGGCGTCTGGCGGTGTCGGCGATCATCGCCAACATGCACGACGTGGTGATCATCATCGGCTGCTTCGCGCTGTTCCAGTGGGAGTTCAGCCTGACGGTACTGGCCGGCGTGCTGGCGGTGCTGGGCTACTCGGTCAACGAATCGGTGGTGGTGTTCGACCGTATCCGCGAGAACTTCCGCAAGCCGGGCATGCGCGGCAAGGGCACCGCGGAAGTGATCGACAACGCGATCACCTCCACCATCAGCCGCACCATGATCACCCACGGCTCCACCGAGACGGTGGTGCTGGCGATGCTGGTGTTCGGTGGCCCGGCACTGCACGGCTTTGCCATGGCGCTGACCATCGGCATCGTGTTCGGCATCTACTCCTCGGTACTGGTCGCCAGCCCGCTGGCACTGGCGCTGGGCGTCAAGCGAGAGCACATGATCAAGGTCGTGAAGCCGAAAGAAGAAGCGGTGGTCTGACGCGCCCGCGCAACAGACCCGAGCAAGGTTGGCCGCAGGCAATGCGGCCAACCTTTTTGACTTTTACCCACCCCGAGTCGCCATGGAACTGATCGCTTTTCTGCTCGATTTCATCCTGCACATCGACGTGCATCTGACCCAGCTGGTCGCCAGCTACGGGCCGTGGATCTACCTGATCCTGTTCCTGATCGTGTTCTGCGAAACCGGGCTGGTGGTGACACCGTTCCTGCCCGGCGATTCGCTGCTGTTCGTCGCCGGCGCCCTCGCCGCGATGGGCGAGATGAACGTGCAAGTGCTGGTTGGCCTGCTGATCGTGGCCGCCATCCTCGGCGACGGCGTCAACTACACCATCGGCAAACATGTCGGCATGCGGCTGTTCACCCGCTTTCCGCGGCTGCTGAAACCGCAATACCTGGACAAGACCCACGCCTTCTACGAGCGCCACGGCGGCAAGACCATCATCTTCGCCCGCTTCGTGCCCATCGTGCGCACCTTCGCCCCCTTTGTCGCCGGCATCGGGCGCATGGACTACCGCCACTTCCTCGGCTACAACGTGGTCGGCGCCGTGCTGTGGGTGGCCGGGTTCTGCTACGCCGGCTACTTCTTCGGCAACCTGCCCTTCGTGCGCAAGAACCTGGAGTTCATGATCTTCGGCATCATCATCGTGTCGATGCTGCCGGGCATCATCGAAGTGATCCGCCACCGCCGCGCGGCGGGGAAGGTTTGATTTGTTTTTGCCACGGAAGCACACGGAAGACACGGACAAGGCCACGACAGGCCGGAGAACGGACGTGGCACGTCACACCGCCACGGTGATCCTTCCGTGTTTTCCGTGTCTTTCCGTGGCCAACTAAAGATTTTTCAATGAAACGCATCCAGAAACTGCCCGACCACCTCGTCAACCAGATCGCCGCCGGCGAGGTGGTGGAACGGCCGGCGTCGGCGCTGAAGGAAATCCTGGAAAACAGCCTCGACGCCGGCGCCGATCGCATCGGCGTCGACCTGGCGCAGGGCGGCATCAAGCTGATCCGCGTCAGCGACAACGGGGGCGGCATCGCCGCCGACGACCTGCCGCTGGCGCTGGACCGCCACGCCACCAGCAAGATCGGCAGCCTCGACGACCTGGAAAACGTCGCTACCCTCGGCTTTCGCGGCGAGGGGCTGGCCAGCGTCGCCTCGGTGTCGCGGCTGACGCTGACCAGCCGCCCGCACGACGCCGAGCACGCGCACCAGATCGTCGCCATCGACGGCACGCTGCACCCGGTGGAGCCGGCCGCGCACGCCCCCGGCACCAGCGTCGAGATCGTCGACCTCTATTTCAACACCCCGGCGCGACGCAAGTTCCTGAAGAGCGAGAACACCGAGTACGCGCACTGCGAGGCCACCTTCGAGCGTATCGCGCTGGCGCATCCGCAGGTCGAATTCATCCTGCGCCACAACGGCAAGGTGGTGTGGCGCCTGCCGCAGCAGAGCCTGGCCGAACGCGTCGGCGCGCTCTTGGGCAAGGACTTCGTCGAGGCCTCGCTGCCGATCGATACCGGCGCCGCCGGCCTGACGCTCACCGGCTTCGTCGCCAGCCCGACCTACTCCAAGGCCAGCCGCGACGCGCAGTACTTCTACGTCAACGGCCGCTTCGTGCGCGACAAGATCGCGCAGCACGCGCTGCGCCAGGCCTACCGCGACGTGCTGCACCACGACCGCCACCCGGCCTACGCGCTGTTCTTCACGCTGGATCCGGCCAACGTCGACGTCAACGTGCACCCGACCAAGATCGAGGTGCGCTTTCGCGAGAGCCAGGGCATCCACCAGTTCCTGTTCCACAGCGTGCACAAGGCGCTGGCCAGCACCACCGCCGGCGCCAGTCCGGCGGTGACGCTGGACGATGGCCAGCCGGCAGGAGACGACGCCACCGTTGCGGCCAACGTTGGCCGCAACGAAGACACGCTCGCCGCCTTCAGCACGGCGGCCGCTGCCGCGCGTGCCGGCGACAGCCCGCAGCGGATGCCGTTCCAGCAGCCGCGCTACGAGCAGCAGGCGATGCCGCTGCACGTGGCACGCGAGGCGATCGGCGGCTACCAGCGCCAGTTCGCCGGCCTGCGCGAGGAAGAGCGCGGCCCGACACCGGCCGTCACCGACACGCCGGCCGGTAGCACGATGATCGGCAACCCGACGGCCGGCAGCTCAATAGCCGGCAGCACCTTGGCCACGCCGCTGTCTGCAGCCAAACTTGCCGCCCTGCCCGACGCCAGCGACGGCATCCCGCCGCTGGGTTTCGCGCTGGCGCAGCTGCACGGCGTCTACATCCTCAGCCAGTGCGAGGACGGCCTGATCGTGGTCGACATGCACGCCGCGCACGAGCGCATCGTCTACGAACGGCTGAAAAATGCACTGGAAGAAGACACGATCCCGATGCAGCCCCTGCTGCTGCCGGTATCGTTCGCCGCCGACCGCTTCGAGGTCGCCACCGCACACGAGCACGGCGAAGCGATGCAGCGCCTGGGCATCGAACTGGCGCCGCTGTCGCCGACGCAGATCGCAGTGCGCGGCGTACCGGTGTGGCTGCAGGATGGCAACCCGGTGGAGCTGGCGCGCGCGGTGCTGAAGGACGTGCGCGAGATCGGCCTCAGCCAGGTGCTGACCGAACGCCGCAACGAGCTGCTGGCGACCATGGCCTGCCACGGCGCGGTGCGCGCCAACCGCCAGCTGACGCTGACCGAGATGAACGCGCTGCTGCGCGACATGGAGGCCACCGAACGCTCCGGCCAGTGCAATCACGGTCGGCCAACGTGGTCGCGCTTGTCGATGCGCGATCTGGACAATCTTTTCATGCGCGGCCGCTAAGGCGCGCGCTCACGGAGTCCCCATGCTGCAACGTCGCGATCTGCCCGCCCTCAGCGCCGGCTTTGTCACCGTCCTCGTCGGCTACACCAGCTCGGCGGCCATCATCTTCGAGGCGGCGCGTAGCGCCGGCGCCAGCCAGGCGATGATCGCCTCGTGGCTGATGGCGCTGGGCATCGCGATGGGCATCACCTGCATCGGGTTGTCGCTGCGCTACAGGGTGCCGGTGGTGACCGCGTGGTCGACGCCGGGTGCCGCGCTCCTGATCACCTCGCTCTCCGGCGTCAGCATGCCGGAGGCCATCGGCGCCTTCGTGTTCTCGGCGGCGCTGATTGTGCTCGCCGGGGTGACCGGCTGGTTCGAGAAGGCGCTCAACCGCATCCCGCTGCCGATGGCGGCGGCGATGCTGGCCGGCATTCTGGTCAAGTTCGGCATCAACGTGTTCACCGCGATGCAGACCCAGCTCGCGCTGGTGCTGGCGATGTTCGTCACCTACCTGCTGGCCAAGCGCCTGCTGCCGCGCTACGCCATCGTGCTGGTGCTGCTGCTCGGCTGCGTGATTGCAGCCAAGCTTGGCCTGCTGCAGCTGGGCGAGGTCACGCTGACGCTGGCCACCCCGCTGTGGACCACGCCGCAGTTCACCCCCGGCGTGCTGCTGGGCGTCGGCCTGCCGCTGTTCGTGGTAACCATGGCGTCGCAGAACATTCCCGGTGTCGCCACCCTGCACGCCAACGGCTACCGGCCACCGATCTCGGCGCTGATGACCGGTACCGGCGTGGTCAACCTGCTGCTGGCGCCGTTCGGCTGCTTCGCGGTGAACCTGGCGGCGATCACCGCCGCGCTGTGCATGGGCCGCGACGCGCACGAAGACCCGGCGCGACGCTATCTGGCCAGCGTGGCGGCGGGCGCGTTCTACCTGCTGCTGGGGCTGTTCGGCGCCACCGTCGGCGCGCTGTTCGCGGCGTTTCCCAAGGCACTGGTGCTGGCCATCGCCGGGCTGGCGCTGTTCGGCACCATCGCCGGCGGCCTCGCCACCGCGATGAAGGACGACACGATGCGCGAACCGGCGCTGATCACCTTCCTGATCACCGCCTCCGGCGTATCGCTGGCCGGCATCGGCTCCGCGTTCTGGGGCTTGGTGGGCGGCGTGCTGGCGCTGCTGATCCTCAACGCGCGGCGCAAGGCCTGAGCCGCGCTCAGGTCCCGGCCTGCAACAGCCAGTCGGCCGCCGCCTGCGCGTGCAGCGCGGTGGTATCGAACCGCGGCAGGCTGGCCTCGCAGCCGTCCAGCAGCAGCGAGATCTCGGTGCAGCCGAGGATTACCGCCTGCGCCCCCGCCGCCTGCAACGCGGCGATGATGTCGAGATAGCGCGCCCGCGACGCCGGTAGCACTTGACCCTGGCACAGCTCGTCGAAGATCACGCGATGCACCTCGTCGCGCTCGGCCGCGGTCGGCAGCAGCACCTGCAGCCCGGCCGCCTGCAACCGCTCGCGGTAGAAGTCTTGCTCCATGGTGAAACGGGTGCCGAGCAGGCCGACGCGGCCAACGTTGGCCGCACGTAGCGCGACGATGGTGGGGTCGGCGATGTGCAGCAGCGGGAGGCCGGCCCGCTCCGCCACCGGCGCCGCCACCTTGTGCATGGTGTTGCTGCAGATCAGCAGCGCGCCGGCACCGGCCCGCGCGAGGCCACGGCCGGCCTCGCCCAGCAGCTCGGCGGCCTGCGCCCACTCGCCTCGGCGCTGCAGCTCGGCCAGCGGCGCGAAGTCGATACTGTGCAGCAGCAGCGGCGCCGAGTGCAGCCCGCCGCGCGCGTCGCGCACCCGGCGATTGATCTGCGCGTAGTAGTGCGCGGTCGATTCCCAACTCATGCCGCCCAAGAGCCCCAGCAGTCGTCCCTTCATGTCACAGCACCCCGGCCAGTTGCAATTCGTCGTACAGCAGGTACAGCGCGGTCAGCGCCATCAACAAGGCCATGATGCCATTGAACCAGCGCCGTGCCGATGCTTGCGCCAGATGACGGCGCAGCACCTCGCCCAGCCCCGCCCACAGCGCGATGCAGGGCAGGTTGATCAGCGCGCAGGCCAGCGCCAGCAGCAGCGCGTGCGACAGCCCGGCCTGCAGCGGCAAAAACAGCAAGGCGGTGTTGATCACCATCACCCACGCCTTCGGGTTCACCCACTGGAAGGCGGCGGCGCCGACAAAGCTCATCGGCCGCACCAGCTGCTTCGCCTGCGGCTCGCCCGCCAGCCACACCTGCCACGACAGCCACAGCAGGTAGCCGCAGCCGGCCAACGTCAGCAGCAGGCGCCAGTCGTCCAGCCACGCCATCACCCAGCCCAGCAGCAGCGACACCAGCAGCACCTGCACACCGTGGCCGATGCTGATGCCCAAGAGGTGCGGCACGCTGCGGCGAAAGCCGAAATTGACCCCCGACGCGGCCAGCATCAGGTTGTTCGGCCCCGGCGTGATCGACATCAGCGACACATAACTCAATAAAGGCAGACCCAGCATCACACGCTCCCGCAACAAGTAGTAGACCGCTCCATCGTAGCTAGGCACAGTTGCCGGATACAGCACCAAGAATTTATTATTGTCATGGTGACAGTTATCGCATAACGGCAACTGTCACCCCCCGTTCTCCTGCCCACTGTCATGCCCGTGTCAGAACCTGTTCGAAGTCTCGCGCGCTCACGCAAGACCAGGCAAAAACGACAGGGGAAACGGAATTCGACGGGAGCACGCAGCATGCCGAAGGCGTACTCACCGTGTAATGTTCCACGAAGCACAGCAGACATTGAACAGGTTCTTACGGAAAGCCGCCATGGATAGCACCACCCTGTACCAGCAACTCGCCGACGACCTGTCCGGCGCCATCAACCTCGGCACCCTGCCGCCCGGCTCGCGCCTGCCCTCGGTGCGCAAGACCGCGCACAGCCGCCAGCTGTCGCTCAATACCGTGGTCGCCGCCTACCGCGTGCTGGAAGACCGCGGCCTGGTCGAGGCGCGGCCGCAGTCCGGCTACTACGTGCGCTCGCGGCTGCCGTCGCCGGCGCGCAGCAGCAGCCAGGCCGCCGGCCCGGCGCAGGGCACCGACGGCGCGGTGCTGGACCTGATCGGCGCCGCACTGAAGGCGCAGCAGACGCCCGGCTACATCGACATGGCGCTGGCCTGCCCGCGAGGCGGCGACTTCTACCCCGCCGCCAAGCTGGCGCGGCTGATGGGCCAGGTGCTGCGCAAGAACCCGGGCCTGGTCAGCAACTACGCGCTGCCGCCGGGCTCGGAACGGCTGCGCACCCAGATCGCGCGGCGCGGGCTGGAGCTGGGCATGGCGCTGCAGGCCGACAACATCATCCTCACCCACGGCGCGATGGAGGCACTGAACCTGGCGCTGCGCGCGGTGTGCCGCCCCGGCGACACCGTCGGCATCGAGTCGCCGACCTACTTCAACCTGCTGCCGCTGTTCGCGAGCCTGGGGCTGAAGGCGCTGGAGATCCCCACCGATCCGCAATCCGGGCTGTCGCTGGACGCGCTGGAGATGCTGCTGGCGGAAAAGCGCCTCAACGCCATCATTGCGATGCCCAACGTGCACAATCCACTGGGTTGCAGCATGAGCACCGAACACAAGAAAAGGTTGGCCGCACTGGTGAACCGCTACCAGGTGCCGCTGATCGAGGACGCGCTGTACGCCGAGCTGCAGTTCGGCGACGCGCTGCAACCGGCGGTGAAGGCCTACGACAGCGACGGCTGGATCATCGTCTGCGCCAGCTACACCAAGACGCTGGCACCGGACTTCCGCGTCGGCTGGATGGAAGGCGGCCGCTTCACCGAGGAGCTGCGCAAGCTGAAGTTCGCCACCTCCATCGCCGAGCCGCTGGTGCTGTGCGAGACGCTGGGCGCCTTCCTGGAATCCGGCGGCTACGACCACCACCTGCGCGCGCTGAAGCGGCGCTACACGCTGCACATCGACAAGGTGCGCGCGCTGATCGCCGACCACTTCCCCGCCGGCACCCGCGCCACCCACCCCAGCGGCGGTTTCCTGATCTGGGTGGAGCTGCCGGACGGCTACGACACGGTGAAGCTGTTCGACCTCGCGATCCAGCAGCGCATCAGCATCTCGCCGGGACCGCTGTATTCACCGAGCGGCCGCTACCGCAACGCGCTGCGCCTGTCCTGCTGCCAGCCGCTGGACGAGCGCTTCGTCAGCGCGCTGGCACGGGTCGGCGAGCTGGCGGCCAGCTGTGGCACGTCATGACAAAGAAAACACAAAAAGCATATGCCACACTAAAATAAGGACTTGGCGAACATCAGACCGGGCACATCACCATGCTTTATCACGGCACCATCAGCCGCTGGAACGACAGCAGGGGCTTCGGCTTTATTACGCAAGACAATACCAAGGAAGAGATTTTCTTCCATATCTCGGATTGTCCGCAGCACGGCATCCGTCCCCAGGTCGGTTTCATCGTGTCCTATCGGCGTCAGCTAGCTGACAATGGCAAGGTGTCAGCAAGACAGATACAGGGCAAGGCCTTCGCACCCCACGCCGGCGCGTTTCGCGGACAAGCACGCCCAGACGGCTATCGTGACAACCCGACACCAAGACGGCGCCCCCGCAATACCCGCTGGTATGGCATCCTGCTGATGTTGATGCTGCTGTTAAGCGCCGGCATCACCGCTTACTCCCGCGTCTCCCTACCCGACTTTGCCGCTGCCGCCCCTGCCGTCGGAGAGATCGGGCCTACCGCCAGCCCCGGCTTTGATCAGGCCGTAAATTTCAGTTGTGACGGCCGCCAGCACTGCTCACAAATGCGGTCACGCGAGGAAGCGCTGTTCTTCATCCAGCACTGCCCGGACACGAAGATGGACGGGGACAGCGACGGCGAGCCGTGCGAGTCGCAATTCGCCAACTGAGCCGGCACACACAGAACCCAAAACACTGCGGCCAACCTTGTCGCCAAGGTTGGCCGCAGTCACATCCGGCGTGTGCCGGCGCTTACAGGTAGCGTGCTTCCAGGTGGGCGCGGAAGTGCGCCGGGTTCAGCGCCTCGCCGGTGGCACGCTGCACCAGCTCGCCGGTTTCCCAGCGGCTGGCCTGCGACCAGATGTTGGCGTCCAGCCAGTCCATCACCGGCGCCAGGTCGCCGGCGGCAATGCGGGCGTCCAGGTCCGGCACGCTGCGGCGGATGGCGGCGAAATACTGCGCCGCGTACATCGCGCCCAGGGTGTAGCTGGGGAAGTAGCCGAAGCTGCCGTCGGTCCAGTGGATGTCCTGCAGGCAGCCGTCACGGTAGTTGCCGCGGGTGTCGACGCCGAGGTAGGCCTGCATCTTCTCGTCCCACAGCGCCGGAATGTCCTCGGCCTCGATCTCGCCCTCGATCAGCGCACGCTCGATCTCGAAGCGCAGGATCACGTGCGCCGGGTAGGTCAGCTCGTCGGCGTCGACGCGGATAAAGCCGGGACGCACGCGGCTGTACATGCGCGCGAGGTTGGCCGCATCGAAGGCCGGCTGCTCGCCCAGATGTTTTTTCACCATCGGTGCGATCAGCGACAGGAAGGCCGGGCTGCGCCCCAGCTGCATCTCGAACGACAAACTCTGACTCTCGTGGATACCCATCGAGCGCGCCTGCCCCACCGGCAGGTGCGCCAGTTCGCGCGGCAGGCGCTGTTCGTAACGGGCGTGGCCGGTCTCGTGCACGATGCCCATCATGCTCTGCATGAAATCGTCGTCGCGGTAGCGGGTGGTGATGCGCACGTCCTCGGCCACGCCGCCGCAGAACGGGTGCACCGACACGTCCAGCCGGCCGGCGTCGAAATCGAAGCCCAGCAGCCCCATGATCTCCACCCCCAGCGCGCGCTGCTGCGCCACCGCGAATGGCCCTTGCGCGGCGACCAGCGTCTCGCCGGCCTGCTTGTCCATCACCTGCCGGATCAGCCCCGGCAGCCAGCCTTTGACGTCGCCGAAGATGCGCTCCAGCTCGGTGCTGCTCATGCCCGGCTCGTACTTGTCCAGCAGCGCGTCGTAGCGCGACTTACCGCTGGCCTCGGCCAGCAGCTGCGCCTCTTCGCGCGCCAGCTGCACCACCTCGCGGAAATTGGACAGGAAACCCTGCCAGTCGCCCGCCTTGCGCTGTTCGCGCCACGCGTGTTCGCAGCGGCTACCGGCCAGCGACTTGGCCTCCACCAGCCGTGCCGGCAGCAGGTTGGCGCTTTGCCATACACGCTTCATCTCGCGCAGCGAGGCGCGTTCGGCGTCGGACAGGCTCTCCTGCGCCGCCGCCTGCAGGGCCTGTTGCAGTGCCGGCGCGGTCAGCAGGCCGTGCATCAGCAGCTGCAGCTCGGCCATCGCCGCGCCGCGCGCCGCGTTGCCCCCAGGCGGCATCATCGCCGCCTGATCCCAGCCGGCGATGGCGGCCAGATGCTGGTAGCGGTACAGGCGGGTGAAGGCGGCAACAGCGGCCTGGTAGGCTGGATTGGTCATTTCGTGGCTTTCTTGGAATATTCTGCCCGATGATGCCAGCACAAACGGCAGCAATCAATCATTATGCCGCACAGAGACACACAAAAGACCCATAGCGATCAGGCGGGCGTGGCCTTCTTGTGACGCACGCCTGCGTCGGGGAAGGTCATCCAGTAGTAGAAGAATTCGCGGGAGATGGTGAGGAAGCTGTCGCGCGCGTAGTTGTCGGTGAGGTGCATCAGCATGGCGTCGACCGCGGTACGGAAGCTGTCCGGGTGGTGCGCCTGGCCGTGCAGCAGGTAGAGCAGCGGCTTGATCAGCTCGGCGCGTTCTGCCAGCACCTCGTCGTCGGCGCCCAGCTCGTACAGCTTGCCCAGATAGATGTCGAGCGAGGGCGGGAAGCTGGCGAAGTTTTCCTCGCTCATGCGCTGCTGCAGGTCGGCGAACGAGGCCAGCACCGGCAAGCGTACGTGGTGGGTGGTGAAGCCGGCGCGGGCATTCATCTGCGCCAGCTGATGCAGGTCGCCAAGCCAGAAATAGTAGTACTCGCGCGCCGCCGTCATCGCCGCCGGGCGGTCGCCGGGCGGGCAGATCGACAGCAGCGCATTGATCGCGCTGCGATAGACATCGCGGTTGCGCGGCTGGCCACGCAGGATCTGCACCAGCCGGCGCAGGATGTTGCGACGGAACAGCACCACCTCCACCGCTGCGCCTTTTTGTTCGAGCAGATTCAGGTACGCGTCCAGCGCCCTGACAGCAATATCACCCACAATGACAACCTCATTTATGACAACGACAGCGCCGGATACAACTCTGGCCTTGTTACCGATACGGGCAACAAGGCCAGACGTGCCAAGCATAACGTGTTTTCAGCCTGCGTTACTGATCGGTATCAATCGCCGGGCCACCGCCCGCGCCCCATCGGAAATGTCCGCTACTGCGGCCAGGCTTTGCGCCCCGCCCGTTCAGCGTGGCGGGAAGACAAGGTCAAGCCGGATATCGCGCCCGACCAGGCGCAGGTCGCGCACCGCCAGCGGCACCTTGTCGTCGAGCGACTCCAGCGCCGGCCAGGCAAACAGGCCGCGCGCGGCGTCGCCGGTCAGATACGGCGCCAGGTACAGCACCGCCTCGTCCACCAGTCCGGCGGCGACCAGCGCGCCGTTCAGGCCGGCGCCCGCCTCCACCATCAGCTCGTTGATACCGTCGGCGGCCAGCATTTGCAGCAGCCGCGCCAGGTCGACACGGCCGTCGTCCGCCGCACACGGCAGCAGCCTGACGCCGCGCGCGAGATACGACGCGTGACGGGCGACATCGCTGACCGCGGTGGCCAGCCAGGTCGGCGCCACGGCGGTGTCGTAGATCGCGGCGCCCGGCGGCGTCTGCAGCGCGCCGTCCACCACCACCCGCAGCGGCTGGCGCGCACACGCCACCTCGCGCACCGTCAGCTGCGGATTGTCGGCCAGCACCGTGCCGCTACCGGTGAGGATGGCGCAGTGCGCCGCACGCAGCCGGTGCACGTCGCGGCGCGCGTCGGCGCCGGTAATCCACTGGCTGACGCCATTGAGCAGAGCGGTCTTGCCGTCCAGCGTCGCCGCGCCCTTCAGCGTAACGAAGGGGCGCTGCCGCGTCACCCGCGACAGGAAGCCGCGATGCACGCGCTCGGCCTCGGCCTGCAGGCAGCCGGCGGCGGCGGGGATGCCTGCGGCGTTCAGCATGGCGATGCCGCGACCGGCGACCTCGTGGTAGGGATCGACCATCGCCGCCACCACGCGGCCCAGCTTTTCCGCGATCAGCCGCCCGGCGCACGGCGGGGTGCGGCCGTGGTGGCTGCACGGCTCCAGCGTGACGTAGGCGGTGGCACCGGCCGGGTTCTGGCCGCGCGCGTAGCAGTCCTTGATTGCCTGGATCTCGGCGTGATCCGATCCCACCGCCAGCGTGGCGCCCTCGCCGATGACGGCCCCGTCACGCACCAGCACGCAGCCGACACCGGGGTTCGGCGCCGCGCGGCGGGTGGCTGACTCGGCCAGGCGCAGCGCCTGCTGCATGTAGTGGTGATCGTCGGCAGTAAATATGCTCATCGGCAATTCCATCTCGGTGGAGGCTGGCGGCGACACTCAGTCGCGCTTCTGGATTTCCTTGATCGCGTCGCTGAACTCGGCGATGTCCTGGAAGCTCTTGTACACCGAGGCAAAGCGCACGTAGGCGACCTTGTCCAGCCGGGCCAGCTCGTTCATCACCATCTCGCCGATCTGGCGGCTGGACACCTCGCGCTCGCCCAGCTGCAGCAGGCGCTGGCAGAGGCGGTCGATGGCGTCGTCAACCAGCGGCGTCGGCACCGGACGCTTGTGCAGCGCGCGCAGGAAGCTGGTACGCACGCGCTCGACGTCGAACTCGGCACGATGGCCACCGGACTTCACCACCTGCGGCATGCGCACGTCGGCGGTCTCGAAGGTGGTAAAGCGCTTTTCACAGCCCATGCAGCGGCGGCGACGGCGGATACTGTTGCCGTCGTCGCTGACACGCGAATCAACCACCTGGGTATCGGCACAGCCGCAAAACGGGCATTTCATGGCTTTACAATCCTGCTGGTTCCAATAGCCTGATGTTATCAGCAATCGGCGCTGCCGCGCAGCCCGTGCCGCAGCGCAACAGCCGTTGTCCGCGTGCGGCCAACGTTGGCCGCATGAAAAAAGCGGCCCGCAGGCCGCTTTGTCGTCTACCGTCGGGACAGTGACTTACTTCTTGCTGTACACCGGGAAACGGTGGCACAGCTCGGTGGCTTCCTTGGCCACGCGCGCCAGTACCGCTTCGTCGGTCGGGTTGTCCAGCACGTCGGCCACCAGATTGGCGACGATGCGGGCTTCTTCTTCCTTGAAGCCGCGGGTGGTGATCGCCGGCGAGCCGATACGGATGCCGGAAGTCACGAACGGGCTTTCCGGGTCGTTCGGGATCGCGTTCTTGTTGACGGTGATGTGCGCCTTGGTCAGTGCGGCGTCGGCCGCCTTGCCGGTCAGGCCCTTGGCACGCAGGTCAACCAGGAACACGTGGCTCTCGGTACGGCCGGACACGATGCGCAGGCCGCGCTCGGCCAGGGTCTTGGCCATGGCGTCGGCGTTCTTCAGCACCTGTTCCTGGTAGGCCTTGAATTCCGGGGTCAGCGCTTCCTTGAACGCCACCGCCTTGCCGGCGATCACGTGCATCAGCGGGCCGCCCTGCAGGGTCGGGAACACGTTGCTGTTCAGCGACTTCTCGAACTCGGCCTTGGCCAGGATCAGGCCGCCACGCGGACCGCGCAGGGTCTTGTGGGTGGTGGAGGTCACGAAGTCGGCGTGCGGCACCGGGTTCGGGTACACACCGGCGGCGATCAGGCCGGCGTAGTGCGCCATGTCGACCATGAAGTAGGCGCCACATTTCTTGGCGATCTGGCCCATGCGCTCAAAGTCGAAACGCAGTGCGAAGGCGGAAGCGCCGCCGATGATCAGCTTCGGCTTGGTTTCCATCGCTACGCGCTCCATGTCGTCGTAGTCGATTTCTTCGTTCTCGTTCAGGCCGTAGGCCACGATGTTGAACAGCTTGCCGGACAGGTTGGCCGGGCTGCCGTGGGTCAGGTGACCGCCGTGGCCCAGGTTCATGCCCATTACGGTGTCGCCCGGCTTCAGGATGGAGAAGTACACCGCCTGGTTGGCCTGCGAGCCGGAATGCGGCTGCACGTTGGCGTATTCGGCACCGAACAGCTGCTTGACGCGGTCGATGGCCAGCTGCTCGACGATATCAACGTGCTCGCAACCGCCGTAGAAGCGCTTGCCCGGGTAGCCTTCGGCGTACTTGTTGGTCAGCTGGGAGCCTTGGGCTTCCATCACGGCCGGGCTGGTGTAGTTCTCGGACGCGATCAGCTCGATATGGTCTTCCTGGCGCTGGACTTCCGCGCCGATCGCAGCTGCGAGTTCCGGGTCAAACTGGGCAATTTTCAGATCAGCAAACATCGTTGACTCTTCCATCTGGAGGGTTTGAACTAAAAGGCAGTCTTGACGTTTAACCTGTCGCGGTCACGCGACGACGGCAAGGCAAACGTCAACACTGCCATTGGCTATTTTAACTCATCCGGCGCGGCGCCGTAATGAACAAATGGCAGGATCGGCATGAAAGCGTTTCATGCTGATCCTGCCATTTCAATGACTTACTGCAGCGTCACCGGCTGCGGTGGCCAGTCGTCGGCGGTAAAGAACAGCGGAATCCCATCGCGGCTTTCCGGCTGCACCCCGTCCACCACGCGCACATCGCCGACTTGGCACTCCGCCATCAGCAGGCGGAAGTTGGTCTCGATCTGCGCCACGTCGTCCTGCGCCGCCAGCGGCCACACGAAGCCGCCCCAGTCCTTCTCGTTGCCGGTGGCCGATACGGTGATGTGCAGCTCGCCGTTGTCGTGCGCCGACATGATGGCCACCGGCTCCTGGCCCAGGTCGCGCAGCTGGCGGATCTGGGTGCTGGCAAACACCTGCAGCGCGACTTCCAGGCGCGCGAAGTTGGCCGCAACGATGGCCTGCATCAGCGGCATCGGCGGACGCGGAATCGGGAACAGGGTCACGCCCTCGGTCTTCAGCTGTTCGCCGATGAACTTCATCACCGGCACGCCCCAGGCGCCGACATTGCCACCGAGTTTCACCGGCGGCTCGGCACCGTCTTCACGGATCGCCACGCCGACCAGGTAGCGCAGGAACACACCCTCGTCCTTGGCCACGATCGGGGCTGCCGGCAATTCCAGCGGCAGGCCGCGCGCGGCGTCCACCAGCTGGCGGGTGTAGCGGTAGATCTGGGCGGAGTGGATGCCGACCACATTGTCCGGATGCAGCAGCTTGCCGGACAGGAACACCTCGGCGCCATCGGCGAACAGGCCGTGCTGGCGGAACAGGGTGTTGAGGGTGTCGACATCGGCAATACGCTCCGGCAGCGTGGCCTTGCCCTTGCTGCCGATCACCAGCACCAGCGGCACGGCGAAGATCACCGCGTGACGGCCGCTGTCCGGACGCTCGGCGGCATCGCGCAGCGCGTCCCACAGCTCGCGGTAGATCTGCTGCGAGGTCACCATCGCCAGGGCAACGGACAGGGACAACAATTCTTCGCGTTCCAGCATCTCGGTGAGCGCGGCACGCAGCGAGGCACACCACATGGCTCGGTCGTCCTCGCTACGCGCGTTCACGATCGATTGCGTGTAGTGGATCAACATATTGGAAGGGGAAGATTCGGGGTACTGACGCGGATCGGGCAACTGCAGGGAAATATCGCTCATCACTGGCAACCGGACATAGCTGGCAAAGACGATATTGTGGCACAGCTTGGCGTGATGCGCCGCATCAAGCGCAACGAGCAAGCGCTAGATTTTCGCTTTCCAACACGCGTCGTGTTCAAAGCGCGACAAAATGTTATATTTTTTGCGTTATTGCGGATTGTATACATTGACAGTGGCGGGGACGATCCGGATAATCCGTACTCGTTGGGATGCAGCAATTGCTTCTTGATAGTTTCTCCTCTATTTCTCCTTTGTAGACTTGGCGCGGGCGTAAAACCCCGCGCAATTTTTTTGCCTGTTGTTCTCCCCCAGCAAAATCAAACACTTGTTCTGCCTACCGGTCACCTGTCGCCGTCGCCCTTGCACGCGCTCAGGAAACGCCAACGGCATGAACGCATCGTTCGGCTGTTATGGCGCCGGCGTTCGTCTTGTCACATAACCGTAATCAAAAACGAACACGCAAAGTTCGGTTTCACTAAAAACTGAACAAAAAAAACCGCGCCAGCTTGCGCTGCGCGGTCAACTCGATGCGAAACAATCAGAGGAGAAAACGTCAGGACGACGTTTGCTACGGATTGGTCATGTCTTGCCGCAAAAAGTTCAGCCCGCTGCCGATTTATTTGTCTTTAATTTGTCGGGCCGCTCGCGCCGCGTCAGTCGATACGGCCCAGTGCCGCAAAGGTAGCGGCAGGAAACCGGCGATCGGCCGCTCCCGCGCCGAGTGCCGACGCTCCCCGCGTAGAGGCCTGCCGGCAGCGGAAGGTTGGCCGCGACGCCCCTCCTGCCCGGTGCCGCTGTTGCCGTGCCGCAGCAGCCACGGCTGTACCGCCGCCCGCCAACCACGGCCAGCTTATTCGTTTACCGAATAACTAATCTCTTAAAACATCTAAGCGGTTATAAACCCTTCGGTTAGCATGGCTGCCTGATCACGATTTGGCAGAAAGCGGACGGTATGGATCCCGGTTACATCATTGCAGGCTTGGCAGTAGGCTTCATCGTCGGCCTGACCGGCGTCGGCGGCGGCTCGCTGATGACACCCATCCTGCTGTGGTTCGGCATCAATCCGGCCACCGCGGTCGGCACCGACCTGCTGTACGCCTGTATCACCAAGATGGGCGGCGTGTGGGTGCACCACAAGCACAAGCACATCGACTGGCGCATCACCAAGCTGCTGGCCTACGGCAGCGTGCCGGCGTCGCTGCTGACCGTGATCGTGCTGCACTACCTGCAGCTGGACACCCAGGCCGCCAACAGCCTGATCAAGATCATGCTCGGCTTCGCGCTGATCCTGACCGCGCTGGCCATCCTGTTCAAGCCGTGGATCCTGCGCCAGATTTCCCGCTTCATGCCGGCACGGCCGGAAGGCTATATCCCGGTCAAGGCCACCGTGTTTACCGGCGTGGTGCTGGGCGTGATCGTCACCCTCAGCTCCATCGGTGCCGGCGCGCTGGGCACGCTGGCGATTTTCGCGCTGTACCCGCTGCTGCCGACCGCGCGTCTGGTCGGCACCGAGATCGCCCACGCGGTACCGCTGACCCTGGTCGCCGGCCTGGGACACGCCAGCATGGGCAATATGGACTACGGCCTGCTGGTGCAGCTGCTGATCGGCTCGCTGCCCGGCATCTGGCTCGGCAGCCACCTGACCCGCCGCGTCGCCGAACGCTGGCTGCGTCCGGCACTGGCGCTGATGATGGCGCTGATCGGCGCCAAGCTGGTGCTGTAAGCACCCTGCTCCCGCTACATGACATTGCGGCCAACCTTGAAGCCAAGGTTGGCCGCAATGCCGTTGTGGCACCGCCGACGCGCATTGCCGGCTTGGGGGATCGCCGTTATCTTCCTATCATCAAGGGTGGCGCGGCCGGCGCGCCCCGCCGCCAGCCGAGGATCCCGCAATGACCGCCACCCGCCTTGCCACTGCCGTATTGCTGTTGCTGAGCAGCCTGAGCCAGGCGCGCGAGGTGCTGCGCTTTGCCATCGACGCCCACAACCCGCCGTTCATGTATGCCGACGACCAGGGCGTGGCGCAAGGGCTGTACGCGCAGACGCTGCGCGAACTGGGCCAGCGCGCCGGACTGACGCTGCGCATCGAGGCAATACCGTGGAAACGGGCGCTGGCCTATCTGGAACGCGGCAGCCACGGCGTGGCCGGCCTCTACCGCAACGAGGAGCGGCAACGCCGGTACCTGTTCTCCAGGCCGATCTACCGCGAGGAACTGGTGGTGTATGCGCGCAAGGGCCAAGCCCTGGCACCGTACCGCGGCATCGCCTCACTGTACGGCAAGCGCGTCGGCGTGCTGTCCGGCTGGTTCTATAGCGACGACTTCAGCCGCGCCCGCGACCAGCGACGACTACTGGCCGACGAGGCAGCACGCGACGCGCAGAATGTCGACAAGCTACGGCTGGGACGGCTGGACTACCTGATCGGCATCCGCGAAAGCATCGCCGCGCTCAATCACGGCGAGCTGGAAGAAACCGGCATCTTCGCCAGCAACCTGACCTATATCGCACTGCCCCACGACCAGCGCTCGCAGGCCCTGCTGCAGCAACTCAACGCCCACATCCCTGACCTGTCGGACAAGCCGCGCGCACCGTAAGCGCCCACGCCCCGTTTACCCCCCGGCGCCGGCCAGCTGCGGCGTGCGCGCCACCTGGCGGATCAGCCGGTTCAGGCGCACCACCGCCAGCATGCACATCAGCGCACCCAGCGCCAACGTCAGCCGCGTGTCCAGCAGCGTCAGCAGGCCGCCGATCACCGCGATCAGCACATTGCTGATGCAGAAGATGGTCGACAGCAGCCCCATCACGCTGCCCTGGCCGTGGTGCTCGAAGCGCTCGGCGCACCAGCTGGGCAGCACCGCGTTGTAGATTGCCAGCGGCAGCCCCAGCAACACCACCAGCACCACGCCGGGGCCGTCCGGCAGCAGCGACAGCAGCAACAGCCCCAGCGCGAAGACCACCGCCGACTGGCGCGCCTGGCGCAGCGGATCGTGGTGCAGGCCGCGCCTGCCGGACACGGTGCTGGCCAGCGACATCATCAGGCACAGCCCGGCGGTGACCCAGGCAATGCCGCTGCTGCCGAGGCCGGCGAACTCCACCAGCCACAGCGGATAGAACTCGTAAAAGGCGTTCACCCCCAGCGCGAACAGCAGCTGCATCCAGAACAGGCCACCCAACAGCGCGTCCTGCCGCAACAGGCGGAACGCCTGCTGCTGTCTTACCGTTCGCCACAGCGACACGCCCTGCAGGCCGGTGGCGCGGCCGGTTTCCGGCAACACCCACAACAGGATCGCCAGACACGGCAGCAGCGTCAGCGCGCCGATCAGGAACGGCACCGGCTCGCCCAGCGGCAGGGTGAAGCCGCCGATCATCGGCCCCACCAGCCAGCCCATGTACAGCACCGCGTTGAGAACGGCGAAGCTGCGGGTGCGGTCCAGCTGTGGATGCAGGTCGGCGACGATAGCGCGCGCCACCGCGACATTACCCTCGGTCAGACCGGTCAGAAAGCGCGCGAACACGAACAACGGATACCAGCGCAGATCCAGCGCCCACGCGGTCAGCAGGTAGCCGAGCAGGGTCAGCGACAGCGTACCGAGCAGCACGCGGCGCCGGCCTAGGCGGTCGGACAGCGCGCCGATGAAGGTACTGCCGATCAGGATGCCCAGCGGGTTGGCCGCCAGCGCCATGCCCAGCAGCAGCTTGGGCGGCAGGCCGGCATAGTGATTGAAACCATCGGCGGCGGCATCGACGAAGATCGGCGCCAGAATCGGGTACGGCATCGCCACCCCGGCGGTACTCATCAACGCCACCAGGCAGATGGCCAGCAAGATCAGGTGCGGATGAGCCACGCCGGAAGGCGTCACGGGAAGAGCCATGCTTGTTTATCCAGTAAGGCGCCACGACGCCGCGACAGGCCGCCGCCGACATCAGGCCAAACGCATAGCATATCGCCGCTACGGCCATATCCAAACCGTTTTGTTGCGCGCGGGGTGTGGCAAACTTGCGGCCAACCTTGTGCCGCGAGCCACCACCAGCAGCCCTGCCATGCCAGAGCCGTCACGCCGCAGCGGTGGCCAAGGCACAAAAAAAATCCCCGGCAACCGGCACCGGGGATGTTCGGCAAACGCGCGGCTCAGTCGTGGCGCAGCTTGCCGCTGTCCAGCATCTTCTGCAGGATGTCGTGATCAGAGAGCAATTGCCCGCTGCTCGCGTCATGCAACAGATCGACGCCACTGAGCACGATGGACTGGCTGGTGTGGCTGTCGCCAGACGGGCTGATCTCGATCACGGTCGAGCCGTCTTCCAGCCGGAAGTGCAGGCTGGCCGCCAGCAGATCGCTATCCGCCGGCAACAGATCGTGCAGATCGATGATGTCGCCCCCCTCCGCTACTGAGCGATTATCGAAATCGCTGATCACGTCACGCGACGCGACACCCTCGCTCAGATCCGCCAGATGCCAGCTGAAGGTATCTACCCCGACGCCGCCCTGCAAGGTGTCATTGCCCTTTCCGCCGGCCAGCACGTCATTGGCCGCTCCGCCTATCAGCGTGTCGTCCGCCAGCCCACCCTGCATGAAGTGGCTGACCGCCGGAGCCGAATAGGACAGCTCGCTGCCGCCGGTCGCGCCCGCCTGCATCCCGCTCGCGGTATAGACCCCGTCCAGCGCCAGTTGTGCACTGTTGATGCCGTCGCTGACCGTCAGCCGGCCGCCGCTGCCATCGTCGTTGGCCTGATAGTGGAGCTGCGAATCGGCGACGAATGCCACATCAAGCAACGCCAGCCGGTTGCCGGCATCAAACCCGCTGATGCTGCCATCGAATGCCGCGGCGTTCGCCAGTTGCAACGTACCGTTCGCATCATCGGCAAACTGCACCGACTGAGCCTGCGCCACAGCCCCCTCCAGCGACAATACCGCCGCACCGCTGATGACGGCCTCGCCGCCCCCGCTGACATCGCCCTGCACGGTGATGTTGCCGTGATTGGCCCACAGCACGCCGCTATTGAGCAGATCGCTCTCGATCAGCAAACCGCCGCTGCCGGTCGCCACCAGGGTGCCACGGTTATCCACCGCATGGCTGCCGGTATCGATGACCAGCGCATTGCTGCCACTGGCCACAATCTCACCCTGGTTGAGCAGCTGCAACTGCCCCGCCCCCAACTGGCCAGCGCCCGAGATGGTGTTATCCACGTTGTGCAGCAGCGTATCGGCCGTGCCGCCAACGATCACGTTCTGCGCGCTGTCGGACAGCTGCAGCTGCCCGCCCCCGCTCAGCTCGGCCGCCGGGAACAGGAGTTCCAGCGTGGCGGCACTGCCTGCCGCTGCCAGCGCGATGGTGCCGCTGTTGTCGATGACTCCACCCAACGGCATGATCGCGCCATCGGCAATGGTCAGCGTGCCGGCATTGTGCAGCGTTGGCGTCACATCAAACTGGAAGTTGGCCACAGTCAGCAGTACCGCATCGACACCCTTGAGCGTAACGCTCTGTTCGCTGCCGATACTGACCACTGCATTGCCGTCAGCATCGTTGACGATAGTCAGATCCGCCATGCTGGCGACACCGGCAAAGCCGATCAGGTCGATTTTGTCGACAGTAACATCGAAGCTGTAGATCACGTTGTTGCCGATTGGCTGGGCGAACACGAAGGTATCGGCAGCACTGGAACCGGTGAGGTTATCGTCGCTGGACAGCGCGAAGATCGGCGAGCCGGGGGCATAGGCTTCGACGTTGTCGGCGATATACATCGCCCCTGTCGAGCCATCGGCATTGCTCCAGCTCATGTTGACGTCCAGCACCAGTGCCCCGGCAAAGTCGGATGCGGTGGTAACAGTCACACTGCCTGGGTCTTCAGTGAAGACTGTCCAACTGCCATCGCCATTTTCTTTGCCACCGCTAATTGACCAGCCTGCGGGCACACCACCGATGGTAATACTCACTGCGCCGACATGCTCTTCAGGCGCCTCTAGGGCCAGATTGATCGGCTCCCCAGCAATACCTGCAGGGGCGATATAGCTGGACCCAGTGCCTGTTGCATGATTGCCTGACGTATCATCGGCGACGATCGACACACTAACGCTGCTGCCATTCTTAAAAGTATTGGCGAGAATATTGAAAGTGCCATTTGAAGTCTGGGTAACGACTACAGTGATCGCATTTCCCTGGTTATTAAGGCCGGTAAATGTAATTGTGGCCGTAGCGTCAGCATCAAGCCCAGAGATTGTATAAGGGTGGTTGTTGCCACTTTTAGCACCGATCACCACTTTGAGATCGGCATTGACGTCGGCGGTTGTATCCAGCGGCGTGTCGTTGGTGCCGTGCATCGTCACCGTCAGCACCTGCGTCGTGCCGTCGGCCGTGGCCACGGTGATGGAGTCGGTGTAGTCCTGGCCACCCACGAACTCATCGTGGGCGTTGTTCATCG
>NZ_JAQQLE010000005.1 GCF_028548475.1 Vogesella margarita
CATTCGCTGGTACAACGAAAAGCGAATCAAGCTTTCCCTAGGGGCACGCAGCCCCCTAGAGTATCGGGAAAGTCTTGGTTTGGCAGCATAAACAAGTCCAAGATTTTGTCCGCACCCCCTGCTGGTCAAAATTCGACGCTGATTGACACTCATGGTCGACAGCCAGCATTCGGCCGATATGGCCCGCCGCCTGCCGAATGCACGGCTCACGCTCTACCCCAACTCGGGGCACGGGGGCGTTTTCCAGTACTACCGGGCCTTTGTGCCCGCAGTGCTGGACTTCCTCGCGGACTGATCCGCTCAGAAAAGAATGGAAAAAACCGGAATGGAAAATCAAAGCATGAAAGCGCTCACCTTCAAACGCTACGGCAAGTCGCCCGAGATCGGGCTTCGCGATGTACCCCGCCCCACGCTCAAGGACGACGAACTACTGGTACAGGTTCACGCTGCCGGCCTGAACCCGATCGACAACATGATTCCAACCGGCATGTTCAAGCCGGTGCTGCGTTTCCAGCTGCCGGCCACGCTGGGCAGCGACCTGGCCGGCGTGGTGACCGAGGTTGGCCGCAACGTGACCCGCTTCAAGCCGGGCGATGCCGTCTTCGCCAGCATATTCGACCTTGGCACGGGATCGCTGGCCGAGTTCGCGGTGGTGCCGGAGCGCGCCGCCGCGCTGAAGCCGGCCAATCTGGACTTCGTGCAGGCCGCGTCGATCCCGATGGTCGGCCTTACCTCGTGGCAGGCGCTAAAGGAACGCGCCAATCTCGAGGCCGGCCAGAAGGTATTCATCCCGGCCGGTTCCGGCGGGATCGGTACCTTTGCCATCCAGCTGGCCAAACACCTGGGAGCTAAAGTGGGCACCACCGCCAGCACGGGCAACGTCGAACTGGTGCGCAGCTTGGGCGCAGACGAGGTGGTCGACTACAAGCAGCAGGCATTCGAGAACGTGCTGCATGGCTACGACGCGGTGCTGGGCACCGTGCGGGGGGACACCATTGAAAAGTCCCTCGCCATCCTCAAGCCGGGAAGCAGGATCGTCTCGCTCATCGGCCCGCTGGATGCCGCATTCGCCCGCGCCAAGCGCCTGAACGTTGTTCTACGGTTCGTATTCGGGCTGATGAGCCGCAAGATCATGCGGCTTGCGAAGAAGCAGGGCGTTACTTACGCGTTTCTCTTCGTGCGTCCGGACGGTGCCCAGCTGGGGCAGATCAGCCAGCTGCTTGAGACAGAACGCATCAAGCCAGTAATCGACAAGGTGTTCCCGTTCGAACAGGCCAAGGAGGCGCTTGCCTACCTCGCCCAGGGTCATGCCAGGGGCAAGGTGGTGGTCAAGATGCGGTGAACGGGTAGCCGATGGCGTCAATCGGGCCGGGGGCCGGATTTTTGTGTAACGGATGCACACCGGACGGACCAACCATCCTGCGAGCACACCGGCCGGCACCAGCATCCCGGCACCCTCTACGATTGAAAGCCAAGTGCCGTACCGCGTTCATAGTTTATTCCGCCACAGAAAAACGTTCCTTCAGGTTGAATATTCTTGGACTAATAATATTTGAAATTCAGAATTATTTACTGCTCAAATCCGGGAAGGCATCGAATAAGCCCCTGCTCTACTTTAGTCCGGTTTTACCCTGGTTTTATACCAGGGATATTTGAACACCCCCCCTGATTAGCTCTATTCAGCCAGATGAAACCATGCTGAAAATTTCTATCTAACACACATTTTATTAATGGAAATAATATGAAATACAAAGCTTTTGGCAAAACCGGCTTGCGTGTATCACAGGTAGCACTGGGCACGGGAAACTTCGGCACTGGTTGGGGATATGGCGCAGACCCGGATGTGGCTGCGGCCATCTTCAACACCTATGCCGAGGCGGGTGGTAATTTCATTGATGCCGCAGACATCTATCAATTCGGCCAGGCAGAGGAGTTGCTTGGAGCGCTCCTGAACGGACGGCGCGAGGATTTTGTCTTGACCACCAAATTCACCAATGGCGCCACGCCCAATGCCAACCGGCTAGTAACCGGCAATAGCCGCAAGGCAATGGTTGCCTCAGTGGAGGCCAGCCTGAAACGTCTCAAGACTGATCGGATCGATATCTACTGGGCGCACCATCCCGATGGAGTAACCCCCATCGAGGAGATTGTCCGTGGCTTTGAGGACTTGGCGCGCGCCGGCAAGATTCTTTATGCCGGATTGTCTAATTTTCCCGCGTGGCGGCTTTCCCGTGCAGTCACGCTCGCCGAATTAACTCATGCGGTCCCTATCGCGGCGGCACAGTTCGAGCACAGTCTGGTGCACCGCGAGCCAGAAGCGGATCTCTTTCCGGCATCGCTTGAGTTAGGCCTTGGGATCGTTACCTGGTCGCCATTGGGCGGTGGCATGCTGACTGGCAAGTATCGAAAAGGGGATAAGGGGCGTGCCGAAGGCTTCGGAGGACGTGTTTTTCAGCCAGAGAACTCAACCCAGCGCACGCTGACTCTTGATTCAGTGCTGGCAATTGCAGAGGAGCTGGGTGTTAGTGCCAGCCAGGTCGCCATCGCCTGGGCAGGGACACATGGCGCCGTGCCCATTATCGGGCCGCGTTCGCAGGCTCAACTCAGGGACAATCTCGACGCACTGGCTCTGCCTCTGTCACCCGAGCAGATTAATCGTCTTGATGCGGTGAGTAGTCTGGGGCTTTCGACGTCAGCCAGAAGGCCGATTTCCTGGGATGATCTTACTATTGTGTAAGCAGGGCATATAAATCGCTCTGATTTGTTAGAAACTTTGTGACAGCAGCCAAGGCGAAAGCAGGCATAGCACTCGTACTTGCAATCGTCCGCTTTGGCCGACGACCAGCAACAGCCACTCATAGTTAGATCAAGAGTGGCTGTTTTCAATAAGAAAACAGCCATCTACGTATCTAGTAACTTTGTGGCGATTCATTCAGCACCAAGCTCTTTTGGGTGCTTGCCACTGCGAATAGATCGGGATCGATTCAGGCCAGCCCAAACGTTTTCCGCAGGCCCTTCTCGACAGGGCCGGCGGGCATGAAGCGGCGCAACCTGGCCAGAAGAGAGGCCTCGCCTTTCGGGGTATGGCGCATCTTCCAGGCGCCCAGGGCGGCGTTGACAATCGTGGCGGCGACGCCATCGGGGTCGGGCGCTTTCTGTACATTGTCCTGGATCGCCCGGGTCACGACGCCGAGTTCAGCGTCGTAGTCGGGGATTCTGGAAGCGGTCTGTGGCGCGTTGAGATCGAGATTGGTTTTGGTAAAGGAGGGTTCGACCAGCGCCACGCGAATGCCGAATTGGCGTACCTCGTGATCCAGGGTCTCGGACAGCCCTTCGACGGCATGCTTGGACGCCGAGTAGAGCGCCATGTACGGCGCGGGCAGGAAACCCAGTACCGAACTGACATTGACGATGCGGCCGGAACGCTGCTCGCGCATGTGCGGCAGCACGGCCTTGATCACGCGCAGGAGGCCGAACAGGTTGGTATCGAACAGCGTCTGGGCTTCGGCAATCGACGTTGCTTCTGCCGCACCCAGCAGGGTCGTACCCGCGCTGTTGACCAGCACGTCGATACGCTGGGCCAGCTGAATGATGGTCTGGATGCCGCGCGCAATCGAGGCGTCGTCGCGAATGTCCATTTCGATGAGGGTAACACCCGGTATGGCCTGTGCTTTGGCCGTGTTGCGCACCGTGCCGAATACGCAGCACCCCTGCTCGGCGAACTTCCCTGCGGTGGCACGACCGATACCCGACGACACGCCGGTGATGAGGACAACAGTCTGATGCTTCATGACAATTCCTTTTCGATACAGAAAGACAGCGATTGTGTACCGCAGGACAGGCCGCCTTGGCGGCCCGTCGTCACACCGGCGTCCCAGCCAGCGGTCGGCTGACGCTGTCGGGACGGATCCTGAACCAGATCGCGTACATCGCCGGCAGGAACACCAGGGTCAGGATCGTTCCGGCGAAGGTGCCGCCGATCAGCGTGTAGGCCAGCGTTCCCCAGAACACCGAATGGGTCAGCGGGATGAAGGCCAGGATCGCGGCCAGCGCGGTCAGGATCACCGGGCGTGCACGCTGCACGGTCGCTTCGACCACCGCGCGGAAGGGGGCCAGCCCGGCCTGTTCGTTCTCACGAATCTGCCCGATCAGGATCAGCGTGTTGCGCATCAGGATGCCCGACAGCGCGATCAGGCCGACCAGCGCATTGATGCCGAAGGGCTGCTGGAACAGCAGCAAGGTCGGCACCACGCCGATCAGCCCCAGCGGACTGGTGAGGAACACCATCACCATGCCCGCGATGGAGCGCACCTGCAGGATGAGGATGAGCAGGGTGATGGCCAGCATGATGGGGAATATCGGCAGCATGGCGACCGTCGCCTTGCCTGATTCCTCGATGGCGCCGGCCTCCACGATGCGATAGCCCGCCGGCAGCCTGGCCACGATAGGCTGGAGTTGCCGGGTAATGACCGTTGACACGTCCGGCGGCTGCAGGCCTTCGGCGATGTCGCCCCGCACCGTGATCGTCGGCATGCGGTCGCGCCGGCGCATGATGGGTGCCTCCATGCGCACCTCGACCTTGCCCACCTGCGACAGCGGGATGCGCTGCCCGTTGGCGCCTGCCAGGGTGAAATCGCCGATCCTGGCCGGGTCGAGCCGGCTGTCGCCCGCTGAGCGCGCGACGACCTGCACCGTGCGAATGTCTTCCCGCACCGCCGTCACCGGAATGCCACTGAGCAGGAATTGCAGCTGTTGCGCCACCGCGCTGGAGCTCAGCCCGACAGCCTGCAAGCGGTCCTGCTGCAAGGTGAAGTGCAGCGTGGGCACGCGCACTCCCCAGTCTGTGTTGACGGTGCGCATCATCGGGCTGGCGCCCATGACCTGCTGCACCTCGGTGGCAAGTGTACGCAGCACCTCCGGATCCGGGCCGCTGACCCGGTAGGCCACCGGGAACGGCGAATACGGGCCGAACACCAGCTGAGTGACGCGCACCCGCGCCTCGGGGGCCAGACCGTCGGCGACAGCCTGCCGCAGCCGGTGTTTCAACGCTTCGCGCTCGTCCTGGCTGTCCGTGCGCACCACGATCTTGGCAAACGACGGATCGGGCAGCTCCGGCCCCATCGAGAGGAAGAAGCGCGGCGCGCCCTGGCCAACGTAGGCGGTGACGATCCTGGCTTCCGCCTGCCTGGCCAGCCAGGCTTCCACCTTCCCGGCCGCGGCGCTGGTCTGGGTAATCGACGTGCCATAGGGCATCTGCACCTCGACCAACACTTCCGGCCGGTCGGAGATCGGGAAGAACTGTTTCTTGACCAGGCACATGCCGAGCACCGACACCACGAACAGGCCGATCACCGCGCCGGCGACGAGCCACTTGCGGGCAATGACGCGCCCCAGCAGTTGACGGAAGCGGTTGTAGCGTGGGGTGTCGTAGATCGCCTCGTGACCGCCTGCCACCTTCTTGAAGTCGGGCAACAGCTTGACGCCCAGGTAGGGGGTGAACACCACCGCAACCACCCACGAGGCGATGAGTGCGATGCCCACAATCCAGAACATATTGCTGGTGTACTCGCCCGCCGTGGACCGGGCGAAGCCATTGGGCATGAAGCCAACCGCCGTGACCAGCGTGCCCGACAGCATGGGCGCTGCGGTGTGGCTCCAGGCGTAGGCCGAAGCTTTGACGCGGCTGTAGCCTTCTTCCATCTTCACCACCATCATCTCGATGGCGATGATGGCATCGTCCACCAGCAGGCCCAGCGCCAGGATCAGCGAGCCCAGCGTGATGCGGTCGAAGTTCTTGCCGGTCGCCAACATCACCGCAAACACGACAGCCAGTGTCAACGGAACAGCCGCGGCGACCACGAGCCCCACGCGCCAGCCCATGCTCACGAAGCTCACCAGCATCACCACCAGCACCGCGGCGAAGAACTTGACCATGAACTCATCGACCGCCGAGCTGATGTTGACGGCCTGGTCGGTTACTTTGCTCAGGCTCATGCCCAGCGCTTGCTCTGCGTTGATCGCCCCGACTTCGCTATCCAGTGCCTTGCCCAGATCCAGCCCGTTCCAGCCATCGCGCATGATCACACCCAGCAACAGCGCCGGTTCGCCGCCATTACGGATCATGAATGTCGCCGGGTCTTCGTAGCCGCGTTTGACGGTGGCGATGTCCGACAGCTTCAGCGTGCGGCCTTGCGCCACCACCGGTGTGTCGCGGATTTTCTGCAGCTGGTCGAAGGCACCATCCAGACGGATGAACACCTCCGGCCCCCTGGTCTCCACCGCGCCGGCCGGCGTCAGCGCGTTCTGGCTATTGAGGGCGGCGAACACGTCCTGTGGGCTGACGCCCAGCGTGGCCAGGCGATCGTGTGAGAACTCGACATAGATCCGCTCCGCCTGCTCGCCAACGATGTTGACCTTCTTCACGCCCGGCACGTGCAGCAGGCGCTGGCGCAGCGTTTCCGCGTCGCGAACGAGCTCGCGCTGCGGCACGCCCCTGGCCTTGAGCGCGTACAAGGCGAAAGTCACGTCGGCGTATTCGTCGTTGAGAAACGGCCCGACCACGCCGGGTGGCAGATTCCGCACTTCGTCGCCGACCTTTTTACGGGCCTGGTAGAACTCCTCTTTCACTTCCGACGGCGGGGTGCTGTCCAGCAGGGTCAGCGTGGTGAAAGCCAGGCCCGGGCGGGTGTAGGTCTCGCTACGGTCATACCAGCGCAACTCCTGCAGGCGCTTCTCGATCTTCTCGGCCACCTGGTCCTGCATCTCCTGCGCGGTCGCGCCGGGCCAGGCGGTGACGATGGTCATCACCTTGATCGTGAATGAGGGGTCCTCTGCCCGTCCCAGCTTGAAGAAGGACACGACGCCCGCCAGCGAGATCAGCAGGATCAGGAACAGCGTCACGGCACGTTCGCGTACCGCGAGCGCCGACAGGTTGAAACGGCCCACGCTCACGGCTGGACTCCTTCTGCGGCAGTGGCGGCGGTCTGGTCAGCCACCCGGACCTGCTCGCCTTCGCGCAGCAGGTGCGCGCCGAGCGCGACGATCCGGTCGCCTTGCCTGATCTGGCCGGCAATGCGCGCGCCATCGTCTCCCAGATGCAGGATGCTGACCGGCCGCCAGGAAGCTTTGGCTGGCTTGCCAGCGATCACCCATACCCCCGGCCCCTTGCCCGCATCGAACAGCGCACCGATTGGCACCTGCATGCTGCCGTTCACTGCGGCATGCCCGTCCGGAATCCGGATGGTTACCGTGGCTCCCAGCGGAGCGTCAGCCAAATCACCCTCCAGCACATAGCGCGCTTCGAAGGTGCGGGTGAGCCGGTCGGCGGCACCGGAAAGCTGGCGGAGTCTGGCCGGAACGCTCACGTCTTCCCTGCCGAACAGCGTGGCCTGCCCACTGGAGCCGACCGCGGGGCGCAGCGTTTCCGGCAACTGGATGACCGCCTCGCGGCGACCGGTGTGGGCCAGACGCACCACGGCCTGTCCTGCACCCACGACCTGGCCGGGCTCGGCCAGCGTTTCCATCACCACCCCATCGCCATCGGCCACCAGTTCCGTGTAGCGGCTGGCATTGCGGGCCACGTCGGCCTGCGCTTCGGCCGCGCTGAGCTGGGCTTTGGCGGCATCGGCGGCCGCCTTGGCCTGGTCGTAGGCGGAAGCCGATATCGCCCCGGTGCCGCGCAGGTCGCGATAGCGGGCTTCGTCCTGTGCCGTCTGTTGCGCCCGCGCCCGCGCCGCGGCGACCGCCTCCAGCTGTGCCTGTGCGGCCAACTTGAGATCGGCCGGGTCGATCCGCATCAAAGGTTGGCCGCGCTTGACGGTTTGCCCGGTGTCCACCAGACGCTCCAGCACCTTGCCGGAGACCCGGAAGCCGAGATCGCTCTGTACCCGGGCGGCTATGGTGCCAGTGAAGGAGCGTGATTCAGGGCTGACCCCCTGAACGATAGCGGCACGCACCAGGGGTGTGCCGGTGCGTGGGTCGGATTGTGTTTTTTCGCCGCAAGCGACCAGGGCAAACGGCAAAGCACAAATGACTGTAGAGATAGCAAGGCGATGCCGAAGCATGAAAGTCCCTTTGACTAAGTGATCGGGACTTTCAGTATTGTTCTTGTGACTAACTTAGTCAATGGTCACAACTTATCTGTATCATCACGGCGACAGGCTGCGCAGCACCAGACTGGAAAGTTGCGCGGGTGCTTCCTCGGTGTTCTCGAAGTTGTACTGCAACAGTAGCGGATGCAGATAAGGGCGCATCACCAGGTAAATCGCTTTGGCGGTTTCATCGAGTGGAGTCTTGCGCTCAAAGTCCCCGCTTAGTCGCCCCTGCTGCACGATGTCCTGCAGCAGGCCCTGAATACGCGCCTCGTAGGCGACCGTCGCCTGCCAGCGCTCGCCCGCAGCCGACGCGGCGATCTCATAGAGTTTGCGATCCTGGAAAAACAGCCGCAGGCTGGATTCCACAATGGTTCTGAACATCCGCCGCAGTTTCTCCGGCGGTCGCTCTGCGGCGTCTACTGCGGCTCTGACATCGTTCTCGATCTCGCGCAGGCAGTTGGCACAGATCATCTCGCCGATGGCCTGCTTGGACTCGAAGAACTTGTAGATATAGGCCTTGGAAAAACCGATGGCTTTGGCGAGATCGGACACCGTGGTCTTCTCGTAGCCATAGAGGCTGAAGTGTTCGGTGGCGGCAGCAACGATCTGATCGCGCACGTCGTGGTCGGCCGGGCCGCGGGCCGGACTGGGGGAGGCATTGGCATTTTTCATGGGCTTTAGCTTAGCGGGACTTCTAAAAATTGACAACGAGTGACTAGAATGTATTATGGTCACAATAGTTCATTCTGATTCGGAGCCACCCGTGCCAGCCAAACGTCCTCTTGTCTTGCTCATCACCGCCAGCCTGTTGACCGGCTGTGCCGTCGGTCCCGACTATGCCCGGCCCGACATGCCGATGCCTGAACGCTATCTGGGCGCTACCGCAGTGGAACAGCGAAATGCCTCCACCGGTGCCGACCTGGCGGCATGGTGGACGGGGTTCGGTGATCCGCAACTGAGTCGATACGTCATGCTGGCGTTGGCGCAGAATCTCGATCTCGCGCAGGCATCCGCCCGCGTCGTCCAGGCGCGGGCCGGCCTGGGAGCAGCCCATGCCGCCTTGCTGCCGGCCGGCAATGTCAGTGGCCAGGCCGCCAGGGCCTACCAGTCCGTTGAAACGCCCGTGGGGCAGGTCCTGAATTCGACACCAGGATTCGACCGTTACGGCAATGCCTATGAGGCCGGTCTCGCTGCCAGCTGGGAGCTGGACTTGTTCGGCGGCTTGCGCCGCGGGCAAGAAGCCGCGCTGGCCGAGTATCAGGCGTCGGCAGCCGGCGCCACGGCCACGCGGCTGGCGGTGGCGGCCCAGACCGCCGACATCTATATCAGCATCCGCGGATTGCAGACCCGACTGAACGTTGCCCACCGTCAGTTGCAGAAACAGCAGGCGCTGCTTGCGACCATCCGGCTGCTCTATGGCAAGGGGCTGGCGGCCGAACTGCAGGTGGACCAGGCCGAAGGGGCGCTGGCCCAGGTCCAGTCCGCGGTGCCCGTGCTCGAAACGGGGCTGGACGCGGCCATGAACGCACTGGATGTGATGCTGGGTTCCTCACCCGGCACGCATCGCGCCGAGCTGGCTGAGGTTGGCTCCATCCCTGCCGCCCCACGCCTTGCCGCCACCGGATCGCCGGGCGAGTTGCTCCGCCGCCGGCCAGACCTGATCGTGGCCGAGCGCCGCCTAGCGGCATCGAATGCACGTATCGGCGTCGCCCTTGCCGAGTATTACCCCAAGCTCACGCTGAGCGGACTGCTCGGCAGCGCAACCGCGGTGTCCGCCGGCAATCTGTTCAGCGGTGGCGCCAGCCAGGCCGCCGGCGTGCTGGGGCTGCGCTGGCGCCTGTTCGATTTTGCGCGCATCAACGCGCAGATCGACCAGGCCAGGGGCCAGGAGGCCGAAAGGTTGGCCGCATACCGGCTGGCCGTACTACGGGCTACAGAGGATGTGGAAAACGCGTTCTCTGCCCTTGTCAAACGCGAGGAACAGGCAGCCGTCCTTGCCCGGGGCGTGGACTCGCTTGGTCGCGCCCGGTCGGCGTCGTTTGCCGCCTATCAAAAAGGGGTCGTCAGCCTGATCGAGGTGCTGCAAGCCGATGAAAGCCTGCTGCGTGCCGCCGACGCGCAAGCACAGGCGCAAACGGAATCGGCACGCGCAGCGGTCGCAGCCTTCAAGGCGCTGGGCGGCGGTTGGCAGCCTCACGAATCAGCGGTTCTGGCAGTCCGGTAGCAACAGGGGCGAACCCGAATTCCTGAGCAAACCAGCTACCGCTCATCTCTCTGCTTTGGCTGATGTACTGTCCTTAAGTAGTTGGTCTAGGTGACTGCTCCCGACCCAAAACGGAAGTTGCTGTGTGAGGAAAGCGGCCGTTCAATATATAAGTGAGCGGGCCTGCGCAAAAAGCGGCACAGGCCCGCTCGATCCGCCAAGTTAGGCATGTTTTAGTACTAGATTGGCTGTGGAAGAACAATTGGCTTGATGTTGCTTGCCTTGTTGCAAATAACTTTATTGAACCTATTTGCCATCCATGTGTATTTTCCAAGAATGTTGGCGCTCCTATTTTTCAGTCCCGTCTCAATTAGCGCTCTCCAATAATCTAGGTTGATACGTGTTTCGAAGTTGATGGCTGTTTGGTTAGCGGCAATTTTTGAAATCCAAAATGGATCAATGTATGGCGCGTCATAGTCATCCTCTGCCACGAGCTGATGCTTTCTTATTTTAACGATCTCTTCATCTTCGTCTGAGTTTGCCAAGCAAAAATACTTAAGGGAATCTTCATCAATCACGATTACAGGGGCACCACCTGATTTGTCTTTGGCAACGGCATCGACAATTGCTGGACCAAAAATCGTGTTTCCTGAATGATACAAATTTCCAGTAACAATTGAGCCCCTGAGAAGAAAGCCGTGAGCACATATGCCATTTTGGATACGTGCCGCGGCCTCAAAGAGCCACATTGCATCAATATTCGTTGCAGGCGTTGAAATAACGAGGCTGTCTGAACAGTAAATTACTTCTGGCTTCACGATGTAATCATATTTACGGCCAGATACTTCATTTAGCTCGTCGTCCGCTATGTGCCTAGAGGCGTCTGCGATCAATTCATCGAGTTGCTTGAAAAGTCGGAAGCACCTGGCTGCCTCAAAGAACTCACTTTTCGAATACTTGGAGAAACCGAGAAGGTCGCAGTACAGAACATGCCTCAGCTCAAATTTTGACTTTTCGCTAATCATTGTGACAACACCATATGTAAATGCATAACGTCTGAATTCACCGGCAACCTTAACGGTCTGCTTTGGGATGAACGACTCTATGTCCACTTTTGGCCGACAGCAGCCATGCTAGCACATAGGCACAATCCGTCGCTTTGACCCCCTGCCTCGTCTCCCCACCAAGCCACAAGGTTGGCCGCAAGCCCTGTTCCGCTTGCGGCCAACCTTTCACCCCCGCTGCAACTACACCGGCAGGCGACTACCGGCCTTCACCTCGCGCAGCGCCAGGCTGGAGTGGATGGACGCCACGCCCGGCATCTGGCGCAGCACGTTCTCGACAAAATCGCTGTAGGCGTCCAGCGAGGTGGCCACCACCTGCATCAGGTAGTCGGCGTCGCCGGTGATCTTGTGACAGGACAGTACCTGCGGCTGCGCGCACATCGCCGCCTCGAACGCGTTCGGCTCGTTGCCGCCGTGCGCACTGAAGCGGATCTGCACGAAGGCCAGCACGTCCAGCCCCAGCTTGCGGCGGTCGAGATTGGCCTGGTAGTCCTTGATATAGCCCTCGTCTTCCAGCCGTTTCAGGCGCCGCCAGCATGGCGTCACGCTTAGCGACAGCTGCTCCGCCAGCCGGGGGTTGGACAGCGTGCCGTCCTGCTGCAGCAGACGCAAAATAGTCCGGTCTGCGGCATCCAGTTCGATTTTTGGTTTATTTGTACTCATTTTCGCCACTGAGAGAGTCTGTTCATATCGCAGGATAGCGAATGGCGGGCGCTTAAAGCAAAGTAAATCCAGCCGTGCCGCCACATACTGATTGCCGTCACCTTCCCCTGTACGGCACAACGTCATGCTTACCATCTACAGCAATGCCCATCGTCTGCACCACGCCACCGAGCTGAAAGACGGCGTCCTGAAGCCCTGTTTCGAGATGCCGAGCCGCGCCGACACCATCCTGGCGCGGGTGCAGGCCGTCGGCCTCGGCGAGGTCATCGCGCCGCGTGAATTCGGCAGCGCCAGTTATGCCCGCGTGCACAGCGAGCGCTATGTACGCTTTCTGGAACAGGCGTGGAGCGAATGGCAGGCGCTGGGCCGCCAGCACGACGCGCTGCCGCTGATCTGGCCGGTGCGCGACCTGCGCAGCGATATCGAGCCGCAGCATATCGACGGCAAACTGGGCTTCTACGCCATGGATGCCGGCGTGGCCATCACCGCCGGCACCTGGCAGGCGGTAAAGACCAGCGCCGATCTGGCGCTGACCGGCATGGCCGCACTGACGCAGGGCGAACACAGCGCCTTCGCCCTGTGCCGCCCGCCCGGCCACCACGCCGCCGCCGAGTACATGGGCGGCTACTGCTACCTGAACAATGCCGCCATCGCCGCCCAGCACGCGCTGGACAACGGCGCCAAACGGGTGGCGGTGCTGGACGTGGACTACCACCACGGCAACGGCACGCAGAGCATCTTCTATGACCGCGCCGACGTGATGTTCACTTCGCTGCACGGCGACCCGCTCCATTCCTACCCCTACTTCCTCGGCCACCGTGACGAAACCGGCCGTGGCGCCGGTCTGGGTTTCAATCACAACTACCCGCTGCCGCACGGCACCGGCTGGGACGGCTACGGCGCGGCGCTTGCCCATGCCTGCGACGCGATTGCCGCCTACGCCCCGGACGCGGTAGTGATCTCGCTGGGGGTGGATACCTTCAAGGACGACCCGATCAGCCACTTCCGGCTGGAAAGCGAAGACTTCCTCAAGATCGGCCAGACCATCGCCGGCATCGGCCGCCCGACCCTGTTCGTGATGGAAGGCGGCTACATGGTCGACGACATCGGCGTCAACGCGGTGAATGTGCTGCGCGGCTTCGAGGGCCAGCGCTGAGCCAGCCTGCCCGCCATGGGCATCACCAGCCGCGGGCCACGCCCGCCATGCACTGAAGGACGGAACATGACGCGTTACATCGACGTAAACGATATCAAACAACTCCTGGCAACCATCGGCACCGAGCCGTTCATTCTGGGCTTGGTCGACTATATCCGGGCCGACTATCTGCGCTGGGATGAATTCCAGAAATGCGCCCGGGTGGCCAATCACTCTCCCGATGGCGTGATTGAGCTGATGCCGGCCTCGGACGAGGCACTGTACGGCTTCAAATATGTGAATGGCCACCCGAAAAACACCGGGCAAAACCTGCTGACAGTGATGTCGTTTGGCGTACTGGCCAGCGTGGACAGCGGCTTCCCGCTGCTGTTGAGCGAATTCACCATTACCACCGCCTTGCGCACCGCCGCCACCTCGGCGCTGGCCGCCAGCGTACTGGCCCGCAAGAACGCCCGCAGCATGGCGGTGATCGGCAACGGCGCGCAGAGCGAGTTCCAGATTCTCGCGTTCCGCGCCCTGCTCGGCATTAACGAGGTACGCGTCTACGACATCGACCCCGCCGCCACGGCCAAGCTGCAGCGCAATCTGGCCGGCGTCCCCGGCCTGCACATCATCGCCGCGCCATCGGTGCCGGCAGCGGTACGCGGCGCGGACATTGTCACCACCGTCACCGCCGACAAGAATTACGCCACCATCCTGACCCCGGACATGATTGAGCCGGGCATGCATCTCAATGCAGTGGGCGGCGACTGCCCCGGCAAGACCGAGCTCCATGCCGACATCCTGTCCGCGGCACGGGTAGTGGTCGAGTTCGAGCCGCAAAGCCGAATCGAAGGCGAAATTCAGCAAATGCCTGCCGACTTCCCGGTCACCGAGCTGTGGCAGATTCTCCGCCAATCAGCCCCCGGTCGCGAACACGAGACACAAGTGACGGTGTTCGATTCCGTCGGTTTTGCCATCGAAGACTTTGCGGCATTGCGTTATCTGCACGAGCTGGCCCCCGCCCACCATATCGGCAGCGTCATCGACCTGGTGCCGGCCGCCCCCGATCCCAAAGACTTGTACGGCTTCATGCGCGTAGCAGCTATGCCCGAGCGCACGCCGCGTCCTGTACCGGTTTTGCAATAAAGCGTTCCACCCAGCGCCAGACCGCGGGAGAAAACACTGCGCCCAGACGCAGCCTGCCCCGGCATCACGGCAATCCCGATCTACATTCAGGAGAACACATGAGAAACTTTGCGAAACTGGGCCTGTTTGCCGCCGCGGCACTCACCCTCTCCGCCTGCGGCAAGCAGGAAGCAAGCGCCACCGCGCCGGACAATGCGGCCGCCGCCGGCGTCGAAACCATCAAGATCGGCCAGGTATCGCCGCTGACCGGCCCGATCTCGCACCTGGGCAAGGATGTCGAATTCGGCGCCAAGCTGGCGATCGATGACCTCAACGCCGCCGGCGTGGAAATCGGCGGCAAGAAAGTGCGCTTCGAGCTGGTCTCCGAGGACGACCAGGGCGACCCCAAGATCGGCACCCAGGTGGCGCAGCGCCTGATCGACGCCGGCGTGGTGGGCGTGGTCGGGCACCTGAACTCCGGCACCACCATCCCGGCCTCGCGCATCTACTCCGATGCCGGCATCCCGCAGATCTCGCCATCCGCCACCAACCCCGATTACACCCGGCAAGGCTACAAGACCACCTTCCGCATGATCGCCAACGACGTGCAGCAAGGCACGGCGCTGGGGCAGTTCGCCATCGATACGCTGAAGGCGAAAACGGTGGCGGTGGTGGACGACCGCACCGCCTATGGCCAAGGTCTGGCCGACGAATTCGCCAAGGCCGTCACCGCCAAGGGCGGCACGGTGGTGAAGCGCGAATTCACCACCAATACCGCCACCGACTTCAATGCCATCCTGACCGCGATCAAGGGTGCCCAGCCGGATGTGGTGTTCTACGGCGGCATGGACGCCCAGGCCGGGCCGATGGCCAAGCAGATGAAGCGTCTCGGCATCAAGGCCAAGCTGATGGGCGGCGACAGCATGCAGACCCCGGAATTCATCAAGCTGGCGGGCGATGCCGCCGAGAGCCTGTACGCCTCCGCCTGCGGCCTGCCGCGCGACAAGATGCCGGGCTTTGCCGCCTTCAACACCAAGTTCCAGAGCAAGTTCAACACCGAAATCCAGGTGTTCTCGCCGTACGAATACGATGCCGTGCACGTGCTGGTGGAGGCGATGAAGCGCGCCGGCTCCAGCGACCCGAAGAAATACCTGAGCGAAGTCGGCAAGACCGACTACACCGGCGTTACCGGCAAGGTGTCGTTTGACGCCAAGGGCGACATCAACAACGGCGCGGTCACCGTCTACCAGGTCAAGAATGGCAAGTGGCAGGTGGTGTCCACCGTCGGCGGCGCCTGAGCGGCCATGCCGTGAGCCGGCTTGAGCACGCCGGCTCACGGATTGTTTTTCCTCTGAAAGCAAGTACTTCGGCCAGCCTCGTGCTGGCTTTTTTTTGCGCCGGCGGCCAAGGTTGGCCGCAAGAGCCGTACCTTCGGCGCCGCTCCCGAGCACCGGTGCAATCAGCCCGCAGGTCCTGAAGCCCCCGCTAGCACTGCCGGGGTTTTTGTCTACACTCAGTAAACCCATACATCATGGAGAGAGACGATGAGGCCCCTGCACCTGCTCCTACCGCTACTGATGTGCGCACCGCTGGCATACGCGGCGGATTCCTTCAATCGCCCGGTGCTGAAACCCGGCACGGTATTCGAGACCCGTCACACCGACATGCAGCAGCAAAAAGAGGTGGATCGCTGGAAGGACACCCTGGTCGGCATGGAGGGCGGCCTGTACAAGTTCGAGAGCCGCTCCGCCGACGGCAGCTCGACGTTCTACAGGAACGAAAACCTCAACCCGGTGCGGCTCAGCAAGGGCAGCAAGGAAGTGCGCGAGCTGTACCGCTGGCCGCTGGTGGTCGGGGCAAGCCACAGCTACAGCGCCACCTCCCGCAGCGGCATGCGCGTGGACATGCAGGTCACGATTGCCGGCGTGGAAACACTGACTTTCCAGGGCAAACCTGTCACCGTTACCCGCCACGAGTACACTGGCACCTGGACACAGAACGGCCAGAGCGGCAAACGGGTGGCCACCGACTGGCTATCGCCGGAGCTGGGCTGGGTAGTGCGCTCCGAGTACAAGGAATTCACACCAAGTGGCGAGGTCGGCAGCTGGTGGCTGGACGAGCTGGTGGATTACCGTCCCGGGCAATGATCCGGACCGGGCTCCGGCCACAAAAAAACCGCCAGTCTTGCGTGACTGGCGGTTTTGTTTTGACTGAGTGACCTCGCCTACTGGCAGCCGTCCGGTGTGCAGAACGGTGCGTCGTCCGTGCCAAGGTTGGCCGCACCGGCCAGCAGGCCTTGCAGGTAGCCGGCAAACGCGTCCGGCTTGCCCAGATACGGCGACAGCTCCAGCCGCTGCAGGCGGCCGTTCAGCTCCAGCAGCAACGAGGGGAAGCCACTCAAGCCGTGTGTTGCCATGTCGCGGTGGCTGCGCCCAACGTGGGCGGCAAATTCGCCCTGCTGGCGCTGGTACTCGGCGGCGAAGGCGGCGTCATCCAGCCCCAGTTCCTGCGCCAACTGCTGCAGCACCGCCGGCTCGGCAATGCGCTGCCCTTCCACGTAGTGCGCCTGCTGCAGGCGATGCAGCATGCTCAGCCCGTCCAGCCCCAGTGCCTCGGCGGTGAGGATCGCCAGCGTCGGCGGCGTGCTGTCGAAGACGGCCTGGTTATCCAGCAGCAGGCCGTTGAAGTAAGCGTCGCCAAACGGCTGGCCGGTGAGCTGCTGGATGCGCTGGTCGTGCCCCATCACGTACTGACGCAATTGCGGCGTCACCGGCTGGCGGTTCGGACCGCTCATCATCGCACCGGCGTGCAGCGTGATGGCGAGGCCGTCAACGTTGGCCGCAGCGGCCAGCAGTGGCGCCGCACCGTAGCACCAGCCGCACAGCGGGTCGTAGTAGTAATGCAGGGTGGCGTTTACCATTTCATTTCACCTTTGTTCACCTTGGCGCCGATATCCAGCGCCAGCCCCATGCCGGCCTGCGGATAGGCGCGCTGCATGGCGGCAATCAGTCCGGCGGCATTGTTGGTCTTACCCGCCTCGCTGTCAAAACGCTGCAGGTAGTGGCGGGTGTAGCTGATGGCCGTAGCGTCCAGCGCGCTGCCGGCGGCCATGTGGCCGGGCACCACGATGGCGGGCTTGAGCGCGGCCATCTCGTCCAGCTGCGCGAGCCACGCCTGGCGCTCGGCCGGCTGCTGGGTGTCGGCGGTCCACACGTGCAGGCCACTGAACAGCGCCACATTGCCGGCGATGGCGCGCAGCGACGGAATCCACACATACGGACGGTGCGCCAGCACGCCACGGGTGCCGCGCAATTCGATCTTTTCACCGTCCACGCTCAGGCTGTCTGTTTTCAAGGCACTGGGCACGATGGGCTGCTGCGGTGCGTTGGCGCCCATCTTCGGCCCCCAGAACGCCAGCTTGCCGGCCAGCTTGGCCTGGATCTTGCCGGCTACCGCCGGGGTAGCCACCACCTCGGCCTGCGGGAACAGCTGCTTCAGCACCTCGGCGCCGAAATAGTAATCCGGGTCGGCGTTGCTGATCAGGATGGTTTTCAGCGTCTTGCCGCTGTCCAGCACGTTGGCCGCAATACGGTAGCCGTCGGCGCGGGTGAAGCCGCTGTCGATCACCATCGCCTCGTGCTCGCCACTGACCACCACGGCATTGGCGTGGAAACTGCCCTCTCCGGCGTTGTAGACCTTCAGCTGCAAGGGCTGGCCAGCGTGGGCGGCAGTGCTGGCAACGGCGATGGAGGCGGCGATCAGAGTGGTGCGAATCATGTTCTGTCCTTTCATGGCGGCGGCAGCCGCGTGGTTGATGGACGTCACTATAATTTCCCCATCCGCACAGATAAACCGGATAATCAGCGCATATTTGTTGCACGAATCGAGCAGACAACATGGACAGAGTCACTGCGATGCGGGTATTCGCCGACGTGGCCGCCAGCGGCAGCTTCAGCGCCAGCGCCGAACGGCTGGAGATGTCGCGCGCGATGGTCACGCGCTACGTGGCGGAGATGGAGCAATGGCTGGGCGCGCGACTGCTGCAACGCACTACCCGGCGCGTGACGCTGACCGACGCCGGCGAACAGGCGCTGCGCCGCTGTCTGCAGCTGCTGGCGCTGGTGGCGGAGGTGGAAGACGAGGTGGCACCGGCGGACGGCGGGCTGCGCGGCCAGTTGCGGCTGACCAGCAGCATGTCCTTCGGCCACGCCCATCTGGCGGCGGCGATCGCCGACTTTCTGGCGCGGCATCCGCAGCTCAAGATCGACCTGAACGTCGGCGACGCCGCGCTGAACCTGGTGGAAGCGCGCATCGATCTCGCGATCCGCATCAGCAGCGAGCCGGACCCGGCGCTGATCGCGCGCCCGCTGGCGGTGTGCGATTCGGTGCTGGTGGCCAGCCCCGGCTATCTGGCCGCCACCGGCACGCCGCAGACACCGGCCGAGCTGGCCAGTCACCGCTGCCTGGGGCACAGCAACGTTGGCCGCAGCAGCTGGCGCCTGCAACGCGATGAGGTGCAGGAAACGGTACAAGTCAGCACCCGCTTCACCGCCAACGACGCCACCGTGCTGCTGCACGCGGCACTGGCCGATGGCGGCATCAGCCTGCAGCCAACCTATCTGGCCAATGCTTTACTGCAGGATGGCCGGCTGCAGCCGGTGCTACCAGACTGGCAGCCGCCAGCGATGACCATCTACGCACTGTATCCGTCGCGCCGCCACCTGTCGCCGGCGGTGCGGGCACTGCTGGATTTTCTGGTACAGAGGTTTGCCGCCCCGCCGTGGGTGCGCGTATCGTAAACCCCCGCTCACGACCTGCGGCACTCGCCAACAGGCAAACGCCCGATGCCGTGCATCGGGCGCTTGTGGCCGGCTTGTGCCGTCTGTCGGCTAGTGGCAGCTGCCGCTATTGCAGCGCTTGCAGCTGCCGCAGGCGCCGTCCTGCGTGCTCTTGCCGCCGGCGGTGCGGCCACGCGGCAGGTATTTGCGCAGCAGGTACAAGGCCGCCCCCGCCACCATCAGGCCCACGATGGCCATCTGGATGCCTTCGCTCATCGTCTACTCCTCCATCAGGCCCACAGGGCCGCGATCTGGCGTACCAGCAGCGCGCCGAAATAGGCCAGCGCAAACAGGTAGCCGGTAAAGATAACGGTCGCGCGCAGCGAGTTGGTCTCGCGCCGCACCACGGCAATGGTGGACAGGCACTGCGGCGCGTACACGAACCACGCCAGGTAGGCCAGCGCCACCGGCAGGCCCCAGTCGTGCGCTAGCGCGCCGCCCAGCGCATCCTCGCCGCCGACCGCGTACACGGTGGCCAGCGCGCTGACCGCCACCTCGCGCGCGGCCATCGCCGGAATCAGCGCGATGCACATCTGCCAGCTGAAGCCCAGCGGCTCGAACAAGGGCTGCATCACCTTGCCCAGCATGCCGGCAAAGCTGTACTCGATGGCCGGCAGCGTGGCGTCCACCGGCGCGTGCGGATAGGTGGCCAGGAACCACAGCACGATGGACAGCGCCAGAATGACGGTGCCGACGCGACTGAGGAAGATCCACGCCCGCTCCTTCAGCCCCAGCAGGAAGTGGTAGGCATTGGGCCAGCGGTAGTTGGGCAACTCCAGCAACAGCGGAAAGCCGTGGCCGGCCGACTCGCGGCGGCGCATCAGCCAGGCCACCAGCGCGGCGCTGACGATACCGGCGAGGTACAGCGCGAACAGGGTCAGGCCCTGCAGGTTGAACACGCCCCCCACGCTTTGCTTGGGCACGAAGGCGCCGATCACCAGCGCGTATACCGGCAGCCGCGCCGAGCAGGTCATCAGCGGCGCGGTCAGGATGGTGACCAGGCGCTCTTTCGGATCGGCAATGCTGCGCGTGGACATGATGCCCGGCACCGCGCAGGCGAAACTGGACAGCATCGGAATGAAGGAGCGGCCGGACAGGCCGACGCCGCGCATCATGCGATCCAGCAGGAAGGCGGCGCGCGGCAGGTAGCCGGAATCCTCCAGCGCCAGGATGAAGGCGAACAGGATGATGATCTGCGGCAGGAACACCAGCACGCCGCCGACACCGGCGATCAGGCCGTCCACCACGAAGTCGTGCAGGATGCCGGCCGGCAGCAGCGCACCGGCGGTCTCACCCAGCCAGCCCATGCCGCCGTCGATGGCGTCCATCACCGGCGCGGCCCAGGCGAACACCGCCTGGAACATCAGCAGCAGGATGGCAGCCAGCAGCACCAGACCCAGCACCGGGTGCATCACCAGCGCATCCAACTTGTCCTGCCAGGCCGGCGCGTGCGACGGCGCCGACACGCAGGCCGCCAGCACCTTGTCGATGCGGGCGTACAGGTCTTCCACCGCTTCGCCACGCTCGGGCAGCGCCAGCTTGCCGCTACGGCTGCCGGCGTTGGCGGCGCATTCGGCCAGCGCCGCCTGCAGCTCAGCCACGCCGTGCTTGCGCACGGCCACGGTTTCCACCACCGGCATGCCCAGCTGCTGCGACAGCATCGCGGTATCGATGGTGATGCCGCGGCGGCGCGCGGCGTCGGCCAGGTTCAGCGCCAGGATCATCGGCAGGCCCAGCGCCTGCAATTCCAGCACCAGGCGCAGACCCAGCTTGATATTGGTGGCATCCACCACCGCCACCAGTACGTCCGGTGCGGCCTCGCCGGCCATTTCGCCGAGGATGACGCGGCGCGCCACCTGCTCGTCCGGCGAGGCCACGTACAGGCTGTAGGTGCCGGGCAGGTCGATCAGTTCGGCCGGGCGGCCGAGGCCGGTCAGCGTGCCCAGGCGTTTTTCCACGGTCACGCCGGCGTAGTTGGCCACCTTGGCGCGGGCGCCGGTCAGGCTGTTGAACAGCGCGGTCTTGCCGCAGTTGGGGTTACCCACCAGGGCAAAACGCAAAAGGGATAGGGACATGGCGGAATCAGGCAGGCTGGAGGGTGGTCAGGATCTTGGCCGCTTCGCTGCGGCGCAGGCCGAACTTGGTGCCGTTGATGCGCACGGCCACCGGATCGGCGCCGAACAGGCCGAAGCCGATCACCTGCAGCACGGCGCCGGGTAAAAAGCCCAGCTCCTTCAGGCGCAGCGTCACCTGCGCGTCCAGCTCGCCAAAGTGGCTGTGGCTGGCGATATCGACGATGGTGGCACGGGCGCCCTTGGGCAGCAGATGCAGCGGGGTGGCAGAGTGTGACAAAGCGTGCTCCTTGGCCAGCGTATGCGAGAAAAATTAAATGCGATTAATTCTTTTTATCGTAACAATAAGCCAGCGCCATGTACAGACATCCTGGTTTGATCCATATCAAGCAAAAGCGCACTTGTCGCCGTGGCCGGCACGCCCCGCGTCACGGTACTGACATCAAGCCGTCACATGCCTGCCACCCGCCGCCGCCACAATGCCGGGATGCCCAACTCCGGAGGCGATATGCAGACCCATACCCTGGTCAACAAGGCAGTCCACAACAGCCGCAGCACCGGCGCCCGCGCGCTGGGCGACCGGCTGTTCGCGCGCTGGTTCAGCCAGCTGGTCTACGCGCAGATCTGGGAAGACCCGCAAGTCGACATCGACGCGCTACAGCTGCAGCCCGGCGCGCGGGTGCTGACCATCTCCTCCGGCGGATGCAATGCGCTGGCCTACCTCGCCTGCGCGCCGCAAGAGGTGCACGCGGTAGACCTCAACGCCAGCCATCTGGCGATGCTGGCGCTCAAGCGCGCCGCGTTCCAGAGTCTGCCGGACTACCCGGCGCTGCTGGCCTTTCTTGGCGGCGCCGACGATGCGGCCAACCTGCAACGCTACCGCCAGTATCTGGCGCCGCAGCTGCCGCCTGCCGCGCGCGAATACTGGGAGCAGAACGACTGGCGCGGCCGGCCGCGCTACAGCCTGTTCGCGCGCCACGCCTACCGCCACGGCCTGCTCGGCCGCTTTATCGGCGTCGCACACGGCCTGGGGCGACTCATGGGCGGCAACCTGTCGCGGCTGGCGACTGCGGCCAACCTTGACGAGCAGCAGGCGCTGTTCGATCGCCATCTGGCACCGCTGTTCGACCATCCGCTGCTGCGTTTTCTCGCCCGCCGCCCGGCGATGCTGTACAGCATGGGCATTCCACCGGCGCAGTTCGCCGCGCTGCTGCACGATGCCGACGGCGACCTGCCAGCGCTGTTCCGCGAGCGCATGCGCCGCCTGGCCTGCGATTTCCCGCTGGCGGACAACCCGTACGCGCAGCAGGCGTTTGCCCGCCGCTACGACACCGGCCGCCAGAGCGCGCTGCCGATGTACCTGCAACAGCAGCACTATGCCGCCATCCGCGAGTACAGCCCACGCCTCTACAGCCACCACTGCTCGCTGACCGATTTCCTCGTCAACCGCCCGTCGCACTCGCTGGACGCCTACCTGTTCCTCGACGCGCAGGACTGGATGGACGATGCCCAGCTCAACGCGCTGTGGCGCGAAGTGACCCGCACCGCCGCCCGCGGCGCGCGCGTGGTGTTCCGCACTGGCGGCAGCGCCTCGCCGCTGGACGCGCGACTGGCGCCGCAGGTGCGCGCCGCCTGGCACACCGACCCCGACCACAACCGCGCGCTGCACCGGCGCGATCGCGCCGCCATCTACGGCGGCGTCCACCTCTATATCAAGCAAACATGAACCGACTCGAACCCGCGCTGCTGCTGGACCGCCACGCCAGCTGGCTGAGCCAGGCCCGGCTCAGCGGCGGCCAGCACTGGGTGCGCAATGCCGCCTGCGACGTCTGCTGCAGCGACGCCGGCAACCCGCCCATCCCCGTCACCCGCCTGCACACCTTCAGCGCACAGGACAGCTACGTCGCCAGCGCACGCTCGGCGTGGCTGCGCTACGCGCAGGACGAGGCACAGCGCAAGAGCCGCTCGCTGGGCACGCTGGCGCAGGTCGCCGCGCTGCCGCTGTCCGGCCTGATCACCGCCGCGCGGCTGGACGAGGCGGCGGTGATCAACAACTGGCTGATCTCCACCAACCTGCACCCGCAATGGCAGGACAGCGACCTGTCGCTGCTGACCGAATCGGTGATGGCGCGCCACTGCGACAGCCCGCTGCTGCTGCGCAACGTCAGCGACGCGGTCAACCCCGGCCTTGCGCAAAGGTTGGCCGCACAGGGCTGGACACTGCTGCCGGCGCGTCAGATCTACACCTGCGATCCGCAAGACCCGGCGGTGTGGCAAAGCCCCAACGTCAGGCGCGACCAGAAGCTGCTGGCGCAGCCCGACCTGCAGCTGTGCGGCCCGGACACGCTGACCGAAGACGACCTGCCGGCGCTGCGCCGCTGCTTCCGCGCGCTGTTCATCGACAAGTACTCGGTGCTGAATCCGGATTTCACGCCCGAGTTCTTCGCGCTGTGTCTCGACAAGCGTTTCCTGGAACTGCACGCGCTGCGCCTGGACGGCCGCATCGTCGGCGTCATCGGCTTCTACCAGCGCTACGGCTGGCTGACCACGCCGCTGCTGGGCTACGACACCACGCTGCCGCCGGAGCTGGGGCTGTACCGGCGGCTGATGGCGCTGCTGCTGCGCGAGGCACAGGCGCGCGGCCTGCGCCTGCACTACAGCTCCGGCGCCGGCGCCTTCAAGCAGCACCGCGGCGGCGTGCCGGCGCTGGAATACAGCGCGGTGTTCAGCGGCCACCTGCCGGGGCGGCAACGGCTGGCGCTGGGCACGCTGGCCGGTATCCTGCAGCGCATGGCCGGGCCGATTCTCAGCCGCCACGGCTGAGCACGGCGGGCGGGCGCGGGACTTTGCTTAGCAGAAACAAGCATTGGCACAAGCCCCGTCAATGACGTTATGCTGCGCCATTGGCATGAACGTTTGTACAAAGGACCCCACCATGCAATTGCGCACCCTGCTGCCCCTGTCCCTGCTCGCCCTGTCCGCCACCGCGCTGGCCAAGCCGCTCACCGTCTGCACCGACGCCAGCCCGGAAGGCTTCGACGTGGTGCGCTACAACACGGTGAGCACCACCAACGCCAGCGCCGACGTGTTGTTCAGCCGGCTGGTGGAATACGACGCCCGCCAGGGCAAGCTGGTGCCGTCGCTGGCCACGCGCTGGACGGTGGCGCCGGACGGCCTGTCCATCACCTTCACCCTGCGTGACAAGGTCGCTTTCCACCGCACTGCCTGGTTCAACCCCACCCGCGCGCTGGATGCCGACGACGTGGTGTTCAGCTTCCAGCGCATTCTGGACAGCAAGCACCCGTGGTACGGGACCTCGCCCACCGGCTACCCGCACGCCAAATCGTTCCAGCTCGACAAGCTGATCAAGGCGGTGGTGCGCGTCGATGCCCGCACCGTGCGCTTCGAGCTGAACCAGCCGGACGCCACTCTGCTGCCGACGCTGTCGATGGGCTTTGCCTCGATCTACTCCGCCGAATACGCGGCACAACTGGCGCGCGCCGGCACCCCGGAAAAACTCAACAGCCAGCCGGTCGGCACCGGCCCCTTCCTGTTGCAGAGCTTCGCCAAGGACAGCGCGGTACGCTACGCGCCCCACCCTGCCTACTTCGGCGGCAAACCGGCGGTGGAGCGGCTGACCTACGCCATCACCCCCGACAGCAATGTGCGCGTGCAAAAGCTGAAGGCCGGCGAATGCCAGATCGCCATCGGCCCGAAACCGCAGGACGTGCAGGAAGCCAGCGCCGACAGCCGCCTGCGCGTGCTGACCACCCCGGCCTTCATGACCGGCTTCGTCGCACTCAACAGCCAGCACAAGCCGTTTGACGACAAGCGCGTGCGCCAGGCGGTGAACCTCGCCTTCGACAAGGCCAGCTACCTGAAAGCGGTGTTCGGCGGCAGCGCCATCGCCGCCGTCAACCCCTTCCCGCCCTCCACCTTCGGCTACAACAAGGCGATCAAGGACTACCCGCAGGACATCGTCCGCGCCAAAAAACTGCTGGCCGACGCCGGCCTCCCCAACGGCTTCGACACCAGCATCTGGATCCGCCCCACCGGCAGCACGCTGAACCCGAACCCGAAAGCCGGCGCCGAACTGCTGCAGGCCGACCTCGCCAGAATCGGCATCCGCGCCGAGATCAAGGTCATCGAATGGGGCGAGCTGATCAAGCGCGGCAAGGCCGGCGAGCACGACCTGCTGTTCATGGGCTGGGCCGGCGACAACGGCGACGCCGACAACTTCCTCACCCCGCAATTCAGCTGCGCCGCGGTGCAATCCGGCACCAACTTCGCCCGCTACTGCGACCCGACGCTGGACAAGCTGATCACCGACGCCCGTCGCGACGCCAGCCCGAAACTGCGCGCCGCCAACTACGCCCGCGCGCAGCAGATCATCAAGGAACAGGCACTGTGGCTGCCGCTGGCGCACCCGACCGCCGCGGTGATCACCAGCAAGCAGGTCAGCGGCTACCAGGTCAGCCCGTTCGGGCGCGTGGACTTCAGCAAGGTGGTGCTGAAGTAAGCATTCTGGCTGGCGCCTGAAACGACTCCGGCCAACCTTGGTGACAAGGTTGGCCGCAAGCATTGTTGCGGTAGCCGTGCTCTGCCAGCGGCTGCCGCCACCGTTCCGGGCTTGGCGGCATCATGTCTTTATGTTAAAGCTCAGTCCCCGCTTCAATTCCGGATGAAACACCCATGCTGAAAAAATTGCTTGGCGGCCTGCTGGGCAAGGACAAGCCGGTACCCGCCGCCGCACCGGCCGTGACCGCTGCGACTGTCGCCACCCCGGCGGAGCAAGCCGCCCCGCTAGGCCAGATACAAGCACTGGGCTTTGTCGCTCACCAGCCGCTACAAGACAGGTCGCAACGGGTGGTAGCCTACGAATTCGTGGTCAAGGCCAGCCTCGGCCAGGCAAGGTCGCAGGCACACCAGCGCAGCTTCGACCAGCTGTTGCTGAACACCTTGCGCAACATGAATGTATTCCGCCTGCTGGCCTATCGCCGTGCCTTCATCCATGTGTCGCTGGCCTCGCTGCCGGACCTGCCGGCACAGGATCTGCCGCTGGCCAGCTGCATCTTTGTGCTGGAACCACAAACCGGAGATGTACTGGACGGCGCGCTACTGGCGCAGCTTGACGCACTGCGCCAGGCCGGATGGCGCTTTGCCGCGGAACCGGCACGCTTTGGCAGCCAGGCCAATGCGCTGGCGCTGTACCAGCGCATGGACTACCTGATACTGGACTTTGCCGCGCCGAATACCCGCGCACTCTTTCCGCTACTGGAGAAGCTACCGCAGCGTTTCAGCCACCTGCGCTGGCTGGCCCGCAATATCAACTCTGCCGAGGAACTGGCGCTGTGCCAGCAATCGCCGGGCAGCCAGCATTTTGCCCTGTTCCACGGCTCCTACCTGGGCGTGGCGCAACCGGCAAGCCACAGCAAGAAAGAGGCGCCCAATCAGGGGCGCGTGCTGGAAATCATGCGCCTGCTGCGCGCCGAGGCACCACCGGCCAGCATCGAGGCGCAGTTCAAGCTGGATTCCCTGCTGCTGTTCAAGCTGCTGCGCTACGTCAATTCCCCGGTGAACGGCCTGGCACGCAAGGTGCAGACCATCGAAGAGAGCATCATGCTGCTGGGGCGCGACAACCTGTTCAAATGGCTGTCGCTGCTGCTGTTCACCGCAGAAGGCAACGACGGCGCCGTACTGACGCTGATGGAAAAATCGCTGATCCGCGGCCGCTTCATGGAGCAACTGGGGCTGGTCAATGGCAACCGCCTGGAGGCCGAGCACCTGTTCCTGACCGGCATGTTTTCCATGCTCGGCGCCCTGCTGCACACCAGCCAGGCCGAGGCGCTGGCACCGCTGGACCTGCCGGTGATGATCGCCGATGCGCTGCTGAGTAACAGGGGGCTGTTCGCCAGGCCGCTACAACTGACGCTGGCGTGCGAAAACGATGACAGCGAGGCCATTGCCGGCCTGTGCCGGATCCTGCAGGTCAGCCCCGAACAGGCCACCGCACTCTACCTTGATGCGGTGGTGTGGGCACAGGAGGTCCTGAAGGAAGGCGAGGTACAAAGCAGCGTAGAAGGGGTGTGAGCCAACGCGGCAGGTCGGGCTGAGCCTGCAAGGCCCGACGTTTACCGCAATTGAATGAAAAGGTTGGCCGCAAGCCGTAACAGGCTTGCGGCCAACCTTGTTTTGTCTGGGGCATTCGCTGCGCGGATGTTTTTTATCTGCCGCTTTCTGCGTGGCGGCGGAAAAGGGGGATACCGCATCCCCCTTTTCATATCGCTGAGCGAATCAAAGATTCACACGCTGACCGCTCCCCGAAGGCGCAAGAATTCCCGTGCAAACCGCCGCCACCCCGGCACCGCCCATACGCTACGCGGACAGAGGGCGGCTTGTTTCCGGGCTGGCGACAGTGTGCACGACCTGCGCCAACGGGGATGGGCGCGTTGGTACGGTTTTGGTTTTTGCAGGGCATGCGGCCCGGATGGGGCGTAACCCGTAGCCCTGATAAGCCGCAGGCGCATCCGGGGACTTGCCCGCCTTACAAGAATCCATCTCGCGGCGCATTGAGTCATCTCCTCCACCCGCGCTTTGCCTTGCGGCCAACGTTGGAACATCCCCGGATGCAGCGTCGCCTGATCCGGAAGACGAATGCCTCTCCCGCCGCTTTCAAGCGCATGAAGCCACCCCAAAAAAACAAACGACCAACCTTGCCAGGGTTGGCCGCGTGCTTGCATTTACCAGATGGATCTGGCGCCCTATTCCCCCATCACCACGCCTTCGCGGCGTGGGTCGGCGCCGCCGAAGAAACCGCCCGCAGTGCGGCCGATGGCCTGCAGGCCGCTGGTCATGTCGGTTTCGCGCACCTCATGGCCGTGCGCCTGCAGCCACTGCACAGTGTCGGCCGGGAAGCGTTTTTCTTCCAGCAGCGTCGGCGCACCGGTCGCGCCGAAGTTGGGCAGGTTGATCGCCTGCTGCGCGTTCATGCCCCAGTTGAGCATGCCGTACAGCGTCTTGGCGGTGTAGTGGATGATCAGCGCGCCGCCGGGGCTGCCGCCGCTGATCAGCAGCTGGCCGCTGGCCTTGTCGAACACCAGGGTCGGGCTCATCGAGCTGCGCGGGCGCTTCCCCGGCTGCACGCGGTTGGCGGTGGGCAGGCCGGCCGCGTCGTTGGGGGCGAAATTGAAGTCGGTCAGCTCGTTGTTGAGCAGGAAGCCGCCGGCGCCCTTGCCGGACGGGTTCACCATCTGCCGCGCACCGAACTGCGCCTCGATGGTGGTGGTCATGCTCAGCGCGTGGCCGTCGGCATCGACGATGCTGATGTGGCTGGTGCCGTACTCCGGCTGTGGCGCGGCGATGCCCAGCGCCAGCGACATGGTGCCGGGCTGGCCCGGCTGCGCGGTCTTCATGCTGTTGTCGCCGATCAGCTTCGCGCGCGCCGCCAGGTAGCCGGGCGCCAGCATGGTGTGCCAGCTGCCACCCGGCGGCTGCACAAAGTCCGGGTCGCCGACGTACTTGGCGCGGTCGGCAAACGCCAGTCGCGACGCCTCGGTATACAGGTGCAGCCACTGCGGCGACGGCAGCGCTTTGCCGTCCGCGCCCTGCTGCAACGGCAGGTCGGCGGCCGGCGTGTGGTTCAGGATGCCAAGGATCTGGCCGACGGCGATGGCGCCGCTGCTCGGCGGCGGGAAGCCGCACAGGCGATAGTCGCGGCTGACGGCGCGGTAGTCGCTGCACAGCGCGTCACGCTTCTGCGGCCGGTAGGCGGCGAGATCGGCCAGCGTCAACTTGCCGGGATTGCTGGCGTGGCCCTGCACCTTGGCGACGATGGCCTCGGCCACCGCGCCCTGCAGCAGCGCCTTGCTGCCGCGCGCGGCGATCTGGCGCAGCACGTCGGCGTAGGGTTGGTTGCGCAGCAGATGGCCGACCGGATACGGCTGGCCATCCGGCTGGTAGAAGTAGGCGGCGGCCACCGGGTCCTGTTTCAGGAAGGCGTCGGACTTCAGCAGGGTATGGAGTCGCGGACTGATGGCGAATCCCTGCTCGGCCAAACGGATCGCCGGCTGGAACAGCTCGCGCCACGGCAGTTTGCCCTGCTCGCGGTGCGCCTGCTCCAGCATCGCCACCACGCCGGGCACGCCCACCGAGCGGCCACCGACCACGGCATCGTTGAACGTCATCGGTTTGCCGTCGGCGCCGAGGAACAGCGTCTCGTCGGCGGCGGCCGGTGCGGTCTCGCGGCCGTCCCAGGCGCTGACCTGCTTGCCGTCGTAGTACAGCAGGAAGGCGCCGCCGCCGATGCCGCTGCTTTGCGGCTCCACCAGCCCCAGCACCATCTGCACCGCGATGGCGGCATCCAGCGCGCTGCCGCCGGCGGCCAGCACCTGACGACCGGCGTCGGTGGCCAGCGGGTTGGCGGCGGCCACCGCGTAGCGGCGGGTGGCCCAGCCCGGCTTGTCCTGGTAGCCGGAGGCGGCTTCCGGCTGCTGCGGCAGCGGGCTGTAGGTGAACGTTGGCGGCGTGGCGGCACAGGCGGCCAGCAGCAGCGACAGGGCAACGGTGGACAGGCGGGCGCTCATGGTGGGGTCCTTGTCAGGCGGCGGGAACTATAGCCATAGCACACGCCATGCCAAATGAAAAACCGGCGTGCACGCGGCGCCAGCCAATCGGCGCGCCGTGGCCGCGGCGGCGCTGTTAGAATGCGCGCTTTTGCCGCCGGCCCCGCCCATGCTCACCGTCCTCTATCGTGACCCGCACCTGATCGCCATCGACAAGCCGTCCGGCCTGCTGGTCCACCGCAGCGAGATCGACCGCCGCGAAACCCGCTTCGCGGTGCAATTGCTGCGCGACCAGATCGGGCAGCAGGTGTTTCCGGTGCACCGGCTGGACCGCGGCACCAGCGGCGTGCTGCTGTTCGCGCTGGACAGCGACACCGCGCGCCTGCTGAACCAGGACTTTGCCGCCAAGCAGCCGGCCAAGACCTACCTCGCGGTGGTGCGCGGCCATCCGGCCGACTGCGGCGACATCGACCACGCCATCACCCGCCAGCCGGACGAGCGCGAATACGTGCACGGCAACGCGCAGCTGAACGCGCAGCCGGCCTTCACCCGCTACCGCACGCTGGCGCGCTGCACCCTGCCCTACGCCGTGGACCGCTACCCGCAAAGCCGCTACGCGCTGGTCGAACTGCATCCGGAAACCGGCCGCCGCCACCAGCTGCGCCGCCACCTGAAGCACATCGCCCACCCCATCATCGGCGACGCCACCCACGGCAAGGGTGTGCACAACCGCTTCTTCCAGACCCAGTTCAACGTTGGCCGCATGCTGCTGCACGCGGTGGAACTGAGCATCCGCCACCCGCACAGCGGCGAGGCACTGACCATCACCGCCCCCGTTAACGGCGACTTTGCGCGGCTGCTGCAGGAGCTGAGCTGGGCCGAAGCGCTGCCGGTGGCGTGGCTGGGTGATGCTGGCGCGGACCGCGACTGACTCGACAGCACAATTGCGGCCAACCTTGGCCGCAAGGCCTCAGGGCGGGCGGCGATTTGCGCTACAATGTGCGGCTATTTTGTCCGAACGACCGCCATGCTTAGCTATCGCCACGCCTTTCACGCCGGCAACCACGCCGACGTGCTGAAACACCTGATCCAGGTGCAGATCATCGACTACCTCGGCCAGAAGGATAAGCCGTTCTGGTACATCGACACCCACGCCGGTGCCGGTGCCTACAGCCTGACCGAGGGCTACGCCACCAAGACCGCCGAATACGTCGATGGCGTGGCGCGGCTGTGGCAGCGCGACGATCTGCCGCCGGCGGTGGCGCGTTATCTGGAGGTGGTGCGCAGCATCAACCCGGACGGCGAGCTGCGCCACTATCCCGGTTCGCCGTGGTTTGCCGCCGAGACCATGAACCGCAGCGAGAAGCTGCGCCTGTTCGAGCTGCACCCCAGCGATTTCCAGCTGCTTGGCGAGTGCTTTGCCGACGCCGGCCGCCGCATCAAGGTCGAGAAAAACAACGGCTTCGAGGCGCTGAAGTCCATCCTGCCGCCGCCACCGCGCCGCGCGCTGGTGCTGATCGACCCACCGTACGAGGACAAGGGCGACTACCAGCGGGTGGTGAACGCGATGCAGGAATCGCTGAAACGCTTCGCCACCGGCACTTACGCCATCTGGTACCCGCTGCTGCAGCGACCGGAGATCAAGGACATGGTGGCGCAGCTGAAGGCGCTGCCGTGCCAGAGCTGGCTGGACGTGACGCTGACGGTGCGCACGCCGTCGAAGGAAGGCTTCGGCATGCACGGCAGCGGCATGTTCATCGTCAACCCGCCGTGGACGCTGCAAGCGACGCTGAACGACACCCTGCCGTGGCTGACCGCCGCGCTGGCGGTGGACAAGGGGGCGTGGCACAGCGTGGAATACCGCGAGAACAACTAAGAACCTGTTCAAGGTCTGCTGCGCTTGATCTCAATCGGGCGATAGCGTGTTGAAAACACCTTCGGCATGCGTGTTTATCTCTAGGTAAATGCCGCTTCCTCAGCCGTTTTCGCCTTGTCTCGCGTAAGCGCGCGAGCCTGCGAACAGGCTCCAAACCCACCCGATGTAAGGCGGCGCGGCCTCAGTCCGGCGCCAGCAGCAGGCGGCGTTCGCTGTGGAACTGCCGCGCCTCGCCGCTGACCGGATCGGTAAAGGCGATGCTGCGCGCCAGCAGTTGCAGCGGCTGGCTGAAGTCGTCCACCGCCTTGTCCGGCAGCAGCGCCGGATACCACGGGTCGTTGACGATGGGGATGCCCAGCGCGGTCAGGTGCGCGCGCAGCTGGTGCTTGCGCCCGGTCAGCGGCGACAGCCGATAGTGCGCCAGCGTGCCGGCACGGGCGATCAGCTCGACGCGCGTCTCGCTGTTGGCCTCGCCGGCTACCTCGTGCATGCGGAAGCAGTCGTCGCGCTCCAGCAGGCGGCTGCGATGTACCAGCGGCAGGGCCAGATCGTCGCGCCACGGCGCGATCGCCTCGTAGGTCTTGCGCACCTCGCGCGTCTGGAACAGGCGCTGGTAGGCGGCGCGGTGCGCGGGGTCGATGCAGAACAGCATCACGCCGGCGGTTTCGCGGTCGAGACGGTGGATGGGCGTCAGCTGCGGCAGCTCCAGCTCGCGGCGCAGGCGGCCCAGCAGCGTCTCGCGCAGGTGGCGGCCGCCGGGGATGCAGGCGAGAAAGTGCGGCTTGTCGGCGACCAGCAGCCGCTCGTCGCGGTACAGCACCGTGGCCGCAAACGGCACCGGCACCTCGTCCGGCACATCGCGGTAGTACCACACGCGGCGGTTGGCCGGATACGGGCTGTCCAGACGGTGCGGCAGGCCCTGGTGGTCGAATACCTCGCCGTTTTGCAGCCGCGCCCGCCACACCGCGGCGGGAATGTGCGCGAAGCGTTCGGTCAGGAAACTGAGCAGGTCGGGCCAGTCGCCGGCCGGCAGTTGCAGGAAGCTCGGCGCCACGCCGGCGCGCTCGGGGATGGGGGAAACGCGTTGATTCATCGCGCGATTGTAAGGCGATGCGCGCCAGTTGGCAGCAGGCGCGTTAAAATGCCGGCTTCACCGCATCGCGAAAGCGCAGAAACATGGCTGTAAAGAAGAAACCGGCCGCCGCCAAGCCGAACAAGGAAGCAAACGCGCAGCTGGCCAAACGCCTGGCGCGGGCCGACGCCGCTGTCAACGCGGTCTGGTCGTTGCTGGACAGCCTGCTGGCCGACGACGGCCTCGCCGCGCAGCCGCTGGCCGAGAAATACGCGCAGATGGCCGGCGTCTATTTCCGCAAGATCCGCAACGGCCGCGTGCTGAGCCTCACCGACTACGCCATCGCCGTCGACCTGTGCACCGCCGCCCGCCGTGCGCTGCGCAGCCTGGACGACAGCCTGCAGTTCGCCGACCACCCGCGTGGCGAAACGCTGCGCGGCGTCGCCGAGCAGGCGCACCAGCTGCTGATGGAGCACTACCACCTGTCCACCAAGCCGGGCCGGCCGCTGCCGCCCTGAGAACCTGTTCACGATCTGCTGCGCTTCAGCGATACCGCGTTAAAAACGTCTTCGGAATGCTCATTGACCCCATGTCAACTCCGCTTCCTCAGCCGTTTTCGCCTTGTCTCGCGTGAGCGTGCGGGATCGTGAGTACTCTCTGAACACTGCCCTGCGGCCAACGTTGGCCGCACGCCGCCCCTAACGCTTACCGCCAAGGCCAGACCATGAAATTCAAACCGATGACCGAACAAGACTACCAGCGCCTGGGCGAAACCCTGAGCCAACTGGCACCACAGGGCGCGATGTCGCTGGAGAAGCTGGACGGCTTTTTCGCGGCGCTGCACGCCGGGCCGGAGGCGATCAAGCCGGTCGACTGCCTGCCGACCATCCTCGGCGCCGCCTTCGACGACGAGGCCGCCTTCCCCTCGCCCAAGGCCTTCGACAAGTTCGCGACACTGGTGATGGGCCACTGGCTGGAAATCGCGCGCACGCTGGAAAAAGGCGAGGACTTCCATCCGTGGCTGGACGCCGACGAGCACGGCGTGGTGCACGGCAACGAGTGGGCTGAGGGTTTCAGCGAAGGCATGCAGATCCTGTACGACGACTGGACGCTGCTGTTTGACGATGCCGAGGCCGCCGGCGCGCTGGCGCCGATCATGGCGCTGGCGTTCGAGCACCATCCCGATCCGGAGATGCGCCCCTTCCTCGACGGCGCCAGCGCCGAGCAGAAGGCCGAATGGCTGGGCGAGATCTCTGCCTCGGTGGCGCAGATCTACCACTTCTTCGCCGCGCTGCGCCAGGAGATGGAAGACGCGGAAAGCGAAGCCAACGACGACTGAGCGCGTCCGCCGCTGTCATCCAGGCCGCCGCCGGCACCCGCCGCCGCGGCCTTTTTCGTGCCATTCCGCCACTCCCGCACCTCATCCCACTCGCAAAAACAACAGCCCATCCACCCCCGCCACGCACTATTTTCACGCCGCACCGGCAGCAGGAAAATAGCAAAAACTCTAACGCAAGCCACTGATAAATATAATTTTTTGCAGTGCAACATCGCTCGGGGTGATTTTTGCTATCAGAATTTGCGATTAGTCAGGCAACACCGCTTTCGTACATTCTGAAGCCATGACAAGCCCACACTGTTTTCAGGGCCATAACAAGCACGCCATAACAAATTACGATTGACCCGACGCGTCGAACAAACAGCCTCAAACGCTCGACCTCACTCTGCAAAGCAAAAGGAAACCAACGATGTCAGCTATCGAATCCGTGCTCAAAGAAACCCGCAGCTTCCCTCCTTCCGACGCTTTCCGCGCCAAGGCCACCCTGTCCGGCATGGAAGCCTACAACGCCCAAGCCGCGCTTGCCGAAGCGGACTACGCCGGCTTCTGGGGCAATCTGGCACGCGAGCTGCTGACCTGGAGCAAGCCGTTCACCACCGTGCTGGACGACAGCAATGCACCGTTCTTCAAGTGGTTTGCCGATGGCGAGCTGAACGTTTCCTACAACTGCATCGACCGTCACCTGGCCACCAAGGCCAACAAGACCGCGATCATCTTCGAAGCCGATGACGGCAAAGTCGAAAACATCAGCTACCAGCAGCTGCACGAGCGCGTGTCGCGCTTCGCCAACGGCCTGAAATCGCTGGGCGTCGCCAAAGGCGACCGCGTGGTGGTGTACATGCCGATGGTGGCGGACGCCGTGGTGGCGATGCAGGCCTGCGCCCGTATCGGCGCCATCCACTCGGTGGTGTTCGGCGGCTTCTCCGCCGGCGCCGTGCGCGACCGCATCCAGGATGCCGGCGCCAAGATCGTGATCACCGCCAACGAAAGCGTGCGCGGCGGCAAGCAGATCCCGCTGAAGGCCACCGTCGACGAGGCGCTGTCCCTGGGCGGCTGCGAATCGGTACAGAAAGTGGTGGTTCTGCAGCGCACCAGCGGCCAGGTGGCCTGGGGCGAGCGCGACATCTGGTGGCACGAGCTGACCGCCGACCAGTCCGCCGACTGCCCGCCAGTGACCATGAACGCGGAAGACCCGCTGTTCATCCTCTACACCTCCGGCTCCACCGGCAAACCGAAGGGCATCCAGCACAGCAGCGCCGGTTACCTACTGGGCGCACTGAACAGCTATCGCTGGACCTTCGACGCCAAGGATGACGACGTGTTCTGGTGCACTGCCGACGTGGGCTGGATCACCGGCCACAGCTATGTCGCCTACGGCCCGCTGGCCTTCGGCGCCACACAGATCATCTTCGAAGGCATCCCGACCTACCCGGACGCCAGCCGCTTCTGGCGCATGATCGAAGCGCACAAGGTCAGCATCTTCTACACCGCGCCGACCGCGATCCGCTCGCTGATCAAGCTCGGTGCCGATCTGCCGAAACAGTACGACCTGTCCAGCCTGCGCCTGCTCGGCACCGTCGGCGAGCCGATCAACCCGGAAGCCTGGATGTGGTACCACGAAGTCGTCGGCGGCGGCCGTTGCCCTATCGTCGACACCTGGTGGCAGACCGAGACCGGCAGCCACATGATCGCGCCGATGCCGGGCGCGGTAGCCACCAAGCCGGGTTCGTGCACCCTGCCGCTGCCAGGCATCATCGCCGACATCGTCGATGAAGCCGGCGGCCCGGTGGATGCCGGCAAGGGCGGTTTCCTAGTGATCAAGAAGCCGTTCCCGTCGCTGGTGCGTACCATCTGGAACGACGCCGACCGCTTCAAGAAGACCTACTTCCCGGAAGAGTTCAACGGCCAGTACTACCTCGCCGGCGACTCCGCCAACCGCGACCAGGACGGCTACTTCTGGATCATGGGCCGCGTGGACGACGTGCTGAACGTGTCCGGCCATCGCCTCGGCACCATGGAGATCGAATCGGCGCTGGTGGCCAACCCGCTGGTGGCGGAAGCCGCCGTGGTCGGCAAGCCGCACGAGGTGAAGGGCGAAGCGGTGGTAGCCTTCGTGGTACTGAAGGGCGAGCGCCCGGTTGGCGAGGACGCGAAGAAAGTCGCCGCCGAGCTGAAGGCCTGGGTCGCACACGAGATCGGCAAGATCGCACAGCCTGACGACATCCGCTTCGGCGAGAACCTGCCGAAGACCCGCTCCGGCAAGATCATGCGCCGCCTGCTGCGCTCGATCGCCAAGGGCGAGGAAATCACCCAGGACGTGTCCACGCTGGAAAATCCGCAGATCCTGCAACAGTTGCAAGAACCGCAGTAAGCCTGGCTCGCTGCGTAACCTCAGTCGCCCCGGTCCTGCCGGGGCGTTTTTTCGCCAGACGGAAACCGTCCCATGAGCCGTACCGCCAACGCGACCCTGGTCAGCGCCACCGTTGAATTCCTGCGCAAGCACTCGCCGTTCGACCGCATGGAAGACGCGGCGCTGGCCTTCCTCGGCCAGCACGCCAAGCTCGCCTACTACCCGAAAGACAGCCTGATCCTGACCCCGGACATGGGGCCGCCGCCGCACTTCTTCGTGGTGCAGCGCGGCAAGGTGCTGTCGCGCGAGGACGGCGAAGCCGCCTCCGGCAACGTGATCATCGGCAGCGGCGAGTGTTTCCCTATCGGCGCCGCCAGCGGTCAGCGCGCCACCATCTGCACCTACAGCGCGGTGGACGACGTGTTCTGCTACCAGCTGGACAACCAGGACTTCCAGCAGCTGCTGCTGATCAGCCCGGTGTTCAACCGCTTCTGCGCCAGCCACATTTCCACCCTGCTCAGCCAGTCGCGCAAGCAGATGCAGGCGCAGTTCTCGCAACGGGCGCTGGAACAGCAGTCGATGGCCACCAAGCTGCACGAGCTGTGCAAGCGGCCGCCGGTCACCGCCCGCGCCGACGACCCGCTGGAGACGGTGCTGACGCTGATGGGCGAAACCGGCGTCGGCTCCATCGTCATCGTCAATGAGGCCGGCATCGCGCAGGGCATCTTCACCCAGTCCGACGTGCTGAAACGGGTGGTGCTGCCCAAGCTGGCGCTGGACTGCCCGATCTCGCAGGTGATGTCGCGCAAGCCGCACACCCTGCCCCAGGACGCCACCGCCTACGACGCGGCGCTGGCGATGGCGATGCACGGCATCCGCCACGTGCTGGCGGTGGACGACGACAATCTGGTGCAAGGCGTGATCTCGGAACGCGACCTGTTCGCCATGCAGCGCGTCGGGCTGCGCCAGCTGCGCTACGCGGTGGAAACCGCCGCCGACATCGACACCCTGCAACAGGTTGGCCGCGACCTGCGCCAGTTCACCATGAACATGCTGGGCCAGGGCGTCGGCGCCGAGCAGCTGACGCAATTCATCTCCGCGCTCAACGACGGCATCACCCGCCGCGTGATCGAGCTGAACCTGCAGCGGCACGACCTGTACGGCGTCGACTGGGCGTGGCTGTCGTTCGGCTCCGAGGGGCGCGAGGAGCAGACCTTCAGCACCGATCAGGATAACGGCATCATCTACCTGTGCCCGGAGGCAATGGACAAGGACCAGCTGAACATGCGGCTGCTGGATTTTGCCCGCGACGTGAACGCCGACCTCGACCGCTGCGGCTTCCCGCTGTGCAAGGGCAACATCATGGCCGGCAATCCGGAATGGTGCCTGACACTGGAAGAGTGGCAGGAGAAGTTCGCGCGCTGGATCCGCGCTCCGGACCCGGTGGCGCTGCTCAACGCTTCGATCTTCTTCGATTTCCGTCCGCTGTACGGCAAGCGCTATCTGGCCAACCAGCTGCACAAGCGGCTGCTCGCGCTGAGCCAGGACAACAGCGTGTTCCAGCGCATGCTGGCCGACAACGCGCTGACGGTGGCACCGCCGCTGGGCCTGCTGCGCGACTTCAGCACCGAGGAGTACAACGGACAGGGCGGCTACATCGACCTGAAGAAATCGGCGGCACGGCTGTTCGTCGACGCCGCGCGGGTGCTGGCGCTGGCCAAGGGCATCGCCGCCAGCAGCACCATCAAGCGCCTGGAACGCGCGGCGAAACAGACCGGCTCGGCACCGGAGGAAACCGCCGCCATCATCGACGCCTTCAACTTCATCCAGATGCTGCGCCTGCGCCACCAGCACCTGGAAGACGAGCACGGCCGCCCCGGCGACAACCTGATCCAGCCGGACAAGCTGAACCCGCTCGACCGCCGCATCCTGAAGGAGTCGTTCCGCCAGGCGCGCAAACTGCAGCAGAAACTGAAGGTGATGTACCAACTATGAACTGGCTGAGCGGCTGGCTGGACCGTTTCCGCCCTGACGGCAAACCGCAGCTCAGTGACGGGCAGCTTGAGCGGCTGCGGCGCTGGCAGGCGCTGCCGGCGCACGACTGGCAGCAGGACAGCCGCAGCACGCGCTATCTGGTGGTCGATGTCGAGGCCAGCGGCCTGCGCATACGCCACGACCACCTGATTTCCATCGGCGCGGTGGCGCTGGATCGCGGCGTGATCAACCCCGCCGACGCCTTCGAGACGGTGCTGCGCCAGGATACGGTGTCCTCCACCGAAAACATCCTGATCCACGGCATCAGCGGTTCGGAACAGCGCGAGGGACTGGAGCCGGCCGAGGCGCTGCTGCGCTTTCTGGAGTACAGCGGCCACACGCCGCTGGTGGCCTACCACGCCTACTTCGACCAGGCGATGATCGCGCAGGCGATGCGCCGCTTTCTGGGCATTCGCTACCAGCCGAAGTGGCTGGATCTGGCGTGGCTGATGCCGGCGCTGTTTCCGGACCGCTATTGCAACACGGTGGCGCTGGACGAGTGGCTGGACACCTTCGGCATCGAGAACTTCCAGCGCCACAACGCGATCTCGGACTGTCTGGCGACGGCGCAATTGCTGCAGGTGGCGCTACAACGGGCGGCGGAGCGCGGCATCGACACGCCGCAGGCGCTAGCCGCCAGCGAGAGCCGGCGCCGCCGCGACAGCTGGTAACGTCAGTCGCCGTCCAGCCAGCGGCTTTCCAGCTGCCTCAGCCGGCCGCTCTTGCGCAGCTGCGCCATGCCGGCGTCGAAACGGCTGACCAGATGCTCGACATCGGGATGCGCCCTGGAGAAGGACACGTACACCGGCCCCGGCGCCAGCTTGCCCACCGGCCGCAGCCAGCCGCGCAGATCGGGGTTCTGTCGCAGCATGTGGTTGACGGTACCTTCCCACGCCACCACGTAGGGGATGCGCCCCGCCTTCAGCTTGCGAAAGGCGTTGACCTCGCGGGTGGAGTACTCCTTGCGGATCGCGGTATTGGCGTCGAACTCCTTGCCGTAGCCGTAGCTGAGCACCACGCCGACCTCCTGCCCTTCCAGCGACTTCATGTCCAGATCGCGCTCCGGCCGGTTGCTGCGGCTGTAGATGCGGATCTGCCCTTCCAGCAACGGCAGCTGCGGATAGCGGTAGTAAGGCTCGTAGAAGTCGTTGCGCGAGGTAGTGAAGCAGCCGGCGTAGCGTGCGGTACGCGCCACCTCCATGCAGCGGCTGTAGGACAGCGGCTGGAAGCGCACCACCACGCCCGGTTGCTGGTAGATGGCGCGCATGATGTCGACGGTGAGGCCGACCGCCTGGCCGTCGCGGACGCCGGCATAGGGATACCAGTCGTCCTCGACGGCGAACAGCAGCTCGACCACGCCCTTGGCGCCGGCCAGGGCCGGGAGCCCGGCCAACAAGATGCACAGTGCCACTCGCAATCGAACCATGACAATGACCTGATTATTTTTAAGTTTTTATTCAAAACATACTATACCGCACATCCCCGCCACGGTGACGCCAATCGGCGCGCTCAGCCCTCCACCAGCTCGCTTTCCTGCTGCAGGCGCCACATTTCGGCGTAACGGCCGCCCGCCGCCAGCAGCTGGCGGTGATGGCCGCGCTCGATGATGCGGCCGCCCTCCATCACGATGATGGTGTCGGCATCGGCGATGGTGGACAGGCGGTGCGCGATGATCAGGGTAGTACGGTTGGCCGCAATGTCGAACAGCTCGGTCTGGATCGCCTTTTCGGTGCGCGAATCCAGCGCGCTGGTGGCCTCGTCGAAGATCAGCACCGGCGGGTTTTTCAGCAGGGTGCGTGCAATCGCCACGCGCTGCTTCTCGCCGCCGGACAGCTTCAGGCCGCGCTCGCCGACGGTGGTGTCGTAGCCGTCCGGCAGGCCCATCACGAAGTCGTGGATGTGCGCCGACTTCGCTGCCTCGATCACCTCCTCGCGGCTGGCGCCGGGGCGGCCGTAGGCGATGTTGTAGTAGATGCTGTCGTTGAACAGCACCGTGTCCTGCGGCACGATGCCGATGTGCGCGCGCAGGCTGTCCTGCGTCAGCTCGCGGATGTCGGTGCCGTTGAAGCGGATCGCGCCGCTGCCGACATCGTAGAAGCGGAACAGCAGCCGCGACAGCGTCGACTTGCCGGCACCGCTGGCGCCGACCACCGCCACGGTGTGGCCGGCGGGGATGTCGAAGCTGATGTCGTGCAGGATCTGGCGCTTGGCGTCGTAACCGAAGCCGATATTGTCGAAACGGATTGCCACCTGCTTTGCGGCCAACGTTTGCGCGGCGGGATGGTCGTCGACCTCGGCGTCGACGTTCAATAGCGTGAACATGCGCTCCATGTCGGCCAACGAGTGCTTGATCTCGCGGTAGACGAAGCCGAGGAAGTGCAGCGGCGCCCACAGCTGGGTGATGAAGGTGGCCACCAGCACCACGTCGCCGACGGTCATCTCGCGGTTGACCACGCCGCGCGCCGCCAGCCACATGATCAGCGTCACGCCGGTGGCGATGATCACGCCCTGGCCGGCGTTGAGCATGGACAGCGACACCTGGTTCTTGATCGCGGAGTGCTCCCACGACGCCAGGTTGCCGTCGTAGCGCTCGGTCTCGTAGCGCTCGTTGCCGAAGTACTTCACCGTCTCGTAGTTGATCAGCGCGTCCACCGCCTTGCTGTTGGCCTTGGAGTCGAGGTCGTTCATGGTGCGGCGGAACACGGTGCGCCACTCGGTGATGATCAGCGTGAAGGCAATGTAGATGGCGATGGTGGACAGCGTCACCACCGCGAACCACACGTTGTAGCGATACAGCAGGATGCCCATCACCAGCGCGATTTCCACCAGCGTCGGCAGGATGTTGAACACGGTGAAGTTCAGCAGGAAGCCGATGCCCTTGGTGCCGCGCTCGATGTCGCGGCTCATGCCGCCGGTCTGGCGCTCCAGGTGGAAGCGCAGCGACAGCCGGAACAGGTGCGCGAACACCGAGCGCGCCACCGAGCGCACCGCGCCCTGGATCACCCGCGCAAAGATCGCGTCGCGCAATTCGCCCAGTACGCTGGACACCAGCCGCGCGAAACCATAGCCGACCAGGGCCAGCACCGGCACTGCCAGCAAGGTCGCCGGGATGGACAGCTGGTCGACGATGTCCTTCAGGAACAGCGGCGTGATCACGCCGGCGACCTTGGCCGACACCAGGCAGGACAGCGCGAACAGCACCCGCCACTTGAAGCTCCACAGGTAGGGCAGCAGGGTTTTCAGTGTTTTCAGGTCATCCCGGTCGGTCGGGGGCGTGGCTTGATGATGGGCGGCTGGTCGCATTCGGCTGCTCTTGATTGGATACAGGGGTCGGGTACGGGTGATCGGGGATCAGTGCAGGGTGCGTGGCGCGATCAGGTGGAATTCCGCAATCGGCGCCTCGAAGCGCGTGCCGTCGTCGGCCTGCATCTGGTAGCTGCCCTGCATGCTGCCGTACGGGGTGCGCAGCGTGGCGCCGCTGGTATAGCTGTAGCTCTCGCCCGGCTGCAGGTGCGGATGCTCGCCGACCACGCCCATGCCGCGCACTTCCTGCACGTCGTTGTTGGCGTCGGTGATGATCCAGTGCCGCGACAGCAGCTTGGCCGGGTGGCGCCCGGTATTGCGCAGCGTGATGCGGTAGGCAAACACGTACTGGCCGGCGTCGGCGTTGGAGTATTGCTGCTGGTAGAAGGCTTCGGCCTCGACCGTGATCTGGTAGTCGTCGTTCATGGGTGGCGGTTCCGGCATGGTGCGGGGCAACATGCCCGGCAGCAGAGGCCGATTGTAGCGCCGAACCGGCGCACGCGTCGCCGTCCGGCGGGGCAATGTCGTACAATGGCGGGCATTTCCAGCCCCGCCCCGTATAAAGCCATGAGCCAATTCCGTATTGCCCCGTCCCTGCTGTCCGCCGATTTCGCCCGCCTGGGCGAGGAAGTCCGCAATGTGATCGCCGCCGGCGCCGACATCATCCACTTCGACGTGATGGACAACCACTATGTGCCGAACCTGACCATCGGCCCGCTGGTGTGCGAGGCGATCCGTCCGCACACCACCGCCCCGATCGACGTGCACCTGATGGTGACCCCGGTCGACGCACTGGCCGCCAGCTTCGCCAAGGCCGGCGCCGACATCATCACCTTCCACCCGGAAGCGTCGCACCACATCGACCGCACCCTGGGCCTGATCAAGGACGCCGGCTGCAAGGCTGGCCTGGTGCTGAACCCGGCCACCTCGCTGTCCCACCTCGACCACGTGATGGACAAGCTGGACATGATCCTGCTGATGTCGGTCAACCCCGGCTTCGGCGGCCAGAAGTTCATTCCGCAGACGCTGGACAAGGTGCGCGCGGTACGCCAGCGCATCGACGAGTACACCGCCAAGTACGGCGGCGAGATCTGGCTGGAGGTGGACGGCGGCGTGAAGGTCGACAACATCGCCGAGATCGCCGCCGCCGGCGCCGACACCTTTGTTGCCGGCAGCGCCATCTACGGCCAGCCGGACTACAAGGCGGTGATCGACGCGATGCGTGCCGAACTGGCCAAGGTTGGCCGCAAGTGAACGGCTACGTCGTCACCGGCGCCTCGCGCGGGCTGGGTGCGGCGCTCACCGCGCAGCTATTGCGTGACGGTGGCCACGTGGTCGCCGTCGCGCGCGACTGCAGCGCGCTGCCGGAACACCCGCAGCTGATCACGCTGGATGCCGACCTGACCGACAGCAGCCTGCTGCCGCTAGTCATGGAACGTGCGCTGGCGGCGCTGGGCGACTGTGACAGCCTGACGCTGATCAACAACGCCGGCACGGTGCAGCCGATCGCGCAGGTCGGCGCCTATCCGCCCGGCGTGGCGGAGACGGCCATCGCACTGAACCTGACCGCGCCGCTGCTGCTGTGCGACGCCTTTGTCGCGCACAGCGCCGGCCACGGCGGCGTGCGCCGCGTGCTGAACATCTCCTCCGGCGCCGCAGCCAACCCTTACCCCGGCTGGAGCGTGTACTGCGCCAGCAAGGCCGGCGTCGACCACTTCACCCGCACCCTGGCCGCCGAACAGCAAGGCGTCGCCAGGCCAGTGCTGGCGGTGTCGCTGTATCCCGGCGTGATCGACACCGGCATGCAGGGCGAGATCCGCGCCGCCGATCCGGCGCAGTTTCCGCACAAGCCGCGCTTCGACGCGCTGAAGGCCGACGGCCAGCTGACGTCGCCCGCCGCCGCCGCGGCGGCGATTGTCGCCTACCTGCACAGCGCAGCCTTCGGCAGCGTGCCGGTGCTGGACATCCGCCAGCTGTAGGCGCCCCCTGACCCTGCGTTACGCCGCCGTACTGCGTGTCCTGTCCGCATCGGCGCTACGCCGTCATGGCACACAAGGTTGGCCGCAATGCAAAACAGCCCGTCACGATGTGACGGGCTGTTTTGCTGTTGCCGCCTTACTGGGCGCGGGCGACCGGCTTCGGCTTGCGCTTCGCCACCGGCTTGGCCTGCTTGGCTGGTTTGGCCGGCTTCTTGACCGCCGGCGCCGCGGCAACGGCCTCCTCTGCCGCTTGCGCCGCCTCGTCCACCGCCACCTCGTCGTCGCCCTCGACCGCATCCTCCCCCTCATCGGCAGGATGCTTGCCGCCCAGCCACGACGGCGGCGTGAGATCGGTGAAGCTCACTACATTGTTCGCCGTCGGCTGCATGCTGAACACCGGCTGCTCGTGGTTGCTCAGGCGCAACGTGGACGCCACCGTCACCGCCAGTTCCTTCTCTTTCGGCATCGAGAACTCGCGCAGCTCGCTGACGCCCAGCAGCTTGCCGCTGCGGCTGACCAGCAGGTCGGTCTGCGAGCTGGTCTGCAGTTCTTCCTGCGACGCGTCCAGCAGCGGGCCGACGGCGGTGGCGAATTCCTCCACCTCCTTCTGGTGCTCGCCGGCGTGACGGCGTGCCAGCTGCAGGAATTCCTGCACCGCCTGCTTGCTCATCTTCGCCTCGGCCAGCGGGTCCAGCGTCAGGCGGATGCGGTAGCTGGCGCCGGCTTTGCGCGCCGCCTCGTCCAGCGGCTGGAAGGTGTAGGCCTTGCTGTCGATGGCGGCGTAGATGTTCTTCGCCACCTGTGGCAGCTCCGCCAGCACCGCGTCTATCGGCAGCTTCTTCACCTTGTCCTGTGGCGCCTGGAACATCACGTACTTGCCCTTGTGCTCACCACGCAGCGCCGGGATCGCCAGATCCAGCACCGAGGCGTCCACCCACAGCGTCAGCGTGTTCAGCTCGGCCAGCATCGGCAGGCGCAGCCAGGTCTCGGCGTTCGGCCGGCTGAAGCGGAAGGTCGGCGTCATCTCGACACGGCTCTTGCTCATGTCCACCGCGCCGCGCAGCTCCAGGCTGAACGATCTGGCCACTTCGCCAATCACGTCGCCTTCCACCAGGCTTTCCACCTTGCCCGGCAGGCGGATGGCCTTGACGCGCACCTCGCCGTCGAAGTTGTAGCGCGCCAGCCGCGCGTTCTGTTCGATGGTTTGGATCGCCGCCGCGTCTGCGGTCTTGTTGGCCAGCGGCGACGCGCAGCCGCCCAGCATCAGGCCGGATAGCGTCACGGCAACAGCCAGTGCACGAGGTTTCATGATGTCCTTTCGATGGAAGCCGCCGGCCATGCCGGTGCGACAAAACCGTCCATGCTACTGATTTGTCATTTACGCGGCAAGCAAGGCATGGCGGTGGCGGGCGCGGCTTCCGGTATAATCGATCCCCATCTTCAACCCGTGGCGCCCGCCGTCACGACACCGTCCGCCCTCGCCGAACCATGAATCTGACACATATCAAGGCCGTCGCCTTCGACCTCGACGGCACCCTGGTCGACTCCATCGCCGACCTCGCCGCCAGCGCCAACGCCATGCGCGCCGAACTGGGCCTCGCCCCGCTGGCCGCCGAACGCATCCAGTCCCACGTCGGCGACGGCGTCGCCAGCCTGGTGCACCGCGCACTGACCGACGAACGCGACGGCCAAGCCGACGCGGCGCTGTGGGAACGAGGTTTCACCTTCTTCATCCAGCACTACCACCGCCACCTGACCGTGCACACCCGCATGTACCCCGGCGCCGCCGAAGGCCTCAAGCTGCTGCACGGCTTCGGCCTGCCGCTGGTGGTGGTCACCAACAAGTCCGAACGGCTGGCCGTGCCGCTGCTGGCGCAACTGGGCATCGACAGCGCCTTCAGCCTGATCCTCGGCGGCGACAGCCTGCCCGAGAAAAAACCGTCGCCGCTGCCGCTGCAGCATGTCGCCGAGGTGCTGGGCATCACGCCGCAGCAGATCGTCATGGTCGGCGATTCGGAAAACGACGTGCTGTGCGCCCGCGCCGCCGGCAGCGCCGCCGTGGCCGTCAGCTACGGCTACCGCGATGCGGCCAACCTGCACGCCGACCTGGTGATCGACAGCCTGGTCGAGCTGTTCGCGCTGCTGAAAAAATCCGCCGAAGTACCGCAAAACCTGCGCGTATAAGAACGTGTTCACGATCTAGCGAGCTAGAGCGAGACAAGGCGAAAACGGCTGAGGAAGCGGAATTTACAAGTAGTAAATGAGCATTCCGAAGCCGTTTTTAACGCCGTATCGCCGACGCGCAGCAGATCGTGAACAGGTTCTAAGCGCGGCCACGCCTGCTACCTCTGTACGGCGCAGGCGTTTTTGCGCAAGAATAGCCGTTCCGTTTACGCATCCACACTTGATAAAGCCTGCATCATGAGATTCCAGCCCGATCGTGCCAGTTGGCGATGGCGACGCTAGACGCCGCCCCGCCCCGCTCCTTTTGACCTGACACCCTGGAACGATCATGACACCACAACAATTCTCCGAACTGGCCAGCGCAGGCTACAACCGCATCCCCGTCACCCTCGAACTGTTCGCCGACCTCGACACCCCGCTGTCGGTGTACCTGAAGCTGGCCAACCAGCCCTACTCCTACCTGCTGGAATCGGTGGTCGGCGGCGAACGCTCCGGCCGCTACTCCTTCATCGGCCTGCCGGCCACCACCCGGCTGCGGGTGCAGGGCACGGGCGTGCAGGTGGAATACGGTGACAAGGTGATCGAGCGCCACGAAGGCGACCCGCTCGCCTTCATCGAGGCCTTCAGCCAGCGCTTCCACACCCCGCCTATCGCCGGACTGCCGCGCTTTACCGGCGGCCTGGTCGGCTACTTCGGCTACGACACCGTGCGCTACGTCGAGAAAAGGTTGGCCGCCACGCAAAAGCCGGACCCGGTCGGCACCCCCGACATCCTGCTGATGCTGTCGGAAGAGCTGGCGGTGGTCGACAACCTGTCCGGCAAGCTGTACCTGGTGGTGTACGCCGATCCGGCGGTGCCGAACGCGCTGCAGAAGGCCAACGCCCGCCTCGGCCAGCTGCGCAGCAAGCTGCGCGAGCCGGTGGCCATCCCGCTGTCGCTGCCGTCGGTTGCCACCGAGGCGGTGTCGGAATACGGCGAGGACGCGTTCAAGCAGGCGGTCAGCGATGCCAAGAACTACATTCTCGACGGCGACATCATGCAGGTGGTGCTGGCGCAGCGGCTGAGCATGCCGTTCGCCGAATCGCCGCTGGCGCTGTACCGCGCGCTGCGCAGCCTGAACCCGTCGCCGTACATGTTCTTCTACCACTTCGACGATTTCCACGTCGTCGGCGCCTCGCCGGAAATCCTGGTGCGCCGCGAGAACGACACCGTGACCGTGCGCCCGATCGCCGGCACCCGCCCGCGCGGCAAGACGCGCGAAGAGGACCTGGCGCTGGCGGAAGACCTGCTGGCCGATCCGAAGGAAATCGCCGAGCACGTGATGCTGATGGACCTCGGCCGCAACGACGTTGGCCGCGTCGCCGACACCGGCAGCGTGGCGATCACCGAGAACATGATCATCGAACGCTACTCGCACGTGATGCACATCGTGTCCAGTGTCGAGGGCAAGGTGCAGCCCGACGTCTCCAATATCGACATCCTGAAGGCCACCTTCCCCGCCGGCACCCTGTCCGGCGCGCCGAAGGTGCGCGCGATGGAAATCATCGACGAGTTCGAGCCGACCAAGCGCGGCGTGTACGGCGGCGCCGTCGGTTATCTGGGCTTTACCGGCGACATGGACCTGGCGATCGCGATCCGCACCGCGGTGATCAAGAACGAGGTGCTGTACGTGCAGTCCGGCGCCGGCGTGGTGGCGGACTCGGTGCCGGAATCGGAATGGCTGGAAACGCAGAACAAGGCGCGCGCGGTGATCCGGGCCGCCGAGCTGGTGCAGCACGGCCTCGACGCCTGATTCACATCCGCTGAAAAACACTGCGGCCAACCTTGTCACAAGGTTGGCCGCAATGCATTTCAGGGCAGGCGTTGCGGCATGTCCGGCCAGCGGGCGTAGCGCTGCTCGATGCCGTGCCAGCTGCCGTCGCGCTTGAGCATGGTCAGCGCCTGCCGCAGCTGCTGCACCACGCCGGCATCCAGCTTGCGGTTGCAGGCCAGGTACAGGTTGACACGGTTGAAGGCCAGCACCGGCTGGATGCGCGCGCCCAGCTGCCGCTGCAGCAGCAGGCCGTTGGCGGTGAAACGGTCGCTGGCCCACAGGTCGATGCGGTGCTGCAGCAGCTTGTCGATGTTGTCGCGGTCCTGCGGTGCGGCGTCGACCTTCATATCGTGCTCGCGCAGATAGCTGTCGCGCACGTCGCCGTAATAGGTGCCGATGCGCAGGTGGCGCACGTCGTCGAGACGGTAAAACGGGATGAAACGACCGCGCAGCGCGTACAGCGTCCACTCGCTGTGCGTCAGTGGCCCGATCCACTGGAACAGCGCCTCGCGCTCCGGCGTACGCGTGACCGAGAACAGGCAGGATTCCGGCGTTGCCAGCACCGTGTTGTAGGCGCGCTGCCACGGATAGGCGCGCAGCCGGTACGGCAGATTGGCCTGACGCAGCATCGCGATCACCTTGTCGGCGACAAAGCCGGTGACTTGTTGCTCGCGTTCGATCTGGTACGGTGGAAAGTGTTCGGTGGCAATCAGCAGGCTGCCGGCGCTGGCCAGCTTGGCCGTGGCCAGCAGCAAGGTCAAAATCAGGCGCATGGCAACCATCTGGCAGAATGAAATCGGCGGCAAAGATAGCAGAAAGCCTGTCACAAAGAATTATTTTTTTCTTAAATACGGCGACATATTTGGTCACTGTGGCAGTGACACCACCAGGCACGCCGCCAAAGCGCCCGCAACCCATCCGGACCGGCCGGATTCAGCTCATCAGCCACTCGCGCAGGTACTCGCGCGCCTGGCGCAGCTGCGGCCCGGCCAGCAGCGTGATGCGCTGCGATTCGGCGCGGCCGACCTCGCTTTCGGTGGGCACGTACAGGCTGGCCAGCATCGCCCTGGCGTGCAGGCCGCCCAGGCCGGCGACGCTGTTGAGCTTGAACAGGTTTTCCAGCCCCACGCCTCGCTGCTGGAAGCTGGTGGGCGCGGCGGTCTTGCACTCGATCAGGTACAGCTGGTTGTTGCACAGGATCGCCACGTCGTACTCGTTCTCGACATTGCGATGGCTGATCTTGACGCCGACGGCGGCGTCGCTGACCGGCAGGATCTGCGCCAGCTCGGCCACCTGCGACAGCAGCCACACCTCCAGCCAGCCGCCGGCCAGAAAGAAGCGCGCCCGCGCATCGAGGCAGCGCATGTGGCCGCTGTCGCGGAATTCCACCATGCCGCTGGCCAGCAGCCAGTCGTACAGCACGTGCTCGCCGCTGGACAGCGGATGCTGGCTGAACTGCTCGTCGTCCAGGTCGTTGCACAGCCGGTTGAGCAGCGACAGCGACTTCGGCCGCAGCGCCGCGTGTTCGGCCAGATCGCGTGCCAGCTGCTCGTGGCGCGGGCTGCGCCGCTCCAGCCGGTAGTGGATGGCGAGGATGCGGCTGCCGTAGAGCGCGAAGTACGCCTCCAGCGACAAGCCCTCGGCGATCTCGGTACCGCTGTGCAGGCGGCTGTTCTCGCCGCCGAGCAGCCAGATCAGTCGGTCGCGCTCGTGCTCCACCGCCATCAGCGGCAGCCGGTGTTCGCGCGCCAGGTCGTAGGCCAGCGCCGCCTGCACCGGCGACGCGGCACTGATATTGAAGCAGACCCCGCTTTGCACCAGCTCCTGCAGGCGCTGCCGCAGCGCCAGCGGCTGGCTGTCCGCCGGCAGCGTCTCCACCGCCGCGTTCAGGTGCAGCTTGTTGCAGACCCCGACAATATCGAAGGCGAGATCGAGATGACCGCGGTGGCACAGCAGCGTCACCCGGTCGATCTCGAAGCGCGCGTCCAGCGCCGGGGTAATGATGTCGCTGACGACATGGTCAACAAAGGCGAGCAGGTGCACGGGGAGCGCCCTTCAGGGAATGGTCTCCCTGATTCTAGACGCAAGCCGTCACCCTGTCCGCGTCGCCGGCCGCATGCGGCCATGCGGCCAAGGTTGGCCGCAGGCAGCAACGCTCAGCGCAGGAAGGCCAGCGCCGGCACGCGGCGCAGCAGCAGCCAGTCCAGCAGCAGGATGACGACAAAGGATGCGCCTACCAGCGGGAAGACCACGCCCAGCGCCAGCATGATCAGCAGCGCGCCCCGCCATAGCGGGGTGTCCGGCGCGTCGGCGGGTGCCCCCAGGCGGCCGGCCGGCTTGCGCTGCCACCACATGACGAGGCCGCTGACGCTGCCCAGCAGCACCAGCAGGCAGATGGCCGCCATCAGCAACTGGTTGGCGAGGCCGAAGAACTTGCCTTCGTGGGCCACCACGCCGAACTCCACCACCCTGGGCACCAGCGCGTAATCCTTGAAACGGATGTCGGCCAGTACCTTGCCGCTGTACTGGTCGATGTGCAGCGTGGCCTCGTTGCGCGGATCGTCCGGGAATACCGACACCGTGAATACGCCCTCGTCGCCGTCCGGCAGCGCGATGTTGTAGCCCGGCACCACGCCACGGGCGTTGGCGGTGTCCACCACCTGCTGCAGCGCGACCTGCGGCGTGGCCGCCTGCACTGCCGCACCCTTATGCGCGGCGTGCGGATCGGTGGACTTGGGCAGCGGCATCGGCTCTACCGCCCACGGCACGACTTTCTCCTCGGTGCTGTTCAGGCTCAGCGCCTTCCGGTCCGACCTGGGCACGTCGTCCCACATCTGCGCCGGGAACTGGCTCCACACCGCGGCAAACTTCGCGCCCCACAAGCCGGTCCAGGCCAGGCCGGACAGCAGCATGAACAGCAGGAAGATCGCGCTCCAGAAGCCGGTCACGGCGTGGATGTCACGCCAGAAGGCGCGGCCGCCGGCGCTGAAGCGCGGCCAGAACACCGCCAGCTTGCCGCGCCCGCGCGGCCACCACAGGTAGAGGCCGGACACCAGCAGCACCAGCGCCCAGCTGCAAGCCAGCTCGATCAGGTAATCGCCAGGCTTGCCCGCCAGCAACTCGCCGTGCAGCTTCAGCATGATGGCCTGCAGGTTGTTGTTCTCGTCCAGCGTGCCCAGCACCTTGCCCTGGTACGGGTCCACGTACACGCCCAGCCTGGCGTCGGCGGTCTTGACGATGATCTTGGCACTGCGATCCGGCGCCGCCGGCGGCTGGTAGCGCAGCACGCTGGCATCCGGGTACTGCGCTTTCACCGCCGCCACCAGGTGGTCGGCCGGGTGCGCCGGGGTGCTGGCGGCCGGCACGTTGAGCAGGCTGCCGTACATCATCTGATCCAGCTGCGGCTTGAACAGGTAGACCATGCCGGTGATGGCCAGCATGATCATGAACGGGGCCACCAGCAGGCCGGCATAGAAATGCCAGCGCCAGGCCACCGTGTAGTAGCGGGGGGTCTTCTTTTCGGCAATGACGGCCATCATCGTTCTCGGTGAGGGGGAAGGCCGGCATTGTTAAGGTTGGCCGCAACGGCCACAAGGCGGTGCGACACTATGTCGCAGCCGCGCTCAGGCGCAGCGCGACGCCTGCCGCTGCCGCCGGATATCGGCTACCAGCGCGGCCAGATGGGTGAAGCCGTCCTGCCAGCGGGTGTGGCCGGAGGCGGTGTTGACATGGCCGGCGTCGCGCAGCCAGTGCAGCGGGCTTTGCCACAGCGCCGCCATCCGCGCACTGCGCAGCGGCAGACTGAACGGATCGCTGTCGCTGGCCACCACCCGCGCCGGGAACGGCAGTGCCTCTTCCGGCAAAGGCGCAAACGGCTGCAGTGCGGCCGGGGCACTGGCACGCTCGACGTCCGCCGGCGCCACCAGCAACGCACCGGCAAGCCGGTTGCCGTAGCGCGCCGCGTAGTGCGCCACCGCGGCGCAACCCAGGCTGTGCGCGATCACGATCACCGGCTGCGTGGCGGCGGCCACCGCCGCGTCCAGCGCCGCCAGCCAGTCGTCCAGCTGCGGCGTCTGCCAGTCGTGGTTGGCCACCCGCGTGGCGGCCAACGTTTGCTGCCAGTGGCTCTGCCAGTGCTCGGGGCCGGAATTGTTCCAGCCCGGCTGGATGATGTAGTCGAAGCCGGAAAAATCGTGCGCCATGCTGCTGCCCCCAAAGTGTGGAAAGATTCTGCCGTCACCTTAACCGCGCCCCTATATTTCCAAAAATAATCAATTATTGTTTTGTTATTCTTTTTGGAAATACAAAAGCCGGCAGCGCCCGATGCCGATCTGCTAAAATCGCAGACTGCCTTGGTGCTTCGCCGGCGCATGCCGGCAAGTTAAACGGGAAACAGGTGAGACCTGTGCTGCCCCCGCAACGGTGCGTTTCTATGGTCCAGCGGCCCTGCCGTCACGACCGCCCTGCCCATCGCCACTGTGAGTCATCACGGGAAGGCGGGCAGACGGCGAAACCAGCCCGGATACCGGCCACGGCGAACGCGCGCACTGCCCGGCAGTGCGTCCCGACACATGCTGCGGAGGGCGGCATCCGGTCAGATGGCTGATCCGTGCGCCTGACGCCTGCCCCTTCCGCGATTCCGATATCGCGCCCATGTCCCACAGCCTGACGCTGGACCGCCCGCTGCGCGGCGCCCTGCGCTTACCCACCCTGCCCCTGTTGACGCTGCTGGCGCTGCTCAGCGGCGGCAGCCTGCTGCTCGCCTGCGGCAGCGGCTCCATCGCGCTTGGCGCCGGCGAGCTGTGGCTGGCCGCCAGCGGCCACGGCAGCACACTTGCCGACACCCTGCTCAGCCTGCGCCTGGAGAGGGCGCTGACCGCCTGGGTCACCGGCGCCTCGCTGGCGCTGGCCGGCGTGCTGATGCAGTCGCTGCTGCGCAATCCGCTGGCCGATCCTTACGTGATGGGCGTCTCCGGCGGCGCCTCGGTCGGCGCGCTGCTGGCGCTGTGGCTGGGGCTGGCGCTGTGGCAGGTAGACAGCGCCGCCGTCGCCGGCGCGCTGACGCTGTCGGCGCTGCTGTTCCTGCTGGCGCGCCGCGATTTCGCGCGCAGCAGCGGCACGGTGCTGCTGCTGCTCACCGGCGTGCTGCTGTCCGCCGCCTGCGGCGCACTGATCTCGCTGCTGCTCACCATCGCGCCGGACGCGCAATTGCGCGGCATGGTGTTCTGGCTGGTCGGCGATATCGCCGGTACGCCGCTGCGTCCGTGGCCGTGGCTGGTACTGCTGCCGGCCGCGCTGCTGGCGTGGTGGCAGGCGCCGGCGATCAACCTGCTGGCGCTGCACGGCGACCACGCGCTGACGCTGGGCGTGCCGGTGGCCACGTTGCGCCGCCTGCTGCTGGTGCTGGCCGCGGTGCTGACCGCCAGCGCCGTCAGCCAGGGCGGCAGCATCGGCTTCGTCGGCCTGATGGTGCCGCACGCCTGCCGCCTGCTGTGCGGGCCGGACCTGCGCCGGCTGATCCCCGCCGCCGTGCTGAGCGGCGCCGCGCTGCTGGTGCTGGCCGACACCCTGGCGCGCACCGTCGTCGCGCCGATGCAGCTGCCAGTCGGCGTGCTGACCGCGCTCCTGGGCGTGCCGGTGCTGTTCTGGCAGCTGCAACGTACCCGCCGGAGGCTAGCCTGATGCTGCACTGTGACCAGCTCACCCTTCGCCAGGGCCGCCGCACGCTGCTGCAGCCACTGGATTGGCAAGTCCGCGCCGGCGAATGCTGGTGGATCGCCGGCCGCAACGGCTGCGGCAAGAGCACGCTGCTGGCCACGCTGGCCGCGCTGCGCTGCGCCGACGGCGGCCACATCCGCCTCTGCGGCCAACCCTTGTCGCAGCTGACGCCGCGCCAGCGCGCGCAACGCCTCGCCCTGCTGCCGCAGGCCAGCCACGACGCCTTTGACTACGCGGTGCAAGACGCCGTCGCCGCCGCGCGCTTTGCCTGGCCGGACGCTGGCGACAAGACGCAACGCGTCGCCGCAGCGCTGGATGCCTTCGATCTCGGCCGCCTCGCGACGCGGCCGCTGCAGGCGCTGTCCGGCGGAGAGCGTCAACGCGTGGCGCTCGCCAGCGTGATGGCGCAGGACGCGCCGCTGATCCTGCTCGACGAGCCGTCCAATTCGCTCGACCTCGCCCATCAGGCCGCGCTGCAACAGCAGATCGGCCGCTGGCGTGCCGAGGGCAAGGCGGTGCTGCTGGTCAGCCACGACCTGCAGCTGGCCCCGGCCTGCGCCAGCCACGCGCTGCTGCTCGACGAGCACGGCGCGCACCGCCAGTACCCGCTGGCCGAACTTGGCGCCGAACACCTCGCCGCCGTGCTCGGCTATCCGCTAACCCGACTCCACCACGCAGGCCACCCCTGCTTTTTACCCGGACACCCATCATGAGCCACACCGAAGACCAAGGCCGCACCGAGCGCCACAACGGGCGCATGGCGCGCAAGAAAGAAATCATGGACGCCAAGATCGCCGCCGCCGACCAGCACCGCGGCGTGTTCATCGTCAACTGCGGCAACGGCAAGGGCAAAAGCTCCAGCGGCTTCGGCATGGTGATGCGCGGCCTCGGCCACGAGATGCAGGTCGGCGTGGTGCAGTTCATCAAGGGCGCCATGTCCACTGGCGAAGAGCGCTTCCTGCGCCGCTTCCCCGACGAGGTGCAGTTCCACGCGATGGGCGAGGGCTACACCTGGAACACGCAGGACCGCGAGCGCGACGTCGCCCGCGCCGGCGAGGCCTGGGACAAGGCTCGCGCCATGCTGCAAGACGAGAGCATCGGCCTCGTGCTGCTGGACGAGCTGAACATCGCGCTGAAGTACAAGTACCTCGACGTGGAGCAGGTACTGGCCGACATCGCCGCGCGCCCGCCACAGCAGCACGTGATCGTCACCGGCCGCGGCGCGCCGCAGGCCGTCATCGACGCTGCCGACACCGTCACCGAGATGACGCTGGTCAAGCACGCGTTTGCCGCCGGCATCGCCGCGCAACCGGGCATTGAGTGGTAACACCCCGACAAACCATCACGCCGGCCCTGTTTCGGCGCAAGGTTGGCCGCAACCGCATTGCGGCCAACCTTGCCGGCCATCACCATCGTGCTGGCAACGGCACACCCATGCGTGGCCTGCCCCGCCCATCGAAATGAAAGCAAGCCCATGAGCTGCAAAGCCCTCCTCCTCTCCGCCATCGCCTCCGGCCAGGGCAAGACCACCGTCACCGCGGCCCTCGCCCGCAAGCTCGCGCGCGCCGGCCAGCGGGTGCGCGTGTTCAAGACCGGCCCCGACTTCATCGACCCGATGCTGCTGGCCGCCGCCAGCGGCAGCAATGTGGACGTGCTGGACCTGTGGATGTGCACCGAGGCGCAGTGTCACGCGCTGCTGGCCGAGGCGGCGCGGGAGTGTGACTACCTCCTGATCGAGGGCGTGATGGGGCTGTACGACGGCAAGCCGTCCAGCGCCGATCTGGCCCGCCACTTCGGTGTGCCGGTGCTGGCGGTGCTGGACTGCTCGGCGATGGTCGGCACCGCGCTGGCCATCGCCCGCGGCCTGCGCGATCACGGCCAGCTGCCGTGGGCGGGGATGCTGGCCAACCGCGTCGCAAGCACAGGCCACGCCGACATGATCCGCGCCTGCGGCACGCCGGATCTGCCGGTGGTCGGCCACCTGCCACGACAGACCGAGTCGCTGCCGGAGCGCCACCTCGGCCTGCACCTGCCGTCCGAGCTGCCCGATCTCGCCGCGCGGCTGGACGCGCTGGCCGACGCGCTGCAGCTGGACGACGCGGTGCTGGCGGCGCTGCCCGAGTTTGCGCCGGCAGCGCAAGCGCAGCCGGCCTTGCCGCCACTGCTGGCCGGCAAAACCATCGCCATCGCCCGCGACGCGGCGTTCGCCTTCCTCTACCCGGCCAACCTGCGCACGCTGACCGGCATGGGCGCGACGCTCGCCTTCTTCTCGCCGCTGGCCGACGAGGCCATTCCGGCCGGCGCCGACGCCGTCTGGCTGCCCGGCGGCTATCCGGAGCTGCACGCCGACACCCTTGCGGCCAACCTTGGCTGGCAAGCCAGCCTCAAGCACGCCGTCGCCGCCGGCACGCCGGTCTGGGCGGAGTGCGGCGGCATGATGGCGCTGACGGAAAACCTCACGGACACCGACGGCCAAAGCCACACTATGGCCGGCATACTGCCCGGCAGCGTGTGCATGGGCAAGAAACTGGCCGCGCTGGGCAGCCAGGCCTGGCCCACTGCCGCCGGCGAACTGCGCGGCCACACCTTCCACTACTCCAGCTTCGACACGCCGCTGGCACCGCAGGCGCACTGCCAGCGCAAGGACGGACGCGTCGGCGGCGAGGCGGTGTACCGCCACGGCAGCGTGCAGGCCTCGTACTTCCACGCCTACTTCGCCAGCAACCCGGCCGCCGCCGCCGCGCTGTTCCTGCCACCATGCGGGGCAGCACCATGCTGAGTGTCGCCGCGCCGATGGCAGCGGCGCTGCTGCTCGACCGTCTGCTGGGCGAGCCGCACCGCCTTCACCCGCTGGTCGGCTTCGGTAATGCGGCCAAGCTGCTGGAGAAAACGCTCAACGTTGGCCGCAGCCGCCTGCTGCGCGGCCTGCTGGCCTGGGCGCTGCTGGTGCTGCCGCTGCCGCTGGCCCTGTTCTGGCTGCTGGCGCAACTGCCGGCGCCGGCGGCCGCCGCCCTCAGCGTGGCGGTGCTGTACTTCACCCTCGGCCGGCAGAGCCTGCTGGAGCACACCCGCCCCATCGGCGCGGCGCTGCTGGTCGGCGATCTGCCGCAGGCGCGCGCACTGGCCAGTCGCATCGTCAGCCGCGAGCTGCGCGACGCCGACGAGGCCGCCGTCACCCGCGCCGCCGCCGAATCGCTACTGGAAAACGGCCACGACGCGGTATTCGGTGCGCTGTTCTGGTTTGCCGTCGGCGGCGCGCCGGCCGCACTGGCGTTCCGCCTCGCCAACACCCTCGACGCGATGTGGGGCTACCGCAACCCGCGTTTCGAGCGCTTCGGCAAGGTCGCCGCCCGCGCCGACGACGTGCTCGGCTTTGTGCCGGCACGGCTGACCGCGCTGGCCTACGCGCTGGCCGGCCACACCCGCCTCGCGCTGCGCTGCTGGCGCACACAGGCACCGCAGTGGGATAGCCCCAACGCCGGCCCGGTGATGGCCGCCGGCGCCGGTGCACTGGCGATCCGCCTGGGCGGTGCAGCCACCTATCACGGCCAGCTGGAAAAGCGCCCCACCCTGGGCGATGGCACCACGCCCGCCGCCGCCGACATCGCCCGCGCCGCGCAACTGATGGACCGCGCCATAGTGCTATGGCTACTGCTGGCGTTGCCTTGCTAAAGGAGAAACCGCATGTCCCGCTACCTAAATCTGTCGTCAAAAATCCTGCTGGTGCTAATGCAGGCCTTGCCGGAAATCACCCTGCTGCTGGCAGCCAGTGCAGCAGGTGCGCTATGGCTGATTGGCATCGGCGCACTGCTGGCCATCATCCCGTTCGCCGTGCTACTGGGCTGGGCTTGGACCAAACGACAGTCATGAACACCCTGCGCCCCGTACACGGCGGCAATCTGCACACCGCCATCGCCACTTACGGCGGCGAGTCCACCGGCTGGATCGACCTGTCCGCCGCGCTCAATCCGCGCCACTACCCGGTGCCGGCCGTGCCACCCGCGCTGTGGCACACGCTGCCACAGCCGGACGCTGCCTTTATCGCCGCCGCCTGCGCCTACTACGGTGCGGCCAAGCTTTTGCCCGTCGCCGGCAGCCAGGCGGCGATTCAGGCGCTGCCGCGGCTGCGGGCGCCCGGCCACGTCGCCGTCGCCCACCCCAGCTACGGCGAACACGGCTGGCGCTGGGCGCGACACGGCCACGCCGTCAGCCGCCATGCCCACGCCGACATCGGCGAACAGGCCGGCCGCGTCGACGTGCTGATCCTGTGCAATCCGGACAACCCGTCCGGCCACGCCTACCCGGCAGCCAGCGTGCTGCGGTGGGCAGAGCAACAGGCGGCGCGCGGCGGCTGGCTGCTGGTGGACGAGGCGTTTGCCGATGTCTGCCCGGCGCTGTCGGTCACCGCCCACGCCGGCCGGCTGCCCGGCCTGATCGTGCTGCGCTCGCCGGGCAAGTTCTTCGGCCTTGCCGGCCTGCGCCTGGGTTTTGTCGCCACCGAGGCCGCCATCCTGCAGCAGCTGGACGAGGAGCTGGGGCCGTGGACCATCCCCGGCGCGGTGCAGCACATCGCCACCGCCGCGCTCTGCGATACGCACTGGCAGCTGCAGGCGCGGGCCGATCTCGCCGCGCGCCGCGCAAGGTTGGCCGCACTGCTGGTGGCCAATGCGCTGCCGCACGCCGGCTGCGACCTGTTCGCCGGCGGCGAGTACGCGCACGCCGCCGCGCTGCAGCGGCATCTGGCGACGCAACACATCTGGTGCCGGCTGTTTACCGAGCCGGCGCCGCGCTTCCGCCTCGGCCTGCCGGCCGACGAGGCCCACTGGCAACGGCTGGCCGCCGCGCTGGCCAGCTTCTGTGACAAGGATTTCACCGCATGAAACGACTCCTCCCGCTACTGGCCTGCCTGCCGGCGCTGGCCGCGCCGGTCAGCGTCATCGACGACCAGGGCAGCCGCGTCACGCTGCCGGCCCCCGCGCAGCGCGTGATCAGCCTGGCGCCGCACGTCACCGAGCTGGCCTTTGCTGCCGGCGGCGGCGCGCGCCTGATCGCCGTCGATGACAACAGCGACTACCCGGCGGCGGCCAAGGCGCTGCCCAAGGCCGGCAACTTCCGCGCCATCGACCTGGAACGCATCGTCGCCGCCAAGCCGGACCTGCTCTTGGTGTGGCTGCACGGCCCGTCGGCGCGGCAGCTGGAGCCGCTGCGCCAGCTCGGCATCCCGCTGTTTTACAGCCAGCCCAAGCGCTTTGCCGACATCCCGTCCAACCTGCGCCGCATCGGCCAGCTGCTGGGCAGCAGCGCACAGGCGGAACAGGCGGCGCGCCGCTTCGAGCTGGATCTGGCCGCGCTGCGCCAGCAGCAACAGGGCAAGCCCAAGCTCAGCGTGTTCTACCAGGTGTGGGACAAGCCGCTGTACACCCTCAACGGCCAGCACATCGTCAGCGACGCCATCGCGCTGTGCGGCGGCCGCAACGTGTTTGCCAGCCTGCCGGTCACCGCGCCGGTGGTCACCGACGAGGCGGTGATCGCCGCCAACCCGCAGGTGATCCTGTCCGCCGCCATGCGCCAGAACGACAACCTGTTGCAGCGCTGGCAGCGCATGCCCGGCATCGCCGCCGTGCAAAACCGCCAGCTGCATCAGGTCAACGGCGACCTGCTCAACCGCCCGACCCCGCGCATGATCGAAGGCACGCGCCAGCTGTGCGCCAAGCTCGACCTCGCCCGCCGCTAACCCGCTACCGCTTTCCGGAACCCCCATGAGCCACTACCAACGCATTGCCTGCCTGTGCACCGAAGCCGTCGAAACGCTGTACCTGCTGGGCGCACAGGACCTGATCGCCGGCATCTCCGGCTTTACCGTCTACCCGCCCGAGGCACGCCAGCACAAGCCGAAGATCAGCGGCTTTTCCAGCGGCAAACTGGAGAAGATCCTCGCCGTCGAGCCGGATCTGGTGGTGGCGTTCTCCAGCCTGCAAAGCGACATCCTCAAGGACGTGGCCGCCGCCGGTGTCGATATCCAGCATTTCAACCACCACGACCTCGCCGGTGTGCTGCGCATGGTGCGGGTGCTGGGCAGCCTCACCGGCAAAACCGACGCGGCCGAAAGGTTGGCCGCAGAGCTGCAGGTAACAATGGACGCCGCCCGCGCCGAAGCGGCGGCCAACGATGCCGCCGGCCTGCCGCGGCCGCTGGTTTACTTCGAAGAATGGAACGACCCGGTCATCACCGGCATCGGCTGGGTCGGCGAGCTGATCGCGCTGGCCGGTGGCCGCGATGCCTTTGCCGAACTGGCCGTCCACAAGCGCGCGAAAGAACGCATTCTTGCCGACCACCGCGAGGTGGCCGCGCGCGCGCCGGACCTGATCGTCGGCAGCTGGTGCGGCAAACGTTTCCGCCCCGAGACCGTGATCGAGCGCGACGGCTGGCAAGACGTACCGGCGGTGCGCAACTACGGGCGCGGCCACATCATCGAGATCAAGTCCGCCGACATCCTCGCCCCCGGCCCGACGCTGCTCACCCGCGGCCTGCCGCAACTGCAGGCGCTGATCCGGCAGTGGCACGCCGACCGCGCCGCCGGAGCGCTGGCATGAGCGCCCCGCGCTGGCCTTACCCCACGCTGATGGTGCAGGGCTGCACCTCGGACGCCGGCAAGAGCACCGTGGTCGCCGCGCTGTGCCGGCTGCTGGCCGACCGTGGCCTGCGCGTGGCGCCGTTCAAGCCGCAGAACATGGCGCTCAACAGCGCCGTCACCGTCGACGGCGGCGAGATCGGCCGCGCGCAGGCACTGCAGGCCGTCGCCGCGCGCGTGCCAGCGCACAGCGACATGAACCCGGTGCTACTCAAGCCCAGCTCCGACACCGGCGCGCAGGTCATCATCCACGGCCAGGTGCGCGCCGACATGAACGCGCGCGACTACCACCAGTACAAGACCACCGCGATGCAGGCGGTGCTGGAGTCCTACGGCCGCCTGCAGCAGCAGTACGACGCGGTGATGGTGGAAGGCGCCGGCAGCCCGGCCGAAATCAACCTGCGCGAGCGCGACATCGCGAACATGGGCTTTGCCGAGGCGGTGGACTGCCCGGTGATCCTCGTCGCCGACATCGACAAGGGCGGCGTGTTCGCCCACCTCACCGGCACGCTGGATTGCCTGAGCCAATCCGAGCGCGACCGCGTGATCGGCTTCGTCATCAACCGCTTCCGCGGCGACATCAGCCTGCTGCAAGGCGGCCTCGACTGGCTGGAAGCCAAGACCGGCAAGCTTGTGCTGGCGGTGCTGCCCTATTTGCACGGCCTGATGCTGGACGCCGAAGACGCGGTGCAGACGCAGCAGCAAAAGGGCGACTTCAACATCGTGGTGCCGGTGCTGCCGCGCATCAGCAACCACACCGACTTCGACGCGCTGCGCGCCCACCCCGGCGTCAACCTGCACTTCGTCGGCCCCGACGCGCCGAAGCCGCCAGCTGATCTGGTGATCCTGCCCGGCAGCAAGAACACCCGCGCCGACATGGCCTTTTTGCAGGCGCAAGGTTGGCCGCAATACCTGCAGCGCCACCTGCGCTACGGCGGCAAGCTGCTCGGCATCTGCGGTGGCTACCAGATGCTGGGCCGCCACATCCACGACCCGCTGGGCGTGGAAGGCCAAGCCGGCAGCAGCACCGGTCTCGGCTACCTCGCCATCGACACCACACTGGCCGCCGCCAAGACCCTCACCCGCCGCGAAGGCCGCTTCGTCAACGTCGACGCGGCGGTCAGCGGCTACGAAATCCACATGGGTGTGAGCAGTGGCGCGGACTGCGAACGGCCGGTGTTCATGCTCGACGACGGCAGCGTGGACGGCGCCGTCAGCCCCGACGGCCAGATCATGGGCAGCTATCTGCATGGGCTGTTCGACCATCCTGATGCATGTCAAACGCTATTACATTGGGCTGGCATGGGCAATGCCACGGGGGTAGACTTGGCTGCGCTGCGCGAGGCGAGCATTGTGAGGCTGGCGGAGGCGAGTGAGGGGCTTTTTAGTCGGCTGGCAGAAATAGGTGCCCTTCCGGATACGTGTTCGCCAGCAGCACATCTCACAAGCAGCTGAAGAACAAAGAAATATCCATGCCATGAAGTGGGTATACATATTCATTGATTTATATATACACCGATAGTGTATATATCACACGTTAGAGGCTAAACATCTCGTGTCGCATATCCCTCTCCCTTTTCTCAGCTTCGCTGCTGACATATTGGCCGATACCAACCGAGGCTTGAGTGGAAACGAAGTTGTGAAAACCTTTAACGCTTACGCCGTCGAATACAATATCAATATCCCTCATGCAACGTATCCGTTTGAGGCCCCAAATAAGCGAACTGCACTGCTAGAAAATCTGAAGTGTTTCCCCCCTTCTCTTCAGTTCAAAATTATTAGAGAGCTATGTGATCACCGAACCTTCTTACTGAAGCAATATGATGATCTGAAATCGCTAAAGGTAAAATTAGTCTCCCAATTCGCGCACCTCGCACCAAAAGACGAGTTTTCCAAGCTTAACGAGACACTCATCGAAGAAACACGCCACTGGCTCGACAGCTTCCCTAATGCACTAGATTTGTACCTGCAAGCAATTCACAAATACAAACACGGAATATTTAGCAGAAACTTGCTTGATGATCTCCGACTTAGCTTGGAGCTATTACTGAAAAGTGTTTTCAAGAACGACAAGTCTCTCGAAAATCAACTCGGCAATGTCGGAAATTTCGTTAGTGAAGCCGGTGGCTCGAAAGAGTTCTCAAACATGTTTTCGAAGCTAATCGACTACTACGCGAAATATCAAAACACATATATCAAACACGACGATGCTGTGGTGGAGGAAGAAATCGAATTTGTGTTTGAAATTTCGTCATCTTTTATGCGCCATATAATTCGGCTTCATGCAAAATCACCAAGCCTCTAACATGGCACTCACCTCGCTCCCTTCTGTCGCTGGACGCTGCACGATAAGGCCGCGCGCACGGTAGGTTAGGCTGAGCTTGCGAAGCCCAGCGTTTACCGCGACTGAATACGCAAGGTTGGCCGCAAGCCGTCACGGGTTTACGGCCAACCTTCGTTTTGTCTGGTATGTCCGCTACGCGGATGATGATTTACCTTGCCGGTTTCGCCGGTGACTGAGCGAGGCAAGCGCAGCGTCGCGAAGGAATGAACGAGGAAGGGGGATACCGCATCCCCCTTTCCGATCCCCGCTCTTCCCGAAGGCGCACGAATTCCCGTGAAAACTATCGCCATCCCGGCGCCGCCCATACGCTGCGCTCAAAAGAGGGCGGCTTGTTTCCGGGCTGGCGACAGTTTCCACGGCTTGCACCAACGGGACGGGTACGTCGCCCCGGTTCTGGCTGGCGATACGGCCGATCCCGTTACCGTAGGTCGGGTTAGCGCAGCGTAACCCGACATGCCTGCGGCCAACCTTGGTGCTTTTTGCTGTCGTGCTGTTCATGACCGATACCGCTTGGCCTTTGTCCGTGCCTTCCGTGTGTTTCCGTGGCAAAAAAACAGAACGCTTCGTCGCGGCAAGGTTGGCCGCAAGCCTTGCCTCTCCTCCCCCGCCCCGCTACCGTAACGCCACCACTTCCCTCGATTACCCCCAAGGACCCCCGATGAGCGATACCTCCGATTTCTGGAATACCCGTTTTGCCGTCAGCGAATTCATCTATGGCGAGGCGCCGAATGATTTTCTGCGCGAGCAGGCGCCGCGGCTGGCGCCGGGCAGCCGTGTGCTGAGTCTGGGCGAAGGCGAAGGCCGCAATGCGCTGTTTTTGGCCAAACTGGGTCATGCGCTGACGGCGGTGGATGCGTCGCACGCGGGGTTGGCCAAGTTGCTGGCGCGCGCGTCGGCGGCCGGGGTGGATATCACCGTGGTGCTGGCCGACCTGGCGCGCTATCAGCCGGGCGAGGCGCAGTTCGACGCGGTGGTGTCGGTGTTCTGCCACCTGCCGTCGGCCTTGCGCCGCGTGGTGATGGCGCGCGCGATTGCGGCGTTGAAACCGGGCGGGCTGCTGATCATGGAGGGCTACACCCCGCGCCAGCTGGCGTTTAACACCGGCGGGCCGAAGGATGCGGACATGCTGCTGGAGGCCGACATCGTGCGCGACGAGCTGGCGGGGCTGGAGTTGCTGCACTTCACCGAGCTGGAGCGCGAGGTGGTCGAGGGCAGCTACCACACCGGCCGCGCCAGCGTGCTGCAGGTGGTGGCGCGCAAGCCCTAAACCATTGCGGCCAACGTTGGCCGCAGTGCGGCGCCCTCCTTTCGCCCGCCCCCAGGCCATGCCCGCGTAATATCACGCCGCCGCGCGGCAAGCGGCACGCCGCCGCGCACTCCATGTACTAAGGTTAAGAATCAGCCGGCCATTTTATGGGGTAGAGCCACGCAGGTGGCCGGTCGGCAAGTGATGGCACGGGGAGAGGTCTATGCCGGACGAGCTGAATTTCCAGTACATGATCGACACCTTGCAGGGCGCCTTCATCATGGCGGACAGCGCCGACATGACGGTGATGGCAGCCAACCAGCTGGCGTCGATCCAGCTGGGGCTGCCGCTGTCCGAGCTGCTGGGCCAGCCGCTGGCGCGCTTCGTCCGCAAGCCGTCGCTGGACGACATCCTGCGCGACATCCAGCGCCAGGATCTGCTCTACAACCTCGAAGGCGAGCTGTGTTCGGCGCGCGGCCGCTGTTTCCCGGTGCTGCTGTCGGCGCGGGTGGTGAGCTGGTCGTACCCGACGCTGATCTTCACCTTTTCGGATCACAGCCAGCAGCTGCTGATGAACGAGCTGCTGAAGCGGAAGGACGAGCTGTTCGAGCGGGTGCGACAGCTGATGCCGGCCAGCGACGAGAACATGCAAGAGGATCCGGACGACTACATCAGCGGCGTGCTGTCCGCCGGCCAGCTGCTGGAGCGTACCGGCATCGAGGTCGGGCACGCGCGCCGCTACCATAACCCGCTGGCGGCGCTGCAGATCCACGCCGAGGTGGTGCCGATCCGCAACAAGGAGCCGCTGGGTGCCTACAACCGCGCCCATTTCCGCCGCATGGTCAGCTATCTGTGCGTGCAGAGCAGCCGCGACGGCGATCTGGTCGGCCGCCACGAGAACGGCGCGCTGGTGATGCTGCTGCGCCAGACCTCGCTGCTGGATGCGGTGACGGTGGCCAAGCGGCTGCAGCAGCGGCTGGGCAGCTTTACCTTCTGGCCGGATGGCGCCAATTGCGAGACCAGCATCTGCATCGGCCTCAGTACCTGGCACGAAAGCGACCAGAACGCCCGCCAGCTGCAAATCCGGTTGGAGGCGGCGCTGGCCAAGGCGCGGCTGACCGGGCGCAATACCATCGTCAGCCTGAGCTGAACGCCTGCGGCCAGCCTTCGCCCGGCGCTCAGCCTGGCCGCGTCACGATCACGTAGTACTTCTCCACCGCTTCCAGCACCTCGAACACGCCGCGGAACCCGGCCGGGATCACCGCGGCCTCGCCGGGGCCGAAGGCTTCGGCGTGGCCGTTCTCGGCGATCAGCTGCACCCGGCCGTGGCGGATGCAGAAGAATTCTTCCTTGTTGTCGGCAAAGGCGATGCGCCAGGCGCCGGGCTCGCAGGCCCAGATGCCGGCGGCGCACACGCCGTCGCCGCTTTCGTAGGCGGGCCAGGTGCGCCGCTGCGGATTGCCGCGCACCAGCCGTTGCGGGTTGGGGTAGTCGATCTGGGCATCGAGGTGCTGCCCGTCTACTCTGACGATCATGTATTGCTCCGTGAGGGGGTTGCGGAGCCGGCGTGCCGGCCAGACGCAAAGGCGCTATTCAAGCAGAACTGCGGCGCGGGTTCCAGCTGGCGGCCAGGGTTGGCCGCAGCGCTCACACCTGCACCGACGGCACGCTCTTCATGCAGCGCAGCGTGAAGTGCGAGCGGCTGTGGCGGATGCCGGAAATCTTGTACAGCTTCTCGCGCAGGAAGCGCTCGTAGCCGGCGGTGCCGTCGACGGCGACCTTGATCAGGTAGTCGTACTCGCCGGACACCAGGTGCGCCTCCAGCACTTCCGGCAGCGCCGCCAGCTCCTCGCCGAAGCGCGCCAGCGTGCCCTCCTCGTGCGCGTTGAGGGTGACCTCGATCATCACCGTGTCAGGCAAGCCCATCTTCTGCTGGTTGATCAGCGCGACGTAGCCCTGGATGTAGCCGTCGTTTTCCAGCTGCCGGGTGTGGTTCCAGCACGCCGACGGCGACATGCCGACGCGCTCGGCCAGCTCGGCGTTGCTGAGGCGGGCATTCTTCTGCAGCTCGTGCAGGATCTTCCGGTCTTGCGCACTGACAACGCGATTGTTTTCCGACATTTTCATCCTTGCGAAACATTCTTCCTGAAAATGAAAATAGCAAAAATATCCTGCACAAGATAGCGCTTTGTGACCGCGCTTTCGGAAGCCTGTTCCGCGGTGCGCGGGTTACAGTTTGAGCATGGTTCACCCCAGTGCAGCCTGGCCGTCACAAGCCGCCAGCGACGCCGGCAACACCCGTTGCCGGCACTGCAGACAGGCCGCCTACCCGGCGGCGAGCGCCCGAAAACGGACAAAATCCGACGCACGGCGACAACTGGCATCAGCGACCAAGGGCCATGCCCGGGGACACAACACGCCGCCGGCGCGGAATCCGGCGGCAGGCTGCGGCCAACCTTTCATGCAAAAGGTTGGCCGCAAGTCTTTTGGCCGCCTGTCACAAAGCGTCACATAGACGACACAAAACCGCCGACCACACTTTTCTGTTGCCGCTTACACTGCAATCACGTACTGCAACAGGAGAACCACCATGCGCAAATCACTCATCATGACCGGTCTGGCCATTGTGCTGGCAACTGGTGCCGCCACCGCTCATGCCGGTGATCTTGACCATGTTATCGGTGGCGCCGTCGGCGGCGCGGCCGGTGCCGCCATCGGCCAGTCGGTCGGCGGACGCGATGGTGCCGTGGTCGGCGGGGCAATCGGTGCCGCCACCGGCGTGATCCTGACCCAGCCGTCGCGTGAGCGCGTCGTCGTGCGCCCGGTGGCCCAGCCGGTCTACGTTTACGATCGCGACTACCGCCCTGACCGCTACTACAAGTTCAAGCATCACAAGTTCAAGCACCATCGCCACTACCACGGCCATGACCACGACCGCCGCCGCGACTGGCGCGACTGATCCCATACCCTGCCCGCGTGTTGGCGCACCCTGCCCGGACTCCCCCATCGTCCCGGCAGGGTTTTTCTTGTCCGCCGCGCAGCCCGCGCCGGCCCGCCCTTGATCCTGCCTGCGGCCAACGTTGGCCGCACATTGACAGGCGCCGCTAGCAAGAGGAGGATCACCTCCCCCTCAACAAAGGAACGCCCGATGACCATCACCATCGATTGGGACACGCTGGCCCGCGAGGCCCGTGCCGCCGCGCGCCACGCCTATGTGCCGTACAGCCGCTTTGCCGTGGGTGCGGCGATCCTGACCGCCGACGGCAGGATCGTGCGCGGCTGCAATGTGGAGAACGCCTCCTTCGGCCTGACCAACTGCGCCGAGCGCACCGCCATCTTCAGCGCCCGCGCCGCCGGCATGGACGAGGTGCTGGCGGTGTGCATCTACACGCCCACCGACGTGCCGACCCCGCCCTGCGGCGCCTGCCGCCAGGTGCTGAACGAGTTCGGGCCGGACATGGCGGTGCGCGCCATCTGCAACGGTCCGGACATCATCGACACCACGCTGTCGCAGCTGCTGCCGGGCGCCTTCGGCCCGAAAAACCTGCACGACGCCGGCTGACAAGACAACGGCGCCAGCATCGCTGCTGGCGCCGTGTCGCGTGTTACCGGCCTCAGTCGTTCGCCGGCCGGCTGACGATTGCCAGCGGCTGCCACTGCGGCCACCAGCCTTCGCCGGCGGCAGCGTGCAGCACCGACACCCCGAGCGACGGCACCGCCAGCAGCTCGCCATCGTCGTCCTCCAGCAACGGCCAGTCCAGCCGCAACTGCGGCGGCACCCCGGCCTCCTGGAACACCGTCTTCACCGGCTTGCGGCCAACCTTGAGCGGCAGTTTCTCGCCACCGGAGCGCGGCAGCACATCCAGCAAGCGGCCCTGCCAGTCATCCGGCAGGCCGCCCGGCGCACGGCGCCAGGACAACTCGCCGTGCGGCAGGCGCAGCGTCTCGCCGACCACACAGCATGGCGGCCACGGCTCTGGCGTCACCCGCGGCAAGGCCAGCAGCCGCTGCCGGTAGCGCAGCAGCACCAGCGACTGGTACTCCAGCAAGGGCTGCGTGGCGGCCGCGGCGCTGCGCACCTGCGCCAGCCAGCTGTACAGCGACTCCGGACTCGGCAACGACAGCCCCAGCTGTGTCAGCCACGCCAGCACCACGTGGCGCTGGCGCGCATCAGACAGCGCCAGCAGCGCCGGCAGATCCAGCTCGCGGCCGCGCTGCACCTGCGCCAGATCCATCGCCGCCAGGGTATCGACCATCTCGGCCGCATCGGCCATGCGCTGCGCCAGTCGCGCCAGCTGCTTGTCCAGTGCCGGCGTGCGCTGGCGCAGCCGGCCCATCACTTCGTGGCGCAGGAAGTTGCGCAGGTAATGATCGGTATCGGCATTGCTGTCGTCCTCCACCCACTGCAGCTGCCGCGCGGCGGCATAGGCGGCCAGCGCGCTGCGGCCAACCTTGAGCAAGGGGCGCCACAATTGCCGGCCCTGATGCTCGCGCAACAGCGGCATCGCCGCCAGCGCCCGCGGGCCGCCGCCGCGCAACACCTGCAGCAGCACCGTTTCGCTCTGGTCGTCGGCGTGATGCGCCAGCGCGATCACGTCGGCACCACCTTCGGCAAAGGCCTGATAGCGCACCTTGCGCGCCTCGGCCTCCAGGCTGTCGCCGCCACCAACCTGCACCGCCACCCGCACCACGCGCAGCGGCACCTGGCGCACACGGCACCAGTCCTCGCACGCGCGCACCCAGTCGTCGGCCTGCGCACTGAGGCCGTGATGCACGTGCAGTGCCGAAAATGCCGGCCCGCCGCGCTCATCACGCCAGCGGCACAGCAAATCCAGCAGTACCACCGAATCCATGCCGCCCGACAACGCCAGCTCCAAACGACACTGGCCGGACAAAGCGTCCGGCCAGTGTTGGATCAGCGTGTCGAGCAGGTCAGGCGGCGTCTTCCTTGAAGCGGCCATAGCTCATCAGTCTGTCAAAGCGGGTTTTCAGTAGTTCAGGGATGCCGCGCGAGCTGGCTTCTTTCAGCTGCTCCTGCAGTACGCGCTTCAGTGCCGTCATCATCGCTGGGTGATCGCGGTGGGCGCCGCCGAGCGGCTCGTTCACCACGCGGTCGATCAGGCCCAGCGTCTTCAGGCGCGGCGCGGTAATGCCCAGCGCCTCGGCGGCATCGCCGGCGCGCTCCGCGGTCTTCCACAGGATGGAAGCGCAGCCTTCCGGCGAGATCACCGAATAGGTGGAGTACTGCAGCATGTTGACGTAGTCGCCGACTGCAATCGCCAGCGCACCGCCGGAACCGCCCTCACCGATCACGGTAACGATGACCGGCACTTTCAGACGCGCCATCTCGTACAGGTTGCGGCCGATGGCCTCGGACTGGCCACGCTCTTCGGCACCGATACCGGGGTAGGCACCGGGGGTGTCGACAAAAGTCATCACCGGCAGGCCGAACTTTTCGGCGGTACGCATCAGGCGCAGCGCCTTGCGATAGCCTTCCGGACGCGGCATACCGAAGTTGCGGGCGATCTTTTCCTTGGTATCGCGCCCCTTCTGGTGACCGATCACCATCACCGGCTGGCCGTTGAAGCGGGCCAGGCCGCCAACGATGGCCGGATCGTCAGCAAACGCGCGGTCGCCGCGCATTTCCTGGAAATCGGTAAACAGACCGTCGACGTAATCCAGCGTGTAAGGACGCTGCGGATGCCGGGCAACGATGGCGATCTGGGACGGAGTCAGCTTGCTATAGAGCGTCTTGGTGAGCTCCTGGCTTTTCTTCTGCAGGCGAGAGATCTCTTCCGAGATATCCAGCACGGAGTCATCCTGAACAAAACGGAGTTCTTCAATCTTGTTCTCGAGCTCGGCAATCGGCTGCTCAAAATCGAGAAAGGTCGGCTTCATTGATACATTTCCGATTCGGGGTAATCCGACAATGATAGCATGAGGCCGAAGCGATAAGCACCACCCTGTCCGACAAAATGCGGTTGTCCTTAGATATGTAAAAAAGGCCATTCATTCAAATTTTCCGGACACCCCCTTGCAGCCCCGTGAAAGCTGTGTTTTAATTCGCCTCCTCGCTGAACGACGCAGCAAAAACAGCGTCACAGCAGACAAGTTTCGGGCGTTTAGCTCAGTTGGTAGAGCGTCTGCCTTACAAGCA
>NZ_JAQQLE010000006.1 GCF_028548475.1 Vogesella margarita
AGAATGTCGGCGGTTCGACTCCGTCAACGCCCACCAAGGTTGGAGCGGTAGTTCAGTTGGTTAGAATACCGGCCTGTCACGCCGGGGGTCGCGGGTTCGAGTCCCGTCCGCTCCGCCAACATACAGTTTAGTCTTACCGAACAAGTTTCGGGCGTTTAGCTCAGTTGGTAGAGCGTCTGCCTTACAAGCAGAATGTCGGCGGTTCGACTCCGTCAACGCCCACCAGGTTGGAGCGGTAGTTCAGTTGGTTAGAATACCGGCCTGTCACGCCGGGGGTCGCGGGTTCGAGTCCCGTCCGCTCCGCCAACACACAATTTAGTCTTACCGAACAAGTTTCGGGCGTTTAGCTCAGTTGGTAGAGCGTCTGCCTTACAAGCAGAATGTCGGCGGTTCGACTCCGTCAACGCCCACCAAGGTTGGAGCGGTAGTTCAGTTGGTTAGAATACCGGCCTGTCACGCCGGGGGTCGCGGGTTCGAGTCCCGTCCGCTCCGCCAACCAGACAAAACCCATTCATGCACGCATGAATGGGTTTTTTGTTTTGCCTGCCCGCTACAGCACGCCAGCCGCCCTGCACCATTCAAGGCACAGGGCGGCAGCGCCTATTCGGTAAACGGCAGCGGCTTGTTCGCCGCCTGACAATCCGCCACGCCCATCACCGCCAGCAAGTCATCCAGCCCGTCGGCCAGCTGCCGCAACTGGCCACCACTGAGACGCCCCAGCGCCTCCGGCAACCAGCCGCGCGGCGCCACCGCCACCTTGCCGATCAGCTCCGCCCCCCGCTCGCTCAACGCCACCCGCACCACGCGCTGATCCTGCTCGCTGCGCATCCGCGTCACCAGACCGGCCGTCACCAGCCGCCCCAGCATATTGCTGAGCGTGGCGGGCTTGATCGCCAGGCGTGCGGCCAACTCACCGGCGCGCAGCGGCCCTGCTTCGTGCAACTCGGCCAGCACCCAGGCCTGCGCGCCGGATACCCCCAGTTGCGCCTCGATATTGGCGGAATGCTGCTGCGCGGAACGGAAAACGACTCGAAAGCGCTGCAGGACATCCAACGCCATCACGGGAACTTTGTCGGCCACTGGCGGCTCACTGGAACAGGACATTTGTTTTTGTACGAAATAAAATAAATAAGGGACAATCGCATGCTGAACACAGAGTACCAATCCAGCACTGCCACCACACTGGGCATGGAGCTGGAAATCCAGCTGGTCGACAAACAAACGCTCGACCTCGCACCGCGAGCCAACGCAATATTACATACGCTACACCAAACCACAACCGCCCGGCACTTCAAACAGGAAGTGACCTGCTCGATGCTGGAACTCAACAGCGGCATCCACGACGGCAGCGCCACCCTGGAAGCCGAAATGCTGCAACTGGGCGCACAATTGTGCACCGCCGCCGGCGAGCAAGGTGCCCGCCCCTGCGGCGGCGGCACCCACCTGTTCCAGGACTGGCGCGAACGCCAGATTTCGGACTTCCCGCGCTACCGGCACTTCGCCGAACACTACGGTTATCTGGCACGCCAATTCACCGTTTTCGGCCAGCACGTGCACGTCGGCTGCCCCGATGGCGACACGGCCATCTGGTTGACCCACGCGCTAAGCTACTACATCCCGCACTTGCTGGCCCTGTCCGCCTCTTCGCCCTACCTCCAGGGCGAAGACAGCGGCTTTGCCTCGGCGCGCAGCAATGTGGTCGGGGCGTTTCCCAGCAGCGGCCATTTGCCGCAATTCGTGCGCAGCTGGCAGGACTTTCAGGGTCACGCGGCGGAACTCGCGCGCGCCGGCATCATCGGCAGCCTGAAAGACCTGTACTGGGACATCCGCCCCAAACCGGAGTACGGCACCGTCGAGGTCCGCATTTTCGATACCCCGCTGGACATTCCGCACAGCGTGGCACTGGCGTCGCTGGTGCAGACGCTGGCGCGTTACCTGCTGAACGAGCGACCACCGCAGCCCGGTCGCGCCGCGCTGTATTGCGTCTACAACTTCAACCGCTTCCAGGCCGCCCGCTTCGGCCTCGACGCCGACATCCACGACGTGCGCAGCGGCCAGCGCGTCGCACTCGGCCAGGCCATCCTCGATCTGCTGCAACAACTACAGCCTTACGCCGCCGATCCGCATGCGCGGGACTGCCTGGAGCGGCTGGCGCTACGCGCCCACCACCGCCACGGCGACTACAGCCTGCTGCGCGAACACAGCCGCAACGGCCTCGGCTGCCCGGAGGTCGTGCACGAGGCCGCCAACCTGTGGCAGCCGCCGGCCGACTGAACGCTACTGCGCACGCTGCTGTCGCCGGAAATCCCACGGCGGCACCGGGTCGGTATCGCGCCACAGACCCAGCCGCTGCTGACGTGCGGCCTGCTCGGCCTGTTCGTAGCGGCTGAATTCCTGCGCCGACTGCCCCTTGCGCGCGTACTGCTGGTAGTGCCAGGCATAACCGGCACGCAACTGGCCGAGGTTGACATCCTCGTCGCCCAGCCAGATGCGGCCAACGTTGCGGCCATAGCGGTCCTGCTCCAGCACCTCGACCCGAACCTGCTGACGGTACAGCTTGTCCGACAGTACCTGCTTGGCCCTGGTCCCGAACGGCTGCGCCTTCTCGGGGGCGTCGATAAAAGCGAAGCGCACCTTGTGCTGCTGCCGGCTGTCGTCGAGCACGGTGATGGTATCGCCATCAGCCACACCGACCACCACCCCCTCGATCTCTCCAGCATCAGCGCGCGAAGTGCTACCCGGCCAGATCGCACCGGCCAGCGCACCCAGCAACAGCACACCCGCCGCAATCTTACGCACCGGCGAGGCACCGGAAAACAGGGTCGTCAATGCCCGCAGATGTTGCGCCTGTACTTTCATTCCCACTCCATCAAATAAAAAAGCGGCCGTCACGGCCGCCCGCTGGCAACAGCCGGTTTCAGTCCTTGCGACGCGGCTGCCACAACACATCGGCCACCTGCGCCTGCTGGTTCAGGTAGCGCGCCAGGATGAACAGCACGTCCGACAACCGGTTGAGATACTGCCGCGGCAAGCCGCGCACATCCTCGGCCAGCAGTACCAGCGCGCGCTCGGCGCGGCGGCACACCGCCCGCCCCTGATGTGCGACCGCCGCCGCACGGCAGCCGCCCGGCAGGATGAACTCCTTCAGCATCGGCAGCTGCGCGTTCCACTGTTCGGCCTGCTGCTCCAGCATCGCCAGTTGCGTGTCGTGCAGCGCCTCGTAGCCCGGTACCGCCAGCTCCGAGCCGAGATCGAACAGATCGTGCTGCACCTCGGCAAGAAAGGCATCCACTTCTGCCGGCAGCGCCTCACAGCGCAGCAGGCCGACGATGCAGTTCAGCTCATCGACCTCGCCCAGCGCCATTACCCGCGGCGCACTCTTCGACAAACGGCTGCCATCGCCCAGCCCGGTCGTACCATCGTCCCCGGTACGCGTCACAATCCGCGACAAGCGGTGTCCCATTACTGCTCTCCCTGTCCGGCTTTCGCCTCGCGCAAGGCCTCGCGCAGCGACTCGCGCAACGCCTCGGCCAGCATCATGTCAAAATCTTCCTTCAGGTGCTGCATGACGCCGGCCATCAGCTGCCTGGCCTGCATCTCCAGCGCGTCCTGCATCCACAGCGTCAGCTCCACCTTCATGCGCGGCAGCACGCGCGCGTACAAGGCATCGATCAAGGCCTCCGAATCCAGAGACGACGGCACCTCACCGACTACCACTTCCGGCGCCACCGCAGGAGGCTGACTTACCTCCTTCACTCCCGACAGCAGCATCGCTGCCGCGGCCAACCCTGCCTCTTCTAGCACCTCCGTCACCGGAGACGGCGCGGTCAGCACCTGATGCACCGGCAGGATCGCATCCTGCGGCGTCAGGTCGAAAGGCGGCTCCGCCCCCAGATCGCGCGCCCAGGCCAGCTCCACTTCGCGGTCCGGGATCATGTCGCTGGCGCTAGCACCATCCAGCTCAGCGACCAGACTGGCCGCCAGACCCAGCCCGCCTCCCAGCACCCCGGTCGGCAGGCTGTCCAGCGAGATACTCTGGCCCAGCGGGTAACCGTGCGCCGCCGCGTCGCTTTCAGTCGCGACCGGCGCGGTATCCAGCGCTGCGACGTACGCAGCCGCCACGCCGGCCGGCGCCTCACCCTCTGCTGAGGCAAGGTCAAAGGCAAATTCATCGGCGGCCACTGCCTCTTTGTCCGCAGCCGCCAGCTCGCTCGTTGCCGGCTCCACGACATCGGCGACAAGCGGTACCGTCGCCTCGTCGGACAGCAGCGGTGGCTCAACCGTGGCAGCTGCCATCTCCGCGACAACATCCCCAGCTGGCGGCACGGCATCGGCTTCCGCTGCGAGCAGCGGCAACTCGACGGGGCTGGCCATCACCTCATCGCTGCCCGTGCCGTCCGGCGCCATGATGGCGGCCGCCTCGACAGGCACCGGCGGTGGCACTTCGACCGCGGCAGTGTCCGCTTCGGCCGGCTCCGCCATGAGTTCCGGAGACACCTCGTCAAGTACGAGAGCAGCCGGCGGCGTTTCGGATTCCACCACCAGTTCCGGCACCGACTCTACCGCCATGACCTCCATGTCCGCCTCGATAGCGGCCACTTCCGCCACCGGTGGCGAGACTTCCCACGGCGCAGTGTCCACCGGCTCGTCCGCTTGCGACGCAGCATCGGGCGATGCCACCTGGGCGGCCTGATCCAGCCACGCCGCCAAGCCCGCCGCCGCCGCCGCGGCAGTCAGCTCGGCTTCCGCCGTGTCCAGCAGCGGCGCATTGTCCATGTCCGCCAGACCCGGCCATGGCGTGTCGGCAGCAATCACCCCGTCGTTGCCGGGCGTCACGGCCACCGGCTGCAGCGTGTCCTCATCCGGCAAGGACGCTGCGGCCAACGTTTCGGTCTCAAGCGGCATTTCTGCCGGAGACGGCACTGCCTCAGGCGCTATTTCAGCCAGTGCAGCAGCGGCCATGTCTGTCGGCCACTGAGACACCGGCACCGCCTCATCCACTGCGGTCGACACCGCTGCCGGCTCGGCATCAGCCACCGCCTCTGGCATGGCAAAACCGGGCAACACCTCACCCAGGTCCATGTCGTCCGGCAATGGCACATCCAGATCCAGAGACGGCAGGCGTCCGATCAGCGCCTCGGCATCCAACGCGCCATTCGTACCGGCAGCAGCCTCCGGCGACTGCTCGCCGGCGGACAGCACCTCGTCCAGCGTCAGCTCGGGCGGAAAGCTCAGTTCGGTGTCCGGCAGCGCGTCGGCCAGCTGCGCCATTTCGGCGCTGAAATCAAAATCGGGAATGTCAAAATCGACCAGTACCGGCACCTCGACCTGCGGCGGCAACGCTTCTGTCGGCGCGACCGGGGTCTCGACAACTTCGGTCAGCACCGGCAGGGAATCCCAGTCCGGCACCGGGGCTTGTGGCTCAGTCATGGCGGGCATCACTCATATTGTGGTGATGGATTTCGAAACCGCTATCCAGATAACGGCGATAGCGCTGTCTGGCAACGGCCTTGGAGGCGTCGTCAGTGCCGACCACCTCCAGAATGCGCGGGAAGCGCTGCGGCGAGTCGGGGAAGTCCGGCGACAGGTTGAGCAGCACCAGATCCTCGGCCTCGGCGGCAAAGTCCGTCGCCAGCAGCACCGGTGTTTCCGCCGCCAGCGCATCGTTCGCCGCGCAATGCGGGATGAACTCGGTGTCGCCGTAGGCCCACAGTTGCGCGCTGAAGCCGCGCAACGCCGCCTCGTCCGGCAGCACGATCAGCATCCGCTCACCCTTGCGGTAAACGGTGCGCGCCGCCCGGCACGCAAACGGGTACAGGGCGGCAACGTCGGTATAAAAATCAATCCGCGTCATCTTCAACCACTTCGGACAATTCGCGACGTGGACGGCCACGGCGCACGACATTGCCCAAGGCGATATCCGCACGATCCTGCAGGAACTGCACCAACAGCGGCACCGGACGACCGGTAGCACCCTTGTCCTTGCCACCGCGCCACGCGGTGCCGGCGATGTCCAGGTGCGCCCAGTCGTAGGCCTTGGCAAAGCGCGACAGGAAGCAGGCGGCGGTGATGCTGCCACCGGCACGGCCGCCGATATTGGCCATGTCGGCAAACGGGCTCTTCAGCAGCTCCTGGTAGTCCTCCCACAGCGGCATGTGCCAGGCACGGTCGCCGACTTCCTCACCAGCAGCGATCAGCTCCTTGGCCAGACCGTCCTGGTTGCTGAACAGACCGGTGGCGATATTGCCCAGCGCCACCACGCAGGCGCCGGTCAGTGTCGCCACGTCCACCACCGTCGCCGGATTCAGGCGCTCGGCATAGGTCAGCGCGTCGCACAGGATCAGGCGGCCTTCGGCGTCGGTGTTGAGCACCTCGATGGTCTGTCCGGACATCGAGCGCACGATGTCACCCGGCTTCAGCGCACGGCCAGACGGCATGTTTTCGCAGGTCGGAATCAACACCACGATATTGAGCGGCAGCTTCATCTCCACAGCGGCGCGGAAGGTGCCCAGCACCGCGGCGGCACCGCCCATGTCGTACTTCATTTCGTCCATGCCTTCGCCCGGCTTCAGCGAAATGCCGCCGGAATCAAAGGTAATACCCTTGCCGATCAGCACCACCGGCCGTTCGGCACGGTCGCGGGCGCCAAAGTGCTTCAGCACGATGAAGCGTGCCGGCTCGTCGCTGCCACGCGCCACGGCGAGGAAGGAGTCCATGTTCAGGGCGGCGATTTCGTCCGGACCGAGCACCTCGACCTCGCAGTCGAAGTCTGCGGCCAACGTTTGCGCCGTCTGTGCCAGATGGCCAGGTGTGCAGTGATTGCCCGGCGTGTTGGCCAGGTCCTTGGTCAGTTTCATGCCGGCGGCAATGGCCTGGCCGCGTTGCAGGCCACGCTCGCCGTCGGCGAGGTCGCTGCGGCGTGGCACGGCAAAGGTGAACTTGCGCGGTTCGCGCGCTTCGTCCTGCTTGGACTTGAACTGATCGAAGCGGTAGAAGGCGTCGACGGTGACGACGGTCGCCTGCTCCACCATCCACTCCACGTCGTGCTTCTTGACGTGCAGTTCGGACAGGTAGCTGACGATCTCGTTGGCCTGGGTCGAGGCCAGCGCCTTGACCGAGGCGCGGATCGCCTCGCGGTATTCCTTGGCGCGGAAGTCGCGCTCCTTGCCGAGACCGACCAGCATCACGCGGTCGCACAGCGTGTGCGGCACCGAGTGCAGCACCAGGGTGGAGCCCAGCTTGCCGTCCATGTCGCCACGCTTGAGGACATCGGTCAGGAAGCCATTGGAAATGCGATCGAGCAGATCGGCGGCAAAGGACAGCTTGCGGGTTTCGTAAACACCGACCACAACGCAGGCGACGCGCTGTTTTTCCGGGCTTCCGCTTTTAATGTTAAACTCCATCGATAGCTCTCCAATGTGTGTTGGGATCATCAAGGCGCATCCCGCCGGGCTTGTGGCCTGGCTTGAGTCAAGCGGCCCACCTTGATTTTCGACCCAAAGCCTCTTCGGCTAATATTTCTAATTATCACTACCCTTTTGACGCATTGTCAAAAACAGGCCCGCTTTTATGCTTTTTAAGAAAAGCCTCACGCGCGAACTGACTTATACCAGTATCGGCGTTTTTTTCATTTTGTTGGCGATTTTGCTGACCACCCAATCCATCAACCTGCTCGGCCGCGCGGCACAAGGGCGCATCGCCAACGAGGCGGTGGCGGCGCTGATCGGTTTCTGGACGCTGGGCTTCTTTCCAGTACTGATGATCCTGACCGTGTTCGTCAGCGTGATGGTGGTGTTCACCCGCATGTGGCGCGAGCACGAAATGGCGGTGTGGCTGACCAGCGGCAAGTCACTGTCCGACTGGGTCGGCCCGGTGATGCGCTACGCGCTGCCGCTGAGCCTGCTGGTGGCCGCCGGCACGCTGGTGGTCGAGCCGTGGGCACAGCAGCGCAGCCGCGAGTACGCCGAGATGCTGAAACAGCGTGAGGAGATGACCGCGCTGGCGCCTGGCGTGTTCAAGGAGTCGCGCAGCAACGACCGCGTCTACTTCATCGAGAGCTACTCCGTGGCCACCGGCGCCACCCGCAACGTGTTCGTACAGAACATCGCCGATGGCGAAGTGTCGTCGGTGTTCGCCAAGGAGGGCCAGCTGGGGCGGGACGAATTCGGCAACCGTACGCTGACCCTGCTCAACGGCCGCCGCTATGTCGGCGAACCCGGCAGCGGCGCCTTCGAGGTAGTGGAGTTCGACAGCTACCGCATCATGATCAGTGACAATGTCCGCACTGCGGTGCCGCAACTGGACAGCAGCACGCGGCCAACCTTGCAGCTGTTCGGCAGCGACGATCCGAAGGACCGCGCCGAGCTGGCCTGGCGTCTGTCGCTGCCGCTGTGCGCGCTGCTGCTGGCGCTGCTGGCGCTGCCGCTGAGCTACTACAACCCGCGCTCCGGCCACGCCTACAATCTGGTATTCGCGCTGGGCGCCTACCTCGGCTACCAGAACCTGCTCTGGCTGCTGCGCAACTGGATTGCCAGCGGCAAGCTGCCGAGCGCACTGGCCATCCTGCCGGCGCACCTGCTGATCCTGCTGCTGGCACTGGCCCTGCTGCACTACCGCAATCGTCCTGCCGGCTCGCCGCTGCGCACCTGGCTGCGAAAGACCCCGTAAATGAAGACCGTACGCAACTACATGATGGCGCGCTTTTTCGGCGCGACCCTGTTCACCCTCGCCTGTCTGCTGGGCCTGTACGGCTTTTTCGACATCATTCGCGAAGTGCCGGACCTCGGCAAAGGCAGCTACCAGACCGGCACCATGCTGGCCTATGTCGCGCTGCAGATCCCGGGCCACGCCTACGAGCTGATGCCGCTGGCGGTGCTGATCGGCGCGCTGGTGGCGATGTCGCAGCTGTCCGGCAGCGCCGAGTACACCGCCATCCGCACCTTCGGCGTCTCGCTGGGGCAGATCGCCCGCTTCAAGCTGATCTTCGGCCTGATCATGGCGCTGTCGGCGCTGGCGCTGGGCGAGTTCATCTCGCCGAAATCGGAGCAGATGGCGGAGCGGCTGAAGCTGCAGTCGACGCGCTCGCTCATCGCGCAGGAGTTCCGCTCCGGACTGTGGGTGAAGGACGACAACAACATGATCAACGTGCGCGAGATGCTGCCGGACAACACCCTGCTCGGCATCCGCATCTACAGCTACGACGACGAGTACCGGCTGATCCGCAGCGAGTTCGCCGAACGCGCCACCTATCAGGGCGCGGGCAAGTGGCAACTGGATGGCGTGCGCTCGTCCACGCTGCACGCCGATCACGTCAGTACCTCGCGCCAGCCCGGTCGCCAGTGGCAGTCGGTGTTGCAGCCGGACATCCTGTCGGTGCTGCTGGTGGTGCCGGAACAGATGTCGGCGCTGGACCTGCTGACCTATATCGAACACCTGCAGAATAACCACCAGAAGACCCAGCGCTACGAGATCGCACTGTGGAGCAAGCTGTTCTACCCGCTGGCCTGTATTTCGATGGCGCTGGTGGCGCTGGCGTTCACCCCGGCCCAGCGCCGCCAGAACGACCTCGGTGTCAAGCTGTTCACCGGCATCAGCCTCGGCATCGCCTTCCACTTCTGTAACCGGCTGTTCGGCCACCTCGGCCTGCTGTACGACTGGAACCCGCTGCTTTCGGCCACCATCCCCACCACGCTGTTCCTGATCGCGGGGGGGTGGGCCATACTCCGACTGGAAAGACGATGACGGCAACCGCACACCAGCAGCTCTGCCAGCGCTGGCGCAAGACCCTGCAGGACGGCCGTGCCACCCTGGCCGCACGCTATACCGCCGACCGCAACGGCCGCGCCTACCTGCAGGCGCACAGCGCGCTGGTCGACGGCGTGATCCGTTCCGCCTGGGACGTGCTGGGCCTGGGGCAGCGCGCGGCGCTGGTGGCGGTGGGCGGCTACGGCCGCGGCCAACTGTTCCCGCACTCCGACATCGACCTGCTGCTGCTGCTGCCCTCGGCCACCTGCGACAGCCTTAGCAGCTTCGTGGAGGACTTCATCGGCGCGATGTGGGACATCGGCCTTGATGTCGGCCACAGTGTGCGCACCATCGACCAATGCCTGCAGGAAGCGGCCAAGGACATCACCGTCGCCACCACGCTGCTGGAAAACCGCATGCTGGCCGGCAACATCACCCTGTTCCAGCAACTCAACAGTGCGGTCGAGCGCAACCGCGATCCGCTACCCTTCCTGGAAGGCAAGCTGCTGGAACAGCAGCAGCGCCACAGCAAGCACTACGGCCTCGGCAGCAATCTGGAGCCGAACATCAAGGAAAGCCCGGGCGGCCTGCGCGACCTGCACACCATCCTGTGGATCAGCAAGGCCATCGGCGTCGGCCAGACCTGGGACAGCCTGATCAGCAACGACATCCTCACCGCGTCCGAGGCGCGGCTGATCAAGTACAGCGAACGCCAGCTGGAACGCATCCGCATCGACCTGCACCTGGCCGCCAAGCGCCGCGAGGACCGACTGATCTTCGACCTGCAGAACACCGTCGCCACCATGTCCGGCCTCAGCGACGACAACGCCCGTCGCGCCAGCGAGCAGCTGATGCAGACCTTCTACAAGGCGTCGAAAAACGTCAGCCAGCTCAACGGCATCCTGTTGCCCAACCTGCGCGCACGCTACGTCTGCACCGTGCCGCGGCTGACCCAGGACCTGGACGAGCACTTCTACAGCGTCAACTGCATGCTCGGCATTCGCGACCCGGACATCTTCGAGAAGCAGCCGTCCACCATCCTCAGCGCCTTCCTGCATATCCAGCGCCACGGCCTGCGCGGCATGGCGCCGCGCACCCTGCGCGCGCTGTGGCACGCGCGACGCCAGATCAACGAGCGCTTCCGCCGCGACCCGCACAATCGCGCGCTGTTCATGCAGTTCTTCAAGGAGCCGGTCGGCCTGACCCGCACCCTGCGGCGCATGAATTTGTACGGCGTGCTGGGCAAGTACCTGCCGGCCTTCGGCAAGATCATCGGCCAGATGCAGCACGACCTGTTCCACGTCTACACCGTCGACGAACACATCCTGATGGTGGTGCGCAACCTGCGCCGCTTCGCGGTGCCAGCGTTCAACCACGAATACCCGCTGCTCAGCCGCCTGATCGACGAATTCGAGCGTCCGGAAGTGCTGTACATCGCTGGCCTGTTCCACGACATCGCCAAGGGCCGCGGCGGCGACCACTCGCAGCTGGGCATGGCCGACATCCGCCAGTTCTGCGAGGCGCACGGCATGTCCGCCGCCGACACCGACCTCGCGGAATGGCTGGTGGCGCAGCACCTGACCATGTCCAGCGTGGCACAGAAGCAGGACATCTACGACCCGCAGGTGGTGCAGGAATTTGCGGCCAACGTTGGCGACCTGCGCCACCTGGTGGCGCTGTACATCCTCACCGTCGCCGACATCCGCGGCACCAGCCCCAAGGTGTGGAACGCGTGGAAGGCCAAGCTGCTGGAAGACCTGTTCCAGGCCACGCGCCGCAAGCTGCAGCAAGGCGGCGAGGTCGATCTCGACCTGGAGCTGGCCGAGCGCAAGAAGGCGGCGCAGGCCATCCTGCGCCTGAACGCGGTGCCGGACGGTGTCGAGCAGGCGCTATGGCAGCACGTCGACAGCATCTACTTCCTGCGCCACGAGGCGCGCGAGATCGCCTGGCACGCGCGGGTGCTGAACCGCAGCGTGGACACCAAGACCCCTATCGTGCGCGCGCGGCTGTCGGAGGACAAGGAAGGCATCGAGCTGATCGTCTACGCCGCCGACCAGCCCGACCTGTTCGTGCGCATCTGCGCCTTCCTCGGCGGCGCCAGCTACAGCATCGCCGATGCCAAGATCCACACCACCCGCCACGGCTACGCACTGGACACCTTCCACGTTTTCCTGCCGGAGCACCACGACGGCGACTATCGTGACCTGATCAACTTCATCGAGTTCGAGCTGGCGGCCAACCTTGCACGGCAGGAGCCGATCCGCATGCCACCGCCCGGCCGCCTCAGCCGCCACATGAAGCACTTCCCGATCCAGCCGCAGGTGCTGATCCGCGCCGACGACAAGCAGCGCTACTACGTGCTGTCCCTCGTCAGCGGCGACCGCCCCGGCCTGCTGGCCAAGATCGCCAAGGTGCTGTCCGACTATCACGTCAACGTCGACGCCGCCAAGATCATGACCCTGGGCGGCCGGGTGGAAGACTCCTTCCTGCTGTCGCTGCCGTCCGACCACGACGACAAGCTGCTGCTGGCCCTGGAAAACGACCTGATCAACGCACTACGGATCTGACACCATGCTGCACTTTGAAGACCTCACCCCCGGCCGTCGCTTCCACACCGCCAGCCACACCCTGACGCTGGACGAGATCCGCGACTTCGCCGGCAGCTTCGATCCGCAGTTCTTCCATCTGGACGAAGTCGCGGCCGAGGACAGCGTATTCAACGGCCTCGCCGCCAGCGGCTGGCACGTCGCCAGCCTGACCATGCGCCTGGTGGTGGCCAGCGAACTGAGCCGGGTCGCGGGCGGCCTGGTCGGCATGGAGGTGGACAATATGCGCTGGCCGCGGCCAACCCGTGCCGGCGACACACTGCAAACCGAGATCGAGGTACTGGCGCAGCGCGCCTCCGCCAAACAACCGCAGTTCGGCATCGTCACGCTGCAGTGGACGACACGCAACCAGAATGAAGAAATCGCCGTCCAGCTGGAAACGGCGATTTGGGTAAAGCGTAAGGACAGCTAAAAACCTAGCTCGGCTGCTGCCACTTGCGGTAGTGCAGCGTCAGCCGCTCCAGGTCGCCGGCCGCCACTTCCAGCGCCTGCGCGCTATGCAGCACGTTGTTGGCGGTGTCGATGTTCTGTTCCCCCAGCACCGCCAGCTGTTCCACCGACGCCGCCACCTGGTGCACGGTGGAAGAGTCGCTGGCCACCTGGCTCGACAGCTTGCCGGCAAAGTCGTGCGCGCGGTCGGCAATCCCCAGCAACACGTCCAGCTGCGAGGCTGAGGCGCGGATTTCCTCGCTGACGTGATCGACCTCGTCCACCGACTGGTCCATATTCAGCGTCACCTTGTCGGTAATCTGCACGATCTGCTGCACCACGTCGCCGATGGCGTCGGTCGCCGTTGCGGTGCGCTCGGCCAGCTTGCGCACCTCGTCGGCCACCACGGCAAAGCCGCGGCCGGTCTCGCCGGCGCGCGCCGCCTCGATCGCCGCGTTCAGCGCCAGCAGATTGGTCTGCTCGGCGATGCCGCGAATCAGGTTGGTCATGTTGCCGATTTCGGTCATCGACTTCTCCAGCGCCGCCAGTTCTTCCTTGGAGCGGTTGACCACCACCACCGCCTGGGTGGCGGCATCGGCCGCGCGCTGCATCACCTGCTGGCCCTCGGTCGCGGCATTGCGCGTTTCCTGCGCACCCTGCACGCTGTCCTGCGCCATCGAGGCGACATGGCCGATCGAGCTGCTGATCTGCTCCATGCTGATGCTGATCTGCTGCAGGCCCTTGCCCTGCTCCTCGGCGCGCGCCACCAGCCCGCCCATTTCCTGGCTGAGCGCGTGCGACTGCTCGTAGGTACGGCCCCCGGCACTGAGCGAATCCGCCACCATCGCGCGCATGTGCAGGCGCAGGCCTTCCAGGCTGTCCATCATCGCGCCGAGCTGGCCGCCGAGGCGGGTCTGCAGCGGCTCTTCCAGCTGGCCTTCCGCCAGATTGAGGAAGCCTTGGTGCAGACGCTGCATCACGCGCCATTCGGAGTAGCGCCACCACGCCGAAGCGCCCGCCAGGGCGCCCAGCGACAACAGGCTGACCAGCAGCCGCGTGCCGTCGCTCCAGCCCGGCACGCAGCCGGCGGCGACCAGTCCGGAGCTGAACAGCCCGGTCAGCACGAAGCCGATCTTGCCGCTATCGCGGCGCTTAGACAGTCGCTTCAGCGTGGACGGCAGGGTAGCCTGCTTGTCGCGCACCTTCTGGTACAGCGCTTCGGCAGCGCTGACTTCGGCACGGTTGGGGGTACTGCGTACTGAGACGAAGCCGACGATCTTGCCCATTTCGGTGATCGGCGTGACATGCGCCTCTACCCAGTAGAAATCGCCGTTCTTGGCACGGTTCTTCACCAGCCCACCCCACGGTTTGCCCTGCTTCACCGTCTCCCACAGGTCGGCAAAGGCCTCCGGCGGCATGTCAGGATGGCGCACGATGTTGTGGTTCTTGCCCAGCAGCTCGTCTTCGCTGAAGCCACTGATCTCGATGAACGCGCGGTTGGCATAGGTGATGGCGCCCTTGAGATCGGTTTTGGTCACGATCGGACGCAGGGGGTCGAGAAACAGCTCTGTGCCTGTCACGGGCATATTTATTTTCATGATCGGGTCTTGTTCTGATGTGGGCGCCAATCCGGCAAGATTATCAAACATTCCTAATCAAGCCTACCCAAAGATCGGCAGTGTCGATTGAAAATGTCGCTGATGAGCAGTTTTGCAAACGGGCGCTTCGCGCCATAAACGGTTTGCCCGGGGTTGGCCGCAGCGTTGCGGCCAACCCCGGGCAAGGAGAGCACCTGCCGGACGGCTCAGATGCGCTTCAGCTTGAGCTTGCCCGCCAGCCAGGTGTGATCATAGCTGACGATTTCGTAAGGATTGCCGAACGGGTCGACAAACGACACCGAACAGAAGAAGCCATGGTCGTGCACCGAGTCGCGGGCGATTGTCTGCCCGTCGCGGCTCACCACCCGTTCCACCGCCAGCCGGTCCAGCCACTCCAGAAAATCGTGGCCGCTGACGCCGAATGCCACCGCCCCGGCCGGCACGATTGCCGCCTCGTCATGACTCAGCGCCAGGCGCACGCTAGCGCTGGGATTGGTCAGCATCAACACGCCGTGCGGCCCTTCCTGCAGATGCTTGTAGCGCACATCCGGCATCATGCCCAGCACGCGCTGGTACCAGTCCAGCGCCTTGGCAGTGTCATTTACCTTGATGTGCAGATGGTCAATCTTGGCCAGCGTTAGCATGCGTACCCCAAATTAATAAATTCATCACTTCGTTATGATCAGTCACGGTTTTTTCAGCAAGGGCGCCAGATAGTGCCCGGTGTGGCTGGCCGGGTTGGCCGCCACCTGCTCCGGCGTGCCACAGGCAATGATCTGGCCACCACCGGCGCCGCCTTCCGGCCCCAGGTCGATCAGCCAGTCCGCGGTTTTGATTACATCCAGATTATGCTCGATCACCACCACAGTATTACCGTTCTCGCGCAAGCGGTACAACACGGTCAGCAATAGCTCGATGTCGTGAAAATGCAGGCCGGTAGTCGGCTCGTCCAGAATATACAAGGTACGGCCGGTATCGCGCTTGGACAATTCCAGCCCCAGCTTCACACGCTGTGCCTCGCCGCCGGACAGCGTGGTGGCACTCTGCCCCAGGCGGATGTAACCGAGACCGACATCCATCAGCGTCTTGAGCTTGCGCGCCACCGTCGGCACCGCGCCGAAGAACTCCAGCGCCTGCTCCACCGTCATCTCCAGCACTTCGGTAATGTTCTTGCCCTTGTACTGCACCTCCAGCGTCTCGCGGTTGTAGCGCTTGCCGTGGCACACGTCGCACGGCACGTACACGTCCGGCAGGAAGTGCATCTCCACCTTGATCACGCCGTCGCCCTGGCACGCCTCGCAGCGGCCGCCCTTGACGTTGAAGCTGAAGCGGCCCGGGCCGTAGCCGCGCTCGCGCGACAGCGGCACACCGGCGAACAGTTCGCGGATCGGCGTGAACAGCCCGGTATAGGTCGCCGGGTTGGAGCGCGGCGTACGGCCGATCGGGCTCTGGTCGACATTGATGACCTTGTCCAGATGCTCGAGGCCACTGATGTCACCGTATGGCGACGGCTGCTCGCTGGCGCCGTTGAGATCGCGCGCGGCGATCTTGTACAACGTGTCGTTGATCAGCGTCGACTTGCCGGAACCGGATACGCCGGTGACGCACACCAGCATGCCCAGCGGCAGCTGCAGCGTCACGTCCTTCAGGTTGTTGCCGCTGACGCCGCTCAGTTGCAGCAGGCGTTCGGGATTGACCTCGCGGCGGCTGGCCGGCACCACAATGCCGCGACGGCCGGACAGATAGGCGCCGGTTACCGATTTCTCGCTGGCGGCGACCTCGGCCGGCGTGCCGGCGATTAACACTTCGCCGCCGTGCTCGCCGGCGCCCGGCCCCATGTCCACCAGGTAGTCGGCGGCACGGATGGCGTCCTCGTCGTGCTCGACCACGATCACGCTGTTGCCGAGATCGCGCAACCGCCGCAGCGTCGCCAGCAGACGGTCGTTGTCGCGCTGGTGCAGGCCGATGGACGGCTCGTCCAGCACGTACATCACGCCGGTGAGGCCGGAGCCGATCTGGCTGGCCAAACGGATGCGCTGCGCCTCGCCGCCGGACAGGGTATCGGCCGAGCGCGCCAGGCACAGGTAGTCGAGGCCGACGTTATTGAGGAAGGACACGCGGTCGCTGATTTCCTTGACGATCTTCTCGGCCACCGCCTGCTTCTGGCCGCTGAACTGCAGTCCGGAAAAGAAGTTGGCCGCATCCTTCAGCGCCATCTGGTTGATCTGGTGCAGCGTCTTGCGGCCAACGAAGATGTGGCGCGCTTCCTTGCGCAGGCGCGAACCGCCGCAGCTCGGGCAACACTGGTTGTTCTGGTACTTGGCCAGTTCCTCGCGCACGGTGCTGGAGTCGGTCTCGCGATAGCGGCGCTCCAGGTTGGGGATGATGCCTTCGAAGGCGTGCGCGCGCTGGAACTTGGTGCCGCGTTCGGACACGTAGGTGAACTCGATTTCCTCGTGCCCGGAACCGTGCAGCACCACCTTCTTCACCTCGTCCGTCAGGTCCTCGAACGCGGTATCCAGCGAGAAACCGTAGTGTTCGGCCAGCGCCAGCAGCATCTGGAAGTAGAACTGGTTGCGCTTGTCCCAGCCCTTGATGGCGCCGGCAGCCAGGGTCAGCTCCGGATGCGCCACCACCCGTGACGGATCGAAATAGGTGATTTCGCCGAGGCCGTCACACTTGGGGCAGGCCCCCATCGGGTTGTTGAACGAGAACAGGCGCGGCTCCAGCTCCGGCAGGCTGTAGCTGCACACCGGGCAGGCGAACTTGGCCGAGAACCAGTGCTCCTTGCCGCTATCCATTTCCACGGCAATGGCGCGGCCTTCGGCATGGCGCAACGCGGTCTCGAAGCTCTCCGCCAGACGCTGCTGCATGTCGGCGCGCACCTTGACGCGATCGATCACCACCTCGATCGAGTGCTTCTTGTTCTTGTCCAGCTTGGGCACCGCATCCAGCTCGTACACCTCGCCGTCGACGCGCACGCGCACGAAGCCCTGCGCGCGCAGGTCCTCGAACAGCTCGACGTTCTCGCCCTTGCGGCCAACGATGACCGGCGCCAGGATCATGATCCGCGTCTCTTCCGGCAGTGCCAGCACGTGGTCAACCATCTGGCTGACGGTCTGCGACGCCAGTGCCACATCGTGCTCCGGGCAGTGCGGATCGCCGACGCGGGCGTACAACAGGCGCAGGTAATCATGGATTTCGGTGACGGTACCCACCGTGGAGCGCGGGTTGTGGCTGGTGGCCTTCTGCTCGATGGAAATCGCCGGACTCAGGCCCTCGATCAGGTCGACATCGGGCTTTTCCATCAGCTGCAGGAACTGCCGCGCGTAGGCCGACAGGCTTTCCACATAGCGGCGCTGCCCCTCGGCATACAGCGTGTCGAACGCCAGCGAGCTCTTGCCGGAGCCGGACAAGCCGGTAATCACCACCAGCTGGTGGCGTGGCAGGTCAAGATTGATGTTCTTCAGATTGTGCGTACGTGCGCCGCGAATGCGGATGGAATCCATGCCTGTCTCACCGTCGGTCGGGGAACCTGCTACTATACCGGACTTGCGCGCGGCCGCTCCATAAGCACGATGGATTTCCTGCACGGGAATCCCGCTGCCGCTGCCCGCCCACTGTGACGACGCCCACCAACACCCGTACCGATGACTGCACTTGAGTTACGCGCCAGCCTTGGCCTGGCCGGAATCTACGCCCTGCGCATGCTGGGCATGTTCCTTATTCTTCCCGTCTTTGCGCTCTACGCCGAAACCCTGCGCGGCGCAGACAACCACACCCTGATCGGCATCGCGCTGGGCAGCTACGGCCTGGTGCAGGCGCTGCTGCAGCTGCCGCTGGGCATGCTGTCAGACAAGGTTGGCCGCAAGAAGATCATCTACGGCGGCCTGCTGCTGTTCGCCGCCGGCAGCTTCATCGCCGCCAGCGCCGACAACATCATGCTGCTGACCGTAGGCCGCATCATCCAGGGTTCCGGCGCCATCTCGGCGGTGATCACCGCCCTGCTCGCCGACCTCACCCGCGAAGAAGTGCGCACCCGTGCCATGGCCATCATCGGCATGAGCATCGGCACCACCTTTGCCGTCAGCCTGGTGCTGGGGCCGCTGCTGGCAAAATATATCGGCGTGAACGGCATCTTCGTGCTCACCGGCGTGCTGTCGCTGCTGGCGCTGCTGGGCGTGTGGCGCATCATCCCCGATCCGGTGCACTCCAGCTTCCACTCCGACACCGGCACCAACACCGCGCGACTGCCGGCGGTGCTGCGCAACCGCGAATTGCAGCGACTCAACTTCGGCATCTTCGCGCTGCACGCGGCGCAGATGGCGATGTTCGTCACCATCCCGTTCGCGCTGACCAGCACCGGCGGCCTCGACAAGTCGCAACACTGGCAGGTGTACCTGCCCGTCGTCGTGGCCGGTTTCTTCCTGATGGTGCCGGCCATCATCTATGGCGAGAAAAAAGCCAAGCTGAAACAGGTATTCGTCGCCGCCATCGCGCTGATGACCACCGCGCAGATCGGCATGGCACTGGCGCTATCCAGCTTCTGGATGATCGTGCTGTGGCTGGGGCTGTACTTCGTCGCCTTCAACATCCTGGAAGCCACGCTGCCGTCGCTGATCTCGAAAATCGCCCCGGCCGATGCCAAGGGAACCGCGATCGGCGTGTATAATACTTCCCAATCTTTCGGCCTGTTTGCCGGCGCCGTTGCCGGCGGCTGGCTGTACAGCCACCACGGCGCACTGGGCGTGTTTGCCTTCACCAGCGTGCTGATGCTGGCCTGGCTGCTGCTGTCGCTGACCATGACGCCGCCCAAGGCGGTCAAGAGCCAGATGTTCCACATCGGCGAACACTGGCAGGGCGATGCCGACGCGCTGTCGCGGCAGCTGGCCAGCCAGCGCGGCGTCAGCGAAGTGGTGGTGGTGCTCGACGAACGGGTGGCCTACCTGAAGGTCTCCCAGCAAGACTGGGACGAAGCCGCGGTCAAACAGCTGATCCAGGCCACCTACTGAACCGCCGCACCGCCGTCACCCCGGCCCGTGACGGCGCCGAATACCTCCTTAGAATCGAAATGAAACGGAGCCCCAATGAACAGCATTACTTTTGATGGCCGCCTGGCCGCCGACGCCGAACTGCGTTACACCCCGAGCGGCGAAGCCGTGCTCAGCTTCCGCGTGGCCAGCGACATCGGCTTTGGCGAGCGCAAGACCACCAACTGGTTTACCTGCCAGGTGTGGGGCAAGCGCGGCGAATCGCTGAAGAACTACCTCGGCAAGGGCCAGCAGGTGACCGTCTACGGCCAGCTGACACTGCGCGAATGGCAGGACAAGGAAGGCCAGAAGCGCGTATCCCCGGACGTGCGCGTCAATGAAATCAGCCTGCAAGGCGGCAAGCGCGACGGCGGCATGGGCGGCGCGGACGAAGACTACAGCTACGGTGGTGGCGCCCAGCGCTACGACACCCCGGCCGCGGCACCCGCCGCCGCCCCGGCGGCACCCCGCCGCATGGAACCGAAACCGGCCCCGAAAATGGACGACATGGACGACGACATCCCGTTCTAAAAGAACCGATCGTTCGTTGTTCAATTCGGGCCGGAAATACCCTGCGCAACGCGCAGCGCCCGATACGGCAATGCCGCTCACTTGCAAAGTGGGCGGCATTTTTTCTGCGGGTCCTGCCCGGATTCAGCAAGCATTACTCCACGGCAGTGCCGTCTGAACCGAAACAGGCATTAACCACGGGTCAGGCGGGAAGTTTGCGAAACGCGATGGCGAAGCGGTTCCAGGCGTTGATGGTGGTGACCAGCAGCGTCAAGTTGACCAGCTCAGCCTCCTCAAACTGTTGCCTGGCCTGCACCCAGACTTCGTCTGGGACATGACTATCGGCCACGAGGGTGAGCGCCTCTGCCCAGGCCAAAGCCGCCCGCTCACGGTCGCTGTAGACCCCGGCTTCACGCCACACCGGTAGCAGCGACAGGCGACGGTCGCTTTCCCCAGCCTTGCGGGCGTCAGTGGTGTGCACGTCAATGCAGTAGGCGCAGCCGTTGAGTTGTGAGGCGCGCAGGCGCACCAGTTCGACCAGGTTTTTCTCCAGTCCTGCGCTGGCGATCTGTTGTTCAAGGCCAATCAATGCATTCATGGCTTTGGGATTGGCTTTGAAAAAATCAAGACGGGCTTGCATTACGATTCCTTTCGGAGGGATGGGCCAGCGAACTGGCGAAATAAACGAGTGCTGTCTGTCGGGCTGCTACGCGGTTTGCACCTGCGGAACACGACGGCGAAGCCCCAGCAGCAGGGCCAGCACGATCAGCGCCGCGGCCACGACAAACGTCGTATGCATGCCGCTGCTGGCGGCCTGCGGGCTGCCAGCCGGCAAGGTAGCGGCCTTGCTCGCCATCGCGAACACCGCGCCCATGGCGGCGGTGCCGGTAATCAGGCCCAGGTTGCGCGACAGGCTAAGCAGGCCGGACACGAGGCCGCGCGTCTCGGCCGTCACACCCACCATGACCTGCGTATTGTTGGCGGCCTGGAACAAGGCGTAACCGGCGGTAGTGGTCGCAAGCGCTGCCATATAGCCCGCGACGCCCACGGCGATGGGCAGCGATGCCAGAGCGCTGCTGCCTGCCAGCATCAGCAGCAGACCCAGCAGCGTCATCGGACGTGCGCCGTAGCGGTCGACCAGCTGGCCGGCCGGCACGCCGCCGAGTGCGGCCACCAGTGGCCCGGCCGACATCACCAAGCCCAACTGCGCAGCAGAAAGCCCCAGCGCCTGCGTCAGATAGAACGGGCCGACCACCAGGGTGGCCATCACCACAGCCGTCACCAGCGTGCTCATCGCCATGCCGGCCATCAGGAACGGCCGGCCCAGCAGCGACAGCTTGATCAGGGGCTCGCTGGCTCGCTGCTGGCTGATGACGAACAGCGTAGCCGCCACCAGCGCCAGGCCCAGCAAGGCGTTATTGCGCAGCCCCCAGTCGCCACGGCCAGCCGTCATCGCCAGCGCATACGCGGCCAGGGTCAGGCTCAGCAGCACGGTGCCGGTATAGTCAAAGCGGCCGCGTGCCGTCTGGCGTGGTGTGGTGGTTGCCGGCAGGTGACGTTGCAGCAGGAAGAAGGCGGCGATGCCAAGCGGAACGTTGGCCGCAAATACCGCCTGCCAGCCAAGCGTGCCGATCAGTAAACCGCCCAGCGATGGCCCCATCGCGGTGCCGATGGCCGAGGCGGTGCCCAGCAGGCCCATCGCGCTGCCGGTTCTTTCCCTGGGCACGATATCGGCGACGTAAGCCATGCTTAGGGCCATCATCAGTGCCGCGCCCAGACCTTGTACGGCGCGGGCGGCGATCAGCACCGGCAGCGATGGGTAGGTGCCCAGCAGCGAGGCCACGGTGAACACCCCCACCCCGAGCAGCAGCAGCGGGCGGCGGCCGAACAGGTCGCCCAGCCGGCCGGCGCTGACGATCAAAGTGGTGATGGCCAGCAGGTAGGACAGCACGACCCACTGCACCTGCTGGAATGAGGCCGAGAACACCTCGCTCAGGGTGGGGAGCGCCACATTGGCGATGCTGGTGCCAAGCGACGACAGCAGCATCGCCAGTGACAGGCTCAGCAGCGCGCGGCGTTCGCCGGTGGTAGCCGCTGGCACGGTTTGCTTATCGGATTTCATGGTGATTCCTTTCGTTTGGGTTGCTGCGGCGTGCGGCCAACGTTGGCCGCACGCCGGCTATGGGCGGTCTCAGTCGCGGCAGGCGCGCACCAGGCAGTCGATGGCGTAGCGGGTGCCGTCGGCGGTGTGCACCGGACGTTGCAGCCGCTCCGCGCGCTCGATCCGCAGCTCAGGGGCCAGCAGCGCGGCGACCTGTTCCTCGGTGTAGAGCACCTCGGTGTGCCGGGGCCCGCCATGGCCGTGTGTCAGGTTGTGCGGGTGGTGAGCAATCAGCAGCAGCGTGCCGCCCGGCGCCACGGCCTGTGCCGCGCGCATGAGGATGGGAGAGAGCTCCTGCCAGGGCAGCTGCAGATAAACCAGGGTGACGAGATCGAAAGCCCGTTCGGCGGGGATGTAGTGATTGAGATCCGCCGTCACCAGGTGAATGCGCTCCGCCACCTGGCGCGACTGCGCCAGGCGCTGCCCCTTCTCCAGCGCCAGTCGGGAAAAATCGACGGCCTCCACCGACCAACCCTGGCTGGCCAGCCACACCGCGTTGCGGCACTCGCCCGCCGCCAGATCCAGCGCCCACCCCGGCGGCTGTTGCTGTGCATGCTGTTCCAGAGAGCGGTTGGGATTCACACTCCAGATGAAATCGTCGTTGGCGTAGCGCCGGTTCCAGTCGTCCATCCGCATGCGCCATGGCTCGTTTGACGCGTGATCGGCCTGCGGCTCAGGCGTGCGGGCGTGGTCTTGTCGGGTATTCATGTCGTGGGCTCCTGAAGTAGGTTTCCAGTAGCTTAGGCCCGGGTATAACATGGCGGAAGACGCATGGTTTGCACTTGATACATGCACCAGACGCAACGATTACGACCGCAGGCAGGAGGCCCGCATGAGCACGCCGGATTTGAATCTTCTGATGACGCTGGATGCGTTGCTGAGCGAGGGCAGTGTCGCCGGCGCGGCGCGGCGCCTCGGCCTGAGCCCGTCGGCGATGAGCCGCGCGCTGCAACGACTGCGCGACTGCACCGGCGACCCGCTGCTGGTGCGCTCGGGCCGCGGCCTGGTGCCGACCCCGCGGGCGGTGGCCCTGCGCGAACAGGTGAGCGAGCTGCTGCCGCGGGCGCTGCAGACCCTGAGTCCTGCTCCGACTCTGGATCTTGGCAAGGTGAACCGCACCTTCACCCTGCTGTGCAGCGACGGCTTCGTCGAAAACTTCGGCCCGTCGCTGCTGATGCGCCTCAATCGCGAGGCACCCGGCATCCGCCTGAACTTCCTACCCAAGGTCCGGCGCGACAACAGCTACTTGCGGGATGGCACAGCCGATCTGGAGACCGGCGTGATCGGCAAGGGCACGGCACAGGAGCTGCACGCCCGTGCGCTCTTTCGCGATCATTTCGTGGGTGTGGTGCGCGAGGGGCACCCACTGCTGAACGGTGACATCACGCTTGAGCGTTACATCGAGTGTGATCACGTGGCCGATACGCGGCATGGCCTTGGCCATGATCCGGTCGACGTGGCGCTGGCGGCACTGGGCGCACGCCGCCAAATCGTGACCTCGGTGGCCGGCTTTGCCACGGCGCTGGCGCTGGCGCGCAGTACCGGGCTGCTCGCCACCGTGCCGGAGCGGCATACCCGCTACTTGCGCACCGGCATGACCACCTTCCCGCTGCCGCTCGCCATGGCGGAGATCACGCTCTCCATGCTCTGGCACCCCAGGCTCGATGCGGACCCGGCGCACAAGTGGTTACGCTCCGTGATTCACGAAGTCTGCATGCAATAAGCGATGATTGCTCATCAAACCTCACACAGGAGGCACCATGGATAAGAAGCTGAAAGGCGGCCTGGCACTCGCGGCGGTCGCCGTGAGCGGCTGGTTCTACTACACGCCGTATATGGCCGTGCACGGCATGCAAGAGGCGGCGCAAGAACGCGATGCGACAAGACTGGCCGGCTATGTCGACTTTCCTGTCGTGAAGGAAAACCTGAAGGCCGACCTGAATGGACGAATGCTGCAGAAGCTGCAAGGACAGCCGTTTGCCGCGGTGGGCGCCGTTTTTGCCGGCGCCCTGGTCAATACCATGGTCGATGCGATCGTTTCGCCCCAGGGCCTGGCCATGATGATGCAGGGAGAAAAACCCCTGACAACCGCTACGGCAGAACGCACGGAATCCAGCTCGCAGGAACAAGGGAAGGAGACGAGCCAGGTCGAGACCAGAATGGGCTACGATGGGCTCAACCAGTTTACGATCAGGGTCTATCGGCACGACACGCCGGGCCAAGTCATCAATCTGGTCCTGCAGCGACGCCATCTGCTGTCGTGGCAACTGGCCGAAATCCGCCTGCCACAATAAGCCGACCCCGGCAGGATTGGCGCTCGAAACGACACCTCCGCTGACGTCGAAATGCCATACAGCCTGCAGCAGCGGCTGCCATCCCGCGCCCACCGCTCGCCGGCAACAGCTGGCTTTGCCAGAAGTCACCCTGCGCAGCGCCTTCCGGCTGGCATTTGAAGCCATTTCCGGCCCGCGCCACGATAAAACAAGGGTTAACCGCCGCTGGAGAGGGGATGGCAAGCCAGGCCCAGCCCTCTGTCCAGTAGAAAACATGACATGCCAGTCGCGGGATTTGGCCTATTGTTAGGTTGAGCCGGGGCGGTTAGTCAGGCAGGAGGCCACTGCATTTGCAAAAATGCAGCCATCACCATCCCGAAGCAAAGTGCTGCATAACCGGGGGTTTTTTCCAGAATTATGAAATCCGAGCCATCTCCCGACCTTCAGGACCTGCCGCCCGAAATGCCGACCCTGATCGCTCGCCTGGCCTGGGGAGGCGGCACGCTGGTCACCCTGCTGGTGCCGCTCATTTTTTTCATCGTTGGCTACCAGAGCGAAGCGGCCCGGCTGGAATCGGCACTACAGGTCGGCGTCTACAGCAACATCAAGCCAGCGGGCTCGACCTCCGGCGCAAGCTGGGGCACCTTTCATACCCCGCAGGCGGTGCTGGCGGCACTGGAATGGCTACCCGATGAAACCGGCATCCGCATCACCGATGAAAACCAGCAGCTGCTGGCCGAAAAAAACCAGGAGCCGCCCCCTCCGCGCCTGACCCGGACCAACACCCTTGAGCTGAGTGCCGACGACAGCGCACAGCTGACGCTGAGCCGTTCCCTGCGCCCGCTGCTGCTGTACAGCCTGCTGATGACCCTCCCCGGCCTGATCCTCGGCCTCATCACCTTCGTCACGCTGCGCGACCTGCCGATGCGCGTCTTCCGCCGCACCCTGCAGGAAATCGCCATCCGCAAGGCCACCGAAGAGAAACTGGCCAAATCGCTGTCCATCTTCTCCGCCACGCTGGAATCCACCGCCGACGGCATTTTTGTCACCGATGTCTACGGGCGGGAGGTCGTGTCCAACAAGCGCTTCCGTGACATGTGGCAGCTGCACCGCTCGGCTGACCTGTACGCCAACAACAACGAAACACTGATGGAACTGAGCAACAAGCTGCGCGATCCGACCGATTTTGCCGCCACGATCAAGGATCTGGGCAAGCACATCGACGTCAACCAGGGCAGCACGCTCGAGCTGCGCGATGGGCGCCACTTCGAGTGGAACTCGCAGCCGCAATTCGTCAATGGCCGCGTGGTCGGGCGGGTGACCAGCTTCCGCGACATCAGCGACCGCAAACAGGCGGAAGCGCTACTGGCCATCGAAAACGAGGTGCTGGAGATGGTGGTCTGCGGCCAACCTTTGAAAGCCGCGCTTGGCGTGCTGGCCGACCACGTGGAAGTGCTGTCCGGCGAGATGTTCTGCACCATCCTGTTCCGCAAGGACAGCGAAGGCGCCGAGCTGGCCTGCGTCTCCGGCCGCAGCCTGCCAAGCAACGTGGTCGAGCGCCTCATCCATCATGAGCAGGTAGTGCTGGGCAAGGTCTTCGCCGCCATCACGCAACAGGAAAACGTGCCGAAACACGGCCTGTCGGACGAATACAGCGGCGTGATCGAGAATATCGGCAGCCAGCCGATCTGGTCGGACTATTGCAAGCTGATGGCCAGCCACGGCGTACACGCCTGCTTTGCCGTGGCCGTACGCTCGTCGGATCGCTCCCTGCTGGGGCTGATCGTGGCACACTACCGCACCCCGTCAAAACAGCAGCCGCACGACCGCGAACTGATGTGGGTCGCCGCCCATCTGGTCCACATCGCCATGGAGCGGCGGCAGGCCGAAGAACGCCTGCAGGACCTCGCCCACTACGACTCCCTGACCCGCCTGCCCAACCGGGCGTTGTTTCACGACCGCCTCCACCAGGCGCTGACCCGGCTGGAAAGGAGCAAGGGGCTGGTGGCGCTGATGTTCATCGACCTGGACCGTTTCAAGACCATCAACGACACGCTGGGCCACGACCTGGGCGACCAGCTGCTGTGCGACACCGCGGCAAGGCTGCTGGCCTGTGTCCGCGACGTGGACACCGTGGCACGCCTGGGGGGCGACGAGTTCACCATCATCCTGGAGCAGATCGGCAAGGCCGAGGACGCCGCCGGCGTGGCCGGCAAGATCATCGAGATGTTCGCGGCGCCCTTCCACCTCGACCACCATGAGACCTTCGTCACGCCCAGCATCGGCATCACCATTTTCCCGTCGGACAGCGACAACAGCAGCCACCTGATCAAGTACGCGGACACCGCGATGTACCGGGCCAAGGAAGACGGTGGCAACGGCTACCGCTTCTTTACCAGCGAGATGAACACCCTCGCCTCCGACCGTCTGGAAATGGAAAACGGGCTGCGCCGCGCGCTGGCACGCGGCGAGTTCGAGGTCTACTACCAGCCCAAGCTCAACCTGGCCGACGGCCGCATCATCGGCGCCGAGGCGCTGCTGCGCTGGCGGCACCCGCACCGCGGACTGGTTTCCCCCGGCGAATTCATCCCCATCCTCGAAGAAACCGGCCTGATCGAGCAGGTCGGCAGCTGGGTGCTGAAAACGGTGTGCCAGCAGATCCGCAGCTGGCAAACAACCAGCGAGCTGCCGCCGCTAGTCATCGCCGTCAACCTCTCCGGACGGCAGCTGCAGCGCAGCAGCCTGGCCACCACCATCGCCGACATTCTCGAAGAAACCGGCGTCGAGCCGCGCTTTCTGGAGCTGGAAGTGACCGAGAGCATGCTGATGCACGATCCGCAATGCGCGGTCGACGTGCTGATGCAGATCCGTAACAAGGGCATCCTGCACATCGACGTCGACGACTTCGGCACCGGCTACTCGTCGCTGAGCTACCTCAAGCAATTCCCCATCGACTGTCTGAAGCTCGACAAGTCCTTCGTCGACGGCCTGCCGCTGGACGAAGATGACATCGCCATCTCCCAGGCCGTCATCGCGATGGCCCACAGCCTGCGGCTGACCGTCATCGCCGAAGGCGTCGAGCGCGAGGAACAGCTGGCCTTCCTGCGCGACAACGGCTGCGACGTCATCCAGGGCTACATCATCAGCCCGCCGGTGCCGGCTCACGCCTTCGCCCAACTGGTGCTGGCACACGCGCAGCAGCACTCGACCACGCTGCCCTGATGCCGTATCGCTCACCCTCAGCCTGCCACCGCCCCCTCACTTGCGGCCAACGTAGGCAACGCTGATCTGCCGCTCGCGCGCGATCAGGCGCATCCGTTTCGCCAGATTGTGATTGACGTAGTCCAGGATGATCACCATGTGCACCACCTGCGCCGGAAACTCCCGCGTCAGGTAACCACTCTTGCGCCCGCTCCAGTGCAGCACGTCCGCATAGCCCGAGGCCTGCAGCGCCCGTCGCGTGGTTTCCACCTTGTCACCGCCGATGATCATCGCCCGCATCGCTGGCCCTCCTCCGTACCGTTTCGCCCACCTTATCCGGCGCCCGGCCGCAGCAGAACCAAGAAAATCGCCACAGCTTATCGCCGTACCGTTGCAGTCCATATTCCGGCAACGGCAAACACCATGAAAAACCCCGGCGCGGGGCCGGGGTGTCATTCGTGCGGCAAGGTGCTTACGCCAGCGCCTGCGCCAGATCAGCGATCAGCGCCTCGGCCGACTCGATGCCAACCGACAGCCGGATCAGGTTGTCGCTGATGCCCAGCTGCGCGCGGCGCTCGGCCGGCACCGAGGCGTGCGTCATCGCCACCGGCACGCACACCAGGCTCTCCACCCCGCCCAGGCTCTCCGCCAGCGTGAACAGCCGGCTCTTGCCCAGCACCGCCTTCACCTCCGCCGCGCCGCCGTCGAGATAGAAGGACACGATGCCGCCGAAGTTGCGCATCTGCTGTTTGGCCAATTCATGCTGCGGATGGCTCGCCAGCCCCGGATACAGCACCCGCGTCACTCGCGAATGGCGTTCCAGCCACTGCGCGATGGCCTGCGCATTGCGGCTGTGCTGCTCGACGCGCAGCGCCAGGGTGCGGATGCCGCGCAGCACCAGGAAGCTGGAGAACGGATCCAGGATGGCGCCGGTGGCGTTGTGCAGGAAGGCCAGCTGCTCGGCCAGTTGCGGCCGGTCTTTGGACACCACCGCCACCCCGGCGATCACGTCGGAATGCCCATTCAGGTACTTGGTGGCCGAGTGCAGCACGATGTCGAAACCGTAGGCCAGCGGCTGCTGGATCACCGGCGAGGCGAAGGTGTTGTCGGCCACCGCGATCAGCCGGTGGCGGCGGGCGATGTCGGCCAGTTGCGCGAGGTCAGCCAGCCGGTTCAGCGGATTGGACGGCGTCTCCACCCACAGCATGCGGGTGTCGGGCCGGATGGCCGCCTCCAGCGCCGCCGGGTCGTCGGACGGCACATAGCTGATGCTCAGGCCGGCCGACTGGCTGCGCACGCGGTCGAACAGCCGCACCGAGCCGCCGTACAGGTCGTCGATGGCGACGATATGGCTGCCGGCCGGCAGCAGGTCGAGCACGGTGGCGATGGCGGCGAGGCCGGAGCCGAAGGCGTAGCCGCGCACGCCGCCTTCCAGCTCGGCGATGGCGCGCTCCAGCGCCTCGCGCGTCGGGTTCTGGCTGCGCGAGTACTCGTAGCCGGTATGCTCGCCCGGCGCGTGCTGGCGGTAGGTGGAGGTGGCGTAGATCGGCGGGATCACCGCGCCGAACGGGTCATCGTGCAGGCCGGCGGTCACGGACAGGGTGTGGAAATCGGTAGTCATGCGGTGTCCTTGCAAAAGGTTGGCCGCAACGCGCGGCGGCAGCGGCCTCCATGCGTTGCGGATCAAGAGGGTTGGCTCAGGCGGCGCCGACGCGCTGGCGCCAGTAGGTCAGCAGGTCGCTTTGCGTGATCAGGCCGAGATAGCGATCACGCTCGATCACCACCGCGATATGGCCGTTGTTGAACACCAGCAGCAGGTCCTGCAGCGAGGCGCGCGGCGAGATGGTCTCGACATTGCTGCTCATCGCGGTGAACACCGGCTGGTGGAAGTTTTCCGGCTCGCCGTGTACCGACATCAGCAGGTCCCACTCGTCAATCAGGCCGATCACGCGGTCGCCGTCGATCACCGGCAGCTGCGACACGTCGTGCAGGCGCATGCGCTGATAGACCACGGTCAGCGGCTCGTCCGGGTGGCACACCACGCTGTGGCCATGGTCGTGGCGGCGCGCGATCAGGTCGGTGATGTTGCCCACCTGCGGCGGCTGGTGCAGGCCCTGATCGAACAGCCAGAAGTCGTTGTACATCTTGGACAGGTACTTGTTGCCGCTGTCGCAGACGAAGGTCACCACCCGCTTGGGCGTGGTCTGCGCGCGGCAGTACTGCAGCGCGGCGGCCAGCAGCGTGCCGGTGGACGAGCCGCCGAGGATGCCCTCGTGGCGCAAGAGCTCGCGCGCGGTATCAAAGCTTTCCCGGTCGCTGATGCGGTAGCTGCGGCCAACCTTGCCGAAGTCGGCCAGCGGCGGGATGAAGTCCTCGCCGATGCCCTCCACCAGCCAGCTGCCGGCGGCGCCGTGATGGCCGTGCTCGATGTGGTCGGCCAGGATCGAGCCTTGCGGATCGGCGAGCACGAACTCGGTGTGCGGCGACACCCGCCCGAAAAAGCGGCTCAGCCCGCTGAGCGTGCCGCTGGAGCCGACGCCGACCACCACCGCGTCCACCTCCTGCTGCATCTGCGCCCAGATTTCCGGCCCGGTGCCGGTCTCGTGCGCCAGCGGGTTGGCCGCGTTGTTGAACTGGTCGATGTAGAAGGCGCCTGGGATGGTGGCGGCCAGTTTTGCGGCGCGGTCCTGGTAGTAGTCCGGATCGCCCTTGCCGACATCGGAGCGGGTCAGGATCACCTGCGCGCCCAGCGCCTGCAGGTGCAGCACTTTTTCGCGACTCATCTTGTCCGGCACCACCAGGATCAGGCGGTAGCCCTTCTGCGAGGCGACCAGCGCGAGGCCAAGACCGGTGTTGCCGGCGGTGGCCTCGATGATGGTGCCGCCGGGTGCCAGCCTGCCGTCGCGCTCGGCGGCCTCGATCATCGACAGCGCGACGCGGTCCTTGATCGAGCCGGCCGGGTTCTGGTTTTCCAGCTTCAGGTACAGCTCGCAGGGGCCGGTATCGAGATGGCGCACCCGCAGCAGCGGGGTGTTGCCGATCATTTCCAGCACGCTGCGACTGCGCGGCGGCAGCGACGCGGCCGGCGCCAGCGTCGGGGATGGGACAGTCATGGTCTTTCCTTGAATTACATTCCGGCATTCAGTTTCGCCGCCGCACCTCATGGGCGGGCGCGGTCGGCATGGGGTGGCAAGAGCCGTGGCGCCGACAAGCGTGCCGCCACGGCTTCAGGGGCATTCCGGCTCAGAACGCCGGCACCACCGCACCCTGGTACTTGCTTTCAATGAAGCGCTTCGCTTCCGGGCTGTTCAGCGCGGCCGCCAGCTTCTTCACTGCGGCGCTGTCCTTGTTGTCCGGACGCGCCACCAGCAGGTTGGCGTACGGCGAGGCGGTCTCGGTGAACAGGCCGTCCTTCTTCGGGTTCAGCTTGGCTTCCAGCGCGTAGTTGGCGTTGATCAGCGCCAGATCCACCTGGTTCAGCACCCGCGGCAGGGTGGCGGCTTCCAGTTCCTTGATCTTCAGATGCTTGGGATTGGCCGCAATGTCGCGGGTGGTCGGGTAGATGTTGCTGCGGTCCTTCAGCTTGATCACGCCGCCCTGATCCAGCAGCAGCAAGGCGCGGCCGGCGTTGGTCGGGTCATTGGGGATGGCCACCGTGGCGCCGTCCTTCAGCTCGGCCACCCGTTTCACCTTCAGCGAGTAAGCGGCAAACGGCTCGATGTGCACCGGCTTGCTGGCCGCCACCAGATTGGTACCGCGGTCCTTATTGAACTTGTCCAGATACGGGATGTGCTGGAAGAAGTTGGCGTCCAGCTGCTTTTCCTGCACCTGGGTGTTGGGCAGCACGTAGTCGTTGAACACCTTCACGTCCAGATCCACGCCCTGTTTGGCGAGGGTCGGTTTCAGCGCCTCCAGCAGTTCGGCGTGCGGCACCGGCGAGGCGGCCACGGTCAGCTTCACGTTCTGCGCCTGGGCGGCAAAGGCGAAACCGGCAAGGCTGAAAGCAAGGGCAAGTTTGGTCAGGCGGGTCATGATTTTTCCTTTTCGAGAGTAAGTCTTCCCCCTGCCCGGGCCGGACGGGCCAGGGCATGCAGGGGCACAGCATGGGAAAGGGTTGCGGCGCTAGGGCCGCGGAGAGTCAGTCAGTCAAAGCGACAACGGCGCACCAGGCGGTCGCCGGCGGATTGCAGCAGCTGCACCAGCACCAGCAGCAGCGCCACGGTGACGACCATCACCTCGGTCTGGAAGCGCTGGTAGCCGTAGCGCACCGCGAGGTCGCCCAGCCCGCCGCCGCCGATGACGCCGGACATCGCGGTGTAGCCGACCAGCGCCACCCCGGTCACCGTCGCCGCGCCGATCAGGCCGGGCAGCGCCTCCGGCAGCAGCACCTTGAACACGATCTGCGGCAGACGTGCGCCCATCGCCTGGCTGGCCTCGATCACGCCGCGATCGACCTCGCGCAGCACGTTTTCCACCAGCCGGCCAAAGAACGGCACCGCGCCCACCACCAGCGGCACGATGGCGCCGGCGACGCCGATGGAGGTGCCGACCAGCAGCAGCGTCAGCGGAATCAGCACGATCACGAACGGCAGCGAGCGCAGCACGTTCACCAGGAAAGACAGCACCGCGTACAGCCGCGGCCGCGCCCGCAGCTGGCCGGGGGCGGTGACGTACAGCAACACGCCCAGCGGCAGCCCCAGCGCCACCGTCGCCAGCAGCGACACCCCCAGCATGGTCAGCGTATCCAGCGTGGCCGCGCCGATCTCCGGCCAGTCCACGCTCAGCAACAGGTTCCAGTCAAAATCCGTCATCACAGCACCTCGCAACGCACGCCCTCGCGGGCAAAAATGTCCGGCAATGCCGACACCGCGACATCGCTGGCCACCACGCCGGCCAGCAGCTGGCCGAACGGCGTGGCCTTGATTTCCGACAGCGTGCCGGCCAGCAGGTTGACGCGCAGGCCGGCCTCGCGGCCAACTTTGTCCAGCACCGGCTGCAGCGCCGGCTCGCCGACAAAGGTCAGTTTCAGCACCGGCGTGCCGATGCGCTCGCGCCACTGCCCCTGCAGCGCGCCCTGGACCAGGCCGGTCTCCGCCAGCAGGCTCTGCGTCACCGCGTGCTGCGGCTGCAGCAATACGTCGATCACCCGCCCCTGCTCCACCACGCGGCCGTGATCGAGCACCGCCACCTCGTCGCACAGCTGGCGGATCACGCGCATGTCGTGGGTAATCAGCACGATGGTCAGCCGCAGCTGGCGGTTGATGTCGGCCAACAGCGCCAGGATCGAATCGGTGGTTTCCGGGTCCAGCGCCGAGGTCGCCTCGTCGCACAGCAGCACGTCGGGACGGTTGGCCAGCGCGCGGGCGATGCCCACCCGCTGCTTCTGGCCGCCGGACAGCTGCGCCGGGCGCTTGTGCTGGTGATCCTGCAGCCCGACCAGCGCCAGCAGCTCGTCCACTCGCGCGTCCATCTGCGCGGCGTCCAGCTCGCCGGCCAGCTCCAGCGGGAAGCGCACGTTGGCCGCCACCGTGCGCGAGCGCAGCAGGTTGAAGTGCTGGAACACCATGCCGATGCGCTGGCGGCGCTGTTGCAGCTGGCGTTCGCTGTAGGCGGTCAGCGCGTCGTCGCCGATGCGCACCTCGCCGCTGTCCGGACGCTCCAGCAGGTTGAGGCAGCGGATCAGCGTGCTCTTGCCGGCACCGGAGCGGCCGATGATGCCGAAGATGGTGCCTTCGTCGATTTGCAGGCTGACCAGCTCCAGGGCGGCAACGCGGCGGCCGTGGTGGCTGTAGTGTTTGGTCAGGTCTCGTACTTGGATCATGGTGGTTTTCTCGCAGACCCGGCGTGGGGGTTTCGGTATTCAGCCGCGCCTTTTGCGCTGGCAGGAGGCCAGTGTAGTGCGCCGCCTTAAAAACCAAAAACGATATAAATTGATTTTTTCATTACTTTTTGTGATATCAAACCCGCGACGGCCAGACGCATGGCCGCACTGTCCACATCCCCCCCCCAAAAAACAGGCCACACCCCCAAAAAAACAGGCGCTGCCGCACGGCAGCGCCTGTTGTGTCCGCCCGCCTGGAACGTGTTCATGATCTCGCGCGCTCACGCGAGACAAGGCGAAAACGGCGGAGGAAGCGGCGTTGAGCTGGAGATAAACCAGCATGCCGGAGCCGTACTCACCGTGTAACGTTTCACGAAGCGCAGCAGGTCGTGAACAGCTTCTTACGGCAGGGCCTGCGCCAGCGCGGCGATGTGTTGCGGCGTAATGCCGCAGCAACCGCCGACCACGCTGGCCCCCTTCTCCACCCACAGCGCCGCCCACTGCGCATAGTTGCGCGGGGTCAGGTCGGCGCGGATGTCGTCGAGCGTGGCATTGGCCTTGGCGTCTTTCGGCGTCGGCGGGAAGGCATTGGCGTACACGCCGAGCTGCAGGCTGGCCTGCTCGTGGCCGATCACCTCGTTGGCCGCCTCCAGCGCCGCCGCCATCACCTCCGGCTGGCTGCAATTGAACAGCACCGCCGCCGCACCCAGCCGGATCGCTTCGGCCACCGCCGCCGTCACCGTTTCCCCGGAGCGCAGGCGGGCGACGCCATCGCCGTCCTCGTCCTGCAGCGTGAATGACAGCCACAGCGGCTGCGGCTGTCCGGCCAGTGCCTGCTTCACCGCGCGCACTTCGGCCAGCGAGCTTTGCGTCTCGGCCAGCCAGAGATCGACATGCGGCGCCAGCGCGGTAACCAGCACCCGCAGGATGGCCAGCGCCTGCGCCTCGTCGAACAGGTCCGGCCGGTACGAGCCCAGTGCCGGCGGCAGCGAGCCGGCTACCCGCACCGGCTGCGCGGCCTTGGCCGCCGCCTTGCGCGCCAGCTCGCCGGACAGTGCGGCCAACCTTGCGCCGTCAGTGGCAAAGCGCTGCTCGCCGATATGGAACGGCACCACCGCGTAGCTGTTGCTGGTGATCACCTGCGCCCCGGCCTGCACGAAGGCGTCGTGCGCCTGCTCGACGAAGTGCGGCGCCTCCCACAGCGCCAGCGCCGACCATTCCGGCTGGCGGAAAGGCGCGCCGATGCGTTTGAGTTCGCGGCCCATGCCGCCGTCCAGAATCACGGTTTTGCTCATGTCGTTTCCTTTTTTGGTGCCTGCCCGGACGGGCAGGCGTTGAGTTAATTTTGCATTTTATATAACCAAATTGTATCAATTTGCAATTGATTAATTTCCAAACGATATATAAGATTTGCCACATCACCCAAACAACAAAGGGATATCACCGTGAACAAACAAGGACTTATCCGCGCCACCGCCGCCTTGCTGCCCCTGCTGCTGGCCGTCCCCGGCCATGCCGGCACCACGCTGGACCGCGTCAGCAAGAGTGGCGAACTGCGCGGCGTGCTGCTGGAAAGCTACCCGCCGTTTTCCTTCCTCAACAGCAAGAACCAGCTGGATGGTTTTGACGTGGACGTGGTGAAGGCGGTCGCGAAAAAACTGAACGTGAAGCTGAAGCTGGATACGCCGTCGTGGGAGGTGATCTCCGCCGGCAAGTGGGGCAAGCGCTGGGATATCTGCATCTGCTCGATGACGCCGACCAGGGAAGCCGCCCAGGTGCTGGATTTCTCGGTGATCTACTACAAATCGCCGGCGGTGCTGGTGGTCAACGCCAGCGACAAGCACACCCGCAGCATCAAGACGCTGGACGGCAAGAAGATCGGCGTGCAGCAAGGCGCCTCCTATGAGCGCTACCTGCAGAAGACGCTGAAGATCGAGGCGCCGGGCGCGGTTCAGCCGAGCTTCCCTTTCAGCAAGGTCAACATTGCCACCTACGACAACGAAGAAATCATCTTCCAGGACCTGGCACTGGGCACCGGCAAACGGCTGGACGCGCTGGTTTCCAACCTGAACACCGCCAACGAGCGCATCGCCAAGGGCGGCAAGTTCCGCGTCGCCGCCACACTGTACGCCGAGCCGAACTGGGTGGCGGTCGACAAGGGCGATGCGCAGTGGCAGGCACGGGTGAAGCAGGTGATCACCGAGCTGAAGCAGGACGGCACGCTGGCCGCCATCTCAAAAAAATGGATCGGCAGCGACATCACCCAGTAACCCCCCGGGTGCCAACCGCCGCTGCGGTCGGCACCGGCCTTATCCGTCATACCTACTCATGAACATGGAAAACCGCTTCCGGCTGCACGTCAGTCTGGTGATCTTGCTGCTGCTGGGCCTGCTGGCCTGGTTTGCCGCCGCCTTCGGGCTGGACTACCGCTTCGCACTGGAAAAACTGCCACTGCTGCTGGGGCTGGAGCTGAATCCGGAGGGGCTGCTGCAGGGCGTGCCGCTCACCGTGCTGCTGTGCCTGGTATCCACCCTGCTGGCGCTGGCAATCGGCCTGGCATCGGCCCTCGGCCGGCTGTCGCGCAACCCGCTGCTGTACGGGCTGGCGACCTTCTACAACTCGTTTTTCAAGGGCACGCCGCTGCTGGTGCAGATCCTGTTGATCTATCTGGGGCTGCCGCAGCTGGGCATCGTACCGGACGCCATCCCGGCCGGAATCACTGCGCTGACGCTGTGCTACGGCGCCTATCTCAGCGAAGTGCTGCGCGCCGCCATCCTGTCCATTCCGCGCGGACAGTGGGAAGCGGGCAAGGCGCTGGGCATGTCATCGCGCGCCATCCTGCGCTTTGTCGTGCTGCCGCAGGCGATGCGGGTGGCGGTGCCACCGGCATTTTCCCTGTTCATTTCCATGCTGAAGGATTCGTCACTGGTGTCGGTGATGGGGCTGTGGGAAATCATGTTCCTGTCCCAGAGCTATGGCCGCTCGTCGTACCGCTACATGGAAATGCTGCTCTCGGCGGCCCTGATCTACTGGGTGCTGTCGGTAGTGCTCGAAGTCTTCCAGCACAGACTGGAAACCAGGATGGCCGCTTCCGGCAGAAGCTGACCTCCGCCCCATAACAACCATGAATGTCAGGAGTTCCCCGTGAACAAAACTACCCTTCCGCAACTTGACCTGTCCGCCTTCCACGCCGGTGGCGCGCAACGCGCCGCCTTCCTGCACGAACTGAAAACCGCCGCGCGCGAGGTCGGTTTCTTCTACCTAAAGGGTCACGGCGTGCCCGACAGCCTGCAACAGCAGGTGCTGGACGTCTCGCGCCAGTTCTTCGCGCTGCCGGACGCCGCCAAGCAGCGCGTGGCGATGGTCAACTCGCCCCACTTTCGCGGCTATACCCGCGCCGGCGGCGAGCTGACGCTGGGACAGGCCGACTGGCGCGAACAGTTCGACGTGATGCGCGAGACCCCGCTGCGCCGGCTGCACTACGGCGACCAGCCGTGGCTGCGCCTGCACGGCCCCAACCAGTGGCCGGCCGAGCTGCCGCAGATGCGGGACATCGTGCTGCGCTGGCAGGACAGCCTGACCGAGGTCACCCTCACCCTGCTGCGCGCCTTTGCCATCGCGCTGGAGCAGGCGGAAGACGTATTCGACCACACCGTGGCCGACGGCCCGTTCCAGCACCTGAAGCTGATCCGCTACCCGGGGCGCGACCATACCGACAGCGAGCAAGGCGTCGGTGCGCACAAGGATTCCGGCTACCTGACGCTGGTGCTGCAGGGCGACCAGCCGGGGCTGGAAGTGCTGCTAGGCGACGAGTGGGTGCTGGCGACCCCGGTTGCAGGCACGTTCGTGGTGAATATCGGCGAGCTGCTGGAACTGGCCTCCAACGGCTACCTCAAGGCGACGCTGCATCGCGTGGTCACGCCGCCGGCCGGTATCGACCGCCTGTCCAGCGCTTTCTTCATGGCGGCGCAGCTGGATGCCAACGTGCCCTTGCTGACCCTGCCGGCACACCTGGCCGCCGAAGCCCGCGGCCCGGCCAGCGACCCGCACAACCCGCTGTTCTACCAGGTTGGCCGCAACGTGCTGAAGGGCCGCCTGCGCTCGCACGTGGACGTGGCCAATGCCCACTACGGCGAGCTGGAACCGGCCCTGTAACGGTGCGCAATCCGCCAGCCGGCGCCGCGCCCGCTCCCGCGCGCATCGTCCTCGCCCCGCCGCCGCCTTGCCGGCGGCGTTTTCCTATCCGGATTTCCTGCAAAGCATTGCACCCGGCCACCAGATATTCATATCGGATTTCCTTGATTAGTCCACGGCGGCGGCGACCGTATAGTGGTTCCACCCCGGCAACACGGCTCACCAGGAAATTGTCATGCCAGAAATCCAAACACCCCCCACCCCCGCCGCCGTCAGCGCGCCGGATGCCGCACCGCTGCTGACTACCGCCCGTGAGCGGGCGCAGGTCGCCGGCCTCGCCTACGCCGGCTGCCTGTACCCGCAGGAAGCGTGGTCGCTGGTCGAGGCCGGCATCGCGCAACTGGTCGACGTCCGCACCGCAGAAGAGCGCAAGTTCGTCGGCCACGTGCCCGGCTCGCTGCACGTGGCGTGGCAAACCGGCACCGCGCTGCTCAAGAACCCGCGCTTCCTGCGCGAGCTGGAAAGCAAGGCCGGCGGCAAGGATGCGGTGATCGTGCTGCTGTGCCGCAGCGGCAAACGCTCGGCCGCGGCGGCCGAGGAAGCAAGCCGCGCCGGCTTCAGCCGGGTGTTCAACGTGCTGGAAGGCTTCGAAGGCGATCTGGACGAGCAGCAGCGCCGTGGCGATGTCGGCGGCTGGCGCCATCACCGCCTGCCGTGGCAACAGGATTAATCCGACTTTTCCCGGAGTGGATCACATGAACGACCGAGCAAAAAACTGGCTTTCCTTCGGCCACCAGCAGCAGAACTGGGATATCGATCAGGTGGTGCGCGAGCTGCGCGGCGCACGCCAGGCCTGGCGCCAGGCCCACGGCCGCACCCGCGAGCTGGGCGGACGCGAGTTTCCGTCTCGCGAGGCACTGCGCGACATTGTGGAGGCGCTGTCCGGCGTGCTGTTCCCGATGCGCCTCGGGCCGCCGGACCTGAACGAAAGCAGCGAAGACTTTTATGTCGGCCACACGCTGGCCCAGGCGCTAGACGCGCTGGTGAAGCAGCTGCAGCTGGAGCTGAGCTACAGCGCCCGGCTGCAGGGACTGAGCGACACCAAGAGCGAACAGCACGCGGTGACCATCGCCCGCGGCCTGGCCGCCGAGCTGCCGCGCCTGCGCCGCATCCTCGATGCCGACGTGCACGCCGCCTACGTGGGCGACCCGGCCGCGCGCAGCGTGGACGAGGTGCTGCTGTGCTACCCCGGCATCACCGCCATCCTCTACCACCGCCTGGCGCACCACCTGTACCGCGCCGGCGCCACGCTGGTGGCCCGCATCATCGCCGAGATCGCGCACTCCGACACCGGCATCGACATCCACCCCGGCGCGCAGATCGGCAAGGGCTTTTTCATCGACCACGGCACCGGGGTGGTGATCGGCGAAACCGCCGTCATCGGCGAGCGGGTGCGGCTGTACCAGGCGGTGACGCTGGGCGCCAAGCGCTTTGCCAGCGACGCCGACGGCAAGCTGGAAAAAGGCCAGCCGCGCCACCCGATCGTCGAAGACGACGTGGTGATCTACGCCGGCGCCACCCTGCTGGGCCGCATCACCATCGGCCAGGGCGCCACCATCGGCGGCAACGTGTGGCTCACCCGCGACGTGCTGCCCGGCAGCCACATCACCCAGGCCAACAGCCAGAACCTTACCGGTGCGCCGCATCTGCGCTAGCCGCCACCTTTTACCTCAACCAACGCCACACAAGGAATCATCATGGCCGAACATCAGGATGCCCAACTGGCACTGGGCGACAACGCCGCCCGCCAGCTGGCGAACGCCACCAAGACCGTCCCGCAACTATCCACCATCAGCCCGCGCTGGCTGGTGCACCTGCTGCAGTGGACGCCGGTCGAGGCCGGCATCTTCCGCCTCAACCGCGTGAAAAACGCCGGCAATATGCGTGTCGCGTGCTCGCAGCGCGACGAAGCCGAGCTGCCGCAAACCTTCGTCGACTACGAAGAGCAGCCGCGCGAGCTGTTCCTCAATGCCGTCACCACAGTGCTGGACGTGCACACCCGCGTGTCCGACCTGTACTCCAGCCCGCACGACCAGATCAAGGAACAGCTGCGCCTGACCATCGAAACCATCAAGGAACGTCAGGAATCCGAGCTGATCAACAACCCGGAATACGGCCTCTTGGCCAATGTGGACGACACGCAGCGCATCAGCACGCTGACCGGTGCCCCCACCCCGGACGACTTTGACGAGCTGCTGACCAAGGTGTGGAAAGAGCCGGGCTTCTTCCTTGCCCACCCGCTGGCCATCGCCGCCTTCGGCCGCGAGTGCACCCGTCGCGGCGTGCCGCCGCCGACCGTCAGCCTGTTCGGCTCGCAGTTCATCACCTGGCGCGGCGTGCCGATCATCCCGTCGGACAAGCTGCCGATCGACGAAAACGGCAAGACCAAGATCCTGCTCTTGCGCGTCGGCGACAAGCGTCAGGGCGTGGTCGGCCTGTACCAGCCGGGCGTGGCCGGCGAACAGAGCCCGGGGCTGTCGGTGCGCTTCATGGGCATCAACCGCAACGCCATCGCGTCCTACCTGATTTCGCTGTATTGCTCGCTGGCGGTGCTGACCGAAGACGCACTGGCGGTGCTCGAAGACGTGGAGATTGGCAAGTACCATGACTATCCAGACACTTACAAGTAAGCCCGACGGCCTGCCGGATGCGGGCGAGCTGGCGCGGCTGGCCAACGCCTTCTTCAGCAGCCTGCCCGGCCAGACGCCACAGGACAGCGGCACGCTGACCCCGCCATCCGGCGCCGCGCAGCCGGCGATCCAGCCGCTGCCGGCCACCGCACCAATGCCGGCGGTAGGTAGCGGCCTGCGCGACCCGGCGGCCTATGCCGTGCCGGAAGGCTATGCGGCCAACGTGCCACAGTTGGCCGCAGTGCAGCCGTCGGCCCCGACGGCAGGCGGCGCACCGGCCTCGTCACCGTATTACTTCGTGAGCGAGGGCGGCCGCTACGGCGAGCTGGCCGGCAGCACGCCGACCGCGCCGCTGCCCGGCGTGGACGACCGCGTCACCGCGCAGTCCTTCGGCCTGCCCGGAGAGGACGTGCTGCGCGCACTGCTGGCCGGCGACAGCCGCCAGCAACCGGCCGCACCGGCACCCGCTGCCGCCCCCGCCAGCAGTCAGTTCTATTTCCTGAGACCGGTGACGCGGCTGGACAAGGCGCCGGACTTCGACCGCCACGTCGCCAGCCGCCAGCACGGTTTCGACGTCAACGCCATCCGCCGGGATTTCCCGATTCTGGCGGAGCGCGTCAACGGCAAGCCGCTGATCTGGCTGGACAACGCCGCCACCACGCACAAGCCGCAATCGGTGATCGACCGCATTTCGTACTTTTACCAGCACGAGAACTCCAACATCCACCGCGCCGCCCACGAGTTGGCCGCACGCGCGACCGACGCCTACGAGGCCGCCCGCAACAAGGTGGCGCGCTTCATCGGTGCCGGCAGCCCGGACGAGATCATCTTCGTGCGTGGTGCCACCGAGGCGATCAACCTGGTGGCCAACACCTGGGGCCAGCAGAACATCGGCGCCGGCGACGAGATCATCGTCTCCAACCTGGAGCACCACGCCAACATCGTGCCGTGGCAGCAACTGGCGGCCCGTGTCGGTGCGCGCATCCGCGTGATTCCGGTGGACGACAGCGGCCAGATCCTGCTCGACGAGTACCGCAAGCTGCTCAACAGCCGCACCCGGCTGGTGGCTATCACCCAGGTTTCCAACGCGCTGGGGACGGTGACGCCGGTGGCCGAGGTCATCGCGCTGGCGCACGCCGCCGGTGCGCGGGTGCTGGTGGACGGCGCGCAGTCGGTATCGCACCTGCGCGTCAACGTGCAGGCGCTGGACGCGGACTTCTTCGTGTTCTCCGGCCACAAGGTGTTTGCACCCACCGGCATCGGCGTGGTGTACGGCAAGGCGGCACTGCTGGACAGCATGCCGCCGTGGCAAGGCGGCGGCAACATGATTGCCGACGTCACCTTCGAGAAGACGCTGTACCAGCCGGCGCCCAACAAGTTCGAAGCCGGCACCGGCAATATTGCCGACGCCGTCGGCCTGGGCGCCGCCATCGACTACGTGGAACGCATCGGTCTGGACAACATCGCGCGCTACGAGCACGACCTCTTGGTCTACGCCACGCACGGCCTGCAAGGCGTGCCGGGGTTGCGGCTGGTCGGTACCGCGGCCAACAAGGCCAGCGTGCTGTCCTTCGTGCTGCCGGGCTACCGCACCGAAGAGGTTGGCCGCGCACTGAGCCAGGAAGGCATCGCGGTGCGCTCCGGCCACCACTGCGCGCAACCCATCCTGCGCCGTTTCGGGCTGGAGGCGACGGTGCGGCCATCGCTCGCGTTCTACAACACCTGCGAGGAGATCGACACGCTGGTGGCGGTGGTGCAGCGACTGGCCAAACGCTGAATGTGAACCGGTAGTCCCCAAGGTTGGCCGCAATGGCATTGCGGCCAACCTTTTTATTTAACGTCCGACACAGGAAATGAATCCTGCCAACAGCGACGAACCGGTGGCATCATCGCCAGCCACAGCGCGCTGCGGCCGATTCCGCCATCGAAATACATCAGCTGCTGCCGACGCGGACCACGCAGAAAAGCACGCACGGATGGATCAGGGATGGATTACAACCGGGATGCGTATTAAGGTATGGCCGAATACGCCCCTGTTGCGACCTTAATTCTGGAAAGCCTGTCTTGATGACCGCCAACCCGCAGTTACTGATGATGACGCTGAGTCTTCACGACGACACGCTGTCCCATCGCCTGAACGAACTACACAACCGCCTGCTGGAAACAGTGCCGGCGGTCGATCGTATTGCCTGTGCGCTGTACGACGAGAAGGACGACATCCTCAAGACCTTCATCAACAGCACGCGCTCGGGCGTGGCCCTCACCGCTTACGAGTACAAGCTGTCCGACAGCCTCACGCTGAGCAGCCTGGCGGCCAGCGGCGAGTTCCGTGTGCTCGACGACATCGCGCAGGCGCTGCAATCCGATACCGCACACAGCGCCTGGTTGCGCGAACAGGGCTACCGCTCGTCGTTCACGGTGCCGTTCTACGATGGCGGCAGCCTCGCCGGTTTCGTGTTCTTCGACTCGATACAGGCGGCGGCCTTCAGCCCGCAGGTGCAGCGCGACCTGGTGCTGTACACCAACCTGATCAGCATGGCGATTGCCAACGAGCTGTCCGCCGTTCGTTCCATCCTGGCAGCAACACGGGTGGCGCGCGAGCTGACCGAGGTGCGCGACTTCGAGACCGGCTCCCACCTGGAGCGCATGGCGCGCTACTCGCGCGTGATTGCCCGTGCCGTCGCGCCACGCTACGGCCACAACGACGAGTTCGTGGAGTGCGTATACCTGTTCTCGTCGCTGCACGATATCGGCAAGATCGGCATCCCCGACAAGGTACTGCTCAAGCCGGGCCGGCTCGATCCGGCCGAGCGCGCCATCATGGAAACCCATGTCGACAAGGGAGTGCAGATCATCGACCGCATCGTGGGCAGCGGTGCGCAGCAACGCCTGCCCGACTCCGTCATCCTGCGCAACATCGTGCACTGCCATCACGAATACCTCGACGGCTCCGGCTATCCGCGGCAGCTGCGGCAGGACGCCATCCCGCTGGAGGCGCGTATCGTGACGGTGGCCGACATCTTCGATGCGCTGACGGCGATCCGGCCGTACAAGCCGGTCTGGTCGCCGGCCAACGCGCTGGCCGAGCTGGATCGCATGGTTCTGGCCGGCAAACTGGATGCCGACTGCGTGCAGGCGCTGCACGATCATCTGGACCAGGTCATGGCGATCCACGAGCGCTACGCCGATACCGACGCCGTATCCTGAGCCGTGGCGCAGCGGTCGCCGCCACGGCCAGCGGGCAAAAAAACGGCCGGGCTGACAAGCCCGGCCAACAAAAGCCCAAGAGGAGAAAACGCAGAGACCACAGGTAAAGCCACCACAAAAAAACAGATCATCCCGGCTGCGTGTCGTCACGCGATGTGTCCACTATAGGCAGCCGGCTGGCGCCAGGGAACCAAGCAAAAGTGCATTGCTTATCCGGCACGCGCTGCATTGCATATCAGGCCGGCGCCAGCCGCTGCGACACCAGCTGCCCGGCGTAATAGCGCGCCTGCATCTGCTGCGCCATGGCCAGCATGTTGTCGCACACGATTTCCTCCACCCCCAGCGCAAAGCCCTGCTGCACCAGCTGCGGCATCAGCGCCAGCAGCTGGTCGCGCACCTGCGGATACATCACAGCGCGGCGCATGAAGCGCGGCGACAGGCAGACAAAATCCGGCTCCAGCCGCCACAGCCGCGACAAGTCGTGCCCGCTGTCGCCAAAACCGCCCAGCCCCACCAGATGGCCTTGCTCGCGGTAGCGGCGCACCAGCGCCACCCCAAGCTCGACAGTGGGCTGGTTGATGAACAGCAGAAACATCACCTGCCGGCTGGCCAGCCCCAGCTGCGCCAGCAGTGCCGTGGTGAAGTCGATGATGCGGTCGCTGAAGGCGTGGCAGATGCGCGGGTCGAGATCGATGCGCAGCGGCAGCGCGACATCGTTGCGCCCCAGGTGATTGAGCAGGTGCAGTACGCGGATCAGCTTGAGCAGCGACACGGTCTTGCTTTCGCCGTAATTCAGCGCGAACAGCCAGTCGGCCGGCAGGTTCTGGCCGAAGCGGCCGTGTATGCGCAGCCGTGCCGCGTAGTGCGCCCGCTGCGGGGCCGTATCGCAGAAGCTGGCCACCGGGAAAAACTCGCTGGTCAGCCACCAGCCGTCAAAACAGGCAAACACCTCGCGCTCGTTCCAGTGCAATTGCGCGGGACAAGGCAAATCGGCCAGCAGTTGCCGGCAGGCGCTTAATTGCTGCGGGTTGAATCCCGCCGAAAAACCCTTCGACTGCTTGAAGCGCTTCATGGCCAATATTCATCAGTAATAGCAGGCTGCACTTTACCCGCCAATTCGCCCGCGCCTTATAGATAAAACCGATATCGCCATCGGCTTTATTCACAACATCTCCAGCCATTTAATAATTTATCGCCTTATTCAATTAAGCGATAAATACCGCAGCCGGAACTGAATATAGGGTGCGGCTTTTATTGTTTCCCCGTCCGCCGGTTTCTCTTTTTAATGGCTCCATTGCAAACGATACACCACTGGAGATTGCCATGACCCGCCCCGCCCTCGTTTCCCTGTTTGTGTCGCTGGCCTTTATGGCCGGCACCGCCCACGCCGATGACGGCGTCACCATCGCGTTCCAGACCGGCGTCGACCCGTCCAAGGTGGCGCAGGCCGACGGCGACTACGAAAAAGCCACCGGCAAGAAGATCAACTGGCGCAAGTTCGAGAGCGGCGCCGAGGTAATCGCCGCGGTGGCCTCCGGCGACGTGCCGATCGGCAATATCGGCTCCAGCCCGCTGGCCGCCGCCGCCAGCCGCGGCCTGCCGATCCAGACCTTTCTCGTCACCGGCGTGATCGGCGAATCCGAGGCGCTGGTGGTACGCAACGGCAGCGGCATCAGCAAGCCGGCCGACCTGATCGGCAAGAAGATCGCGGTGCCGTACGTATCCACCACCCACTACAGCCTGCTGGCGGCGCTCAAGCACTGGAAAGTGGACGCCGGCAAGGTCACCATCCTCAACCTGCGCCCCAGCGAAATCGCCGCCGCCTGGCAGCGTGGCGACATCGACGGCGCCTATGTGTGGGAGCCGGCACTGGGCAAGGTGCGCGCCAGCGGCAAGGTGCTGACCAGCTCGGCCGAAGTCGGCAAATGGGGTGCGCCGACCTACGACCTGTGGATCGTGCGCCAGGACTTCGCCGCCAGGAATCCGGACTTCCTCAAGCAGTTCGTGAGCGTCACCGGCAAGGTGTTCGAACGCTACAACAAGGACCCGAAAGGCTTTGCCGGCAATGCGGCCAACGTGGCGAAGATCGCCCGCCTCACCGGCAGCAAGCCGGAGGAAGTCAGCGCGCTGCTGCCGGGCAACAGCTACCCGTCGCTGGCAGAGCAAAGCAAGCTGCTGCAACAGCCGCTGGTGAGGGCGGTCGGCGATACCGCCGCCTTCCTCAAGTCGCAAGGCAAGGTCGACAGCCTGCAGCCGAGCTACACGCCCTACGTCACCAACCAGTTCATCAACGCCGCGCTGCGCTAGACGGAGCCGACCATGAGCCTGCTACAAGTCGACAAGCTTGGCGTTACCTACCCCGGCCAGTTGCAGCCGGCACTGCACCAGGTGTCGCTGAGTCTCGCGCGTGACGAGCTGCTGGTGGCGCTGGGGCCGTCCGGTTGCGGCAAGAGCACGCTGCTGGGGGTGCTGGCCGGTTTCATCGCGCCCAGCCAGGGCCGGGTGCTGTTTGCCGGCCAGCCAGTGACGGCGCCGGGAGTGGAGCGCGCGGTGGTGTTCCAGCACGACGCGCTGCTGCCGTGGCTGAACGTGCACGACAACGTCGCCTTCGGCCTCAAGCTGCAGGGTGCGGACGCGCTAACGCGCGAGCGCATCGTCGCCGACACCCTGCGTCTGGTCGGGCTGGCCGATGTCGCCGGCAAGCGCACCTGGCAGCTGTCCGGCGGCATGCGCCAGCGGGTGGGCATCGCCCGCGCGCTGGCCAGCCGCTCGCAGGTGCTGCTGCTGGACGAGCCGTTCGGCGCGCTGGACGCGTTCACCCGCGAGCAGATGCAGCAGTTGCTGCTGCGCGTGTGGCAGCAGTCGCAGCGCGGCGTGTTCCTGATCACCCACGACATCGAGGAGGCGTTGTTCCTCGCCACCGAGCTGGTGCTGATGTCGCCGGGGCCGGGGCGCATCGTGCAGCGCTTGCGGCCAACCTTCAACCAGCGCTACCGCGCCGGCGAGGACGTGCGCGCGATCAAGTCCGATCCGGAATTCATCGCGCTGCGCGAATCGCTGCTGCACAGCCTGTTCCGGCAAGGTCACGAGGAGGCCGCCTGATGTCCACTTCCCCAACCACCCTGATCGCCGTGCCCGACAGCCTCGATACCGCTACTCCGGTCGCCCCGGCCGACCGCCGCTGGCAGCCGCAAGCGGCGCACTGGGCGGCGCTCAGCATCGCCAGCCTGCTGCTGTTGTGGTGGGCGCTCACCGCCAGCGGGCTGATTGCACCGCTGTTCCTGCCGCCGCCGCAAGCGGTGCTGGCCAAATTCGGCGAGCTGCTGAACGGCGGCTACATGGACGCCACCCTGCCGCAGCACCTGCTGGCCAGCCTGCAGCGCATGCTGCTGGCGCTGCTGGCGGCGGTCGTCGTCGGCATCCCGCTGGGCATCGTCATCGGCGTGTTCCCGCTGGCGCGACACCTGCTCGATCCGGTAATCGAGTTCTACCGTCCGCTGCCGCCGCTGGCCTATCTGCCGCTGATCGTGATCTGGTTCGGCATCGGCGAGGCGTCCAAGGTGCTGCTGATCTTCCTCGCCATCCTGGCGCCGGTGCTGATCGCCACCGCCCACGGCGTCGCCAGCGTCAGCCAGCTGCGGCAACAGGCGGCGCTGTCGCTGGGCGCCAGCCGCTGGCAGCTGTTGCGCCACGTGATCCTGCCCGGCGCGCTGCCGGAGATCATCACCGGCGTGCGCATCGGCCTCGGCGCCGGCTGGTCGACCCTGGTGGCGGCGGAGCTGATCGCCGCCACCCGCGGGCTGGGCTTCATGATCCAGTCCGCCGCACAGTTCCTGGTCACCGACGTGGTGGTGCTCGGCATCATCGTCATCGCGCTGGTCGCCTTCGCGCTGGAGCTGGGCCTGCGCCGGCTGCAGCAGCGCCTTACCCCGTGGCACGGCCAACACCATTGAAAGGATTACCGTCATGAGTCTGCATTTCACCCGCCTCAGCCCGGCACTGGGCGCCATCGTCACCGGCATCGACCTCGCGCAGCCGCTGGACAGCGCACGGCAACAGGCGCTCAGCGCCGCGCTGCTGCAACACCAGGTGCTGTTCTTCCGCAATCAGGACCTCAGCCCACAGCAGCAGCGCGACTTTGCCGCCTGGTTCGGCGACCTGCACATCCACCCGCTGTACCCGAAGATCGCGGACACGCCGCAGATCATGGTGCTGGACACCGCGCTGAACGACCTGCGCGACAACGCCATCTGGCACACCGACGTCACCTTCATCGACACCCCGCCCTTGGGCTCGGTGCTGGTGGCGCGGCAGCTGCCGGAGTACGGCGGCGACACGCTGTGGGCCAGCGGCACCGCCGCCTACGCCGCGCTGTCGCCGCGCCTGCAGCAGCTGCTGGACGGGCTGACCGCAACGCACGACTTCACCAAGTCTTTCCCGCTGGAGCGCTTCGGCCACACGCCGGAGGCGCTGGCGCGCTACGAGGAAACCCGTCGCAGCACGCCGCCGGTCAGCCATCCAGTGATCCGCACCCACCCGGTCAGCGGCGACAAGGCGCTATTCGTCAGCGACGGTTTCACCACCCGCATCAACGAGCTGCCTCCGGAGGAGAGCGACGCGCTGCTGGCGTTTTTGTTTGCCCACTTTGCCAAGCCGGAATTCAGCGTGCGCTGGCGCTGGCAGCCGGGTGACATCGCGTTCTGGGACAACCGCGTCACCCAGCACTACGCGGTGGACGACTACCGCCCGGCGCACCGCATCATGCACCGCGCCACCATTCTGGGCGACAAGCCGTTCTGAACGGCCGCGCAGCACAGCCCGGCCTGCGGGCGCGGCCTGTGTTGCATGGCAGCCGCCAACAAAGGTTGGCCGCAATGCAAACACCGCCCCGGCCGCTACGGCGGGGGCGGTGTGTCCAGCGCAAATTCGGTACGGCGGCGCAGCCGGCTCAGGCAAAGCCGAAGTCGCGCAGCGACTCCAGATCCTTCAGCACAATATCGCGGCCGCGCACCTCGATCAGGCCCTCGTCCGCCAGCTGGTGCAGCACGCGGGAGAAGGTTTCCGGCGTCAGGTTCAGCCGTGACGCGATCAGGTTCTTGTTGACCGGCAGGTGCACCACCGAGCCGCTGCTGGCGTCGTCTTCCACCTGCAGCAGGTAGCCGACCACGCGTTGCACCGCGCTCTCCACCGAGTAGCGTTCCACGTCGCGCACCAGGCTGTGCAGGCGCAGCGACAGCCCGGCCAGCATGCGCTGGGCGAAGGCCGGATCCTGCGCGATGGCGCCGAAGATCACCTCGGCGCTGACGTGCAGCAGCAGGCCGTCCTCGACGAACTGCGCCATCACCGGGCAAGGCCGGCGCAGGAACATCACCGCCTCGGCAAAACTCTGGCTCGGGTGCAGGATTTCCATCACCTTCTCGGTGCCGTTCTGCGCGGTCAGCGCCAGCTTGACCTTGCCGTACACCACCAGATACATGCCGTCGCAGGGGTCGCCCTTCTGGAAGATCACCTGCCCCTTCTGGCCGCGCACCTCGCGGGTGCCGGGCACCAGCGCCTCGCGCTGCGCCTCGGACAGCTGCTGGAACAGTGGCTGATGCTGCAAAAAGGTCCGAATATCAATCTGGTTCATTGCTGTTTTCCTGCGGATGTCGCACCCGCGCGTAGGGGGATGCTGCAAGGCTACGCGCGGCCCACGCGTGCCACCATGCGCCAAAAGGCGGTGGCACCCTAGCCGAAAGAGCTAGTCGTGCCCCGCCGCCTGCGGCCAACCCTGGCCGGCAGGGTCAGTTCCTGGTGGTCCGTTCCCGGTGGCCGGCGTGGTCGCCGAATCAGGCCTGGCCAGCGCTAATGACTGGTGCCTTCCGAACGCGTCACCTTGTTGTACACGTTGTACTTGCCGATCGGCTTCATCATCGGCAGCGCGGCCACCTCCTTGAACGTCGCCGCATCCACCACCACCAGCTCGCCCGGCGTTTCCATGATGCTGACCAGCGCGTAGCGGCCGTCGCGGGTGAATTCGACGTGGGCGTTGGTCTTGCCCGGGCGCAGCGTCAGCTGGCGCACCACCTGCAACGTGCGCTTGTCGATGATGGACAGCGTATCGCGGCGCATCGACATCATCGCGTCCACCCAGGCGTAGGGCGTGTTTTCGTGGCTGCGCAGGAAAAAGCCCGGCCCCGGCGTGGCGATGTTGGCCGCCACCTGCCAGCGGTCCATGTCGATCACCGTCACGCGGCCGCCCTTCAGGTTCGGCGTCGCCATGTAGTGATGGCCATCCTGCTCGAAGGTGATGCCGGAGCCCAGGTGCGGCATGCCGTCCAGCGGCAGTGTCGCCACCTTGCTACGCGCGTCGAGGTTGATCACCTGCGCCTGGCCGTCGCGCGAGGCGGCCATCACGTGGCGATAGCCGCTATCGAAAAAGAAGTCGTCCAGCACCATGGACAGCGGCGTCACCCGCGGATTGAGGAAACCGGGCAGCGCCAGCCCCTCGCCCATCTGGTAGTCGTGCACCAGGCCGGGATAAATCTTGTCGGCCTGCGGGTTGTAGGAGATCTCCCACAGCTCGGCGGCGTCCTTCAGCGCCACCACGAAGCTCTGCCGCGGCGCGGCGTCGTACACCGCCGACACCCGCGACGCCCTGCCGGCGCGATCCCGCACCGCGATGGTCTTCACCGGCTTCAGGCCGTTGGCGTCGAGCAGCACCAGCGTCTCCGGCAGGGTGTTGCCGGCCAGCACCCAGCGCCCGTCGCCGGACACCGCCACGTTGCGGGTGTTCAGCCCGACGCGGATCTCGGCCACCGTCTGCAGCGTGTACAGGTCGTACTGCGTCACCCAGCCGTCGCGGCTGGCAAAGTAGACAAAGCGGCCGTCGGGCGAGAACTTCGGCCCGCCGTGCAGCGCGAAGCGGCTCTTGAAGCGGGTGAGCGGCGTGAAACGGTCGCCGTCCAGTACCGTGACATGGTGATCGCCGGCCTCCACCACCACAAACAGGTTGCGCGGATCAACGTTGGCCGCAAAGCGCGGCCGCGGCGGCAGCTTGGCCGGATCGAGGTATTGAATGCGCGACGCGGCGGTGTCCGCCTCGCGCCAGCGCGGCGGTGTCGCCGGCGGGGTGGCCAGCCACCCCGCCAGCTCGCCGATTTCAGCATCGGACAGGCGGCCGGCAAAACCGGCCATCTGCGTGGCGGCGCGGCCGTCGCGGATCACCGCTAGCACCTCGGCCGGCTTGATGCGCTCCAGGCTCTGCGGCAGCAGCGCCGGCGCCATCGCGCCCATGCGCTGGGCTCCGTGGCAGCTGAGGCAGTGCTGCTGGTAGAGATCGGTAGGGTTGGCGGCGGTGGCCGCCAGCGGCAGGCTGGCGATGGCGGCCAGTAACAGGCTGGCGAGTTTCATCGGCTGCCCTCCGCCACCGGCGTGATGCGCTGCCACGGCGTCAGCTGCGGCAGCGGATAGGCGCCGTCCGCCACGCCGATCTCGGCGTCGCTGAGGTAACAGGCCGGATCGGAGGCCCAGAAGTCGTCGCTCAGCTCCCACGCCCGCACCCGGGTATTGCCGTTGCAGATCGCCAGATGGGCGCAGGCGGCGCAGCGGCCGTGCACCGGCCGCGGCCGCTGCTTGAGGCCGGCCATCAGCGGATGCGACACGTCCGGCCAGATCGCGGAAAACGGCCGCTCGCGCACATTGCCCAGCGTCACCTTCCACCACATGGTGTCCGGGTGCACGTTGCCGAGGTTGTCGATATTGGCGACGTTGACGCCGCTGGCGTTGCCGCCCCACTGCGTCAGGCGCTGGCGCAAGGCGTCCAGCTGCTCGGGATAGTGCCGCGCCGCCCACTGCAGCAGGTAGACGCCGTCGGCGTCGTTGTTGCCGGTGACGAATTCCTTCGCCGTGCCGGCACGCAGGTGGGCAAGACAGGACTCGATCAGCAGCTCCATCGCCCAGCGCGTGCGCGCGTGGCGGGCGTCGCTGTCGCGGTGCTTGTTGCCGCGTCCGGCGTAGTTGAGGTGCGAGAAGTAGAACTTGTCGATGCCTTCGTCGCTCACCAGCTGCAGCAGCGCCGGCAGGTCGTGGGCGTTGTCCTCGGTCATGGTGTAGCGCACGCCGACCTTCATGCCGGCGTCGCGCGCCAGGCGGATGCCGTTCAGCGCCAGCGCGAAGCCGCCGTCGAGACGGCGGAACTTGTCGTGGGTGGCGCCGATGCCGTCGAGGCTGACGCCGACATAGTCGAAACCGACCTCGGCGATGCGGCCAACGTTGGCCGCATTGATCAGCGTGCCGTTGCTGGACAGGCCGACGTAGAAGCCCATTTCCTTGGCGCGGCGGCCGATGTCGTAGATGTCCGGGCGCAGCAGCGGCTCGCCGCCGGACAGGATCAGCACCGGCACGCCGAAGGCCTTCAGGTCGTCCATCACCGTGAACACCTCGGCGGTGCTCAGTTCACCGGCGAAGTCCTTGTCGGCGGAGATGGAGTAGCAGTGCTGGCAGGTCAGGTTGCAGCGGCGGATCAGGTTCCAGATCAGCACCGGGCCGCCAGGCTGGCGCGGCGGTGCGACGGGAGCGGGTTGCAGCAGGCTTTGCAGGTAGTGGGTGAGACGCAGCATGACAGCCTCCGGCAATGACGATGGCGTCATCGTCGGACTTGTCCCGCCCGCGCTCCTTGACCGCAGTCAAGGCTTGCCGGTCCGGCCGGCCATACCGCTCAGTGCCAGTGTAGCGGGTGCTCGTTCAGCCACTGTTTCAGGTAGTGGCCGCCGCGCGCGATGCCGATCACGATGCCGGCGCCGGCCAGCGCCGCCAGCAGCAACAGCGGCAACCACGGCTGCGACATGAACAGCACCAGCACGAAGATGGCGGTGAATAAATAGGCGCCGTTATACCAGCCGCGCTGCTTGCGTAAGGATGTCATGATGCGTCCCTCCGCGACCTGCCCCTGCCGCATGGCGGCGGACAGGCCGATACCGTTTCGCGCCCTGCGGCGCTTACTTCATTGTAGTGCCTGCCGCGCCATACGCTGGCGCCCGCCGTTCCCAAGCGGCGCGCCATCGCCTATCATCGCCACCCGTCCCGACATTGCAAAGCCACACCATGCGTCACCTGATCATCGTTACCGTCCTGTGGGCGTTTTCCTTCAGCCTGATCGGCGAATACCTGGCCGGCAAGGTCGACAGCGACTTCGCCGTGCTGCTGCGCGTGCTGATCGCCGCCGCGGTGTTCCTGCCGTTGACCGTCTGGCGCGGACTGCCGGCGCGGCTGGTGGCCGGTTTCTGGCTGGCCGGCGCGCTGCAGTTCGGCGTCACCTACCTGTGCCTGTACCGCAGCTTCAGCGTGCTGACCGTGCCGGAGGTGCTGCTGTTCACGGTGCTGACGCCGATCTACGTCACCCTGCTCGACGACGCGCTGGCGCGCCGTTTCAACCGCTGGGCGCTGCTGGCGGCCGCGGTGGCGGTCGGCGGCGGCGTCATCATCCGTTTCCAGCCGCTGGAGGGCGAATACCTGACCGGCTTCCTGCTGCTGCAGCTGGCCAACGCCACCTTTGCCGCCGGCCAGGTACTGTGCCGCCGCCTGTTGCAGCAGCATCCGGTATCGCAGCCGCTGCACCGCTTCTTTGGCCACTTCTTCCTCGGCGCACTGCTGCTGGCGCTGCCGTCCTACCTGATCTTCGGCAACCCGGCGCGCCTGCCGCACACCGCGATGCAGTGGGGCGTACTGGTCTACATGGGGCTGTTCGCCACCGCGCTGGGCATGTACTGGTGGGTGAAGGGCAGCACCCGCGTCAGCGCCGGCACGCTGGCGATCATGAACGAGCTGCACGTGCCGGCCGGCCTGCTGGTCAACGTGCTGATCTGGAACCGCGACGCCGACCTGCCGCGCCTGGCACTGGGCGGCGCGGTGATCCTGGCCTCGCTGTGGATCAACCGCCTGGGGCGGTCGCGCCTGCCGGCCCCGGCCGCAGCCTGAGCGGGCCGCACGAAAACGTTGGCCGCAAGCAGCGGGTGCTTGCGGCCAACGTTTGTCTGGCAGAGAGAGTGCGGAGTCGGGGCGCTTACGCCGGCTGCGGCGCACAGCCGCCGTCGCCGGACAGCGGGTGTTCCTGCGGCGGCAGGCAGGACTCACCGCCCTTCTTGGCCCGGTACATCGCGTCGTCGGCGTGACGCAGCAGTGCCTGTGCGCTGTCGCCGTGCTCCGGGTACAGCGCGATGCCGATGCTGGGCAGGATGCGCAGGCTGTGGCCGTCTATGGTCAGCGGCTGGTCCAGCGCCCCGCGCAGCTTGTCGGCGGCCGGCTGAGCGTGCTCCGGATGCTGCAGGCTTTCCAGCAGCACCACGAATTCGTCGCCGCCGATGCGCGCCACGGTGTCGGCCTCGCGCACGCACAGCTTCAGCCGCCTGGCGACCGCGCGCAGCAGCTGGTCGCCCACCGCGTGGCCGTGGGTGTCGTTGACCTGCTTGAACTTGTCGAGATCGAGATACAGCAGCGCCAGCTGCCCCTGCTCGCGCCGCGCCCGCGCCAGTGCGGTGTGCAGGCGGTCGAACAGCAGGCCGCGGTTGGGCAGCCCGGTCAGCTCATCATACTGCGCCATGTACTGCAACCGCGCGTACAGCTGGTGACGCTCGATGGCGGTGGCGATCTGGTTGGAGACGAACTGCAGCAGCTCCTTGTCCTTTTCGCCGTAGCGCACGCCGCCGGAGTAGCTTTTCAGCACCAGCGCACCGATGGTGCCCTTGGAGGAATTGAGCGGCACCCCCAGCCAGCAGCACAGTGACTTGCGGCCAACGATCTGGCGCAGGTGCGCCGGGAAGCCGTCCAGCGTCTCCGGGGTCAGCAACAGCGGCTGGCTGCTGCGGATTACCTCGGCGCAGAGCGTACCGGCGGCCGGCTTGCGCAGCACCGGCGACGGCTCCTGCACATCGACGTGGTAGGGAAAGCTCAGCTGGTCGCGCTCCGCGTCGTACAGCGCCACCGAGAAATTGTCTGCCGGCAGCAGCTCGCCGATGATGCGGTGGATGTGCCGGAACAGCGCCAGCATGTCCTCCGCCGCGTGCGCCGCCTCGGAAATGGCGTACAGCGCCGTCTGCAGCGCCGCGGCCTGTTTCAGCTCGGTCACGTCGCGTGCCACCGCCACGCGCACCTGTTCCTGCTCCGACCAGCGTGCCGACCACATGATGTGCACCACCTGCCCGTCCTTGCGCACGTAGCGGTTCTCGAAGTGGGGCTTGGGCTGGCCGGTCATGACCTGGCTGGCCACCTGCAGCGTGCGCGGCCGGTCTTCCGGCAACACCAGGTCGATCATCGGCTTGCCGATCATCTCCTCCGGCGCGTAGCCGAAAATGCGTTCGCAGGCGGCGCTGACGAACACGAAGCGGCCCTCGGCGTCGACCACGCAGATGGCGTCGAGCATCAGGTCGATGAAATTGCCCAGTGGTGCACAGGTCTTGGTTTCCATATCGGCAAGCATACCGGCAATTGATAGTGGCGGGCAGTACCTGCAGACCGTTCATGCATCTGTACTGCCGCTGGCTGAAGTGTTGGCGATAGCCGTGACAATTGCCAGTGCCGCCGCTAAAAAACGGCCCCGGTGCGACACCAGCTCAGATGCGCAGCCCGCTCTTTTTCAGTATGCGGGTGGAGAACAGCACCTCGTGGCCGCGGCAGGCGGCGCCCAGCAGCTGGCGGATGGCGGCCACCTGCTGCATCACCTCGACACGGCTGCTGCCGTGACACATCGCGAACAGGCTGTACGGCCACTGTGGCAGCCGGCGCAGACGTCGGTAGCAGTGGCTGACAAACGGCAGGCCGCCGACCCGTTCGCCCAGCGCGTCGATCTGCGCATCGTCGACATCGAACACCGCCATGCCATTGGCCGCGTAGCCGATGGCGTAGTGGTTGGGCACCGCGCCGATGCGGCGGATGACGCCGTTTTGCAACATGCGCCCCAGCCGCCGGCAGACCTCGTTTTCCCCCATCGCCAGCGCGTCGCCCAGTTCCCGGTACGGCTGCGCCAGCAGCGGCAGCCCGCCCTGGGTGGCGCGGATCAGCTGCCGGTCGCCCTCGTCCAGCTCCACCTCGTGATTGCCCTCGCTGCTGTCCGGCAGCGTGCCGACCGGCGCCTGGCCGCCGACAGTAAAACGCATGCCGACGTAGTACTCGCGCAGCTTGGGAAAGTCGTACACGCGCAGGCCGGTGGCGGTCTCGATGTCGATGATGGCGTCGGCGATGCCGCCGATGGTGGCGGTGGCCAGCACGAACCACATGTTGAAATGGTGCTCGCGGCGGTAGTTGTGCGCCACCGCCGGCAAGGCGTTCACCTGCGCCGCCACCGCGTCGAAGCGCGCTTCCGGCACCGCCAGCGTCGCCAGCACGAAGGCGCCGCCCATGCGCTCGATCTGGTACATCGGGCCGAAACGGGTCAGCACCCGGCCGGCCAGCAGCCGTTGCAGCCGCTTCAGCAGCACCGCCTCGGCAAGGCCGATGCTGTCGGCGACGGCGGCGTACGGGCGCGACAGCAGCGGGAAGCCGCCCTGCAGCGTGTCGATGATCAGGCTGTCCAGCGCATCCAGCGTCGCATCCGGCACGTCGGCCGCGTGCGGGGTGTCGGCGGCGGGCATGGTATGGGGTAATGGCGCATTCATGGCAGGACTCCGGTCAGTAACGGGCGCCGCGCTGGGTGTAGCGGCGGGTGGAAATCAGTACCGCCTGCGGCAGCGCGGCGAGGCCATGGCTTGCGGCCAACCTTTGTGCCTCGGCGCGGGCGCTGGCGGCATCGCGGGCGTGGATCATGCAGAACAGGTTGTACGGCCAGGGTGCGCCCTGCGGCGGCCGTGCGTAGCACAGCGTCACCACCGGATCGGTGGCCAGCGCCGCGCCGATGGCGTCACGCGCCGCCGGCGGCACCTGCCACACGCACATCGCGTTGGCGCGAAAGCCCAGCTCGTGGTGACGCAGCACCATGCCGAAGCGGCGGATCACGCCGCTGGCGACCCAGCCTTGCAACCGTTGCAGCACCTCGTCCTCGGGAAGGCCGCAGGCGTCGGCCAGCGGCGCGAACGGGCGCGGCTGCAGCGCGATGCCCCCGTTCAGCGCCGCGATCAGGCGGCGGTCGGCGTCGTCCAGCCGCGGTGCGGGCGGGCTCTGGGTTGGCCGCCGTGCCGGGCCGTTCTCGCCCAGCGCAAAGCCGAGGTCGATGTGGTATTCGCGCTCCAGCGGCAGGTCCAGCGGCGCAAGGCCGGTGTCGGCGGCGATGTGCGCGAGCGCCGCGTCAATGCCGGCGCGATCCGGCGCGGTGAGCACGAACCACAGGTTGTAGTGGTGCTCGCGCGCATAGTTGTGGTTGACCTCGCGCAGGCGGCTGACCCGCGCCGCCACCTCGTCCAGCTGTGCCGGCGGCACCGCCAGCGCCGCCAGCGTGCTGACGCCGACGGTGTTGGGCGCGAACACCGCGCCCACGCGGCCGAGCAGGCCGTCGTCGCGCGCCTGCGCCAGCGCCGCGAGCAAGGCCATCTCGCTGATGCCCGCCTGTGCCGCCAGCGTGCGAAACGGCTGCGGCTGCAGCGGGAAATCGCGCTGGTAGCGGTCCAGCAGCGCCAGCAGCGGCGCGTCAGGCTCTCGCGGCGCGCCCATCACATGCCCATCCGGCCGGCGCGCCAGCTGAAGAAGATGCCCGAAGGGTTGGCCGCAGGCAGCTCGCGCCGCGTCTGGAAGGTGGCGGTGTCGATCACCACCAGCTTGTCGTCGTCGCGGCTGGACAGCCACACCGCGTCGCCGCGGGCGGTGAATTCCATGTGCAGGATCGCCCTGCCCGGTTTCAGCGTCTTGATCACCTGCATCGTCGGCACGTCGATCACCTGTACCGTGTCGTTGTGCGGAAAGGCGAAGTTCACCCACACGCGGCGGCCGGACGGCTCGGCCATCACGAACACCGGCTGGCCGTATACCGGCACCCGTGCCGCCTCGCGCCAGCTGCGGTTGTCGGCCACCAGTACCTCGTGGTGGCCGATGGCCGGCAGGAAGGCGTAGTCTCCGGCAAGGCTCCAGCCGCGCAGGTGCGGCATCTTGTACACCGGCTGCTTGTCCTGGCCCTGGCCGTAACCGCCCAGGATGCGGCGCACGCCGGCCTGCGGCTGCCAGGTATCCAGCAGCGCGAGGCCGTCCTCGCCGTACAGGCCGGCGATGTAGTAGCGGCCGTCGCTGCTGGCGAGGCCGTCGTAGGGATTGCGGCCAACGTTGCGGTATTTGGTGACTTGCGGCGCGCGCGGCGTGGCGGCATCCAGCACCCAGATTTCGCCGGCCTCGAACAGACTGAAGGCGAAGCGGTTGCCCGGCAGGTCGGCAAGACCCACCACCTTGGACGGCTGACCGTTGTCGTCCACGGCAGGGATGTCGGCCAGCAGCGCCAGCGTGTCGGCGTCGAACAGCTTGACCCCGCCCGGGCTGTAGTTCTGCGCCGCCACGATGCGGCCATCGCTGGAAATCGCCCCGCCTATGCTGTTGCCAGCCTGCAGCACCCGCGCCACCAGCTTGCCGGCGAGGATGTCGACCTTGCTGATGCCACCGTCGCGGCCGAACACGTACACGTAGCGCGCGTCGCGGCTGTACACCAGCGAGGCGTGCGACAGGTCGCCCAGCCCGGCCACGCGCGACAGCATGGTGTTGCTGCTGTTGCTGACCACCTGCACGCTGCCGGCGGCGCGTTCGATCACCACCCCCAGATCGCCGCTGCCGCGCAGCGCCGGCGTGCCGCAACCGGCCAGCAGCAGGGCCGTGCCGGCCGCCATTGCGGCCAACCTTGTCATCGCCTTCATGGTGCGTCTCCCTGTTGCAACTGGTGTATCAGCCACTGTGCCTCGGCCTCGCTGATGAACGGCCGCCACGGCGGCATCGCGCTGCCGGGACGGCCATCGAGCAGCGTCGCCACCAGGCTGTCGGCCGGCTTGCCGGCCAGCGCGGCGGCGGTCAACGGGCTGCCGAGGCCGCCGTTCAATGTCAGCCCGTGGCAGGCACCGCAGTCCTCGCGCAGCAGGTGGCGCAGCGCGGCGGCCCGCTGCGGTGCGGGCGAAACGATGGCGTTGTCGGCATGGACGGCTTCGGAGATGAACAAGGCGGCGCAACAGGCCAGCAGCAGGCACTTGGCGCTCAGCGTACGGCAACAGGCAGGCAGTTTCATGGCGGGGTCCCGGTCAGGCTTTCACGGCAGCAGGCGGTGCCTGCTGCGATCAAAGTCCGCGCCGCGGCCGGCCCAAGGCGGGCCGGCGCACGATAGGAAGCGGGGCTTACTGTGCCAGCACCCACTTCACCAGCAGTTTCAGGTCGGCATCCGGCACCTGCGGGTTGGGCGACATCGGGATCGGGCCGAAGCTGCCGGCGCCGCCCTTCTTCACCTTCTCTTCCAGCTTGGCCTGGATGTTCTGGCCCTTGTACTTGCCGGCGATGTCCTTGAACGCCGGGCCGACCACCTTCTTGTCCACGCCGTGACAGGCGAAGCAGTTGTACTTCTTCGCCAGCTCCGGCGAGGCGTGGGCGGCGGATGCCAGCAGCAGGCCGCTGCTGAGCAGCAGTGCGGTAAGCAGGGATGTTTTCATGATGATCTCCGTGGCGGGCCGGATCGCGGCCCGCGCTGAGGGTTAGTAAACGTCGTGCTGGGTGTTGTAGACGTTGAACTTGCCGGTCGGGGTGATCAGGCGTTTGTCCTTGATCACGGCCTTGCAGCTGCGGGTCTTGTCGTCCACCACCACGATGGCGGATTCCTTGTTCTTGGCGCTCCACACCGAGAACCACACCTCGTCGCCGGCCTTGTTGTACTCCGGCTGCACCACGCGCTTGGCGCCGTCGTCAGCCAGCTTGGCGCAGGCGGCCACGTCCACCACCTGCGGCCCCTTGGCCAGGTTGTTGATGTCGTACACCGCCACGCTCTGGCTGACCTTGGCATCCGGGTTCAGCGGGGTGTCCACCCACAGGTTCTTCGATTTCGGATGGGTCTTGATGAACAGCGAACCACCGCCCTGGCCCTTGAAGGTGGCGACCGCTTTCCACGCGTACTGTGGATGTTTCACCGGATCGGTGCCGATCAGCGTCACGTCCTCGCTGCCCAGGTGCGAGGTACTCCACACCGGACCGTATTTCGGATGCACGAAGTTGGCGCCGCGGCCCGGGTGCGGGATCTTGCCGACGTCGACCAGCGCCGCCAGCTTGTCTTCCTTGGTATCGACCACCGCGATCTTGTTGGAGGCGTTGGCTGCGACCAGGAAGTAGCGCCCGCTGCTGTCGAAGCCGCCGTCGTGCAGGAACTTGGCGGAGTCGATGGTGGTGGTTTTCAGGTTATTGAGGTCGGAGTAATCGACCATCATGATCTTGCCGGTTTCCTTGGCGTTGATCACGAATTCCGGCTTGTAGTGGCTGCCGACGATGGAGGCCACGCGCGGCTCCGGGTGGTACTCGTTGTCCACGGTCATGCCGCGGGTGGACACCACCTTGCGCGGCTTCAGTGTGTCGCCGTCCATGATCACGAACTGCGGTGGCCAGTAGGTGCCGGCGACGGCGATCTTGTCCTCGAAGCCCTTGAACTTGGAGGTCTCCACCGAGCGTGCTTCCAGCCCGACCTTGACCTCGGCCACGTTGTCCGGCTTCGGCAGCCACAGGTCGATCAGGTTGAGGCGGGCGTCGCGGCCGATCACGTACAGGTAGCGGCCGGACTTGGACAGGCGCGAGATGTGCACCGCGTAGCCGGTCTTGATGATGTTGATGATCTGCTTGGAGTCGCCGTCGATCAGCGCCACCTCGCCGCTGTCGCGCAGGGTGACGGAGAAGATGTTCTCCAGGTTGTAGTTGTTCATCTTTTTGGTCGGGCGTTTTTCCACCGGCAGGTAGATCTTGCGCGACTTCTCGATGTCGGCCAGCGAGAATTCCGGCGGGGTCGGCGGCTCCTGCTGGATGTAGCGCGCCATCAGGTCCACGTCCTGCTCGCTCATCTCGCCGGAGGTCTGCCAGTTAGGCATCCCGGCCGGGCTGCCGTAGGCGATGAACACCTTCAGGTAGTCGGTGCCCTTGCCCAGCGTGATGTCCGGCGTCAGCGGCTTGCCGGTGGCACCCTTGCGCAGCACGCCGTGACAGCCGGCGCAACGCTCGAAGTAGATCTGCTTGGCACGCTCGAACTCGACCTTGGTGATCGGCGGCGCCTTGGGATCACTGTTTTTGTGCATCTCCTGCTGACTCTGGGCCGGCGGGCTGCCGGCGGCATCCGCCAGTGCCAGCGATGCAGCGAACGGCAAGGTTGCCAGTACTACGCCCTGTGCAAGTGCACTTATCCTGAAGCTTTTCATGATGCTCTCCACCACGCTATGAGGGAATTCATGCGCGCATCATCCGCCGGTGGTGACATTGGCATCATTGATTCGTATCAACGGATCGGAATCCGTCCTGCGGTGCGGTGAACTTGTCGCCGGCCGGCTTGCCCGCGCCGGCCGCGATTGCCGCAGCGCACAAAAAATCGCGCCGCGAGCGCTGTCACGCCTTGTGGCCGCAGGCCGGCAGCGCCTATGATGTCGGGCTGGTCTATCTCTCGCTGCCCTCACTGCCCCCGCTACCGATCATGATCATCCACTCCCGTCACAACTGGTTCGAGCTGCTGTTCGTCTGGCGCGGCTCGGTACTGCCGCGCATCCTGCCCCGGCTCTGCCTGGTGTTCCTCATCTCGATGCTGTCCGCCTTCGCCACCAATTGGTGGATCAGCCAGCACGCGCAGTCGTCGCTGAACATCTACATCTTCACGCTGATGGGGGTGTCGCTGGCGATCTTCCTCAGCTTCCGCAACTCGGTCAGCTACGAGCGCTACTGGGAAGCGCGCAAGCTGTGGGGCACGCTGCTGATCGTGGCGCGCACCCTGGCCGGCAAGCTGCTGGCGATCGCCGACGCGCGGCCGGAGTCGCGGGAGATGCTGCACGGCATCTGCGCGCTGGCCTATGCGCTGAAAGGCCAGCTGCGCCAGGACGACGTCGCCGCCCACCTGCAGCGGCTGCTGCCGGCGGAGCAGTGGCAGGCGATCGCCGACGCGCCCGGCAAGCCGGGACTGATCCTGCTCTACCTGCACCGGCTCAATGCCAGCCTGCGCCACAGCGGCAGCATCGACCAGTGGCAGTGGCAGAGCATAGACCGCAACCTGGACGCGCTGTCCGACGTGGTCGGCGGTTGCGAGCGCATCCGCAGCACGCCGATCCCGTTCACCTACCGGGTGCTGCTCAACCGTACCGTCACCATCTACTGCATGCTGCTGCCGATCGGGCTGACCACCAGCATCGGCTGGCTGACGCCGATGATCGCGGTGTTCATCGCCTACACCTATATGGCGCTGGACGTGCTGGGCGAGGAACTGGAAGAGCCGTTCGGCAAGGAAGGCAACGACCTGCCGCTGACCGCGCTGTGCCACGGCATCGAGTCTGCGGTGTGCGACATGCTGCGCCTGCCGGTGCCGGTGCCGGCACCGCAGCCGGACGGCGTCTACCTGTACTGAGCGCCCGGCACCGCACGCGAAAAAAGGTTGGCCGCAACGTTGCGGCCAACCTTTTTTTCGTTTGTGGCGATGTGTCAGGCGGTCAGGCTGGCGTACAGGCTGGTCAGCACCTGTGGCAGGCGCCGCGCGTCGTGCACCACACTGTAGCCGCGGCGGCCGAACAGGTGCGGCAGGTACTCGCCGGCCTCCTTGTCCACCGTGACGCAGAACGGGATCAGCCCTGCCCGCTTCGCCTCCAGTACCGCCTGGCGCGTGTCTTCCACGCCGTAGCGACCTTCGTAGTGGTCGAGGTCGTTGGGCTTGCCGTCGGACACGATCAGCAGCAGGCGGCGCTGCGCCGGCTGCTCCAGCAGGATGCGGGTGGACTGGCGGATCGCCGCGCCCATGCGCGTGTAGTAGCCGGGGCGCAGCGCCAGGATGCGGCCGCGGGTGGTGTCGTCGTAGCGCTCGGCAAAATCCTTCAGCAGCAGGTAGCGCACCTCGTCGCGGCGGATCGAGGAAAAACCGTACAGGCCGAAGGCGTCGCCGCATGCGGACAGCGCCTCGGCGAACAGCAGCAGGCTGTCGCGGATCACGCCGATCACCTGCCCGGCTTCGCCGAGCCAGCTTTCGGTGGACAGCGACAGGTCGGCCAGCAGCAGGCAGGCCATGTTGCGCCCGCCCGGCGGCCACGCCTGGTACAGCGGCGGCTCGGCCACCGCCACGCCGCTGCGTTTCTCGGCGAGGAAGCGGATCAGGCGGTCAAGGTCGATGTCCGGGCCGCTGGCCTCGCCGCTCTTGCGGGTGCGCTCCGGCGACAGCGCCTGGAACTGGCGGCGCAGGCGCCGCGCCAGCGGTTGCAGCGTGTCCGGCAGCGGCGCCGGGGTGGCGTCGCGCGGCAGCATCGGCTTCAGGCAGCAGTGCTCGGCCACCAGCCGCTGCCGCCTGTAGTCCCATTCCGGCAGCAGGATGCCGCTGCCCAGCGGCGTGTCGTCGTAGGCGGCAGCCGGCAGGTCGAGGTCGAACTTCAGCCGGCTCGCGCGGCGGCGGTTGTCGCGGCTGATGGTCAGCGTGTTCATGTCCTCGGCGGCGGCGCCGGCGTCGTCCATGTCGTCATCGTCGGTGTGACGGTTGACGCGCACGTACTCGTCCCAGGTGAAGATGCTCTCGGCGCGGAACACCAGCAGCATGCCGTTCTTGCGCTCGTCGGCGGTGTCGCGCCGCGCGCGGTAGCGGCGTTTTTTCTTCGCCTCCTTGCTGTCGCTGTCTTCCATCTCCGGCGTCTGCTTGTCGTCCGCGCCGGCGGTCGGCGCGGTCGGCGGCGTCGGGTGCAGCCACAGCAGCACCGGCTGCGGCGGGGTGCGGCACGGCGGCAGCGCAATAGCGGCCTCCGGCTGCAGCAGTGCCTGGCGGATGGCCGCCTCCTGCGCCGCGGCGGCAGCGTCGCGCGGCGTGTCACGCAGCGGCAGCAGCGCCGTCACCAGCCGCCGGTACAGCGCGGCAAGGCCGGGCATCGCGGCAAGGCAGGCGGCGCTGGCGCGGCGGTTGCGCGTCAGCCAGTCCCCATTGCCATCGTCGCCGTCGCCGTGCTGCGGCTGCGCCGCCAGCGCCATCAGCCAGAAGTACAGCTCGCGGTTGCGCGCCGCGTCGGGGAACAGGTCGATCTTCTCCGGCAGGTACAGCGACTGGCCGTCGCGCCACGCCAGCTCCACCTGCTCGCCGGTGCCGGCGATGCGTTCCAGCAGCCGGCGCCGCGCGCCGTGGGCGGTGCCAACGGCGGTGCGCAGCGTCAGCGCCGGGTCGCCGCCCATCGCGCGGAAGAACAGCGGCGCCTGTTTCTCGATCTGGGCCAGCGCCACCGCTGCCTGCGGATAGCCGCGGTAGGCAGTGCGGCGGATCAGCTTGTCCCACCAGCCGCCAACAAGGTCTTCCATAGCATGTGTCTTTCAAGTCAAGGTTGCCGCCACAGGCCGGGCAGCGGGTAACGGCAGGGCAAGCCGGCCATGGCGCGCGACAGCGCATAGGCGCCCAGCAACACCAGTGTGGCGTGGATCACGGTGAAATACAGGATCAGCAGCACCCAGGTGACCGGCTGCTGCAGATCGCCCAGCCACACCAGCAGCAGGCTGACCAGCACGATCAATCCCCCGCTCCACAATGCCGCGCCGAAGGCCTGGTCCAGATGCCGGCGCAGCGCGGTGCTGGCGGCCGCGGCCCAGCAGCGGCGGCACCACCACAGCACGGCAAAGGCGAGGCCGGGCAGCAGCAACAGGTTCAGCAGGTACAGCGCGTGCGCGGCAATCGCCCGCGGCCGCTCCGCTTCCGCCAACTCAATGGCCAAACTGGGTATCCACCACCGCCATCAGCGCCGCCAGCGTGTCGGCTTCGTCCGACAGCGGCTCCACCAGCGCGGTGCGGCAGGCCAGGCGCATGGCCATGCCGCTGGCGATCAGCTTGGCGCAGTACACCAGCAGCCGGGTGCTGACCGCTTCGTCCAGATCGTAGCCGGTGAGGCGGCGGATCTGGCCGGCAAGCGTCACCAGCTGTGCGGCCAACCTTTCGTCCACCCCGCCCTCGTGCTGCACCACCGCGCGCTCCACTTCCGGCAGCGGGAAATCGAAGCTCAGCGCGACGAAGCGCTGGCGGGTGGACGGTTTCAGCGTCTTCAGCACGTGCTGGTAGCCGGGGTTGTACGACACCACCAGCATGAAGCCGGGGGGTGCCTGCAATTCTTCGCCGGTGCGTTCGATCGGCAGGATGCGGCGGTCGTCGGTGAGCGGGTGCAGCACCACGGTGGTGTCCTTGCGCGCCTCCACCACTTCGTCCAGATAGCAGATGCCGCCCTCGCGTACCGCGCGCGTCAGCGGGCCGTCGCACCAGCGGGTGTCGCCGCCGGCGATCAGGTGGCGGCCGACCAGGTCGGCGGCGGACAGGTCGTCGTGGCAGGACACGGTGAACAGCGGCAGGCCGAGCTTGGCCGCCATGTGCGCGACGAAGCGGGTCTTGCCGCAGCCGGTCGGGCCCTTGATCAGCACCGGCAACTGCTGGCGCCAGGCGGTTTCGAACACCGTGCATTCGTCGGCAACGGGCTGGTAGAACGGAAGGTTGGCCGCAAGCGCGGCACGGACAGGAGCATTCATGGGGGCGGGTTCCTAGACGAAGCTGATCAGCAGCCCCCCGCACACCAGCAGCAGCCAGCCGTGGACGATGCCGCGCAGCCACAGCGGCGCATGGCGCAGCGCCATCAGCGACTCGACGATGGCGACGCCCTTGAGCCAGGCGCCGCCCAGCGCCAGCGTCGCCAGCAGCGTGCTGCCGTGCCATTCGCTCAACAGCGCCAGCAGCAGGGTCAGCGACGACAGCCACAGCCAGACCGGCCACACCGGTGGGGAGATGCGGGAGGAGTTCATGGCTGCATCATGCCGCAACGCCGCCGCGGCCAACCTTGACGACAGATAAGGAAAGCCCGCCGCCGAGAGGACGGCGGGCAAGGCCTCAGGCGGCGTGGGCGGCGGCGGCCACCGGCTGCGGCCTGACGCGCAGCGCCGACAGCACGCCGGCAACCAAGAGCGCGATGCCGAGCAGGGTCAGCGGCGCCGGCCACTCGGCGCGCAGCAGGAAGGCGTAGCCCAGCGCCGCCAGCGTCTCGAACACGATCAGCTGCCCCACCAGCGCGGTCGGCAGCCGCTGGCTGGCCTCGTTCCAGCACAGCGTGCCCAGCCATGAGGCGAACAGGCCGATCACCGCCATCAGACCGAGAAAGACCAGCGGTCGCGGCCCGAACGGCATCGAGAACGGGCTGTCGGCGACGGCCATGCCGCCCCACAGCAGCGCGTAGCCCAGCAGCGCCAGCGGCAGCGTCGCCACGCCCTGCGCGGTGGCCCAGGTGCGCGGGCTGCGGCCGGGATGATGGCGCAGCCAGTCGGCGTTGCGCAGCGGATACCAGGTCCAGCACGCCACCGCCACCGTCGCCAAGAGGGCACCGCCAAGGTAACGGCCGAGGTCACCGCCCGCCTCGCGCTGCAGCGCCGCCAGCTCGACACTGTTGACGCAGCCGATGCCGGCGCCGATCAGCAGCAGCGACGGCCACAGCTGCCGCCACGGCAGGCGGCCGTCGCGGCGATGGTCGCGCAGGTTGGCGCTCACCGCGATCACCACCGGCAGCGTGCCGATGATCATGGTCGGCAACGGCGCACCGGCGCGCTGGATGGCGCTGGCCAGGCACAGGTAGTACAGCAGGTTGCCGACGGCGGCCAGTTTCAGCGCCTCCAGCCAGTCGCCGCGCGTCAGCTCGCGCAGCCGCACCCTATCCAGCCACGCCAGCGGCAGCGCGATCAGGCCGAAGGCGAGGTAGCGCCCCACCGACTGCAGCGCCGCCGGATACTCCGGCAGCAGCAAGGGGCCGACGAAGACCAGCCCCCACATCAGCCCCGCCGCCAGTGCGTACAACATCCCCGTTCCCATCGCCCCGCCCTCCGCCAAATAGGCACACGGTAGCCGGCGGCGCAGGCGGCGTCTTGTACCAGATTGCGGCCAACCTTGGGCCGATGGGTCTCAGGCGCGCACCTGTTTCTGGTAGCGCGCCGGGGTCACGCCGTAACGGCACACGAAGGCGCGCGTCAGGTGCGCCTGGTCGGCAAGGCCGGTGGCGGCGGCCACCTGCGCCGGCGCGACGCCGGCCGTCAGCAGCCGCTTGGCCTCGAACAGGCGCAGCGCCATCAGCATCTGCTGCGGCGTGACGTGGTATTGCGCCTGGAAGCGACGCAGGAAATGGAAGGGGCTGAGGCCGGCCACCGCAGCCAGCTGCGGTAGCGTCAGTTTTTCGGCGAGATGGGCGCGCAGGTAGTCGAGCACCGGCGCGAAGCGGTGCGCCGCCTCGGCCGGCGCCGGCCGCGGCACCTGTGCGTGGCGGCGGAATTCGTCCAGCAGCCGGAACAGCAGGCTGTCGAAGGCCAGTGGCTCGGGCGCCTGCCACAGTTCGGCCAGCAGCCGGCTGACGCGCGGCGCGACGTCGGGCGCGTGGCGCACCGCGTCGTCGAACCACCAGCCGTCCTCGCCGGTGACGCGCGCCACAGCGGTCGGATCGATGTAGACCATGCTGTAGCGCCAGCCGTGCGCGGTCTCGGCGCGGCCGGTGTGCAGCTCGTCCGGATTCATCAGCAGCAGCGAACCGGTGGGCGCCAGATGCTCGCCGCCACCGTAGCGGAAGCGCTCCACCCCGGACTCGATCACGCCCAGCCCGAACGCCTCATGGGTATGCGGCTCGAAGGCGTGGCGCACGATATGCGCGCGGTACAGCTCCACCCCCGGCACCGGCAGGCAGAATTCGGCGCGGTCGATGGTGTGCTCGAACACCTGCGGCACCCCGGCCAGCTGTAGCGGCGGGGTGGCGGCGGCGGAAACGGCGGCAACGGTCATGGCGGGCGGCGGGTCGGCAGTGACAAACGGCAAATGCCGAGTATGCACCCCGCGCCGCGATCGCGGAAGGCGGCCGCGTGCGGCCGGGCGTCAGTGCGCCACGTACACCAGCGCGAACAGCACCACCCACACCAGGTCGACCATGTGCCAGTAGGCGGCGGCGGTTTCCACGCCGTCGTGGTTGGCCGCATCGTAGGCGCCGCGGCGCGCGTTGAGGTAAACCGCGGCCACGATCACCAGGCCGAGGATCACGTGCAGGAAGTGGAAGAAGGTCAGCGACAGGTAGAACATCCAGAAGTCGCTGCTGGACAGGGTGATGCCGGCGGCGAACTTGCCGGCGAACTCCCAGCCCTTGAGCAGCACGAAACCGCCGCCCAGCAACAGCGTGGCCAGCAGGTAGCGGCGGCCGGCGGCGACAAGGTTGGCCGCAAAGGCGCGCACCGCGGCTGCCACCGTGGCGCTGCCGGCGATCAGCAGCAGGGTGTTAATCAGCGCCGGCCACAGCAGCAACTGCGCCTGGCCTGCGGCGAACAGCGCCGCATCGCGCTGTCGCGCCACGCCGTAGACGGCGAAGAAAATGCCAAACACCGCCAGCTCGGCGAGGATGAAGAACCACATCGCCAGGTCGCCGGGGACGCGCGGCGGGGCGACAAGGCCGGGGGCGGCTGTATTCATGGCAGGCTCCGTCGTGAAAAAGGCGCCCGCAAGGGGCGCCCGTGTTGCCGGATGCGGCGGGATCAGGCGCTGGCGCGCTCGTTGCCGCGGACAAAGAAGCTGACGATGTACAGCAGCAGGCCGATGAAGAACACCACGCCGGACAGCTCACGCAGCCAGTAGAAGAAGGCGATCTTGTCCTGGGTCGCCATGAAGGACAGCGGGGTGTCGCCCATGCGCTGCATCCATACCTGCAGGATGCCGGCGGCGGTCAGGAACAGGGTGATGAACACCATGGCGACGGTCATCAGCCAGAACGACCACATCTCCACCACTTGCGCGGCATTGCTGTTGGCCTCGCGGCCCCGCATCAGCGGCATGGCGTAGGAAATCATGGTCATCACCACCATCGCGTAGGCGCCGTAGAACGCCATGTGGCCGTGGCTGGCGGTGATCTGCGTGCCGTGGGTCAGGTAGTTGACCGGAGCCAGGGTGTGCAGGAAGCCCCACACGCCGGCGCCGAGGAAGGCCATCACGCCGGTGCCCAGTGCCCACAGTACCGCAGCCTTGTTCGGATGCTCGCGACGGCGCTTGTTGACCACGTTGAAGGCGAACAGCGTCATCATGAAGAACGGAATCGGCTCCAGCGCGGAGAACACCGAGCCCCACACCTGCCAGTACGCCGGCGCGCCGATCCAGAAGTAGTGGTGACCGGTACCGATGATGCCGGAGATCAGCGTCATGGCGATGATCACGTACAGCCACTTCTCGATGATCTCGCGGTCAATACCGGTCACTTTCACCAGCACGAAGGCCAGCATCGCGCCCATGATCAGTTCCCACACGCCTTCCACCCACAGGTGCACCACCCACCACCAGAAGTACTTGTCCAGCACCAGGTTGTCCGGGTTGTAGAACGAGAACAGGAAGAAGATCGCCAGCCCCCACAGGCCCAGCATCATCACCATGCTGATGCTGGTCTTGCGGCCCTTGAGCACGGTCATGCTCAGGTTGAACAGGAAGGACAGCGCCACCAGCACGATGCCGATCTTGGTAATGGTCGGCTGTTCCAGGAACTCGCGGCCCATGGTCGGCAACAAGTCATTGCCGGTGATCTTGGCCAGCGTCGCGTACGGCACCGCCAGGTAGCCGACGATGGTCAGCGCCCCCGCCACCAGGAACACCCAGAAGGTGATGAGCGCCAGTTTCGGGCTGTGCAGCTCGCGTTCCGATTCTTCCGGAATCAGGAAGTAGCCGGCGCCCATGAAGCCGAACAGCAGCCACACGATCAAGAGGTTGGTGTGCACCATGCGCGCCACGTTGAACGGGATGGCCGGGAACAGGAAATCGCCGATCACATACTGCAGGCCCATGATCAGGCCGAACACGATCTGGCCGACGAACAGGCCGATGGCGGCGACAAAGTACGGCTTGGCCACCGCCTGCGAGCGGTACTTGAGCTGCACGTTGGTGAGCGGGTCATTGGCCGCCGCCGAGACGCTGGCAGAGCGCGCGGTGGCCATTGCGGAGGAAGTCATCTGGTTCTCCTTGGATGATGAATTACCGGGATCGACAGGCATCAGCCTTCGATATTCGGCGGCCAGTTATTGGTATTGATTTCCGAGCTGTACTTCAGGAAGGCCACCAGGTCGTCCAGTTCCGCATCGTTGAGATGGAAGTTCGGCATCTGGCGGCGTCCCGGCGCACCGGTCGGCTGCGCCTTGATCCAGGCCTTGATGAATTCCGGGCCACGGCGCTGGTAGACGTTGCCCAGCTCCGGCGCGAAATAGGCGCCCTCACCCAGCAGCGTGTGACAGCCGATGCAGTTGTTGACCTCCCACAGCTTCTTGCCGCGGGCGACCTGTTCGGTCAGGTTGGCGCGGTTGTCGCGCTTGGGCAGCGCCTGCACCGTATCCAGGGTCAGTGCCACGAACAGCAGGAAGAAAAACACCGCGCCACCGTAAAAGATGTTGCGCGCGGTCGATTTGGTAAAACTGGCGCTCATCGCGTCCTCCTTTTCTTGCGTCACCGGGAACCCGGCGTGTCAGGGCGAACTGTACGTTTCCGACCATCCCGATAGCATTGATGCGAATCAACGATTCCCGGCCACCCTCCTTCCTACACTGGCGCCATCCCCATAGCGGCCTCCGGCCAGACTGGAACAGCAATGAACGCCCCTGCCCCCTTCCCCCATCCCTACCCGCTGCGCCACGGCCAGGTCAGCCTGGTCGGCGCCGGCCCCGGCGACCCGGACCTCTTGACGCTGAAGGCGCTGCGCCGCCTCGGCGAGGCCGACGTGGTGCTGTACGACCTATTGGTGTCCGACGCGGTGCTGGCGCTCATCAACCGCCGCGCCGAGCTGATCTGCGTCGGCAAGCGCGCCAGCCGCCACACCCTGCCGCAGCAGGACATCAACCGGCTGATCGTGGAAAAGGCGCGGCAAGGGCTGCGCGTGGTGCGCCTGAAAGGCGGCGACCCCTTCCTGTTCGGGCGCGGCGGCGAGGAGCTGGAAACGTTGGCCGCAGCCGGCATCGCCTGCGAGGTGATCCCCGGCATCAGCGCGGCGATGGGCGCGGCCGCCGCCGCCGGCATTCCGCTGACACACCGCGACTACGCGCAGGGCGTGAGCTTCGTCACCGGCCATCGCCGCGAAGGACAGAGCGCACTGGCGTGGACCAGCCACAGCGGCGCCGAGGAGACTCTGGTGGTGTACATGGGGCTGGGCGAGGCGGCCAACATCGCAGCCCAGCTGCAGGTCGCCGGCCGCGCCGCCGCCACACCGGTGGCCATCATCGAGAACGCCACCACCGTGCAGCAGCGGGTGCTGTGCTGCGAGCTGGCCGGCCTCGGCGCCTGTGTGCAGCAGCACGCGGTCAAGCCACCGGCCCTACTGATCATCGGTGAGGTGGTACGGCTACAGGCCAGGCTGCAGGCGACGCTGGCCCAGACGCTGGCGGGCTGAGCGCGCGTTCACGCAAGACAAGACGAAACGGCTGGGCCTGCTCGTTTATCCAGGGATAAACAAGCAGGCCCAGCCGTTTTCAACGCCGTATCACGCCATCGGGATCAAGTCGCAGCAGATCATGAACAGGTTCTAGGTCGGCAAGGCGCGGCGGGCGGTGTGGTACTGCCGCGCCGCCGCGACGAAGTGGCGCAGCAGCAGCGCCAGCAGGCCGAGCAGCGCCAGCGCCAGCGGCCAGCCCAGCTGCGGCTGCCACACCCACAGCGCCGCCAGCGGCTGCAGCAGCAACAGCGCACGCCAGCTGTGCCGCGCGGCGGTTTCCGGCACGAAGGCGTGCAGCGCCGGCACGCGATGGCGCGGCGGCGCCGCATTCTTCAGATGCAGCCACAGCAGGAAGGGCACGATGCGGTACAGCATGCCGACCACCAGCGTCAGCGCGAAACCGCCGAGCAGGCACCACGCCAGCGCACGCGCCAGCCACGGGGCCGCCCCCTGCCACATCAGCAGCGGCAGCAGCGCCGCCAGCACGGCCAAGAGTGCAAACGCCAGCCACCAGTACGGCAGCAGCCATTCCTGCGGTCGCCGGCTGGCGCGCAGCAGGCGCAGGCTGAGCACGGCAAACAGTGCCAGCGGCAGCCACGCCAGCCACCACCACGGCCACTGCGGCTGCCACTGCAGGCCGGCCGCACCGGCCAGCAAGGCCAGCAGCCACAGCGTGGCGCCGTGGCGCTGCCACCAGGCGGGATAGGCCGGCGTCAGCAGGAACATCGGCGCGATCACCTGCGCCACCGCCATCACCAGCAGCAGCACCCAGCCCTGTGCCGCCAGCCGGTGCAGCGGCAGCAGGCTCAGCAGCGGCCACGGCCGGCCCCAGCCCAGCACCGCCAGCATCGACAGGCCCAGCAGCAGGGTCACGAGCAGGAGGCCGAGGGCCAGGCGCAGGCCGCGGCTGCTGCCGTCCGCCGCCGGGCTGCGCCACAGCCCGTACAGCAGGCCCGCCATCGCGGCGGCCAGCAGCGCAAACAGCACACTGGCCAGCTGCAGCCACGGCGGCGCCAGTCCCTGGTAAAAGCCCCAGCACAGGCTGGCGGTTGCCAGCTGCCACAAGCTCCACACGCCCAGCCGCCACCACGTTGGCCGCAGGCAGGGCACACCGGACACCACCGCCACCATCTGCAGCAGGGCGCCCAGCATGGCGTTGCCGAGCACGCCCAGCGCCAGCAGATGCAGCGGCAGCAGCAGGCTCAGCGACGGGTAGTCGCCATCGGTCCGCAGCAGGCTGGCTGCCAGCGGCAGCAGCCAGAATGCCGCCGCCAAAAAATAACGCACCGGCAGCGAAAGCGGCGGTGCGCGGTCAAAACTGGGCATGGCCTGCATCAGGGCAGCACCAGCTTCAGCACCACCCCGCTCATGTCCGGCAGCATCTCGCTGTCGTAGGCAACCTTGCGCTGCTGCAGCAGCGGGATCAGCGGCCCGGGGAAGTGCGGCAGCACATAGGCCAGCTGCTGGCCGCTGCTGCCGTTGTCGACGTCGTCGAGAATGATTTCCATCGGTTCCGGCGGCACCAGGCCGCGCAAATCACGGGGTGACATGGCGTAGCTCCTGCAACAGGGCGGCGGCATCCGGGATGCGGCTGTCGCACATCGGGTAAAGGATGTTCTCCTCCTTCATATTGTGCTGCTGCATCAGAACCAGCAAGGTGTCGCAGGTGGCGGCCACGCCGCGGGCGTCGCGCTGCAGCAGGTCGCGATTGAGGTCTTCCATCAGCTCGCGCATCTGCTCGTGCTCGTAGCGCATCACCGCGGTCGGCCCGCCGCGCATGCCGGTGGCCGCTTCCAGCGCCAGGAACAGCCGGTTTTCCTCGTCGGCAAAGTGCTGCGCCATGTCCTCGCAAAAGCTGGCACACAGCGCATCGGCGCCGGCCCAGTCCTGCTGGCGCACCGCCTGCTCCAGCGCGGCAAAACAATCGTCGCAGTGGCGGTGCACCGCGCTCAGGTGGGTAGTCAGGTTCATCATCGGGCTCCGGTGGGGTGTTGCCGACAGTATTGCCGCGGCGCAGCAGCGCGCTGAATGATGCCGATCAAGAAACCTGCACCCTGCCCGCCGCCTTGAAATAAATAGTAACGTACGTTATCATTATCCCCATGAAAGCTCCTGCCTGCGGCCACAGCTTTGCGGCCACCGAACACGCCATCGACACCATCGCCCGTCGCCTGCCCGGCAGCCCGCGCGAGGAAGTCGTCCTCACCCGTCTGCTGCTGCACATCCAGCCACTACTGCTGGGCTACTTCAACCAGTCGCTGGCGGTGCACGACATGAACGAGACCACCTGGATGGCGCTGATGGTGTTGTATGCGCACCCGGAAGAGAAGCTGATGCCGTCCGAGCTGTCCGATGCGCTGGCGTTCTCGCGCACCAATGCCACCCGCGTAGTGGACGATCTGGTAACCCGTGGCCTGATCCGGCGCCAGCCCTGCGGCGTCGACCGCCGCCGCACCTATCTGGAGCTGACCGACAGCGGCCTCGCCTTCATCGAACGGGTGATGCCGGGGCAGCGGCAGCAGGTGCGCGAGCTGTGGGCCGTGTTCGACAACGAGGAACGCGCCCAGCTGGAGGCGCTGCTGCGCAAGCTGATGCAGCAGCTGGGCGGCTGAGCCGAAAGCCGCACCCGAATCACCAAGGTTGGCCGCACGCCCTGCGGCATTGCCGCCAACCGGCAACCCTACCCGCCCCGGCGGTTTTTTTCGACTTAAATAGTCACGCAGGTGACAATCAAATGAGAAACTACAAGCCACTATTATTACCGCTCGGCGCCCTGCTGACGCTGCTGGCCGTGTCCGGCTGCGCCACCCCGGCGGTGGCCCCGTTGCAGAGCCAGCCGCTGACGCCGGCCGCGCTGGCGGTCAGCGAAACCGCCAGCCCCTTTGCCGCCGACTGGTGGCGCGCGCTGAACGACGCCAGCCTCGAACAGCTGCTGGCGCAGGCGCTGCGCAGCAATCCGGGACTGGACGCCGCCGACGCCCGCCTGCGCGCCGCGCGCGCCGACATCGCCGGCGTCGCCAGCAACGACGGTCTGAAGGTCAATGGCAACCTCGGCGCCAGCCGTGCGCGCACCTCGGAATTCGACGCGCTGCCGCCGGCGATGCTCGGCCAGTGGACCACGCTGCAGACCGTGTCCGCCGATTTCAGCTACCGCTTCGACTTCTGGGGCAAGACCCGCGCCCGACTCGCCGCCGCCCGCGGCCAGGCCCGTGCCGCCGAGCTGGAAGCCAGCGACGCGCGCCAGAGCGTGGCCTACGCGCTGGTCGACCGCTACGTGGAATGGCGCGGTGCACAGGCCGCGCTGACACTACTGCAACAAGACCGGCAGCAGGCTGCCAGCCTGCTGCAAAACGCCGAGCAGCGCGTCAAGCACGGCCTGGCGCAGCCGGACGATGCGCTGCAGGCGCGCGCACAGCTGGCCGACAGCGACGAGCGCCTGCTGCGCGGCCAGCAGCGCATCAGCGCCGCCGCCCACGCCCTCGCCGCGCTCAGCGCCCAGCCGCAGAGTGCCATCGACGCGCTGCCCGCCGCCGCGCTGCCGCAGTGGACACTGGACACCGCGCCGCTGCACAGCGGCCAACTGGGTCTGCGTGCCGACGTGCAGGCGGCGCGGGAACGGGTGGAAGCCAGCCGCGGCAACGTCGCCGCGGCGCGTGCCGACTTCTATCCCGACGTCCGCCTCAACCTGATGGCCGGGCTGTCGGCGCAGGAGCTGGGCGACCTGTTCAATCCCGGCGCGCGCGTGCTGCGACTGGCACCGGCGCTGACGCTGCCGCTGTTCAGCAACGGTGAGCTGAACGCGCGCCTCGACGGCCGCAGTGCCGAACTGGAAGCCGCCATCGCCAGCTACAACCAGACGCTGCTGAACGCGATCCGCGACACCGCCGACCGCGGCAGCCAGCTGGCCCAGCTGCGTCAGGCGGAGGCCGCCAACCAGCAGGCGCTGCTCGCCCACCGCGATAGCGTCACCAGAGTACAAAGCCGCGCCAGCGCCGGCCTCGCCACGCCCGCCAGCCTGCTGGCGGCACAGCGTCAGCTGACCCAGGCCCGACTCGCCGCACTCGAACTGCACATCCAGCGCCTGCAAAGCCAGGCCGCCCTGATCCGCACGCTGGGCACCGCCCCGGCGGCCACCCGCTGAATTCCGGAGCAAACAATGGACAACACCACCCCGACTACCGCCCCCGACTCCACCCGCCGCACCGCCCTCACCCGCCTGACCGTGGCACTGGCCATCGCCGGTCTTGCCGCCGGCGCTTACTGGTTCCTGGCGCTGCGCCACCACCAGAGCACCGACGACGCCTACGTCGCCGGCAACCTGGTGCCGGTGTCGTCGCAAGTGGCCGGCAGCATCGTCACCATCCACGCCGACGACACCCAGAGCGTGAAGGCCGGCGACCTGCTGCTGACGCTGGATCGCAACGACGCGCAGCTGGCCTACGCCCGCGCCGAGGCCGAACTGGCGCAGGCGGTGCGCCAGACGCGGCAACTGATCTCGGTCAGCGGCAAGTCCGACGCGCTGGTGGCGCAACGCGCGGCCGACGTCGCCCGTGCCGAGGCCGATGTCGCCCGCGCCAATGGCGATCTGGCGCGCCGCGAGGCCGCCGCCCGCGATCAGGCCATTGCCGGCGAAGAGCTGCAGCACGCCCGCGACGCGGCCAACAGTGCCCGCCTCGCGCTGAGCGCCGCCCGCGCCGCGCTGAAGGTCGGCGAGGAAGAACAGCAGGCCAGCCGCGCGCTGGTGCTCAGCGACCGCGCCGAGCAACAGCCGGCGGTGGCGCGCGCCGCCGCCGCGCTGCGCGAGAGCTACCTCGCGCTGGCGCGCACCGAGATCCGCGCACCGGTATCCGGCCAGATCGCGCGCCGCAGCGCGCAGCCCGGCGCCCGCATCCAGCCCGGCACCCCACTGCTGGCGGTGGCGGCACTGGACAGCGCCTGGGTCGACGCCAACTTCAAGGAAGGCCAGCTGCGCGAGCTGCGCATCGGCCAGCCGGTCGAGCTGCACGCCGACCTGTACGGCGATGACGTCACCTATCACGGCACGGTCGCCGGCCTCGCCGCCGGCACCGGCAGCGTGTTCTCGCTGCTGCCGGCGCAGAACGCCACCGGCAACTGGATCAAGGTGGTGCAGCGCGTGCCGGTGCGCATCGCGCTGCAGCCCAAAGAGCTGCAGCAGCACCCGCTGCGCCTCGGCCTGTCGATGTCGGTCAGCGTCGACACCAGCCAGCAGGACGGCCCGCTGCTGAGCGCCGCCCGCCGCAATCCGGCGCTGAGCACCAGCGTGTTCGAGCGCCAGCTGGCGCAGGCCGACCAGGCGGTGGCCAAAATCATTGCGGCCAACCTTGGCCGCTAAGGGAGCCGGATCATGTCGCATCCCCCACTGGAAGGACGCTCGCGCGCGCTGGTGACGCTGGCGCTGTCGCTGGCCACCTTCATGCAGGTGCTGGACACCACCATCGCCAACGTGGCCATTCCCACCATCGCCGGCGATCTGGGCGCCTCCACCAGCCAGGGCACCTGGGTGATCACCTCCTTCGGCGTCGCCAACGCCATCTCGGTGCCGATCACCGGCTGGCTGGCCAAGCGTGTCGGCGAGGTGCGCCTGTTCCTGCTCGCCACCATCGGCTTCGTGATCAGCTCGTGGCTGTGCGGCCTGGCGCCGAGCCTGGAATTGCTGATCCTGTTCCGCGTACTGCAGGGCCTGCTGGCGGGGCCGATGATTCCGCTGTCGCAAAGCCTGCTGCTGCAGAGCTATCCGCCGGACAAGCGCGCCATCGCCATGGCACTGTGGACGATGACCATCATCGTGGCGCCGATCTTCGGCCCCATCCTTGGCGGCTGGCTGTCGGACAACTGGCACTGGAGCTGGATCTTCTACATCAACATCCCGATCGGCGTCGCCGCCGCCGCGCTGGCCTGGCGCGAGCTGCGCCACCGCGAGACCGCCATCCTGCAGCTGCCGATCGACAAGGTGGGCCTCACCCTGCTGGTACTGGGCGTCGGCTGCCTGCAGATGATGCTGGACCGCGGCAAGGAGCTGGACTGGTTCCACTCCGGCGAGATCGTGCTCTACGGCATCATCGCGCTGCTGGCGCTGTCCTATCTGGTGGTGTGGGAGCTGACCGACAAGCACCCGGTGATCGACCTGTCGCTGTTCCGCGACCGCAACTTCGCGGTCGGGGTGACCTCGGTCAGTGTCGGCTTCATGCTGTACTTCGGCGCCATCGTGCTGATGCCGCTGCTGATGCAGACGCAGATGGGCTACACCGCCACCGAGGCCGGCCTCGCCACCGCGCCGATCGGCATCCTGCCGGTGCTGCTGTCGCCGGTGATCGGCAAGAACGCGCACAAGCTGGACATGCGCTGGGTGGTGACCTTCAGCTTCCTGATGTTCGCCGTGTGTTTTTACTGGCGCTACAGCACCTTCAACCCGGCGATGGACTTTGCCAGCGTGGCGTGGCCGCAGTTCGTGCAGGGCTTTGCCATCGCCGGCTTCTTCATGCCGCTGACCACCATCACGCTGTCCAACATGAAGCCGCAGCAGCTGGCCAGCGCGTCCAGCCTGTCCAACTTCATGCGCACGCTGGCCGGCTCCATCGGCGCCTCGCTGACCACCTGGCAATGGGAGCACCGCGAAGGCCTGCACCATACCCAGCTGACCGAGCATATCAGCCTGTACGACAGCGCCACCCGCGACACGCTGGCGGCGATGCAGCAGGCCGGGCTCAGCGCCGAGCAGGCGGCGGCGGTGATCGCGGGTGACATCAGCCGCCAGGGGCTGTTCCTCGGTGCCAACGAGGTGTTCTGGCTGGCAACCGTGCTGTTCCTGCTGCTGACCGGCCTGGTGTGGCTGTCGCGGCCGCCGAAAGCGGCGCCGGGGACGGTGGTGATCGACGCCGGCCACTGAGCGGCATCAGGGTTGGCCGCAAGCACGGCCGGCAACACCAATGAAAACAGGGCATGGTGATCACCATGCCCTGTTTGTCTGACTGCCCTGCTACGGTCTGGCGGCGCTTAGTGGCCGAGGTGCACCAGCCGGTCCAGCAGGCTCATCACCTCGTCGGATGACTGTTCCATGGTCGCCAGCGCCTGCGATGCCGCGCTGTAGTCGGCGGCGTAGAAAGCCTGCAGGGCCGCCTTGCCGCTCTCGTGCACGCGGGCGTGCGGTGCGTCCAGCTGGCCGTAGCTGGCCTGGTCGCGGCACTGCTGATGGCCGCGGCCCTCGTAGTACCACTTGCCGAGACGGCAGTGGGTGTGGCTGGACAGCTGGCCGGCGTCCAGGGTGTGGTAGCCGATGAAGGCCTTGTAGATCTCCATCTTGTAGACGATGTGATCCAGCTTCACCACTTCCATGAAGCTCGCGTTGGTACCGGCGGTGATCGCCTTCGCCATCTGCTCGCTGCTGTCGACCAGCTTCTTGATCGCCACCGCGATTTCCTCGCCGGTGTGGCGATACGTCTCCGCCTGCTCGGCCGCCTCGCTGACCTGCTGCTTGGTGTCGCTGGACGCCTTCTCCACGTCGCCCACCAGGCTGGCGATCTCGCTGGTCGCCTGCGAGGTGCGCTCCGCCAGCTTGCGCACTTCGTCGGCCACCACGGCAAAGCCGCGGCCCTGTTCGCCGGCGCGTGCCGCCTCGATGGCCGCGTTCAGCGCCAGCAGGTTGGTCTGGTCGGCCACGTCCTTGATCAGCTGCACAAACTGGCGGATTTCGCCGGTCTTGCTGTTGAGGGTGTCCATCTGCCGCGCGGTCAGCTGCTGCGCGTTGGCGATGTCGCTGAAGCTGTTGGCGAGGGTGTCGACCACGTTGCGGGTGTGGTCGAGGCCGGCCGCGGTGTCGGTGGCCAGGCTGTAGCAGCCTTCCATGTCCTCGGCCAGCTTGCTGAAGGTACCGCGCAGCTGCGCGACGCCGTCACAGAACTGCCCGAACGGCTGGCGGTAGCTGTGGCGCTTTTGCTGGGCGAGCTGGTTTTCGCGGCTCAGTTGTTCGCAGTTGCCCAGCGCCTGGCGCGCCTGATCCAGCTGCTGTTGCAGTGTCGCGCGCTCCTGGTCCAGGGTGGCGAGGCGTTCTTCCAGTGCGGCGATCTTTTTCTTGCTGTTGCCAAACATGTTATTGGTTTCTCCAAGTCCCGGTTGCGGCTCTCATGCACCGCGATTAGGTATGACGACAGGTCATCGGCCAGCCCGGCGGCGGCCAAGCCGTGAATATTAACGCCTGGCCGCCGGCTTGACGATGGCTTTCCCAGCGGCATGGCGTACGGATTTCCGGATGCCGCCACGGCAGCGGTTCGGTTTTGCGATGGCCGGTGGCGGCAAGTGCTTGTTATCGCTGCCGCTTGTCTCTGGCACGAATAGTGCAATACCAATGCACCGCAACGGTGCGCATGACGTACCCCGTTAAACGCGGGGTGCAACAAAAATGACACCCCGCCCTGCCGCAATTTTGCTGACGCCGGCCATGGCCTGTGTTAGAACCGGAATCCTGTCATCCCAATGTTGGCCGCAACGCTTTTTTCCGCCATGTCTGTCCGTATCCGCAAACCGCTGTTCCTGAGCTGCCTGCTGCTGGGGCTGGTGCTGCTATGCAGCACGCTGACCTACCAGTTCTCGGTGCAGCACGGCATCGACGCCCTGCGCGAACAGGGCAACCGCCAGCTGGAGCTGCACACCCGCGGCGTGGAAAGCGAGATCGAGCGCTTCGTGTGGCTGCCCGGCCTGCTGCAGCTCAACCCGGTGACGCTGCAGCTGCTGCAGTCGCCGGACGCCCGCCACCAGCTGGAAGTCAACCGCTACCTGGCGGCGATGAACGAGCGCAGCGGCACGCTGGCAAGCTATGTGCTGGACAGCAACGGCCGCGTGCTGGCCGCCAGCAACTGGCGCCGCAGCGACAGCTACGTCGGCGAAGACCTGTCGTTCCGCCCCTACTACACCGAGGCCATGGCCGGCCGCTCCGGCCGTTTCTACGGCATCGGCAGCACCATCGGCGAGGCAGGCTACTACCTGTCCAGCCCGCTGCGTGTGGGCGGCCGCATCGCCGGCGTGGCGGTGGTCAAGGTCCGCCTCGCCCAGCTGGAGGCCGGCTGGCGCAAGGCCGGCTCCGGCGTGTTCATCGCCGATGAAAACGGCGTCATCATCCTCGCCTCCAAGCCGCGCTGGCGACTGAACGTGATCCACCCGCTGTCGCAGGAAAGACGCAACCAGCTGGCGCAGAGCCTGCAATACCACTGGGCGTCGCTGCCGCTGCTGCAGCTGAAATCGCGGCGCACGCTGGCGCCGGGGCTGGAGCGCTGGGAGCTGTCCGATTCCGACGTCGCCGCGCCGGAAGGCCACCTGTTCCTGGCGCAGTCGCGCACCCTCAACGACACCCGCTGGCAGCTGACCCTGCTCAGCCCGCTGGCACCGGTGAAATCCGCGGCATGGACTCACGCGATGCTGGCCGCCACCATCGTCGCGGTACTGACGCTGCTGCTGATCGCGTGGAACGAGCGGCGCAAGGTGATCGCCACCCGCCTGTCGGCGCGCGAGGCGCTGCAGGCGGCCAACAGCGAGCTGGAACGCCGCATCGAGGAGCGCACCGCCGACCTGTCCGCCAGCAACGAACGCCTGCTGGCCGAAATCCGCGAGCGCGAGCTGGCCGAGCAGACGCTGCGCAAGGCGCAGAACGAGCTGATCCAGGCTGGCAAGCTGGCGGTGATCGGCCAGATGTCGACCAGCATCGCGCACGAGCTGAACCAGCCGCTGGCGGCGCTGCGCACCCTGTCCGGCAACACCGTCAAATTCCTCGCCCGCGGCGCCTACGACACCGCTGCGGCCAACCTCAAGACCATTGGCGAGCTGGTCGAGCGCATGGGCAAGATCACCGGTTCGCTGCGCTCCTTCGCGCGCCGCTCCGAGCACGCCGACGGCCAGGCGCGGCTGGAAACCGCGGTCGACGCCGCGCTGTTCCTGCTGCAGCCGCGGCTGTCGCGCTACCCGGTCACGGTGCAACGCGAGTTCGACGACGTGCTGCTGGCCATCGACCAGACGCGGCTGGAGCAGATCCTGGTCAACCTGATCGGCAACGCGCTGGACGCGCTGCAAGGCGTGCCCGCCGCCTGCGTGCGCCTGATCGGCCAGCGCGACGGCGGCCGCTACCAGCTGACCGTGGCCGACAACGGCGGCGGCCTGCCGGAGCAGGTGCGCCAGCATCTGTTCGAACCCTTTTTCACCACCAAGCCGCAGGGCAGCGGGCTGGGGCTGGGGCTGACCCTGTCCGCCAGCCTCGCCGCGGCGGCCAACGGCACACTGCAGGCACAGCCGCTGCCACAAGGCGCCGCCTTCGTGCTGCAATTGCCGCTGTGCCCGGAACAGGAACTCCATCATGTCTGAAGCTTTGCGCGTCCTGATCGTGGAAGACGATCCCCATGTCCTGCTCGGCTGCCAGCAGGCGCTGACGCTGGAAGACATCCCGGTCACCGGCGTCGCCAGCGCCGAAGCCGCGCTGCCGCTGATCGACGGCCAGTTCCCCGGCATCGTGATCAGCGACATCCGCCTGCCCGGCATCGACGGCCTGACCCTGATGCAGCAGCTGAAGGCGCAGGACCGCAGCCTGCCGGTGGTGCTGATCACCGGCCACGGCGACGTCAGCATGGCGGTGCAGGCGATGAAGGACGGCGCCTATGACTTCATGGAGAAACCGTTCTCGCCGGAGCGGCTGGTGGAGGTCGCCCGCCGCGCGCTGGAGCAGCGCCGGCTGAGCCTGGAGGTGGAAAGCCTGCGCCGCCAGCTGGACGGCAAGCAGACGCTGGAACAGCGCCTGATCGGCCGTTCCGCCGCCATGTGCCGGCTGCGCGAGCTGATCCTCAACGTCGCCGACACCGGCGCCAACGTGCTGATCAACGGCGAGACCGGCACCGGCAAGGAGCTGGTCGCCAGCTGCCTGCACGAATTCAGCCGCCGCCAGCAGCACAACTACGTGGCGATCAACTGCGGCGGCCTGCCGGAACACCTGTTCGAGAGCGAAATCTTCGGCCACGAGGCCAACGCCTTCACCGGTGCCGGCAAGCGCCGCATCGGCAAGATCGAACACGCGCACAAGGGCACGCTGTTCCTCGACGAAGTCGAGACCATGCCGATCAACCTGCAGATCAAGCTGCTGCGCGTGCTGCAGGAACACAAGCTGGAACGCCTCGGCAGCAACCAGATGGTCGATGTCGACTGCCGCCTGATCGCCGCCACCAAGGAAGACCTGGGCGAGCTGTCACAACAGGGCAAGTTCCGCGCCGACTTCTACTACCGCCTCAACGTGGTGACGCTGGAAATCCCGCCGCTGCGCGAACGGCGCGAGGACATCCCGCTGCTGTTCGAGTGCTTCTTGCAGCAGGCGGCGCTGCGCTTCGACCGCGAGCCGCTGGAAGTGGACCGCAAGACGCTGTCGCGACTGATGGCGCACGACTGGCCGGGCAACGTGCGCGAACTGCGCAACGTCGCCGAACGCTACGCGCTGGGGCTGCCGGCGTTCAAAGACAGCGGCGACGGCCACAACTCGCCCAGCCTCGCCGAGTGCGTGGAAGCCTATGAAAAGAGCCTGGTCGTGGAAGCGTTGCGCCGCCACGGCGGCAACCTGACCCAGGCCAGCGCCGCGCTGGGCACGCCCAAAACCACGCTGTTCGACAAGGTGAAGAAGTACGGGCTGCAGGGCAGCAACTAGCCCCCTGCCCCTACCCGCCGCCACGAAAAAGGCAGCCCGTTCGCGGGCTGCCTTTTTCGTGCGCTCGGTCTTGCGGCCAACGTTGGCCGCAGGCCGGCCTGATGGCCAGAACGGTGCCCCGGAGTCAGGAATAAGCACACGGCGTGAAAGCTTGCGTTACGCGCCCGTGACTAATAACACGCGTTAAAAATCACATTTTTAAGAAAAATTCATTCTGGCATAGTCGCCCGCCGTGTCGTACAAATCAAAAAGACGCCAAGTTCGACACGAGGCGCGATCCGTCCCGCAAGTAACGCCTGTAGATAGAAAGGGGCACCATGCGCCAGAACTTACCCGTCACCGAGCAAGAGCTGTTTCTCGACCCACGCAGTCCCATCGTCACCAAGACCGACCTCAAGGGCCGGATCACCTATGCCAACCCGGCCTTTGTCGCCATCAGCGGCTTCACCGAAGAAGAACTGATCGGTCAGCCGCACAATGTCGTACGCCACCCGGACATGCCGCCCGCCGCGTTTCAGGACCTCTGGGACACTCTCAAGCGCGGCCGGCCGTGGCAAGGGCTGGTGAAAAACCGGGCCAAGAATGGCGCGTATTACTGGGTGGAAGCCTACGCCACCCCGCTGAGCGAGAACGGCAAGCATATCGGCTACATGTCGGTGCGCGCCGCCCCCTCGCGTGAAAAAGTCCGCGAGGCCGAACAGCTGTACCGTGCCATCAATACCGGACAAGCCGCCTTTCCCTCGACCAAACACACCCAAACGCCGTCGTGGCTGAAGCTGCAACTGGTGGTCTTCGCGGCCACACTGCTGGCCGGCGTCATCTGCATGCTTTTGCTGCCAAATGGCTGGCAGCAAGGCGCCATGTTGCTGTCCTTCCTGCTCGGCTGCCTGGCCACGCTCCGGCTGCAGCAACGGGTACGCGCCACGCTGCTTGACGCCAACGCCGCGCTGCTGCGCTTTGGCGAGGGCAATTTCAAGGAAGCGGTGGCCGAACAGGGGCCACAGGAATGTGCCGAATTACGGCAGCGCCTGGAAACGACCCGCATCAACCTGCGCGCCATTCTTGCCGATGTGGTGTCCGCCAGCGCCAGCATCGGCCAGGGTGCCGACAACATCTGCCGTCAGGCAGCCACCTTGCAGGAGCGGGCCGCCGACGAAAGCAACGACATCGCCCACATCGCGGCCGCACTGGAGCAACTGACCGTTTCGGTCAGCGAGATTGCCGACACCACCCGCACCGGCTCGGACCACGCCAGCACCGCACGCCAGCTGGTGCAACAGGGCAGTGTCCACATGCAGCATACGCTGCAGAGCACCGAGAGCATGCTCGGCGCCATCGGCGCGGTCCGTGGCACTCTGGAGCAACTGAACGGCGCCGTGACACGCATCGGCTCCATCAGCCAGCTGATCGGTGATGTCGCGGAACAGACCAACCTGCTGGCGCTGAATGCGGCGATCGAGGCCGCCCGCGCCGGCGAGCATGGCCGCGGCTTCGCCGTGGTTGCCGACGAGGTACGCAAGCTGGCCGAACGTACCAGCCACAGCACCCGTGAAATCGGCGAATCGATCGGCCAGGTGCGACAGCACACCGATGCCGCGCTGAACTCGATCGACCATGCCGGTCAGGTGACCAGACAGGCGAGCGAGCTGATCGGTGCAACCTCCAGCAGCCTGACGCAGATCGATCAGGCGAGCCAGGGCGTGGCCAACAGCGCGCAGGATGTCGCCTCCATGCTGGCACAGCAGTCGCGCGCCTCGACCGAGGTCGCCCACAATATGGAAAAGGTCAGTGCCATTACCGAAAACAATGCTCACAACGTGGCGCAGGCCGCCCACGCTGCGACCGAGCTGATGGACACCACCAGGGCGCTGAAACAGCTGGTCGCCCACTTCGAAAAATCATTGTGAGCCGGGTGCAGCCACCCGAACTGCCCTCCCCGCGCCACTGCCAAAGCAGCGACACAGCAAAAAGGCAGCCCCTTCGCGGGCTGCCTTTTTGTGTGACCAGCCTTGCGGCCAACGTTGGCCGCAAGCCGCGAGCGCTCAGATGTCTTCGTCCTCGATCACCAGGTCGCCAAAGTCGGCGTCGTTCAGCGGATCGCCGAGGCCAGCGGCGACCAGGTCTTCGCGCGTCAGCAGGAACACGAAGCCGTCGCCGCTCTGCGTTTCCATCCACATGAACGGCAGGCTCGGGTAGGCCGCTTCCAGCACGTCGCGGTTGTGGCCGATCTCGACCAGCAGCACGCCCTGCGGGTTGAGCAGGCGCGCGGCGTTCTGCAGGATCACGTGGGTGGCGTCCAGGCCGTCCTCGCCGGAGCCCAGCGCCAGCTCCGGTTCGTGCAGGTATTCTTGCGGCAGCGCATCCACCGACTCGGCATCGACATACGGCGGGTTGGAGATGATCAGGTCGTACGGTTCTTCCAGCCCTTCCACCAGATCGCTGTGGATCAGCTGGATGCGGTCTTCCAGGCCGTAGTTCTGCACGTTGATGCTGGCCACTTCCAGCGCGTCCAGCGAGATGTCGACGGCGTCGATGTCGGCGTCCGGATAGTGGTGCGCCAGCTGGATCGCGAGGCAGCCGGAGCCGGTACACAGGTCCAGCGCGCGGTGGACCAGCTCAGGATGCTCGATCCACGGTTCCAGCTGCTCGCCCAGCAGCTCGAAGATGAAGGAGCGCGGCACGATTACGCGCTCGTCGACGTAGAAGTTGAAGTCACCCTGCCATGCCTCGTTGGTGAGGTAGGCCACCGGCACGCGCTCTTCGGCACGGCGCTCGATCAGCGACACCACCTGCTGCACCTCGTTCGGCAACAGCTGGGCGTCGAGAAAGGGCTCCAAGCGATCGATCGGCAGCTTCAGCGCCGACAGGATCAGGTAGGCGGCCTCGTCGTAGGCATTGCTGGTGCCGTGGCCGTAGGTCAGGCCGGCATCGCTAAAACGCGACACGGCAAAGCGCAGCAGGTCGCGGACGGTTTGAAAAGTGCTGGCGGCTTCGGCGTACATGGCATTCCCTTTAAAAAGCCGGCGGCACGAACGCGTCGTGCCGCCCTGATAATGCGAAAGGTTGGCCGCGGCCAACCTTGGTCTGATCAGACCGCCGGCGCGGCGGTCAACTGGCGGCGATTATCGCTCAGAGTGTACTCACGATCTAGCGAGCTAGAGCGAGACAAGGCGAAAACGGCTGAGGAAGCGGCATTGATCCAGATACAAACAAGCATTCCGAAGCCGTTTTCAACGCTGTACGCCCCATTGAGATCAAGCCGCAGCAGATCGTGAACATATTCTTAGAACGGCAGCGCTGCGCTGGTTTCCTTCGCCAGCACGCGGCGGAAGTCGTCCTGGATGCGCTGCAGCGCGGCGGCGTTGTCGGCCTCGAAGCGCAGCACGATCACCGGCGTGGTGTTGGAGGCGCGCATCAGGCCGAAGCCGTCGGCGTACTCCACGCGCAGGCCGTCGATGGTGATGATGTCCTCAGCGCCGTCGAACTGCGCCGACTGCTGCAGACGTTCGATCAGCGCGTGGTTCTCGCCCTCGGCGGTCTTCAGGTTCAATTCCGGCGTCGACAGCGCGTTGGGCAGCGCATTGAGCAGCGCCGACGGATCGGCCACCTTGGACAGGATTTCCAGCAGGCGCGCGCCGGCGTACAGGCCGTCGTCAAAGCCGTACCAGCGCTCCTTGAAGAACACGTGGCCGGACATCTCGCCGGCAAGGCCGGCATCCGGATTGGCTTTCAGCGCCGCCTTCATGAAGCTGTGGCCGGTACGGTTGATCATCGGCACGCCACCGGCGGCGGTGATCGCCGGCGCCAAGAGGCGGGTGCACTTCACGTCGTAGATGATCTTGCTGCCCGGCTGGCGGCTGAGCACGTCCTGCGCGAACAGGATCAGCTGGCGGTCCGGCCAGATGATGTTGCCGTCCTTGGTGACCACGCCCAGGCGGTCGCCGTCGCCGTCGAAGGCGAGGCCGATCTCGGCGTCGGTATCCTGCAGCGCGCGGATCACGTCCTGCAGGTTTTCCGGCTTGGCCGGGTCCGGATGATGGTTGGGGAAGGTGCCGTCGACCTCGCAGAACAGCTTGTGCACCTCGCAACCGAGGCCGCGGAACAGCTCCGGTGCGAAATCGCCGGGCACGCCGTTGCCGCAGTCGACCACCACCTTCATCGGCCGCGCCAGCTTGATGTCGCCGGTGATGCGATCGAGGTAGGCGTCGACGATGTCGTGGGTGCTGTAGCCGCCGTGGCCGTCGGCAAAGTCGTTGTCGACGATGCGCTGGTACAGCTTCTGGATCCAGTCGCCGGCCAGGGTGTCGCCGTCCAGCATCATCTTGAAACCGTTGTAGTCCGGCGGGTTGTGACTGCCGGTGACCATCACGCCGGAGTAGGTTTCCAACTGGTAGGCGGCGAAGTACAGCATCGGCGTGGCGACGCGGCCAACGTCGATCACGTCGACGCCGGCGGCACGGATGCCGTCGGACAGCGCGTGGCACAGCTCGGCGCCGGACAGGCGGCCGTCACGGCCGACGCAGATGGTGCCGACCTTGCGCTCGCGCGCTTCGCTGCCGATGGCGCGACCGATCAGGCGCGCAACGTCGGCGGTCAGGGTGTCGCCGACGATGCCACGGATGTCGTAGGCCTTGAAAATGGAGGGAGAGATGGTCATGGCTCAAACCCGGTAAGAAGGTAGAAGGTTGGCCGCAAGCGCCGGCACTCTGCCGGCGGCCGGGCATTTATTATAGTGACTGGCTCAGTTTTACCAGCGCGTCCAGCTTGGCGCGTGCCTCGCCGCTGTCGATCACGGAGCGGGCCAGCGCCACGCCGTCGGCCAGGCTGGCCGTGACGCCGGCGGTGTAGATCGCCGCCGCGGCATTGAGCAGCACGATGTCGCGCGTCGGGCCGCTTTGGCCTTCGAGCACCGCCAGCAGCATGGTTTTCGACTGCTCGGCGCTGTCGGCGCGCAGCGCGGCCAGCGGCGCGTGGGCGATGCCGAAGTCGGCCGGGTCGATACGGTATTCGCGGATGGTACCGTCCTTCAGCTCGGCGATGCTGGTATAGCCGGACAGGGTGATCTCGTCGAGGCCGTCCTCGCCGTGCACGATCATCACGTGCTGGCTGCCCAGCTCGCGCAACACACGCGCCTGGATGCCGACCAGGTCGGGGTGGAACACGCCCATCACCTGGTTGGGCGCGCCGGCCGGGTTGGTCAGCGGGCCGAGGATGTTGAAGATGGTGCGCACCGCCAGCTCGCGCCGCACCGGCGCCACGTACTTCATCGCGCTGTGGTAGTTGGGCGCGAACATGAAACCGACGCCGATGTCGTCGATGCAGCGGCCGACCTGCTCCGGGCTGAGGTTGAGGTTGACGCCGAGCGCCTCCAGCACGTCGGCGCTGCCGGAACTGGACGACACCGAACGGCCGCCGTGCTTGGCGACGCGGGCGCCGGCCGCCGCCGACACAAAGGCGGCGGTGGTGGAGATGTTGAAGGTATGACTCTTGTCACCGCCGGTGCCGCAGGTATCCACCAGCCGCGTGGTGTCATTCACCGGCACACGGGTGGCGAACTCGCGCATCACCTGCGCCGCGGCGGCGATTTCCGACACGCTTTCCGTTTTCACGCGCAGGCCGATCAGGATGGCGGCGATCAGCGTCGGCGGTACTTCGCCGCGCATGATCTGGCGCATCAGGTCCAGCATTTCATCGTGGAACAGCTCGTTCTGGTCGATCAGGCGATTGAGGGCGGCCTGCGGTGTGATCATCTTTTGTTCTCCGGCGTCTGCGACGCTGTGCGCTTCAGGCGAATTCTTTCAGGAAGTTGTCCAGCATCCGGTGGCCGTGCTGGGTCAGGATGGACTCGGGGTGGAACTGCACGCCCTCGATCGGCAGCGTCTTGTGGCGCACGCCCATGATCTCGCCGTCGTCGGTCCAGGCGGTGATTTCCAGGCACGCCGGCAGCGACGCGCGCTCGATCACCAGCGAGTGATAGCGGGTGCAGGTCACCGGGTTGGGGATATCACGGAACATGCCGACATCGTGATGGTGCACCGGCGACACCTTGCCGTGCATCAGCTGCTTGGCGTGGACGATCTTGCCGCCAAAGGCCTGGCCAATGCTCTGGTGGCCCAGGCACACGCCCATGATCGGCAGCTTGCCGGCGAAGTGGTGGATGGCCGGCACCGAGATGCCCGCCTCGTTCGGTGTGCACGGGCCGGGCGACAGCACCAGGTACTGCGGCGCCAGCGCCTCGATTTCTTCCAGCGTGATTTCGTCGTTGCGGAAGACCTTGACTTCCTGCCCCAGCTCGCCGAAGTACTGCACGAGGTTGTAGGTGAAGGAGTCGTAGTTGTCGATCATCAATAACATTTATGGATTAACCTCATGATTTGCAGGGGGCTTCCGCCACGCATCACCGATGCCGCACCCGCCTGGGCACCCTGCTTTTCTTGCGCCGTACCGTCACCGCGACCGCTGCCGCCATGCGAAGCCGGAAAAGGATACCCTACATAATACCCGATTCACCTGCAACGGCGGACATGGCTTGGCCGACAGCCGCGCCAGTGCTTGCGGCCAACCTTTGAGCGGGTATGGACAAAACAAAGCGCCGGCAGATGCCGGCGCGGAAACAAACAGCGGACGGCGCACGCTGGCGCCGCCATCTGGAAACGGGAACTTACTTGCGCACCTGGCCCAGCGCCCCCTGCAGTTCCTTCAGCACCACGGCGCCACCGTTGGCCGCAAACTTGTCGAAGGCCGGCTTGGCCTTCTCGCGCATGCGTGCCAGCTCGGCGTCGCTGACCATGTTGATCTTCATGCCCTGCTGGGTCAGGAATTTCACGCTGCGCATCGCCTCGGCGCGGGAATCCTTGCGCTCGAAGGTGCGCGACGCCAGTGCGGCGTCCTGCAGGATCTTCTGCTCGTCGCGCGACAGGCCGTCCCACCACTTCTTGCTGGCGGTCATCACCCACGGGCTGTACACGTGCTTGGTTACCGACAGGTACTTCTGCACTTCGTAGAACTTGCTGGACTGGATGGTGTTGACCGGGTTTTCCTGACCGTCCACGGCGCGGGTCTCCAGCGCGGTGAACAGCTCGGCGAAGGCCAGCGGCACCGCATTGGCGCCGAAGCTGTTGAACATGTCGATGTACACCGGGTTCTGCATCACGCGCAGCTTGATGCCCTGGAAGTCCTCGAAGCGGGTGATCGGACGCTTGGTGTTGGTTACGTTGCGAAAGCCGTTTTCCCAGTAGGTCAGGCCGACCAGGCCCCTGGCCGGCAGCCGGGCAATCAGCTTCTGCCCGAACGGGCCATCCAGCACGGTGTCGGCCTCTTTTTCATTCCCGAACAGGAACGGCAGGTCGTAGACGCCGAAATCCTTTTCCACCCCTACCAGCGTGGCAGTGGAGCCGACCATCATTTCCTGCGCACCGCCGATCAGCGCGTTCTGCATCTGCACGTCGTTGCCGAGGCTGGCGGAGCCGAAGCCCTTCACCTTCAGCTTGCCGCCGGAGCGCTTGGCCACTTCGTCGGCGAACAGCTTCACCGCACGGCCCTGGTTGCTGTCTTCCGCGAGGCCATAGCCAAAACGGATCAGACGCGGCTTGATGTCGGCGGCCAGCGCCTGCGGTGCGGCAAGGGCGCCGGCGGTAATAAGGCAGGCCAGCAGCGGCTTGAACAGTGTTTTCATGATTCTCTCCTTGGTTGTGTTGTTTACAGCTGTAATCAGGCTGGCTTGCGCTCAGCGGAAGAACTTGGCCGGCACGGTGACCAGCTCCGGCACTGCCACCAGCAGGGAAAGCAGCAGCAGGTAGGTCATCAGGAATGGCCATACACCGCGGGTGGCGCTTTCCAGCGAAATCTTGGCCACGCCGCACACCACGTTGAGCACGGTGCACACCGGTGGCGTGATCAGGCCGATGGAGCCGACCAGCACGAACATCACGCCAAAATAGGTGCTATCGATGCCGGCCTGCTGCACCAGCGGCATCATCACCGGCCCCAGCACCAGAATGGTCGGCGTCAGGTCCATCACGATGCCGACCACCAGCAGCAGCGCCATCATGGCGGCCATCAGCAGGCGCGGCTGCTCCATCAGCGGCCCCAGCATTTCGGCGATCTGTGCCGGCAGATCGGCCAGCGTGATCATGTACGACGACACCAGCGCGGCGGCACACAGGAACATCACCGTGGCAGTGGTGCGCGCGGCGTGCACGAATACCGGCTGCAAGGCCGGCAGCTTCAGCTCGCGATACACCAGCAGGCTGACCAGCAGCGAATACATCGCCGCCACCACCGCCGCCTCGGTCGGGGTAAAGATGCCGAACTTCAGGCCGCCGATGATGATCACCGGCAGCATCAGCGCCCAGATCCCATCACGCAGCACGTAGCGGCGCTGCGCCCAGCTCTGCTTCGGCTGTGGCGTGACATTCAAGCCACGCGACACCAGCAGCCAGGTCACCACCAGGCCGATACCCATCAAGAGCCCCGGAACGATACCGGCGAGGAACAGTGCGGTAATCGAGGTATTGGTGGTGACGCCGAAAATGATGAACGGCATGCTGGGCGGAATGATCGGCGCGATGATGCCGCCGGAGGCGATCAGGCCGGAGGCGCGGCCCACCGGGTAGCCGTGGTCGCGCATCATCGGGATCAGCAGCGTGGCCAGCGCCGCGGTATCGGCAATGGCGGAGCCGGACAGGCTGGCCAGCAATACCGAGGCGGCGATGGCGACAAAACCGAGGCCGCCGGGAATGTGACCGACAAAGGCCACCGCCAGGTTGATGATGCGCCGCGAAATGCCGCCGGCGTTCATCAGTTCACCGGCGAGGATGAAGAATGGCACCGCCATCAGCGGAAAGTTGTCGGCGCCGGACAGCAGGTTCTGCGCGACCAGTTGCGCGTCGAAGAAATCGAGGTGGAACATCAGCGCGATGCCGGTCAGCATCAGGGCAAAAGCTACCGGCATGCCCAGCGCCATGCAGGCAAACAGCACGGCCAGAAAAATCACGATTGTCATGGTGTATTCCTTACAAGTCCTGGGCGTTGGAATGGGTGTCCGGACTGCCGGGGATTTGTGCCTGCGGGTGGCGGATCACGATGCGGTACAGGTTGGCCGCAATCAGCAACAGCATGGCTACCGCGCACAACAGCCCGGCGCCGGCAAACAGCGCCATCGGGAAGCCGAGCACGGTGGAGTAGGTTTCCAGCCCGATCAGGGTCTGGTTCCAGCTGCCCTGCAGGAACAGCCACAGCGCATACAGCATCAGCAGATGGCTGAGCACGGCACAGCCACGGCGCCACGCCGCCGGCAACCGCGCCTGCACCATTTCCACGCCCAGGTGCGCGTTCTGCCGCAGCGCGAGAATGGCGCCAAGAAATACCAGCCACACGAACATCAGCCGCGAGACTTCCTCGGCGGCAGCGATGCCGGAATCGAACACGTAGCGCAGTACCACGTTGCCGAACACCAGCGTCACCATTACCGCCAGCGCCAGCGCCATCAGCCATTCAACAAGCCGTTCGATACGGGATAAGCAGTTATGCATGATTGCTCCTCACGACAGTGCAGCCAGCTGCTGCAGGATGTGCCGGACCAGCTCGTCCGGCGGCAGGGTGATGTCGCCGGCAATGGCGCGTTCGTCCGCCGCCGGCGGCTGCAGATCGGCAAACTGGCTGTCGATCAGGCCCAGCGGCATGAAATGGCCCTGCCGCGCCTGCATCCGCAGCCCGATCAGCGCCCGGCTGCCGTGCAGGTGCACGAACACGGTGGCGGCATCGCCCTCGCGCAGCAGGTCGCGGTAGCGCCGTTTCAGCGCCGAACAGGACAACACCAGCCCGCGGCCATCCGCCGCGGCGGCGGCGAGCTGGTCGCGCAGCGTTTCCAGCCACAGCTGGCGGTCGGCATCGGTCAGCGGCGTGCCCGCCTCCATCCGCGCCACATTGTGCGGCGGATGGAAGTCGTCGCCTTCGACAAAGCCGGTGTCCAGCGCCGCGGCCAGGCGGCGACCGATCTCGCTCTTGCCGCAACCGCATACGCCCATCACCACAATCATCGGTGCTTTATTCATGTTAGCGTTAACATATTCAGGTGAATGAAAAGCCGCATCGCGCGGCCACTGGTGTCCGGTGCTTGAGCAAAGCGGTACCGGGTGCTAAGGTTGCTCGAAGGTTAGCGCTAACATTCAACCAGGTAAAGCAGTTTTGATCGTGCAGCGCAACATCGAATCCGGCGATGCAAGCCGCCCACCCCCTTACAATGGCAGCCCATGAGCGAACGCAAACCCCGCACCGGCCAGAGCCGGACCACCTTGAGCGATGTTGCCAACCATATCGGTGTCAGCGCCATCACCATTTCCCGCGCGCTGAACAAGCCGGAGCTGGTCTCGGAGGCGCTGCGCCAGCGCATCGACGACGCGGTGCAGCTGCTGGGCTATGTCCCCAACCGCGCCGCGCGCTCGCTGGCATCGGCCAAGTCGCACAGCGTGGTGGTGCTGGTACCGTCGCTGTCCAACACCGTGTTCGTCGACACCCTCGCCGCCATCCACGACACGCTGCACCCGGCCGGCTACCAGATGCTGATCGGCGACACCCGCTACTCGCCGCAGGCCGAGGAAAAGCTGCTGCGCACCTATCTGGAGTACAACCCGGACGGCATCCTGATCACCGGCTTCGACCACACCCCGGCAGCGCAGACGCTGCTGCAGACCGCCGCCATTCCTACAGTGCACATGATGGAACTGACGGAACAGGGCGACAGCCCCTGCGTCGGCTTCTCGCAGTACGACAGCGGCTACGCCCTCACCCGCTTCCTGCTGGACAAGGGCTATCGCCGCATCGCCTTCCTAGCCGCGCAGCTGGACCCGCGCACCCTCAAGCGCGGCGAGGGCTACCGTGCCGCGCTGCGCGAAGCCGGCCTGTATCAGCCGCATCGCGAGCTGGCCGAGGCCAGCCCGTCCTCGGTCGGACTCGGCTCGCGGCTGCTGGATCGCCTGCTGCTGCAGGCACCAGACTGCGACGCCGTGTTCTGCAACAACGACGACCTGGCGCTGGGCGTGCTGTTCCAGTGCCAGCGCCGCCAAATAGCCATCCCGCAGCAGCTGGCGATTGCCGGCTTCAACGGCCTGGACGCCTCGGCGTGGAGCAATCCGTCGCTGACCACGGTCGACACCCCGCGTTACGACATCGGCAAGGCCGCGGCCGCCATGCTGCTGCAGCTGATGGCGGGCAAGGCACCGGCGGCGACGCGGGTCGATCTCGGCTACCGGCTGCTGGCGCGCGACAGCACCTGAGCGGCACGCTTTGCCTTGCGGCCAACGTTGGCCGCACGCGTCACCGGCCCTGGCTTCGCCGCCACAGGTACAGGCCGATCAGCGCGCCGGCCATGTCGGCCACCACGTCGCCCGCCTCGGCGCTGCGGGTCAGCGTCAGGCTGCCCTGCGCCAGCTCGGACAGCAGCGCCCAGCCCAGGCACAGCCACAAGGTTGGCCGCAACTGCGAGCGCTGGCGGGCGGCGAGGCTGCGCGCCAGCAGCCATGCCCACACCGCGAACAGCAACGCGTGGCCCAGCTTGTCGAAATGGGGAATCGCCGACGGCGCACCGGCCGGCTTCAACAACAACAGGTAAACGGAAAACAGCCACCAGCCGGCGGCAGCCAGACTGCGGCGTAACGGGAGCGACAACACGACCTCACCTTGTTTCAAGCGCGCCGCCCGTCACCCTGCGGCGCAAACCGGGCCGGCCTGCCAACGGGCAGACCGCCCCCTCTCCGACCTAGTGCGCGACGGCGATTATCTGCACCGTGCGCAGCGCGGATAGCTCGCGGCCGCCGGCGTAGCTGACCGACGACTGCAGGTCTTCCTGCAGCTCCAGCAACAGGCGGGCGATGCTGCCCTTGTACTCGACCAGGATCTTCTTGCCTTCCACGTTCTTGTACTCGCCCTTGTTGAACTGCGAGGCGCTGCCGAAGTACTCCTTGTAGCGCTTGCCGTCGATCTCGACGATCTCGCCCGCCGATTCGTCGTAGCCGGCAAACAGCGAGCCGGCCATCACCATGCTCGCGCCGCAGGCCAGCGCCTTGGCCACGTCGCCGTGCTCGACGATGCCGCCGTCGGCGATCACCGGCACCGACACCGCGGCGGCGCAGTCGCGCACGGTGGCCACCATCGGGCGGTGGAAGCCGGTCTTGTTCTTGGTGATGCACACCCGGCCGCCGGCGATACCGGCCTTGATCGCGTCGCAACCCCACGCTTCGAGATCACGCGCCGCCTCAGCGGTGGCGATGTTGCCGCCGATCAGGAAGCAGTGCGGGAATTCGCGCTTGATGAAACGGATCATCTGCTCCGCCTTCACGCACCAGCCGTTGGCGACGTCGAGGGTGATGTACTCCGGGCTCAGCCCGGCTGCCTTGAGCGCCGCCAGCTGCTGCAGGGTGTCGCCGTTGACACCGACGCTGATCGAGGCGAACAGGCCCTTGGCCTGCATGTCGCGCACGAAGGCCACGGCGTCGACATCGAAGCGGTGCATTGTGTAGAACCAGTTGCGGCGCGCGAAGTACTCGCAGGTCTCGGCATCGACCACGCTCTTCATGTTGGCCGCATAGAGCGGCATCACGAAACGGCGCGGGCCGAACTGCACCGAGGTGTCGCACTCCTTGCGGCTGTCGACAACGGTTTTTTTCGGAACGAGATAGACATCGCCGTAATTGAGTTCGGTGTGGATCATCAGCTGTCACTCCATGTGCATTCGGGAAACCATTCGTGGAATGGTGCCGCACCGCCGTTCCGGATAGCGGTGCAGATTTCGGGAGCCCCCAAATAAAAAGCGAAAGCCGGGCGGCTTTCGCTTGCAATTTTCCTGCCCTGCGGCGCTGATGGGCGCAGGGCAAACGGTACTGACTCTACGCCGCGCAAAATCGGGGCGTCAAGCGCTAATTGTCGAGCCAGGACAGGATCGGGCGCCACGCCTCGATGTCGCGCCGCACCCGTGCCGGCGGCAGATCGAACAGCGTCAGCCCAGCGCCGGCGGCCTGCACGTAGAACTGGGTGTCGCGGATCCAGCCCAGCACCGGCACCTGGTAGCGAGACAGGAAGCTTTCCAGCTCACGCGCGGAGCGGGTGCGCGGATCGACGCGCATGCCGACCACGCCGACGAAGGTCTTTTCCTTGCGCACCGCCTTCTCTGCCAGCAAGGCGTCAAAGAATTCGCTGCTGGCCCACATGTCGAACGGCGACGGCTGGATCGGCACGATGACGCGGTCGACCTTCTTCACCAGCGCGCGCAGCCGCTTGCCGTCCAGCCCGGCCGGGCTGTCGAGGATCACCACCTGGGTGTCCTTCGGCGGCTTGGCCAGGCCCTCGGTCATCTGCCAGCCCTGGATAGGTGGCGCCGCCGGCGGCCGCTGCGCCAGCCAGCTCAGCGACGACTGCTGCTTGTCGATATCGCCCAGCATCACCCTGGTCGACTGCGACGCGTAAAAACCGGCGATATTGGTCGACAGCGTCGACTTGCCGCTGCCACCCTTGGGGTTCGCCACCAGTATCGAATACGCCATAACACCTTTCGCTGTGTTTGCTTGCCGCCCGCGGCGGCGCCACTACCCTTCGGGCATTTTATGATAAAAGACAGCAGGCCACGCGGCTTTACCACCCCACCCGCCCCATAAGGATAAGCACACCATGCCGTACGACGCCATTTTGCTGGACATGGACGGACTGATGATCGACACCGAGCAGCTCTGCGCCCAGGCCTGGCGCGATGCCGCCAGCGAGCTGGGCACCCGCATCGGCGAGGACACCCTGCACCAGCTGGTCGGCCTCAGTCACCAGCACTGCCTGCGCCACCTGCAGCAGCACCCCGAGCTGTCCACACACATGCCGGCGCTGGCACAACTGAACCGGCAGTACTACCACCAGCAGCTGCAGCACGGCGACATTCCGCTCAAGCCCGGCATTACCGCACTGCTGGACTGGTTGCGGCAACAGGCCATTCCCCGTGCCGTTGGTACCGCCACCGAAGGGCAACTGGCACAGCTGAAACTGCAACGCAGCGGGCTGGCCCCCTATTTCCAACATGTGGTCAGCGCCAGCGACGTTGCCAACAGCAAGCCGGCGCCGGACATCTACCTGGCGGCAGCGGCGCGGCTACAGGTGGCACCGCAGCGCTGCATCGTGCTGGAAGACTCGGTGCATGGCGCCAGCGCCGCGCTGGCGGCCAACATGCGGGTCATCATCGTGCCGGACATCGTACAGCCGCCGGCCAGCATGGCAAAACAGGCCCTGGCGGTATGCGAGGACCTGTTTGCCGCACGGGAATTGCTGCAACAAATGAGGGGGGCTTAACCCTCGTTGGCATTGATTTGCGCCACCAGCTCGGCCAGCACGCGCTCGGCCTGGTCGTTGTCGACCTGGCAGGTACCGGCGGCCTCGTGACCGCCACCGCCGTACTTCAGCATCAGTTCACCGACGCTGGTGCGGTTGCTGCGATCGAGGATCGACTTGCCGGTGGCGAATACGGTGTTCTGCTGGTTCAGCCCCCACAGCACGTGGATGGAAATATTGGCCTGCGGGTACAGCGCGTAGATCATGAAACGGTTGATCGGGTGGATCAGCGTCTCGTTGCGCAGGTCCAGCACCACCACCTTGCCCTCGACACGGGCGCAGCGCTGGATCTGCGCCTTGGCCGCCGCCTCGTGCTCGAAATACAGCTCGACACGCTCGTGCACGTCCGGCAACCGCAGGATCTCGTCGATGGAGTGGTCGCGGCAGTACTTGATCAGGTCCATCATCAGCGCGTAGTTGCTGATGCGGAATTCGCGGAAACGGCCCAGCCCGGTGCGGGCGTCCATCAGGAAGTTGAGCAGCACCCAGCCGCTCGGATCGAGGATCTCCTCGCGCGAAAACTGCGCGGCGTCGGCCTTGTCCACCGCCGCCATCATATCGTCCGAGATCATCGGGAAGCGCTGCTTGCCGCCGTAGTAGTTGTACACCACGCGCGCGGCGGATGGCGCCGCGGCGTCGATGATGTGGTTCTGCTTGCCGGAGGCGTTGCGCAGGGTTTCGGACAGGTGGTGGTCGAAGGCCAGATGTGCGGCTTCGACGTACGGCAGGTTGGTGGTGATGTCGCGCTCGGTGATGTCGACCTTGCCGTCCTGCATGTCTTTCGGGTGCACGAACTTGATGTCGTCGATCAGCCCGAGCTCGTTGAGCAACACCGCGCAGACCAGACCATCGAAATCACTGCGCGTCACCAGACGAAACGGCCCTGTTGTCATTATCTGTTCCCTACCCTGTTTCCATGAATGATGATTCAATCGTGCTACCACTTGGCACGATTAATGCCGAAGTCAACTCTACCCCACTCTACTCCACTCGACAGCCCCGCGGTAGCCCCGCCGGCTTGTCAGCCACTAACCGGCACCGCATAATCCTGACATATTGTTGCCCCCTCCGGCCCAGCCGCTTGAAATCGCAGCCACGGCCGCCATTTCAGCAGATACCGCGCAGTGATTCCGGTGCCCGCCAGTGCAGAACCGCGGCCCGCCTTCACCGCCCCCGCAGCAGGTCTGCCACCGGCCGGACCGCTTTTGAGAGACACAGAAAGGCACCATGCTGTACGCAATCACAGGCACCGACGCCCCCGACTCCCTCGACAACCGCCTGGCGGCACGTCCGCAACACCTGGCCCGCCTGCAGGCACTGCAGAATGACGGCCGGCTGCTGCTGGCAGGCCCGTTCCCGGCCATCGACAGCAACGACCCGGGCCCAGCCGGCTTCACCGGCAGCCTGATCGTCGCCGAATTCGAATCGCTGGCCGCAGCCGAGCAATGGGCGCAGGCCGATCCTTATGTCGCCGCCGGCGTCTACGCCAGTGTCATCGTCAAGCCATTCCGCAAGGTGCTGCCGGCATGAGCGCCATCATCGATACCATGCGCCAGCGCCTGGCGGCACTGGCGCCGGAACACCTCGACATCGAGGACGACAGCGCATCCCATGCCGGCCACGCCGGTGCCAAAAGCGGCGGCCACTACAATGTGCTGATCGTCAGCGCCTGTTTCAGCGGCAAGTCGCGCATCGAGCGGCAACGCATGGTGTACGATGCGCTCGGCGACCTGATGCAACAGGGCATCCACGCGCTGGCACTCAAAACCCTTACTCCGGACGATCTCTGAAATCCACTCCATGAAGAAATCACTCACTATCGCGGCCCTGCTGCTGGCTGCCCTCGGCAGCACCCCGAGCCTGGCCGCACCGGTAGCCACCGTCAACGGTAGCGCCATCGACAGCAGCACCCTGGACCAGGCCGTGAAGCAGCTCATCGGCAACAGCGGCGGCCAGCTGAAAGACAGCCCGGCCCTGCGCGAAGAAGTGCGCCAGCGCCTGATCAACCGTGAACTGATCGTGCAGGCCGCCACCAAGGCCGGTCTCGACAAGAAGCCGGAATTCCAGCAGCAGCTAGCCGAGGCACGCACCGAATTGCTGCAGCAGGCCTTCTTCCAGCAAAGCGTCAACACCAACCCGGTGTCGGACAGCGCGCTGAAGGCGGCCTACCAGCAGTACAGCGAGCGCTTTAACGGCGTGAAGGAAGTAAAAGTCCGCCAGATCATCGTCAACAGCGAAGCCGACGCCAACAGCGTGCTGGCCGAGCTGAAAAAAGGCGCCAAGTTCGAAACCCTGGCCGCCAGCAAATCCATCCACCAGCCTAGCCGCGAACGTGGCGGTGACCTGGGCTGGGGAAACCTGGCGTCCATGGAACCGCCGCTGGCTGCCGCGCTCCAAGCCATTCCCAAAGGCAAGTTCAGCGCCCAGCCGCTGCGCTCCGGCCTGGGCTGGCACCTGTTCAAGGTAGAGGACATCCGCGACGCGAAGCCGCTGCCTTTTGAAACCGTCAAGCCGCAGATCGCCCGCGATCTGCAGGACAAAGCGATTAGTGACGCGATCGGCGAATTGCGTCAGAAAGCCAACATTCAATAACCACTGGAAACCCCGATGAACTTCCCTTTGAAAAAGACCCTGATTGCCGTCAGCCTGCTGACCGCCACCGCTAGCGTGTTCGCCACTTCGGTCAATGGCGTGGCCATCAGCCAGCAGCGTATCGACGCCATCACCCGCATGATGGAAGCGCAAGGCCAGAAATCGACGCCGGAAATGGCGCAAATGGTCAAGGACCAGCTGATCACCGCTGAAATCCTGCGTCAGGAAGCCGTGAAAAAGGGCCTGGACAAGTCCGCCGACTACCTCGCCGAAATCGAGAACGCCAAGGCGATGGCGCTGGCCAACCGCCTGATCAAGGAACACCTGCGCACCAACCCGGTGACCGACGCCCAGGCCCGTGCTGAGTACGACAAGGTGAAAGCCGAGTTCCCGGAGCGCAAGAGCTTTGATGCCAGCCACATCCTGGTGAAGACCGAAGCCGAAGCCAAGGCCGTGATCGAGGCGCTGAAAAAAGGCAAGCCGTTCGCGCAGCTGGCCAAGGAAAAATCGCTGGACCCGGGCTCCAAGGACAACGGTGGCAACCTGGGCTGGAACGAGCCGGGCACCTTCGTGGCCCCGTTCTCCGAGGCGATGGTGAAGCTGGCCAAGGGCCAGGTGACCGCCACCCCGGTGAAGACCGATTTCGGCTTCCACGTCATCAAGCTGAACGACGTGAAAGTGGAAGCGGCACCACCGCTGGAAACCCTGCGCCCGCAGCTGGAGCAGCGCATCCAGTCGCAGCGCGTCGAGGCACTGATCAAGTCGCTGAAAGCCAGCGCCAAGGTCCAGTAACAGGCCGCGCTGCCCGAGCATGAAAAAACCGGCCACTGGCCGGTTTTTTCATGGACAGACGGGCCGCGAGACGTTCAGTCGTCGTCCTGCTCCGCCCAGCCAGGCTCGCGTTTCTCCTTGAAGGCGCGCACGCCTTCCAGCTGCTCCGCACTGCCAATCAGCGCTAGGAACGCCGCCTTTTCCGCCGCCAGCTGTGCGGCCAACGTTTGCGACGGACTGGCCTCAATCAGCCGCCGTGCCGCATGGATCGCCTGCGGCGACTGTTCGCGCACCCGCGCCGCCAGACTCAACGCCACAATCTTGGCCAAGCCGCTTTCCACCACTTCTTCCACCAGCCCGATGGCCAGCGCCTTGTCGGCGGTGACGAACTCGCCGCCGAGGATGAGCCGCTTCGCCCACGGCACGCCGACGCGGTCGGTCAGCGCCTTGGTGCCGCCGGCACAGGGGATCAGCCCGACCCGCGCCTCTGGCAACCCCAGGCTGGCGCCGCGCTCGGCCACGATGTAGTCGCAGGCCAGCGCGCACTCCAGCCCGCCGCCCAACGCGAAGCCGTTCACCGCCGCCACCGTCACGCCGGGGTAGTGGCGCACCGCGTCAAATGCCAGCGCAAAGGCGTCCGCCACCTTGCCGGCCTGCGCCGCCGCTCCGTCGCCGAACAGCGCGAGATCGGCACCAGCCGAGAAGTAGCGGTCGCCGGCACCGGTCAGCACCACCGCGCGAATGGCGTCATCGGCCGTCAGCGCATCCATCGCCCTGGCCAGCTCCTGCAACGACTCTATCGTCCACACATTGGCCGGCGGATTATTGATCGTGACAATTGCTGATTGCCCAAGACGTTCGACAATGATTTTTTGTGTCATGTGGCACTCCTCCAGCCTCGGCAATGCCCGGCTGAGGCGCAATATCCAGCAGCGTTATTCAGCGTGGATTCACCGGGGAAAACAGCTACTTTTCGAGCATTGGCGCGGTTTTGCTAGCTTTAACCATGGACTATGTCGCTGATTTTGCAAGCCCCGTCCCACCGGCAAAACAGCGCCACAATGTGCCGCCGGCCATTCAATAAACAGCGTTTACAAATGGCCGGCCACGACAAGTTCCACGCCGCAGCCGGGCCCGGCTGCTACACTAGCGGCCATCTTTTTTGCCTGCGTTGTCACCCATGCTGGAAATCAGTCTGCTGTCCCTGTTTCTTGCCGGCCTGCTTGGCGGCGTGCACTGCCTCGGCATGTGCGGCGGCATCGTCACCGCCATTTCGCTGGGCAAGTCGCAAACGGCGCCGCTGTGGCACCTGCTGTGCTACAACGTTGGCCGCATCGGCAGCTACGTCTGTGCCGGCGCGCTGCTCGGCGGCCTAGCGCAGTGGGGACTGAGCCAGGCGGCGTACCAGCCGCTGCAAACCGCGCTGTTCATTGCGGCCAACCTGCTGCTGATCCTGCTCGGCCTGTACCTGGCCGGCCTGTCCGCCGCCATCACCCGCATCGAACACCTCGGCCGGCCGCTGTGGCGGCGCCTGCAGCCGCTGACCCGCCGCTACCTGCCGGTGCGCACCGCCCGCCAGGCGCTGCTGGCCGGCGCGATCTGGGGCTGGCTGCCGTGCGGGCTGGTCTACACCGCCAGCATCGCCGCGCTGGCCTCCGGCGGTGCCGGCCAGGGCGCGCTGGTGATGCTGGCCTTCGGCCTCGGCACCCTGCCCAACCTGCTGCTGATGGGGCTGTTTGCCAGCAAGCTGCAGCAGCTGAAACAGCAACGGCCAGTCCGCCTGGTGGCGGGACTGGCCGTGATGGCACTCGGTGGCTGGCACCTGTGGCTGCTGCTTACATCGACTGGCTGAGCGCGGTCACGTTGCTGCGGAACATCTCCAGATAGCTGCGCGCGCCGGGCTGGCTGGACAACGCATCGGAGTACAGCTTGCCGCCAACCTTGACGCCGGCTTCTTTCGCCAGCTGGTCGATCAGGCGCCGGTCGGACATGTTCTCGATGAACACCGCCTTTACCTGTTCCTTTTTCACCTGGCGGATCAGCTGCGCCACCGACTTGGCCGAGGCCTCGGCGTCGGTGCTCACCCCTTGCGGTGCCATGAAGCGGATCGCGTAGCGCTGGCCGAGGTAGGCGAAGGCATCGTGCGAGGTCAGCACCTTGCGCCGCGCCGCCGGCACCGCGGCAAACTGCTTGCCGGCCCAGCTGTCCAGCTCCTGCAGCCGCGCCTTGTAGGCGGCGGCGCGCTCGCGGTAGTAGCTGGCGCCTGCGGCATCCGCGCGGCTGAGGCCGGCGGCGATGTTGTCGACGTAACGCAGCACGTGCTGCGGGTTGTGCCAGGCGTGCGGATCGGCATGGCCGTGGTCGTGACCATGCTCGTCGTGGCCGTACCCGTCTTCCGCCACCTCTAGCGGCTTGATGCCGTTAGCGGCGGTGATGGTCACGCCCTTGAAATTGGCCGACTTGTTCAGGCGATTGATCCAGCCCTCGAAGCCGAGGCCGTTGACCACGAACACCTTGGCCTCGGCCAGCTTCTTGACGTCGGCCGGTTTGGGCTGGAACACGTGGGCGTCCTGATCTGCACCGACCAGCGACACCACGCTGACGCGCTCGCCGCCGACTTCGCGGGTGATGTCGGCCATGATGCTGAAGCTGGCGACCACCGGCAGGTTGGCCCACGCCGCCAGCGGCGACAACAGCAGGCTGCTCACAATAATTTTCCGTACGTTCACGCGCTCAACTCTCCAAATGACGTTGCCGCAGCAGGCGGGGCAACACGCCGCCCTGCGGGGCAACAAACAGCGAAACGATATAAAACAGGCCGGCTAGCAGGATGATGCACGGCCCGGACGGCAGCTCGACGTGATAGGACAGCAGCAACCCACCCATGCCCGCCAGCGCGGCGATCAGGAAGGCCGCCAGCATCATGCCGCCGACCGTGGCCGCCCACAGCCGCGAGCAGATCGCGGGCAGCATCATCAGCCCCACCGACATCAGCGTGCCCAGCGCCTGGAAGCCCGATACCAGGTTCAGCACCACCAGCAGCAGGAACAGCAGGTGCCACACGCTGCCGTGGCCGCCGACCGCGCGCAGGAACACCGGGTCCAGGCTTTCCAGCAACAGCGGGCGGTAGATCACCGCCAGCGTCAGCAGCGTCACGCTGGCGACGCTGGCCACCAGCAGCAGCGCGGCGTCGTCCACGGCCAGCACCGAGCCGAACAAGAGGTGCATCAGGTCGACATTGCTGCCGCTGCCGGACACCAGCAGTACGCCGATGGCCAGCGACAGCAGGTAGAAGGCGGCAAAGCTCGCGTCTTCCTTGATCTCGGTAAAGCGCGTCGCGAGGCCGGCAAAACCGGCCACCAGCACGCCGGCGACAAAGCCGCCAAGGCTCATCGCCGGCAGGCTCAGGCCGGCGATCAGGAAGCCGACGGCAGCGCCGGGCAGCACCGCGTGGCTCATCGCGTCACCGACCAGGCTCATGCGCCGCATCACCAGGAACAGGCCGACCGGCGCGCTGCCCAGCGCCAGCGCCAGACACGCCACCAGCGCGCGGCGCATGAAGGCGAATTCGACAAAGGGTGCCAGCACCCATTGGTACAGGAAATCGATCACGGCGTTACTCCATCCACGCGGCACACCGGGGCATTGGCCGACCAGTGCGCGGCGGTATCGCTGGCGCGGCGCAGCTTGTCCGCGGTCAGTACCTCGGCGGTGTCGCCCCAGGCGATCACCTCGCGCGCCATCAGCAGCGTCTGCGGAAAGTGCTCGCGCACCTGCTGCTCGTCGTGCAGCACCGCGATCACGGTGCGCCCTTCCGTCTTCCAGCGCTCGACCAGGCGCAGCAGGTCGGCGGTGGTGGCGGCGTCGACGGCGTTGAACGGCTCGTCGAGCAGAATCAGCGGCGCGTCCTGCACCAGGATGCGGGCGAACAGCACGCGCTGGAACTGGCCGCTGGACAGCGCGGAGATCGGGCGGGTGGCGAAGTCCTCCAGACCAACGGTCACCAGCGCGTTCCACGACGCGTCGTCATCGTTGCGGCCAACCTTGCCGAACAGGCCGCTGCGCTGCCAGTGGCCGCTGGACACCAGATCGATCACCGATACCGGCAGCGAGCGGTCGATTTCCGACTGCTGCGGCAGGTAGGCGAGGTCGCGGCGTGCGACGCCGCGCATCTCCACACGGCCGGAGTCCGGCTTCAGCGCGCCCATGATGGTTTTCAGCAGGGTGCTCTTGCCGGCGCCGTTGGGGCCGAAGATCGCCGTGGCCTGGCCGTCGGCAAAGCTGCCGCTGACGTGGTGCACGGCGGGGTGGCGACGGTAGGACACCGTCAGGTTTTCCAGCCGGATCATGCCACCTCCTGCAGTGCCCAGTGCACCAGCAGCCACAACGCGGCCAGCGGCAGCGCGGCCAGCAGCAGGCGCTGGCCGGCGGACAGCGACAGCAGGCGCCAGCGCGGCAGGTGCGAGGTTTCGCCGGCGGCGTGCGGGTGCGGATGGGAGTGCGCATGGTGCTCGTGTGCGGGGTGTTCGTGCTGATGGGAGTGTGTCATGCCGCTCACGCCCCGTTCCCGCTGCCGGCCGGCAGCACGCAGGCCTGGATGGCGGCTTCCAGCGCGTCGGCGTCGATGCGGCTGCCGATCACCTCGAAGCGGCTGTCGCGGCGCCACGCCACCTGGTTGGCCGCCCACTGCCCTTCGGTCCAGTTCAGCCACAGCCAGGTGTCCAGCACGCGGAACACGCCCTTGGCGCGCACCAGGCCGTCGACCCGTTGCGACAGGCTGTCGAACAGGTCGGTCAGCGCCTCGCCGGAGAACTCCGCGTCCGGCGCGAAGGTCCAGCCCTGCGATTGCCAGCCGGAGGCGTCGCCCGGGCGCACCGCCGGCCGGTAGCGCGACTTGTTCTGCACAGCCGCATCCAGCCATGCCGGATCGGCGGCGCCATCGCTGATCTCGGCGATCAGCGACTTGGGCGGAAACAGCGCGGCGGCCTTGTCGCGGTATGCGGCCAACGTTGGCGCGTCGGCAAGGTCGCACTTGGTGGCCAGCAGCACGTCGGCGATCATCACCTGGTCGCGGTACAGCGGCTGGCGGAAGTAGTCGTTGTTGGCGAACTGGCGCGGATCGACCAGCGTCATCACCGCGCCGACCTGCAGCGCGTTGCCCAGCGGCTCGGCGCGCAGCTCGTCGATCAGCCCGGCAGCGTGGGCGAGGCCGCTGGCCTCGATGATCAGCCGGTCCGGCCTCTCGCGGCGCAAGAGGTTGGCGACGGTGACCGTCATCTGCGGCCCGGCGACGCAGCACAGGCAGCCGCCGGCGATTTCGGCCACCGGCAGCTCGCCGTTATCCAGCACCGCGCCGTCGATACCGATCTCGCCGAACTCGTTGACGATGATCGCCCATTTTTCATGTTGCGGCCGCTGCGCGATCAGGTGGCGCAGCGCCGTGGTCTTGCCCACCCCGAGAAAGCCGGTGAGCACGTTGACGGTGGTTTTTTTCATACTCGACATGCCTGGCATAGTCCTGTCAGTAAAAGGTTTTGCTGGCGGATGGCGAAGCCCTGCAACAGCGCCTGCTCGCGCAGCACGTCCAGCGCTGGACTTGCGTCCACCTCGCTGACGTCGCCGCAGGCGGAGCAAACCAGGATTAGCCCTTCGTGGCAGCAGCCGACGTGGCGGCACACGATATAGCCGTTGAGCGCGTCGACCTTGTGCAGCAGGCCGGCTTCCACCAGGAAATCCAGCGCCCGGTACACCGTCGGCGGGGCGGCGATGCCGCGCTCGCGCTGCAGGTCGGCCAGCACCTGATAGGCCTTGACCACGCCTTCGTGCGCCAGCACCAGCTCCAGCACCTGACGGCGCAGCGCGGTCAGCTTCACGCCCTGTTGCTGGCACTGCAGGTCGGCCGCGGCAATAAAGCCAGCTTTATCCATGACAAGTCACCGGGAGTTAAAAGAATGAGGAGATAAATAGCAGCAATTCTTAAATGTTACTATATAACAACACCGTTAACAACTGTTAACCGCCCGCCGCTTCGATGCTGCAGTGCGCTGTGCTAAGCTGCCGCCATCGATTGCCTATCCCATCCGCAAGGAGCCCACAGATGAAACAGCTACTGCTCACCGTGTTGTCCTGTACCGTGCTGCTGAGCCCGGCGTTTGCCGCCGACCCGGTGACCCAGCGCCAGGAAATCTTCAAGCAGTACAAGCAAACCGTCGCCACCATGGCCAAGACCGTGAAGGGCGAAACGCCGTACAGCAAGGACGAATTCGCCAAGCTGGCCGCGCATCTGGATGCGCTGGCACAGCAGCCGTGGCAGCACTTCCCGGCTGGCAGCGACAAGGGCAAGACCGGCGCCCGCGCCGAGATCTGGAGCAAGCCGCAAGACTGGAAGGCCGCCATCGACAAACACAAGACCGAGACCGCCAAGCTGAAACAGACCGCCGCCGGCGGCGACCTCACCGCGATCAAGGCCCAGTTCGGCGCCACCCAGAAGACCTGCAAGGCCTGTCACGACAGCTTCCGCAACGACTGAGTCCAGCCATCGCCACCGCGTTCAGCCCCGGGCGGGGCTGAACTTTTTTGGCGCGCGGCTTCCTGAAATCCGTCTCCCACCCGCATCAAGACCATGAAAAAAATTCTCCTGCTTGCCACCCTCGCCCTCGTCGCCACCACCAGCCAGGCCGGCCCGGGCGAAGACCGCCAGAAAGCCTTCAAACAGGTATTGCGCAGTTTCGAACCGATGGGCGTGATGCTGCGCGGCAGCGGCTACCGCAAGGATGTGTTCATCCAGCACGCCGACGCGCTGAAGGCCGTCGCCGCGGCGCCGTTCGGCCAGTTCAAGCCGGGCACCATCGACGACGTCAGCCGCGCCAAGCCGGCGATCTGGAGCGAACCGGCAAAATGGAAGGCCGAACAGGACAAGTTCCTGCTCGCGGTTGGCCAGCTGCAGAAAACCGCGCGCGGCGACGACCTCGCCGCCATCCGCCGCGACTACGGTGCCGTGGCCGCCAGCTGCAAGGCCTGTCACGACAGCTTCCGCGGCCCGATGCGCTAAGCGCCGCCAGGCACAATCACGCTGCCAGAAACAAAAACCGCCAGTCGATAAGGACTGGCGGTTTTTCATTTCCGCAAGAACGTGTTCACGATCTCGCGAGCTAGAGCGAGACAAGGCGAAAACGGCTGAGGAAGCGGAGTTTACAAGTGGTAAATGAGCATTCCGAAGCCGTTTTCAACGCGGTATCGCCGAAGCGCAGCAGATCGTGAACAGGTTCTAAGGCGCTTCAGGCCGCCACGCTGGCCGCCAGCCACGGCACGCCGCCAAACACCAGCAGCGCCACCAGCAGCAGCAACACCAGCGCCCGCCACGGCGAGGCAAAGCGCAAGGGCGCGACCTCGCCCGGCAGCGCCTTCATCCCGCTGAACATCGGGCGCACCAGGTCGGTGTTGCGGCCAACCTTGTAGAACGCCACCGCCAGCACGTGTACCGCTGCCAGCAGCAGCAGCACATCGAACCAGTCCTTGTGCCAGCCGGTGATCTGCTCGGCCAGATCGCCGTCGATCAGCACCTTCAGCGGGCCGTCGTAGAGATAGCTGTTGACGTCGGCGGCAAACAGCCCCAACCCGGCCTGCAGCAGCAAGGCCAGCAGCAGCGCCAGCACCATCCAGCCACCCAGCGGGTTATGCCCCGGCTGCGCCGTCACCGGCAGCTGCCCTGCCAGATAGGCGAGGATACGCGCCGGCCCGGCAAGAAAATTGCCGAAGCGCGCCGTCTGGCTGCCGCACAGCCCCCACAGCACGCGGAACAGCACCAGCACCAGCATCAGCATGCCAAGACGCAGATGCCACTCCATCCAGTCGCCCCCCTGCTCGGCGGTAAACCACAGCCCGGCAAACACCGGCACCATCGTCCAGTGAAACAGCCGCGTCGGCACATCCCACACCTTGATCATCCTGCTCATGTTTGCTGCATCCTTTCCAGTTTGCGCGCTTGGCGGCCAAGCCCGGCATTGTTCACCCAAAGCCAGCCCGTCGCCAGAGCGCACGTTACGAAGCGTCATTTTCGGTTAAAATCGCCATCTTTTGTTGCAACGCCAACAGGCGCAATCGTCAACGCGCGGCCCACGGCCCGCGTCCTGCTCATGTGGAGAAGAAATACATGCACCAATCCAGCCTTATCCAGGAACTGCAAGCTCGCGGCCTGATCGCCCAGCAAACCGACGCGGCGGCACTCGACGAACTGCTGGCTAAGGAAAGTGTGACCTTGTATTGCGGCTTCGACCCGACCGCCGACAGCCTCCACCTCGGTCACCTGGTGCCGGTGCTGGTACTGCGCCGCTTCCAGCAGGCCGGCCACCGCCCGATCGCCCTCGTCGGCGGCGCCACCGGCATGATCGGCGACCCGAGCTTCAAGGCCACCGAGCGCAAGCTGAACACCCCGGACGTGATCGCCGGCTGGGTCGACAAGATCCGCGGCCAGGTATCGCCGTTCCTGAGCTTCGAAGGCGACAACGCCGCGATCATGGCCAACAACTACGACTGGTTTGGCGGCATGGGCGCGCTGGAGTTCCTGCGCGACATCGGCAAGCACTTCTCGGTCAACCAGATGATCAAGAAGGAATCGGTACAGCAGCGCATCAGCCGCGAAGACCAGGGCATCAGCTACACCGAATTCAGCTACAGCCTGCTGCAGGGCTACGACTTCACCGAGCTGAACCGCCGCCACGGCTGCAAGCTGCAGATCGGCGGCTCCGACCAGTGGGGCAACATCACCGCCGGCACCGACCTCACCCGCCGCATCAACCAGCAACATGTGTTCGGCCTGACCCTGCCGCTGGTGACCAAGGCCGACGGCACCAAGTTCGGCAAGACCGAAGGCGGCGCCATCTGGCTGGACGCGAGCAAGACCAGCCCGTACGCGTTCTACCAGTTCTGGCTCAACACCGCCGACGCCGACGTGTACAAGTTCCTGCGCTACTTCTCCTTCCTGTCGGTGGCCGAGATCGCCGCCATCGAGGAAGAGGACAAGGCCAGCGGCAGCAAGCCGCAGGCGCAGCGCATCCTGGCGGAACAGGTCACCGCGCTGGTGCACGGCCAGGCGGCGGTGGAAGCCGCGCAGCGCATCAGCGCCAGCCTGTTCTCCGGCAGCGTGACCGACCTGACCGAATCCGACCTCGCGCAACTGGCGCAGGACGGCATGCCCAGCGTGCAGCTGCCGTGCGACAGCAGCGGCCTGATCGACGTGCTGGTGGCCGGTGGCCTGGCCAAGTCCAAGTCCGAGGCGCGCACCTTCATCCAGAGCGGTGCCGTCAGCGTCAACGGCAACAAGACCGACAGCCTCGAACACCAGATCGGCGACGGCGAGCGCCTGTTCGGCCGCTACAGCCTGCTCAAGCGCGGCAAGAAACACCACACCCTGCTCTGCTGGCAATAAGCGTTGCGGCCAACGTTGGCCGCAATCCTGCCGCCGACAGCCATGCCTTTGCATGGCTGTTTTCATTTCTGCCACGGAATCGGATGAATTAGCTATCCAGCGTAAGCAAGGCTATCTATCATCCTCCATGGCATGAGAAAAACAAGCACAGCCAAGCCGGCATCGCCGGCCGGCGCAGCACCCGAGACAGCAACACAGCGACAAGGCCTGACCTGAACGACCGCGAGCAGCACCTCTGCTGCCCGCCACTTGCCGGGGTGAGCAAGGGCATGACACGACACCGCAATCGCAACACCGCACAGCTGCCCGGCCTGCTCTGGCCGTTCATCGCCGTCGCCCTGCTGCTGGCGACGCTGGCCGGCATCAGCCTGGAGATCCAGTCCGCGGTACGCGCCTACGTCAGCGGCGAGAGCCTGTGGTCGAAAGGGCAAAAAGACGCCATCTACTATCTCAACCTGTACGCCGACAGCCGCAACCCGCGCCACTTCCGGCAATACCAGACCGCCATCGCCCTTCCGCTTGGCGACCACATCGCCCGCATGGCACTGGAGCAGCCGGAGCCGAACCTGGCACTGGCCCGTGCCGGCTTCCTGCAGGGCGGCAACCACCCGCAGGACATCGCCGGCCTGATCTGGCTGTACCAGAACTTCCGCCAGTTCAGCTACCTGCAGCAGGCGATCTCCTACTGGGAGTTCGGCGACCGCAACCTGCAGGAGCTGACGGAGCTTGCGGAACAGATGCAGCGCCAGATCAGCGCCGACCTGGTCGCCCCGCCCGACATCGCTGCCTGGAAGGCTGAAATCTACGCCATCAACAGTCGCGTCACCCCGATGGAGAAAGCCTTCTCCGACACCCTGGGCGAAGGTTCGCGCGTCATCCAGCGCGTGCTGCTGACCGCCAACCTGCTCAGCGCCGCCCTGCTGATCCTGCTTGCGCTGCTGCGCACGCGCAAGCTGCTGAATCAGCGTCACGCCTCCGAGAGCGCGTTGCAGGCGGAAAAGGAACGGGCGCAGGTCACCCTCGCCTCCATCGGCGACGCGGTGATCACCATCGACGCCGACGGCCTGACCTCCTACCTGAACCCGGCGGCGGAAAAGCTGACCACCTGGACGCTGGAGCAGGCGCTCGGCTTGCCGCTCGTCTCGCTGTTCCGCATCGTGGACGAGAGCGCCCGGCAGGATGGCATGGCGCTGATCGAACAGATCCTGGCCGGTGGCCAGCGCACCAGCAGCAGCCACTCGCTGCTGCTGGTGCGCCTGGACGGCAACACCGTGCCGGTGGCACTGGTGGCGGCGCCGATCCACAGCAACGGCCAGCCCAGCGGGGCAGTGCTGGTGCTGCACGACATGACACGGGAACGGCAGTACATCGCCAGCCTGTCATGGCAGGCTTCGCACGACGCGCTGACCGGGCTGGTCAACCGCCGCGAATTCGAATACCGGCTGGAACAGGCGCTGGGCAATCTGGCGCCCCAGCACGCAGGCCAGCAGCAACACGTGCTGATGTTCCTCGACCTCGACCAGTTCAAGGTGGTGAACGACACCTGCGGCCACGCCGCCGGCGACGAGCTGCTGCGCCAGATCTGCCTGCTGCTGCAACAGCGGCTGCGCGACAGCGACACCCTCGCCCGCCTCGGCGGCGACGAATTCGGCATCCTGCTGGAGCACTGCCCGACCGATGTCGCACTGGAGATTGCCGAATCCCTGCGCCAGACGGTGCAGGACCTGCACTTCGTGTGGGGTGGCCGGCCGTTCAACGTCAGCGTCAGCATCGGCCTGGTGCACCTGACCGGCGCCCTGACCACGCTGAGCGAGGCGCTGCGCGCCGCCGACGTCGCCTGCTACATGGCCAAGGAGAAGGGGCGCAACCGGGTACAGCTCTACCATCCGGACGATTCGGAACTGTCGCTGCGCGTCGGCGAGATGGCCTGGGTGCAGCGCATCCACCAGGCCATGGAAGAGCAGCGGCTATGCCTGTACGCGCAGCCTATCGCGCCGCTGGACAAAGACCACGACGATAGCCGCCATGTCGAGCTGCTGCTTCGCCTGCACGACGAAACCGGCAGCCTGGTACCGCCGGCAAGCTTCATCCCGGCGGCAGAGCGCTACGGCCTGATGCCGCTGATCGACCGCTGGGTGGTGCAAAGCGCGTTTGCCATCCTCGCCGCGCGACTGCGCTGCGGCAAGGCGACGCCGATCAGCACCTGCGCCATCAACCTGTCCGGCACCACCATCGGCGACCAGGCATTCCTGGACTTCCTGCACGAGCAGTTCCGCCTGCACGCAATCCCGCCGCGCATGATCTGCTTCGAGATCACCGAGACCAGCGCCATCGCCAACCTCGCCAGCGCCATCCACTTCATCACCGAGCTGCAAAAGCTGGGCTGCCGCTTCTCGCTGGACGACTTCGGCGCCGGCATGTCCTCGTTTGCCTACCTGAAGCACCTGCCGGTGGACTACCTGAAGATCGACGGCAGCTTCGTCAAGGACATGCTCGACGACCCGATCGACCGTGCCATGGTCGAGGCCATCAACCACATCGGCCACGTGATGGGCAAGCGCACCATTGCCGAGTTCGTGGAAACGCCGGCCATCCTGCGGGCGCTGGCCGACATCGGCGTCGACTACGCACAGGGTTATGCCGTGGCCAGGCCGCAGCCATTCGATTGCGACTGCGAGCTGCAGCACGACGTCCGCCATGCCTGCGCGCCGCCAGACCGGACAGACACCGTCCCGGCGCCGTCCGCAGGCGGCAGGAATGCCGGCGCCGAGACCCCGCCCGCCTGAACGGCGACCGGGCCCGCTAGCGGACACCCAAGGTTGGCCGCATCAGCCAAGGCTGACACGCAGCTCCCGCTCGCCGTCGATCTCCACGTCGTGGTAGCGTAGCAGCCCCGGCACAGCGGCCGGCAGCGCCTCGTCCAGCGGCTGCCCCTGCAGCAGCGCCAGTGCCGGCCGCACCACCGCCGCCAGCAAGGCCTCGTCGCCCTCCAGCGCCGACAGCTGCAGCGTATAGGTCCACTCCGCGCCGAAGTGCGACTCGCTCTCTTCCCACCACAGCAGGCGGTTGCCGCGGTTTTCCCACGGCTGCCACGCACTGGCCGGGAAGCCGACAAAGGCGTCGTACTCGAAGGCAAACTCGCAGGCCCAGTGTGCCACGTGCAGCACCGCGCCCACCGGCGTGCCATCCTGTTGCAGCGGCACGCCGTCACCGGCAAGGCTGATCTGGTAGTTGAGCCAGCCGCCGATGAATTCCTTCCTTTTCTTGTTGCGCACGATCAGCGGCAGGCTGCTGGCCAACGCCACCCGCCCCAGCGCCGGCACTTGCTGCACGCTGTGCTCGACACTGCCCAGCTTGTGGCACAGCTTGGCCGCACCGAGCGTCTCGCCCAGCAGCCCATCCAGCTGCTGTTGCAGCGCCTTGGCTTGACGCCATTGTTCGTTACTGACGGCAGCGGCCTGGGCGTCATGGTTCATGCGATGGTGTCCTTGTATTGCGGAATCGGAAACAACAACGGCGCCCACTGGCGCCGTTGTCGGAGGGTTGCGGCCAACATTATGTGGCTTCCAATACTTGATTGTACTTGAAGGCGATTTTACCAGCCGTTTTACATCACTCATCGCGACTAGGCAATGGACTTCGACGGCATTATTCCGGCGTTGCAGGCGAAGAAATTCGAAGTGGCCATCGCCTCGATGAGCATTACCTCCGATCGCGCCAAGGTAGTTGATTTCAGCGACATGTACTTCAACGTCCCCGGCCGCCTGCTGGCCAAGGCCGGCGCCCAGATCAATGACGCCTGGTACAAGGGCAAGAACATCGGCGCGCAGCGCAGCGCAGCGCGGTGCAGGAGCAGGAGCAGGAGCAGGAGCAGCAAGGCAGCGACAAGATGAAGCCGAAAGACGCCAGCATCAATATCTACGGCAAGATCACCGATGCCTTCCTCGACCTGTCCAGCCAGTGCCTGGATGCGGTGTTCCTGGAGTCCACCGTGGGTGAGGAAGACTTCCTGAAAACCGGCAAGGGCTACGCCTTTGTCGGCCCCATCTTCAACGACCCGAAGTACTATCAGGGTTGCGGCATTGCGGTACAGAAAGGCAACAAGGATCTGCTGGCCAAGATCAACGTAGCACTGAAGAAAATCCTGAAAGACGGCACCTACAAGAAGATTCAGGACAAGTACTTCAGCAACGACATCTACCCATTCAAGTAAGCATCAGGCTGCGGCCAACCGCCGTACCCGGACTCCGCAACCCGCACCGCATCGGTGCGGGTTTTGTTTTGCCGCCCGCCGTCAGCACGCCGGCCAAGCGGAATAAAAACGGTAAAACCGGCACCATTGCGCAATAAAAATACGTCAACTCGCGCGGGGGCCGCGACCACTCGCCACCTAATTGAAATCAATTTGTCGCGGCCAAACAGCGGCGCCCCCGGCAACCCGGGCGCGGCAGTACCTCGCGGATGCCGGCCCCTACTGCAGCATATGCCAGGAGAACAGCGCCTCCTGTTTCAGCGCCGGCCACCGCTGCTGCCAGCAGCAGGGGTGGTCAAATCCCGGAACCAGCACCACCGCCGGCCGTTTTGTTGCCGGGAAACGCGCGGCGTAGGACAGCACCGGCCCGCTCCCGACCTGCCGGTCGGCGACACCGACATAGTGGCGCTGCGGCACATGCTGCAGACGTTGCCAGCTGTCAGCCGGGTTGAGCGAGCCCGTCAGCGGTGAAAGATGCTTGGCCGCGGTCCACGCCTGGTGATCAAGGTTGGCCGCAAGGGTAATCAGCCCGGCCACGTCCTGGCGCCGCGCGGCCAGCAGGCTGGCCAGCGTCCCGCCACCGGAATAGCCGACCAGAACCAGCCGCTGTGCCTGAAAGCGCTGCTTGAGTTGATCAAGCGCCTGATTACTCGCCTGCACCACTTCCGGCGCAAAGCGGTGACTGGTCCAGTATTTTTGTGCGCAAAGCTCGCTACCGACACCTTCGTACTGGCATGGCCGCGCCAGATACGCCGCCGGCTCCGGATCCTGCAGCGCCAGCAGCAGCGAGAGAGGCGTAAGCGGCGTCGGATCCAGCGATGGCGTATCCGCCGATAGCCACGCCAGGCCGTCCCCCTCCAGATACACCGTCAGCGTACCGGTAGCGGGAACGCTGGCCGGCAGATAGGCCCGCAGGCTAAAGCTGCCGGTATGCAGGCTGAGCGGCTGCCAACCGCGTGCCGCCGCCAGTTGCAGCGCCTGGCCGTTACGCTCTGCCGCATCCGGAATATGCACGCAGCCTGCCAGCAGCCCCAGCAGCAGTCCGCCACCAGCCAGCCGGCGTGAGCTCTTTCGCCATCTATTCATGTTCAGCATCCCCACACTGCTGCACCCGCACCGCCCGGTCCAGCGGCAGCGCCTCCTCTCGCCACTGCGCCGGTGTGACGGCGATCGTCAGTGCGTCAACACTGCGGTCGCTCAAGAGCGCCAGGCAGCGCTGGTACAGGCTGCTGCAGGCCAAGTGATGGCGCTGCCCGGTAGCGTCCTCGCTGTGCTGCGCAGTGGTGAAGTAGCACGCCACCCCGGCACGCTGCAGCTCGTCGCGGCGCTGCCGTGCCGCCACCTCGGCCATGGCGCCGCCGACGAACAGCTCAACCGGAATACGCCCCCCCGTCGGGAACAGCTGCTGCATCAGCAGCGGCATCGCGTCGTGCGAACTCTGGCTGGCGCCCAGCGCCGGCGCGGCATTGACCTCGTTGATGATGGCACCGTTGGCATGCCAAGGCTGGCCGATATCAGGTGTGATCATGTCGATGCCGGCCACCTCCAGGCCGAACAGCGCCGCCGCACGCAGTGCCAGCGCCAGATTGTCCGGATGGGCGGCGGCCAGCATGTCTTCATCGCGGCCGCCATCGGCCGACGATTCGATCGCGCGCAACGCTATCCACGCCCCCGCCGCCGGCACCGACGCCAGCTGCAGACCCGCCGCGCGCAGGCAGGTGTGGGTGTCGTCGTCGGCCCGCAACGGCGGCGTGCGCCGCCACGGCGGCAGGGCCAGCTGCTGCAAGTTGGCCGCATCGATCAGCGCCTGGATGCTGCGCACGCCATCGCCTTGCACCGACACCGGCAGGCGCTTGACCACATACATCACCCGCCCTCCGACCACCAGAATGCGATGACAGACGCCGGGAGCCTGCTGCTCAAGCAACAGCGGCCAGCCATAATGCGCAGCCTTGTCCAGCGCCAGTTGCAGCTGCGAGTGGTTGCCGATCCCGGTGCTGACGCCTTCGCCACGATCACGCGCCAGCGGTTTCACCACCAGCGGCCAGCCCAGCTCCTGCGCCGCGGCGCTGGCCTGTTCGCCATTGCCGACCAACCGCTGCACTGCCGTGGGCAGCCCCGCCTGCCGCAACCACTGCGCGGCCAGCTGCTTGTTGCCCGCCGCGCGGATGCCGATCGAGGAGTCGCTATCCAGCCGGCTGGTGAAGGCGTGTCGCAGCTGCACGCCCCAGCCCAGCTGGAACACGCCGTTGCCCTCGTGCCACCACGGGATGCCAAGGTTGGCCGCAGCCTGCAGCAGTGCCATGCTCGACGGCGCGGCGATGGCGTGCGGCAGAAGCCGCGGCAGGATGTCCTGCGCCAGCGACTGGAAAAACGCGGCCAGCGGATCACTGCCCGCCGCCTGCCAGGCCACCGCCTGCAGCCAGCGGACACAGTAATCACAGGCCTGCAGCAGCAGCGTGGCCGCTACGCCATCCAGTTGTGCAAAGGCGATGTCGCACTGCCATGGTGCTGCCGCATCCTGCGGCGGCACCATGGCCAGCACCTTGCCGTCGGCCAGCAGCGGTATGCCGCAGCCGCGCAACAGCGCCGGCGTGGCGACGGCAATGCGCCAGGCAAGACGCTGCAGCTGCGCCTCGACCGGGTCGTGCGGTGTGTCCGGCCGCGCGGGCTCGACCAACGGCGACTCCAGCCAGGCATGCAGCCAGGCATCGAGTAAAGGCCAACTCATGTCGGCCGGCAGCGGGCCGAGGCGGATGCTCAACACCTGTTGTGGTTGCCGGAGCGTACTGTCAGCAAGGGAAGGCAAGGTCGTAATCGTCATTGCAGTTCGTCAGCAGAAGGTTGCAGGTATGGTTGCAGCAGTGCCAGCCATTGCCCGGCATCCGGCGGCGCTTGGCCGCACGGGGTCTCGGCCACCACCTCCAGCCGAGAAATGCGGTCGAGCGGCAGCCCAGCCGCCAGCCAGTGACCATTGCTCACCAGCAGCACGCCCTGCACCCGCTGCTCCAGCAACAGCGCCTGCAGCCGGTGAGCCGCGTCTCCCGTCATCGCCAGCGGCTGGCCGTGCACGTCAAGACAGAACTCGTCCGTGCAGATAAAGCAGCTGACGCCCTGCGCCGCCCACGCCGCCTGCCGCTGGCGTGCCGTTGCCAGTGCGGCCGCGCCGCCGACGTAGACCTCGACCGGGATGCGGCCACCAGCAGGCCACAGCTGCCGCAGCATGGCGGGCAGATAGCACCGGTAGCGCGTGCCAGCGCCCAGCTGCGGCGCATGATTGACCTCGTTGATTACCGCGCCGTTTTCATGCCACGGACGCCGGATATCCGGCGAAATGATATCCACCCCGGCCATCGCCAGCCCCAGCCGGCGGGCGGCACGGCAGGCCAGCGCGATGTTGTCCGGATGCACCAGCCCGGTCACATCCTCGTCCAGCGCACCGTCGATATTGCTGGGGATGTCGCGCAGGAAGAGCGGCGTGCCGGCGGGCGGGATGCTGTGCCAGTCATAGCCCTGCCGGGCGAGGCAAGCGGTCGCGGCCTGATCCTGCGGCAGCGGCGGCAGGCACCACCACAGCATCTCCTCCTGTCGCCGGTGATTCTCCGCAGCCAGGCAGTGCGCGAGATCATGGTGACCATCGGCAACCAGCGCCGCCGGCCGGCGGCGCATCACGAACAGCAGTTCGCCATCCACCACCTGCAGGTGATGGGTATCGCCGGCGACCTGGCGCTCGACAATCACCTCGCCGGCCACGGCTGCCGCCAGCCGGAAGGCCTGGCGTGCGTCGGCCTCGCTCGCCACGTCGACACTCACCCCCTGCCCGCCCTCGCCGCTTGCCGGCTTGAACACCAGCGGTGCCGCCATGTCGCGCCATGCCAGCACCGCATCGGCCTCCGTCGCCACCAGCCGCTGCTCCGGCACCGGCATGCCGCCGCTGGCCAGCCAGCGCCGGGTCAACACCTTGTTGCCGCTGACCTGGATGCCGAGCATCGAATCCGTCTCCAGCCCCCCCTGCTGCAGCCGTCGAGCATGACCGCCCCAGCCGATCTGGTAGCAGCCCTGCCCCAGATGCTGCCACGGCAGTTCGGCCACCGTGGCGGCAGCCAGCAGCGACAAGGTGGTGTCGTCAGTCGGATTGTGCCGGCACAACGGCCCGATCAGGGTCGCCTCCAGTTGCCGGTACAACACTTCGCTGGCGGCAAAGTGGCCGGGGTTGGCGAGATAGCCGCTCAGCACGATGGCGGCGGCTTCGTAACAGCGTGAGACATCCGCCGCCGGGAAATACGCCACTTGCGCAATCGCCGCCTCAACCTGCCAGCCATCCGCCGCCGCCGGCAGCCGCGTGATCACCCCCGGCGTGAATACCGGGATGCGCGCCAGCCGCTGCAGCTGTGCGGCCAACTGCAGCACACGCCAGGCCCACTGTGCCACGCGCTGTTCGGCTTCAGACCACAGGGGGTCCATGGCTGCGGGCGTAACCACCAGCCGGAATGTCGCCGCCAGCCAGCGGTCGGCCGCCTGCCAGTCGGAGTCTGGTACTAGCACCACAGAGCGGAAGCGGAGGGTCTGTACCGGCTGGGACAGCCCGTAGCGGTAGACCGGCGAACGGGCAGGCTGCAACTCAAGTATGTAGGTCATGAAAAAAACATAAAAAATGGCAGTGGCGCGCGCCACTGCCATGGTCAATCATAAAACCGGCTGGCTCAGAACATCCAGCGCAGTTTGACCGACACGGTCTGGTTCAGGAAGTCGGTCTTGTACAGCGCATCGTAACGGCCGGTGATTTCCATGCCGCTGGCGGTTTTGTGGGTCAGGCCGAAGCCGCCACGCACCTGCCACGGGCTGGGTTCCGCACCGTAGGTGACAAACGCCGCATTGGGCGCGCCGGCAAAGGCCGACACGATGGACGAGCGCTCGTTGAGAGTATCGTAACCGACACCGAGGTTGGCCTGCAGCTGGGTGCCGTTGCCGAGATCCTTGTTCAGCTTGCCTTCCAGCGCCAGCACCAGTGCATCCGACGTGCGGCTTTGCACCTGCAGGTTCAGTGCGCCGGCACCGGTTTCGCTGTAGGCCTGATCCTTGATCCAGGTGTAGTCGGCACGCAGTGATGGAATGACCGTGGTACTGCTATCCAGCGCATAGCTGCGACCGATACCCAGGCCGGCATGCGCGGTGAAGCTGTCATAGTCGGAAGAGGCCGTGGACTGGGTGAATGCGATCCGGCGTTCGCCCTGCGAGTTGCCCTGGCCAACGTCCACCTGGAAATTCAGATTGGTGCGCTCGTCCAGGCTGTAGCTGCCGTAGCCGACCAGCTGATAGACATCCACTTCGCTGCTCTGCTTCGCCACCGTGGACTTGCCGTCGATATCGATATTGGCATAGGCCAGCGCGCCACCCAGACGCAGCTGCGGCGACAAGGCACCGTCGACCCCGACCGTCAGACCACGGGTGCGCGCATCATAGCCGGCTACGCCGTCACGGTTTTCCTGCTCCGCCCAAGAGCCGAACGGTTTGACCCACACATAACGGTCGCTAAACGCCTGGTCACCGGCCGACAGACCGGTACTGCCTTCGATACGTGCCTGTACGATCTGGTTGACGCTTGCCAGTGCATCCTGCGTCGCAGTGATAGAAGCGCCGGTATGCAGCGGCAGGGTCTGCGACACCGCGTCGGACACTTCCTGCGCGGTAGCCAGCTGGCCCAGTGCATCGACCACCTCTTGCAGACCGGACGCACCGGAATCCAGCACCTGTGCCGCACCCAGCCCCGGGGTATTGCTGTTGTCACGCGCCGCCTGCTCCACCGTCAGTGCGCGCACGGCGTCGATATACAGGGTGTTGGAAACCACTTGCTGCGTGAAGTTGAACAGTGCGCTGTTGTCGGTGATCTGCGAGAAGGTGCCGGTGAAGGTATTCGTCGCGTGGATGATGCCGAAGGAGTGGAGGCCAGAGCTCAGGCTCAGCCCGCTGTTGGCTTTCACGTCCACATCCAGTGTGCCATCCAGCTCAACGTTGGCCGCCTGCAGGTAGCTGTAGCTGCCTTCACTGCTGGTCGACACGATGCCTACCCGCAGCGTGGCACCAGACTCCTGGCTGAAGTCACCACTCAGCACCGCTGAGCCAGCGCTACCGCTGTTACGCAGGTCGTCCCTGTCGACGCCATTCTTGAGCGTCACCACGCCGCCGTTCTGGTTGAACAGGTCGGTGGCGACGATGGAGCCGGCGATCTGGCCCTGGTTATAGATACTGATGTCCTGCGCTTCCAGGCCGCCGGCACGGTTCACGGCATAGCTCTGCCCCACAATCACGCCACTGCTACGGTTGTAAATCTGGGTGTCAAGACTGCTCGAATCATCCTGCAAGTAGATCGCCGTGCTACCGGTAATCCGGCCACTGTTGTCAACGGAAGTCGACACTTCGTTGCCAGAATTGATGGTAACGGCAGTGTTGCCGCTCACATCGATGGCACCGGCAGAGCTAACGGACAGGTCGCTGCATACCGTCGCCGCAGTGGTTGTCTCGGTGGTGACGGAGGTGGTGCAAGGAGTCGCCTGCGCCGAACCGGCGGCCAAGGCAAAACAGGCGGCGGCGGTGGCCAGCACCAGCAGTTTTTGCTTGCTGCCAGGTTGGCCGCAGGCAGGACGGGTGGAGAATAGGGTAGGCATAGCGATTCCTAGTCTGGTACGGGTGGCGACATTGTGATTACATAAGGACAACTTGAAAATAAAATGTCATAGCAACGGCCGCCTTATTATCCAGACTGTGGTTTTTCACACCCGAAAATCGGGGGCAAAAGGCTGTCAATACAGGCGTTACACCGCCAAGAACCCAAACTGTCGGCACACAGCCCTCACAGCAAAACCGCTGTTATCCAGTACATTTTATAAAAAAAACTGAAAAATACCTCGATGCAACAACTCAATCTTGCCCACATGGAGCTGTTTCCGACCCGGGTCTGGTCGGTCAGCCTGTCAGCCCTGAACGAACACGTGCCGCAATGGACGGCACAGGTCGAATTGTGGCGGCAGCAGCATCCAGTTGCGGAGGGACGCTCCAACCGCATGGGCTGGAACAGTGCACAGACACTGTTTGACGACCCGCTTTTTCTGCCGCTGACACAGGCGGTACGGAGCGTTTTCGATTTCATCTTCAACGAAATGGGCCCGCCACTGCATCGCTACCAGCTGAAAGCCTGGGCCAATGTGCATGACGCCGGCGGCTACAACACCTTTCACAATCACGCCGGTGCCCTGCTCAGCGCCTGTTACTACCTGAAGGTACCCGCCGGCAGCGGACCCATCGTGCTGCGCGACCCGCGCCCCGGCGCGCTGCTGTCACCGTGGCAAGGCAGCCTGCGCCCCAACGCCGGCAGCGAGATTTCCATTGCCCCGGAAGCTGGCCAGCTACTGGTGTTTCCCAACTGGCTGGAACATGGCACCGAAGCCCATGCCGGCAGCGAGTCGCGCATCTCCATCCCGATCAATGCCATCTTGGGCCCTTGAGCCGCAGCCGACATTATCGTTTCCGGTATCTCCAAGGCCACATGGGTTCTCACTTAAGCTGGCGACTAGCCTGTTGCGGCAGATAGCCATCTCGCTTGATGAAGCGTTATCGGATCCGCCAATGCCAAAGCCCACCGGAAATCCGCACCAATATTTGCCCAACGTCGAAGACTGGCTTGTCCTGCTCGTCAGTACATGAGCCTGTCCGAAAATCACGCCGCGCTACCCAGCAGGATTCGTATCGACGAAAATCCGCACAAGCAGCCTTGGCGTTGCTCCACATGCGTAGCAACACTTCATGCAAACTAAAAAGCCGACCAAAAGGTCGGCTTTTTAGAAAACCTGACAGCTAGCGCCCAAAAAACACTATTAAAGATGCATTAGTGATCTGTATCGGCCAGTAGCCAGTAGCAATGTAGAGTACAAATTATCGTTGTTCAGTACACTCAAGCGTTGGAAGTGTCACCTTACACGCCGGCCTCGTGCGCCTGCACGTCAGCGTGATAGCTGGAACGTACCATGGCGCCGACGGCGGCGTGCTTGAAGCCCATTTCGTAGGCACGGGTTTCGTACTGCTTGAACACGTCCGGGTGCACGTAGCGCAGCACCGGCAGGTGGCCGTCGGTCGGCTGCAGGTACTGGCCGATGGTGATCATGTCGATATCGTGGGCGCGCATGTCGGCCATCACTTCGTACACTTCTTCATCGGTTTCGCCGAGGCCGACCATGATGCCGGACTTGGTGCGCACTTCCGGATTGCGCGCCTTGTACTCTTTCAGCAGCGTCAGCGAGTGCTGGTAGTCGGAGCCGGGACGGGCCTGCTTGTACAGGCGCGGCGCGGTTTCCAGGTTGTGGTTCATCACGTCCGGCGCGGTGGCGCTGAGGATGTCCAGCGCGATGTCGAGACGGCCGCGGAAGTCCGGCACCAGCACCTCGATCTGGGTGCCCGGCGACTGCTTGCGCACTTCGCTGATGCAATCGGCAAAGTGCTGGGCACCGCCGTCACGCAGGTCGTCGCGGTCAACCGAGGTGATCACCACGTAGCGCAGCTTGAGCGCGGCCACGGTTTCGGCGAGGTGGATCGGCTCCTGCGCGTCCAGCGGGTTCGGACGGCCGTGGCCGACGTCACAGAACGGGCAGCGGCGGGTGCAGATGTCGCCCATGATCATGAAGGTGGCGGTGCCCTTGCTGAAGCATTCGCCGATGTTCGGGCAGGTCGCCTCTTCACAGACGGTGTGCAGTTTCTGCTCGCGCAGGATCTGCTTGATCTCGTTGAAACGCTGGCCGTTCGGCAGCTTGGCGCGAATCCACTCCGGCTTTTTGAGCTTTTCGTCCAGCGGCACGATCTTGATCGGAATGCGTGCCGTCTTGTCGGCGCCCTTGTGTTTTACGCCAACCTGGTTTTCCAGTTTCATGCTGTCTCCTTCATCACCGTCAGGTGTCGCTCCAGCTGCGGCAGCAGCCGTTCGGCGGCTTGCGCAACGGTCAGCGCAACGCCTTGGTCTTTGATTTGAGTGACCTTGAGGCCGGCATAGCCGCAAGGGTTGATCCACAGGAAGGGCGTCAGGTCCATGTCCACGTTCAGGCTCAGCCCGTGGTAGACGGCGCCGTTCTTGATGCGCAGGCCCAGTGACGCGATCTTCTCGCCGCCTACATAAACGCCGGGGGCGTTGACATCGCCGTAGGCGGCGATACCCAGCTCGCCCAGCATGTCGATGATCGCCTGCTCGATGCGGCGCACCAACTCACGCACGCCGATGCCCATACGCTTGAAGTCGATCAGCAGGTAGACCACCAGCTGGCCGGGGCCGTGATAGGTGACCTGGCCGCCGCGATCGCACTTCACCACCTCGATGCTGCTGGGCATGATCAGGTGCTCCGGCTTGCCGGCCAGGCCCAGGGTGTACACCGGAGGGTGCTCGACGCACCACAGCTCGTCCGGCGTCGCCGGCGTGCGGCTGTCGGTAAAGGCCTGCATGGCCTGCCAGGTCGGCGTGTAGTCGACCAGACCCAGCTGTTTGACGAGGCGGCTCATGGCTTACAGTGCAAACTTGACGAGGGCATGGCTGGATAGCGCGCGATAGATGTCGTCCAGCTGCTCGCGCGACATCGCGGTCACGGTGACGGTCAGCGACACGTAACGGCCGCTGGAGCTGTCGCGCGCCACGATGTCGGTGATGTCCAGATCCGGCGCATGCACGCGCACCACTTCGAAAATGGTGGGGTGGAAGTCAGGATGTTTCTCGCCCATCACCTTGATCGGGAAGCGGCACGGAAACTCCATCAACTCTTTCTGCTCTTCACTCATTGCTCTGTACTCGGCTATTCCTGATGGTCAAGGTTGGCCGCAATGGCTGCGGCCAACCTTGCGTGGCGGCTTACCAGCCCAGCCACAACTTGATGCTGTCCCACAGACGGCTGAAGAAACCACCCTCTTCCACCGCCTTCAGCGCCTGCACCGGGCGCTCCAGCAGCACCTTGCCGTCCAGCGACACGGTCAGCTTGCCGACTTCCTGGCCCTGCTTGATCGGCGCGATCACCGGCTGCAGCGTCTTCATCTCCGCCTTCAGGCGGCTGGTTGCGCCCTTGGCGACGGTCACGTGCACGTCGCGATCAAAACCGATGGCCAGCGTCGAGGCGGCACCCTTGTACACCGGCAGCGTCGAGACGGCTTGTCCGGCAGTATACAATTTGGGCGTTTCGAAAAACTGCAAGCCGTAGTTGAGCAATTTCGAGCTTTCCACCGCGCGGGCTTCCGGGCTGGCGGTGCCGACCACCACCGACAGCACGCGGCGGCCGTCGCGGCGGCTGGAGGCGATCAGGTTGTAGCCGGCGCCCTCGGTATGGCCCGTCTTCATGCCGTCCACGTTCGGATCGCGGTACAGCAGCAGGTTGCGGTTAGGCTGGGTGATGTTGTTATAGGTAAACGACTTGATCGAATACGTCGGGTAGTACTGCGGGAAATCATGGATGATCGCCGCCGATAGCGTGGCCAGGTCGCGCACCGAGGTGAAGTGCTCGGGGTCCGGCAGGCCGGTGGAATTCTTGAAGTTGGTGGCCTTCATGCCCAGGCGCTTGGCCTCGGCCGTCATCATCTGCGCGAACACCTGCTCGCTGCCGGCAATGGCTTCGGCCAGCGTCACGCAGGCGTCGTTGCCGGACTGCACGATCATGCCCTTGATCAGGTTATCGACCGTGACCGGCACTTTCGGGTCGAGGAACATGCGCGAGCCTTCCTGCTTCCAGCCCACCTGCGACACGGTCAGCGTCTGCTCCAGTGTCAGGCGTTTTTCCTTCAGCGCCTTGAAGGTGAGATAGGCCGTCATCAGCTTGGTCAGCGAGGCGGGTTCGACACGCAGGTCCGGATCGCGGGCCGCGATGATCTGGCCGCTCTGGAAATCCATCAGGAAATAGGCCTTGCCCGCGATTTCCGGCACCGGCGGCACGAAAGCGGTATTGGCCTGGGCCAGCGTGGAGAGAGACAGGGCGGCAACAAGCAGTGCAGAGGTAATCTTTTTCATCAGAGGCAAAACACGATTAGGGTGGGTTCAAGGCAAAGCAGGCGGGGATTATACACCCAAGCCCGCGCTTCATTCGCGCTGCGGTACAGGTTTTTCTATACAAAACAAGCCCGCGCGCCGCGCCGACCGCCGCATTGCAGCAATCTTTGCCTTACGGCGCTTTTCGCTGGCACTTGGTTCCTGTTAATCTGGTGATTCATAAAAAAAGACATCATCCGGACACCGATCACCATGCCGCATCCCAAGGACTATCTAGAACGCATTCTTACTTCCAACGTCTACGACGTGGCCATCGAGAGCCCGCTGGACGTGGCCGCCAATCTCAGTCGCCGCACCGGCAACACCATCCTGCTCAAGCGCGAAGACTTGCAGCCGGTGTTCTCGTTCAAGCTGCGCGGCGCCTACAACAAGATGTCCAAGCTCACGCCCGAGCAGCTGGCCCGCGGCGTGATTACCGCCAGCGCCGGCAACCACGCGCAGGGCGTGGCGCTGTCGGCGCAGCGCATCGGCTGTGAAGCCACCATCGTGATGCCGGTCACCACCCCGCAGGTGAAGATCGACGGCGTCACCCGCCGCGGCGGCAAGGTGGTGCTGGCCGGCGAATCGTTCAGCGACGCCTATCAGCACACCATGAAACTGGTGGCCGAAAACGGCATGACCTACATCCCGCCGTTTGACGATCCGGACGTGATCGCCGGCCAGGGCACCATCGGCATGGAAATCCTGCGCCAGCACCCCGGCCCGATCGACGCGGTATTCGTAGCCATCGGCGGCGGCGGCCTCGCCGCGGGCGTGGCCAGCTACATCAAACGCCTGAAGCCGGAAATCAGGATCATCGGCGTGCAGCCGGTCGATTCCGACGCCATGAGGCAGTCGATCGAGGCCGGCCACCGTGTCGAGCTGAAGGACGTCGGCCTGTTCGCCGACGGCGTGGCGGTGAAGCTGGTGGGCGAGGAAACCTTCCGCATCTGCCGCGAGCTGCTGGACGAGATCATGCTGGTCGATACCGACGCCATCTGCGCCGCGATCAAGGACATCTTCGAGGACACCCGTTCCATCACCGAACCGGCCGGCGCGCTGGCGGTGGCGGCGGTCAAGAGCTATATCGAGCGCGAAGGCTGCAGCGGCAAGACCCTTGTCGCCATCAACTGCGGCGCCAACATGAACTTCGACCGCCTGCGCCACGTGTCCGAGCGTTCGGAGCTGGGCGAGCGGCGCGAGGCGGTGATCGCGGTCACCATCCCGGAGAAACCGGGCAGCTTCAAGAAGTTCTGCAGCGTGGTCGGCAACCGCAACATCACCGAGTTCAACTACCGCTTTGCCGATCCGAGCATCGCCCACGTGTTCGTCGGCGTGCAGATCACCGGTCGCGAAGACGTTGGCCGCATCGTAGCCGACCTGCAGAGCAACGAGCTGGACGGGCTAGACCTGACCGACAACGAGCTGGCCAAGCTGCACATCCGCCACCTGGTCGGTGGCCACGCGCCGCAGCTGAAGGACGAGCGCGTGTTCCGCTTCGAGTTCCCCGAGCGTCCGGGCGCGCTGATGCGCTTCCTGGAGGCGATGCACACTAATTGGAACATCAGCCTGTTCCACTACCGCAACCACGGCGCCGACTATGCGCGCGTGCTGGTCGGCATCCAGGTGCCAAGCGAGGACAACGCCGCATTCCAGCAATTCCTCGACAGCCTCGGCTACCCGTGCGTGGAAGAAACCAACAACCCGGCGTACAAGCTGTTCCTCGGCAAGACCGTCCGCTGAACCGCCCCGCCCGCCTGCGGCCAACCTTGCCTCAAGGTTGGCCGCAACTCATTACCGGAGACCTCAGCAATCATGATCAAGGCCGTACTGTTTGACCTTGACGGCACCCTGGCCGACACCGCCCGCGACCTGGGCGCCGCCCTCAACCGCCTGCTGGCCGAGGAAGGCCTGCCGCCACAACCGTACGCGGCGGTGCGCCCGATCGCCAGCCACGGCGCGCGCGGCCTGGTCAGCCTCGGCTTCGGCATCGACAAGACCCACCCGCGCTTCGAGGAATACCGGCTGCGCTTTCTGGATCTGTACGAGCACAGCTTTGCCGACGAGACGGTACTGTTCGACGACATCAACGCGCTGCTGCGCGAAATCGACGCCCGCGGCCTGAAGTGGGGCATCGTCACCAACAAGCCGATGCGCTTCACCGACCGGCTGGTGCCGGCGCTGCCGTTCGCGGTGCCGCCGGCGGTGGTGGTCAGCGGCGACACCGTCGGCGTCGCCAAGCCGGACCCGGCACCGATGCTGCACGCGGCGCAGCAGATCGACATCGCACCGGAGCACTGCCTGTATGTCGGCGATGCCGAGCGCGACATCCAGGCCGGCCGCGCGGTCGGCATGAAAACGGTGCTGGTCAACTGGGGCTATATCGCCGACAGCGACGACACCGACAGCTGGCAGGCCGACATCACCATCGACCAGCCACTGGCGCTGCTGCCCCACCTGTCCTGACACCACAAGGTTGGCCGCAATGCCCCGCGGCATTGCGGCCAACCTTTTGCCACCCTCACCCTCCGTACGGCGCCTCAGCCGGACAACGCCACCAGCGGCGGCGACTCGCCCGGCACCTCATGCTGGTGCCAGCGCACATAGCAGGCCAGCCCGCAGTAATGCGCCACATAGTCGGTCACCTCGCACTCGCCACTATCGGGCGGCAGGCTGTCGAGGCAAACGCTGCACTCCAGTACGGTATCCACGGCATCCATCACACACTCCCCGCAAACAACAAGCCTGCTTTAACGCTAGGCCACCCTGCACCGGGCGGGAAATCGATTATCGCAATGCCGTCAATAGCTTGCCGCCCTGACCAGCCGCCAGCCAACGGCGCCGCGACCATCACCACTCTCCGCCTACCCCGCCCTCCCGCCAGTCGCGCAGACCGGCAAGGACAGGCACCGCCGGAACAACGACCAGCCAGCCGCCATTGCGGAGCCGTGCAGAAATCGCGAATTGAATCAAGCCACTACTGGCGCGTGGCTATACGTTCAGGTATACTGAAGTTCTTCAGATGTGGGGGCGACCTGGTTTCGACGGGGGTTGCGAAGCAGAAGAGGGCATACCGGGATCTCAGACTTCCCGTAAAACACTGAATTTATTTAGTCGCAAACGACGAAAACTACGCTCTAGCAGCCTAACGGCCGGCTAGACACTACAACGGTTCGCAGATGGGCCGGGGGCGTCAAAACCCTGTAGTGTCACTTTACATCTGCTAGTGTTGTGTCGGGTTACTTGGCACAATGCGAACCAAAAGGTAACTCGCCAAAGCTCAGCCTGTCCGTCGGCGTAGTGGAGGTTAAATCCAAATGACACGACTAAGTATGTAGAACTCTCTGTGTAGGATTTCCGGACGCGGGTTCGATTCCCGCCGCCTCCACCACCAACATCAAGTCAAATCAATGACTTAGCAAAAATAGCCCACCTTGCGTGGGCTATTTTTTTGGGCTTTTTGAGGCCGTTTGGTCAGCTTTTCCGTCAGCTTTTTTTCTTCTGTGCCTTCGCATTATTTTTGGCACAGTTTTATGCTGCTTTTGCCCCCCTCCCCACCGCATAATTTGCGCTTATTTCGACTCCAGCCCGCCTCCGCGACCAGGCATTTTTATGCCCTGCCTTCATAAACCGTTAAAACCGGCCATATCGCAATATATCTCGCCAGAAAACCTTATTTTTCATGATTAGCACGATAATTTCACTTTATTTCAGGAACTTGTCAGCCTGAGATAGTCAATAAATAATCAACTCACGCAAATCAAGAACAGCCGACAAAATCACATCCGCGCTGGCCAACAGGCCGTTTCCGGACTACACCGGGTTAGTAGTCCTTGTCATTGGCTGTTCGATTCATAAAAGGATAGCGATGCCGCACGATATTTCCCTGATCTCCACTATCGCCGCCGGGCTGGGGCTGGCCATGTTGTTCGGCTATGCCGCCACCCGTCTGGCCATGCCGCCGCTGGTCGGCTATCTGCTGGCCGGGGTGCTGATCGGCCCCTCCACGCCCGGTTTTGTTGCCGATGTGGCGTTGGCCGGTCAATTGTCCGAAATCGGTGTGATGTTGCTGATGTTCGGCGTCGGCCTGCACTTCTCGCTGTCGGACCTGATGGCGGTGAAACGCATTTCAGTGCCAGGGGCCATCGTGCAGATCGCGGTGGCCACCGCGCTGGGGGCGGCGACAGCCCTGTACTGGGGTTGGCCAGCGGGTGAGGCACTGGTGTTCGGCTTGTGCCTGTCGGTGGCCAGCACCGTGGTGCTGCTGCGGGCACTGGAGGACCGGGGGGTGCTGGACAGCGTCAACGGTCGCATCGCCGTCGGCTGGCTGATCGTCGAAGATCTCGCCATGGTGCTGGTGCTGGTGCTGCTGCCACCACTGAGCGGCCTGCTCGGCGGCGAGGCCGCAAGCGGCGCCAGCAACGGCATGGGCATGACGCTGCTGATCACCCTGGCCAAGGTCGCGGCCTTCATCGCGCTGATGCTGATCGTCGGCCGCCGCCTGTTTCCGCGGCTGCTGTGGCTGGTGGCGCGCACCGGCTCGCGCGAGCTGTTCACGCTGTGCGTGATCGCCGCGGCGCTATGCGTGGCGCTGGGCTCGGCCAAGCTGTTCGACGTGTCGTTCGCACTGGGCGCCTTCTTTGCTGGCATGATGATGCGCGAGTCGGAGTTCAGCCACCGCGCTGCCGACGAGTCGCTGCCGCTGCGCGATGCCTTCTCGGTGCTGTTCTTCGTGTCGGTAGGCATGCTGTTCGACCCGGCGATCCTGCTGCAGGAGCCGCTGAAGGTGCTGGCGGTGGTCACCATCATCATGCTGGGCAAGACCATTGCCGCCATCGCACTGGTGCTGCTGTTCCGCTATCCACTCAATACCGCGCTGACGGTCGGCGTCAGCCTGGCGCAAATCGGCGAGTTTTCCTTCATCCTGGCCGGCCTCGGCATGAGCCTGGGTCTGCTGTCGGCGGCCGGGCAAAGCCTGATCCTGGCCGGCGCACTGATCTCGATCGCGCTCAACGCCGCGCTATTCGGCTGCATCGCCCCGCTGCAGAACTGGCTGCGCCGGCACTCGCCGCTGGCGCAGAAGCTGGAGCGGCGCGACGACCCGCTGGCCGAGCTGCCAATGTCGGTCGACCAGGCGCTGCTCACGGGCCAGGTGGTGCTGGTGGGCTACGGTCAGGTGGGGCAGCGCATCGCCAGCCAGCTCGACAAGCTGGCGATCCCCTACGTGGTGGCGGACGAAAACCGCGAGCTGATCGAATCGCTGCGTGCCAGCCACATTCCGGCAGTATGCGGCGATGCCGCCGAGGCGGCGGTGCTGATCCAGGCGCATGTCGCCCGCGCCAGCATGCTGGTGGTGACCGCGCCGGACATCTTCAAGACCCGGCAGATGATCCAGATCGCCCGCACCCTGAACCCGGCGATCGAGGTCATCCTGCGCACCGGCAACGAGGAGGAAGGCATGCTGCTGGAGAGCGAGCACAGCGGCCATGTGTTCCTGGAAAAACAGGTACTGGCCGACGGCATGGCGCAGCACATTGCCGGGCGCTTCCGGCCGGTGCTTCATTAAAAACCCAAAGCGTGTTCACGATCTCGCACGCTCGCGCAAGACAGGGAAAAACGGCTGAGAAAGCGGCTTTATCCAGATATAAACAAGCATTCCGAAGCCGTTTTCAACGTCGTATCGCCCCGTTTAGATCAAGTCGCAGCAGCTCGTGAACAGGTTCTCAGTGCTGCTGCAGGAACTGCGGCACCTTGGCCGCGGTGACGGCCTGCAGCTTGCACAGCAGCGCGTGCGTCACCGGCTGACGGCAGGCGCGCGCCATGGTCTGGCCGAGGTGCAGCAGCAGGTTGGCCGCCATCTCGGCATCGGCCAGCGCGCGGTGGGCGCGGCCGGTGGCCGGCAGCGCGGCCCAGCGCGTCAGCGTGCCCAGCTTGTGATCCGGCGCCTGCGGCAGCAGCCGGCGCGACAGCAACAGGGTGCAGACAAAGTCCTGCGTCCGTACCAGACCGCACTGCGCCAGCTCGAAATCCCAGAACTTGCGGTCGAAGCTGGCATTGTGTGCCACCAGCGGGGTGGAGCCGACGAAGTTGGCCGCATCGCGCATCACGCCCGCCGCGGGCGGTGCTGCGCGCAGCATGGCATTGCTGATGCCGGTCAGCTGCTCGATCATCGGCGGCACGCGCACGCCGGCGTTCATCAGGCTCTGGAAACGGTCGACGATGACGCCCCCCTCCAGCATCACGATACCGATTTCCGTGGCTCGCCCTTCCCGCCCCGGCGTGATGCCGGTGGTTTCGAAGTCGATCACGGCCACACGTTCGATCATGCCAGCGCCGCCTTGGCGGCTTCTTCCGGAGTCAGACCGTCGTAGAACTGGTCGGTAAACCACTCGGCCTGCTCTTCGATGTGTTCCTGCGCCTGCGCCAGGGTGGCACCACCGGCGACCAGGAAGCCTTCGACTTCTTCGCACCAGGCCAGCAGCGCCAGGGTTTCGTCGTCCAGATCGTGGTCTTTCTTCTTGGCCATCGCCGTATCCTCTTGAATCGTCAACATAAAAATAGCCGCGCATTGTACGCGGCTTTGGCGGGAGCGGCTTAACTATCTTGCGGCAGCGTGACCTGCCACGGCACATCGGTGACCGACAGATGGCAGGCCAGCCGCACCGTCTGCGGCGTGTCCGGCCAAGTGTCGGCCGCCGCCTGCGCGGCGTCGATCAAACCGGCGCGCAGCAGCACATTGCGCTCCTTGCGGCCAACCTTGACCGTGGCCGGCTGGCCCGCGTGCGCGATGTGCACCGCGCAGGTGCCACAGGTACCCTGCCCGCAGCGCCAGTGCAACGGCACCTCGTGAAAACGCGCCACGTCGATCAGCAGGTCGCCGGTACAGGCGTCGACCTCGGCCAGCACCTGCCCGTCGCGCAGGAATTGCAGCGTGGTCACAGCGGATACACCGGCAGCAGGTCGCCCGGCTGCACGCTCTGCCCCGGCTGCAGGCGCACCAGACCGTCGGCCCAAGCGCAGGAAGTCAACACGCCGGAGCCCTGGTTGGCGAAGCGTTGCAGTTGCTGGGCGCCATCCTGCTCCACGATGCGCACGCGCAGGAATTCCTCGCGCTTCTGGTCCGGCTTGAGCCAGTCGAAAGCGGCCGGCAGCAGGCGCGGCTGCGGCCAACCTTGCACCGTCTCGCCCATGCGCGCGCGCAGGAAATCGCGCACCAGCACCGCAAAGGTGACGTAGCCGGACACCGGGTTGCCGGGCAGACCGATGAAGTCGGCGTCGCCGATGCGGCCGCTGGCCAGCGGCTTGCCCGGCTTGATCGCGATCTTCCACAGCTGCAGCTCGCCCTCGGCCTCCACCGCCGCCTTGACGTGATCCTCCTCCCCCACCGACACCCCGCCGCAGGTCATCACCACGTCGGCCCGCACGGCGGCATCGCGCAGCGCGGCGCGGGTGGCGTCCAGCCGGTCGGCGATGATACCCAGATCGATCACCTCGCAGCCGAGCTGCCGCAACGCCGGCACCAGCCAGTAGCGGTTCGAGTTGTAGATCTTGCCGGCCGGTGCCGCCTCGCCCAGCTCCACCAGCTCGTCACCGGTGAAGAACACCGCCACCTTCAGGCGGCGATACACCGCCAGCTGCGGCTGGCCGATGGCGGCGGCGACGCCGAGGTCGGCATCGCGCAAACGTTGGCCGCAGGCCAGCACCACCTGGCCGACGGCGATGTCCTCGCCACGGCGGCGGATGTTCTGCCCGATACGCACCGGCGCGGTGAAGCGCACGCTGCCGTCATCCTGCAGCTCGGCCTGTTCCTGCATCACCACCGCGTCGGCCTGCGGCGGGATCACCGCGCCGGTAAAGATGCGCGCCGCGCTGCCGGCGGCCAGTACCTGCGGCAGCGTACCGGCGGGAATGCGCTGACTGACCGGCAAGACGTTGGCCGCATCGGCGGCGCGCACGGCGTAGCCGTCCATCGCGCTGTTGTCATGAGGTGGCACGTCCAGCGGCGAGACCAGCTCGCGTGCCAGCACGCGACCGGCGGCGTCCAGCAGCGGTACCTGCTCGATATCAGCGACGACACGGGCACGCGAAAGCAGCCAGTCACGGGTTTGGTCAACTGTTTGCATGATAAGGAAACCGGAACAAGAGAAAGCCGCATCTTCTCACAGACGCGGCGAGGCGGACATCCGCCGCTTGGCGGATCAGGCGGCGCGCCCCAGCGGCAGCGTCGCCGGCGGCTCCTCGAAGCGCTGCCAGTGGGTGATCAGGATGGTGCTGAGGCCGCAGTCGCGCGCGATGCGCGCCTCGATTTCCTCCAGCACGCGATGGTTGTGGATGGTGCCGTCCAGCGTCACCTCGGCACGGCGGGTGGCGGCATCATCGGGGCTGACAAACCAGATGCAGTAGTGATTCATGGCCTTCCTCCGACCCGCCGCGCGCACGGCAGCGGGTTGATTATTGAAGGATATACCGGCCAAGCACCTGCCACTCGGCAAGTTTTTTCTCGAACGGCGTGGTCAGCGCCGGGCTGGACGACGGCAGCAGCAGGATGTCGAGGCCGCTGGCGGCCAGGGTCGGCGCTACCTTGGCGGCGGTCTTGCCGTTGAAGGCCACCGCCTGCAGCGCCGGCAGCGTCGCCAGCAGCTCGGACAGCGGATTGAACGCCACCTCGCGGATGTCGCTATCGAGGCTGCCGCGGCGCCGCGCCGAGGCCACCACGTCCCACAAGCCGACGCCCAGCGCCTGCAGCGCCACCAGCCGCTGCGGATAGGCCAGCGAGGTCAGCTCCACCGCGCCGATCGCCGACAGCAGCCGCCAGAACTGGTTGCGCGGGTGGGCGTAGTACTGCGCCGCCGCGAGCGAGGCATCGCCCGGCAGCGAGCCGAGGATCAGCAGACGGGTATCGGCGTCAACGACGGGGGGAAAGCTGCTCTTGCGCATGCGGCCAACCTTAGAACAGGCTGCCCTGTGCCAGCCCCAGCGCCTCGCGCACCGGGGCAAAGCTGCGGCGGTGCTCGGCCAGTACCCCAGTCTCCTGCAAGGCTTTCAGGTGCTCGGCGGTGGGATAGCCCTTGTGGCGGGCGAAACCGTACTGCGGATGCAGGCGGTCGAGCGCGATCATTTCCGCATCGCGCGCGGTCTTGGCCAGGATCGAGGCGGCGGAGATTTCCTGCACCTTGGCATCGCCCTTGACGATGGCCTCCGCCGGCAGCGTCAGCGTCTTCGGGATCTTGTTGCCGTCGATCAGCACCTTGCCCGGCGTGATCGCCAGACCGTCCACCGCGCGCACCATCGCCAGCATGGTGGCCTGGAAGATGTTCAGCTGGTCGATCTCGGCGGCCGAGGCGAAGGCGATGCACCACGCCAGCGCCTTATCCTTGATTTCCAGCGCCAGCGCCTCGCGCCGCGCCTCGCTCAGCTTCTTGGAGTCGGCCAGGCCCGCAATCGGCCGCGCCGGATCGAGGATCACCGCGGCGGTGAACACCGAGCCGATCAGCGGCCCGCGCCCGGCCTCGTCCACGCCGCAGATCAGCATGCGGCCAACTTGAGGATGGCCTGCGCCGCCAGACGCGCCGAGTCCTGCTGCAGCGAGCGGTGCAGCTCGGTAAAGGTGCTGATCACCTCGTCGCGTGCCTCGGTGTTCTGGTACAGGTCGGCCACTGCCGCGGCCAGCTTCTCCGGTGTCGCCTCTTTCTGCAGCAACTCCGGCACCACGAAGCGCTTGGCGAGGATATTGGGCAGCCCGACGTAGGGCAGCTTCAGCTTGCGCTTGACCAGCTGGTAGGTCAGCCACGACAGCTTGTAGCTGATCACCATCGGCCGCTTGGTCAGCGCCACTTCCAGCGTCGCGGTACCGCTGGTGACCAGCACCACGTCGGCGGCGATCATCGCCATCTGCGCGTGGCCGATCAGCTTGCGGATAGGCAGGTCCCACGCCTTGTACTCGGTCAGCAGGCGGTCGAACTGGTCCAGGGTTGGCCGCGTCGCCAGCGGCACCAGGAATTGCGCATCGGGAAACTGCTGCAACAGTAGGCGGGCGGTCTCGAGATACAGCCCGCCCATGTAGTCCAGCTCGCTCTTGCGGCTGCCCGGCAGCAAGGCAAACACCGGCACGTCGCGCGGCAGGCCGAGCTGGTCGCGCATCGCCTCGCGGTCCGGCTGCATCGCGATCTCGCTGGCCAGCGGATGGCCGACGAAGGTGGCGTTGACGCCGGCGGCGTCGTACAGCGGCTTTTCCATCGGGAACAGGCACAGCACCTGGTCCGCCGATTCGCCGATCTTCACCACCCGCTCCGGACGCCACGCCCACACCGACGGGCTGACGTAGTGCACGGTGGGAATCCCGGCCTGTTTCAGCCATTTTTCCAGCTGCAGGTTGAAATCCGGCGCGTCGATGCCGATGAACACGTCCGGCTTTTCCGCCAGCAGGGTGTCGCGCAGGCGGCGCCGGATGCGCAGCAGCTCGGGCAGGCGCGACAGCACCTCGACATAGCCGCGCACCGCCAGCCGCTCCTGCGGCACTTGGCTGACGAAACCGCGTGAGAGCATGCGCGGCCCGCCGATGCCGGCAAAGGCGATGTCGGGATGCGCCGCCTTCAGCGCATCCATCAGGTGGGCGCCGAGCAGGTCGCCGGAGGCCTCGCCGGCCACCATAGCGACCTTGAGCCGGGCCGGACGGGCAAACAGCTTGTCAGTCATGGTTAACGGATGATGCCCCGGCCCGCGGTGTCGAAGAATTGCACGAACAGCGCCAGCTCCTCCCTGCCTTCCGCCGCCTGCGCCGTGATCTCGGCCTTGGCCTCGTCAAACGACAGGCCCTTGCGGTACAGCGACTTGTAAGCGTTGCGGATGTTGCGGATCTGCTCGGCGGTAAAGCCACGACGCTTGAGGCCCTCGGCATTGATACCGGACGGCACCGCACGGTTGCCGTGCGCCATCACGTACGGCGGCACGTCCTGCGCCACCGCGCTGGAGAACGCGGTCATCGCGTGGGCGCCGATATGGCAGAACTGGTGCACGCTGGTGAAGCCGCCCAGGATCACCCAGTCGCCGATGTGCACGTGGCCGGCCAGCGTCGCATTGTTGGCGAAGATGGTGTGGTTGCCGACCTGGCAATCGTGCGCCAGATGGACATAGGCCATGATCCAGTTGTCGTTGCCGATACGGGTCACGCCGCCATCCTGCGCGGTGCCGATGTTGAAGGTGCAGAATTCGCGGATGGTGTTGTTGTCGCCGATCTCCAGCCGTGTCGGCTCGCCCGCGTACTTCTTGTCCTGCGGCATCGCACCCAGCGAGCAGAACTGGAAAATGCGGTTGTTCTTGCCGATGCGGGTATGGCCTTCGATCACCACGTGCGGGCCGACCCAGGTGCCGCTGTCAATGCTGACGTTGGCCCCAATGATGCTGTAGGCGCCGATCTCGACGTCGGGGGCGATCTGCGCCCCGTCGGCGATGATGGCGGTAGGATGAATGGCCATGCTTACACCTCGCGTTTTGCGCACATAATCTGCGCCTCGCACGCTACCTGGCCGTCGACCAAGGCGCGGGCGTTGTATTTGGCAATGCCGCGCTTCATCGACAGCTGCTCCACTTCCAGCACCAGCTGGTCGCCTGGCACCACCTGGCGCTTGAAGCGCGCGCTGTCGATGCCGACGAAGAAGTACAGTTCGTTTTCCGGACGCTCGCCGACGCTGCGGATCGACAGGATACCGGCGGCCTGCGCCAGCGCCTCGATGATCAGCACGCCCGGCATCACCGGATACTGCTCGAAGTGGCCCATGAAGAACGGCTCGTTGATGGTGACGTTCTTCAGCGCCTTGATGCGCGTGTTGGCCTCGAACTCGGTGACGCGGTCTACCAGCAGGAACGGGTAGCGGTGCGGCAGGTAACGCATGATCTCGCGGACGTCGATCGATACGGCGCAGTTTTCGGTAGATGCGGCTTCAGTCATTCTGTTCAGTCCTTGTTCTGTTGCGCTGTGCTCAGCGCTTTTTCAAGTTGTTTGACACGGGTCACCAGGTCGTCCAGATGGCGGACATGGGCGGCGTTGGCCAGCCACTCCTTGTGCGTCGCCATCGGGTAGACCGCGGTGTAGGCATCCGCCTTGCGGATGGATTTGGAAATCAGGGTACCGGCGCCGACATGGGTACCGTCGGCGATCTCCAGATGGCCAATGATGCGTGCCGCGCCGCCGATGGTGCAGCGCGCACCAATGCGGGTACTGCCGGCCACCGCGGCGCAACCGGCCATCGCGGTATGGGCGCCGACCGTCACGTTGTGGGCGATCTGGATCTGGTTATCGAGCTTGGCGCCCTCACCGATCACGGTATCGGACAGCGCGCCGCGGTCGATGGTGGTGTTGGCGCCGATTTCGACATCGTCGGCGATCACCACCACGCCGGTCTGCGGGATCTTGAACCAGCGGTCGCTGTTCCAGGCGAGGCCGAAGCCGTCGGCCCCGATCACCGCGCCGGCGTGCACCATCACCCGCGAGCCGAGGCGGCAGCCGTGATAGACGACCACATTGGGATAGAGCACCACGTCGTCGCCCAGGCAGACATCGTCACCGATCACCACGCCGGGATGCAGGATGCAGCGCTCGCCGATGATCACGTTGCGGCCGATGCTGACCAGCTCGCGCACTTCGCTGCTGGCGGCGATGCGGCAGCTCTCGGCCACCACCGCACGCGGGTGCACCCCGCCCTGTGCCTGCGGCAGCGGGCTGAACAGCCGCGCCACCCTGGCAAAATACAGGTACGGGTCCGCCGCCAGGATCAGGCTGCGGCCAACCTTGGCCGCCTCTTCCGCCAGCGCCGGCTTCACGATCACCGCCGCGGCTTCAGTGGCGACCAGCTGGCTGCGGTACTTGGGATTGGCGAGGAAGGTGATGTCACTCGCCCCGGCCTCGTCCATCGGCGCCAGGCGCTGGATGTCGCGATCGTCGCCCCGCAGCTCGCCGCCCAGGGCGGCCACAATTGCAGATAGTTTCATGGTAGGCATCAAAAACGAAGCCGACACGAGTCGGCTTCAGGTAACAGGACGGACCGTGCCGGCTTACTTTTCCAGCTCTTTCAGGACCTTGCCGGTAATGTCGTGCCTGGGGTTAACGTACACCACGTCCTGCAGGATCACATCGTACTGCTCGCGGTCGGCGATGGTCTTGATGATGCGGTTGGCCCGCTCCTGCACCGACGCGAACTCCTCGTTGCGGCGCTGGTTCAGGTCGTCGCGGAAGTCGCGCATCTTGGCCGCATACTCGCGCTCGGTCACGGCCAGGTCGCGTTCCATCGCCTTGCGCTCGGCCTCAGGCATCTTGTTGCGGGCGATGCCGGCTTCCAGCTCCTTGCCCTTGGCGGCCAGCCGCTTCAGGTCCGCCTCGCGCACCGCGAACTCTTTTTCCAGTTTTTTCTGGGCATTCACCGCCGGTGCCGCCTCGCGATAAACGCGTTCGGTATTGACGTAGCCCATCTTGAAGTCGGCCGCCGACGCTGGCACCGCCAGCATCAGCCCAACACTGCAAAGCACTGCCTTCAGCATCATCCTTGCCACCCTGAATCCTTAGAAAACCTGCCCCAATGTAAACTGGAAGCGCTGCAACTTGTCGGTCTCTTTGCTGCCAATCGGGAACGCATAACTGAACTTCATCGGTCCCACCGGCGACAACCACGACAACGCCAGACCGGTCGAGTAGCGCGCGCCGTTCGATGCCGTCACCGACTTGTCCTTGTCGTCCCACAGCGTACCGCCGTCGAAGAATACGCTGCTGCGCAGGCTGCGATTATCCTTCATGCCAGGGAACGGGAACAGCAGCTCTGCCGAGAAGGACAGTTTGCGGGTACCACCCAGGGCGTCACCATTGCTGTCCAGCGGGCCGAGGCTACCGTTGTCGTAGCCGCGCACCGAGCCGATACCGCCGATGTAGTAGTTCTGGAAGAACGGCAGGCGGCTGGTCCGGCCATAGCCGTTGGCAAAACCGACTTCCCCGCCCAGCGCCAGCGTGTAGTTCTTCGACAGCGGCCAGAACCAGGTCTGGTTGTGCGACAGACGGTAATACTGGATGTCGCCGCCCGGCAAGCCGGCGTCGGCAGACACACCCATGCTGACACCACGCGTCGGCCACAAGGCGCTGTCGCGGGTATCGCGCGACCAGCCGGCGGAGGCCAGCACGGTCATGTTGCTGGCACCGTACTGGCCGACAAAATCCTTATAGCGATCGGGGCTGTCTTCGTACAGCTTGATGTTGGTATTTTCGGCGCCAAAGCTGAAGCTGATGCGGTCGTACTCGGTGATCGGCACCCCGAAGCGGGCTGCGGCACCAGTGGTCTTGGTGCTGTACTGGGCACGGTCCGTTTTTTGTGGATTGTAGCTGCGGCTGTACAGGTCGTAGCCGAGGCTGACGCCATCGACCGTATAGTATGGATCGGTAAACGAGATCGACGCGTTCTTGGTGGTCTTGCCGTTGGCAAAACTGACCGACAGCGACTTGCCGGAGCCCAGCACGTTGGCCTGCGACACCGAGGCGCTCAGCTGCAGACCGTCACCCTGGGCAAAGCCGAGACCTGCCTGGATGGAGCCGGTCGGGCGCTCCTTCACCGTCACGTTCATGTCCACCTGGTCCGGGGTATCGACTACCGGCGGGGTTTCGACGTTGACGCTCTCGAAGTAGCCGAGCAGCTCCAGACGCTCCTTGCTGCGCTTGACGCCGTCACCATTGTATTGTGCACTTTCCAGCTGGCGCAGCTCGCGGCGGATCACCTCGTCACGGGTACGGGTGTTGCCGGCGATGCTGACGCGGCGCACGGTGGTCAGACGACCCGGATCGACGAAGAAAGTCAGTGTCACCTGTTTGGTCTTGGCGTCCACTTCCGGGGCGACGTTGACGTTGGCAAAAGCGTAGCCTTCCGCGCCCAGCCGGTCGGACAGCGCGGTCACGGTTTCGTTGACCTGCTCGCGGTTGAACAGGTCACCCTGCTTCACCAGCAGCAGCTTGCGCAGCTCCGCTTCCGGCAGCTTCAGATCACCGCCAAGACGGACGTCGGCAATGCGGAACTGCTCGCCCTCGCGGATATTGACGGTGACGAACATGTCCTTCTTGTCGGCGCTGATCGCCACCTGCGTCGATTCGATGTTGAACTCGACGTAACCCTGGTTCTGGTAGAAAGCACGCAGCTTCTCCAGGTCGGCAGACAGCTGCTGGCGCGAATACTGGTCAGAGCGCGACAGCCACGACAGCCAGCCCGACGGGGTCAGCGCCATTTCTTCCAGCAGATCGTCCTGCTCGAACGCCTTGGCACCGACGATGCGGATGTCGCGGATCTTGGCGGTAATGCCCTCCACAATATCCAGCGTCACGGCCACGCGGTTGCGCTCCAGTCGCGTCAGTTGCGGCTGGATCTCGACCGAGTACTTGCCCTTGCTGAAATACTGGCGCTTCAGTTCCTGTACCGCCTGGTCCAGCAGCCCCTGGTCGAAGATGCGCGACTCGGCGAGGCCGTTGTCTTTCAACGCCTTGACCAACTGGTCCTTGCTGAACTCCTTGGAGCCGTTGATCTGCAGTTGGGCGATCACCGGGCGCTCGCTGACTGCCAGGATCAGCACGTCACCCTCGGTCTCGATGCGTACATCGTTGAAGAAGCCGGTGGCGAACAGGGCCTTGATGGCATCGGCGGCTTGCTGCTGGGTGAAGGTATCCCCCACCTTGAGCGGAAGGTAGCTGAACACGGTACCGGGCTCGGTACGCTGCAGACCTTCAACGCGAATATCCTTGATCACGAAACTGTCGGCGGCCCAGGCCGGCGACAGGAAAGTGGCGGCCAGCGCCGCCACAAGAAAGCGTTTGTTCATGGTTTTTATAATCCTAGCCGGCAAAAAGGCGGCCGAAGTCATTGAACAGGGCCAGCAACATGACTGTCATGATGAAAGCCATCCCCAAACGCTGACCGATTTCATACACCCGATCGGGCAACGGTCGCCCGCGTATCCATTCGGCAACATGATACAGCAAGTGTCCACCATCCAGCACCGGCACCGGCAACAGGTTGAACACCCCGAGACTGACACTGATCAGCGCCATGAATTCCAGCAGCGGTACCAGGCCCAGGCCGGCACTCTTGCCGGCGTAGTCGGCGATGGTCAGCGGCCCGCTCAGCGCTTCCAGCGCCACCGTGCCGGTAAACATCGCGCCAATCATACGCAAACTGGATGCCATGAGGCTAGCCGTGCGTGCCAGCGCCTGCTGCAAGGCCTCGCCCGCCCCCACTGTGACCTGCTGCTCGATTTTCTGTTGCCACGCCACATCGGGTAGCGCACCGGCACCGATGCGGCCAACCTTTTTCCCGTTGCGCTCGCTGCTGTCCGGCGTCAGCACCACCTCGCGCAACTGGCCGTCGCGCTGGATGCGCAGGCGGATGGCCTGTCCTGGGTGGCTTTGCACATAGCTGACCCACGCCGGCCACGACGTCAGCAGCTGGCCATCCGCAGCCAGCAGGCGGTCGCCCTGACGCAGGCCGGCCCGCGCCGCCGCACCGTCCGGCACCAGCTCGCCCAACGCCAGGTGGTAACGCAGCGGCGACAAGCCGAGTCGGGCGAGGCTCTGTTCGTCGAGCTGCTGCAGGCCGAACGCAGGCAAATCCACCGGCAGCGTCATATCCACGCCGTCCCGGGCGATATACAGCACCATGCGGCCGTCGAGGGCGATGGCGTCACTGAGGCCACCGCGCAGCGCGTGCCAGTCGGCAACCTCGGTATCGTTGACCGCACGGATGTGGTCCCCCGGCAGCACACCGGCCGCCGCCGCCGCCGACTGTGGCGCGACGCTGCCGACGTAGGACAAGAGGCGGGTCTGCTCGCCCTGCATCACCACAAAGAACAGCAGCACCGCCAGCAGCAGGTTGGCCAGCGGCCCGGCGATCGAAATCAGGATTTTCTGCCACGGCGGCCGCTGGTTGAAGGCACGCGGCAGCTCATCCTCCGACACCGACGCCTCGCGGCTGTCGAGCATGCGCACGAAGCCGCCCAGCGGAATCCAGGCGATCTTCCAGCTGGTCTCGCCGCGCTGCCAGGTCAACAGCGGCCTGCCAAAGCCGATGGAGAACTCCAGCACCTTGACCCCGCAATAGCGGGCGGCGATGTAGTGGCCAAACTCGTGAAAGGTGACCAGTACCCCGATCACCAGCAGGAAGGCCAGCAAGGCCATCATGCAGCCACCCAGGCCTGCACCTGGCGGCGGGTATCCGCGTCGCGCTGCAGCAGGGCCTCCAGCTCGTGGCAGGCGGACAGGTCCTGCGTCTGCAGCGCGCGCTCCACGAGACCGGGCATATCGAGAAAGGCGATGCGCTGCTGCAGGAAGGCCTCGACGGCGATCTCGTTGGCGGCGTTAAGCACCGCCGAGGCGGCACCACCGGCGCGCAAGGCGTCGAACGCCAGCCGCAGGCAGGGGAAGCGCTGCAGGTCCGGCGCCTCGAACGTCAGCCCGGACAGGGCCAGGAAGTCCAACGCCTTCACCGGTGCGGCGATGCGCTCCGGCCAGCCCATGGCGTAGGCGATCGGCGTACGCATGTCGGGCGAACCCAGCTGCGCCAGCACCGAGCCGTCCTTGTAGCGCACCATGGAGTGGATCACGCTTTGCGGATGCACCACCACGTCGATGCGGTCGGCCGGCGCATTGAACAGCCAGTGCGCCTCGATCACCTCCAGGCCCTTGTTCATCAGGGTGGCGGAGTCGACGGAAATCTTGCGCCCCATCACCCAGTTCGGATGATTGCAGGCGTCGTCAGGCGTGACATGGCGCAGACTGGCGGCATCGCGCTGGCGGAACGGGCCACCGGACGCAGTCAGGATCAGCTGTTCGATGCCGTTGCGGTCGAGGTTGCCGTCGTAGCTTGCCGGCAATGCCTGGAACAGCGCATTGTGCTCGCTGTCCACCGGCAGCAGCTCGGCACCGCTGTCGCGCACGGTGCGCATGAACAGCTCGCCGGCGACCACCAGCGACTCCTTGTTCGCCAGCAGGATGCGCTTGCCCAGCCGCGCGGCGGCCAACGTTGGCCGCAGGCCGGCGGCACCGACGATGGCCGCCATCACCATGTCCGCCTCCGGCAGGGTCGCCGCCACCTCCAGCGCCGCCTCGCCGTACGCCACCTCGGTCGGGCACGCCGCGTCGCGCAGCCGCTGCTGCAACTGGCTGGCGGCCGACGCATCGGCCACCACCGCCAGCAGGGGGCGGAACTGCAGGCACTGCGCAAACAGCTTGTCGACCTGGCGATGCGCGGTCAGCGCCACCACGTGATAACGCTCCGGGTGGCAGGCCACCACATCGAGGGTGTTGACGCCGATGCTGCCGGTGGCGCCGAGTACGGTAATACCTTGGGAACGGTTCATGATTCAGACCAGCAAAAGACGGAGTGCATGGGACACCGCCAGCACGGCAATCAGGCTATCGATACGGTCGTACACGCCGCCATGCCCAGGCAGCAGCTGGCTGCTGTCCTTGACGCCGGCGCTGCGCTTGAACCAGGACTCCAGCAGGTCGCCGATCACGCTGACCGCAGTCAGGCCGATCGCCAGCGGCAGCAGCCACAGTGGCGACAGCGGCACATTGAGCCAGCCCCATTGCGTCACCAGCCAGCTGTACAGCGACACGCCGACCACCGCGCCAGCCACCCCTTCCCAGCTCTTGCCGGGACTGATCGTCGGGGCCAGTTTGTGCTTGCCGAAGGCCTTGCCGGCAAAGTAGGCGGCGATGTCGGCCACCCACACCAGCCCCATCACCGCCAGCAGCTGCAGGCCATCGGCGACGGTCGGTTGCGGCCGCCACGCGAGGAAGGCAAACCATGCCGGAAACAGCAGCAGCCAGCCCAGCAGCATCGCCGGCAAGCCCGTGGGCAGCGGCCAACGTTTGGCCAGCCAGCACGGTGCCAGCAGCAGCCATACCAGCAGCGACAGCGCCATCAGTGCCGCCGGCGCGACAAAGCCCTGCAGCCACAGGCCGGCGGCGAGCGCGGTCGATACCGCCAGATAGGCGTAACGCGGCCCCCCATCCAGCCGGGCCATGCGGGCAAACTCCCACAGCGCCAGCACGATGATCAGCCAGGAAAAACCGGCCCAGGCCACGCCATTGAACAGGAACAGCGCCGCCAGCATCAGCGGAAGCAGCACCAGCGCCGTCAGAATACGCGTCTTGAGCATGACTCAGCCTCGGCGTTGGGTTTCGGGCAGTTGCTCGCTGGTACGACCGAAACGGCGCTCACGAGACTGGAAGGATGCCACTGCTGAGGTCAATGCCTGCGCATCGAAGTCCGGCCACAGCAAATCGGTGAAGAACAACTCGGTATAGGCCAGCTGCCACAGCAGGAAATTGCTGATGCGCTGCTCGCCGCCGGTACGGATGAAAAGGTCCGGCTCCGGGGCGTAGGCCATCGACAGGTTGGCCGCAAGGGCGGCCTCGTCCAGCCGGGTTGCACCCTGTGTCAGCAGCCGGTTGGCCGCCTGCATCACGTCCCAGCGACCGCCGTAGTCGGCGGCGATGGTTAGCACCAGACCGGCGTTGCGGGCAGTCTGTGCCTCGGCCCGTTCGATGCGCTCGACGATTTCGGCAGAGAAGCGCTCGCGCGAACCGATCACGTGCAGGCGGATATTGTTGTGGTGCAACTTGTCCACCTCACGTTCCAGCGCGGTCATGAACAGGCCCATCAGGAAACTGACCTCGTCCGGCGGGCGGCGCCAGTTTTCGGTGGAAAACGCGAACAGGGTCAGGTATTCGACGCCCAGCTCGGCACAGGCCTTGATGGTGTCACGCACCGACTCCAGACCGCGCTTGTGGCCGGCAACGCGCGGCAGAAAGCGCTTCTTGGCCCAACGGCCGTTGCCATCCATGATGATGGCGATATGCCGGGGTACGGGCCGTACCTCGGGCACATCCTGCGTGGAACTCGCGAACAAGCGATACCCCTTATACGGCCAGCAGTTCGGCTTCTTTGGTCGCCAGTGCCTTGTCGATCTCGGCGGTATACTTGTCGGTCAGCTTCTGGATTTCGTCCTGACCGCGGCGCTCTTCGTCCTCGGTGATGGCCTTGTCCTTGAGCAGGTTCTTGAAGTCGTTGTTGGAGTCGCGACGCACATTGCGCACCGACACACGCGCGCCTTCGGCTTCGCTGCGCACCACCTTGATCAGATCCTTGCGGCGCTCCTCGGTCAGCATCGGCATCGGCACGCGGATCAGGTCACCCATGCTGGCCGGGTTCAGACCCAGGTCACAGTCGCGGATGGCCTTTTCAATCTTGCCGGCCATGTTCTTTTCCCACGGTTGCACGCCGATGGTACGGGCATCGATCAGGGTCACGTTGGCCACCTGGTTGACCGGCACGTCGCTGCCATAGTATTCCACCATGACGTGATCGAGCAGACCGGTATGGGCACGACCGGTACGCACCTTGGCAAGGTCTGCCTTGAAGGTTTCGAGGGTCTTTTGCATCTTGTGCTCGGCCGATTTTTTCACGTCATTAATCATGATTACTCCCGTTGTCTCTCTAAAAAACAAAGCGGAAAACGGCTGACGCCGCTTCCGCCCTATCCATATCCATTAGGCTCAGCAGTGTACCAGCGTGCCTTCGTCTTCGCCAAGCACCACGCGCTTGAGCGCGCCGTCCTTGAAGATGCTGAATACCTTGATATTCAGCTGCTGGTCGCGGCACAGCGCGAACGCGGTCGCGTCCATCACCTTGAGGTTGCGCGAGATGGCCTCGTCGAAGGTCAGCGTCTGGTAGCGCACCGCATCCGGGTTTTTCTTCGGGTCGTCGGTGTACACGCCGTCCACCTTGGTCGCCTTCAGCATGATGTCAACGTTCATTTCCATGCCACGCAGCGCGGCCGCGGTATCGGTGGTGAAGAACGGGTTGCCGGTACCGGCGGCGAAGATGACAACCTTGCCCTCTTCCAGGTACTGCATCGCCTTGCCGCGCACGTAGGGCTCGGCGATCTGCTGCATGGTCAGTGCCGACTGCACGCGGGCGATGAGGCCAGCCTTGGTCATCGCATCCTTCAGCGCCAGCGCGTTCATCACCGTCGCCATCATGCCCATGTAGTCGGCGGTGGCACGGTCCATGCCTGCGGCGGCCGGCGCCACACCACGGAAGATGTTGCCGCCACCGATGACGATACCCACCTCGATCCCCATCGCCACCACTTCTTTGATCTGACCGACAATCTGTTCGATGGTGGCACGGTTGATACCGTAGCTGTCATCACCCATCAGGGCCTCACCGGACAATTTCAGCAAGATTCGTTTATAGGCAGGGGCTTGGCTCATGATCACCTCGGGCGTGGGGTTAGAATTCAATTTGCAAAACGGCACCCTGCAAGCAGGGTGCCGTTGGACCGTTCAATTAACGGGTATTACAGCTTGGCAGCAGCGGCCACTTCAGCAGCGTAGTCAACTACGGCTTTTTCGATGCCTTCGCCAACAACCAGCATCGCGAATGCATTCACTTTAGCCGATTTTTCGGCCAGCAGTTTTTCTACAGTCACGTCCGGGTTCTTGACGAAAGGCTGACCCACCAGGGTCACTTCGGCCAGGAACTTGTTCACGCGGCCTTCAACCATCTTGGCAACGATATCGGCCGGCTTGCCGGATTCGGCTGCCTGCGCGGTGTAGATCTTGCGCTCTTGTTCCAGCGTCTCGGCCGGAACCTGGTCTTTCGACACGCAGATCGGCTTGGAAGCGGCGATGTGCATGGCAACGTCACGGCCCAGTGCTTCGTCGCCGTTCAGGTCAACGATGACACCGATCTTGGCGCCGTGCAGGTAAGTCGCGATGGTGCCTTCGGTGCTGTAGCGAACGAAACGACGGATGGTCATGTTCTCGCCCAGCTTGGCGATGGCTGCCTTGCGGATTTCTTCAACCGACACACCGTCAACTTCAACGGCGGACAGGGCTTCAACGTCGGCAGGGTTGGCCGCAACAACAGCCTTGGCAGCAGCAGCAGCCAGCGCCAGGAAAGTCGGGTCCTTGGCAACGAAGTCGGTTTCGCAGTTCACTTCTACCAGCGCGCCAACACCGCCTTCGATGCAGGAGCCGATGATGCCTTCGGCAGCAACGCGGCCGGCCATCTTGGAAGCCTTGTTGCCGGACTTGATGCGCAGGATTTCTTCAGCCTTGGCCAGATCGCCCTCGGCTTCAACCAGTGCCTTCTTGCATTCCATCATGCCCAGACCAGTCGCTGCGCGCAGGTCGCCAACCATTTTTGCGGTAATTTCCGCCATGACTTACTCCTTCAAAAGTATACGGTTACGTCTCGTCAGGGTTCGAAAAAAAGGGGCTTGCGCCCCTTTTTCGCGTTACCCTTCAGCTTATTCAGCAGCAGCTGGTTCAGCAGCAACGATTTCCTGCAGCGACTGGGCGCGGCCTTCCAGTACGGCGTCGGCGATGCCGCGAGCGTACAGACGGATGGCACGGCTGGAGTCGTCGTTACCTGGGATTACGTAGTCGATGCCTTCTGGCGAGTTGTTGGTATCAACAACACCGATAACCGGGATGCCCAGCTTCTTGGCTTCAACAACGGCACCCTTCTGGTAGCCGGTGTCGATAACGAAGATCGCGTCTGGCAGACCCTTCATGTCCTTGATACCGCCCAGCGAACGCTCCAGTTTTTCAACTTCGCGCTGCATATCCAGCAGCTCTTTCTTGTTGAAGCCGGAATCGCCAGCCAGTTCCAGGGCAGCGCGCTTGTCTTCCAGGCGCTTGATGGACTGCTTAACGGTCTTGTAGTTGGTCAGCATACCGCCCAACCAGCGGTGATCCACGAATGGCGCGCCTGCACGGGTCGCTTCTTCACGGACGATCTCACGCGCCTGACGCTTGGTACCCACAAACAGCACGTTGCCTTTGTTAGCAGTCAAACGACGCACATAGTCCTGGGCGCCAACGAACAGTGGCAGAGTCTTTTCCAGGTTGATGATGTGAATCTTGTTACGGCTGCCGAAAATGTACTGAGCCATTTTCGGGTTCCAGAAACGGGTTTGGTGGCCGAAGTGAACGCCGGCCTCAAGCATTTGACGCATGGTCACGTTGTTGGACATTTGAATCTCCTAAAGGGTTATGCCTCCATCCGTACAGACAACCTTGCGTACAAGGCACCCTTTGGTACGGATGTGCGTGATATCCCCCAGACATTGGGGGAACTCGCAATTGTAGCATTGGCGTGACGGCCGCTTCAAGCCGTCACCGCTCAAAATTCGCCGTCCGGGTTTTTCAGGCGCCGGATGCGGCGGCGACGCAAACGCAACACAATCAGGGTCGGCAGAAAGCCCAGAAAAAACAGCAAGATGCCTGCGCGGACCAAGCTGTCCTGTACCACCGCCAGCATCAGCACCACGTACAGCCACGCAATCACAATCAGATACATATCAAACGACCGTTTGAAAAAAAGCCAATAGTGTGTCAAGAATAGCGCATTCCCGCCCTCAGGAGCCGCCCGATCATGCACACCCGCTTCACCGAGACCTTTGGCATCCAGCACCCCTTGCTCTGCCCCGGCATGAGCTATATCGCCACTCCGGAACTGGTCGCTGCCACCGGCAACGCCGGCGGCCTGGGCATCCTCGCCACCGGCCCGCTCACCGCAGAACAGACACGCAGCGCCATCCGACGCATCCGCAGCCTGACCGACAAGCCGTTCGGCATCGGCTGCACCCTGATGATGCCCGGCGCCAGGGAAAACGCCGAAGTGGCGCTACAGGAGCAGGTGCCGGTGATCAACTTCTCGCTCGGCAAGGGTGACTGGATCGTCAAGCGCGCCCGAAGCTATGGCGGCAAGGTCATCGCCACCGTGGTCACCGAGAAGCACGCCATCTCCGCAGAGAAGATCGGCGTCGACGCCCTGCTGGTCACCGGCCACGAGGCCGCCGCCCACGGCGGCGAAGTCACCTCGCTGGTGCTGATTCCAGCCATCCGCAAGGTCAGCTCGCTCCCCATCATCGCCGCCGGCGGCTTCGGCACCGGCCAGGGGCTGGTTGCGGCACTGGCACTGGGCGCCGACGCTATCGCCATGGGCAGCCGTCTCGCCCTCACCCGGGAAAGCCCGGTACACCACACCACCAAGGAGATGATTCGCCAGCGCGGCGTTGGCGACACCCTCTACTCGCGCAATTTCGATGGCCTGTGGTGCCGGGTGATGGACACCTCGACCGCACGCAAACTGACCCGCAAGCCGCTGAGCCTGCTGGTGGCCGGCTGGCGCGCACTGGGCATGGCACGCCGGATGAAGCTGCCACTCGGCAAGACGGTATTGGGCGGCATGCTGACCCAGCCGCAGAACCTGCGCCAGCTGGCGCAGTTCGGCGCCGCCACCGAATCGATCCGGCTGGCGATCGAGGACGGCGACCACGAGCACGGGGTACAGCTGATCGGCCAGGTGCAAGGCCTGCTCGACGACGTTCCCAGTGTCAGCGAGCTGTTCCAGCGCCTGCTGGACGAAGCGCGCGCCACGCGCGACAAGCTACCCGTCTGAGTAGCATCCGGGCGCAGCCGCCGCTGCGCCCGCACATTGGCCACACAACGCCCACCTGCCGGCAAGACACTGGACGTCGATCATTGCGCCGGCAGACACCGGGCCCGAGCCATCCACACGTTGGCCGCAAGTCCCCCTCCGACTCGCCCCCCCCACCCTAAAATGCGCGCGCCCGTTTCACCAAACGCACCAAGGGCATAGAATCGGCCCATCCATTTCCAGCCCACCCGCCATGACACTCAACTTACCCGACGTTGCCGACCCCACCCTGCCCACCCGCTGGTGCCTGTTTGACGGCCAGCAGGTATGGCTCGACGCCGGCACCTTCCCCGCGCAGCCCCCGGCACACAGCAGCAATCCGTACTTCATCGGCCACAACGGCCGGTTCAACCTGTTCAGTGCCGAGCTGATCGGCGCGGCACCGGCAAGCTGGCAAGCCCACACCCTGCGCCAGGCACTGCAGGGCCTGCCCGCCGACGCGGTGCCGCTACTGGCCCGTGCCGCACAGCTGCGGCGCTTCGAGCACAGCCACCGCTTTTGCGGTGCCTGCGCCCACCCGCTGCAGCCACACCAGCACGATCACGGCCGCGGCTGCCCGTCCTGCGGCGAGCTGTACTACCCGCGCCTGTCGCCGGCGATGATGGTGGCGGTCACCCGCGGCCGCGAAATCCTGCTGGCGCGCGGCCCGCACTTCAGCCCCGGCCTGTACAGCGCCCTCGCCGGTTTTGTCGAACCGGGCGAGACGCTGGAAGCCTGCGTCGAACGTGAAACGGCCGAAGAGGTCGGCATCCGTATCAGGCAGCTGCAGTATGTCGGCTCGCAATCCTGGCCGTTCCCGCACTCGCTGATGCTGGCCTTCACCGCCGAATACGCCGGCGGCGAGATCACGCCGCAGCCGGGCGAGATCGAAGCCGCCGACTGGTTCGACATCGACCACCTGCCGCCCACTCCGGCCGGACACTCCATCGCACACTGGCTGATCAGGCACACCGTCGAGCAGTTGCGCCACCGCGAGAATTAGCCGGCTGCGGCAAGACCACCACATGTTGCGGCCAACCTTGGCCGCAACAACAAGGCGGAACGTGACAAAAATGCCGGCCAGCCCGTAAAGTCCTTGCACAATGCTGTGGCGATTACGATAAATATTCTAAAGAATCGCAATTGTATTTAATATCGACCACATCAAAACGCGGCACACACCGTATGCGCCGCACACCCGACATCACCTACAAAAAATACTCTGCAAGGACAAAATCATGGGGAAACTAAAACTGGCACAGCGCCTGACGCTGGGCTTTGGCGCCGTCATCACACTGCTGGTACTCGGCTCGGCCTTTACCTTGTACCGCCTCGGCGGTATTCAGGAACGGGTATCGGAGCTGGTGGAATACCGCATTCCCGTCATCCAGAACTCTCGCTCCTTGAGCGCAGCCCTGCTCTCGGTCACCAACGCGGCACGGACCATCCTGCTGGAGAGCGACGACAAGCTGGTTGAGGAAAAACTCGACACCCTGAAGAAATCGGCAACCAAGGCACAGCAGGAATTCAAGGAAATGCAGACCCTGGCCAAGGACCCGAAAGAGGTGGAACTGGTCAGCAAGATCGACAAGTCGATGAAGGAATTCAACGTCCTGGTCGACAAGCTGCTACCCATGATCGTGCGCCAGAAGTGGGACGCCTCGATCATCGTCTCGGAAAAACTGGAACCGCAGGAACGCCTGCTCAGCATGCAGCTGGACAAGCTGATCGCTTACCACACCCAGGTGATGGAAGAGCAGAAATCCTCCACCACCAGCATCCTGAAGGAAACCATGCTGGCGGCCATCATCGCCATCATCGCCAGCGTCGGTGCCAGCATCATGGTGGCACTGCTGATCGCCCGTTCGCTGACGCGCCAGATCGGTGGCGAGCCGGACTACGCGGCGGAAGTGATGAAGGAGATCTCGCACGGCAACCTTGGCATCCACGTCAAGATCGCCAAGGGCGACAACAGCTCGCTGCTGTACAACCTGTCGCGCATGACCAGCGAACTGAACAGCGCCCTGCGCACCGTCGAGCGTAGCGTGCAGGAAAGCAGCGCCGCCTCCGACGAGCTGCGCAACACCATGCAACGCCTGGTCAGCCGCTCCGAAGAGCAGAACCGCGCCGCCGACGAGATGGCCAGCGTGATCCAGCAGATGGCCGTCGGCGTGCAGGAGCTGCACCACAGCGCCGGCAATGCGGAAAGCGCGGCCCGCACCGCCAGCGGCTCCGCCAGCCAGGGTGTGGAAGTGATCCAGGGCGCGGTACGCGAAATGGACGCCATCAGCACCCTGATCAAATCCACGGCCGGCAGCATTCACGAACTGGGTCGCCAGTCACAGACCATCGACAACATCGTGTCGGTCATCCGTGACGTCGCCGACCAGACCAACCTGCTGGCCCTGAACGCCGCCATCGAGGCTGCCCGCGCCGGCGAGCAAGGCCGCGGCTTTGCCGTGGTGGCCGACGAGGTACGCAAGCTGGCCGAGCGCACCACCAAGGCCACCGGTGAAATCGCCGAGATGATCGGCGCCATCCGCGTCAGCTCGCAACAGGCGGTGGAGGCGATGAACCAGTCGGTGGAACGCGCCAACACCAGCGCCGCGCAGGGCCAGCGCGCTGGCGAATCCATCGTCGCGATCCAGAACGGCACCGAAACCGTCGGCCAGAGCGTGCACTCCATTGCCAGTTCGTTGTCCGACCAGGCCCGCTCCGGCGAGCAGGTATCGCGCGAGGTGCAGCGCATTACCGCCATCGCCCAGCGCAACCGCGAAGCCGCCGACGAAGCCGTCTCCGCCGCCGCGCGCATGAGCGAACTGACCGAAGAAATCCGGCAGAGCTTCAGCCGCTTCCACACCGCCTGAGCTTGGCCGCAAGACAAGATCCGGTCGCGACACACGGCACCTGCGCCAACAGTGCGCAGGTAGCCGCTACAGTGCCAGACAACAATGAAAAAAGATGATAAAAGAATGGCAACCGGGCCATAAACTTCGGCCAGCCGTTCACGATCATGCCGCCAAAAGGACGCAGCAATGAAAACATGGCGAAACTGTCTTGCGATACTGACCCTGCTGGGCGCCACCGCACCTGCCATAGCAGCTGACAACGTGATCCTGACCATCGACCAGGAGAGCGCACAACACCATTTCACCCTGCAACAGCTTGCCGCCCTGCCACAAACCACCATCACCACCGCCACACCGTGGACCACCGGTCAGCACCGCTACCAGGGCGTCGCGATCGACACCCTACTGCAGCGGCTGAACCTGTCCCCGCAAGTGCTCAAGGTCCACGCCCTGAATGACTTCTGGGCGCGGGTGCCCACCTCCGTGGCACGGCAATACCGGGCGATTCTCGCCACCCACGTCGATGGCCAGCCGATGAGCCGCCGCAACAAGGGTCCGCTGTGGGTCATCTTTCCGTTGAGCGAACACCCAGAGCTCAATCAGGAGAAATACCACAACTACATGGTATGGCAGGTCAGAACCATCAAAGCCGAATGAATCATGGGCAAAGTCAGGTTCCTCTTCTTCGTGGCGAGCATGTGCACCTTCCTTGCGGTCACCGCCTGGTCGACGTGGAACTATGAACGCACCTTCCGCACCATCACCACCACCACCCAGACTTCTGCCTGGGCGCTGGCACAGCTGGAAATCGATGTCTACCGTCTGCAGGAAACCCTGAAGCTGTACCAGGCAGGTCACGCCGACAGCAACCAGCTCAGCCTCAGCTACGACATCGCCTGGAACCGGATGGACGTGTTCCTGACGGGTGACGCCAACCAGGAAATCCGCCAGCGCTTCGCCGCCGAGGCGCTGGTACGCAGCATTCTGCAGGTATTGCAGCGCCATGAAGCCGCCATCACCACCCCCTCTCCGGCCGACCCGCAACTGGAGCAGATGAGCCAGGAGCTGGATGCACTGATTCCGCGACTGCGCGACATCATGGTGCAGAACTTCACCGGCCCCAATGCGCTACAGGAAAGCCGCCTGCTGGACGAGGCCAAGATCCGCAACTTTGCCGCCATCGGCATCCTGCTGCTGTTCAGCCTCATCATGCTGGTGCTGCTGTTCCGCGAATCGAGAAAGCAGCACTTCCTGGCCTGGAACGACGTGCTGACACGACTCCCCAACCGCGCAGCCTTCATGAACAGGCTGTCGCAGCTGACCGCAAAAACGGACGCCCAGGTGGTGCTGTGCCTGGTCGACCTCAGCCGCTTCAAGGAAGTCAACGACAGCCTTGGCCACGCCGTCGGTGACCGGCTGCTGGCACAGATCGCCGGGCAACTGTTGCAGCATCAGAATGAGGATGTCTATCTGGCGCGCATCGGCAGCGACGAATTTGCGCTGGTGATGTTCGGCAACATGTCCGACTACAGCTGGTTCGCCTATTCCCGCAAGATCTACAACCAGCTTGAGCGGCTGCTGCATCACGAAGACCCGGCCCACCGCGTCAAACTGAACATGGGCATCAGCCAGTACCCGCAGCATGCCAACACGGTGGAAGAGATGGTGCTGTTTGCCGATCTGGCACTGGCGAGCGCCAAGCAGGACAAGCAGCTGCACTATCAGGTGTTCAACCGCTTCATGCTCGACCAGTACCAGCGTAAGCGGCTGCTGGCCGGCCACCTGCAGGAGTTGCTGGCCGAGCCGCACAATACCGAGCTTTTCCTGTGCTACCAGCCGATCATCAACATCAGCCAGCCGCAACAGCTGGGCGTGGAAGTGCTGATCCGCTGGGAGCACCCCAAGCTGAACTTCATCAACCCGCCGGACATCATCGAGATTGCCGAAGAAAACGGACTGGGCGAGAAGCTGGGCGAGTGGCTGTTCCGCCGCATGCGGCACGACATCGCCCGTTTTCCGGCCGACACCCTGTGTCACATCCACGTCTCGATCAACCTCAGCAGCTCGATCTTCAACCAGAACCTGGTCAACCGCGTCAGCGACTGGCTGCAGGACGGCCCGCTGCCCGCCAGCCAGCTGATCCTGGAGCTGACGGAAAACATCGCACTGGAGGATGTACAGCTCAGCCGCAAGATCTTTACCCAGCTGAAGGAGCGGCAGATTCGTATCGCACTGGACGATTTCGGCACCGGCTGGTCGTCGTTCTCCTACCTCAAGGACCTGAGTTTCGACAAACTCAAGATCGACAAGTCCTTCATCAAGCACCTGGACCGGGACAAGCGACTGCCGTTGTTCGTGCAGGCGATTACCGACCTGTCGCACCAGCTGGGCATTTCCGTGGTCGCCGAAGGCGTGGAGACCGAAAGCGAACTGAGCAAGATCCTCGAAATCGGCGCCAACGAGATCCAGGGCTACTACTACTCGCGGCCACTGCGGGCGGAAGCCTTCCACGACTTCGCCGAGCACTACCTCGCCGGCAACACACGGGAAACCCGGGCAAGAAGCGACCTCGCCTGACGCGTCATCACCAGCATGAAAAAACCCGCCGGTCGGCGGGTTTATTCATGCTGCGTGATCTCCGACTCAGGCGCTGACCGGCACCGCGGCCAGTACCGCCTGCAGCAACTGCCACGCCTTGCCCACCGAGGCCACCTCCACCCGCTCGCCCGGCGCATGCGCGCCACGGATATTGGGGCCGAACGACACCATGTCCATCTGCGGGTACTTGGCGCCGATGATGCCGCACTCCAGCCCGGCGTGGATCACCTGCACACCGGAGTCGGCGCCGAACTGCTCACGGTACACCTGCTGGAACAGCGCCAGCAGCGGCGAGGCCGGATTCGGCGCCCAACCGGGGTAACCGCCCTCGGTTTCCACCTCGAAACCGGCCAGACGGAACAGGCCGACGATCTCGCTGGCCAGATTCCGGAAGCCGCTATCCAGCAGCGAGCGCACCATCAGGTTGGTGAACACCTTGCCGTCGGCAATGCTGACCACCCCCAGGTTGTTGGATGTCTCCACCACGCCGGCCACGCGCTGGCTCATGCGCTTCACGCCGTGTGGTGCCGCGTGCAGCGCGCTCAGGATCGCCTGCTGGTCGGCCGGCGCCAGCACCTCGCCGGCACTGGCAAGGTTGGCCGCAATGCTCACCCCTTCGTCGACACCGGCCAGCTCGAAGCGCATCAGCGACTGGAACGCATCCAGATACGCTGCCAGCTTGTCGCCGTCAGCGGCCGGATAGGCGACCACGGCAAAGGCCTCGCGCGCCAGCGCATTGCGCGCGGTGCCGCCATTGAACGAGGCCACGCGCAGGTCGGTGACCGTCTCCAGCTCGCGCAGCAGGCGGATCAGCACCTTGTTGGCATTGCCGCGACCAAGGTGGATGTCGGCACCGGAATGGCCGCCGACCAGTCCGGCCACCGTCAGCTGGCGCACCTCGAAGCCCGCCGGCAGCGGCTGCGGCTGATAGCTGCGCCGCGCGTTGACATCGATGCCGCCGGCACAGCCCATGTAGAACTCGCCCCACTCCTCGGTATCGATATTGATCAGCATACTGCCCTGCAGCAGCCCCGGTTCCAGCCCCAGCGCGCCGCCCATGCCGGCCTCTTCGTCCAGCGTCATCAACACCTCCACCGGGCCGTGTGCAATGTCGTCGCTGGCCAGCACCGCCAGCCCCAGCGCCACACCGATGCCGTTGTCGGCGCCCAGCGTGGTGTTCTCGGCGATCAGCCAGCCGTCCTTCAACACCGGACGGATCGGGTCGTTGAAGAAGTCGTGCACGGTGCCGGTGTTGGCCTGGCACACCATGTCGAGGTGGCCCTGCAGCACCACACCGACCCGGTCTTCCATGCCCGGCGTCGCCGCCTTGCGCACGATCAGGTTGCCGGCCGCATCGACCACCGTCTGCAGACCGCGCAGCTCCGCCCAGCCTTTCAGATAGTCGCGCAGCGCCGCTTCATGCTTGGAAGGACGGGGAATGTCACACAGGGTCTGAAAGTGTTCCCACACGATGGTAGGTTCGAGGGCTGCAATATTCACCACAACAAGACGCTCCTTTATTCCGCCGGCGGGGACAGTTCATGCCAATAATTCCGCCAAAATAATCATCGAGTGACTCGTGATCACCCTTTTTGTAGACAATCCACTTTACCACGCTCCCCGGGGCGACGTCCTGAATGCAAGCGTTTCGCGTTAGCGGCCAGGGCAGCCGGCCAACCGCAAAAACGCGAGTGTTTGATTACAATCACGAATCCGGTTGGCACAAAAACAACGCTCAACGCCATCCGCACCACAGTTCATGCCCCTGCCGGCACCACACAACACACCACCATCCACTCCGGGGGAAGACACTTTGCGGCCAACCTTGTCACAGCGTAATTTTATTACCGCTGTAGCCACTTAATTACAACGCCATTCCGTACCATAATTACAGACACTCAATAACGGAGAGCCACACCATGACCCGCCGCACCAAGATCGTCGCCACCCTCGGCCCCGCCTCCAGCGATCCGGCAACCCTGGAGCGCCTGCTGCAGGCCGGCGTCAACGTCGTCCGCCTCAACTTCTCGCACGGCAGCGCGCAGGACCACATCGACCGTGCCGCGCTGGTACGCGCCACCGCCGAACGCCTCGGCACGCCGGTCGCGATCATGGTCGACCTGCAGGGCCCGAAAATCCGCGTCGGCAAGTTCGCCAACGGCAAGACCACGCTCGCCAACGGCCAGCCCTTCATCCTCGACGCCGACTGCGAACTGGGCGACGACCAGCGCGTCGGCCTCGACTACAAGGAGCTGCCCAACGACGTCGAAAGCGGCGTGGTACTGCTGCTCGACGACGGCCGCATCGTGCTGACCGTGGAAAAAGTCGTCGGCAACCAGATCCACACCCGCGTCAAGGTCGGCGGCGTGCTATCCAACAACAAGGGCATCAACCGCCAGGGCGGCGGCCTCACCGCACCGGCGCTGACCGCCAAGGACATCGACGACATCAAGACCGCGGCGCAACTGGAAGCCGACTACGTGGCGGTGTCGTTCCCGAAAAGCAGCGCCGACCTGTACATGGCGCGCACGCTGGTGCACGCCTCCGGCAGCCAGGCGCGCATCATCGCCAAGATCGAGCGCTGCGAGGCGATCGCCAACCTCGACGACCTGATCGACTCCGCCGACGGCATCATGGTGGCGCGCGGAGACCTGGCGGTGGAAGTCGGCGACGCCGCGGTGCCGGCGCTGCAGAAGCGCATGATCCGCCTCGCCCGCGAGCGCAACAAGCTGACCATCACCGCCACCCAGATGATGGAGTCGATGATCAGCAGCCCGGTGCCAACCCGCGCCGAGGTCTCCGACGTCGCCAACGCGGTACTGGACGGCACCGACGCGGTGATGCTGTCGGCGGAAACCGCCGCCGGCCAGTATCCGGTGGAGACGGTGGAAGCGATGTCTCGCGTCTGCCTGGAAGCGGAAACCTCGTCCGACTACCAGCTGGAGCGTGCCTTCCTCAACCGCGAATTCAGCCGCGTCGACCAGTCCATCGCCATGGCCGCGCTATTCACCGCCAACCACCTGCCGGTGCGCGCGCTGGTGGCGCTGACCCAGACCGGTTCCACCGCACTGTGGATGAGCCGCGTCAACTGCGGCGTACCGATCTACGCGCTGACGCCGGAGCTGGGCACCTATCGCCGCCTGGCGCTGTACCGCGACGTGTTCCCGATGCTGCTGCCCACCGCCGCCGACTCGAAAAAGCTGCTCGCCGCAGCCGAGCGCAAGCTGATCGAACAGGGCCGTGTCGAGCAGGGCGACATCCTGGTGGTCACCGTCGGCGACAGCGTCGGCCTGATGGGCAGCACCAACACCCTGAAAATCATCAAGGCCGGCGAAGGCCGCTAAGGCGCCACGGGCCGGTGCAACGCCGGCCCGTATTCCGCTCCCGGCGTGCGGCCAACGTTGGCCGCACGCCCCCCTTACCCACCTCACGCGCACAACGACAAACCCCTGATCCGCAACGGCTTCCGCCAAAAAACCACAGCCCGCCCAAGCGTCGCCACAATTCCCTTGCCTTCGTTTTTGAATTCGTACACAATCAAAAACAAGGAGGAATCAGGATGTCATCGCAAGGAGGAAAGCGCGAAGGCGCCGGTCGCAAATCCCGCTTCGGCGGCGACAAGACCGTCGCCATGCGCGTGCCGGAGCCGCTGAAACCGGTACTGGAAAACTGGCTGGACGAATACCGCAGCCTGCGCAGCATCAACCACAGCAGCATCGGCGACATCGCCCTGCTCGGCGAGGCGCTGAAAAACCTGTCGCTGCCGCTGTTTGCCAGCCGCGTGCCGGCCGGCTCGCCGGTCGCCGCCGACGACCTGAAAGAGGCCGATATCGACCTCAACCAGCACCTGGTGCGCAAGCCGGCGTCGACCTTTCTCGTCACCGTCAAGGGTGACTCGATGATCAACGCCGGCATCCACGACGGCGACATGCTGGTGGTCGACCGCTCGCTGGAGCCACGCAACGGCAAGGTGGTGGTGGCGGTGATCAACGATGAGCTGACGGTGAAACGGCTGGAGCGCTCCGCCGGGCGGGTGCGCCTGCTGCCGGAAAACCCGGCGTTCAAGCCGATCGAAGTGCCCGAAGACGCCAGTTTCTTTATCTGGGGTGTGGTGACCAGCGTCATTCACGCCGTGGACTGACCGCAAGGAGCAAGCCATGAACTGCTACAACGACCCGATCAAGATGATGTTCCGTGACTGGAAACGCCTGCCGCGCGCGTTTCGTGCCGTAGTCGAAGGCCAGCCGCAGGTGCTGCTGACCCGTATCGGCCACAGTTACTTCGTGCCGGTGGAGTTCGTCGGCTGAACTCCCGCTGCCGGCCTCCCCGCCCCGTCAGACATGCGGCCAACCTTGACCCCAAGGTTGGCCGCAATCCCATCCGCCATCACACCCAGCCACACCACCGCAGCGGTGCGTGCCAAACCCCGCTCAGCCGAAGCGGCGCATCGCGTCCAGTGCCAGCCCGCTGCCGATGCTGCCGTAACGGTCGCCCTCGACCTTGGCCGCCTGCGGCAGTAGCGCCGCCACCCGCTCGCGCAACAGGGGCACCGCGCTGGCGCCGCCGGTAAAGAACACGGTATCGATCTGCGCGGCGGCAACGCCGGCATCCTGCAGCAGGCGGTCGATGGTCTGCGTCACGCTGTCGATCTGGCGCTCGATCGCCTCGTCGAACTGGCTGCGCGTCAGCTGGTGGGTGAGGCCGTCGGCAATCTCGTCCAGCACCAGCTGGTGCGCCTCGCTGTCGGACAGCGCGATCTTCGCCGCCTCCACCTGGATCGCCAGCCAGTGGCCGGCGCGCTTGTTGATCACCGAGAACAGGCGGTCCAGCTTGTCGCGCTCCAGCGCATCGACGTACACCCCCTGCAGGTCGGCCAGCGTCTTGCGGGTGTAGGCAAAGTTGATGGTGTGCCAGGTGGCGAGGTTGAAGTAGTAGCCGGATGGCACCTCGGCATTATTCTTCAGCCGCGTGCGGTAACCCAGCAGCGGCATCACGCTGTGCAAGCTCAGCTGCTTGTCAAAGTCGGTACCGCCGATGTGCACGCCGCCGTTGGCAAGGATGTCGTCGCGGCGATCCAGCAGGTGGCGGCGCTGCGGCGACAGCCGCACCAGCGAAAAGTCGGAGGTACCGCCGCCGATATCGACGATCAGCACCAGCTCTTCGCGCTCGATGCGGCTTTCGTAGTCAAAGGCCGCCGCAATCGGCTCGAACTGGAAGGCGACCTCCTGAAAGCCGGCGCGACGCGCGACATCGGCCAGCGTGTCCTGTGCCAGCTGGTCGGCGACCGGATCGTCGTCGATGAAAAACACCGGCCGGCCGAACACGGCGCGACTGAATACCTGCCCCGCCTGCTGCTCTGCACGCTGCTTGAGGGTGCCGATGAAGGAAGACAGCAAGTCGATGAAACGCAGCGCACGACCATTGACCTCGGTCTGGCCATTCATCAGGCTGGTGCCGAGCAGGCTCTTCAGCGAGCGCATCAGCCGCCCCTCGTAACCGTCCAGGTATTCGCCGATCGCGGCGCGACCAAAGGCGGTGCTTTCCTCCTCGGCATTGAAGAACACCACCGACGGTAGGGTCGCCTTGTCGTCTTCCAGCATCAGCAACTGGCTCTGCCCGGCGCGAACACAGGCGACCGTGGAGTTGGAGGTGCCAAAATCGACACCGCATGCCGGAATAACCATCGTGCAACCCGTTCATTCAATAAGGAGGGGCAGGATTGTAGCAGAAGCGCCGCCCACACCCGAGACAAATGCGGCGACATGGGTGCGCCGGATATGTGGTTGCGGCCAACCTTGGCGCCGCCGCCGACGGCAACAGACGGCGAACCGCGTTATACGGTTCTCAACCGGCCGCAATAACCATCATTCGAAGCGCGCATTCCACTGCGGCGTGCGCGCCACCAGAAAGTCGACAAACACCCGCACCGCCGGCACCAGATGGCGGCGCCCGGTAAAGGCCAGGTGCAGGATGCCGCCCGGCATGGAAAAAGTCGGCAACAGCCGTCGCAGCCGGCCGTCAGCCAGCGCCTGCTGGCAGACCAGCATCGGCAACGCCGCCACGCCGCAGCCGTCTATCGCCGCCTGCGCCAGCACCACCAGGTTGTCGGTCATCAACCGCGGCGCGGCCAGTTGTACGCTGTACAGCTGGCCGACCTCGTCGTGCATCGTCCACTCGCCGCGCCCGTCCGGCCGCGACATCACCAGCGCCGGCCACGACGCCAGCTCGGATGGATGCTGCGGCAGGCCACGCTCGGCCAGCAACGCCGGACTGGCCACCAGAAATAAGGGCGACTGTCCCAGCGGGCGCGCCACGATACTGGCACTGTCTTCCAGCCGCGAACGCACCCGCAGCGCGACATCGATACCGTCATTGATCAGGTCGACGCGGCGCCCGGTCACCTCCAGCAGGATGCGCACCTCCGGATACTGCACCATGAACTCCGGCAGCAAGGGAGCCAACAACGACTGCGCCAGCAGATCCGGGCAGCTCACCCGCACGAGGCCACGCGGCACGTCGGTCGCACGGGCGATCGCCTCCTGCGCCGCCTCCGCCTCGGCCAGCATCGCCTGGCAGTGGCCGAAGTAGGCCTGCCCGACCTCGGTCAGCGCCAGCCGCCGCGTCGTCCGCTGCAACAGCTGCACCCCCAGCTGCGCCTCCAGCTCGGCAACCCGGCGCGACAGCCGCGACTTGGGCACCCCGATCTGACGCGCCGCCGCCATGAAGCCGCCGTGCTCGGCCACCTTGGCAAAGAAATACAGATCATTCAGGTCTTGCATCGCGTGAGCTCCGTCAGCATTGATGTCAAATTCAGGACAATCATTCCCGATTCAGCAGTCTAGTTCAGCATTGTCGCAAAAACTATCATACGTTCCATTGCTACTGCCAACCGGCACTCACCCGAAACGGAGCTCACCATGAAAATCCTGCACCTTGATTCCAGCGTCCTCAACGACAACTCGGTTACCCGCCAGCTGACCCGCGCACTGGTCGACAGCCTGCAAGCACAACACGGTAGCACCGGCGTGATCTACCACGACCTGGCCAGCAACGAGATCCCGCACCTGTCGGGCGAGATCCTCGGCGCCGCCTTCACCCCAGAAAGCGACTGGAGCGAGCTGCAGCGCAGCGAGCGCGCCCGCAGCGAACAGCTGATCGGCGAATTCCTCGGCAGCGAGATCCTGGTCATCGGCGCGCCGATGTACAACTTCTCCATCCCGTCGCAGCTGAAAGCCTGGATCGACCGCGTGGCCGTCGCCGGCCGCACCTTCAAGTACACCGAAACCGGCCCGGTTGGCCTGGCTGGTGGCAAGACCGTCTACGTCGTCTCCGCCCGCGGCGGCGTCTACAGCAACGAGCAAGGCCAGGCGATGGACTTCCAGGAAGACTACCTGAAGACCGTACTCGGCTTCCTCGGCATCAGCGACGTGCGTTTCATCCGCGCCGAAGCCGTCTCCATGGGCGACGACGCCCGCAGCAATGCCCTGCAGTCCGCCAAGGAAGCCATCTCCCAGGCTACGCGCTAAGCAGCCAAAGGCACCTCCTGGTTGCAAAAACAAAAAGGCAAGCCGCTCTGGCTTGCCTTTTTACATGCTATTCACAGTGATTCACTGTCCGGTACGGGCTGACCTGCTGCGTGAACTGGGGAAACAACGGACCTCCATGGCGGATCAGCCGCGGCCTGTCGGCACAACCCGTCCGGGGCTATCGCCTCCACAGGTATCGCCATCTGCTGACGCGAGGCGCAAGGTTGGCCGCAAGGGGGTCAGTGGCAGCCGTTCCGGTGTGTATGGGGGGGGCTGGAGAGGTCATGCGGGTAAAGAGCAGAGCGGTCCTCCCAGCCGGCCACGCCCGAGGGAGGAAGCTTGAATGACGGCAGCAAAGCTCGATGCTTTTACGCTCACAAAGCACAAAGCCCAGCTCGATTGAGCTGGGCTTCGTAAGGGGCGTCTGGCGGTGTCCTACTTTCACACAGGTATCTGCACTATCATCGGCGCTAAGGCGTTTCACGGTCCTGTTCGGAATGGGAAGGCGTGGGACCACCTCGCTATGGCCACCAGACATAAACTGTCACAAATCAAAGAAGCCTACACTGAGTCTGTCACTCAGCCTGGTAGAAGATCTTTTGTATCGGTCGCTTGCTCTGCCCTCTCGGCAAAGCCACTCAAATGATAGGATCAAGCCTCACGAGCAATTAGTATCGGTTAGCTTAACGCCTCACAGCGCTTCCACACCCGACCTATCAACGTCCTGGTCTCGAACGACTCTTCAGG
>NZ_JAQQLE010000007.1 GCF_028548475.1 Vogesella margarita
GTTTCTTGAATCTTGACAGTGCAAGTATTTGGCTTGGCCAGACACTTACACCTATCGGTTATTCGTTTTGTTAAAGAGCAGTGCTGCGTCGCGTTTCGTTTGCGGCGTCAGCTGAGGAGGCGAACTATAGCGAAGCCGGCTACCGGCGTCAACACCCCGCCGCGCACTTTGTGACACAAAATCGGCAAGTCGTTGATTTCACAACCACCCAACCGTCAAGAAAAATGAAAAAGGTTGGCCGCAATACTTGCGGCCAACCTTTAAGAGTCACAACGACATGAATTACGAAGTACGTCGACGGCGCGGAGAACGCTTTGCCCCCTCTTCTACGACCACGTCCGGATTCGATGCAACTACGGGAGCCGAAGTCGGCTCCGGAGTTTCAGCTGGCGGCACCACCACCTCCGGTGCCACGGCAGGCTTTGCTCTGCGACGGCGAACCGGAGGCGGCAACTCGACTGGCACCACCTCTTCTACGAGCGGGGGTGCCACCTCTACCGCGGCCGCCGGCGGCTTTGCTTTTGAGCGGCGGCGAGACGACTTACGCTTGGACGGCGTTTTTTCCTCGCCATCGACAGACTCCCCGCGAGTTGCCAGCGCAAATTCGACCTGCACCGTTTCCAGGTTTGCCCGCACCACCCGCACCTGTACCGCATCGCCCAGCCGGTAGTGCAAACCGCTCTTCTCTCCAACGATGGCTTGCTGCTCTTTCTTGAAGTGGAAGTAGTCCTTGCCCAGCTCAGAAATGTGCAACAGGCCCTCGACATAGAGATCATCAAGCAACACAAACACGCCGAATCCGGTCACAGCACTGATCTTGCCGCTGAACACCTCGCCCACCTTGTCCTGCATATAGTAGGTTTTCAGCCACGCCTGCACTTCGCGGCTGGCGTCATCAGCGCGACGCTCTGTCATCGAGCAATGCTCGCCCAACGCCATCCACTTGCCCGGCTTGTACTTCTCTCCGGCCAGCACCGCCTTGATGGCACGATGCACCAGCAAGTCCGGATAGCGGCGGATCGGGGAAGTAAAGTGGGTATAAGCGTCATAAGCCAGGCCAAAGTGACCGACATTCTCCGGTGAGTAAACGGCCTGCTGCATCGAACGCAGCATCATGGTCTGCACCACCGGCGCATCCGGCCGCAAGGCGACTTTCTCGGCCAGTTCGGCGTAGTCCTTGGGACTCGGCTTGTCCTCCCCACCCAACGACAACCCCAGCAGGCGCAGGTAGTTGCGCAGATTGAGCAGCTTCTCGGGGGTCGGGCCCTCATGGATGCGGAACAAGCACTTGTGCCGGTTCTTGAGCAGAATATCCGCGGCACACACATTGGCCGCAAGCATGCACTCCTCGATCAGACGGTGGGCATCGTTGCGTGTCACCGGCACGATCTTGTCGATCTTGCCGTGCTCGTTGAACACCATCTGCGTTTCGACACTTTCAAATTCGACGGCTCCACGACGGGTACGCGCCGCCAGCAGCACCTGGAACAACTGGTGCAGGGTCTGCAATTGCGGCAACAAGAGACTGTCACTGCCCTGTTGCAGCCAATCCCACACCTGGTTGTAAGTCAGCCGCGCCTTGGAGTTCATCACCGCCGGATAGAAGCGATAGCCCTTGATCTTGCCTTTCGCCGAAATCTGCATGTCCGCCACCATGCACAGGCGATCCACATTGGCATTCAGCGAACAGATGCCGTTCGACAACTCCTCCGGCAGCATCGGAATCACGCGACGCGGGAAATACACCGAGGTACCGCGTGCTACCGCATCGCCATCCAGCGCGTCACCCGGTTGCACGTAATGACTGACATCGGCAATGGCCACCACCAAGCGGAAGCCCTTGCCCTGGCGCTCGGCAAAAACGGCATCGTCGTAATCGCGCGCCGTTTCACCGTCAATGGTGACCAATGGCAAGGGGCGCAGATCGACGCGCGATTTATCCAGGTCCTTCTTGCGCACCTTGGCCGGCGTTGCGGCAGCCTGTGCTAACGCCGCGTCGGAGAATACGTGTGGCAGGTCGTGCTTGCGCAGCGCCACCTCGATCTCCATGCCCGGATCCGCGTAGTTCCCCAGCACTTCGATGACCTTGGCGATGGCAGGACGATGCTCGTCGGGATAGGAAACGATCTCCAGCATCACTACTTGACCATGCCCGGCGCCGCCATGCCCTTCCGGTTCCAGCAGCAATTCCTGACCGATGCGGCGATCCTCGGCCCTGGCTACGCCAACACCGTGATCGAAGTAGACGCGGGCGACCAGCGTCGACTGCGCCCGTTCCAGCACCTCGACAATGCGCCCTTCGCGACGACCTCGGCGATCGGTGCCGGCCAATCGCACCATGACATGATCGCCGTGCATCGCCTTGCGCATCTCGCGCTCGGGCAGGTAGATATCCTCGCCAGTGACACCATCTGGCACCGCGAAGCCAAAGCCGTCCTTGTGACCGCTGACGCGGCAAGGCAGCAGATCGAGCTTGTCCGCAACGCAGACCTCACCCTTGCGATTGATCAGCACCTGGCCGGCCCGCTCCATCGCACGCAAGCGGCGCTCGAATAACGGCTGCTCTTGCTCCGTGATTTCCAGCAGGGCGGCAAGCTCGCCCAATTGCATTGGCACCCCTTGCTGCGCCAGAATCTGTAAAACAAATTCCCGACTAGGCAAGGGATTGTTATATTGGGACTTTTCCCGCTCCAGATAGGGGTCGGAGAGGCGGATTGCCGATTCAGGCGAAGATTTTTTAGTAATGACCATTGACACGTCCAGAAACTTCCTTATAATGCAGGGCTTCGTCGCTACCGCTGCAACGCAGTGAAAGCGATGATACAGCAAATGCATAGCCCAGGTGGCGGAATTGGTAGACGCACTAGGTTCAGGTCCTAGCGCCCGCAAGGGTGTGGAAGTTCGAGTCTTCTCTTGGGCACCATTCAACTGTAGTTGATTGATGCAATATGTATAGCTGAAAAATCTGGTTGGCCCAGGTGGCGGAATTGGTAGACGCACTAGGTTCAGGTCCTAGCGCCCGCAAGGGTGTGGAAGTTCGAGTCTTCTCTTGGGCACCAACACGATTTTTGCAGCACGTGCGAACGGGCTGTTGTTTGAAGCAGTAAAAGGTTTGCCCAGGTGGCGGAATTGGTAGACGCACTAGGTTCAGGTCCTAGCGCCCGCAAGGGTGTGGAAGTTCGAGTCTTCTCTTGGGCACCAACAGTATTTATTCAGCACGTGTAAACGGGCTGTTGCTTGTAGAAGTAAAAGTTTTAGCCCAGGTGGCGGAATTGGTAGACGCACTAGGTTCAGGTCCTAGCGCCCGCAAGGGTGTGGAAGTTCGAGTCTTCTCTTGGGCACCAAAACAAAAACACCGTTGAGACATCTCAACGGTGTTTTTGCATTTGCGCGACAAAAACCGCAGCACCGTCTTGCTTCCCCGACGTCCCCCCGTTTTCAGTAGCAGAGGGCTTTAGAGTCCGAGCTTAATTTACCTGATTTCTCTGCAAGTGATTTGGCGTAGGCAGCCGGCGTCAAACCACCCAGCGCTTTCTTGGGTCTTTCGTTGTTGTATTCCCTCCGCCAAGCTTCGATGACGACCTGTGCATGGCGCAGGCTGGTGAACCAGTGTTCGTTCAGGCACTCGTCCCGGAAGCGCCCATTGAACGATTCGATATAAGCGTTCTGATTCGGCTTGCCGGGCTCGATGAGGAAGAGTTGAACACCACGGGCATGCGCCCAGGAGAGCATGGCGCGGCTGCAGAACTCCTTGCCGTTATCGGTCCTGATCGCTTTGGGCAAGCCGCGTGTTTTCGCCAACTGGTCGAGGACGCGCGTCAGATGCAGACCACCCATCGCACGTTCTGGAACAATCGCGACCGCCTCATGCGTGGCATCATCGACCACGGTCAGATTCTTGATGACACGCCCCTCTGCGGTCCGGTCGAACACGAAGTCCATCGACCAGACCTGATTGGCGGCCAAGGGACGGGCCAGTGGGTGACGGTCTGCTACTGGGACTTTCTTGCGCTTCCGCCGGCGAATTTGCAGACCCGCCTCGGCATAGAGCCGATCCACCCGTTTGTGATTGACCTGCATGCCTTCCTGCCGCAGCTTCAAGTAAATCATGCTGGCGCCGTAACGGCGGTGCCGTTGCGCGAGCGCGATGATCTCCGCTTTCAAAGCGGCATTGCGGTCGGTGGCGGGCTGGTAGCGGAATGAACTGGGGCTGATGCCGGCCAGACGCAGCGACCGACGTTCACTGAGCCCCTTGCCTACCAGATGGCGCACCAGCTCCCGCCGTGATGGTGCGCTCACCACTTTTTTCGCAGGGCCTCTTTGGCAATCTCGTTTTCGAGCATCGTCTCGGCCAGAAGCTTCTTCAGGCGCGCATTCTCGGTCTCCAGCTCCTTGAGGCGCTTGGCTTCCGACACATTCATCCCGCCAAACTTGCTGCGCCAGAGGTAATAGCTGGCTTCCGAGAAGGCGTGCTTGCGGCACAGCTCGGCAACAGGCATGCCTGCCTCTGCTTCGCGCAGGAAGCCGATGATCTGTTCTTCGGTGAAACGTTTCTTCATGTCCAATCTCCTTGTCATGGTGGATTGGACTCTAAAGTCACGTGCTACTCAATACCGGGGGGACGTCGCCCGCCCTTGCCGGCCGGCTCCTCACGCGCCTTATCCTCAAAGCCTCACTGGCAGCATCGCACCACCAGTTCACAACACAAGCCTTACCCCTCCCCCGCCACACGCGGATATAACCATCATGCCGCTCTGTGACATCGCCGCACAGCAGTGGCCAGTGGTAATGCTGCGGCCAACCTTGGTCGGTTAGCGACTCAACGGCCACAGACGCAAAAAAGCCCGCCGAAGCGGGCTCTTGCGTGAAACACACCTCCTTACAGACCGTAAGGATGACGCAACACGATGGTCTCTTCGCGATCCGGACCGGTCGACACGATATCCACCGGTGCGCCGCACACTTCGGCGATACGGGTCAGGTAGGCTTGCGCATTGGCAGGCAGATCTTCCCAGCGTTTGGTACCGAAGGTGGACTCGCTCCAGCCTGGCAGGGTCTCGTACACCGGCTGGCACTTGGTCACCGCATCGGAGCCGAACGGCAGGATATCGACCTGCTGGCCATCCAGGGTGTAGCCAACGCACAGCTTGATCTCTTCCAGGCCGTCCATCACGTCCAGCTTGGTCACGCACAGGCCGGAAACGCCATTGATCTGGATCGAGCGCTTCAGCGCAGCGGCATCGAACCAGCCACAACGACGCGGACGACCGGTCACCGAACCGAACTCGTTACCGCGCTTGGCCAGGAAAGCACCGATTTCGTTGTCCTGCTCGGTCGGGAACGGACCGGAACCGACGCGGGTGGTGTAACCCTTCACGATACCCAGCACATAGTTGAGCATCTGCGGCGCCACACCGGCGCCAGGTGCCGCAGCACCGGCCACACAGTTGGACGAGGTCACGAACGGGTAGGTACCGTGGTCGATGTCCAGCAGCGTGCCCTGCGCGCCTTCGAACAGCAGCGGCACGTCGGCCTGGTTCAGGTCGTACAGCGTACGCGATACGTCGGCCACCATCGGCTTGATGCGCTCGGCCAGCAGCATCGTCTGCTCCAGGATCGCTTCGTAGCTTACCGGCTCGACCTTGAAGTACTGGGTCAGCTGGAAGTTGTAGTAGTCGACGTTTTCCTTCAGCTTGGCGGCAAAGGCGTCGCGATCGAACAGGTCGATCACGCGCAGCGCACGGCGTGCCACTTTGTCTTCGTAGGCCGGGCCGATGCCACGACCGGTGGTACCGATCTTGCCGGCACCCTTGGCCGCTTCACGTGCCAGATCCAGCGCCACGTGATAAGGCAGGATCAGCGGGCAGGCTTCGGCGATCTTTAGGCGGCTGGCGACATCGACGCCGGCGGTTTCCAGCTCGTCGATTTCCTTGAGCAGCGCCTCCGGCGACAGCACCACGCCGTTACCGATGAAGCACTCGACGCCGGCGCGCAGAATGCCGGACGGGATCAGACGCAGCACGGTCTTTTTGCCATTCACAACCAGAGTATGACCAGCGTTGTGACCACCCTGGAAGCGGACAACACCGCGAGCATGATCTGTCAGCCAGTCAACAATCTTGCCCTTGCCCTCGTCACCCCACTGGGTGCCGATTACGACGACATTCTTGGACATTGGTAAACCTCTTCTCTTCAGAAATCAAATTACTTAAACGGTACAAGCTGCCAGTTTTCGCCAGCCTTGACCAGTTCACGATCACAATTCAGGGCGGCAGCAGACTCGCCCAGATAATCCACAATGACCTTCTCGCCGCGCGCACGCAGTTCGGCCACTTTTATTGTCGCTTGCGGCAAAAGGTTGGCCGCAAGCTTGATTCCCTTGGCACTTTCGTTCTGCGGCAGGATACGGATCAGGTCGCGCAGGTCGAGACTGAAACCGGTTGCAGGACGAGCACGGCCGAAGCGGCGGCCAACGTTGTCGTAACGACCGCCACGCGCCAGCTCTTCCGCCCAGCCAGGGGCGTAGGCGGCAAACATCAGGCCGTTGTGGTAGTGGGTGCCACGCAATTCGGTCAGGTCAAAATTGAGCTCGACCTCGCCCTCCAGCGAGTTCGCTACCGCGGCCAGCTGCATCAGGCCGAGCTCGACTTCCGGCAGCGACGGCAAACGGGTGCGCGCCTTGTCCAGCACCGCACGCGAGCCGTACAGCTCCGGCAGCGCGAGGAAGGCGCTGCGATACGGCTCGGCAACATCGACCAGCAGTTCGCGCAGCGTCGACAGGTCCTTGGCCTGCAGCACCGAGAACACCTCGGCCGACAGCTCTGCGCCAAGGCCCGCAGCCTGTACCAGGCCTCGGAACAGGCCCATGTGGCCGACATCTAGGCGCAGCCCCTCTATACCGATCTGGCGCAACGAGGTCAGCATCAGACGAATGATTTCCAGGTCGGCCTCGATGCCGGCATAGCCGTACAGTTCGGCCCCCACCTGCAGCGGCTCACGCGAACTCATCAGGCCATCCGGACGCGAGTGCACCACGCTGCCGGCGTAGCACAGGCGGGTTACGCCGGTGCGCTGCGACAGCAGATGGGCATCGATACGGGCCACCTGCGGCGTGATGTCGGCGCGCAGCCCCAGCTGGCGACCGGAAAAATGGTCATCCAGCTTGAAGGTTTTGATCGCCAGCGCGCCGTCTTCCGGTGTCACCAGTGCATCGTAGTATTCAATCAGCGGCGGCAGAACCAGTTCGTAGCCGGAGGTACGAAACAGTTCAAGCATCGATGCCTTGGCAGACTCTACCTGACGCGCCGTGGCCGGCAGGATGTCCGCAACATATTCGGGTAACAGCCAATTACGCATCTATCTCTACACACAATAAAAGGCGGGATTCGCGATCCCGCCTTGTTGATAAGCTTGCCGTCTATCCCGGCTCGTTGCCCGCGTTTACTTGCCCGCGGGCTTGGTGCTCTTGAAGTACCGGAAGAATTCGGAACTCGGATCCAGTACCAGCACATCGTTCTTGTTGCGCATCGTCTGCTTGTAGGCATCCATGCTGCGCCAGAAAGCGTAGAACTCCGGATTCTTGCCGTAAGCCTGCGCATAAATCGCTGCGGCCTTGGCGTCGCCCTCGCCCTTCATGGTCTGCGCCTTGCGATAGGCCTCGGCCAGCAGCACTTCACGCTGGCGGTCGGCATCGGCACGGATACGCTCGGCCTCGGCCGCGCCTTCGCTGCGCAACTGGCTGGCCACGGTGCGACGCTCGGAGTTCATCCGCTCAAAAACCGAAGCACTGATTTTATCCGGAAAGTCGACTCTTTTTAAGCGCACATCCAGAATTTCCATACCAATTTTTTGCGCATCGAGGTTGGCCTTCTTGCGGACATCCTCCATGACTTGGTCACGCTGGCCGGATACGACATCGGCAACGCTCTTCTGGCCGAATTCGGCACGCAGGCCGTCGTTGATGGTTTGTTTCAGTCGAGCCACGGCAGCTAGCTCGTTGCCGCCCACACTCTTGTAGAACTGCTCGACATCACGCACGCGCCACTTGACGAAGCTGTCCACCAGCACGTTTTTCTTTTCGCGGGTGTTGAACAGTTCCGGCTCTTCCGGGTCGATCGTCTGGATGCGACGATCGTAGTAGCGCACGTTCTGCAGCACCGGCACCTTGAACTGGATGCCAGGCTGCTCGATGACGCGAACCACCTCACCAAACTGGAACACCATCGCGAACTGGCGCTGGTCTACGGTAAACAGTGACGATGAGGCAATCAGCAACAGCACGGCCACACCGATCAAAGAAGGAAGAAGTCGTTCCATGGGGGCTCCTGTTATTGGTTACGTCCGCGAGTCACATCGCGGCTGGTGGAACCGGACGAAGACGGCGCGACGGGAGCCACGACCGGTGGCACCTCGGCAGGCTGCGCGGCGCTACTGGTCTGTGGCGACGGCGCCGCAGCAGCGGACTGCTGGATCAGCTTGTCCAGCGGCAGGTACAACAGGTTGTTGCCGCCCTTCTGGTCAACCAGCACCTTGGTGGTGTTGCTCATCACCTGCTGCATCATGTCGAAGTACAGGCGGTCACGCATCACTTTCGGCGCCTTCGCGTACTCGGACAGCACACTGTTGAAACGTGCGGCATCGCCCTCGGCGGTGGCCACCACATTCTGGCGATAGCCCTCGGCCTCTTCCAGCAGGCGCGCGGCCATACCCTTGGCCTTCGGCACTACGTCATTGGCGTAAGCGACACCGTCGTTACGCAGTTTTTCCTTGTCCTGGCCAGCCTTTACCGCGTCATCGAACGCCGCCAGCACCGCTTCAGGCGGTTGCACGCCGTTGATGTTCACCTTGGCCACCCGCACGCCCAGCTTGTAGCGATCCAGGATAGCCTGAATGATGCGCTGGGTATCGGCCGCGATCTGAGCCCGACCCTCGTTCAACACGAAATCGACCTTGTTGCGGCCAACCACTTCGCGAATCGCGGTTTCCGTCGCCTGCTTCACCACGTCGCGGGCATCCGCCTCGGTCGCCAGGTTGTTGAACAGGAAGTCGCGTGCATCCTTGACGTCGTACTGCACCGACAGCTGTACATCGATGATGTTCTGGTCTTCGGTGAGCATCAGCGACTCTTCGTTAATGCGGTTCTTGGCACTGCCACGGTAACCGACCTCGATACTGCGCACTTCGGTCAGGTTGACGATCTCCACTGTTTCGAACGGATACGGTGCGCGCCATTGCAGACCGGAATCGGTGGTGCGGTTGAAGCTACCCATGCGCAGCACCACGCCCTGTTCGCGGGCATCGACGATGTAGAAACCGCTGAGCAACCACAGGCCGGCCAGTGCCGCCAGCACGCCGGCAGCGCCAAAGCGCATGCCGCGTGGCGACTCGCCACTGCCGTTGCCATTGCTGATCGGCGGCTCTTCGTCCGGGCCACGATTACCCAGCAGGCGCGACAGGCGCTGATTCAGCTTGCGGAAAATTTCGTCCAGATCCGGCGGGCCATCGTTCGGACGTTTACCACCCCAGTTAGGATCATTCTGTGCCATAGCGGTCTCGATCTTCTATGTTATGGTCATTATTAAAGCCGTGCAGCCGTTCGGCAATCGCCTGCCGCAAGAGTTCCAGCCCCTCGCCGGTCAGCGCCGACACGCGGACCGCGACCGGCTCGCCGTGTTCGCCGCGCTCGATCTGCGGCGGCAAGCCGCGCAGGTCGGTCTTGTTCCACACCAGTAGCTGGGGAGTGCCGCTGGCACCAATCTCGGCCAGCACCTTGTCTACCTCCTCGATCTGGCGATCCTTGTCCGGCGATGCCGAATCGACCACATGCAGCAGCATGTCGGCCTGGATCGTTTCTTCCAGTGTGGCGCGGAACGCGGCCACCAGCGAGTGCGGCAGGTCGCGGATGAAGCCCACGGTATCGGACAGCACGATGGACAGCTCCGGGCTGAGATACAGCTTGCGACTGGTGGTGTCCAGGGTCGCAAACAGCTGATCCGCAGCGTAGGCTTGCGCCTTGGTCATCGCATTGAACAGGGTGGACTTGCCTGCATTGGTATAGCCAACAATCGATACCGACTGCAATCCGGAGCGCTCGCGACCGCGGCGCTGCGTCTTGCGCTGGCGCGCAACGGCAGCCAGACGCTCTTTCAGCATCTTCACGCGCAAACCGAGCAGGCGGCGGTCGGTTTCCAGCTGGGTCTCGCCCGGCCCGCGCAGGCCGATACCGCCTTTTTGCCGTTCCAGATGGGTCCAGCCGCGAACGAGGCGGGTCGACATATGAGACAACTGCGCCAGCTCGACCTGCAGCTTGCCTTCGTGGCTGCGGGCGCGCTGGGCAAAGATATCCAGAATCAGGGTTACGCGGTCGATAACGCGGCACTGCAGCACCCGCTCCAGATTGCGCTCCTGCCCGGGGCCGAGGGCGTGATTGAAGATCACCACGTTGGCCCCCTCCGCTTTGACCAGGGCGGCGATCTCTTCGACCTTGCCTTTGCCGGCGAACAGCGCGGCATCGGGACGCTGCCGTTTGCCATGGATGGTACCGGCAACGGTGACACCGGCGCTGCGCACCAGGTCAACGCATTCCTGCACACCCTCTTCATAGTCGGGCGCACCAAAGTCGAGACAGACCAGTACGGCGATGTCTCCTAGATCCGGGCGATCAAACACGAAAGATCTTTCTGGGAGGGAAAACCGGTCGGCAAGGATTTGCCGGACCGGCATTCAGGCGGAACAGACAGTGACTCAAGCGTCGGCAGCGTCGGACTTGGCGCCGTGATTGTCATGCGGGATGTTTACCGGGCGGGCAGGCACCACGGTAGAAATGGCATGTTTGTAAACCATCTGGGTGACCGTGTTCTTCAGCAGCACCACATACTGGTCGAACGACTCGATCTGCCCTTGCAATTTGATGCCGTTGACGAGGTAGATGGAAACCGGCACATGCTCCTTACGCAGGATGTTAAGGAACGGGTCTTGTAACATTTGCCCTTTAGAGCTCATTTTATTCTCCGATTTCGTGGATTTGTAATTTCGTTTCTAGCAAGCGGCGCTAAGACTCTTTTTAGCATAAAAAAAACCGCCGGACTATTTTCGGCCCTTGTGAACCAGCAAACTCGGCTTGGTGCCTGTTGCTTCCTTCTCAAAGGGGTTGGTATTGGACTTGTATTGTACCCGCAGCGGCGTGCCTTGCAGCTGAAAAGCTTTACGGAACATGTTTTCCAGATAACGGGTGTAGCTGTCCGGAATCTTGCTCAGCGCATTGCCGTGCACCACGATGATAGGCGGGTTCATGCCGCCCTGGTGGGCGTAACGCAGCTTGGGACGAATCGGGCCGGTTCGCGGCGGCAGCTGGCGTTCGACGGCCAGTTGCAGGATACGGGTCAGCTTCGGCGTCTGCAGCTTGGTCATCGCCGCACGGTAGGCTTCGTCGATCGACTTGAACAGGTCGGCCACACCCTTGCGCTCCAGCGCCGAGATGTAGTGGAACTTGGCAAAATCAAGGAAACCGAGCTTGCGCGCGATTTCATGCTTGATGGTTTCCTTCTGGTGATTGTCGAGGTTGTCCCACTTGTTCACCGCAACCACCAGCGCACGGCCGGCCTCCAGCGCAAAACCGGCGATGGTGGCATCCTGCTCGGAAATGTCGAGCTGCGCGTCCAGCACCAGCACGGCCACGTTGGCGTCTTCGATCGCCTGCATGGTCTTGATCACCGAAAACTTCTCGATCGCCTCGTCCACCTTGCCGCGACGACGCACGCCGGCGGTGTCGATGATGGTGTACTGACGGCCTTCGCGCTCGAAATCGATGTAAATGCTGTCACGGGTGGTACCGGCCTGGTCAAAGGCGATCACGCGGTCTTCACCCAGCACCGCATTCACCAGCGTCGACTTGCCGACGTTGGGGCGACCGATGATGACGAACTTGGGATGGTTGACCTTCGGCTCTTCCTCGGCATCCGGGAAGTGCTCCAGCACCATCTCCATCAGTTCGCGCACACCGTCACCGTGCGAGGCGGAGATCGACATCGGCTCGCCCAGCGCCAGCTCGTGGAACTCGGCGGTTGCCACGGCGCTACGCATGCCTTCGGCTTTGTTCACCACCAGGTAAACCGGCTGGTTGCTGCGACGCAGGCGGTTGGCGATGATCTTGTCCTGCGGCGTGATGCCGGTGCGGCCATCCACCAGGAACACGATGGCATCGGCCTCGTCCACGGCCTGCAGTGTCTGCTTGGCCATTTCGAACAGGATGCCTTCGTCGACCACCGGCTCGAAACCACCGGTATCGATTACCAGATACGGCTTGCTGCCGACACGGCCGTGGCCATAGTGACGGTCACGGGTCAGGCCCGGCTGATCCGCTACCAGCGCATCGCGCGAACGGGTCAGACGGTTGAACAGGGTCGATTTGCCCACATTGGGGCGCCCTACCAGGGCAATAGTCGGTTTCATTCAGAACTGCTTTTAGAGTGTGACCGCCGACAAGGTGCCGTTGGTATCAAGAACGTAGGCAATATTGCCGAGCACGAGCGGGCGTGCAATGGTTCCTTCCACCTTCAGCTGGCTGCGGCCAACGATTTGTCCATCAACAGGCGAGAGCAAATGTGCATAGCCCTCGCCATCTACTGCCAGTAAGTTGTTACCCAGCTTGACCGGGGCGGTCACGTTGCGATAACGCAGTGCATCCTGCTTCCACAGGTTGCGGCCGGTATCCGGGTCGAACGCCCAGATCGAGCCGTCATCGGCAGTGGAGTACACCCCCTTGGCATCCATCGACAGGCCGCGGCTGCTGGCCAGCTCACGTGCCCATGCCTGCTCGCCGCCACGCGCCTCGAAGCAGCCGATGCGCCCCTGATAGGCCACGGCGCAAACGCGGCGGCCATCAAAAACCGGCTGACTGACCACGTCCGTCACCCGTTCCAGTTCACTGGCGCCACGCGGCGAAGCGACTACCGCTTCCCACAGCATGCGCCCCTGTTCCAGCGCATACACCGCCAGCTTGCCGGAGGCGGAGCCGACCAGCAGCACGTCGTCACCTTCCACCTTCAGCTGCGGTGTGGTCTGTTTGACGGTCAGCGCCGGCAATGGTTGCCATTCGGTCCACAGCTGGCGGCCGCTCTGGATGTCGAAGGCGCTGATGCGACCGTCGTTGCTGCGCGTCACCACGGCCTTGCCGCCAACCTGCGGCGGCTCGGCCAGCACGCTGGTCAGCGTCTGCTCCCATACCACCTTCCCGGTCTCAAGGTTGGCCGCAATCAGTTTGCCCTCCTCGTTACCGGCAAAAATCAGCTTGTCGGCGATGGCGACACCAGCGCTGAGTTTCTGTTCGAAGTCGAACCAGCGGCTCTCGCTGCCGTTCAGCACATTGATGGCGCTGACCTTGCCATCACCACCGGCGACCCACAGCAGGCCCTGATCGTAGAATGGCGTGAACAGACCACCCTTCGCCGCCGGCACGCTGGCCTGCCACTGCACTTTCAGCGCGCTTTGCTGCGCAAGCGGCTGCAACGGCGTCGGCTCGAAACCGGCGGAGCCTTCAAACCAGCTGGCGCAGCCCCCCAACAACGGCAAGACAAGGGCGGCACAAATGAGACGTCGCTTCATGATCAATTTCCCAGGGAGTCGAGCTTGGTCTGGATAAAGTCGCGCAAAGTTGCATCCGGCGCGGCTTTGGCCAGGGCGGCCTTGTAGCTGTCGCGGGCACCGGACATGTCGCCACGCGCCACCAGCACATCGCCTTTCAGGTCAAGGAACAGCGTGTCGAAGCTGGCCGGATGCGCCTGCGCCAGTTCGGCCAAGGCTGCATCGTACTGTTTCTCGTCGAGCAGTACCGTCGCCAGACGCAGGCGGGCGACCGCCTGCAGCGAGGCATCCTGATTGCCACTGGCCAGCAGCCACTTCAGCTGCGCACGGGCAAAGGCGAGATCACCCTTGTCGAAAGCGGCCTTGGCGGCCACCAGCGCCGCATTGGCGGCATAGGCAGAGCCGGGATGCGCGCTTTGCAGCACGGCAGCGGTCGCCTTGGCCTTGTCGAGGCTGCCGGCCTGGATCTGCTGTTCCAGCTGTGCATAGATGGTGGCCGCCTTGGCGCTTTCCGCCGCGCGGTACATCTGCCAGCCCTTGTACCCCAGATAGGACAGCAACGCAGCCAGCACGACGGCGGACAACAGCTTGCCCCACTGTGCCCAGAAGGCCTTGATCGAGTCAATCTGTTCCTGTTCCTGCAAATCGAAAGCCATGCATCCCCCTCGTCAAGACTTGAAGCGGGAAACCGCCGCAGCCACATCGGCCACGGCAAGGGTTTCCTGCGCGGCGTCGGCACGCAGTGGCTTGACCACCACCTGCGCATTCGCCACTTCGTTTTCACCGATGATCAGCGCCACCGCGGCACCGCTGCCATCAGCCTTTTTCATTTGCGACTTGAAACTGGCTTCGCCCATGTGCTGGATCACGCTGTGACCTGCCACACGCAGCAACTGCGCCAGCTGCATGGCGTAGGCGGTGGCGCCCTGCCCCTGGTTGACGATGAACACGTCGACACTGCGACGCGCCGGCAGCAGACCCTTCTCGGCCAGCAGCAGCAGCACGCGCTCCATGCCCATGCCGAAACCGATGCCCGGCGCCGGTTTGCCGCCCAGCTGCTCAATCAGGCCGTCGTAGCGGCCGCCGGCACACACGGTACCCTGCGCGCCCAGCTCGGTGGTCACCCACTCGAACACCGACTGGTTGTAGTAGTCGAGGCCACGCACCAGGCGCGGGTTTTCCACGTAACGAATGCCCAGCGCGTCGATCAGCGCCTTCCAGCCCTCGTAGTGCGCGCGCGAGGCGTCGCCGAGGTAGTCGCTCAGCCGTGGCGCGGCGTTGGCCATTTCCTGCAGTGCCGGATTCTTGGTGTCCAGCACCCGCAGCGGGTTGCTGTACAGGCGGCGCTTGCCGTCCTCGTCCAGAATGTCGACGTGCTGTTCCAGGTAGGCGATCAGCGCCTCGCGATGCGCGGCGCGTTCTTCCTTGTTGCCCAGGGTGTTGATTTCCAGCTGCACGCTGTCGGCCAGACCCAGGCGGTGCCACAGATCGGCGGTCATCGCGATGATCTCGGCGTCGATGTCCGGGCCGTTCATGCCCAGCGCCTCGACACCGATCTGGTGGAACTGGCGATAGCGGCCCTTCTGCGGACGCTCGTGGCGGTACATCGGGCCCATGTACCACAGCTTTTGCGTGGTGTTGTACAGCAGGTTGTGTTCTACCACCGCGCGCAGGGTGCCGGCAGTGCCTTCCGGGCGCAGGGTCAGCGGGTCACCATTGAGTTTGTCTTCGAAGGAGTACATTTCCTTCTCGACGATGTCGGTCACTTCGCCGATGGAGCGCACGAACAGCGGTGTCGGCTCCACGATCGGGGTGCGGATGTTCTGGTAGCCATAGTCGGCCAGCCAGCCACGCAGCGTGTTTTCAAAATATTCCCACTGGTGCGACTCGGCCGGCAGCACATCATTCATGCCGCGAATCGCTTGCAACTTTTGAGCCATTACGATTGTTCTTCCGGAATTCTGTGGATTCGATTCTTAAAGGTTGGCCGCAAGCCCTATACGGACTTGATCGGGATGGTGCGCGCCACCACTTCGCGGCGCTTGGCCCCACCCTCGCCGTAGCGGGTCTGCACGTAGTTGTCGACGATGGTCTTGAATTCGGTGGCGATATTGTCGCCCTTCAGCGTCACATCCTTGTGGCCGTCGACGTAGACCGGTGCCACCGGCACTTCGCCGGTGCCCGGCAGGCTGATGCCGATGTCGGCGAGCTTGGACTCACCCGGGCCGTTGACCACACAGCCCATCACCGCCACCTTCATGTCCTCCACCCCCGGATACTGCAGACGCCAGATCGGCATCTGCTCGCGCAGATAGGTCTGGATGCTGTCCGCCAGCTCCTGGAAGAAGGTACTGGTGGTACGGCCGCAGCCGGGACAGGCGGTGACCAGCGGCGTGAACGAGCGCAGGCCCATGGTCTGCAGCAGCTCCTGCGCCACCACCACTTCCCTGGTGCGCGCCTCGCCCGGCTGCGGGGTCAGCGAGATACGGATGGTATCGCCGATGCCTTCCTGCAGCAGGATCGCCAGCGCGGCGCTGGAGGCAACGATGCCCTTGCTGCCCATGCCGGCCTCGGTCAGGCCCAGGTGCAGCGGGAAATCGCAGCGGCTGCCCAGGTCGCGGTACACGGTAATCAGGTCCTGCACATTGCTGACCTTGCACGACAGCAGGATGTGGTCGGCCGGCAGGCCGAGCTCCATCGCCTTGTCGGCCGATTCCAGCGCGGAGACGATCAGCGCCTCGCGCATCACCACGTCCAGCGCCTTGGGGGTGGCCGCATGATTATTGGCATCCAGCATGCGCGCCAGCAACGCCTGGTCCAGGCTGCCCCAGTTGACGCCGATACGCACCGGCTTGTCGTACTCGATGGCGGTGCGGATCATGAACGCGAACTTGTCGTCGCCCTTGGCGCCCTTGCCGACGTTGCCGGGGTTGATACGGTACTTGGCCAGCGCTCGCGCGCAGTCCGGGTAGTCTTTCAGCAGACGGTCGCCGTTGAAATGGAAGTCGCCGACCAGCGGCACGTCGCAACCGAGGTCGTCCAGGCGCTGGCGGATTTCGGCCACGCGGGCGGCAGCCTCGGGACTGTTGACGGTAATGCGTACCACCTCGGAGCCGGCCAGCGCCAGTTCCTGTACCTGCTGCACGGTGGCGGCGGCATCGGCGGTATCGGTATTGGTCATCGACTGCACCACCACCGGGTGCTCGGAACCCACCATCACGTGGCCGATGGCCACCTGCCGGGTTTGACGACGTTTGATCGTTGCGTCCATCTGCGTGTTAATTCAGTTCCAGTTTGGCGGTAGTCCCGCGAATCTTGCCGGCCAGATCGACCGGCTGGCCGTTATAGGCCAGTTCGGCGTTGGCGGCATTGCCGATCACCACGCGGAACGGCGGTCGGCCCTGCAGCTGGCGGCGGTCGTTGGCGGCCAGCGTGGCGTACACCAGTTTTTTGCCATCGGCATCGGTGATCGACACCCAGGCCTCTTGCCGCACGCGCAATTCGATACGGCCCTGCCCGGTAACCGGTGCGGCGGCACTTGCTGCCGACGCGGCGGCGGCGGCGGGCGCCGTCACCGGTGCTGCGACCACTGGTGCAACCGCCTGCGGCGCCGACGCCGTCACTAGCGGCGGCGCGACCGCGACCACATCGGAAGTAGTCGGCTGCAAGGCACTGGCATCGGGATCGGCCACGGTCGGCACCAGGGCCAGCGGCACCGAGGACTGCACTTCCGGCTCGGCACTGCCCGGCAGCAGGAACCAGCCGCCGGCAATCACCAGCAGCGCGCCCAGCGACAGGGGCAAGGCCAGCGAGGTCTTTCGCGCCGCCGGTTCGTCCAGCGGTACCAGGCCGGCGGCCGGTGCATCCAGCGGCACACACTGGTCGAGGCGAGCCACCAGCGCGTCGGCATCGATTTCCATATAACGCGCATAGCTGCGTACAAAACCACGGGCAAAGGTCGCCCCCGGCAGGCTGGCGAAATCGCCGCTCTCGATGGCGTTCAGCTGCTTGACCGACAATTTCAGGCGGTCGGCCACTTCGCCGATGCTCAGCCCCCTGCCCTCACGGGCGGCGCGCAGCTCACGCCCGATGGCCACGGCAGTGCTGTCTTGTTGTGGGTTATCCGCTTCCATGCTTTTCAGTTTCCGCTAAGCAACATCTGGGCTTCCCCGGTATCGGGAAAACGCGTTTTCAGATAATCGGCCAGGCGCGTCTCCATCGCCTGATCCTGTTTCAAACGTGCCAGACGAATGCCCATCATCAATTCCGCCGGCGACATGCGACGCTCGTCAAATTTCAGGCGTTCGTAATAAAAGGTCGCCAGCGTGACATTTTTATCCAACAAAGACAAGTTCAGCAGCTCGCGCAATGCGGACGGGTCATTCGGCGCGCGGCGCAGCGCGGCCAGCAGCCACTGGTTGGCCAGCGGGCGCTGGTCCATGCGCACCAGGCAGGCCGCCTTGTTCACCATCGCCGATTGCGGCGACTGGTACAGCGGATCGGCCAGCGCGCGATCGAAGCGCGCGATCGCCTCTTCGTAACGGCCGCGGCTGCACAGATACCAGCCGAAATTATTGTTGACCTCGGGGTTGGCCGCATCCAGCTTCAGCGCGCGGTTGAAGGCGGCCTCCGCCTCGGCATCGACCCCCAGCTGCATGTAGATCAGGGCGCGGGCGAGGTAGCCGGCCTGAAAGGTAGGATCAAACTTGATGGACTGATCGGCATTTTCCAGCGCCACGCGCATGTTGCCGATCTTCATGTACTCGATTGCCAACAGGGCCCGTGTCTGTGCCAGCTCGCGCGGGGTGGCGCCGTCGGCGAATGTCAGCGTACTGGCCAGCAGGGCGGCCAACAGGACGACGACACGGGCTGGCTTCATTGGTCTTTTTCCTCGGCAATGCGTATCCACTTTTCCTGGCGCCGGGTCTTGTCCTGCACCTGGCCGGCCAGCTGGCCGCAGGCGGCGTCGATATCGTCGCCACGCGTCTTGCGCACGGTGACGATGAAGCCGGCTTCCTGCAGGATTTCGCGGAAATTGCGGATCGCGTTGTTGCTGGAACGCTCGTAGCCGGAATTCGGGAACGGGTTGAACGGAATCAGGTTGAACTTGCACGGCACGTCGCGCACCAGCGCGATCAGCTCCCGCGCATGTTCCGGTCTGTCGTTGACCCCGTCAAGCATCACATACTCGAAGGTGATGAAGTCGCGCGGCGCCTTCACCAGATAGCGCTGGCAGGCCGCCATCAGCTCTTTCAGCGGGTACTTCTTGTTCAACGGCACGATCTCGTCGCGGATGCGGTCGTTGGACGCGTGCAGGCTCACCGCCAGCGCCACCGGACACGCCTCTTTCAGACGATCCATCTGCGGCACCATGCCGGAGGTGGACACCGTCACGCGGCGGCGGCTCAGGCCGTAACCGTGGTCGTCGAGCATGATCTGCAGCGCCGACACCACGTTGTCGAAGTTGGCCAGCGGCTCACCCATGCCCATCATCACCACATTGGAGACGACGCGCTCGTTCTTCGGGGTCACCCCCATGGCCTTGTTCGCCCACCACAGCTGGCCGATGATCTCGGCGGTGCTGAGGTTGCGGTTGAAGCCCTGGCGGCCGGTGGAGCAGAAGGTGCACTCCAGCGCACAGCCGACCTGAGATGATATGCACAAGGTGCCGCGGTCATCCTCGGGGATGAACACGGTTTCGACGCCGTTGCCGGTGCCGACGTCCAGCAGCCACTTGCGGGTACCATCTTCCGATTCCTGCGACACCATCAGGTCCGGCACACCGACAATGGCCGTGTCGTGCAGCTTGGCACGCAGGCTCTTGGCGATATCGGTCATGGCGTCGAAGTCGGCTTCGCCCATCTGGTGCATCCAGCGCATGATCTGCTTGGCGCGGAACGGCTTTTCGCCCATCGCGGCAAAGTGGTCGGTGAGCTGGGGAAGGTTGAAGTCGAGCAGGTTGGTCTTCATGTCAATCTCTGGAAATGGCGGCCGCCACAGGCAGCCGCCGGGTACAACTTAGCGTGCGCAGATCTCGGTAGCGGCGAAGAAGTAGGCTACTTCGATCGCGGCGTTTTCGAGGCTGTCGGAGCCGTGAACGGCGTTGGCGTCGATGGAATCAGCGAAATCGGCGCGGATGGTACCGGCTTCGGCTTTCTTCGGATCGGTCGCACCCATCAGTTCGCGGTTTTTCAGGACGGCGTTTTCGCCTTCCAGCGCCTGGATCATCACCGGACCGGAGATCATGAAGCTCACCAGGTCGTTGAAGAAAGGACGCTCTTTGTGCACGGCGTAGAAGCCTTCGGCTTCGGCGCGGGACAGTTGCTTCAGCTTGGCGGCCACGACTTTCAGGCCGGCGGACTCGAAGCGGTCGTAGATCTTGCCGATAACGTTCTTGGCGACTGCGTCCGGTTTGATGATGGACAGCGTACGTTCGATTGCCATATAAATTCTCCCTGTTTACAAGCGAAATGGTTACACTTGCCAAGCTGTTTTCAAGCTTGACGGGTTACCCAATTTTGAGGAACCCGGTATTTTACCAGTGTTCACCAGCGTTTGCTGCACAGAATGTAAACCGAGATGAATCCAACGCCACAACAGCGCCCCCCCGACGGCGACGGCGGGCTGTCGCCCCAGATCAAGAAACGGATTGCGATTGCCAGTGGCCTAGTTCTGATCGCGCTGGCGGCGATTCCCATCATCGACAGTTTCAATACGCCGGCAACCCCGCCGACCCCGGCCAGCACCCCGATCAGCTCCGGCCGCATCATCCAGAAAGACAGCAGCGACAGCGCCTCGCTGAGCCTCAGCGCCATCGACAGCAGCGCACCGCTGGAGGCCAGTGCCCCCAGCGCCAGTGCGCCGGCCGGCCATTCGCCGCTGGCACCGGCACCCGGCAGCCCGGCAGGTGTCACCACTCTCACCCCGCCGCAGATCCAGACGCCACAGCTCGAAACGCAGCAAGCGCGCCCGCCGGCCATCGCCGCCAATACGGCACCGCCAGCCGGGAACGGCAAGAGCGTCACCAGCGTCGCACCGCGCAGCGAGCCACCACGCCGTGACAGCGCCGTGCCGGCCCCGGCCATCACGGCGACACCGGCTCCCGCACCCGCCATCCGCGTGCCACTGGCCGAAAAACCGGCCACGGCGCCACGCCTGACTGCACCCGGCATCGCGCCGCAAGGCAGCTCTTTCGGCTACCAGGTGCAACTGGGCCTGTTCTCCAGTCCGGACAATGCCGAACGGCTGGTCAGCGACCTGAAAAAACACGGCATTACCGCGCGCACCGAAACCCGCGTCCAGCTCGGGCCGTTCCGCACCCGCGCCGAGGCGGAAGAGTCGATGCAGCGCCTGCGCACCCTGGGCTACCAGCCGCTGCTGATTCCGGCCGGCCAGCGCTAAACACCGTCCCGCAACGCAAAAAGGTTGGCCGCAATATTGCGGCCAACCTTTTTCATATCCGGAGCCAGATACGGCTCAGGTCTCGGTAATACCGTCGGCGATCCTGAAGTCGCCCACCAGGTGCGGCAGCTCCAGATAAGTGCGCGACTGCATCTCGGTCAGGCGGCTGGCGGTGCGGAAAAACTCGCTGGCCTGCGGCCCCTCGGTATAGATCAGCTCCGGCGCCACCGCACTGGACGCCACCAGCTTGACGCGATGATCGTAAAACACGTCCACCAGCCAGGTGAAGCGCCGCGCCATCGACGCGTCACGCACCGCCAGCTGCGGAATGCCGGACACGAACACGGTGTGGTACTCGCTGGCGATCTCCAGATAGTCGGTCTGCGCGCGCGGGCCGTCGCAGATGGCGCGGAAATCGAACCAGATCACCCCCGGCGCGTGACGCTTGAGCGGGATGTCGCGCCCCAGCACCGTCAGCGAATGTTCCAGCTCGCCGGAGGCGCCGGCCAGACGCTCGAACATGTCCTGCATCTTCGCTTCGGCGTCGGCATCGGCCGGCACATAGAACAACGGCTCGCGCGTCAACTCGCGCAGGCGGTAGTCGTTGCCGCCGTCGACATTCAATACCTCCAGATGCTGCTGCAGCAGCGCGATGGTGGGCAGGAAGTTGCTGCGCATCAGGCCGTTCGGATACAGGTTTTCCGGGGGGTAGTTAGAGGTCATCACGCAGATGATGCCCTGCTCGAACAGGGCGGCGAACAGGCGGCCGAGGATCATCGCGTCGGCGATGTCGCTGACGTGAAACTCGTCGAAACACAGCAGGCGCACGTCGCGGGCGATGCGCGCCGCCACCGTTTTCAGCGGGTCAGCCTCGTTCGATACCGTGCGCAGCTGCTTGTGGATTTCCGCCATGAAGTGGTGGAAGTGCACGCGGCGCTTGCGCTGGTAGGGCACGCAGCCGAAGAAGGCGTCCATCAGGAAGCTCTTGCCGCGGCCGACGCCGCCCCAGAAATACAGGCCGCGCGGCACTTCCGGCTTGCGCAGGCTGCGACCGAGGAAGCGGTTGCGCTTGTCCTTGAACTCCACCAGCGTCTGCCACAGTTCGTCCAGCCGCTCGATGGCGGCGGCCTGAGCCGCGTCGTGGATAAAACCCGGCTGCTGGCTGGCCGCCTGGTACCAGGTCTTGGGGCTCATCGAGCCGTCGCTCGGCGGCGAAAAAACGTGTTGGGACATAATCGCTTCGGTTCGGGGTTGGCCGCAGCGTGCGGCCAACGTTGACTCAGGAAAACAGGCCGGTGGACAGGTAGCGGTCGCCGCGGTCGCAAACGATGGACACGATCACCGCGTTCTCCAGCTGCTCGTTCAGGCGCAGCGCCACCGCCAGCGCGCCGCCGGACGACGGACCGGCCAGGATGCCTTCCTCGCGCGCCAGCCGGCGGGCGGTGTCTTCCGCCGTCTGCTGGTCGACCAGCAGCAGCTCGTCGATGCGCGTGAAGTCGCAGATTTTGGGCAGGTATTCGTCTTCCCACTTGCGGATGCCGGGGATCTGGCTGCCGGGCTGCGGCTGCACGCCGATGATCTGGATGGCAGGATTCTGCTGTTTCAGGTAGGCGCTGGTGCCCATGATGGTGCCGGTGGTGCCCATGCTGGACACGAAGTGGGTGACCGTGCCGGCGGTATCGCGCCAGATCTCCGGACCGGTGCCCTCTATATGCGCCAGCGGGTTATCGGGATTACCGAACTGGTCGAGGATGCGACCAACCCCGGCGGCCTCCAGCCGGCGCGCCTCGTCGATGGCGCCGGGCATCGACGCCGCCTTCGGCGTCAGGATCACCTCGGCGCCGTAGGCGCGCATGGTGTCGATGCGTTCCTGGCTGGAGTTCTCCGGCATCACCAGGATCATCTTGTAGCCCATCATGGTTGCGGCCATCGACAGCGCGATGCCGGTGTTGCCGCTGGTCGGCTCGATCAGTGTGTCGCCAGGCTTGATCTCGCCGCGCGCCTCGGCGTGGCGAATCATCGACAGCGCCGGCCTGTCCTTCACCGAGCCGGCCGGGTTGTTGCCCTCCAGCTTGACCAGCACCACGTTGCTGCTGTTGCCCGGCAGGCGCTTGAGGCGCACCAGCGGGGTGTTACCGACGAAATCTTCGAGATGTTTGAATACGGGCAGGGTCATTGGTGTCTCCTAGTGCGCCGCATTATACCGGCTTGCATCCCGCTGTCGCCGCCCCGCGGCCAGACCCGCCGCCGCATGGCAAAACAAATCCATCAAAATCAACAACTTGACAGCACAACGGCCTTTGGAATTTTGCATGCCTTGGATATAACCGGATGTCGCAGCCGCCACTCGGCCACGCCCCACGAGGCAAAGACAAAGCCCCGTCCGGGGACGGGGCTTGCGGATGGCAAGGCGCGGGACTCAGCCCTGGCGCGCGATCAGCCAGTCCACGTAACGGTCGACGCCCTGCTCCACGGTCAGCATCGGCGCGTCGTAGCCTGCTTCGCGCAGCTTGCCGATATCGGCACGGGTGAAGCTCTGGTACTTGCCCTTCAGCGCGTCTGGGAAGTCGATGTACTCCAGGATTCCCTGCTCGACCAGTTCGGCCAGCGTCAGCGCAGGCAGCCCTTCGTGACGGCGGCAGGCGTTGACGGTGGCGACCGCCACGTCGTTGAACGGCTGTGCACGGCCGGAGCCGAGGTTGAAGATACCGGACTGGTCCGGGTTGTCGAGGAAGTACAGGTTCACCTTGACCACGTCCTCCACCGACACGAAGTCACGGCTCTGGGTGCCGTCGGCGTAGCCATCGTAGCCGCCGAACAGCTTGACCTTGCCGGTTTCGCGGTACTGGTTGAAGTTATGGAAGGCCACCGAGGCCATGCGGCCCTTGTGCTGCTCCTGCGGGCCGTAAACGTTGAAGTAGCGGAAGCCGGCCACCTGCGCGGTCAGGCCTTCCTTCATGCGGCGACGAAGCACCTGGTCGAACAGGAACTTGGAGTAGCCGTAGACGTTGAGCGGGCCTTCGTGCTGGCGCTCTTCCTTGAACACGCTGCCCTTGCCGTAGGTGGCGGCGCTGGACGCGTACAGGAAGGGGATTTCCTCGGCCTGGCAGAATTCGAACAGCTCCAGCGTGTACTGGTAGTTGTTCTCCATCATGTACTTGCCGTCGTGGTTCATGGTGTCCGAGCAGGCGCCCTGATGCAGGATGGCGCGGATCTCGCCGTCGAAGTCGCCGCTGCCGATCAGGCTGATGAAGTCCTGCTTGTCCAGGTAGTCGCTGATCTCGCAATCCACCAGGTTGACGAACTTGTCGCCACGGGTGAGGTTGTCGACGGCGATGATGTCGGTTTCGCCGCGGGCGTTGAGCGCCTTGACGATGTTGGAGCCGATAAAGCCGGCAGCGCCGGTCACCACGATGGTCATAGCATTTCCTTTAGGAAGTCAGAACGAGCTGCCCGGCTGGGCCAGAAACTGCAGCTCGTCCGCGGTAGAGGGGCGTCCCAGCGCGGCATTGCGGTGGGGAAAACGGCCAAAGCGGGCGATGATGACCCGATGCTTTTCGGCGTAGTCGATGACACCGGCGCGTTCCGGGCTGTCCGGCGGCAGGCTCTCGAAGCGGCGGACGGATTCGTCCTGGTCGGCCAGCGCTTCACTGTGCTCCAGCGGCAGGTAGAAGAACCAGCGCGCCACCGGCAGCAGTTGTTGCTCCAGGCCGCTGGCCAGCGCCGCCTTCGCCACCGTCCGCGCCGCCGCATCCAGCGCAAACGCCTGCGCCTCACCGCGGAACAGGTTGCGCGAGAACTGGTCGGCCACGATCAGCCACGCCAGCACCGCGTGCGCATCGGTCGGGTCCGGCAGCAACTCGCCGGCGGCGACGCGCTGCCATAGCGGCAGGAAACGCTGGCGGATGGCGTCGTCGAAGGCGGCATCCTTGCGGAACCAGGCGCTGCGGCTCGTGCCCAGCTGCGCCGCGTCCGTGCCGTCAAACCAGAACCGTACTACCTGCGTCGCCCAGTCCGTCATCGCCGCCTCGCTTCACATTACAGTGCAAACAGTTCGCGCTGGTGACACACCGCGGTGCCCAGCTTGGCCACCACGATACCGGCGGCGGCATTGGCCAGGCGCATCGCCAGCGGCAGCTCCAGACCTGCAGCCAACATCAGGCCCAGGGTGCCGATCACGGTATCGCCGGCACCGGACACGTCGTACACCTCCTGCGCCAGCGTCGGCTCGTGCACCGCGCCACCGGCACGGTACAGCGTCATGCCCTCCTCGCTGCGCGTCACCAGCAAGGCGTCGAGATTCAGCTCGCCACGCAAGGCTTCGGCCTTGGCGCTGAGCTGCGCCTCGTTCTGCCAGCTGCCGGCGACCTGCTTGAATTCGCTGCGGTTGGGCGTCAGCAGCGTGGCGCCGGCGTACTTGCTGTAGTCGTCGCCTTTCGGGTCGATCAGCACCGGCTTGCCGGCCGCCCGCGCCAGTTCGATCATGCGCGCGACGTGGGTCAGGCCGCCCTTGCCGTAGTCGGACAGGATCACCACATCGTGTGCGGCGACGATGGCGGCGTACTCATCCAGCTTGTCGGCCAGGATCTCGTGGCTGGGTGCGTCCTCGAAATCGAGGCGGATCAGCTGCTGCTGACGCGCCACGACGCGCAGTTTCACAGTGGTGGCAATGTCCGGGTCGCGTTTGAGCGAGGCGCGGATGCCGTCGGCGGCCAGCAGCCGCTCCAGCGCGGTCGCGGCCTCGTCGTCGCCGACCACAGACAGGATGGTGGCCTGACCGCCGAGGCTGGCGATATTGCGCGCCACGTTGGCCGCGCCGCCGGCACGTTCTTCCATGCGGCTGATCTTGGCCACCGGTACCGGCGCCTCCGGCGAAATACGGCTCACATCGCCGAACCAGTAGCGGTCCAGCATCACGTCGCCGACCACCAGCACCTTGGCTGTGGCCAGCTGTGCGGCCAACGTTGCGGGCACGAGGCCCAGCTTGTTCAACAGGTTCATGCTCACCTCAACGGCCGATGGCGTGGTATTCGAAGCCTTGCGCGCGCAGCCAGGCCGGATCGTACATATTGCGGCCGTCGAAAATCAGCGGCTGCAGCAGCAGGCGTTTCAGTTCGCCAAAGTCCGGGCTGCGGAATGCCTTCCACTCGGTGGCGATCAGCAGCGCATCGGCGCCGTCCAGCGGGCTCATCATGTCGTCGGCAAAGGCGAAACCGGCGATGCCGGCCATGGTGCGCGACGCCTCGTGCATCGCCACCGGATCGAAGGCCAGCACCTGTGCGCCACGACGGGTCAGCTCGTCGACGATCACCCGGCTCGGCGCCTCGCGCATGTCGTCGGTGTTGGGCTTGAACGCGAGCCCCCACAGCGCGAAGCGGCGGCCTGTCAGATCGGCGCCGAACTTGGCGACCACCTTTTCCACCAGCCGCAGCTTCTGCGCGTCGTTGGCCGCTTCCACCGCGGTCAGCACGCGCATCGCGTGGCCGTTGTCACGGCCGGTGGCCACCAGCGCCTTCACGTCTTTCGGGAAGCACGAGCCGCCGTAGCCGGTACCCGGATACAGGAAGTGGTAGCCGATGCGCGGATCGGAGCCGATCCCCTTGCGCACCAGCTCGATGTCGGCACCCAGCGTTTCCGCGAGGTTGGCCAGCTCGTTCATGAACGAGATGCGGGTCGCCAGCATCGCGTTGGCCGCGTACTTGGTCAGCTCGGCGGAGCGCACGTCCATGAACAGGATGCGCTCGTGGCTGCGCTGGAACGGTGCGTACAGGCGGCGCATCATGTCGATGGCACGCTCGTCCCCGGCGCCGACCACGATGCGGTCCGGCTTCATGAAGTCCTCGATCGCGGCGCCCTCTTTCAGGAATTCCGGATTGGACACCACGCTGTAGTCGAGGCTGACGCCGCGTGCGGCCAACGTTGCCGCGATCGCGGCGTTGACCTTGTCGGCGGTGCCGACCGGCACCGTCGACTTGTCGACGATGACCTTGTAGCCATCCATGTGCTGGCCGATATTGCGCGCGGCGGCCAGCACGTACTGCAGGTCGGCGGAGCCGTCCTCGTCCGGCGGCGTGCCGACGGCGATGAACTGGATGTCGCCGAACGCGACCGACTCGGCCACGTCGGTGGTAAAGCTGAGGCGACCGGCAGCGACGTTGCGCTTGACCATCTCCTCCAGCCCCGGTTCGTAGATCGGGATGCCGCCAGCCTGCAGCATGGCGATCTTGGCCGGATCCACGTCCAGGCACAGTACGTGGTTGCCCACTTCGGCGAGGCAGGTGCCGGTGACCAGGCCGACATAACCCGATCCGATTACGGTGATTTTCATGCTTTTGTCGCCAGATAGGATTGAATGTCGGCATTGATTGCCGTCAGCGCGGCCAGCGGATCGGCGGCCTGGGTGATCGGACGGCCGATCACCAGGTAGTCGGCGCCGGCCTGCAGCGCGGCCACCGGCGTCATCACCCGGCGCTGGTCGTCGGCGACGCTGTCGGCAAGACGGATGCCCGGCGTCACCAGCTTGAAGTCCTGGCCCAGTTCGGCTTTCAGCAGCGACGCTTCCTGCGCCGAGCACACCACGCCGTCCAGACCGCTGTCGCGCGTCAGGCGCGCGAGGCGCAGCACCTGCTCCTGCGGCGATGCGGTGATGCCGATCTCGGCCAGGTCGCTGGCCTCCATGCTGGTCAAGACCGTGACCGCGATCAGCAGCGGGCGCTGGCTGTACTGTGCCAGTGCCTCGGCGGCGGCGGTCATCATGCGGCGACCGCCGGAGGCGTGCACGTTGACCATCCACACCCCGGCCTCGGCCGCCATCTTGCAGGCGTGCGCCACGGTATTGGGGATGTCGTGGAATTTCAGGTCCAGGAATACCTGGAAGCCGCGCGCCTGCAACTGCTCCAGCAGCTGCGGGCCAGCGGCGGTAAACAGCTCCTTGCCGACTTTCAGCCGGCACTGCAACGGGTCAAGACGGGAGGCAAAGGCCAGCGCGGCATCGGCGGTGGCAAAATCCAGTGCCACCAGCACCGGCGAGGTAACGTTGGCCGCAAGGCCGGGCGCCATCAAGGGATTCATGTTGTTCCAGTCTTCAATGCTTGAAATCAATGGGTTTCCGAGCGGTTGGGGGTGAAGCTCTCCCACTCGCCGCAGGCCGGGCAGTGCCAGAAGAAGGCCCGCGAGCGGAAATTGCAGCGTTTGCAGCGGTGCACGGTCAGGCGCTGCGCGTGCTTCATGATCAGCGCGCGCGCCACTTCCGCGTCCATGCGCCCTTCCGGACTCAGCTCGTCCATCTGCGCTTCCACCAGGCGGTAGACGCCCAGCAAGTTCGGCCGCGCATGAACCGCCTCGCGCACCGCCTCCAAGGCCTTGGCCTCACCTTCGTAGGTGGCCACCTTCTGGTACAGCAGATCGGTCAGCTCCAGCTGCGAAAAGGTGCGCTGGTAGCCACGCAACAGCGCAATGCCTTCTGCGGCCTTGCCCAGCGACTCGTAGGCGTCGAACAGGCGCTCGGCGACCATCGCCAGGTACTCGTAGTTCTGCTTCTCGACCGCCTGCCACGCGGCGATGGCGGCTTCCGGCTGGCCGGTGGCGACCTCGATGTCACCGAGCAAAATGCTGGCGCGCACGCACTTGCGGTTGGCCGCAAACGCTTCCTGCACGTAGCGGCGTGCCTTGTCGTAGTCGGACTGGTAGAGCGCACCCTGCGCCAGTTCGCAGAAAAACTGCGCCACTTCGTGCTGGAAAGAGTGGGCGTCGCTGCGCAGCTCGCGCGCGGTGGCGACCGCCTTCTCCCAGTCGCGGTCCTGCTGGTAGATGCTCAGCAGCTGTTCGCGCGCGGCGCGGCCCATGGTCTGGCTGGGCAGCAGCTTGACCAGGATTTCCTCGGCGCGATCGACCAGCCCGGCCTTGTGAAAGTCCTGCGACAGCTCGAAGCGCACCAGTGCCTTTTGCTCGTTGCTGAGGTCGGGCAGCTCCAGCACCTGCTGGTGCAGGCGGATGGCACGGTCGTTCTCGCCGCGGCGGCGGTACAGCTTGCCCAGACTCAGCTGCACTTCCAGCGCGTGCGGATGGGCGCGCGCCACTTCGGCCAGCGAGCGGGCGGCGACGTCGGTCTTGTCATCGACCAGCGCGTCCAGCCCCTTGTAAAAACCGGCCGGCACTTCGCGCGCCTGTTTCAGTACGGCGCGCATGTCGACGCGCGCGGCCAGCCAGCCCAGACCGAAAAACGCCGGGAACAGCAACAGCCACCACAGATCAATATCCAAAATCCAACCTCGGTACGGGAATGCCGGCAAACGGCAGATGCAAATCAGTCAGCCAGCGCGTCGCTCGGGTCCTTGGTGACCCGGCTGCTGGCTTGTCTGGAGCGCAATTCCTTCTTGAGCTGCGACAGCTCGCGACGGACACGCAGGGAATAGGTAAAGGTGGCCAGCATCGCGATCAGCACGCCGGCGACAAAAAACACCAGCAACAGCAGGATCAGCGGCGCATTCCAGCTGTGTCCAAAAAACAGCTTGAACTCGACGATGGCACTGTTCTGCACGGTTACCGCCACCAGCAGCACCAGCAACAGCAGCTCCAGCAAGCGAACGAGGTAACGCATAACGACTCCGGCCTGGGCAAAAATTATGGCAAGTTTAAACGAAAGCGTGCGCCCCCCCAAGCCGGAAGCGGAATAAAAAAACGCTGCGGTAAACCGCAGCGTTTTGCAGACAGGCACATCGGAAGCTTACTCGGAAGCCCCCTGGGTCAGATCCACGCGTTCGCGCAGCTCCTTGCCTGCCTTGAAGTGAGGCACGTATTTCTCAGGAACGACAACGCTGGAGCCGGACTTGGGGTTGCGGCCAACCCGCGGCGGACGGTAGTTCAGATCGAAGCTACCGAAGCCGCGAATCTCGATTCGCTGCCCTTTTGCCAGGCTGCCGGCCATCGCATCCAGAATGGTTTTGACGGCCAGCTCAGCATCTTTGGCGACCAACTGAGGATAACGCTCGGCAAGCCTCGCAATAAGCTCAGATTTGGTCATATCCATCACTTATTCGTTGCCGCCGGACAGTTTAGCCTTGAGCAGGGCGCCCAGGCTGGTAGTACCGGCAGACACGTTCGCGCTGGCATCAGCAGAGATCGCGCCCAGAGCGGCTTTCTCTTCCTGCATGTCTTTCGCCTTGATCGACAGGCTGATGGAGCGGGCCTTGCGGTCAACAGCGATGATCACGGTTTCAACTTCGTCACCCTCTTTAACGTGGGTGCGGATGTCTTCAACGCGGTCACGCGACACTTCGGAAGCACGCAGGTAACCTTCAACGTCGTTATCCAGCTGGATCACGGCGCCTTTGGCGTCAGCAGACTTCACCACGCCCTTAACCAGCGCGCCCTTGTCGTTCATGGCAACGTAGTTGTTGAACGGATCGCCTTCCAGCTGCTTGATGCCGAGGGAGATGCGCTCTTTCTCAACGTCGATGGACATAACCACGGCTTCAACTTCGTCGCCCTTCTTGAAGCGGCGAACGGCTTCTTCGCCGGTCTCGTTCCAGGACAGGTCGGACAGGTGAACCAGGCCGTCGATGCCGCCTGGCAGACCAACGAACACGCCGAAGTCGGTGATCGACTTGATGGCGCCCTTGATCTTGTCACCCTTCTTGAAGTCGTCAGCGAAGGCGTTCCATGGGTTGGCCTGGCACTGCTTCATGCCCAGGCTGATACGACGACGGTCTTCGTCGATCTCGAGGATCATGACTTCAACTTCGTCGCCCACCTGAACTACCTTGGATGGGTGTACGTTCTTGTTGGTCCAGTCCATTTCGGACACGTGAACCAGACCTTCGATACCCTGTTCGATTTCGACAAAGCCACCGTAGTCGGTCAGGTTGGTTACCTTGCCGAACAGGCGGGTGCCGGCAGGGTAACGGCGGGACAGGCCCACCCACGGATCTTCGCCCAGCTGCTTGAGACCCAGCGAAACGCGGTTCTTGTCTTGGTCGAACTTGAGAACCTTGGCTTCCACTTCGTCACCAACGGCCAGAACTTCGGACGGGTGCTTCACACGGCGCCATGCCAGGTCGGTGATATGCAGCAGACCATCGATACCGCCCAGGTCAACGAACGCACCGTAGTCGGTGATGTTCTTGACGATACCTTTAACCACCAGGCCTTCACGCAGGGTTTCCAGCAGTGCCTTGCGCTCTTCGCCCAGGGTTTCTTCCAGAACCGCACGACGCGAAACAACCACGTTGTTGCGCTTGCGATCCAGCTTGATAACCTTGAACTCAACTTCCTTACCTTCGTAAGGAGTGGTGTCTTTCACCGGACGTACATCTACCAGCGAACCCGGCAGGAAGGCGCGGATGCCGTTAACCATAACGGTCAGACCACCCTTGACTTTACCGCTGATCACGCCAGACAGGATCTTGCCAGCTTCCAGAGCCTCTTCCAGGTCAATCCACGCAGCCAGACGCTTGGCTTTTTCGCGGGACAGCTTGGTTTCGCCAAAGCCGTTTTCCAGGGAGTCGATGGCAACAGTGACGAAATCGCCAATTGCTACTTCAACCTGGCCATTGTCACCCTTGAATTCTTCAACAGGGATCAGGGACTCGGACTTCAGACCGGCGTTAACGGTAACGAAGTTGGAGTCGATGGACACGACTTCAGCAGTGATTACTTCACCGGCGCGCATTTCTTGCAGAGCCAGGCTCTCTTCAAACAGGGCGGCGAAGCTATCCATTACGAGGTTAGTCATCAGATTTACTCTTGTTGCATGCCTTGCGTCACGCGGGGTTAGGTTTGAGGGCTGCCGGTGCAAGGAAACCGAAGCAGCGTGCTACAAAAATGAACAACCGGGCGCCTTTATCGTTCGCGAAACCACTGCAGCACCTGATTGACCGCCTGGTCAATGGTCAGGGCGGAGGTATCCAGCAAACGGGCATCCGGTTCTTGTCTCAACGGGGCAACGCTCCGTGCCGCGTCGCGCGCGTCACGATCACAAATATCCTGCTGAATCTGAAGGAGATTAGCAGATTCCCCTTTTGCGATCAACTGCTTATAGCGCCGCGCGGCACGTTCCTCGGCGCTGGCGGTCAGGAAAACCTTGAGCTCGGCGCGCGGGAACACCACCGAGCCCATGTCTCGGCCGTCGGCCACCAGTCCCGGTGTCTGCTGATAGGCACGCTGGCGCTCAAGCAGCGCGGCACGCACGCTGGGCAGCGCGGCGATGCGGGAGGCGCCCATGCCGATATCCTCGGCGCGGATCGCGGCGCTGACGTCGTGGCCATCCAGCCACACCTTGTCGTCGTGGAAGGCCGCCGGCAGCTGTGCGGCCAACCTGGCGACCTGGTTTTCGTCCTCCCAGCTCACCCCCTCGCGCAGCGCGTACAGCGCGGCCAGGCGGTACAGCGCGCCGGAATCGAGATAATGGAAACCCAGTTCGCGGGCAACGAGCGCCGCCACGGTGCCCTTGCCGGACGCGGACGGGCCATCGATGGTAATAACGGATCGGAGCATGGGCATGACAGAAAAGCCTGACTGAAAAACCGGTTATTGTAACGCAGCCGCCGCCACAGCGGATGTTTGCGCGGCAATGCACAATAACGGTACAGTCGGTACAGAGATCATCCGATGCCGGCGCGCCCCGCGCGCGACCGGCGCAGACCGCGGCCCCTACCGCCCCCCGAACAGAATCAACGAACAAGAGCACCATGGAACAACTGACGCTGCACCCGATTCCCCGCCTCGCCGGCACGGTAAAACTGCCCGGCTCCAAAAGCATCTCCAACCGCACCCTGCTGCTGGCCGCGCTGGCCGACGGCCCGACCCTGGTGCGCGAGCTGCTGGATTCCGACGACATCCGCCGCATGCTGGAAGCGCTGGCCACGCTGGGCGTGAGCGTCCAGCAGCAAGGCAACAGCCGCGACTTCCTGGTGCACGGCACCGGCGGCATGTTTGCGGTCAAGGAAGCCGACCTGTTCCTCGGCAACGCCGGCACCGCCTTCCGCCCGCTGACCGCAGCGCTGGCGCTGATGCAGGGCCACTACCACCTGCACGGCGTGGCGCGCATGCACGAGCGCCCGATCGGCGACCTGGTCGATGCGCTGCGCGTGGCCGGAGCCGATATCGCCTACCTCGGCAACGACGGCTACCCGCCGCTGCAGATCAAGCCGGCCGGCGTCAACAGCGGCAAGGTCATTCCGGTGAAGGGCAACGTCTCCAGCCAGTTCCTCACCGCGCTCTTGATGGCACTGCCGCTGACCGGCGAGGCAGTCACCATCGAGGTGGTCGGCGAGCTGATCTCCAAGCCCTATATCGAGATCACCCTCAACCTGATGGCGCGCTTCGGTGTGCCGGTGCAGCGTGACGGCTGGCAGCGCTTCAGCATCGCCGGCGGCCAGCGCTACCGCTCGCCGGGCGAGATCCACGTCGAGGGCGATGCCTCCAGCGCCTCCTACTTCCTGGCGGCCGGCGCGCTGGCCGGTGGCCCGGTACGGGTGGAAGGGGTTGGCCTCAGCAGCATCCAGGGCGACGTGAAATTCGCCGACGCGCTGGCGCTGATGGGGGCCGAGATCAGCATCGGCGACAACTGGATCGAGGCGCGCGCGCCGGCCGGCGGCCTGCAGGCGATCGACGTCGACCTCAACCACATTCCGGACGCGGCGATGACCATCGCGGTGGCGGCGCTGGCCGCCAACGGCACCACCACCATCCGCAACGTGGAAAGCTGGCGCGTGAAGGAAACCGACCGCCTGGCGGCGATGGCCACCGAACTGCGCAAGGTTGGCGCCACGGTGGTGGAGACGCAGGACAGCATCAGCGTCACCCCGCCGGCAACGCTGACGCCCAATGCCGAGATCGACACCTACGACGACCACCGCATGGCGATGTGCTTCTCGCTGGTAGCGCTGCTGGGCACGCCGGTGGTGATCAACGACCCCAAGTGCGTAGCCAAGACCTTCCCGGACTACTTCGAGGTGCTGGGCAAGCTGACGGCCAACTGATCGCCCCCCCCCCTGCCCCGACAAGGCCGCTGCCATGCAGCGGCTTTTTTCATGCCATCGACTTGCCAGCCGCCACGCAAGAACACAAAATATTGCGTTTCAAAACCACATCAAACACAAGATGAGCAATCCATTCGCTCTGCGCCGCGATTTCATGCAGCGCTTCGACATGAACCTCCCCGCCCAGCCGCAGTATCACGCCGAAGCGCTGAGCATGTGGCAAACCATGTTGCAGGAGGAATGGCAGGAATTCATGACCGCGCTGCAGGACTACCGACAGCTGCCGCAGGCGGACGCAGCCGGGCAGACGCGGCTACGCGCCGAGCTGGCGGCCGAGGGCGTCGACGTGTTGAACGTGCTGATCGGCCTGCTGCTGTCGCAAGGCCTGCCGCTGGAAGAGATGTTCGCGGCCATCCATGCGGCCAACCTCGCCAAGTGCGTGGACGGCAAGGTCGTGCGCCGTGAAGACGGCAAGATACTGAAACCGGAAGGCTGGCAGCCGGCGGATAAGGAGGGGGTGATTCGCGCCAGTGGCGGTTAAGCGCCGCCAGTAACACCCCTGTGTGTTGCACCGTCTTGGCTCAGATGCGCTACGAGGCCTTGCTGCCGGCACGCTCCTCGGCTCAATGGCCGATGCCTTAGCGCCTTGCGGCCAACCTGTGCAGCAGCTTGTCCAGCTGCGCGGCGAAGTTGGCGCGGTCGCGCTGGCTGAATGCTGCCGGGCCGCCGGTTTGCACGCCACTGTCGCGCAGCTCAGTCATGAAGTTGCGCAGCGCCAGCGCCTCGCGGATGGTGGCGTCGCTGTACAGCTCGCCGCGCGGGTTCAGCGCCAGCGCGCCCTTGGCCACCACCTGCGCCGCCAGCGGAATATCCGCCGTCACCACGATATCACCCGGCTGCGCCTGCTGCGCGATGTGGTTGTCGGCCACATCGAAACCGGCCGGCACCTGCAGCGCACGGATGTGCGGCGATGGCGGCACGCGCAAGAGCTGGTTGGCGACCAGCACGGTGCGGGTGGCGGTGCGCTCGGCAGCGCGGAACAGGATGTCCTTGATCACCGCCGGACAGGCGTCGGCGTCGACCCAGATGGTGGTGGCGTGCGGCGCGCTCATGCATTGCCCCGCAGGAATTTCTGGTGCCAGCCGTGGCGCGCCTCGCGGGCGCGCTCGAAACGCGCGGTCAGTGCCGCCGCGTCGCCGCTGGCCAGCTCGGCGCGCAGGCTGTCCAGCGCCGCGCGGTAACCGTCCAGCTCCGCCAGCAGCGCGTCGCGGTTGGCCAGCGCGATGTCGCGCCACATTTCCGGATGGCTGCCGGCGATGCGGGTGAAGTCGCGAAAACCGGTGGCGGCGAAATCGAAACAGCGCTCGCCGTCCGGCTTGCCGACGATCATGTCGACGTAGGCGAAAGCCAGCAGGTGCGGCAGGTGGCTGACGGTGGCAAACACCGCGTCGTGCTCGGCGGCACTCATCTCGTAGACGCGTGCGCCGCAGGCCTGCCACAGCTCGCGCACCAGTCCGGCGGCCGCCGGCGCCGTTTCCGGCAGCGGCGTGACCACGATGCGGCGGTTGTCGTACAGGCCGTACTGCGCGGCGGCGGCGCCGGACAGGTCGGAGCCGGCAATCGGGTGCGCCGGCACGCACTGCGCCAGCTGGGCAGACAGATGCTCGCGCATCAGCGCCACCACGTCGCTCTTGGTGCTGCCGCCGTCGGTGACCACGCAGTGCGCCGGCAGCTGCGGCGCGATCTCGGCGAACACGCGCGCCATCTGGCCCACCGGCGTCGCCACCAGCACGATGTCGGCGTGGCGCACCGCGTCGACGGCACTGTGGCTGGCCTCGTCGATCACGCCCAGCTCGACGGCGCGCGCAAGGTTGGCCGCAGAGCGCCCGACCCCGATCACGCGGCCAACCTTGCCGGCACGCTTCAGCGCCAGCGCGAACGAGCCACCGATCAGGCCGACGCCGATCACCACCAGGGTCAACTTGCCCTCACCCGCCTGCATGCTACCGTCCCGTTCTGTCGCTATCGAAGCGGCTATCATAACCTTATTTTTGCAGTGCAAAAGGAGTAAACATGGCCGCCGCGCTTTACGTCTACTACCGCGTGCAGGACAACATTCTGCCAATCCGGCAACAGATAGCGTCGCTAATGGCAGAAATAGAAAAAACAACCGGCATCAAGGGCAGATTATTGCAACGCCGCGATGATGCGCAGACCTGGATGGAAGTGTACGAGCCGGTGGCCGACGCCGACGCGCTGCAGCAGGTGCTGCAAGACGCGCTGGCGACGCGGCCGCTGCTGGCGGCGCTGGCGCGGCACGAGGAGTGGTTCGTGCCGCTGGGCTGAGGAGAAGAACGCAGCCGGATCGCGGGCCGCGCACAAGGTTGGCCGCAACACCCACTACCAGCTAGCGCCAGCGGCGCAGCAGCAGCGAATTGCTGACCACCGACACCGAGCTTAACGCCATCGCCGCGCCGGCGATCACCGGATTGAGCAGGCCCAGCGCCGCCAGCGGCAGGCCGAGCACGTTGTAGACGAAGGCGAAGAACAGGTTCTGGCGGATCTTGCCCAGCGTGGCGCGCGACAGGCGGATGGCGTCGACCAGGTGCAGCAGGTCGCCGGCCATCAGCGTCACGTCGGCGGTGTCGATGGCGACATCGGAGCCGGCGCCCATGGCGAAGCTGACGTTGGCCGCGGCCAGCGCCGGCGCGTCGTTGACGCCGTCGCCGACCATCGCCACCACCTGCCCCTGTTCTTGCCACGTTTTGACCAGCGCCGCCTTGTCCTCCGGCCGCAGCGCGGCGTGCACCTCGGCGATGCCGGCCTGCGCGGCGATGTGCCCGGCACTGGCCGGCTTGTCGCCGGTCAGCATCACCACGCGGATGCCCTGCGCCTGCAGCGCGCTCACCGCCTGCGCCGAGCTGGCGCGCAGCTGGTCGGCCAGCGCGATCAGCCCCAGCGCCACGCCGTCGCGGCTGACCGCCAGCACCGTCTTGCCCTGCGCGTACCACGGCTGCGCCGCCGCCGGCACGCTGCCCAGCGCCCAGTCCGGCACCCCGACCCGCAGCGTGCTGCCGGCCAGCGTGACGCTGACCCCTTGGCCGACGTGCGCCCGGAAGTCGCTCACCGCCGGCAGGGACAGGCCGCGGGCGCCGGCGGCGGCCACCACCGCACGCCCCAGTGGATGCTCGGAGCCGGTCTCGGCAGCGGCGGCCAGCGCCAGCAGGCCATTCTCGTCCACCTCCGTCAGCGGCAGCAGGTCGCTGACTTGCGGCTTGCCTTCGGTGAGGGTGCCGGTCTTGTCCACTACCAGCAGTTGGATCCCCGCCGCGTGCTCCAGCGCCGCGGCATTGCGGAACAGCACGCCGCGGCGCGCGCCGTTGCCCATGCCCACCATCACCGCGGTCGGCGTCGCCAGCCCCAGCGCGCAGGGGCAGGCGATCACCAGCACCGCCACCGCGTGGATCAGCGCCTGTTGCCAGTCACCGGTCAGCAGCCCGGTGGCGGCGAAGGTCAACGCGGCGATGACCACCACCACCGGCACGAACACCCCGGAGATGCGGTCGGCCAGCTGCTGGATCGGCGCCTTGCTGCCCTGCGCCTCGGCCACGCGGCGCACGATGGCGGCCAGCTGGGTACGCTTGCCGACCGCGGTGGCGCTCACCTTCAGCATGCCGCCCTGGTTGTGGGTGCCGGCGTAGACGCTGTCACCCGCGCGGCGCTCCACCGGCAGGCTTTCGCCGGTGAGCAGGCTCTCGTCCAGCACCGCCGCGCCGTCGATCACGGTGCCGTCCACCGCCACCCGTTCGCCGTGCTGCACCAGCACCACGTCGCCGGCCTGCAGCGCCGACAGCGGCTTCTCCAGCACCACGCCGTCCTGCTCGACGCGGGCGGTTTTCGGCGTCAGCGCCAGCAGGCTGCGGATGGCGCCGGCGGTGCGGCCCTTGGCGCGCGCCTCCAGCAGCTTGCCCAGCAACACCAGCGTGATCACCGCCGCGCTGGCCTCGAAATAGACGTGCTGCTGCGACCAGCCGGCCACCGTCACCCACGCCGACCACAGCCACGCCATGCCGGTGCCCAGCGCCACCAGCACGTCCATATTGGCGCCGCCGCCGCGCAGCGCGTGCCAGGCGCCGCGGTAGAAGCGCCAGCCGACCAGCCACTGCACCGGCGTGGCCAGCAGCAGCTGCCAGTCGCGCGGCAGATAGCCGTGATGGCGGCCCAGCAGCATCGGCACCATTTCCAGCAGCAGCGGCAGGGTCAGCGCCGCCGACAGCCAGAACCAGCGCAGCTCCTGCCGGTAGCGCGCGGCGGCGCGCTCTTCGCGGCCGTCCTCGCCCTGTTCCTCGGCGATGCGGGCGCCGTAGCCGGCCTGGCTCACCACCGCCAGCAGCTGCGTGCTGTCGGGTGCGCCCGGCGCCAGCTGCAGCCGCGCCGTTTCGCTGGCAAAATTGACCGTCGCGCTGACCCCCGGCTGGCGGTTGAGCACCTTCTCGATGCGCGCGGCGCAGGCGGCGCAGGTCATGCCCTCGATCTCCAGCTGCAGCGTTTGCGGCGGCACGCTGAAGCCGGCCTGCTCGATCGCCGCCACCAGCTGCCCGACATTGCGCTGCTGCGGGTCGTAGCTGATCTGCGCGCTTTCGCTGGCAAAGCTGACGCTGGCGCTGACCCCCGGCTGGCGTGACAGCACTTTCTCGATGCGCAGCGCGCAGGCGGCGCAGGTCATGCCCTCGACAGGCAGGGTGATGCGGGTAGCAGACATGGCACGGCTCCGGAGATGATCGGTACTTGCTCCATACTATACCCCCATAGGGTATGAAGCAAGTTGCCGACGGCGGTGATGCTGCGCGCAAAACATTGCGGCCAACCTTGAAGCAAGGTTGGCCGCAATGCGACGACAGACGCGGACATGCCGCCGCGGACGATCAGCCCATCACCCGGTTACGCCCGCCCTGCTTCGCCAGGTACAGCTGGGTGTCGGCGCGGTTGAGCAGGCTCTCCACGTCCTCGCCGCTCTGGAACGCGGCCACCCCCAGGCTGGCGGTGATCTGCACCGTGCGCCCGTCGGCGAGAATCACCGAGGTGCTGATCGCCGCGCGCAGTCGCTCCGCGGTCACCAGCGCCGCGGCAAGGTCGGTCTCCGGCAGCACGATGACGAACTCCTCGCCGCCGAAGCGCACCACCCAGTCGATGTCCTGCCGCAGCTGGCTGCTGATGCGCTGCGCGATGGCGCGCAGCACCTCGTCGCCGGCGAGATGGCCGAAGCGGTCGTTGACCGGCTTGAAGTGGTCGGCGTCGCAGAACACCACCGCCAGCGGCCGCCGGTAGCGCTGCGCGCGCTCCAGCTCCGACGGCAGGCGCTCGCTGAGCAGCGCGCGGTTGTAGCAGCCGGTCAGCCCGTCGCGGATCGACAGCTCGCGGATGTCGCTGAGCGCGGCGTCCAGCTGCCGGGTGCGCTCCTCCACCTGCTGGTCCAGGGTGTCGATGTGGCGGCTGATCGCCGCCTGCAGCGTGGCGAAGCCGTGCGCCACCAGGTCGATCTCGTCGTGATGCGGCCGCGCCGGGCGCGACAGCTGCAGCGGCGCGGTCAGCGACGACGGCGCCAGCCGGCTGGCGAAATCGGCCATGCCGCGCAGCGGGCGCTCCACCTCGCGGCGCAGCACGTAGGCGACCAGGCTGCAGATCAGCAGCGTCAGCAGCAGGTAGCCGATGAAGACGGCGAGCAGCGCCTGCGTCAGCGCCTGGTACAGCAGCGCCGGCTGCACCGCGATCAGCAGCGTGCCCAGCGGCTCGCCACGGTTGTTCGGCGGCGGGATCTCGAAACGGCGCAAGGGTTGCGCCCGCAACAGCGCGGCGTCGCCGGCTTCGAACACCTGGCCGGTGGCGACATTCAGCCGCGCGTAGCCGATCTCCGGCTTGGCGACGATGGTTTCCACCTGACGGCGCACCGCCTCGGTCTCGATGTCCCAGATCCCCACCGACAGCATCGGCAGGTTGCTGCTGACGATGTCCTGCAGCGTGGCCTCGAAGCGCTGCTGCACCTGGCGGTAGGTCAGCACGCCCTGCACCACGCTGAGCAGCAGCGCGCAGGCGGTCGCCAGCAGCACGATGCGGCGGATCAGCACATGGGCGAGCGGTCGGTAGTTGGCGGTTTTCATGCTGGTTTTTACTTACAGCAACTGGCGGAAATCGAAGTTGTAACGGCGCAAGCGCGGGTTGTGCTGCTTGCTGTAACGGCGGAAATCGACACGGCTGAAATCCAGCTTGCCGTAGTGCTGCATGAAGCGCGCCGCGCTGCGGTCGTCGAACAGGGTGAACATCGGCCGCACCAGCTCCAGTCCTTCGTCGGCAAAGTCGTGCCCATGATGGAAATCATAGAGCACCACCAGCGACCAGGCACCGGCAATGAAGTGGCCGCCGGCCAGCGCGCTGAGGCTGTCGTCGCGCAGTGCCGCCATCGCCTGCGCCGAGGTATTGATGCCGCTGAAGAAGGCATCCTTGCCCGGCGTGCCGCCACGACGGCGCCAGGCGTCCATCGCGCCAAAGGCCATCAGGTCGTTGCCGGCCCACAGCAGTCGCGCCTGCGGATAGCGCCGGAACAGCCAATCGCCCTGCTCCTGCGCCCGTTGCTGGCTCCAGCCGGCGTGGACCTCCTGCAGCAGCACCACGTCGCCGGCTTCGCTCACCGCGCGGCGCAGGCCTTCGCTGCGCCGCAGCGAGCTGGGCGTGGAACGGTCACCGCCGATGGCCAGCAGCGGCAGCTTGCCATTGATACGCGGCAGGCCGGCACGGCGCCCGCGCTCGATCAGCGCGCGCGCGGTGAGATAGCCGGCGTCCTCGGCGCGCGGCTCCAGCGAGCCGAGCCAGTGGCGGAAGTTCATGCGCGGCAGGCCGATCGCCGGCTGGCCCGGCTGGTCGTCGCGGCCACTGAAGGCCATGAAACTGCAGATGCCGGCGGCCTCGAACAGGCGCAATAGCTCCGGCGCGGTGCCGTAGTCGTTGCTGAACACCACGTAATCCGGCCGCTGCGCCGCCGGCTGCGCGATGATCTGCTGCGCCAGCGCCAGCACGCGCGGATGCTCGCGCTCGGCATACAACACCTGCAACCGGATGCCGAGATCGTCGGCCGCCGCCTGCATCGCCCGCGTCGCGGTCAGCCAGAACACCTCGTCGTGCTTGCCCGGATTGATGAAGGTCACCGACAGCGCCATCGCGGGCAGGCTGAAGCAACACAGTAGCAGGGCAAGCATTCGGCGCATGGGGCGGACCTGTGGCGGGACGATGGCGATTGCATTGCCGCCCCGCGACGGCGCGAAGGCGTTAATGCCGGCAAACCATCGATTATCGCGCGCGCGACGGCCAGCGCCAACCCTGCTGCAGGAAGGGTTGCCGCCGGCATCGCCCCCGCCTGCGGCCAACCTTGCGCGCTGCGTCAGTCTAGCAAGGCCGTCACCTCCGCCAACGCGGGCACATTGGCGCCGGCGAGGCGGCAGGCGGCGCTGCCGCTGGCCACCGCCTGCTGCAGGTGCTGTTGCGCCGTCGCCTGCGGCCGGGTGATCAGGCTGTACAGCAGTCCGGCCATGCTGGCATCACCGGCGCCCACGGTATCGACCACCCGCAGCGAGGGCGGCACGCAACGGGCCAGGCAGACGCCGCCCTGCCACAGCTCGGCCCCTGCCGCGCCCCGGGTCAGCATAATCAGCGCCTGCGGCTGCCACTCTTGCAGCGTGGCCAGCGCCGCCGTCACGTCGTGGTGACGGAACAGCCCGTGCAGATCCTCATCCGATACCTTGATCACGTCGGCCAGTCCGGTCATGCCCCGCAACATCGGGTCGTAGCGCTCGTCCATCAGCACCCGGAAATTCGGGTCGTAGCACAGGCGCACGCCCTGCCGTTTCAGCGCTTGCGCCACCTGCAGCAGCCGCCCGGCCAGCGGCGGCCGCGCCAGGCTGATACCGCCGAACAGCGCCCACTGCGCGTGTTGCGGCCAACCTTGCGGCAGCAAAGTCGGATCGAAGTACAAGTCGGCGCTGTCGTCGCCGACAAAAAAGTAGCGCGGCGGCTGCGTGCCGTACACCATCGCCAGCAGCGGCGACTGGTCGTACTGCTGCAAGAAGCGCAGGTCCAGGCCGGCGTCGCGGCTGGCCGCGAGGAGGCGCTCGCCAAAGCAGTCGCGGCTGACCGCACCGGCAAAGGCACTGCCCACGCCCCACTGCGCCATGATGCGCGCCACATTCCACGGCGCCCCGCCGCAGCGCTCCAGCCAGCGGCCAGCGCCATCGTCGATCAGGTCGGTCAGCGCCTCGCCCAGCGCGACCAGTTGCGGCCATTCCGTCTTCATCGTGTTGTCCTTCCTGGCCGGACAGGATGCCGGCCGTTGCCAAATGAAAAACGCCTGCCACCAACGGCAGGCGCGGTTGCCGCACGGCGTCGCTCAGAAGCCGATGTGCACGCCGGCGATCAGGTCGCGATTGCGCGGGCCGCCGTCCAGCTTGTCCGATCTCGCCTCCACGAACAGGCTGGTCTGGAAGCGGCTGTTCCTGGCGGACAGATCGTAGTCCACCCCCAGCAAGGCCGTACGCTGCCGGCTGCCGGCCACAAAGCCCGCGTCGCTGGCGGTCAGGTAACCGGCACGCAGCCCCAGCCGCGCCGGCTTGTATTCCGCATAGGTCGCGCTAGCCAGCTGGCGCTGCCCCGATTCGTTGCGGGCGCGGTCCAGCTCCAGCGACAGCGTGAGGCCCGGCGTGGGCAGTACCTTGAAGGCCAGCAGGGTGTCCTGCTTGCTGCGGCCATCGACGCTGCTCTGCCCGGCCTGCGACAGGCGCATGCCGAAGCGGCCCTTTTCGTAGGTGCCGCTGACCGCCCAGGCGTCGGTGGCACGGGTGCTGTCGGTCTTGTCCTTGCCCGGGGCGTAGCTCAGCGACAGCGCCAGGCCGTCCAGCAACGGCGCCTCATACTTGAATGCGCCACGGTTGTCGCCACCGCCGGACGGAATGCCGGCATTGGCCGGGCTGATGTCGTACTTGTAGAAATTGGCCTTGAAATAGCCGTCGCCATAGGCATTGATGCCGCGGCCCAGCTTGACGGTACCGAAATCGCCGCGCAGGCCGACAAAGGTATCGCCATTGGCGAAATGGTCACTGCCCTTGCTGTTGTCGAGCTTGACGTCGGTATTGACCTGCAGCAAGGCGGTCAGGCCATTGCCGATATCGGCCTGGCCGACGACATTCAGTTCGGAGCCGGCATCCTGGAATTCGCGTTTCGATACGCCGTTTTCCCTGAAGGCGTGAAAACCGATTTCCGCCTTGCCGGTCAGTTTAATAAAATCCTCCGCCATCGCTGCGGAAGAAAAGGCGCCCATAATCGCCACGGCGATAAAAGTATTTTTCATGCTGTCTCTCCAGTGTTTTTATTTGCCAATAAAACCGGCTGAGAGACATTAAAATCAACAAAAACCATGTAGACAATTCACTACACCGAAAAAACATTTGCCGATAAAAATCAATTGGTTAAACGCAACAAAATTTAAATAACAAAATTAACACCGGATTAATATTTGAAATAAACCCGGCAAAACAAAAGGCGCAGCGCGCCTTTTGCCTTTTTCATGTCATTAATCACGCCGCCGCGCTAACCGCCCGCATTGCCGCCGGCGGTAATGCGGCCAACCTTGGCAGCGCCTCGCCGTCGGCGACAAAGGCGTGCAGTTGTCCGGCGGGCAGCGCGAAGCGCAGCGTGTCGCCGATCGCCAGCGCCGACTGCATCACCTTCACCACCAGCGGCGCCTTGGACAGCGCGCAGTCGAGATAGGCGTAGCTGTGTTCGCCCAGGTGCTCCAGGTGGGTGACGCGGCCCTGATGCGGGCCTTCGCCGCACAGCACGTGCTCCGGGCGCACACCCAGCGTCAGCGTGCTGCCGGGGGCACAGGTACGGCCGTTCACCGCCGCGTCCAGGACCTGGCCACCGGCGCGGCACTGCACGCCGTCGCCGCTGGCGGCCAGCACCTCGGCATCGAAGAAGTTCATCCCCGGGGAGCCGATGAAGCTGGCGACAAAACGGCTGCGCGGGTGGTGATACAGCTCCAGCGGATGGCCGACCTGGGCGATGCTGGGCACGCCCTCCTGCCCGGCCAGCGGCTTGAGCAGCACGATCTTGTCGGCCAGCGTCATCGCCTCGGTCTGGTCGTGGGTGACGTAGATCATGCTGGCGCGGCCCAGCTCGCGGTGCAGGCGGGCGATTTCCACGCGCGTCTTGACCCGCAGCGAGGCGTCGAGGTTGGACAGCGGCTCGTCGAACAGGAACACCTTGGGCTGGCGCACGATGGCGCGGCCGATGGCCACCCGCTGGCGCTGGCCGCCGGACAGTGCGCCGGGCTTGCGCGTGAGCAGCGGTGTGAGGTGCAGCGACTCGGCGGCGACACGCACGCGACGTTCGATTTCGACCTCGCCCAGCTTCAGGTGACGCAGGCCGAAGGCCATGTTGTCGTACACCGTCATGTGCGGGTACAGCGCGTAGCTCTGGAACACCATGGCCACGTCGCGCCGGGCCGGCGGCAAGTCGTTGACGCGCACGCCGTCGATGTGGATGTTGCCGGCGCTGACGTCTTCCAGCCCGGCGATCAGGCGCAACAGGGTGGACTTGCCGCAGCCGGAGGGGCCGATGAAGACGCAGAACTCGCCGGCCTCCACGGTCAGCTGGATGTCGGCCAGGATAGGCGTATCGCCGAAGCGTTTCTGGACATTATCGAGACGGATCTGGCACATCATGCATCTCCTGCAGAAAGACGGAGGAAGGCGGCGGACAGCGGCGGCAGGGCCAGCTCGCTGCCCGAGAGGGTGGCGTCAAAGCCGCTGCCATCGAGCAGCTGGCCGGCGTCCGCCACTGGCTGCGTGGCGGGGCGGTCGGACAGGTTGAAGGCGCACAGCACGCGCTCGCCGTCGTGCTCGCGCACGAAGGCCAGCACCTGCTCGTGCGGCGCCCGCAGCGTCATGTTGCCAAGGCGCAGCGCCGGATAGGCGCGACGCCATTCGATCAGCTGGCGGTAGAACGCCAGCGTCGAGCCGGCATCCGCCTGCTGCCGGGCCACCGCGTATTCGAGGTGTTCCAGCGACACCGGCAACCACGGTGTGCCATCGCTGAAACCGCCGTTGGCGCTGCCATCCCACACCATCGGGGTGCGGCAGCCGTCGCGCCCCTTGTACTCCGGCCACATGGTCTTGCCGTACGGGTCTTGCAGCAGCTCGAACGGCACCTCGGCCTCGGCCAGCGCCAGTTCCTCGCCCTGGTACAGGCACACCGCGCCGGGCAGGGACAGCAGGAAGGTCAGCAGCAGCCGGGCACGGGCCTCGGGGCTGCCGCCCAGCGCCTGCCAGCGGCTGACGATGCGCGGCACGTCGTGGTTGCCGAGCGACCAGCAGGCGTAGGCGTCACCCGCTTCACGCAGGTAGTCGGCCAGCACGCCGTGCAGGTAAGGCGCGGAGCAGAGCTCGGTGAGCAGCGTGAACACGTAGGCCATGTGCAGGTGCTCGTCGCCGCGGGTGTAGGCGGCCAGCGTCGGGTATTGCAGGTCGTCGCCGATCTCGCCGATGGTGACCGCGCCCGGGTACTGGTCGATCACCTGGCGCAGCCGCGCCAGGAACAGCAGGTTCTCCGGCTGGGTCTTGTCGTACAGGTGGCGCTGGTGGGTGTAGGGGTTGCTGCGCGGCGCGCCCGGGCTGTCCATCTCGGCCGGACGCGGCGGGTTGCTGCGCAGTTGCGCGTCGTGGGTACCGAAGTTGATCGCGTCGAGGCGGAAGCCGTCCACGCCGCGATCGAGCCAGAAGCGCGCCACGTCGAGCAGTGCGTCCTGCACGTCGGGGTTGTGGAAGTTGAGGTCCGGCTGGCTGGCCAGGAAGTTGTGCAGGTAGTACTGCTCGCGCCGGGTATCCCACTGCCAGGACGAGCCGCCGAACACGCTCAGCCAGTTGTTGGGCGGCGTGCCGTCCGCTTGCGGGTCGGCCCATACGTACCAGTCGGCGCGCGCGTTGTCGCGGTTGGCGCGGCTCTCTGCAAACCACGGATGCTGGTCCGAGGTGTGGCTGAGCACCAGGTCGATCAGCACCTTGAGGCCCAGTTCGTGGGCACGCGCCACCAGTGCGTCGAAGTCGGCCAGGGTGCCGAACATCGGGTCGACGTCGCAGTAGTCCGACACGTCGTAGCCGAAGTCGGCCATCGGGCTCTTGAAGAATGGCGAGATCCAGATCGCCTCGGCGCCCAGTGACGCAATGTGCGGCAGGCGGCGGGTGATGCCCGGCAGATCGCCGATGCCGTCGTTATTGCTGTCCTGGAAGCTGCGCGGATAAACTTGGTAGATGACTGCGCCGCGCCACCAGTTCGGATTGTGCTGTTGCATGATGTCTTACCCCTTGACTGCGCCGGCGGTGAGGCCGGAGACGATTTGGCGCTGGCACAGCAGTACCAGCAGGATCAGTGGAACGGTCACGATCACCGAGGCGGCCATGATGGTGCCCCACGGCAGCTCGAAGCTGCTGCCGCCGGAGATCATCGAGATGGCAATCGGCACGGTGCGCTGCTCGGGCGAGATGGTGAAGGTGAGCGCGAACAGGAACTCGTTCCAGGCCCCGATGAAGGCCAGGAGCGAGGTTGCGGCCAACGCCGGCAGCAACAGCGGCATGAAGATGCGGAAGATGAGCGTGAACACGCCGGCCCCGTCCATCAGCGCCGCTTCTTCCAGCTCCTTGGGCAGCTCGCGCATGAAGGTGACCAGCACCCAGATGGTGAACGGCAGCGTGAAGATCAGGTCGGTCAGCACCAGCGCGCCGAGGTGGTCGTACAGGCCGAGCCCGCGCACCAGCTCGAACAGGCCGGACAGGATCGCCACCTGCGGAAACATCGATACGCCGAGGATGGTCATCATCAGCACGCCGCGACCGCGGAACGACACGCGCCCGAGCGCGTAGGCCGCCAGCACCGCGACACCGAGCGACAGCAGCACCGCCCCGCCCGACACCAGCACCGAGTTGAGCAGGTAGTCGCCGAACGGCTGGTCCTGGAACAGCTTGGCGTAGTTGCTGAACGACGGGTGCTCCGGCCACAGCGAGGTCGAGAACAGCTCGCTGCCGCGCTTGAGCGAGGAACTGATGGTGTAGAAGAACGGGAACAGGCTGATCACCATCACCAGCGCCACCGCCAGGTAATACAGCAGGGTCTCGACAGGATGCTTTTTCATCTCATACTCCTTGCATGCGACGGCGGGTAAAGGCCATGTAGGCGACGGTGAACAGCACGATGATCAGGAACAGCACGGTGGCCGACGCCGAACCGAAGCCGACCTGCTGGAAATCCACCAGCTGTTCGCGCACATACACCGACATGCTCTTGGTCAGGCGGCTGTTCGAGGTCATCACGTAGATCAGGTCGAACACGCGCAGCGCATCCAGCGCGCGGAACACCATGGCCACCAGTACCGCCGGCAGGATCAGCGGCAGCGTGATGTGGGTGAACACCCGCCAGCGCGGCACGCCATCGACACGCGCGGCCTCGTAGCAGTCGGTGGGCACCATCTGCAGTGCGGCCAACATCAGCAAGGCCATGAAGGGGGTGGTCTTCCACACGTCGACCAGGATGATGGTGAAAAAGCTCAGGTCCGGATCCGCGATGAAAGCCAGCGGGGTGTCGATCAGGCCGAGGCCTTGCAGCATCACGTTGATCACGCCGTACTGGTCGTTCAGCATCCAGCTCCACATCTTGGCCGAGACGATGGTCGGGATTGCCCACGGCACCAGCACAGCGGCGCGCAGCAGGGTGCGGGCGCGCGATGGCGTGTTGAGCAGCAGCGCCACGCTCAGCCCGAGCACGGTTTCGAGCGTGACCGAAATCACGGAGAACTGCAGCGTGTTGGCCACCGCGCTCCACCATTCGGCATCGCGCAGCACGCCGTTCTCGCCGATGTAGTTGTCGAGACCGACGAACTGCATTTGCGTCAGGTCGCCCAGCTGCGCATCGGTCAGGCTGAACCAGATGGTGCGCAGCAGCGGCCAGCCGGCGATCGCCAGCAGCACCAGCAGCGCCGGCGCCACCAGCAGCCAGGCCATGCGCTGGCGCGAGCGCTGCAGCGAGGACTGGACGGAGGGCGCACGCACCGGGGGCGCCGCGGTCAGGGTTTGACTTGTCATGGAAGACTCTCCAGAGTGTAAAAGGGCCCGCGCACCGCCAGGCAGCGGGGCGTTGTCGCGGGCGATAAGGAGAATTACTTGGCGGAGACGAAGCCTGCCGGCGCAAGCCGCTTGAGCGAGCGGTCCAGTTGCGCCAGTGCGTCAGACGACTTGGCGTTGCCGGACAGCACGTCGTGGGTGGCGTTCCAGAATTGGTTGCTCACCTGGTTGTACTTGCCGGTCGTCACCGTCGACGGGCGCGGCACGGCGCTGGAGAAGGTGGGATAGAGTTCGGCCATGAACGGGCTGGCCTTGATGATGTCCGGGTCCTTGTACAGCGCCGGAATGGTCGGGTTGAACGAGCCCTTGATGGCGCGGTACTTCTGCACTTGCGCGCCGGTCATGTACAGCAGCAGGTCGGCGGCCAGCTGGGGATTCTTCGAGTACTTCGACACGGCCAGCTGCCAGCCGCCCAGCGTGGCGGCATGACGGCCGCCGTTGCCGCCCTTGGGCAGCGGCATCACGCCGACCTTGCCCTTGACCGCACTGCCGTCCTGGTTCATCACCGACCAGGCGTACGGCCAGTTGCGCATGAACACCGCGTTGCCGGACTGGAACACGCCGCGCGCCTCTTCTTCGGCAAAATTCAGCACCGCCTTGGGCGAGATGGTCCCCACCCACTTGGCCGCCGTATCCAGCGCCTTGCCGGCATACGGGTTGTTGACGCTGACCTTGCCTTGGGCATCGACGACGGTGCCGCCATTGAAGCTCGCCAGCCATTCGAGTGCGTTGCAGGTCAGGCCTTCATAGGCACGCCCTTGCCATACAAAGCCCCACATCTTGTCGTTGCCGGCGGCGCGCTCCGCATCCTGGATCTTCCTGGCCGTTGCCGCCATCTCGTCCCAGGTGCTGGGCGCCGGGAGGCGGTATTTACCGAGCAGGTCCTTGCGGTAGTACATCATGCCAGTGTCGATGTACCAGGGCATGGCGACCAGTTTGCCCGCCACGGTGTTGTTGGTGATGATGCTGCCAAAGTGCTGCGCCTCCGCCCCCTTGCTGTAGGGCTTCAGATCCAGCAGCTGGTTGGCCAGGATGCCGGGCCAGACCACGTCGATCTGCATCACGTCGATCTTGTCCGAGCCACTGCCGAGCAGTTGCTGCAGCAGCGCCAGTTGCTCGTTCGAGTCGTTCGGCGTCGCCACGAACTTCACTTCATGGCCGGTCTTTTTCGCCCACTCCTTGGCCGAATCGATGCACACATTCTGGCCAGGCCCCGGTGCGCCACATGCCATGCGCAGGGTGGCGGCTTCGGCAGTGCCGGCCAGCGCCAGCAAGGCGGCGGTGCTCATCAACGCGATCTTCATGACAGGTCTCTCCTCTATGTTGTGATGGCTAGCGCGTCGTGCAGCGCAGTGCGGCACGCACGACTCGCTATGCCCTGTCCCTATCTAACCGCGCGGGCGTTAATGGCAAATTTCAGAATGCGGAGCATGGCGTTAACAATTGCAACAGAGCGGTTGCGGCCAACCTTTGGGGTCAGGAAACGTCCGTGGCCAGCAAGCTTGCCAGGGTCGGCAGGGTGTAGGGCTTGGCCAGGAAACGCACGCCGGCCGGCCAGTCGCTGCGCCGGGCGTGGTATTCCGGCGGCAGGCCGGAGGTCAGCACCATCACCAGTCCGGGGCGCTCCTGCTGCAGGCGGCGGTAGAGATGCACGCCATCACCGCCCTCGCCCAGCATCACGTCGGACAGCACCAGATCGGCCTCGCCGCCGGAGGCAAGCCAGGCCAGTGCCGCCGCCTCGCCTCCTACCGCGTGCACCGTGGCCCCCAACTGTTGCAGCAACGCCACGGCGGTATCGCGCACGTCGGGATCGTCGTCCACCAGCAGCACGCGGCGCGGTGGCAGTACGGTGGGCAGCGGGCCAGGGCCGCGCTCCAGGGCGCAATGCGGCGCCGCCGGCGGCAGCCACAGCCGGATCGTGGTGCCCCGCCCCGGTGTGCTGTCGATGCCGACATCGCCGCCGCTCTGGCGCAGGAAGCCGTACACGATGGACAGCCCGAGCCCGCTGCCCTTGCCCTGCTCCTTGGTGGTGAAGAACGGCTCCAGTACGTGCGGCAACACCTCGGGCGGGATGCCGCTCCCGGTATCGCGCACCTCCAGGCACAGCGCCGGGGCGGCGAGCGGGTTGGCGCCCTCTTCCCGTCGTGCCACAAGGTCGAGGTGGCCGCCGTCCGGCATCGCCTGCGCCGCGTTGAGCGCCAGGTTAAGCACGGCATTCTCCAGCTGGCCGCGGTCGATGCAGACGTGCAAGCCCGGCTCGGCCTGCACGGTGACGACGATACCGTCGCCGACGCTGTATTCGATCAGGTCGAGCATTTCCTGCAGCATGTCGTCGAGGTCGACGATCTCCGTCGTCAGCGGCTGGCGCCGGGCAAAGGCCAACAGCCGGCGCGTCAGCGCCGCCGCCTTGTTGGCCGCGCCATGGGCACGCTCCAGACGGCGGCGCGCATCGTCGGGCAGGTCGGTACGCTGTTCGAGCAGTTCGAGGTTGCCAAGGATCGCCACCAGGAAGTTGTTGAAGTCGTGCGCCACGCCGCCGGTGAGCTGGCCCAGCACCTCCATCTTCTGCATCTGCTGCAGCTGCGCCTCGGCGGCGCGGCGCGCCGAGACATCGCGGCACACCGCCACCCAGCCGCCCTCCGGCATGGCACGGCTGCAGAATTCCAGCACCCGGCCACCGGGCAGGTGCAGCTCGGCGGCACTGGCGATGCGCTCGCGGCCGTCGGCGGTATGCGCCGCCGTATCCGTCGCCACCGCCTGCCAGCGCGTGCCGGCCGGCATCGCGGTACGCAGCGCGGTGTAGGGCAACCCGGTGCTGAGGCGCGCCGGATCGATGCCGAGCAGCGCCGGAAACTGCGGGTTCCACACCATCAGCGCCCCGTCGGCGTCGTAGACCGACAGGCCGTCGTTCATGTTAGCGAACACCGTCTGCAGCAGGCGGCGCTGCGTTTCCAGCCCCTGTGTCAGGCGCTGCTTTTCAAGCAGGTTGTCGCGGAACACCTGGAACGCCCGCGCCAGCTCGCCGATCTCGTCCGCCCGCTCGGTGGCGGGAGTGGCCTGTGCCGTATCGCCGGCGGCGAGCCGGCCCATCACGCGCGAGATCGACTGCATCTGCTGCGCCACGCGCCGCACGTAGCCGGCCGCCAGCAGCGCCACCAGCACGCCGACCGCGGCCAACACGGTCAGCCCGCTGATGCCGGAGCGGATGCTGCCCTGCACGCTGCGGCTGCGCTGGTCGGCCAGGGTGCGCAGTTCCTGCACGTAGGCGGCGGTGCGCAGGCTGAGGTTTTCGGCGTTGCTGCGGTAGAGCTGCAACAGCAGCGCGATGCGGCCCTCGGTATGAAGCACCTGACGGCGGCGCTCGAACAGATTTTGCGGCGCACTGCAGATCACTTCCAGCTCGATGCCGAGCCAGGACGGCAGCCGTTGCAGCTCTCCACGCCGCAGCATCGCCGCCAGCTGTGCCTCGGCATTGGCCTCCAGCATGCCCAGTGCCGCATTATCGCGTGCTAGCGGCACCGTCTGGAGCGTTTGCCACAAGGGCAGCAGCGTCGGGGCGCGCAGCGCGGGGCTGGCCGGGCCGCTTCCCAGCTGGTCAAGCAGGTAATCCAGGCGCAGGCGGTAGGAATCGAGTTGCTGCTGCTGCAGGCGCTTGTCGCCGGAGAGCAGCAGCAGCTGTTCCAGATCGCGTCCCGAGCCTTCCAGCATACTGTCGACTTCGAGCTTGCTCGCGGCCTGCGGCGGCAGCGTCAGCGACAGATGCTGGATGTCACCCATCAGCGCCTGCAGTCGCTGCACATCGGCGGGCAATGTGTCCGGGGCGTAGCTGTCGGCCAGGGTGGGCGCGATGGCGGCGAGCTGCGACACCTTTTCCGCCAGCTCCAGCACCCGCGCCAGCTCCGGCATCACCTCCTCGCGAAAGCCGGTCAGGGTTTCGAGCGTGGTGCGCATGCCGCCGACGCCGACCAGCGCAATGGCCAGCATCAGCACGAACATCACCCCGAACGCCGCCTGCAGCCGGGTGCGGATCGGCTGCGACCAGGCGGAATACGGACGCGAGGGCATGGACATGGCGGGCCTCAGCTACGGCTGACGGCTGCCCTGAACAGGTAACCGGCACCGCGTTCGGTACAGATCAGCTGCGGACAGCGCGGATTGGGTTCGATCTTGCGCCGCAGGCGCAGGATCAGCACATCGATGGTACGGTCGAACACCTCGGTATCCAGACCGCGGGTGTGCTCCAGCAACTGTTCGCGGCTCCAGATACGGCCGGGGTGCTGCACCAGCGTCGCCAGCAGCTGGAACTCGCCCTGCGTCAGCGCACAGTCCTGCCCGTCCGGCTGCTGCAGGGTCCGCGCGGTCAGGTCCAGCGTCCAGCCGGCAAAGTGGTAGCACTCGTGCGCCTCGTCCTGCCTGGGCAGGGCCGGGCGCGACAGCTCGGTGGTGCGGCGCAGTGCGGCGCGGATGCGGGCCAGGAACTCGCGGCCGGAGAACGGCTTGGTCAGATAGTCGTCTGCCGCCATTTCCAGCCCGACCACGCGGTCGGTTTCGTCGCCCTTGCCGCTCATCATGATGATGGGAATGGCCGACTTCTGCCGCCACTCGCGCGCCAGTTGCAGGCCGTCCTCGCCACGCAGCCGCAAATCCAGCACCAAGAGCGCATACGTCCGCTCGGCCAGCGCCGCGCGCATGGCCTTACCGTCGGCCACGCCGTCCACGACAAAGCCCGCATCCTGCAACAGGCTTTGCAACCAGTCGCGCACATCCGCCTCGTCATCCACCACCAGAATCCGGTGCACCGCTTCCATTGTCTGTCTCCCTGTTTTTTCGACCTTCTTATCAGATAAATCCGGCTTGCGTGTTTCAATTATTACAAAAGGCCGCACGCAAACAAAAACGCCCGTACCGGCAGGTACGGGCGTGAAGGCCATGAACAGGTGACTCAGTGTTCGACCGCGGTACGCATCTTCTCGGCGCGGCCGCGCAGCCATTCCAGTGTCAGCAGCAGCGCGATGGAGAACAGGATCAGCACCGTGGCCGCGGCGGCGATCGCCGGGCTGATGTTTTCCTTGATACCGCCGAACATCTGCCGTGGCAGCGTCGACTGCTCCGGACCGGCCAGGAACAGCGTCACCACCACTTCGTCGAACGAGGTGGCGAAGGCGAACAGGCCGCCGGAGATCACGCCCGGCGCGATCAGCGGGAACACCACGCGACGGTAGGTGGTCAGCGGGTTGGCGCCGAGGTTGGCGCTGGCCTTGATCAGGTTGACGTTGAAGTTGCCCAGCGTCGCAGACACGGTGATCACCACGAACGGCACGCCCAGCGCGGCGTGTACCAGGATCAGGCCGAGGTAGCTGTTGGTCAGCCCCAGCGGCGCGAAGAACAGGTAGGAGCCGACACCGACGATCACCACCGGCACCACCATCGGCGAGATCAGGATGCTCATCAGCAGCGCCTTGCCGGGGAAGTTGCTGGAGGTCAGACCGACCGCGGCCAGCGAACCGAGCACCATCGCCAGCAGCGTCGCCGCCGGCGCCACGATGAAGCTGTTCTTCAGCGAATTCAGCCACACCTCGTTGCCGAAGAATTCCTGATACCAGCGCAGCGAGAAATGCTCGATCGGGTACAGCAGGAAGGTGTTGTCCGAGAACGACAGCGGAACGATCACCAGCAGCGGCGACACCAGGAAGATCAGGACCGACACGCACAGGGCGCGGAACGTCCAGAACCAGATGCGCTCGATCGGGGAAGCGTAGTTTGGCAGCATGATTTACCCCAGACTCAGTTTGTTAGCACCCACCAGCTTGCTGTACACCGCGTACAGCGTCATGGTGGCAACCAGCAGCAGCGAACCCAGTGCTGCAGCCATGCCCCAGTTGATGGTGACGTTGGTGTAGAACGCGACGTAGTAGCTGACCATCTGCTCTTGCGGGCCGCCCAGCAGTGCCGGGGTGATGTAGTAGCCCATGCACATGATGAACACCAGCAAGGCACCGGCAGCCACACCAGCCACAGTCTGCGGGAAGTAGATCTTCCAGAACGCGGCGAACGGATGGTCGCCCAGCGAGATGGCGGCACGCATATAGGTCGGCGGAATGCTCTTCATCACGCTGTAGGCCGGCAGGATCACGAACGGCAGCAGGATGTGCACCATGGCGATGTAGACGCCGGTACGGTTGAACGCCAGCTGCAGCGGCTCGCCGATGATGCCCAGCCCCATCAGTGCGGAGTTGATCAGGCCTTCCTGTTGCAAGAGCACGATCCACGACGCCACGCGCACCAGTACCGAGGTCCAGAACGGCAGCAGCACCAGGATCATCAGCAGGTTGCTCTTGCGCGCCGGCAGGTTGGCCAGCCAGTAGGCCACCGGATACCCCAGCAGCACGCTGAACAGCGTGATCCACATGCTCATCCACAGCGTACGGCCGAAGATGCTGAGGAAGGCGCGCTCTTCTTCCGGTGCCAGCTCCGGTGTGCCGGCCTTGGTTTCACGCAGGTCCATCGCGCTGTACAGGTAGTACGGCGTCCACGACTTCGCGTTCTTGGCGATCACGTGCCAGTGGTCGGGATCACCCCAGCGCTCGTCGATAGCGATGAAATGATCACGGACCGATTCGCCGGGCGCGAGCTCCAGCGGCATCTTGCGCGCACTGCGCTGGATCAGCGAGCGGAAGCCGCTGATGTCCATGTTCAGGCGCTTGGAGATTTCGGGAACGGTTTTCTGTTCCTTGGCGACGGTCAGGTCGCGTGCCATCGCGGCAAACACCGTTTCCGATGGCAGGCCGCGGCGATCCCAGCCGGCAATGGCCGCCGAGGTCTGCGGCAGGTAGGTAATGACTTCCGGGTTGTCCACACTGCGCTTGAGCAGCATGGCAATCGGCACCAGGAAGGTCAGCAACAGGAACAGCGCCAGTGGCGCAACCAGCGCGATAGCCTTCAGCTGCTTGTTGCGACGTTCGCGGGCCAGCTTGACTTTCAGGGATTCGCCGTCGGCGGCAGTCAGTGGCGCATTCATGGTCATGGTCTCGGACATGGGCAAACACTTGATGAGTGCAGCCCGGTCGGAACCGGGCCGCATGGCAGCAGACAACGGCAACCCTCCCCCGCTGCGGCCAACGTTGGCCGCAACGGCGTCAGGCTGCCAGGACAGCGATTAGCGTGCAGCCCAAGCGTTGAAACGCTCTTCCAGCTCTTCGCCATTCTCGACCCAGAAGTTCACGTCCAGAGGCAGGGCGTTCTTCAGGTTGGCCGGCCAGGTCGGCAGGTTGGATGCCGACTTCGGATCCACCTTCTGGATCGCCTTCATGTTGGTCGGACCGTAGGCGATCTTGCTGGAGTAGATGGCCTGGTATTGCGGCTGGCTGGCGTGCTTGATGAAGTCCATCGCCTCTTTGGCCTTTGGCGAACCCTTCGGAATCGCCCACGAATCGACGTCGTAGACGCTGCCGGCCCATACCACTTTCAGGTTCTTGCCTTCCTTCTGCGCGGTATCGATACGGCCGTTGTAGGCCGAGCTCATCACCACGTCACCGGAGGCCAGGAACTGTGGCGGCTGCGCGCCGGCTTCCCACCACTGGATGTTCGGCTTCAGCTGGTCCAGTTTCTTGAAGGCGCGGTCCACACCGGCCTTGGTCGACAGTACCTTGTACACATCGGCCGGCTTCACGCCGTCAGCCTGGATCGCGAATTCCAGGGTGTACTTGGCGCCCTTGCGCAGGCCGCGCTTGCCCGGGAATTTCTTCACGTCCCAGAAATCGGCCCAGCTCTTCGGTGCCACTTTCAGCTTGTCGGCGTTGTAGGCCATCGCGGTGGACCATACGAACATGCCGACACCGCACTCGGTGACCGCCGGTTTCACGAAGTCGGCCTTGTTGCCCACTTTCGCCCAGTTGATCTTCTCGAACATGCCCTCTTCACAGCCACGCAGCAGTTCCGGCGACTCGACTTCCACCAGATCCCAGCTGACTTTCTTGGTGTCGACCATGGCCTTGATCTTGGCCATTTCGCCGTTGTAGTCACCGGCGGTGATCTTGTGGCCGGTGGCCTTTTCGAAGGTCTGGTAGTAGGCCGCAACCTGGGCGTCCTTGTTGGCACCACCAAACGAAATCACGGTCAGGTCCTTGGCCATTGCCGGGGCGGCCAGCGCCATGGCAACCGACAACACAGCAACGCGTGGCAGGTATTTCTTGTTCATTGGTCATTCTCCTCTGGGGTATTGCTCATTTGCATTACGTGGGGGGTTGGTACGCCTGTAGGCAGGCTTGTTTTTTTAGTGGCTGACGATGGCCGAATCCAGTGCGCGGATATCACGGGCCATCCAGCCGACATCGAGCATGTCGCCGGTTTTCCAGCTGCTGTCCAGCTCGCCGACCGGCACCTTGACCATGAAACCGCTCTGGCCGGCGACATCGAGGCGCAGGCGGACGTGGTCGCCGAAGTAGATGAACTCCGCCAGTTTGGCCTTGAGGCGGTTTTCGCAGGCCTCGGCCAGACGGTTCAGGCGCACGCGCTCCGGACGGATGGACATCGAGGTCGGCTCGCCGTTGCGGCCAACGCAGATCGCCGAGGCCTTGACCACTTCGCCGCTGGCCAGACGCACTGCACAGTGCTGGCCGGCAACGTCGACCACTTCGCCGTGCAGGGTGTTGTTCTCGCCGATGAAGTTGGCGACGAAGGAGTTGACCGGCGCCTCGTACAGCACGTTGGCCGCATCGATCTGCTGGATCACGCCGTCCTTGAACACCGCCACGCGGTCGGACATGGTCAGCGCCTCGCCCTGGTCGTGGGTCACGTACACCACGGTGATGCCGAGGTTCTCGTGGATGTGCTTGATTTCCAGCTGCATGTGTTCGCGCAGCTGCTTGTCCAGCGCGCCCAGCGGTTCGTCCATCAGCACCAGCTGCGGTTCGAACACCAGCGCCCGCGCCAGTGCCACACGCTGTTGCTGGCCACCGGACATCTGGCCCGGATAGCGGTGCGCCAGCGCATCAAGCTTGACCATGCCCAGCGCCTTTTTCACGCGCTCGGCGATCTCGCTCTTGTTCATCTTGCGCAGGGTCAGCGGGTAGGCAAGGTTTTCCGCCACGGTCATGTGCGGGAACAACGCGTAGTTCTGGAACACCATGCCGATGTTGCGCTTGTGCGGCGGCACGTTGTTCAGCAGCTGGCCGTCAAGGCGGATCTCGCCGTGGGTCGGTGTTTCGAAGCCGGCCAGCATCATCAGGCAGGTGGTCTTGCCGGAGCCGGAGGGCCCGAGCATGGTAAGGAATTCCCCGCGACGGATGTCGAGGTCGAGATGCTTGACGATCAGAGACTCACCATCGTAGCTCTTCTGCACGCCACGAAAGCTGACCAGCGCGTCACTGGCCGGTGTTGAGTTGCCCATCCAGTATTCTCCATTGCAGTTCCGCATTGCGGAATTATGTTTCAGTTTATCCAGATTAACCAGCATCGCTTGGACTGTAAAGCGCTTTTGTTCTGCATACCGGGGCGGTCAATCTGCGCTCAACTAGCGTCTATTAATTTAATCACACCGTTTAATAAAACAAGCAAAAATTATTTTACCCATCCGGCACCCTCATTCCTTTTTATAAGACATAGGAATGAACGGCACCTTGTTGGTGCGCAAGATACGGTCGTTCTGGCAACAAATCTGCCTATACGCGGAAAAAATGGAATTTGGTGCACCGCAACCAGCCCGTCCCTGCACCACACATTCAAACAACCGTTTGTCGTAAAGCGACAACAAAAAAAAGCCGACCTTGCGGTCGGCTTCAAAGGGAGTAGTAAAACGGAAACTTAAGCGAGCAGGTGGTTGTTCAGCTCGCGCATGCCGGCAGACAGCATCGCCAGGTCCAGCACGTCGAAGGACTGCAGTTCGACGAACATCTGCTGGCAGGCCTCGACATCGGCGCCACGCTGTGCAAGCCAGGCGTTGACGAAGGTCGCTTCGCTGGCCTCGTGCAGCGCCTGACGCGTCAGCTCGCGGTGCTGGCGATACAGGTCGTCGCGCAGAGCGGAGCGCGCCAGCGATTGCCAGCGGTTGTCGCGCGGCAGCTGGGTGATGGCAGCACGCAGCCAGTCCAGTTGCAGATCGCGGCCCAGCTGCAGGTAGTTGGCCGCAATTGCGTCCAGTGCCAGCTCGCTGCCCTCGCCGATCTCGATGATGTCCATCAGTGGTACCGCGAACTCCAGGCGCGCCAGCACGCTGGCCAGTTCGGCTGGAACGTTAGGCTGGGCGAAGCGGGCTTCCAGACGGGCAACCTGCGGGTAAACCTCGGCACTGATCAGCTGCGGCAGTTGCTGCAGCAGCGCCTGTACCTTGGCACCGTACTGGGCGATGACCGCGTTGACCGAACCGGACGGACGGCGGTTGCGCAGTACCCAGCGCACTACGCGTTCCACCAGGGTACGCACCACGACCATCATGTCGACCTGCAGGTCGGCCGATACCTTGTTGTCCAGCGCCTCGATCTGCGTCCACAGGCTCTCGGCGTCGAACACGCGGCTGGCGATCCAGAACGCACGGGTGATATCGGCAGCGGAGAACGCCGACTCTTCCTGCAGGCGGAACACGAAGGTCACGCCCATGCGGTTGATGATCTGGTTGGCCAGCTGGTTGGCGATGATCTCGCGCTTCAGGTGGTGCTTCTGCATCTGCTCGCCGAAGCGCTGTTGCAGCGGTTTCGGGAAGTAGTTGACCAGCACTGGCAGGAAGTCGGCATCGTCCGGCACGTCGGTCGCCAGGATCGCCTGATCCAGCGAGATCTTGCCGTAGGCCAAGAGTACCGCCACTTCCGGCGGCGTCAGGCCCTGGCGCGCCAGGCGACGCTCGTTGATCTGGGTTTCCGACGGCAGGTACTCGATCTCGCGATTGAGTTCGCCGGTCTTCTCCATGTGGTTGATCATGCGGCTGTGCGCGCTGAGCATCGACGCGGCGTGGCTGCGGTTGATCGCCAGCACCTGGGTCTGCAGGTAGTTGTTGCGCAGTACCAGATGGCCGACTTCTTCGGTCATCTCGGCCAGCAGGTCGTTACGCTGTTTCAGCGTCATGTCGCCGGCCTGCATCACCGCACCCATCAGGATCTTGATGTTGACTTCGTGGTCGGAGCAGTCCACACCGGCGGAGTTATCAATGGCGTCGGTGCAGATGCGGCCACCGGACAGCGCGAACTCGACACGGCCCAGCTGGGTGCAGGTCAGGTTGCCGCCTTCGGCCACCACGCGCACTTGCAGGTCGCGACCGTCGACACGTACCGGATCGCAGGCGCGGTCGCGGGCGTCGGCGTGGCTCTGGGTCGAGGCCTTGACGTAGGTACCGATACCGCCGTTGTACAGCAGGTCGGCCTTGGCCTTCAGGATTTCATGGATCAGCTCGTTCGGCGCCATGCTGTCCTTGTCGGTTTCCAGCCAGGCCTTCACTTCCGGCGACAGCGGGATCGACTTGGCGGAACGTTCGAAGATGCCACCACCCTGCGAGATCAGCTCGCGGTTGTAGTCGCTCCAGCTGGAACGCGGCAGGTTGAACAGGCGTGCACGCTCGGCGAAGCTCGCCGCCGCATTCGGCGTCGGGTCCAGGAAGATGTGCAGGTGGTTGAACGCGGCCTTCAGGCAGATGTGTTCGGACAGCAGCATGCCGTTGCCGAATACGTCGCCGGCCATGTCGCCGATACCGATTACGCTGAAATCCTGCTCCTGGGTGTTGATACCCAGGTGGCGGAAGTGGCGTTTCACCGATTCCCACGCGCCGCGGGCGGTAATGCCCATGCCCTTGTGGTCGTAGCCGGCGGAGCCGCCGGAGGCGAACGCGTCGCCCAGCCAGAAGTTGTAGGCTTCGGAGATGCTGTTGGCGATGTCGGAGAAGGTCGCGGTGCCCTTGTCGGCAGCCACCACCAGGTATGGATCATCCGGATCCAGGCGACGCACGTCGGCCGGCGGAATGATCTGGCCGGTCACCAGGTTGTCAGTGATGTCCAGCAGTGCCGAGATGAAGGTCTTGTAGCAGGCGATGCCTTCGGCCATGAACGCTTCGCGGTCGGATGGCGCCGGCAGTTGCTTGCCGACGAAACCGCCCTTGGAGCCCATCGGCACGATCACGGAGTTCTTCACCATCTGCGCCTTGACGAGGCCCAGTACTTCGGTGCGGAAGTCTTCCATGCGGTCGGACCAGCGCAGGCCGCCACGGGCGACCTTGGAACCGCGCAGGTGCACGCCTTCGATACGCGGGCTGTAGACCCAGATCTCGAACATCGGGCGCGGCTGCGGCAGGAACGGAATGGCGTTGGATTCCAGCTTGAAGGAAACGTAGGACTTGAGCGCGCCCTGGGCATCCTTCTGCCAGAAGTTGGTACGGCGGGTCGCCAGGATCACCTGCAGGAAGCCGTTCAGGATGCGGTCTTCGTCGAGGTTGGCCACGTCGTTGAGCAGGTCTTTCAACTCGGCCTGCAGGTTGGCCGCAGCGGCGTCGTCAAACGCGCTCGGGTGCAGGCGTGCGGCGAACAGTTTCATCAGACGGCGGGTGATCTGCGGGTAGTGCGCGACGCAGTTTTCGATGTAGGCCTGGCTGAAGGTGAGGCCGCCCTGGCGCAGGTATTTCGCCAGTGCGCGCACCAGCGTGATCTCGTGCCAGTCAAGGCCGGCCACCAGGGCCAGACGGTTGAAGCCGTCGTTTTCCACGTCGCGGGCAAACACGCGGGCCAGCAGCGTCTGGAAGTTCTTCTGGACGGCCTCGTCCTGCATCGCCTCGGCGTGTGCGCCCAGCTCCAGGCCGAAGTCGCTGATCCAGACGGTTTCGCCGTTGCGCTCCACCAGGTACGGATGCTCGTCACGCACCTGCACACCCATGTTTTCCAGGATAGGCAGGCTGGCGGACAGACCCAGCGGCTGGCCGGCACGGAACAGTTTCAGGTTGTACCCCTGGCCGCGATGGAAGGAACGATACAGCTTCATGGCCAGGCCGTGCTGTTCGGCGGCATCCTCGATCAGCTGGATGTCCAGCACCGCGTTGCGTGCCGCGAATTCTTCGCGGTAGGCCACCGGGAAGGCGCCACGGTAGCGGTTGAACAGCAGGTTGCCCTTCTCTTCGCCGTGCGCTTCCAGCAGCTGCTGGTGCAGTTCTTCTTCCCAGCCGCGTACCACGCGGGCAATGTCTTTTTCCAGCTCGTGCTCGTGGAACTGCGGCAGCTGGCCGCCCTGCACGCGGATGATGTAGTGCACGCGCGCCAGCGGGCTGTCGCTGATCTGCACGCTGAACTCGGCCGCGGCGCCGTTGAAGGCACTCATCAGCACTTTTTCGATCTTCAGGCGGATCTCGGTGTTGAAGCTGTCACGCGGCACGTACACCAGGCTGCTGACGTAGCGGTGGTAGCGGTCGGCACGGGTGAACAGGCGCACGCGCGGGCGCTCCTGCAGGCTGACGATGCCTTCCACGATAGGCTGCAGCGTTTCCACCGGGATCTCGAACAGTTCGTCGCGCGGGTAGCTTTCCAGCACGAAGGCCAGGGTCTTGGCCTTGTAGCTGTTGTCCACGTAGTCGCAGGCATTGACCACCGACGCCACCTTCTGGCGCAGGATAGGGATGTCCTTCGGTGCCGCCTGGTAGGCGCTGGCGGTGTACAGGCCGAGGAAGCGGCGCTCGCCGATCACTTCGCCCTTGCTGTTGAAACGCTTGATGCCGACAAAGTCCATATAGGCCGGACGGTGCAGCACGGAGCGCGATTGCGACTTGTTGAGGATGATCAACTGCGGCTGGTGCGCCAGTTCGCGCAGTGCCGGCGGCAGTGCCTCGAAGCTCTCCGAGTACTCCTTGCCGCCCTGATCCTTCAGGAAGCCAAGACCGGAGTCCTTCACGATCTTCAGGCTGTCCTGGCCATCGCGCTTGACGAGGTCGTAGTCGCAATAGCCCATGAAAATGAAGTGGTTGGCGGCCATCCAGTCGAGGAAGGCCACGGCTTCGGCCGCTTCGTCGGCACGCTCGCCCTTGACGTTGTCGAGGTCGGCACGCAGCTGCGCCAGCACCTCGCGCATTTGCGGCTCGTCCTTGACCACGGAACGCAGATAGGTCAGCACCTGCTCCAGGTCCTGCTGCAGCGCGTGCAGTGCGGCCGGGTCGCTGATGCGGTCAACCTGCACGTGGATGAAGGATTCCAGCGGCAGCGAGCGGTCTTCGGTGCGCTTCAGCGCGTCGATCACACCGTTCGCGTCGCGGCCTACCGACAATACCGGGTGTACCAGCAGGTGCAGGTTCAGGTTGTGGCGGGTCAGCAGCATGGCGATGGAGTCGATCAGGAACGGCATGTCGTCGTTCACGATCTCGATCACGCTGTGCGTGCTCTGCCAGCCGTCCCGCTCGAAATCGGGATTGTAGATACGGGACTTCAACTGACCCGGCGCGCGCTTGAGCGCGAACTCCAGATGAGCATTGGCCGCGCCGAACAAGTCCAGGGCGGAGAAGATCTTCAGATCTTCCGATTCAGTCTCTTCAAAGTAGAGGGGAATAAAACTACTGAGGCGGGCACTTTCCGTATCGGCCAGTTTTTGCTCTGCCACAGCTTGGATATCGGCGATCAGGCCAACAAATTCGGTCTTATTCGTAAGCGACATGTTGCTTCTCGTTTGTTATGAGGACACAGGCGTTGTGTGGTCGCATTGTAAGAGCCACCACAGACAAGGCATTTCCATATTGCGACATCCCCGTACAGATTCATTGACCGCACTGCACAAAAGCGGATATGGCGACACGCAGAAAGAAAGTTCGTTGCGCATTTTTCATTACAGCAATGCGACGGCAAATTACAGAATGGACCGTACCAAGCCATCGTCATTTCAGTAAAAAATCAAACGCAACGCATTGATATTGCTCACATTTTCAAAACAAACAAAAAACCGGTAGAATGCGCCCCCCTGCCGCTCAGGTACCTGCCATGACAGGTGGTGGATTGTACGTCGCCGCGTTGCGTGCCAACATTTGCCTGCCTCCCGACAGAGGAGGCGGTAAAACAACAAAACGTTATCCAGCACCAAAGGGAAGGGCCGCGACTGGCTCGAATGTCCGGAATCGAGCGGCGACATGCCGCCGTCTGGGCATGATTCTCCTGCCCGGGGAATCCTTCATCTTTCAGAGAGATAGAGACACATGAAAAAAGCATTTGTTCTGGCCGCGCTCGCCATGACCGCCACGGCTTTCGGCGCCCAGGCCGACACCGTCCGCTTCGGTATCGACGGCAACTATCCGCCGTTTGCCAAGCAGGGTGCCGACGGCAAACTGCATGGCTTCGATGTGGATATCGCCTACGCGCTGTGTGCCGCGATGAAAGCCAGCTGCGAGATCGTGCCGCAGGACTGGGATGGCCTGATCCCGGCGCTGAACGCCAACAAGTTCGATGCCATCCTGTCGTCGATGTCGATCACCGACGAGCGCAAGAAGGCGGTCGACTTCACCAACAAGTACTACAACACCCCGAGCCGCATGATCGCCAAGGCCGGCACCAAGGTTGACCAGGCCGCGTTCAAGGGCAAGAAAATCGGTGCGCTGCGCGCATCCACCCAGGAAAAGTTCGCCAAGGACTTCTGGGGCAAGAGCGGCGCCACCATCGTTTCCTACGGCAAGGCACCGGAAGGTTTCCTCGACCTGAAATCCGGCCGCATTGACGGCATGTTCGTCGACTCCGTGGTCGGCGACGCCGACTTCCTGAAAACCGCACAAGGCAAGGGCTTTGCCTTCGTCGGCCCGGAGTACAGCGACAGCAAGTACTTCGGCTACGGTGCCGGCATTGCCGTGAAAAAAGGCAACAAGCAGCTGACCGAGCGCCTGAACCAGGCCATCGCCCAGATCCGCAAGGACGGCAGCTACAAGAAAGTACAGGACAAGTACTTCAGCTTTAACGTGTACGGCAACTAAGCCACCCTAACCCCGCCCTCAGCCGAAGGCGGGGTTCTCACACCTATAAAAATATCCTGTCGGAGAACTCATGAAGAAGCCTTTGCTCGCGCTAGGCACGCTTGCCCTTGCCCTGTCCGCAACCGTGTCCGCAGAAACCCTGCGATTCGCTACCGATGCCAGCTACCCGCCGTTTTCGAAACAGGGTGCCGACGGCAAGATGACCGGTTTCGACCCAGACATCGCCCAGGCGCTGTGCGCGGCGATGAAAGCGAAATGCGAAGTCGTGCCACAGGATTTCGACGGCATCATCCCGGCGCTGAACGCGAAGAAATTCGACGCCGTGATCGCGTCGATGAACATCACCGAAGAGCGCAAGAAGGCAGTCGACTTCTCCGACAAGTACTACAACATGGCCAGCCGTCTGGTGGCCAAGCAGGGCTCCCAGGTCAACCCGGCCTGGTTCAAGGGCAAGAAGATCGGCGTGCTGCGCTCCTCGATCCAGGAAAAATACGCGCGTGACACCTTTGTCAAGCTGGGCGCGCAATTGGTGACCTACGGCAAGGCGCCGGAATCGTTCATGGACCTGAAAGCCGGCCGCGTCGATGCCGCCTTCGTCGATGCTGCGGTCGGCGATACCGACTTCATCAAGACCCCGAACGGCAAGGGCTTTGCGCTGGTCGGCCCCGACTACAACGATCCGAAATACTTCGGCATCGGCTCCGGCATTGCCGTGCGCAAGGGCGACAAGGCACTGCTGGCACGCATCAACGGCGCGCTGAAGCAGATCCGCGCCGACGGCAGCTACGACAAGATCCAGAAGAAGTACTTCAGCTTCGACATCTACGGCAAGTAAGCGCCAGCGGCGCAATACCGTGCAGCTGCGGCCGACTCCAAGGTTGGCCGCAGCGTCCAGACGCAAAAAACGGAGTAATACCATGTTTCTACAGGGCTACCTGCCCAGCATCATGGAAGGCACCATTCTGACCCTGCAGGTTGCAGTGTCGGCATTGCTGGTGTCCGTGGTACTGGGCCTGATCGGGGCGATGTTCAAGATGTCGCCATCCAAGCCACTCGCCTGGCTGGCTGAAGTCTATTCCACCGTGGTACGCGGCGTGCCCGACCTGGTGTGGATGCTGCTGCTGTTCTTCGGCGTGCAGATGCTGATCAACGAACTGTTCGCGCAAATGGGCTGGGAAGCGCCGGAGATCAACTCCTTCTTCGCCGGCGTGATGACCATCGGCTTCATCTTCGGCGCCTACATGACCGAAACCTTCCGCGGCGCCATCATGGCGGTGCCCAAAGGCCAGATGGAAGCCGGCCTCGCCTACGGCATGAGCCCGCTGCGCGTGTTCCTGCGCATCACCTTCCCGCAGATGGTGCGCTTCGCGCTGCCGAGCTTCTCCAACAACTGGCTGGTACTGGTGAAATCTACCGCGCTGGTGTCGGTGATCGGCCTCAACGACGTGATGTACCGCGCCGATACCGCCAAATCCATCACCCAGGAGCCGTTTACCGTCTACGCCGTGGTCGGCGGTATCTTCCTGGCCATCACCAGCGTGTCCGATCTTGCCCTCAAGCGTCTGGAAAAGCGCTACTCCACCGGTGTACGGGAGACTGAACTGTGATCGACGTAAACCTGATTATCGAACGCTTCCCGGCTTTCCTCGGCGGCACCGACGGCGCCCCGATCCTGTCCACCTCCGACGGTCTGCAACTGACGCTGGAGCTGCTCGGTCTGTCGCTGGTGTTCGGCCTGCTGCTGGCGGTGCCGATGGCGCTGATGCTGGTGTCGCGCAACAAGTGGGTCGCGCGCCCGGTGTGGCTGTACACCTACGTGTTCCGCGGCACCCCGCTCCTGGTGCAGCTGTTCATCATCTACTACGGCCTGTCGCAGTTCGACTGGGTGCGTGACAGCTGGGCGTGGGAATACCTGCGCGAGGCCTACGTCTGTGCCATCCTGGCGTTCACGCTGAACACCGCCGCCTACACCACCGAGATCCTCGCCGGTCAGATCCGCAACACCCACTACGGCGAGATCGAAGCCGCCAAGGCCATGGGCATGAGCAAGTGGCTGATGATGCGCCGCATCGTGATCCCGTCCGCGCTGCGCCGCGCGCTGCCGGCCTACAGCAACGAGGTGGTGATGATGATGCAGTCGACCTCGATCGCCGGCCTGGTGACCCTGGCCGACCTGACCGGTGTCGCCCGCCGCGTGTTCAGCGACACCTACATGCCGTTCGAGCCGTTCCTGACCGTGGCCGGCATCTATCTGGTGATGACCTTCGCACTGGTCTGGCTGTTCAAGCGAGCCGAGCAGCGCTGGCTGGCCTACCTGGCGCCGCGCAAGCACTAAGGAGCTGCCATGCACAGAATCGATCACCCGCTGCCGCCGACCAGCCTGAACACTGCCCGCCAGATCAGCAGTTTTCACTTCGGTCGCGCCGGACAGGGCGAGAAGGTCTACATCCAGGCCAGCCTGCACGCCGACGAACTGCCGGGCATGCTCACCGCCTGGCAGCTGAAGCAAAGGTTGGCCGCACTGGAGGCCGAAGGCCGCATCCAGGGCGAAGTGGTGCTGGTGCCGGTCGCCAATCCGATCGGTCTCGACCAGAACCTGAACGGCGTGATGCTGGGCCGCTTCGAGCTGGCCAGCGGCCAGAACTTCAACCGCCACTACCCGGCTTTTGCCGCCGACCTCTTTCACGAGCTGAAGGCGGAACTGGGTAGTGACGCCAAGGCCAACACCCGCCTGATCCGCGAGCGCCTGCGCAGCAAGGTTGCCGCCATCACACCGGCGAGCGAGCTGGCCGCGCAGCGCAAGACGCTGATGCTGCTGGCCTGCGACGCCGACGTGGTGCTGGACCTGCACTGCGACTGCGCCGCGGCGATGCACCTGTACACCGGCACCCCGCTGTGGGAGCAGTGCGAACCGCTGGCACGCTATCTCGGTGCCGTCGCCACGCTGCTGGCCGAGGAATCCGGCGACAACCCGTTCGACGAAGCCTGCAGCCAGCTGTGGTGGCAACTGCGCGACATGGCGGCTGCGGCCAACCTTGATGCCGCCATCGACATGGCCTGCCTCTCCGTCACCATCGAGCTGCGCGGCCAGGCCGACGTCAACCATACGCTGGCGACACAGGATGCCGATGCCATCATCGCCTTCCTGCAACACCGCGGCGTGATCGCCGGCACCGCCCCGGCGCTGCCGGAACTGCGCTATCCGGCGACGCCGCTGGCCGGCTCCGACAGCCTGCTGGCGCCGCATCCCGGCGTGGTGCACTACCACTTGCAATCCGGTACCGTCGTCGCCGCCGGCGACGCCATCGCCGACATCATCGACCCGGTCAACGACCGCGTCACCACCTTGCGCGCCAGCCGTCCCGGCATGCTCTACGCTACAGAAAGCCGCCACTACGCCATTACCGGCCAGTGGCTGGCCAAAGTGGCCACCCCTGAATCCTTTAAAACCGGAAAGTTGCTATCAGCATGAAACCGCTAGAACATGATCTCGCCGTCGGCGCCGCCGCTGATGGCAACACCAAACTGAACGTCATCGACCTGCACAAGAGCTACGGCAGCCACGAGGTGCTGAAAGGCGTCTCGCTGACCGCCCACGCCGGCGACGTGATCAGCATCATCGGCTCTTCCGGCTCCGGCAAGAGTACCTTCCTGCGTTGCATCAACATGCTGGAACAGCCGCACAGCGGCACCATCGCCGTCACCGGCGAAACGCTGAAGCTGATCACCGACAAGCGCAACGGCGCGCTGAAGGCGGAAGACCCGAAACAGCTGGCGCGCCTGCGCACCAAGCTGGCGATGGTGTTCCAGCACTTCAACCTGTGGGCGCACATGACGGTGCTGGAAAACATCATCGAGGCGCCGATCCACGTGCTGGGCGTGCCGAAGGATGAAGCCATCGCCCGCGCCCGCAAGTACCTGGACAAGGTCGGCCTGAAGAATGTCGAGGACAAGTACCCGTCGCACATGTCCGGCGGCCAGCAGCAGCGCGTGGCGATCGCCCGCGCGCTGGCGATGGAGCCGGAAGTGATGCTGTTCGACGAACCGACCTCGGCGCTGGACCCGGAGCTGGTGGGCGAAGTGCTGCGCGTGATGCAAGACCTGGCCCGCGAAGGCCGCACCATGGTGGTGGTGACCCACGAAATGGGCTTCGCCCGCGAAGTGTCCAACCATGTCATTTTCCTGCATCAGGGCCGCATCGAAGAACAGGGTCATCCGAAGGAAGTACTGACCAAGCCGAAAAGCGAACGTCTGGCACAATTCCTGTCCGGCAGCCTGAAATAAGCCGTACAATCTCCGCTTGACAAGCACGCGCCATGCTGACGATAACCTCGGCATGGCGCCTTCTTATTTGCATCGCCCTTCGCCCCATCACCAGATTGCTGACATGGTCAACGTAACTTCCGGCACCAAACCCGTCCGCTACGGCTTCCTGCTGCTGCCCAACGCGTCGATGGCCGACTTCGCCATCGCCACCGAGGTGCTGACCCGCGCCAACCAGCTGGCGGAAAAAAAGTGCTACGAGTTCCTGCCCTTGTCGCTGGACGGCCTGCCTGTCACCCTCAGCAACGGCCTGCGCCTGGCGGTGGACCTGCCGCTGGCCCACGCGCCCAAACTGGACGTGCTGGTGGTGCTGGCCGACGAGGTCGGTGTCGACATCGCCGCCGACGAACTGGCGCGCCTGATCGGCAGCCAGCTCAACGAACACACCATGCTCGCCGGCATCAACTGCGGCAGCTACTGGCTGGCCCGCGCCGGCCTGCTGGCCGGCCACCGCGCCACCATCCACTGGCAGGAAATCAGCCGCCTGACGGACGAATTCCCCGACGTGATCGTGTCGTCCAACCTGTACGAGATCGACGGCAACCGCCTGACCAGCACCGGCGGCGCCGCCACCTTCGACTTCATGATGGCGCTGGTTGCGGCCAACCTTGGCCAGGAATTCGCCGCGCAGCTGTCGGAAGTATTCAGCATGGAACGGCTGCGCCCCGGCAGCGAACGGCAGCGCATCCCGCTGGCCACCCGCATTGGCGGCAGCCAACCCAAGCTGACCGAGGCGGTGAGCCTGATGGAAGCCAATATCGAGGAGCCGCTGACCACCGACGACATCGCCTACTACGTCGGCGTGTCGCGGCGCCAGCTGGAGCGGCTGTTCAAGCAGTACCTCGGCACCGTGCCGTCCAAGTACTACCTGGAGCTGCGCCTGAACCGCGCGCGCCAGCTGTTGCAGCAGACCAGCAAGTCCATCGTGCAGATCGGCCTCGCCTGCGGCTTCTCCAGCGGCCCGCACTTCTCCAGCACCTACCGCAGCCACTTCAACATCACGCCGCGCGAAGAGCGCGCGCAGCGCACCCAGGGCTAAGCGTCACCGCCTTGCCGCGCCGGCCCCGGCGCGGCCACCACGCCCCGCGCACAGCCCCCGCTTCACTCATTCAGTTTTTCTGAACAGATACTCAGAAATGCTGTGTTTTATTTTGTACTAACTAAAACTATCCTGACGAGAACCAAATCCGCGATGAACACTCCTATGCAACAGCGCAGTGTGACCCGTTCGATGGCGCTGGTACGCGAGCTGGTACGCACCTACCAGGCGTTCGAGCAGTTGAGCAGCAGCCGCATCCGCAGCCACGGCCTGACACCGCCGCAATTCGACGTGATTGCGACGCTGGGCAACACCCCGGGCATGAGCTGCAAGGAGCTCTCCAGCCGCACCCTGATCACCAAGGGCACGCTGACCGGCGTGCTGGACCGGCTGCTGGACAAGGGGCTGATCAGCCGCCGTGTCGACGCCAACGACCGGCGCAGCCTGTTCGTGGCGCTGACTGCCGAGGGGGATAGCGTGTTCCGCGCCACCTTCCCGGATGTCACCGCGCACTGCGACGGCGCATTCGATGCGATGAGCGATGAAGAACTGAAGCAGATCACGGCCACGCTGGCTGGTCTGCGTGCCGCCATTACGGCAAAACTGGAGCCCTGAATGAACATGAAGCAACGTTACCACCCGAGCCAGATCCTGCTGCACGCGGTGACCGGCCTGCTGATCGTGCTGACCTTTGCCTTCGGCAAGTACGTGGCCAGCCTGCCGCTGTCGCCGGCCAAGTTCCAGCTGATCAGCTACCACAAGTGGGGCGGCGTCATCGTGCTGCTGCTGGTCGTGCTGCGCATCGTGCTGCGCCTGCTCAAGGGCGCACCGCCGCTGCCGGCCACCATGACGCCGCTGTCCAGAGGGGCCGCCCACGCCGGCCACCTGGCACTGTACGCGCTGATGCTGGCGGTGCCGCTGTCCGGCTGGCTGATGAGCTCGGCCTACGGCATCCCGGTGGTGCTGTTCGGCGTGCTGCCGCTACCGGACCTGATTGCGGCCAACCCTGCGCTGGCAGAACAGCTGGGCGAAGTGCACGAACTGCTCAACCAGCTGCTGCTGATCACCGTGATCCTCCACGTACTGGCGGCACTGAAACACCACTTTATTGACCGCGACGGCCTGCTGCAACGCATGAGCCTGCGTCGTTAACCCGAAGGACGAAAGCCCCCGATGAAAGCCCTGTTGATCTCCGCCGGCCTGCTGCTGGCCAGCCCGGTGTTTGCCCAGAGTGTCGACCCTGGCAAGAGCCAGCTCGTGTTCACCATGAAACAGATGGGCGTGCCGCTCTCCGGCAGCTTCAAGAAATTCGCCGCCAAGGTCAGCTTCGACCCGGCCAAGGCCGAGCAAGGCAGCGCCGACATCAGCATCGACGTGAACAGCATCAGCCTGCCCACCGCCGACGCCAACACCGAAGCGCGCAAGAAGGACTGGTTCAACACCGCCCAGTTTCCGCAGGCCCGCTTCGTGTCCAGCAGCATCAAGCCGCTGGGCGGCAACCGTTACCAGGTCAACGGCAAGCTGACGCTCAAGGGCATCACCCGCGAGCTGAGCGCGCCGTTCACCGCCACCGCCCAGGGCAAGGCCGTCAGCATCGACGGCACCCTGCCGATTTCCCGGCTCGCCTTCAAGATCGGTGAAGGCAGCTGGAGCGACACCGGCACCGTTGCCGACAATGTCGACCTGCGTTTCCGTCTTGTTGTAGCCAACCCTTGAACCACCCCGGAGTGTTAACCATGATTCGTACCACCCTGTTTGCGACCCTCATTGCTTCTGCCGGTCTGGCATTTGCGGCACCAACCAGCTACAGCATCGACCCGAGCCACACCTACGCCGCCTACGAAGTCGGCCACCTCGGCCTGTCCAGCCAGAGCGGCGCGTTCACCAAGATCAGCGGCAAGCTGAGCGTGGACGAAGCGGCCAAGAGCGGCAACGTCGACATCACCATCGACGCCGCCTCGCTGCAGACCTTCTTTGCCGATCGCGACAAGCACCTGAAGAGCGCCGATTTCTTCAACGTCGAGCAGTTCCCGACCCTGACCTACAAGTCGGACAAGGTGGTATTCAAGGGCAACAAGCCGGCCGCCGTCGAAGGCAAGCTGACCCTGCTGGGCGTGACCAAGCCAGTCACCCTGCAACTGGTCAACGTCAACAAGGCCAAGCACCCGATGACCGGCAAGGAAAGCTGGGGCGCCAACGCGGTCGCCACCATCAAGCGCAGCGAGTTCGGCATGAAGACCTTCATCCCGGCCGTCAGCGACGAAGTGAAGCTGAACATCGTTCTGGAAGCCAGCAAGGCCGACTAAGCCTGCAGGTGATGGAACAGAGAAAGCCGCCCCAAGGGCGGCTTTTTTGTTGCGGCCAACCTTGCACGCCGCCACGCCTCGCTGCCCAGCAGCGACAGCAATTCGGCCAGCGGCATCGGCCGGTAGAAGTGATAACCCTGCGCAAAGCGGCAGCCAAGCTCGGCCAGCAGCGCCGCCTGTGCCACGTTTTCCACCCCTTCGGCCACCACCACGCAGCCCATCGCGCGGCCGAGGCTGATCAGCCCCGCGATCAGGCGCGCGTCGATGCTGCGGCCGGTGATATCCGTCACCAGGCTGCGGTCGATCTTGATCACCTCGGCGTGCAGCCGCTTCAGGTAGTCCAGCGACGCGTAACCCATGCCGAAATCGTCGACCGCCAGCTTCAGCCCCAGCGCGCGCAGCGCGGCGATGTCGGCCTCGATGGCGGCGGTGAGATAGGTCATCGAGGTCTCGGTGACCTCGATCTCGAGGTTGGCCGCCAGCGCCAGTCGTCCTGCCTGCAGCTGGGCGTTGAGGAAGGCCGGCACCCCGCGGCCCAGGCTCTGCGCCGAGATATTGAACGACAGGATGAAGTCCGGGCGCAGGCTGACCAGCTCGGTGACCGCTTCCAGCGTCTGCGCGATCACCCAGTGGTCGAGGTCGGTGGCCAGCCCGCTGCGCTCTGCCGCCGGCACGAAGGCGCCCGGCGACAGCGCGCCGATATCGGCGTGCGGCCAACGTAGCAGCGCCTCGGCGCCGACGATGCGGCCGCCGAGCAGGTCGACGCGCGGCTGGAACAGCAGGGTCAGCTCGCCGGACTGCAACGCCTGCCCCAGGTAGCGCTCGGCGTGGCGCGCCGCCTGCAACGCCCGGTAGTCGCCGTGCCCCAGTTCGATGAAGCGGCGCGGGTTGCCGGCGCTCTCGAAGTTGAGATGCAGCGCGCACGACTCCACCAGCATGGCTGCCTCGAAGCGGCGCAGCGCCGGCGCCTGCCAGTCCAGATGGATGCACAGCGCGCTGCAGGTATAGGCGATGCCGCCGCCGGCCTCCAGCGTCCGCCTTTGCGCCAGCACCGTCGCCGCCTGCGCCGCGGCCTCCTCTGACAGCAGCAGCGCCCAGCAGCCGTCGAACCAGCTGTACACCGGCCCGCCGCCGGCCAGCGGCGCGAGCCAGGCCAGCATGTCCTGCTGCAACAGCGGCTGCTCGGCCGGCGCCAGGCGCATGGTCAGCGCCAGATAGGTATCGACCTTGACCAGCAGCAGCGTCTGCGTCGCCCGCGCGCTGCGGGCCGCGGCCACCTGCGCCAGCAGCAGCGCCCGTCCCGGCACCGCCGGCGGTGGCGGCAGGCTGTCGCCGCGGCGGCGACGCCGGACCCTGGCGGCGACGGCGGCCAGCAGCAGCTCGAAATCGAGCGGCTTGGACAGGTAGTCGCCGGCCCCGGACAGGCGGCCACGCAGCGGGCTGCGACGCTCTGCCGGTGCGGCAAGCAGGATGAACGGCAGCTGCGCCAGCTCGCCGTCCTGCGCCGCCAGCGCCTCCAGCAGCTCGACGCCGCCCATGCCCGGCATCACCACCTCGCTCAGCACCAGGTCCGGCAGCTGCTGCGCCATCAGGGCCAGCGCGGCGCACGCGTCCGCGACCGCCAGCAGGCGGTAGCCGGCCGCGGGCAGCACTTCGCCCAGCCGCTGCCGCAATGCGGCATCGTCGCCGACATACAGAATGGTGTACACATCCGCCATGGGCCGTCGCCTTGTCCTCGCTGGCCCGGTTGCAGCGGCCGGCAGCCACGCATCAGGCCGATAATTCATCCTATGCAACAAGCCGCCGGTGCGCCGTCTTTCTCGGTCCCGTGCCACCCCGCAGCCGGCAGGCAAGCACACGCCGGCCACGACACTGGCGCAAAATGCTGCGCAAAAACGGCTTATAGTGGGTTAAAATGGCGGGTTAACCACGCCGGGAGAGACCGATCCCGTGTGTGCCATCCCTATTCACCTCGACTGTTTCTCGACGGAATCATGAACAAGACATCCAAAGCCCTGGTCGTCCTTTCGGGCGGCCAGGACTCCACCACCTGCCTGTTTTGGGCGCTGCGCGAATTCGGCGCGGCCAACGTCGAGGCCCTGACCTTCGACTACGGCCAGCGCCACCGCATCGAGCTGGACGCCGCTCGCAAGGTCGCCGAGCTGGCCGGCGTGCGTCAGACCGTACTGCCGATCGACACCTTCGCCGCCATCGGCGGCAATGCGCTGACCGACGACAGCATCGCGCCGGAAGAAGGTGCGCGAGACGACGCCGACACCGCGCTGCCCAACACCTTCGTGCCCGGCCGCAACCTGATCTTCCTCAGCTTCGCCGCCGCCTTCGCCTACACCCGCGGCATCGAGCACGTGGTCACCGGCGTGGCGCAGACCGACTACTCCGGCTACCCGGACTGCCGCGAGAACACGCTGAAGGCGCTGGAGCTGGCGCTGCGTCTGGGCATGGACAGCCGCGTCACCCTGCACACGCCGCTGATGTTCATGAGCAAGGCGGAAACGGTGCACCTGGCGCAGGAGGTCGGCGCCATGGACGCGATGGCGTGGAGCCACACCTGCTACAACGGCGCCGTGCCGCCCTGCGGCCACTGCGCCGCCTGCGAGCTGCGCGCCAAGGGCTTTCTGGAAGCCGGCGTCGCCGATCCGCTCGTCGTACGCTGCGGGGAACACTGACATGAACAGCAGCCATATCCTGGCCGGCGCCAGCTTCGAGGCGGCGCGCAACCTCGCCGGCATCGGCGAGCACGGCCACAGCTTCCGCGTGCTGGCACGCGCCGACGCCCATCCCGGCAGCGAGGCAGCACTGCACGCCGACCTGGCCGCCGCGGTGGCGCCCTTCCACTACGCCCACGTCAACGCCACGCTGGCCGACGGCAGCGACCTGTCGATCGCGCGTTACCTCGCGTCGCAGTGCGGCCAGCCGGTCAGCCTGCAGCTGGCCAGTGCCGCCGATCGCGGCGCGCTGCTGGACGAGGACGGCAACGAGTACGTCTATCTCGACACCCGTTTCGAGGCCGCACACCAGCTGCCGCACGTCGGCCCCGGCCACAAGTGCGGCCGCCTGCACGGCCACGGTTTCGGCGTGCGCATCGTGGTCGATGCCAGCCGTAACAGCCTCAACGACATCCTGCTCAAGGCGTGGCCGCCGCTGTTCGCACGGCTGAACCACAAATACCTGAACGCCATCGCCGGCCTGGAAAACCCGACCAGCGAGGTGATGGCGGCGTGGCTGTACCGCGAGCTTGCGGCCAACCTTGCCGGCCTCGCATGGGTGGAAGTGCGCGAGACGCACACCGCCGGCAGCCAGTTCGACGGCGAAACCTTCCGCATCTGGAAGGAACAGCACTTCGAGAGCGCGGTGCCGTTCGATGCTGCCGGCAACTACACCGGCCACAGCTACCTGATCCGCCTGCTGCTGCAAGGCAGCGTCGACCGGGTGATGGGCTGGGTGCTGGACTTCGGCGACGTCAAGGACCGCTTCAAGCCGGTCTACCGCCAGCTGGACCACAACCCGCTGGAAAAGCTGCCCGGTATCCGTGCCGCCGACGCCGCCAGCGTCGCCGAGTGGGTGCACGGCGAGCTGAAGCCGCTGGTGCCGGAGCTGTCCCGCATCGACCTGATGGAAACCCCGCAACGCGGCGTGTCGCTGATCTTCCGCGGCGACATGCAGTGGCCGCTGCTGTAAGGAGACGAGCATGGCCATCTATACCGTCAAGGAAATCTTCTACACGCTGCAGGGCGAAGGCCGCCAGGCCGGGCGCGCCGCGGTGTTCTGCCGCTTCTCCGGCTGCAACCTGTGGTCCGGCCGCGAGGAAGACCGCAGCAAGGCGATCTGCCAGTTCTGCGATACCGACTTTGTCGGCACCGGCGACGACGGTGGCAAGTTTGCCGGCGCCGCCGCGCTGGCCGAGCGCATCGCCGCCGAATGGCGCGGCACCGGCGGCCAACCCTACGTGGTGTTCACCGGCGGCGAGCCGCTGCTGCAGCTGGACGACGCGCTGGTCGACGCCATGCACGCGCAGGGTTTCGAGGTCGCCGTGGAAACCAACGGCAGCCTGCCGGCACCGGCCGGTATCGACTGGATCTGCGTCAGCCCCAAGGCCGGCGCCGACTGGGTGCAGAAAAGCGGCCACGAGCTGAAACTGGTGTTCCCGCAACCGACGCTGCTGCCGTCGGAGCTGCCGGACGACCTGCAGTTCGAGCATCGCTACCTGCAGCCGATGGACAGCCCGCTGCAGCGGCAGAACACGCAGGAAGCCATCGCCTGGTGCATGGCGCATCCCGAATGGCGGCTGTCGGTGCAGACGCACAAGGTGATTAACATCCGCTGAACGCGGCGCGCGCCCGGCAAAAAGCCACGATGTCAGTCGTGGCTTTTTTGTGCGCGTTGCGGCCAACCTTGCTCAGATATCGTCGGTATCGGCCCAGCCGGTGCGCGAGCCGCGGTGGAACACACGGTCCTGCGGCAACACGTCGCCGGCGCCATGCGCCGCCACGCCCTGCAGCTGCCGGTAGTAGGCGGTGAAATCGGGCGCGGTGGCGTCAAACAGCTGCTGGAAGCTGTCGATCACGAAGTAGGTCTTCTGGAAGGTGTCGATGCGGTAGCGCGTGTTCATGATGCGCAGCAGGTCGAAGCCGATGCGGTTCGGGCTGTCGCTGTCCAGGCAGTACACCGATTCCGACTTGCTGGACACGATACCGGCGCCGTAGATGCGCAGCCCCTGCGGCGTGTCGATCAGTCCGAATTCCACCGTGTACCAGTACAGCCGCGCCAACAGCGGCAGCGCGCCGAGGTCTTTTGCCTTCATGCCGCCGAGGCCATAGGCCTGCAGGTAGTCGGCAAACACCGGGTTCATCAACAGCGGCACGTGGCCGAACAGGTCGTGGAACACGTCCGGCTCCTGCAGGTAGTCCAGCTGCTGCGGCTCGCGCAGCCACCATGTCACCGGGAAGCGGCGGTTGGCCAGATGCTCGAAGAACACCTCGTCCGGAATCAGCCCCGGCACCGCCACGATCTGCCAGCCGGTGGCAGCGGCCAGTTTCCGGTTCAGGCGCGCGAAGTCCGGCACCCGGTCGGCATCGATGGCCAGCGCCTCCAGCCCAGTGAGGAATTCGTCACAGACGCGGCCGGGCAGCATCTCGCACTGACGGCGGTACAGCGTGGCCCAGGTCTGGTGATCCTCGGCGCTGTAGCGCTCCAGCGGCTGCGGCAGGGTGAAGTCGGCGGCGTGCTCGAGGCCGACATTCTTGCGGACGGTGATGTCCGGCACGGTAAACGGGGTTGTCTCCATCATCGATCTTCTTGTGTAGGCGGCAGCGAGGCCAGAGCCCGCAGTGTAGGCGCGCTACGCTGCGGCTTGGCCGCAACATTTGCCATCGGCACGGATTATTTGCATACTTCCCGCACCAAAAACCGGAATATGCACAAAATGCGCAATATCGACTTCGACCGTTTCGACTACCAGATTCTGGAGGCGCTGCAGAAAGACGCGCGCGCCACCCACCAGAAGCTGGCACAGGACATCGCGCTGTCGCCGTCGCAGATCGGCCGCCGTATCCAGCGGCTGGAAGAGTGCGGCGTGATCCAGGGCTACCATCTGGCGCTGCGTCCCGACCTGCTCGACCTGTCGGTAACGGCTTTCGCTAATGTCAGTCTAGAACGCCACGGCGAGGCGTCCATCCGCGAATTCGCCGCCGCCATCACCGACCTGCCGGAAGTGCTGGAGTGCTACGCGGTGGCCGGCGAGGCCGACTACTGGCTGCGCATCGTGGTGCCGGACCTGCCCTCGCTCTCGCGCTTCGTGATGAACAAGCTGATGACGCTGCCGCTGGTGCGCAGCGTGAAATCGACGGTGGCGCTGGAGCCGATCAAGCACACCACCCGCCTGCCGCTGCCGCAGCGGCGCTAGGCCAGGCGGCCTGCCACTTTTGGCACGCCGCGGCCCAGCAAGCGGCCTGCTCCGGAGTACGGATAGCCGCCGGTACGACGGGGCCGGCTGAAGTGCTCTTTCGCATCGGAAGCAAACAGATGGCAGACGGCCCGGTCATGCAGGGGCTTTCTTGTATATTTCAATAATTCTTGTATAGTTGACGAATGGAAAAACAAACCGCCACCCAAGTATTCGAGTCGCTGTCCTCCGGTATCCGGCTGGACATCTATCGCCTACTCGTCAAGCGCGGCCTGGAAGGCATGGTGGCCGGCCAGATCGCCAGTGCACTCGACTTGCCGCCCAACAATGTGTCCTTCCACCTGAAGGGCATGACACATGCCGGGCTGGTTTCGGTGGAACAGGAAGGGCGCTATCAGCGCTACCGCGCCAATCTTCCCTTGATGCTGGAACTGATCGCCTACCTGACTGAGGAGTGCTGTGCGGGACATCCTGAGCAATGCGCCGAGATCCGTGCCGACTCCTGCTGCCCCGAAGCGGTCCTGCCCCCATTACCCAAGACTGAAATGGAAAGTTGAACTCATGAACGTGCTTTTTCTGTGCACCGGAAACTCCTGCCGCTCGATCCTGGGCGAAGCAACTTTCAACCACCTGGCACCTGCAGGCTGGAAAGCGATGAGTGCGGGGAGCCAGCCAACAGGCCAGGTGCACCCACGCTCGCTGGCACTACTGGCACGCGAGGGGATTTCGACCGAGGGCTACGCCAGTAAATCCTGGGACAACCTGCCAGCCACGCCCGACATCGTGATCACGGTATGTGCCAGTGCCGCCGGTGAAACCTGCCCGGCCTACCTGGGGCCGGTGTTGCGCACCCACTGGGGCGTGGAAGACCCGGCTCACGTCACCGGCACCGACGAGGAGATCGATGCCGCATTCATGACCGCTTACCGCATCCTGCGCGCCCGTATCGAAGCCTTCCTGGCGCTGCCCTTGGCTGAGCTGCAACAGGATCGCGTTCGTCTCAAGGCCGAGCTGGATCGTATCGGCACCCTGTTGCCGTAAGGACGTCACCAATGAGCGAAGATAAAAGCTACCACCAGCTGATTACCGGTCATGTCTACCTTGGCGGGGCGAGCGATGTTGCCGCCATGGTGGAACAGGATGGCGTACAAGTGATTGTGGATCTGCGTGAGGAGTCCACAGGCTGCGCAGCGGCCAACGTGATCTGGACCAAGATCCCCTTGGGCGATGATCCTGGCCAGGATCAGGCTGCGCTGTTCAAGGCCGCCATCGATGCGGTGGTCACCGCCTATCGTGCGGGGCAGAAGGTGGGCTTCCACTGTGGCGGCGGCAAGGGCCGTACCGGCACCGTCGCGGTTGGTGTGCTGCTGGAGCTGGGCCTGTGCCAGACTCTGGAAGAGGCAGAAGCCAAGGCCAAGGCGATACGCCCGGTCATCAGCATGAAGCCCGCACAGCGCACAGCCTTGCAGCGGCTATACCCGCAAGCCTGATCGGCTTGCCACTCGAAATGTGAGAAAGGATTGCCATGAAAACCATTCAGATTTTTGATCCGGCACTGTGCTGCAGCACGGGCGTATGTGGTGTGGACGTTGACCAGGCACTGGTGAGTTTTTCCGCCGACGTGGATTGGGCAAAGCAGAACGGCGCACAGATCGAACGCTTCAATCTGGCGCAACAACCGCTGGCCTTTGCCGACAATGCCGTAGTGAAGGGCTTTCTGGAGCGCTCCGGCCAGGAGGGCTTGCCGCTGGTACTGGTAGACGGCGAAGTGGCCATGGCTGGTCGTTACCCTACCCGCAAGGAACTGGCACGCTGGGCCGGCATCATCGAGATCAGTGCCCCGCAGTCAACAACCGGTAGTTGCTGCTCCGGCAGCAGCTGCTGCTAAGCGGGAGGCTCCCCATGCACTTCCTTGATCAACCCCCACGTTTCCTGTTCTTCACCGGCAAGGGCGGTGTCGGCAAGACCTCGATCGCCTGTGCTACTGCCGTACAGTTGGCCGCAGACGGCAAGCAGGTACTGCTGGTCAGCACCGATCCGGCCTCCAACGTGGGGCAGGTGTTCGGCATCGCCATCGGCAACCACATCACGGCAATACCCGCCGTGCCAAACCTGTCGGCACTGGAGATCGACCCGCAAGGGGCCGCCCAAGCCTACCGCGACCGCATCGTTGGTCCGGTGCGCGGCGTGTTGCCGGAAGCGGTGGTCAAGGGCATCGAGGAGCAGCTGTCCGGCGCCTGCACTACCGAGATCGCCGCCTTTGACGAGTTCACTGCACTGCTGATCGAATCGCCGCTGACTGCTGGCTTTGATCACATCATTTTCGACACCGCCCCCACCGGCCACACCATCCGGCTGCTGCAATTGCCCGGTGCCTGGAGCGGTTTCCTGGAAGCGGGCAAAGGAGACGCGTCCTGCCTGGGACCACTTGCCGGTCTCGAAAAACAGCGGGTGCAGTACAAGGCGGCGGTGGATGCACTGGCCGACCCGCTACGGACCCGGCTGGTACTGGTGGCCCGTGCCCAGCGCGCGACGTTGCGCGAAGTGGCGCGCACACACGAGGAACTGGCCGCGATTGGCCTGTCGCAACAATATCTGGTGATCAATGGCCTGCTGCCGCAGTCGGCCATTGCTCTGGACGAACTGGCGGCCGCCATTGCCCAGCGTGAGCAGCAGGCTCTGGCAGCCATGCCGGCGGTACTGCAAACCCTGCCAACCGATACTGTGGCACTCAAACCATTCAATCTGGTGGGGCTGGATGCCTTGCGCCGATTGCTGGTAGATGACAACACAGCTGGTGAACAGGCATCACTCCCCCCGGTCGCACTGTTGAATGCGCCAAGCTTGTCCGCACTGGTGGACGATATTGCCGCTGATGGTCACGGGCTGGTGATGCTGATGGGGAAAGGTGGGGTCGGTAAAACCACATTGGCCGCCGCCGTCGCCGTCGAGCTGGCGCACCGCGGTCTGCCTGTACACCTCACCACCTCGGACCCCGCCGCGCATCTGACCGAAACACTGGAAGGCTCCATGCCCAATCTGGCTGTCAGCCGTATCGACCCGCATGACGAAACCGAGCGCTATCGCAAGGAAGTTCTGGCCAGCAAGGGTGCCAGGCTGGATGCTGCAGGCCGCGCCCTGCTGGAAGAGGATCTGCGTTCACCGTGTACCGAAGAGATCGCCGTGTTTCAGGCCTTCTCTCGCATCATCCGTGAAGCCGGCAAGAAGTTCGTGGTGATGGATACCGCCCCTACCGGTCACACCCTGCTGCTGCTGGATGCCACCGGCGCCTACCACCGCGAGGTATCCCGCCAGATGGGCAGCAAGGGCCTGCATTTCACCACGCCGATGATGCAGCTGCAGGACCCCAAACAGACCAAGGTACTGCTTGCTACCCTGGCAGAAACCACCCCGGTGCTGGAAGCGGCCAACCTGCAGCAAGACTTGCGCCGTGCCGGCATCGAACCCTGGGCCTGGGTGATCAACAACAGCGTAGCCGCCAGTCAGCCGCGCGCCGCCCTGCTGCGCCAGCGTGCGCAGAACGAACTGAAGGAAATCGATGCCGTGGCCACGCATCATGCCCAGCGTTACGCCGTGGTGCCGCTGCTGAAGCAGGAACCGATTGGTGTCACGCGCCTGCTGCAACTGGCCAATCCTGCCAACGAGGCAGGCTGACGCCGGTGAGGCCCGGCGGCTAGCGCCGCCACTCGCGCCGTAGCGCGGGCAGCGAGATCAGGACCAGCGCGGCGGCGATCAGCAGCATGCCCAGCGCCTCGGCCTGGCTCGGTACCTCGGCCAGCAGCAGCCACGCCATCAGCACCGCCACCGCCGGTATCGCCAGGATGCTCATGCCGGCCATGCCGGCCGACAGCCGTGACAGCAGCAGCATCCACACCAGCCAGCCCAGGCCGCCGGCGAGCACGCCGGAGAACAGCAGCACGCCCAGCAGCGGCCAGCCCCACTCGATGTCGCGGCCAGGGAACAGCGGCAACAGCAGCGCCAGCACCAGCGTGCCCCACACCATCTGCCAGAAAGTCAGCGCCAGGGTATCGACCTGGTGCTGCGCGCGCAGCTTCTTGGCGATGATCGCCGAGCTGGCCCACACCAGGCCGCCGGCAATCGCCAGCGCGTCCGACAGCCAGTTGCCACCGAGATCCCACGGTTCGAGAATCGCCAGCAGCCCGACCAGGGCCAGCGCCACGCCCAGCCACTGCAGCGGTGCCAGCTTTTCGTGCAGCAGCAGCCGCGCCAGCAGCAGCGTCCAGAACGGCATGGTGTAGCACAGCACCGACACCTTGCCGGCGCCGCCGGCCACCAGCGCCAGATTGGTGAACACCACGAAGCCGGCGGTCTGCGTCAGCCCCAGCCAGAAGGTTGGCCGCAACGGTGTCGGTTTGAAGCGCCGGCCGGTGGCGCGCATGATCAGCGCCAGCGTGACGATGGCGAGCACGGTACGGCCGAGGCCGAGCTGAAAGGCACTGGCGTAGGCCAGGCCGAGCTTGGTGACCACCCAGTTGGTACCCCAGGCGAACCACAGCGCCAGCAGCATCAGCACGCTGGCAGTACGGTCGGAAACAGCAGACATGATGGACAAGGTTGGCCGCAAGAGAACAGGAAAAGAAAAACGGGCCGGAAGCATCCGGCCCGCGTCAGCACAGCATTGTACGCTTTATGCCGTCAGGTTTTTCGATACAATCTCGAACACGTCGTTCGACAACCCCGGCTTGGCCAGGATCTGCTGCAGGGCGGCGGTCATCAGCTGCTGGCGTTGCGGCTCCAGCTTGCGGCGGCGGTTGAATGCCGCCACCAGCCGGCTGGCCACCTGCGGGTTGATGTCGTCCAGCACCACGATCTGCTCGGCGAGGAAGCGGTAACCGGAGCCGTCAGCGGCGTGGAAGTGCAGCATGTTGCGGCCGAAGCTGCCCAGCAGCGCGCGCGCCTTGTTCGGGTTGCGCAGGGTGAACGCCGGGTGCGACATCGCGGCCTTCACGTGGTCCAGCGTGCACGGCAGCTGGCTGCTGGCCAGCAGGCTGAAGTACTTGTCCATCACCAGCGCGTTGTCCTGCCAGCGTTCGGCAAAGGCGAGATAGCAGTCGGTGCGGACATCGCCGTCGCGGTCGCGCAACGCCAGCAGCGCGCCCATCTGGTCGGTCATGTTGTCCGCGTTCAGGCACTGCTGTCCGGCCGCTTCTTCCGGCCAGGCGTCGGCCAGGCGCGTCAGCATGGCCAGCGCCAGGTTCTTCAGCGCGCGGCGGCCGGCATCTTCCGGCTGGTAGGCGCCACACTGGTTGATGTCGAAGGCCTCGTGCCATTCGCCGCGCAGCGCCTGTGCCAGCGAGGCCAGCACGAATTCGCGCACCGCGTGGATGTGCGCCGGATCGGCGACGTCGACCATCTCCAGGATCTCGGCCTCCGACGGCAGCGTCAGCATCAGCGCCTTGAACGCGGCATCGGCCTCGTGGTCGCGCAACACCGCGCGCAACGCCTCGACAAAGCCCTCGGCCAGTTGCAGCGGGCGGCCGGCGGCGTGATCGGCGATCAGCTGCTTGAACAGGCGCTCGGCGTAGGCCTGGCCGGCCTCCCAGCGCGCGAACGGGTCGCTGTCGTTGGCCATCAGGAACGCCAGCTCGTCGTCGCGCCAGTCGAACACCAGCTTCACCGGCGCCGAAAAACCGCGCAGCAGCGACGGTACCGGCGGCTGGCTGACGTTGACGAAGGTGAAGCACTGCTCGGCGGCACGCACATCCAGCACGCGGGTGGTGGCGCCGGCCTCGGTCTCGCCCTGCAGTTGCAGCTGCAGGTCCTGGCCGTCGCGGCCAACCAGGCCCAGCGCCAGCGGAATGTGGAACGGCTGCTTGTCGCCCTGCCCCGGCGTCGCCGGGCAGTGCTGCACCAGATGCAGGGTGTAGCTGAGCGCAACCGGATCGTACTCGCCGCGCACCGTCAGCTGCGGCGTGCCGGCCTGGCTGTACCACAGCGCGAACTGGGTGAGGTCCACGCCATTGGCGTCGGCCATGGCGGCGCGGAAGTCGTCGCAGGTCACCGCCTGGCCGTCGTGGCGGCGGAAATACAGCTGCATGCCCTTCTGGAAGCCTTCTTCACCCAGCAGGGTGTGGTACATGCGCACCACTTCGGCGCCCTTCTCGTACACCGTCATGGTGTAGAAGTTGTTCATCTCGATGTAGCTGTCCGGGCGGATCGGGTGCGCGGTCGGGCCGGCGTCTTCCGGAAACTGCAGCTGGCGCAGGTTTTTCACGTCCTGGATGCGCTGCACCGCGCGACTGTGCAGGTCGGAACTGAACTCCTGGTCGCGGAACACGGTCAGGCCTTCCTTCAGCGACAGCTGGAACCAGTCGCGGCAGGTGACGCGGTTGCCGGTCCAGTTGTGGAAGTACTCGTGGCCGATGATGGCTTCCACGCGCTCGAAGTCGGCGTCGGTGGCGGTGTCCTGCCGCGCCAGCACCGCCGAGGTATTGAAGATGTTGAGGCCCTTGTTTTCCATCGCGCCCATGTTGAAGTCGCCGACGGCGACGATCATGTAGATGTCGAGGTCGTACTCCAGGCCGAAGCGCTGCTCGTCCCAGTGCATCGAGCGCTTCACCGCGCCCATCGCGAACGCCACCTTGTCCTGGTCGGCCGGCACGGTCCAGATTTCCAGCGCCACGCGGCGGCCGCTGGCGGTGATGTAGCTGTCCTTCAGCGCCGACAGCCGGCCGGCCACCAGTGCGAACAGGTAGGACGGCTTGCGGTACGGGTCGACCCACTTCACCCAGTGCCGCTTCTTGTCGGCCATGCCCTCGCCCACCTTGTTGCCGTTGGACAGCAGTACCGGGTACTTCTGCTTGTCGGCGATGATGGTGGTGGTGAACTTGGCCATCACGTCCGGACGGTCGGGATAGAAGGTGATCTTGCGGAAGCCTTCCGGCTCGCACTGGGTATACAGGTTGCTGCCGCCGGAGGCGTACAGCCCCATCAGGCTGCTGTTGGCCACCGGGTCGATCTCGGTTTCCACATCCAGAATGAAGCTGTCCGGTACGTTGGCGATGCTGAGGCCGTCATCGCGCAGGCTGTAGGCGTCGGCGGCCAGTACTTCACCGTCCAGCTGCAGCGACAGCAGCGTGGCCGAGCCGTCCAGCTGCAGCACGTTGGCCGCGGTGGCCGCCGGATTGCGGTGCATGATCAGGCGCGAACGCACGCGCACCAGATTGTCGTCGAGGATGTCGAAGGTCAGGTCGACCTTGTCCACCAGATAGGACGGCACTTGATAGTCTTGCCGGTACTTGATTTGGGCTTGTTGGCTCATGCCATGTTTCCTGTGTAGGGTACGGGGCGGGTCAGCGCACTGCCCGCCCTCCTTGTTGTCTACGCGAAAGCGTCCCCGGTTAATGCGTCGGCCAGCCGGCGCCGTTGTCCTCCAGGCGCAGGCGGCAGGTATCGGCGGCGGTGGCGGCCAGCGTTACCTTGTAAGTGTTCAGTTCGTCGCGGCGGAAGGTGTGGATCTTCACCGTGTCGCCGATGCGGCAGCGGCCGATCGCCTTGTCCAGGTCGCCAACCTTCAGCCCGTTGACGGCAATGATCACGTCGCCGCCGGCCAGCCCGGCCGCCTGCGCCGCACCGCCGTCCAGCACGCTGACGAGGCGCACGCCGAGGGCGTCCGGCGCGCTCTTCACGCCCAGGGTTGGCCGCAACGTTGCGGCGCGGAATTCATCGACCACACTGCCGCTGTCGCTGGCACTGTCGGCCGGCACCATCTGCATCTGAACCCCCTGCGTGGCGAGGAGTTCCGCCAGCGGCAAATCGGCGGTGGAACGGATCGCCATGTCGAAGAACTTGCCGAGCTTAAGGCCGGTCACCTCTTCGGCCACGCGCTCCCACTCGTCTTCCGCCAGGCCTTGGCCGTCGGCCAGCCACTTCTGCCACAGCGCCAGCATCACCGTGTCCAGGCTCTTGGCGCCGCCGGTTTCGCGGCGGATATGCAGGTCCAGCGCCAGTGCCGCCAGCGAGCCCTTGGTGTAGTAGCTGACGATGCTGTTGGGGCTGTTCTCGTCCTGGCGGTAGTACTTGGTCCAGGCGTCGAAGCTGGAATCGGCCAGCGTCTGCTTGGTGCGGCCGTTGCCACGCGCCACGCCGGTGATGGTTTTGGCCAGGAGGCCGAGGTAGCGTTTCTCGTCGATCAGGCCGCAACGCAGCAGCGCGAGGTCGTCGTAGTAGGAGGTGATGCCCTCGAACGCCCACAACAGCGTGGTGTGACCTTCGCGGTTCAGGTCGTAGGGGGTGAACGCCGCCGGCTTCATGCGTTTCACGTTCCAGCTGTGGAAGTATTCGTGGCTGATCAGGCCCAGCAGCTTGAGGTAGCCGTCGCCGATCTCGCCGTCCGCCAGGCCCGGCGCCGGCAGGTCGTCGCGGCTGGCCACCAGCGCGGTGGAGGCGCGGTGTTCCAGGCCGCCGTAGATGTCGCCGCCGACATACAGCATGAACACGTAGCGCTCGAACGGCGCCGGCTCGCCGAAGAAGCGGATCTGCCATTCGCAGATGCGTTTAGTGTCTGCGGCCAACCTTTTCAGGTCGGCCTTGTATTGGCCGGAGACGACAAACTCGTGCGGCACGCCGCAGGCCTTGAAGGTGACGCGCTCGAACTCGCCCAGCTCCACCGGGTGGTCGATCAGCTCGTCGTAGTTGGCCGCACGGTAGCGGCCGAAGCCGGATTTCTTGATGTCCGTAGCCGGCAGGCTGGTGGCCACCTGCCACTTGGCCTGTGCCTTGTCCTGCGGCGGCAGGATTTCCACCTCGCACGGCTCGTGCTCGAAACCGTCGGCCTGCAGAAACACGCTGGTGCCGTTGTAGAAGCCGCGCTCGCCATCCAGGTAGGCGCCGCGTACCGACAAATCGAACGCGTACACGGTGTAGTGCACGGTCAGTTCACCCTTCACCGGTGCCGCCTGCCAGCTGTGCTTGTCGAGCTTCTGCAGCGCCACCGCCTTGTTGCCGCTCTCGGCGCGGATGGCGACGATGTGGCGGGCGAACTCGCGGATCATGTAGCTGCCGGGTATCCACGCCGGCAGGCGCAGCACCTGCCCTGCGGCGGCGGGCTGGCGAAGGGTCAGCGAGACTTCAAACAGATGTGCCTGCGGATCAAGCGGGCAGAGGCGATAGCGGACGGCAAAGCTCATGACACGACCCCGGACTGGAAGGGAAAGTGGGGGATTCTAGCACCATGTCCTGTCTGGCGCAGGCGGGGTGGCCGCTTGATCTTCATCAAAATGGGCACCGGCAATGACAATATAATCGCAGTGGGCAAAAAGGGCTTTTCAGCCTGACACGCCGCAACGAACAGCGCAAAAAGCCGGGCTCACCGGCGCTGTCGTCTGGCCGCTGACACCCGATTTGATTTAGAATGCCTGATTGAATAAATGGGGATTCGGGGCGCTTTACATACCGACTGGATAATACCGGCACCATGCAGCATCACCATGGTTCACCCGGCTTTATACCGTCCAGGCTCTCCGTCATCCCCGCGACTTGCCCGACTTCATTTTCATATGGGGTTACGCACCGGGGTTTCAAGTCGCTACGGTTTTACGTTCTAGTTCGCAACCTTGGAGAAAACCCTAAATGGAAACGCAATCCACTTATAACTATAAGGTGGTGCGCCAGTTCTCGATAATGACCGTAGTCTGGGGCATTGTCGGCATGCTGGTTGGCGTCATTATTGCGGCCCAGCTGGTGTGGCCGGAGCTCAATTTCGGACCGTGGTTCCACTACGGCCGTCTGCGTCCTCTGCACACCAACGCCGTGATCTTTGCATTCGGCGGCTGCGCGCTGTTTGCCACGTCCTACTACGTAGTTCAGCGCACCTGTAACGTTCGCCTGATTTCCGACAAGCTGGCCGCGTTTACCTTCTGGGGCTGGCAGGCCGTTATCGTGCTGGCCGCCATCACCCTGCCACTGGGCCTCACCGCCGGCAAGGAATACGCCGAGCTGGAATGGCCGATCGACGTGCTGATCACCATTGTCTGGGTCGCCTATGCCATCGTGTTCTTCGGCACCCTGGCTATCCGCAAGGTGAAGCACATCTACGTAGCCAACTGGTTCTACGGTGCCTTCATCCTGGCCGTCGCCCTGCTGCACATCGTCAACAGCCTGGCCATCCCGGTATCGATGTGGAAGTCCTACTCCATCTACGCCGGCGCAGTCGATGCCATGGTGCAATGGTGGTACGGCCACAACGCGGTGGGCTTCTTCCTGACCGCCGCCTTCCTCGGCATGATGTACTACTTCGTACCGAAACAGGCCGGTCGTCCGGTGTACTCCTACCGTCTGTCGGTGGTGCACTTCTGGGCGCTGATCTTCACCTACATGTGGGCCGGCCCTCACCACCTGCACTACACCGCCCTGCCTGACTGGACACAGTCGCTGGGTATGGCGTTCTCCCTGATCCTGTTCGCGCCAAGCTGGGGCGGCATGATCAACGGCATCATGACCCTGTCCGGCGCGTGGCACAAACTGCGTACCGACCCGGTACTGAAGTTCCTGGTGGTATCGCTGTCCTTCTACGGCATGTCCACCTTCGAAGGCCCGATGATGTCGATCAAGACCGTCAACGCGCTGTCGCACTACACTGACTGGACCGTTGGTCACGTGCACTCCGGTGCCCTGGGCTGGGTTGCCTTCATCTCCATCGGTTCGCTGTACTACCTGATCCCGCGCCTGTTCGGCCGTGACGGCATGCACAGCAGCAAGCTGATCGAAGCCCACTTCTGGCTGGCGACCGTCGGCGTGGTGCTGTACATCGCCGCACTGTGGATCTCCGGCGTGATGCAGGGCCTGATGTGGCGTGCACTGAACGCGGACGGCACCCTGACCTACGCCTTCGTGGAAGCGGTTAAAGCAACCTATCCGTACCACTTCGTGCGCCTGCTGGGTGGCCTGCTGTTCCTGTCCGGCATGCTGATCATGGCGTACAACACCTTCCGTACCGTTGCCGCTGGTCGTCCGGTTGATGCCAAGATCCCGGCCGTTGCCGCTCACGCGCACTAAGGGGCAGAAAGAACCATCATGGAAAAAATCCAGAAACTGATCGAAGAAAACGTTGCGTACCTGATCGTGCTGACCCTGCTGGTAATCAGCGTGGCCGCACTGGTCGAGATCGTGCCGCTGATGTTCCAGAAGTCGACGACCCAGCCGATCGCCGGCGTCAAGCCGTACAACGCGCTGCAGCTGACCGGCCGCGACATCTACATCCGCGAAGGCTGCTACACCTGCCACTCGCAGATGATCCGTCCGTTCCGTGCCGAAACCGAACGCTACGGTCACTACTCGGTCGCTGGTGAGTCGGTATACGACCACCCGTTCCAGTGGGGCTCCAAGCGTACCGGTCCGGACCTGGCCCGTGTTGGCGGTCGTTACTCCGACGAATGGCACCGTGTCCACCTGACCAACCCGCGCGACGTGGTACCGGAATCCAACATGCCGGCCTTCCCGTGGCTGGCGCGTGACCTGGCCGATGCCGACGGTGTCGCCGCCAAGATGACCGCGCTGCGCAAGGTAGGTGTTCCTTACACAGATAAGGAAATTGCCGAAGGCAAAGCCATGGTCGAAGGCAAGTCCGAGCTGGATGCACTGATCGCCTACCTGCAGGGTCTTGGCCTTGCACTGAAGAACGCGCGCTAAGTCATGGACTTGACCAATCTGGCCCGCATCCTGTTCACGGTATTCTGTTTTGTGACGTTTACCGTGATCCTGATCGGTGCATTCGGTAAAAAATCGCAGCGGCGTTATGACGATGCGGCCAACCTTGTCTTCAATGGCGACGAGGAAGAGCAGCAAGCCATCGACGCCACTAACGGAGCGAAGAAATGAGTGATTTCGTGAGTGATTTCTGGAGTATCTACATCACGGTAATCGTGGTTGTAGGTATCGTCGGTCTGACGTACTTGCTGTACACACAGTCGAAGACCACGGTACAAAAAGGGGAAGAAGTAAAAATCACCGGGCACGTCTGGGATGACGACCTGGCGGAATACAACAACCCGCTGCCACGCTGGTGGATGCTGATGTTCTACATCACCCTGGTATTCGGTGCCGTCTACCTGGTGCTGTATCCGGGTCTGGGTACCTGGAAAGGCCTGCGCGGCTGGACTTCCGTTGGCCAGTACAAGGAAGAGAAAGCCCAGGCGGAAGCCAAGTACCAGCCACTGTACGACAAGTTCATGAAAATGGACGTGAAGGCCGTCGCTGCCGATCCGGAAGCCCAGGCCATGGGCAAGCGCCTGTTCCAGACCTACTGTGTACAGTGCCACGGCTCTGACGCACGCGGCGCCAAGGGCTTCCCTAACCTGACCGACAACGACTGGCTGTACGGCGGTACCCCGGAAATCATCAAGACCACACTGAATGGCGGCCGTCACGGCCAGATGCCGGCCTTCGGCGCGGCCTTCGGTGAAGAAAAGGTCAAGGATGTGGCCAACTACGCGATGTCGCTGTCCGGCAAGAAGCATGATGCCGAACGCGCCAGCCGCGGCAAGGAAACCTTCGCTGCCATCTGCTCGGCCTGCCACGGTCCTGACGGCAAGGGTAACCAGGCTCTGGGTGCCCCTAACCTGACCGACAACATCTGGCTGTATGGAGGTACCGAGAAGACCATCATCGAGACCGTGACCAACGGTCGCAACAACCAGATGCCAGCCTGGAAAGACTTCCTCGGCGACGGCAAGGTTCACCTGCTGGCCTCTTATGTCTGGAGCCTCTCCAACAAAGCCAAAGCAGAGTAATTGATGCTGCTCAATACTGCCCGCGCAAGCGGGCAGTATCTTTTGCAACGCACAATCTATCTATTGATAAAATAAACAACCATTAAGAAGACTTCGCACAGTACATAATGCATTGTGTATTGCGCGAAATTTTCTAGCCAGGAACCGCAGCATGAGCCAAAAGCTGAAAGACATTCCGGTCAAGGTCGAACCGGCCAAACCGGAAATGCAGACCGTGTCGCTGTACGAGGCACAGAAAAAAATCCATCCGCGCAGCGTCAGCGGCCTGTTCAACAACTGGCGCATCCTGTTCGTTGTCGCCACCCAGCTGGTGTACTTCGGCCTGCCCTGGCTGCAATGGAACGGGCGCCAGGCGGTGCTGTTCGATCTGGTCAACCGCAAGTTCTACCTGTTCGGCCTCACCATCTGGCCGCAGGACTTCGTCTACCTCGCCGCGCTGCTGATGTGCTGCGCCTTTGGCCTGTTTGCCTGGACCACCATCGCCGGCCGGTTGTGGTGCGGCTACTCCTGTCCGCAGACCGTCTACACCGAGATCATGATCTGGATTGAGCAGCTGGTGGAGGGCGACCGCAACAAGCGCCTCAAGCTCGACAAGGAGCTGATGGGGCTGCGCAAGCTGCGCCTGCGTGCCACCAGCCAGGGCCTGATGATCGTGTTCTCGCTGCTGACCGGCTTCACCCTGGTCGGCTACTTCACGCCAATGCTGGACCTGGTCTCCGCGCTGCCTAGCTTCGACTACGGCTCGTGGGAAATCTTCTGGATGTTCTTCTACGCCGGTTTCACCTACCTGCTAGCCGGCCACATGCGCGAGCAGGTGTGCAAGTACATGTGCCCGTACGCCCGCTTCCAGAGCGCGATGTTCGACGAAGACACGCTGATCATCTCCTACGACGAAAAGCGCGGCGAACCGCGCGGCGCGCGCAAGAAGGGCCAGGAAAACGCCAACCTCGGCGACTGCATCAACTGCGGCATCTGCGTGCAGGTGTGCCCGGTCGGCATCGACATCCGCAACGGCCTGCAATACGAGTGCATCGGCTGCGCCGCCTGTATCGACGCCTGCGACGAGGTGATGGTCAAGGTCGGCAGCCCGAAAGGCCTGATCCGCTACACCACCGAGGCGGCACTGGAAGGCAAGTATCCGGAAAGCGAATTCTTGTCGCGGCTGAAGCGGCCGCGCGTGGTGCTGTACGTGCTGCTGCTGGTCATCATTTTCGGGGCCGCGGTCACTTCGCTGGTGATGCGCAAACCGTTCAAGGTCGACATCCTGAAAGACCGTGCCTCGCTGGTACGCGAGACCGATGACGGCTGGCTGGAGAACAGCTACAGCGTGCGCATCATCAACGTCTCCGAAACGGAACAACACTTCCGCATCACGGTCGAAGGCCTGCCGGATCTGAAACTGGTGGTCGACCGCAAGGACATCCTGGTCAAGCCGACCGAAAACGAACAGATCGACGTACGGGTACAGGCTGATCCACAATACGCGACCAAGGGCAGCCACAAGATCTACTTCCGGGTCGAATCGCTGCCGGATGGCACCGCCATCGAGGAAAAATCGAGCTTTATCGGAGAATGACGATGCAGAAACAGACAGGGGCGACCCGCCCCTGGTACAAGGAGCGCTGGTTCTGGCTACTGATGTCGGGGCCGCTACTGGTGGTGATGGCCGGCTTTGTCACCTTCGGCATCATCGTGCGCGGCGCCGACGACATGGTCAACGACGACTACTACAAGCAGGGCAAGGACATCAACCTGGAACTGAAGCGCGACCGGGTCGCCCAGACGCTGGGCATCAGCGCCCAGGTGATGTTCAGCGACGACATGCGCAGCGTGCGCGTGGTCGACACCAGCGCCAAGCCACTGACCGGCACACCGGAACTGCTGCTGCTGCATCCGACCCGGCAACACGGAGACCAGCGCATCGCGCTGCAGCGTATCGGTGAAAAGCTGTACCAGGGCGTGCTGCAGCCGGACCAGGTCAGCCACTGGTATGTGCGGCTGCAGGACAAGCAGGGTAGCTGGCGGGTACAGAATGAATGGCTGCCGGCGGAAGGCGCGATGCTCACCCTCGGCAAGGCCGCCACGGAGCAAACCCCATGATGCACACCACTCTTCCCCGCCGCCAGCTGCTGCTGGCACTGTCCGCCGGCCTGCTGGCCGCTTGCGCCACCCCGCTGCGGCCAACCCTGGCCTATCTGAACGGCACGGTATCCTACCGCGAGAAGCTGCTGTGGCCGCAGGACAAGACCCTGCTGCGCGTGCGCCTGCTGGCACTGGGCGACGGCACGGAGGCCGCGGCGGTGGTCGCCGAGCAGTCGCTGGAGACGATCGCCTTCCCGGCCGCCTTCTCGCTGTGCTACGACCCGCAGGCCATCCAGGCCGGCCAGCGCTACGCCGTGGATGTGCGCCTGTTCGTCGACGGCGAGCTGCGCATGCACAGTGCCCGCCCCTATCCGGTACTGGATGGCGGCACTGCCGCGCCGGACATCGCCCTGCAGATGATCTTCGCCTAAGCAAAACGGCCCGCGATTGCGGGCCGTTTTGCGTTGCATGCGACGGAGTGTTGCGGCCAACGTTGGCCGCAACACCTCACTCCGGCCACAGCACCTCCGGCGAGATGTCGGCCAACGTACGGCAGCCGGTCAGCGCCATCGCCACCTCCAGTTCCTCCTGCAGTGTGCGCAACAGGTGCGCCACCCCCAGCGCACCGGCAGTCGCCAGCGCGTGGAGGTAGGGACGACCGATCAGCACCGCCGAGGCCCCCAGCGCCAGCGCCTTCAGGATGTCGCTGCCACGGCGAATGCCGCCGTCCAGCAGCAAGGGCAGCGCCCCGTCCACTGCCTCGGCGATACGCGGCAGCGCGTCGAGACTGGCCGGCACCGAGTCCAGCACCCGCCCGCCGTGATTGGACACGATCAGGCCGTCCACGCCCTGCTGCACGGCCCGTCTTGCATCGCGCGGCGCCAGCACCCCCTTCAGCAGCAGCGGCAAGCGCGTCTGCTGCCGCAACCAGTCGATATCCGCCCAGCTCGGCGCCACCGCCATCAGGCCGTCAAACACCATGCTCTGCCCCGTCGCCAAAGCTGGCTGGTACGGCGCCATGCCCACCAGATTGGCGGCCTGTACCCGTGGTGGCAACTGGAAACCGGCGCGGGCCTCGACATTGCGCACCCCGGCCAGCGGCGCATCCACCGTCAGCACCAGCGCACGATAACCTGCAATCTCGGCACGCCGGACCAGCTCCGCTACCACCGCGCGGTCGTGCTGCCAGTACAGCTGGAACCACAACGGCCCCTGTGCCGCGGCGGCGACCTCCTCCAGTGGCGTACTGGCCAGCGTGCTGACCAGCATGCTGCTGCCCATGGCGGTGGCAGCATAGGCGGCCGCCCGCTCGCCATCGGCGTGCACCAGCTTCTGGTATGCCACCGGCGCCAGCAGCAGCGGATGGCTCAGCGACAGCCCGAACAGCTCACAACGGCAATGACCGCCGCGGACATCGGCCAGCACCTGCGTCTGCAGCTGCCGGCACGCGAAGGCGGCAAGGTTGGCCGCATGGCTCAGCTCGTCCGCGGCGGCGCTGTCGACATAGGCACGGGCGTTGGCGCTCATGTGGTGCGCGGCGTAGCGCTGGTAGTCGGCCGCGGACACCAGATCGGCGGGGATGTGATCGAGGGGGGGCAACTGGGCGGTCATGGCAAAGTGCGGCGAGGTGAAAACCGCACCATAGCGAAATCGAGAATGACTATCAACTACTAGATGCGCAGTGGGGCCCCGTCAAGCCCACCTAGTTGCCGGCATTGCGGAAAACGTTGATCGTAAACAGCAGCACCGCGATGCCGAGCACGATGGATGCCGCGCCGGCCAGCGGCTCCATCGCACGATGGCCGCGATGAATCGCCGCCACCGCCAGCATCAACACCGGCAAGCCGAGGTTGTACAGCCAGAACTGGGCCTGCGCCAGCGGCGACGCGCCCATGGCCGGAAACTTGCGAAACAGGATGCCGAACAGTGCCATCGACACCCAGCCCAGCAGGTTCAGGTGGGCGTGCACCGGGTACAGCGAGTGGTCACCGGAGGCGCCCATGTAGATGCCCAGCCAGACGCCGGCCACGAAATACACGGCAGCCAGGCGTAACCAGATGGTGCCGTGCGGACTATCCACTTTGATCTTCATGTTGCGCTCCCCCGCCGGCCTACCCCGGACGGGTGTCGGCCGGGACAGCACTCATGCCTAACCATAGGATAGTCCGCAGCAACATCAAACCTGTCGCCACCTGTCGATGGCGGTGACGGCGCGACGCGGCACTACCGCATCGCGCCGTCGCGTACCGGAGGCTAGACCGGCTTCAACCGCGCGGTGAAGTGACGCAGGATGGGAGGCTCGTACTCGAAGGTCAGGCCACGGATACCGGCGGCACGCTCGCGGATGTCGATCAGGCAATCGGCGATGTAGTCCATGTGGTCGTTGGTGTACACCCGGCGCGGGATGGTCAGGCGCAGCAGCTCGAACGGAGATGCCTCCTGTTCGCCGGTGGCCGGATTGCGCCCCAGCAGCAGCGAGCCAATCTCCACGCCGCGGATACCGCCTTCCAGGTACAGCTCGCAGGCCAGTGCGTGTGCCGGGAACTGCCCGGCCGGGATATGCGGCAACAGCTTCTTGGCGTCGACGAATACCGCGTGGCCGCCGGTCGGGGTCTGGATCGGGATGCCGCCGGCCGCCAGACGCTCGCCCAGATAGGCCACCTGCCCGATGCGGTAGGCGAGATAGTCCTCGTCCATCCCTTCTTGCAGACCGATCGCCATCGCCGCCATGTCGCGGCCGGCGAGGCCGCCGTAGGTGATGAAGCCTTCCATCGCCACGCAGCGCACCTGCACCGTGCGGAACAGGTCCTCGTCCTCCTTGAAGCAGCACAGGCCGCCGATGTTCACCAGCGCGTCCTTCTTCGACGACATGGTGAACATGTCGCCGTGGCTGAACATCTCGCGCACGATGGCCGGCACCGGCACGCCGGCGTAGTCCGGATCGCGCTGCTGGATGAACCAGGCGTTCTCGGCGAAGCGCGCGGCGTCGATGATCACCGGAATGCCGTGCTGGCGTGCCAGTGCCGCCGATTCGCGGATGCTGGTCATGCTCACCGGCTGCCCGCCGGCGCTGTTGCAGGTGACGGTGATGATCAGGCCGGCAACGTTGGCCGCACCGACTTCCGCTATGGTTGCGGCCAACCTTGGCAGGTCGAAGTCGCCCTTCCAGTCGTAGGCGGTGGTGGTGTCCAGCGCCTTCTCGGTGAGGATGTTGATGGCGCGGGCGCCGGCGATCTCGACGTGGGCCTTGGTGGTATCGAAGTGGTAGTTGGACAGGAATACCGGCTGCGCACCCTTGCAGCGCTTGACCAGCTCCGGGAACAGGATCTGCTCGGCGCCCCGGCCCTGGTGGGTCGGCAGCGTGTGCCGGTAGCCGAACACCTCTTTCACGGTATCGGCCAGCTGGTAGTAGTTGCGGCTACCGGCGTAGGCTTCGTCGCCGGTCATGATGCCGGCCCACTGCCGGTCGGACATCGCGCCGGTACCGCTGTCGGTCAGCAAATCGATATAGACATCCTCGCCGCGCAGCAGGAACGGGTTCCAGCCGGCCTCGGCCAGTGCCTGGCGGCGGAATTCCGGGGTGGTCTGCTTGATCGGTTCTACCATCTTGATGCGGAATGGTTCGGGAATGCGTCGTGCCATGATGATGCTCCTTGCCTTGCGGCCAAGCTTCAGGCGCACGCCGACGAGCTGCCGGGCGCAACAGCGCGCAGGCAGGCGGCGTGGCACGGGGCCACAGGCGTCAATTCAATTGTAGGAAAGGAAAAGCAAGGGCAGCCGGACGGCTGCGGCAGGCATCAGGCGCGCGGGAAGTCGTAGGCGAGTACGATGTCGAGGGTGTACCAGTGTTCCGTCAGGCAGCCGGACAGGGCGGCAGCCCGGAACGGGCAAGCGTTGCGCTTCATCGGGCAGTCTCTCCAAGGGCTTGGCAACAGGTCGTGCCCATGCACGACCAGGACAACAGGCTACACCCGCCATCCGTAGTTCAGCAAGCTGCGCTGCAACATGCGACGGCAACAAAAACGCCACGAGTCAGACTCGTGGCGTGATGGCGACACCGGGACAGACCGCGGCGGCTTACTCCAGTCGCGGCAGCAGGCACTTCTGCCGCAGCAGCGGCTCCACCGCCTCCGCCGACACCGGCTTGGACAGCAGGTAGCCCTGCACCTGGTGGCAGCCTTCCTGCGCCAGGAACTGCCACTGTTCCACCGTCTCCACCCCTTCCGCCACCACCTGCATGTTGAGGTTTTTCGACATGTTGATGATGGCGCGGGTAATCGCGCTGTCGTCCTGGTCGCCCGGGATGTCGCGCACGAAGGAGCGGTCGATCTTCAGCTTGTCGGCCTTGAAGCGCTTGAGGTAGGCCAGACTGGAGTAGCCGGTACCGAAGTCGTCGATCGACATGCGGATGCCCATCGCCTGGATGGCGCGGATGGTCTGCACCGTCGATTCCAGGTCGTCCATGATCACGCTCTCGGTCACCTCCACGTCGAGGCAGCTGCCCGGCAACTGGTACTCCGCCAGCGCGTCCTGCAGCAGGCCGACCAACTCCTGGTGGCGGAACTGCAACGCCGACAGGTTGACCCCCACCGTCATCAGCGGCAGACCCTTGGCGTGCCATTCCGCGATCTGGCGGCAGGCTTCGCGGATCACCCAGTTGCCGATCTGCACGATATAGCCGCGCTCCTCGGCGACATCGATGAAGTGCAGCGGCCCCAGCAGCCCCAGCGTCGGGTGGTTCCAGCGGATCAGCGCCTCGGCGCCGATGATGTTGCCGGTGCTCATCTCCACCTGCGGCTGGTAGTGCAGCACAAATTCCTGACGGTCGACGGCGTGGCGCAGCTGGCTTTCGATGGCCAGGATCTCGCGCGCACGGGCATTGAGATCGGCGGTGTAGAACTTGTAGTTGTTGCGGCCGCTGGACTTGGCGTGATACATCGCCGCGTCGGCATTGCGCACTAGGGTGTCGAAGTCGCGGCCATCGTCCGGGAACAGGCTGATACCGATACTGGCGGTGATCGCGAGCGAGTGGCTGTAGACGTCGATCGGCGCGGCGAACTCGGCGAGGATGCGCTCCGCCACATGCACTGCATCGGCGGCATCGTTGATCAGCGGCAGCAGCACCAGGAATTCGTCACCGCCCTGCCGTGCCACCACCTCGCCGGCACCCAGCACGCGACGGATGCGCTCGGAGGCGATCTTCAGCAGGATGTCGCCGGCGGCGTGACCCAGCGACTCGTTGATGGTCTTGAAGCGGTCGAGATCGAGCAGCAGCACACCTAGCTTGCCGTTATCGTGGGCGGCGTTCTGGATCGCCAGCAGCGCGCGATCCTGCAGGTGGCCGCGGTTGGGCAGGCCGGTCAGCACGTCGAAGTGGGCGAGGAACTGGATGCGCTCGTCGGCCGCCTTGCGCTCCGACTGGTCGCTGAAGATCGCCACGTAGTGGGTCACGTCGCCGGCCAGGCTCTTGACCGCGTTGATCGCCAGCCACTCCGGATACACCTCGCCGTTTTTGCGGCGGTTCCATACCTCGCCCTGCCACTGCCCCTGCTCGCTGAGCACCGACCACAGGCTGTCGTAGAATTCCTTGTTGTGGCGACCGGAGCTGAGCACCGTTGGCCGCTGCCCCAGCACTTCTTCCTGGCTGAAGCCGGTAATCTCGGTAAAGGCGCGGTTGACGCTGCGGATGCGGACCTGCGCATCGGTAATCATGATGCCTTCGGCGGTATTCTCGAACACCTTGGCCGCCAGCTGCATGCGCTCTTCCGCCGCACGGCGCTCGGAGATGTCGCGCACCATGCGCCATACCGCGGTAATGCGGCCGTCGGCGTCGCGCATCGCCACCGTCTTGACGCTGACCGGGATGGCGCTGCCGAGGCGGTTGATGTACTCGACCTCGAACTCGTCACAGAAGCCGAAGCGCATTACCTTGTTGTCCAGGTTGTAGCGCTCCACCGCCTCGCTGTTGTCGGACACCACCTTCCAGAAGTTCTGCAGCTTGAGCTGATCGAGGCTGTAGCCGATCAGGCTGAGGAAGGCGGGGTTGGCGTCGATTACCTGCCCTTCCAGCGAGCTGATCACGATGCCGTCGAGGTTGGACCAGAACAGCTCGCGGTACTTGTTCTCGGAGCGGCGCAGCGCATCCTCCACTTCGCGACGGCGTTCGATGTCCGCCTCCAGTGCCAGCGTCTTGGCCTTCAGTTCATCGATCAGGCGCTTCAGTTCGGCACGCATCCACTCCAGATGCTTGCCGACAGTACCGATCTCGTCCTGGCGTCCCCACAGGAAGGGCTGGTCCAGCTGCAGTGCGGCCAACTGCGTAGCCTGCTCCGACAGCTGGCGGATCGGTTTCAGGAAGCGCGAGTTGAGGATGCTCATGATCAGCACGATGGACAGCAACAGCTGAGCCGCCACGATCAGCAGCAGGTCTTTCAGCTGGTTTTTCTGGGCAATGCCCAGATGCTCGGTGTCGAACTCGATGTTGACCTGGCCGATTTCCTCGCCACGATAGACCACCGGCTTCTGCACGAAGGCCACGCCGCCGATACGGCGTTCGCTGCGCAGCGCGGACAGGAAGATGGTATTGGACTGGGTATCGGAAACGCGCACCGAAATGATGCGTTCATCATCCATCACCGACGATACCAGCGGCGCGCCCGCCTGGCGGCTGAGGTTCCACAGCGGCTCCTGCATGCCCAGCGCCACGATTTCCAGCAGACGGTTCTGGTCGACGGCCAGTTGCGTCTCCATCTTGTCGCGTTGCAGGTTGAAACTGAGGAAACTGATCAACAGGGCAGGAATCAGCAGGCCAAGCACAACGGCAATGAGGAAGGCCTGGCGTAGCGACAATCTGCCGCCAGGCTGGGAATAATCAAACGTCTCTGCTTGTCTTGTCATATATCGGGTTGCCGCAGGGCTGCCACATTATTTTATTTTTAAGAAAAGCCTGACTGTCACCCAGTCAGTTCATTTGCCACTGGCCACGAGGGCGCGCCTGCCGTGACGACTTCGTCATGATCGTCCTTTCATGCGTTTGCGCTGCACCATCATGGCGGGCCATTGTGTCCCAATGGCAAAACGACTGCAATTGTTCCTCATCTCGCAGCGCAACACGAAGCGGACACCGCTTTGCCTTACAATCGTGCTTTAATCGCGCGCGCCGACAACCACAAGGGCGGTTGTCGAAAGCGTACGGCGCTGCCTACAATCGCCGGCAATTATCTACAGGGTCACACACCAATGTCGCATCGTCATTACGACCAGCTCATCACCGCACGCTGGATTATTACAGTAGAACAAGATGGTGTCATTCTTGAGAACCATTCGCTGGCGATCAGCAATGGCCAGATTGTTGCCACTCTGTCGCCGGCCGAAGTCGCCGGCGTCAGCGCAAGCGAACACCTGAACCTCGACAACCACGTGCTGATGCCGGGCCTCGTCAACCTGCACGGCCACTCGGCGATGACCCTGCTGCGCGGCATGGCCGACGACAAGGCGCTGATGGACTGGCTGCAGAACCACATCTGGCCGGCGGAAGGCAAACACGTCAGCGATGCCTTCGTGTTCGACGGCACGCTGCTGGCGATGGGCGAGATGTTCCGCAGCGGCACCACCACCATCAACGACATGTACTTCTTCCATGCCGCGATGGCCCGTGCAGGGTTGGCCGCCGGCATGCGCACCTTCGTCGGCTGCTCGATCCTGGAATTCCCCACCGTCTACGCCCAGAACGCCGACGACTACATCGCCAAGGGCATGGCCGAACGCAGCCAGTTCCTGGGCGAGGAGCTGGTGACCTTCACCCTGGCCCCGCACGCACCATACACCGTGGCCGACGACACCTTCCGCAAGGTGGTGACGCTGGCCGAGCAGCAGGACATGCTGATCCACTGCCACATCCACGAGACCCTGGACGAGGTCAACGGCAGCGTCGAGCAGCACAAGCAGCGCCCGCTGGCGCGGCTGGCGAACCTGGGCCTGCTGTCGCCACGCCTGATCGCCGCACACATGGTGCACCTGACCGACGCCGAAATCGCGCTGGTGGCCAAGCACGGCGTGTCCATCGCGCACAACCCGACCTCCAACATGAAGCTGGCCTCCGGCATCGCGCCGGTACAGAAACTGCTGGCCGCCGGCGTCAACGTCGGCATCGGCACCGACGGTGCGGCATCCAACAACAAGCTGGATATGCTGTCCGAGACGCGCATGGGCGCGCTGCTGGCCAAGGTCGGCACGCTGGACCCGACCGCGGTGCCGGCCGCCACCGCCATCCGCATGGCGACGCTCCACGGTGCGCAGGCACTGGGTATCGCCGACAAGGTGGGCAGCATCCGTGTCGGCAAGCAGGCAGACCTGATCGCCGTCGATCTCGCCCAGATCGAGACCAGCCCCAACTTCGACCCGATCTCGCACATCGTGTACGCCGCCGGCCGCGAGCAGGTCAGCCACGTATGGGTCAATGGCCGCAATGTCCTGCGCGAGCGCAAGCTGACCACGCTGGACGAAGCAGAACTGAAAGCCCGCGCCGACAGCTGGCGCGTCCGCATTCTCGGTAACTAAGGAATCCGCATGAGCAACGTTGACGAACAGGAACTCGACAAATTCAGCCAGATCGCCCACAAGTGGTGGGACATGGACAGCGAGTTCAAGCCGCTGCATGAAATCAACCCGCTGCGTCTGGACTTCATCGACCAGCACGCGGCACTCGCCGGCAAGGCGGTGCTGGATGTCGGCTGCGGCGGCGGCATCCTGTCGGAAAGCATGGCCCACTACGAGGCCAGCGTCACCGGCATCGACCTCGCCAAGAAATCGCTGAAAGTGGCACAGCTGCACAGCCTGGAGTCCGGTGTCAGCGTCAACTACCGCTGCGTCGCGGTGGAAGACCTTGCCGCCGAAGCGCCGGCCAGCTTTGACGTGGTGACCTGCATGGAAATGCTGGAGCACGTGCCCGATCCGCAAAGCATCGTGCGCGCCTGCGCGCAGCTGGTGAAGCCGGGCGGCTGGGTGTTCTTCTCCACCCTCAACCGCAACGCCAAGTCCTACCTGCTGGCGGTGCTGGGCGCCGAGTATGTGCTGAACATGCTGCCGAAAGGCACGCATGAGTACGCGCGTTTCCTCAAGCCGTCGGAGCTGTCGCGCATGGCGCGCAACGCCGGGCTGGGCGTGGAGACGCTGACCGGCATCGGCTACAACCCGCTGACCCGCGTCTACAGCCTCAACGACGACACCGACGTGAACTACCTGATGGCCACCCGCCGCCTCGCCTGAGGCCGCCCCGGCCTGCGGCCAACCTCAAGGTTGGCCGCAACCGTCTGGATAACATGACCACACCCCTTCTCTCCCCGCCGCTGCCCCCCGCCGCCATCCGCTGGCTGCACGCGCTTGACATCCGCGACCGCCCGACGCTTACGCAATACGGTGCGCCCCGCGCCTATGCCCTGCTCAAGGCCGGCGGCCACACCGTGACGCTGAAGCTGCTGTACGCGCTGGAAGCAGCGATCCGCGGCGTGCACTGGTCGGCGCTTGACGATGACGACCGCCTGCGGCTGCGCACGGCGCTGGCGCAGTTGCCGCCGCAGCGCCCGCTGCCGCCACTGGCCGAACGGCAACGCTTCATGGCGCTGGCCCGCGAGCTGGCGCAACAGGCGGCCGAGGAAGGCGAGGTGCCGGTCGGCGCGGTGGTGGTCAGGCATGGCGAGGTGATCGGTCGTGGCTACAACCGGCCCTGTGCCAGCCACGACCCGTCGGCGCACGCCGAGATGCTGGCGCTGCGCGACGCTGCGGCCAACCTTGGCAACTACCGGCTGGCCGACTGCCAGCTCTACGTCACGCTGGAACCATGTCCGATGTGCAGCGGCGCCATCCTGCACGCACGCCTCGACCACGTGCTGTTCGGCGCCTTTGACGCCAAAACCGGTGCCGCCGGCAGCGTGCTGAACCTGTTCGCCGAGACTAAACTGAATCATCAGACCGCCATCGACGGCGGCATCGACGCCGACCGTTGTGCCGGCCTGCTGGCCGACTTTTTCCGCCAGCGCCGCCACAGCACCAGGAAGGACGCGTGATGAAACGGCTATTGCTACTGCTGCTGTGCTGCAGCGGCAGCCTCGTCGCCAGCCCGGCTGACTTCATCCTGCAGCAGCAGGACGGGCCGCTGGTGGCCGCCCATGCCAACCGCCTCAACCCCGGCCAGCCGTGGCTGCACGTCAGCGTCGCCGAGCAGTCGCTCACCCTCTACGACGGACGCGGCCTGCCGCAGAAACGCTACACCGTGTCTACCGCCAAGAACGGCGTCGGCGAGCGCGTCAACAGCTACCAGACCCCGCGCGGCTGGCACCGCGTGTGCGAACGCATCGGCGACGATGTCGCCGCCGACACCATCATCTACCGGCGCAAGGTGACGCCGTGGAAGTACACGCCGCAGCTGGCTGCCGAGTACCCGGACAAGGACTGGATCCTGACCCGCATCCTGTGGTTGTGCGGCATGGAACCGGGCAAGAACCAGGGCGGCGACGTCGACAGCTACGACCGCGCCATCTACATCCACGGCGCCGGCCAGCACGTGCCGTTCGGCACGCCAACCTCGCGCGGCTGCGTGCGCATGCGCAACGAAGACGTAATCGAACTCTACAACCTGACCGCGAACGGCATCGACGTGCTGATCAGCGAAGAAAACTAGCCATGCTCAACCTGACCACCCCGGCCCTGCTGTTTCCGGCCATTTCCCTGCTGCTGCTCGCCTACACCAACCGCTACCTGGCCCTGGCCGGCATCATCCGCAACCTGTACGACGACTATCAGCAGAGCCCCAACGACAAGCTGGTCCGGCAGATCGGCAATCTGCGCCGCCGCATTTCGCTGATCAAGTGGATGCAGAGCATGGGCGTGGGTAGCCTGTTTCTGTGCGTGGTGGCCATGTTCCAGATCTATACCGGTTGGCCGCAGGCGGCGCAGATCACCTTCGGCACCAGCCTACTGCTGCTGATCAGCTCGCTGGGCATGTCCCTGCTGGAGCTGCGCATGTCGACCGACGCGCTGAACATCCTGCTGTCCGACCTGGTCGCGGCAGAACAGACGCGGAAAAAACAGGCCTGAACAACCAGAACGACCCCATTCGTTCCCGAGCACGCTGGACGGCAAGGTTTTCCTTATAAGTGTTTGTGAAAATTCTTACCAAATTTGCAACACTTTTTCATACTTTGTATTTATTGCTTAAAGACTTGGTTTATTTAGTGAAAATGTCGCAATGATGAAAAATTGTATTCGCTCCCGACAAAACTGGCCGTGACTTAGCAGTAAAAGCAAACGGATTTCACCCTAAAATCATCGATCAGCAGCATTCCACAGCAGCTGTTTTGCAAATCACGGGTGCGACATGGCATATCCCATGTCAGAATCATGGTTATCATTTTTTTGGTATCCTGCATGATCCCCCTGCTTTCCTCTCGTCAGTTACGCCCTCTCCTGATCGGTTTCATCACGCTAACAGTCATCATGCTGCTGGCCCAAGGCATCGCCGTCGCACTAAGCATGAGCAAGGTGCTGGCCAACAGCCGACACGAACATCAGGTCGCCGATGCCATCAGTGACCGCATGAAAGACATCCGTTTCCACGTGGTGCAGATCCAGCAATTCCTGACCGACGTCAGCGCCACCGCCGACCGCGACGGTTTCAGCGATGCCAAGACGCATTACCAGCAGGCCCTTCAGCAGCTTGAGGAACTGAAAACCATCAGCCCGCAATACGAGCAGGAAGCCGCAACCACCCGCGCCGCAATCGATACTTTCTATCAGGTTGGCCAGCAAATGGCAGAAGGCTATATCAGCGGTGGCCGCGAAACCGGCAATGCGCTGATGAAGGCCGCCGGTAGCGGCTTTGACGACCGCGCCGAACAGTTGACCAAACAGCTGGAAAACCTGCAGGCGAGAGTGGATAGCGACGTGGCCACCATCAGCAGCGAAAGCGAAGCCCTGATCGAAAACTCGCGCGCCATCCTGATCGCCAGCAGCGCCCTGCTGGTACTGCTGGTATTGCTGGGCGGGGCACTGCTGTATCGTCGCGTGTTCCGCAGTCTGGGGGGCGAACCGGTCGAAGCCATGCACCAGACCCGTCTGATCGCCGCCGGCGACCTGAGCCAGCGCCTGCGCATTGCCAGCGGCGCTGAACGCAGCCTGATGGGGGCCCTGGGCGACATGCAGGACAAGCTGCGCGACATCACCGCCCATATCCGCGACCTGTCCGCGCAAATGCACGACAACGCAGCCGACCTCTCCGGCTCGGCCAGATCCGTGCAACAGGCCTCGCACACCCAGAGCGAGGCGTCGCGCGCCATCGCCGTGTCGGTAGAAGAAGTCCTGCAGAGCATCAACCAGCTGGCCGAACAATTGCACCATGTGCAGTCCGAGGCGCGCAGTGCCGACGATGCGGTCGAACATTGCGCCAACCTGATCCAGACCTCGGCACAGGACATCCACGGCATGTCCGAGCATATCGGCGACGCCGCTCGCGCACTGCACGAACTGCAGGAGCAGACCGGCACCATCGCCAGCATCACGCAGACGATTCACGACATCGCCGACCAGACCAACCTGCTGGCCCTGAATGCTGCCATCGAGGCCGCCCGTGCCGGCGAAAGCGGTCGCGGCTTTGCCGTGGTGGCCGATGAAGTTCGCAAGCTGGCCGAGCGCACCAGCCTGGCGACGGTGAACATCCGCCAGCAAACCGATGCGCTGGGCAGCGGCATGCATGCGGTCGTCAGCAGCATGCAGGTCAGCGTGCAGGCCACCCTGAACGGGGTGGTACAAAGCCGTCAGGCAAGCGAAGCCATCAGTAGCATTCGCGACAATACCACCCGCATCTCCGAGCACATCGAGTCCGTCGCCACCGCCCTGGACGAACAACAGCTGGCGGTGCAGGACATCGCACAGCGCAGCGAAGTCATCTCCGCGATGACGGAGGCCAACCAGAGTGCGGTCGACGCCACGGCCAGTGCCGCCGGCCAGCTGGCCGACCATGCCCAGGCACTGCACGGCGCGGTAGCCGTCTTCAGGATCTGAGGCCCGCTGCACTGCCGCACGGGGCGCCCTGGCGCCCCTTTTTCATTCCCCTCCCCGCCGATACGGACGCAAAAAAAAACCTCCCCAGCCTGGTGGCGGGGAGGTAACACCCGTGTCGTACCTGCAAGGTTCCCGATGGAACACGCAATAACATGCAAGGTTATTGCTCTTGAAGCAGCCGTCTCAATCATCTCCTTGCGAGCCACTTATGATGTTAGCCCCTCATGATCCTCGCCAGGCCCTGATTTAAACAAGCGTTTGAATAGTAAAATGCGAAACCTCTTCACGCAAGTGCATTCTTGGCGTTGACGGGAAAAACGGGCGATTTCGCAACAGGCTGACCTTGCTGCACTGCAATGCCGACGCGCAGGATTGATGCTAGAATGCGCATACAGTCAGATTGCCAGACAATATAAAGTTTACATAGCGTGTTGCAATACACAACAAAGAATCCATCAGGAGCTTTAATGAGCTTCAAGCCCAACGACTCCCTCACCGAACAGATCGCCCGCTTTCTCGGCAAGCAGATCATCGGCGGCGACATGCAGCCTGGCGAACGCATCCAGGAACTGCGCATTGCCGCGGAACTGAACGTCAGCCGCGGTTCGGTGCGCGAGGCGCTGCTGATCCTGCAGCGCCGTCATCTGGTCGACATCTATCCGCGCCGCGGCGCCATCGTCGCCAGCATGACCGCCGACGACGTGCGCGACTTCTTCGAACTGTGGTTCGTGCTGCTGGAACAGGCGGTGTCGCACCTGGCGCACAACTGGCAGAACGACGACCTCGCCGACTTCTTCGAGCTGATGACCGCGCTGGGCGAGTGCAACCGCAACGACGATCTCGACGGCTTTTACCGCCACGGCGTCAGTTTTCTCGGCGCCCTGTACCAGCACGCTGGCAACCGCTACCTGGCACAGACCCTGCACGACCTGCTGCCCCTGTCGCAGCGCTGCCTGTTTGCCATCCTGCGCGCCGGCAAGAGCCGTATCGAACAGACCCACGACTTCCTCGACGCGCTGCTGCAGGCGATCATCGCCCGCGACCAGCCCCGCCTGTGCCAGATGATCCGGCAGTTCGGCCACGACTACAGCCAGCTGGCGCAAGCCTCGGCCATGGCCTTGGGCGCGGACGCCGCTCACACACAGCAAGCATGAAAAAGGCGGCCTCGCGGGGCCGCCTTCTGCTTGGCTCACGCCACCTCAAGCGCAGCGCCGGTAGTCGACAAAGCGGTACACCAGCCCGTTGGCCGCGGTCTGCGCCGGCTGCGGCGTGGCCAGCCACTCGTCATCGCGCCACGCCGGAAACGTAGCATCACCGGCCACGTCCAGCTCGATATGGGTCAAGCGCAGCTGATCGGCCAGCGGCAGCGCCTGGCGGTACAGCTCGGCACCACCGATCACGCACACCTCGTCAACGTTGGCCGCAAGCGCCAGTGCCTCATCCAGCGAATGCGCCACCGCCACACCCTCGTGCAGCCAGTCCGGCTGACGGGTGATCACGATATTCAGCCGCCCGGGCAACGGCCGGCCGATGGAGTCGAAGGTCTTACGCCCCATGATCACCGGCTTGCCCAGCGTCACCGCCTTGAAGTGCTTCAGGTCTTCAGGCAGATGCCACGGCAGCGTGTTGGCAATACCGATCACGTTGCCGCGCGCCATCGCCGCCACCAGGGTCAAGGTTGGCCGCACGTTCATACCGCCACCTCCGCCTTGATATGCGGATGCGGATCGTAGCCTTCCAGCGTGAAATCCTCGAACTTGAAGGCAAACAGGTCGTTGACCTCCGGGTTGATGCGCATCGTCGGCAATGGCCGCGGTTCGCGCGTCAGCTGCAGGTGCGCCTGCTCGAAGTGGTTGCTATAAATGTGTGCGTCACCCAGCGTGTGCACGAAATCACCCGGTTTCAGGCCGCACACCTGCGCCACCATCATGGTCAGCAGCGCGTAGCTCGCGATATTGAATGGCACGCCGAGGAAGATGTCCGCCGAGCGCTGGTACAGCTGGCAGGACAGCTTGCCGTCCGCCACGTAGAACTGGAACAGGCTGTGGCACGGCGGCAGCGCCATCTCGTCCACCAGTGCCGGGTTCCACGCCGACACCATCAGCCGGCGTGAGTCCGGATTACGGCGGATCATGTCCAGCACATTGGCGATCTGGTCGATGTGGCGGCCATCCGGCGCCGGCCAGCTGCGCCACTGGTAGCCGTACACCGGGCCGAGGTCGCCGTTTTCGTCGGCCCACTCGTCCCAGATGCGGACACCATTTTCCTGCAGGTAGCGGATATTGGTGTCGCCGGACAGGAACCACAGCAGCTCGTGAATGATGGAGCGCAGGTGGCACTTCTTGGTGGTCACCAGCGGAAAACCGGCGGCGAGGTCGAAGCGCATCTGGTAGCCGAATACCGAGCGCGTGCCGGTGCCGGTGCGATCGGACTTGTCGGCGCCGTGCGCCAGCACGTGCTGCATCAGGTCGAGATACTGTTTCATGGCCACATCCGCAAAGAAAAACCGCCCGATTCTACCCGCAAGTCACCGCGCCGTCTAAAACCGGCTGGCCACAAGGCTTGTCCCGCAACAAACCAACGGCGGATGAAATAGGCTACCATCCCGCCATTACCATCCTCCATACGCAAAGGGTCCGCACAGGCAGCCATGGCTGAAGACTCAGACAAGGAAGACCGCACCGAATCACCCTCGGCGCGGAAACTGGAACAGGCGCGCGAAGACGGCAACGTCCCCCGCTCGCGCGAACTGAACACCTTTGCCGTCACCATGGCAGGCCTGGCCCTGCTTATCGCCACCGGTGGCCAGCTGTTTGTCGCCATGAAGGAGAGCATGATCGCCTGGTTCACCTTCAACCAGGAGAGCCTGCGCGATCCGCTGGTCATCATGGAGCGGCTGCGACAAAGCGTGCAGGACGTGCTACTGGAAATGGCGCCGCTGCTGGGCGGGCTGTTTCTGGTGGCGGCGCTGACACCGCTACTGATCGGCGGCTGGAACTTCACCAGCAAGGGCTTCATGCCCAATTTCGGCAAACTCAATCCGCTCAGCGGCATCAAGCGCCTGTTCTCGGTCAATGCCGCCACCGAGGGGCTGAAGGCGGTGCTGAAAAGTGCGCTGATCGGCGGTGTCGCCACCTGGACGATATGGAACGAGCGCGACGAGCTGATGGGGCTGATCAGCATGCCGCTGGACGGCGCGCTGATCAAGCTGGTGGCGCTGATGGAACACACCTTTCTGGTGGTGGTCGGCGCCATGCTGCTGCTGGTGGCGCTGGATGTGCCGTTCCAGCTGTGGCAGTACCACAAGAACCTGCGCATGACCAAGGAAGAAGTAAAACAGGAATACAAGCAGCAGGAAGGCTCGCCCGAGGTCAAGGGCCGCATCCGCCAGCTGCAGCGCGAAGCGGCACGCAAGCGCATGATGCAGGAGGTTCCCAACGCCAACGTAATTGTAACCAACCCGACTCACTATGCCGTTGCATTCAAGTATGATGAGCAGATGGCTGCGCCGGTGCTGATCGCCAAGGGCAGCCTGAAGCTGGCCGAACGCATCATCAATGCCGGACAGGAGCACCGCATCGCCATCCTGCGCGCCCCCAGTTTTGCCCGCGCACTGTACTTCAACGTCGAGCTGGGCGAGCAGATTCCGTCGCAGCTGTATACCGCCGCCGCGCAGGTGCTGGCCTATATCCACCAGCTGAAACACTTCGAGCAGAAAGGCGGTCTAGCCCCGGTTTTCCCCGACCAGCTGGACGTCCCGGCCGAACTTGACCCCGAAAGCAAACGCCAGCAACATACGCCGCCAAAAACCTAACGCAGCACGTCATCGCAACGAGGCATGAACACACTGCAGGACTTCCTGAAAAAGATTGATCTGAACACCCTGGCAGGCCCGGTCCTGATCATCCTGGTACTTGCCATGATGGTGTTGCCGCTGCCGCCGGTGCTGCTGGACATCTTCTTTACCTTCAATATCGCCGTCTCCATCATCGTGCTGATGGTGGGTATCAACACGCGCGAACCGCTGGAATTTTCCTCCTTTCCCTCGGTGCTGCTGATCACCACCCTGCTGCGCCTGTCGCTGAACGTGGCCAGTAGCCGGGTGATCCTGCTGGAGGGCCATAATGGCTCCAGCGCCGCCGGCGCGGTGATCGAGTCCTTTGCCCACTTCCTGATCGGCGACAACGTCACCATCGGTATCGTGGTGTTCATCATCCTCACCATCATCAACTTTGTGGTGATCACCAAGGGTGCCGGCCGTATCGCCGAAGTGTCGGCCCGCTTCGCGCTGGACGCGATGCCCGGCAAGCAGATGGCGATCGATGCCGACCTCAACGCCGGCCTGATCGGCGAGGACGAGGCGCGCACCCGCCGCGCCAAGATCGGCGAAGAGGCCAACTTCTTCGGTTCGATGGACGGTGCCTCCAAGTTCGTGCGCGGCGATGCCGTGGCCGGCATCATGATCATCGTGATCAACATCGTCGGCGGCCTGATCATCGGCATCGTGCAGCACGACCTGCCGGTGGCCGAGGCCGCCAAGACCTACACCCTGCTCACCATCGGCGACGGCCTGGTGGCGCAGATCCCGGCACTGATCATCTCCACCGCCGCCGGCATGGTGGTGGCGCGGGTCGGCACCGAAAAAGGCCTGTCGGAACAGCTGCTGGGGCAGATGTTCTCCAACCCGACGGTGCTGTACCTCACCGCCGCGGTGATCGGCATGCTGGGCCTGATCCCGAACATGCCGCACGTCGCCTTCCTGATGATCGCCGCCATCCTCGCCGGCACCGCGCGCTGGCTGGAAATCAGCGCCACGCGCCGCGCCACACAGCCGGCCGAGATCGAGGTACTGCCGCCGGCGGTGCTGGACCAGCCACTGACCGAAGTCAGCTGGAAAGACGTGCAGCCGGTCGATGCCCTCGGGCTGGAGGTCGGTTACCGCCTGATTCCGCTGGTCGACCGCGAGCAGGACGGCGAGCTGTTGCGCCGCATCCGCGGCATCCGCAAGAAAATGGCGCAGGAACTCGGCTTCCTGGTGCCACCGGTACACATCCGCGACAACCTGGAAATCCGCCCCAACGCCTACCGCATCCTGCTCAAGGGCGTGGAAGTGGGCAGTGGCGAAGCCTTCGTCGGCCAGTTCATGGCCATCAACCCCGGCCAGGTCAGCGGCGAGCTGCAAGGTACCCCGACCACCGACCCGGCCTTCGGCCTGCCGGCAATCTGGATCGACGCCAGCAAGCGCGACGAGGCGCAGACGCTGGGCTATACCGTGGTCGACGCCAGCACCGTGGTCGCCACCCACCTGTCCAACCTGCTGCAGACCCACGCCGCCGAACTGCTCGGCCGCGAGGAAGTGCAGGCGCTGATCGACCACCAGGCCAAGGAAGCGCCGAAACTGATCGAGGATCTGGTGCCGAAGGTGGTGCCGATCGGCACGCTGCAAAAAGTGCTGCAGCAACTGCTGACCGACGGCATCCACCTGCGCGACTTCCGCACCATCATCGAGACGCTGGCCGACCACGTCGGCGTCACCGCCGACATCGACGAGCTGACCTCGGCGGTACGTACTGCACTGTCGCGCGCCATCGTGCAGCAGCTGTTCCCCGGCGAGCAGGAGCTGCCGCTGATGACGCTGGACCCGCAGCTGGAAGGCATTCTGCTGCAGGCAGTACAAAGCAAGGGCGGCGGTCTGGAGCCGGGGCTGGCGGAAAACCTGCTGGCCAATGCCGCGGAACAATCGGAACAAGTCGAAAACCAGGGCTTTAATCCCGTATTATTGACCCCACCGGCATTACGGCCTTTGCTGGCACGCTTTCTGCGCCGCGCACTGCCGCAGTTACGCGTGATTTCGCATAATGAAATACCGGACAGCAAATCCATTCGTATAATTGCGGTGATCGGGGGGAGCAAAAGCTAACGCATCATGGTGGTCAGAAAGTTCTACGGCAAAACAACACGGGATGCGCTACGCCAGGTTCGCGAAGAACTGGGCGCCGACGCGCTGATCCTGTCCAACCGCCCTACCCTGGGCGGTGGCGTAGAGATCATGGCCGTCGCCGATGCCGATGTTTCCGCGCTGGCCACCACCCTGACGCCGCCGTCGCAGCCGAAACACCCGCCGCGCAATGCGCCGACCCCGGCCCCCGTGCCGCCGGCCACCGCTGGCGGCAGCATGAACCGCGCCATCGCCCGCACCTACGCGATGCCGGTGGAGCCGCTGGAAGCGCCGGCCGTGCCGACGCCACCGCCGCCGCAACCGAAAGCCAGCGCCGAACCGAAACCCTTCCTCGCCCACGTGCAGGACAACAGCCCTCCGCCGAAGGCCGCAGCACAGCCGCAGGCGGCCGCCGCCCGGCCTGCGGCCAACGTTGCCAGCAACAGCGACGCCGAGCGCGAGCAGATGGCGCAGGAACTGAAACAGATCGGCGACGAGATCAAGCAGCTGCGCAGCCTGCTGCAGAGCCAGCTGGCCGGTTTCGCCTGGTCGGACATGGAGCAGCGCACGCCCAACCGCGCCGAGCTGTTCCGCCACTTGCTCACCGCCGGTTTCAGCTCGACGCTGATCCGCCAGCTGACGCAGAAGCTGCCGCCGCAGTACGAAGGCGACGTCGCGCAGAAGTGGGCGCGCTCGGCGCTGATCCACAACCTGAAGTGCATGGACCCGCAGCACGACCCGATCGAACGCGGCGGCATCTACGCGTTGGTCGGCCCCACCGGCGTCGGCAAGACCACCACTGTCGCCAAGCTGGCCGCCCGCGCCACCATGCGCCACGGCGCGCAGAACGTGGCGCTGATCACCACCGACACCTACCGTATCGGCGCGCAGGACCAGCTGCGCATCTACGGCAAGATCCTGGGCGTACCGGTGTTCTCGGTACAGAACGAGGGCGACCTGCAGCTGACGCTGGCCGATCTCGCGCAGCGCAGGATCGTGCTGATCGACACCGTCGGCATGGGCCAGCGCGACGCGCGGGTGCAGGCGCAGCTGGACATGTTCAACCAGACCGGCCGCCCGGTGGAGCGCCTGCTGTTGCTGGCGGCCAACGCCGACGGCCACACGCTGGAAGACGTGGTGCGCCACTATCGCGGCGACGGCCTCGCCGGCGCCATCCTGTCCAAGATCGACGAGGCGCTGATGCTGGGGCCGGGACTGGACGTGGTGATCCGCCACCGCCTGCGCCTGTTCTACGTCACCAACGGCCAGCGCGTGCCGGAAGACATCCACGCAGCGCACGCCGAGCTGCTGATCGACCGCGCACTGCGCGCCGCGCAACTGGCCTCGCCGTTCAATCCGGAAAGCGATGAAATGGCGATGCTCAATGCCGCCCAGTCCGGCTGGCTGTCATGAGCGTGCTGGATCAGGCCTCCGGGCTGCGCCGCCAGGCGCGGCACGACTACCCGCCCTCCTTCGCCTTTTTTGGTGCCGACAAGTGCGGCCAGAGCAGTGTTGCCGGCGAGCTGGCGGCCGCGCTGGCGCTGCAGCGGCAACGCCCGCTGCTGATCGAGCACCGCAACGGCCAGCAACTGGCGCGCCGCCTCGGCCTGCCGGCCGCCGGCACGTTGGGTAGCGTCGCGGTCAGCCTCGGCGACCTCAACGAACTGATGGTCGGCAACCGCCACGGCCTGACCCTCATCAACCTCGCCGCCAGCGTCGACGAGCGCACGCGGCTGTCGCCGCGCATCTGGCGCCGCCTGATCAACGAGTTCGCGTCGGTGGAGCAGGACGCGGCGCTGCTGCTGCTGGATACCCCGCCGCTGGGCGAAGACCCCGGCCCCTGCTGCATCGCCGACAATCTGGTACTGGTGCTCAGCCCGTCCTCCGACAGCCTGATGGGCGGCTACGCGCAGCTGAAACGCCTGGCGCAGGACTACGCGCGCCGCCGCTTCAACGTGCTGGTCAACCGTGCGGCCAACTTTGACGAGGCGCAGGCGATCTTCAGCCGCCTGCAGCGCGTGGCCGGCGACTACCTGCCGGTCGGCCTGCGCTGGGTCGGCTTTGTGCCGGATGACAACACCATCAGAAAGAGTCAGACTTTGCGGCGCCCGGTGGTGGAGGCGTTTCCGGACAGCGAGGCCGCCCACGCCTACCTGCAGCTGGCGCAGATGCTGCCGCAGTGGCACGCCCCCGACGACGACACTCCGCGCGGCAGTTATCTCGAACAACTTTTAATGACAAGCAAAGCGCTTGCAGATTTGACAGGTCATTAAATATGGCAGTAGCAAACAAGTGGCAGGCCTATCAGCTGCACAGCCAGCGCGACACCATCGACATCAACCAGCACGCGCCGCTGGTCAAGAAGCTGGCCAGCTTGATGATGGCGCGCCTGCCGGCCAGCGTGGACATCAACGACCTGATCCAGGTCGGCACCATCGGCCTGATCGAGGCCGCGCGCCAGTTCGACAGCGCACAGGGCGTGCAGTTTGAAACCTTCGCCAGCCAGCGCATCCGCGGCGCGATGCTGGACGAGCTGCGCCGCGAGGACTGGCTGCCGCGCCAGGCGCGACGCAATGTGCGCCAGATCGAAAGCGCCATCCACCAGCTGGAACAGCAACTGGGTCGCAGCCCGGCGGAAGGCGAGATCGCCGACAGCCTGTCCATGCCGCTGGCGGAATACCAGGCGATGCTGGCGGAGTGCAAGGGGCTGACCCTGGTGCACTTCGAAGACTTCCACGACGACGAAGGCAACGGCAGCAGGCAGATCGACAATATCGTCGACGGCGACGCCGCCACCCCGCTGGACAACCTCGCCGACGAGCACTTCCGCGGCGCGCTGATCGACGCCATCAAGCAGCTGCCGGAGCGCGACCAGCTGGTGATGAGCCTGTACTACGAGCAGGACCTCAACCTGAAAGAAATCGGCGCCGTGCTGGGCGTCTCCGAATCCCGCGTCTCGCAGCTGCACAGCCAGGCCATCGCCCGCCTGCGCACGCGCCTGCGCGACTGGACCTGAATACGGAAACCATAGCCTGTGGATAAAATCAGCCTCATTGCCATCATCGGCGGCCTGACCGCCATCCTGGCCGGACAAGCACTGGAAGGCGGCCACATCAGCTCGCTGCTGCAGGTCACCGCCTTCATGATCGTCATCGGCGGCACCTTCAGCGCGGTGATGCTGCAGTCGACGCCCAAGCAGTTCCTCACCGGCCTGCGCATGGCCGGCTGGGTGCTGCGCCCGCCGGTGCACGACCAGGAAAAACTGATCCGCGATATCGTCAGCTGGAGCCAGGCGGCACGACGCGGCGGCCTGCTGTCGCTGGAAGGCTATATCAACAACCAGAAGGACCCGTTCGTGCGCAAGGGGCTGCAGATGCTGGTTGACGGCGCCGAGCCGCAGATCATCCGCGACGTGCTGGAAACCGAGATCGGCATCTTCGAGCACGCGCGCAAGCAGGCGGCCAAGATCTGGGAATCCGCCGGCGGCTACGCGCCGACGATGGGCATTCTCGGCGCGGTGCTGGGCCTGATCCACGTGATGGAGAATCTGTCCGATCCGTCCAAGCTCGGCGGCGGCATCGCGGTCGCCTTTGTCGCCACCGTGTACGGCGTCGGCATCGCCAACCTGTTCCTGCTGCCGATCGCCAACAAGCTGAAAAACCTGATCAACCTGGAGGTCAACCTCAAGGAGCTGACGCTGGAAGGCCTGATCGCCATCGCCAACGGCGAGAATCCGCGCATCATCGAGGCGCGCCTGCGCAGCTTCCTCGGCCTCAACGACTGAGGCAGCCCGATCCACGACACTGCGGCCAACCTTGTCCCGCATGGCCGACAAAAACCCCCGCCAGCTTCCGCCGGCGGGGGTTTTGCCTTGCAAGGTTGGCCGAAATAGCGGCCAGTCCGGGGATGGCGCTCAGTAGCCCAGGCCCATCGCCTCGCGCACTTCCTTCATCGTCTCGCGCGCCACCAGTTCCGCCTTGTGGCAGCCCTCGAACACGATCTCCTTGACCAGGTTCGGGTTGGCCAGGTACTTCTCGGCGCGCTCGAACATCGGCTGCTGCTCGCGCACCACCGCCTCGATCACCGGCTGCTTGCACTCCAGACAGCCGATGCCGGCGCTGGTACAGCCAGCCTTCACCCACTGCTTGGTATCGTCGCCGCTGTACACCTCGTGCAGCTGCCACACCGGGCACTTGTCCGGATTACCGGCGTCGGTGCGGCGCACGCGGGCCGGGTCGGTCGGCATCGCGCGGATCTTCTTGCTGACCTCTTCCGGCGTCTCGCGCATGGTGATGGTGTTCTTGTACGACTTCGACATCTTGTTGCCGTCCAGCCCCGGCATCTTCGACGCCGCGGTCAGCAGGGCCTCGCTCTCCGGCAGGATGATCTTGCCCTTGTTTTCCAGATAGCCCTGCAGCCGCTCGCGGTCGCTGTTGCCCAGGTTCTGGCTGGCAGCCAGCAGCTCGCGCGCCGCCAGCAGCGCCTCGCCGTCGCCGTCCTGCAGGTAGCGGGTACGCAGCTGCTCGAACTGCTTGCCGGCCTTGCCGATCTTCTTCACCGCCGCTTTTGCCAGCTCCTCGAAGTTCGGCTCACGGCCGTACAGGTTGTTGAAGCGGCGCGCCACTTCGCGCGTCAGCTCGATGTGCGGCACCTGGTCTTCGCCGACCGGCACCAGCCCGGCCTTGTACACCAGGATGTCGGCGGCCTGCAGCAGCGGATAGCCGAGGAAGCCGTAGGTGGCCAGATCCTTGTGGTTCAGCTTGTCCATCTGGTCCTTGTAGGTCGGCACCCGCTCCAGCCAGCCCAGCGGCGTCACCATCGACAGCGCCAGGTGCAGCTCGGCGTGCTGCGGCACCTTGGACTGGATGAAGATGGTCGACTGCTCCGGATCGACGCCGGAGGCCAGCCAGTCGATCACCATTTCCCAGATCGACTTCTCGATGATGGCGACTTCGTCGTAGTTGGTGGTCAGCGCGTGCCAGTCGGCGACCATGAAGTAGCAGTCGTGGCGGGTTTGCAGCTCGACCCAGTTCTTGATCACGCCGTGGTAGTGGCCCAGGTGCAGGCTGCCCGTCGGGCGCATGCCGGAAAGAATGCGGTTGGCAAACATGGTGTGTCGGGTTCCGTGAGTGACAGGTTAAGGCTCAGAGCAAAAAGCCGAGCAGCTCGTAAACCATGGTGGTAAAGGGACGCAGGATCGGGGACAGCAGGCCGGTGAACACCAGCGCCAGCAGGATCCACATGCCGTACGGCTCCAGCCGCGAGAAGCGGTAGGCCAGCGGGCGCGGCAGCAGGCTCTCCACGATGCGGCCGCCGTCCAGCGGCAGGATGGGCATCAGGTTGAGCACCATCAGCACCACGTTGATGCCGATACCGGCCTGGCTCATCAGCGCCAGCGGCCGGCTGTAGTCGTTGTCCATCACCACGGCGAGCTTGAGCAGCAGCACCCACATGATGGCCATCACAAGGTTGGCCGCAGGGCCGGCGGCGGCCACCCAGCGCATGCCGACACGCGGATTGCGCAGCGCGCCGAAATTGACCGGCACTGGCTTGGCCCAGCCGAACAGGAAGCCGCCGATCACGACCGACAGCAGCGGCAACAGCACGGTGCCGACCGGGTCGATGTGTTTCAGCGGGTTGAGCGTCATGCGCCCCATCATGTAGGCGGTGGCGTCGCCGAAGCGCTTGGCGGCGTAGGCGTGGGCGGCTTCGTGCAGGGTGATCGCCAGCAGCACCGGCAGTGCGTAGATGGCGATCTTCTGGATCAGGTTCATTTCTTCCAAGAGGGTTTCCTTGTCGGGTTACAGGCCCAGCAGCGCCGGATCGCCCTTGCCGCGGCGGATCAGCTCGATGCCGTCGGTCATGTCGATCACGGTGGTCGGTTCGCTACCGCACCAGCCACCATCGATCACCAGATCGACCAGATGTTCCAGCCGCTCGCGGATTTCGTAGGGGTCGGTCAGCGCCTCTTCGTCGCCGGGCAGCAGCAGGGTGCAGGACAGGATGGGTTCGCCCAGCTCTTCCAGCAGCGCCAGCGTCACCGGATGATCCGGCACGCGCAGGCCAATGGTCGCGCGCTTGGGGTGCAGCGTGCGCTTGGGCACCTCGCGGCTGGCCTGCAGGATGAAGGTGAAACTGCCCGGCGTCGCCGCCTTCAGCAGACGGTACTGCGCGTTGTCCACCCGCGCGTAGTTGGCCAGCGCCGACAGGTCGGCGCAGACCAGGGTCAGGTGGTGCTTGAGGTCGAGCTGGCGGATCGCCAGCAGCCGCTCCATCGCCTTCTTGTCGCCCAGGTGACAGCCCAGCGCGTAACAGGAGTCGGTGGGATACACCACCACCCCGCCCTCGCGGATGATCTTGGCCGCCTCGCGGATCAGCCGCGCCTGTGGCGTTTCCGGGTGGATCATGAAAAATTGCGACATCGGCTACTCCTCAACGTTGGCCGCAGCACGGTGGATGCGTGGCGCCAGCGCCTGCCAGATCGGCTGGCAGATCGGCGGCAGGTCGGTGGTGCTGCCGACATCGCGGCCGCCCTCGCCCGGGGCGTGGAAATCGCTGCCGGCACTGGCGTACAGGCCGTGTTTCTGCGCCACCAGCGCGAAGCGCAGCATGTCGTCCAGGCTGTGGCTGCCGCTGACCACTTCCAGCGCCTCGCCACCGGCTGCCTTGAAATCGGTCACCAGCCGCTCGATCAGGGTGCGGCCCATATCGTAGCGGCCGGGATGGGCGATCACCGCCATGCCGCCGGCCGCGCGGATCCAGCCGACCGCGTCTTCCAGCGTCGCCCACTCGTGCGCGACGTAGCCGGGCTTGCCGGTGGTCAGGTACTTGCGGAACACGCTCTTGACGTCCTTCACCTCGCCGCTTTGCACCAGGTAGCGGGCAAAGTGGGTGCGGCCAACCATCTCCGGATTGGCCGCCAGCCGCATCGCGCCGTCGAACACGCCGGGAATGCCGATTTTGGCCAGCGATTCGCCCATCTGCCGTGCGCGCTCGACGCGGCCGTCGCGGATGGACTGCAGGCCGGTGCGCAGCACCGCGTTGTCCGGGTCGATGCCGAGGCCGACGATGTGCACGGTGTGGCGCGTGTTCCAGGTCACCGAGACTTCCACCCCGTCGACGAAATCGACGCCGGCGGCCAGCGCCGTGGCGCGCGCCTCGGCAAGGCCGGCGGTGCAGTCGTGGTCGGTCAGCGCCAGCAGGCTGGCCTCGCGCGCCGCGGCACGCAGGATCACCTCGGCCGGCGGCAGGCCGCCGTCGGAGGCGGTGGAATGAAAGTGCAGGTCGATGCTGGCCATGTCAGTTACCGGTGTTGGCCGCCTGGCGTGCCGCTTCGCGCGCCTGCCAGTCGGCGAGTTGCTGACGATAGACCTGCACCGCCGCATTGTAGGTGTCCCACACGCAGGGATCGCAACCGCTGCCGCAGCACATGTCGTCCGTCGGCGCTTCCGGCGCCTCCGGCATCGGGTCGAACACGTCGTCCGTCACGCTCACGCCGCGACCACCTTGATCTCGAAGCCGTCGCCGGACACCACCTGCCCGGCGCGGATCTTGTTGGTCTTGCGCAGCTCGACCTGGCCGTCGACCAATACATTGCCGTCGGCGATGAACTGCTTGGCGATGCCACCGGTCTCCATGATGCCGGTAGTCTTGAGCAGATCACACAACGCGATGTATTCACCGCGCAATTCGAAGATTTCGTTCATGTTTTTCACACTGTCTTTTGACAGCCTTGTGAGTGGCCTGTGCATAAGCGGCACAAGCCATTGATCAAATTAGTCATTTTCACGCTGCCCATTTTTTGTGCAGCGGCGCCGGACTTTCCACACCGCAACGGGACAGGGCTGTTGAGTGGCTGTGGACAAGCACCACAAGCCCCTGATCAGACAGGGAAAAGTCGCGACTGTTCAAAAATTGGGCAACTGCGGCAGCCACGACTGCAACGCACGCCACGCTGCGGCCAACCTTGCCTGCCGCGTCCCGGCCAGCAGCAGCGGCGTGACGCCGGCGTCGGCCAGCGCCTGCCGGTACAGGCCGAACAGCCAGTCGCGCTGCTGCGGATGGCTGCGCAGCGGGTCCGCCTGCCACGGGATGTCGGGACAGGCCAGCAGCGTCAGCGCGTAGTCCTGCGGCCGGTCCAGCGCCCGCAGCGCTGGCTCGGCCTTGCCGAACGCCACCTCGGCCCAGATGCGGCAGGTCAGCACCGTGCTATCGCACAGCAGCACTTGCGCGCCCGCCTCCGCAGCGGCGGCTTCGGCCGCCAGCTGGCCACGGGCAATCGCCAGGATGTCGGCGGGGCTGACGTGGTAGGCGCGCGCGGCGTAATACTCGCGCGCGTACTCCGGCACCCACGCGGCGGCGATGCCTTGCGCCCGCAAGGCATCGTGCAGCTCGGCGGCCAGGGTGCTCTTGCCGCAGCACTCCGGCCCGACAATGGCAAGCCGTAACGGCACGGGATAAGTCGGCAACATAAGCCGCCATTATACGCCGTGCACCGCCCGCACGGAAAACGCCCACACGCTGCGGGGACAGCAGTGTGGGCGGCATGTGTACGCGCTGTGGAAAACTGCGCTAACTGGCTGACGGCAAAGGGTAAACCGCGGACTGTTCAAAAAACAGGCAGCGGCGGCAATTTACCCACGGGTTGGCTGCATAGCGCTGTGGGCGGCCTGTGGACAAACAGCGCAAGCCATTGATATAAAATCCAGAAAAAGCCGTCGCTCGTTTTTTAGGCAGCCGGCGTCAGCTCGCCACGGCAATCCTCGGCCAGGCGTGCACGGACCTCGGCCGGGCTCAGTTGCTGCGACAACAGCCACAGCAGCTTGGCCTGCGCCGCTTCCGGCGTCATGTCGCCACCGGCCACCGCACCGGCCTGCGCCAGCGGCTGGCTGGCGGCGTAGGCGCCGACCGCCACCGCGCCGCGCACGCACTGCGTCAGGTTCAGTACCACGCAGCCACGGGTGCTGGCGGCCTGTACCCCGGCCAGCAGCTCAGCGTCGGCCGGCGTGTTGCCGTTGCCGTAGCTGAGCAGGATCGCCGCGTCGGGCGTGTCCTGCGCCAGCCAGCGGCCGAACGCCGCTGCCATCGCACCCGGCAGCAGCATGCCGCAGCGGATGTCGGGGCTGGCCGGCAGCTGCGGCCGGAACGGGCCGCTGGCCTGACGCCAGCCGGCGCGGTGCCACTGCGGCTGGATGCCGAACTGCGCCAGCGGCGGTGCGTTGGGGCTGTCGAAGCCGGCAAAGCTCGCGGCGTCCAGCTTGCGCGCGCGCACGCCACGCAACAGCAGACGGTTGAAGCTGATCGCCACCTCGTGCAGATCGCTCTGGCAGGCGGCCTCGATCGCGTCGGCGAGATTGCCCCAGCCGTCGCTGCGCGGGTGTACCAGCGGCAGCTGCGAGCCGGTGACCACCACCGGCTTGGCCAGCCCCTGCAGGCAGAACGCCAGCACGCTGGCGGTATAGGCCATGGTGTCGGTGCCGTGGATCACCACGAAGCCGTCGAAGGCGTCATGGTTGGCTGCAATGTCGGCCACCAGCCGCTGCCAGTCGGCCAGCGTGATCGCCGACGAGTCCAGCAATGGCGCGTACTCGCGCACCTCCCAGCTCACCCCGTCGCGCGCCAGCCGCGCCAGCTGTTGCGGCAGGAAACCGGGCACCGGTGCCAGCCCCTCGGGGGTGTGGTCCATGCCGATGGTTCCGCCGGTATAGAGAATGAGCAATCGCTTCATCACAGAGACTCCTGACAACAATGACTACATGATAGGCGTCGCCCGCAGCAGCGGGCCGACGGAAAAACGGCGTGGCTCCGTGCCGGAGACCACGCCGCGGGGGCTGTTTACAGATTGTGCACCAGGATGCCGGCAATCAGCGCCGGCGCCACGTAGCGGCAGAAGCCGCGCATCGCCTGCAGCCAGGCCGGCGCCCGTGCGCCGCCGGACAACTCGGCCTCGATCACCGGCCACACCTTCCAGCCGACGAAGATCGCCAGCAGCACCTCGCCCACCGGCATCAGTAGCTTGGAGGTGAGGAAGTCGAGCAGATCGAAGAAGCCGAGACCGAACACGGTGTACTCGCTCCAGATGCCCAGCGACAGCGACGCCGGGATGCCCAGCAGGAACACCAGCAACGACACGCCCAGCGCCGCCGCCTTGCGGCCAACCTTGAACTCGTCGATCACGAAGCTGACCACCACCTCCAGCAGCGACACCGACGAGGTCAGCGCCGCCACCAGCAACAGGAAGAAGAACAGCACCGCGAACAGCTGGCCGCCCACCATCTGCGCGAACACCGCCGGCATGGTGACGAAGGTCAGCCCCGGGCCGGTCGACGGATCGAAACCGAAGGCGAACACCGCCGGCAGCACCATCAGGCCGGCGAGGAAGCAGGTCAGCACCGTCAGCGCGATCACCCACAGCGAGGAGCTGAGCAGGTTGGCCTCTTTGTCGACGTAGGAGCCGTAGGTGATCATGATGCCCATGCCCAGAGACAGCGAGAAGAACGCCAGCCCCATGGCATCGATCAGCATCGCACCGCTGACCTTGGAGAAGTCCGGCGTCAGGAAATACAGCAGCCCGTCCGCCGCGCCCGGCAGGGTCAGCGCGCGCGCGATCAGCACCAGCATCAGCACGAACAGCGCCGGCATCAGGAATTTCGACAGGTTCTCGATGCCCTTCTGCACGCCGCCGATCACCACCGCCAGCGTCAGGCCGGCAAACAGCCCGTGATACACCAGCGGCATCACCGGATCGGTGATGAAGCTGTTGAAGATATTGCCCAGCTCCTTGGCGTCGGAAGTCAGGATCTCGCCGCCGAAGGACTTGCCGATATAGGCGATGGTCCAGCCGCCGACCACGCTATAGAAGGAGTAAATCAAAAAGCACACCAGCACGCCGACGAAGCCCACCAGTGGCCAGCGACCGCCGCGCAGGTCGCGGAAGGTGCCGACCGCACTGTTGCCGGCGGCTCGGCCGAGTGCCATCTCGCCCATCATCAGCGCCAGGCCGACGCTGAGACAAATCAGGAAATAAATCAGCAGGAACGCCCCGCCGCCGTTGGTCGCGGCCACGTAGGGGAATTTCCAGATTGCGCCCAGGCCGATGGCCGAGCCGGTTGCTGCCAGGATGAAACCGAGGCGCGAGCCCCATTGAGATCTAGCCATATACCACTTCTTTTCAAAAACGGAACGAAAACCGCCGGCGGGTAGCCGGCTGCGCAAGAAACCGCCGAGTCGGTGAACCGGGCGGCTCGTCTGGCGCTCGTTGCAGCCGCCGGCCGGCATGATTGCTGCCGGTTGGCGGATGACTGCAGCCGGGTAGGCTGTCCGTTGCGGGCCAGGCAGGCGCAGTACCGGTTGACTGCGCGCCGCCGCCCGCTCAGGAAAGAACGCATGGCCTTGAAAGCCACGACCGCCCGCGGCCATGTCGGCAGGGGCGGTCCTGTATACGGAATACAATCGGCGAAAATACCATGTCTGGCGGCGCAGGGGAACCGCCCGCATTGCAAGGCGCAGCGGCTATGCGTATACTCTGCGCTCGCCTTGTGCGGGTGTAGCTCAATGGTAGAGCAGAAGCTTCCCAAGCTTACGACGAGGGTTCGATTCCCTTCACCCGCTCCATGACCGCCCTCCCCTTTTTGACCGTCCCAGAACCGCACGCCCATGAACTGGAACTCCGGCCGGCTATGGCTCAAAACCGCCGTCTATACGCTGCTGACACTGGGCATCCTGTTCGTTGCCATCCTGACGCTGTTCTTTACCCGTTTTGACGCCGACAGCGCACGCCGCAATCTGGAACGTTCGCTGGCCGACAGCGGCCGCACGCTGAGCATCGCCGGCACCATTTCGCCGATGCTGCTGCCGTCTCCGGGCTTGGAGATCAGCGAGGTACGCGTCAGCGAGCAGGACGGCAAGACACCGTTCGCCCACGTCGCGCAGATCGAGGCGCGGCTGGCGTGGCTGCCGCTACTGTTCGGCCGCCTGGAAATCACCCATATCGCGCTGCACGACGCGCAGCTGACCGTAGTGCGCCAGACCGACGGCAGCCTCAACTTTGCCGACCTGCTGCGCAGCCGCCCGTCGAGCAAGTTCATGTTCAACCTCGATTCGCTGGCCATCAACGGCACCCGGCTGGAATACCAGGACCGCGTCAACGGCCAGCTGCTGAAGCTGGAGGACGCCAGCCTGCTGGCCGAAGAGCTGCGCGCCAATGCGCAGATGACCTTCGGCGGCCGCCTGCAAAGCGGGGGCCGGCTGGTGAACCTGTCGCTGACCGCGCCGTTCACCCGCAACGACGACCAGATCGACATCCCGCAGTTCAGCGCCAGCGCAATCAGCAGCAGCGAGGAGCTGGGCGAGATCCGCGTCAACGCCAGCGGCAAGCTGCAGCTGAACCTGGCCACGCTGCTGGCACAGGGCGAGGCGCTGAAGGTCGCCATCGACACCACCAAGCCGGGCAGCCACAGCGAGATCCTGATCCCCACCGTCAGCGCCAGCCTCGGCGAGCTGAGCACGCCGGCGGCCAGCATCAGCGGCAATATCCGCTACCAGCGCACGCAGTACCGTTTCAGCAGCCGGCTGGCGCAGCTACAGCTGAACCAGAACGGCCTGTTTGCCGCCAGCAGCAATAACGACTTCTCGTGGAGCGTCGGCCCGCACTCGCTGAACATGGTGGTGCAGGCACCGCTGAAGCTGGGCCAGTTCAGCCAGCTCAGCATGAGCCCGCTGACACTGTCGGCCCACCTGAAGACGCCGGAACTGCCGCGCGGCCAACTGCGCGCCACGCTACAAGGCGCACTGGAAGGCGACCTCGCCGACAGCCGCCTCAACCTGCGCGTCAGCGGCGATCTGGACGGCGCCAAGCTTGCCTCCACCATCACCCAGTACGGCTTTGTCGCGCCGCGCCACGAGGCGACGCTGTCGATCGGCAAGCTCGACCTCAACCGCTACCTGCCGGAACAGAAGGCGGAGCAGGCGGTGGCGCTGTTCCAGAACGACAAGCCGTTCCGCCTCGACTGGATGGACTTCATCAATGTGCAGGGCAAGCTGGCCATCGGCGAGCTGGCATTCGGCAATTTCCGCATCAACGGCATTAACGCCGACGTCGCCGGCACTCCGCAGCAGCTGCAGCTGGACAACCTCACCGCCGACATCTACGAAGGCCACCTCACCGGCCGCGCCACGCTGTTCCGCGAGCGCGTACCGCGCCTGACGCTGCAGCAGGAGCTGACCGGGATGCAGATCCGGCCGCTGATGCTGGACCTGTTCGCCTTCAGCCGCATCGAAGGCAGCGGCAACGGCTGGGTGCAGCTGGAGGCGAAGGGGCAGTCGCTGCAGGCGCTGCGCAACACCCTCAACGGCAAGGTCGCCGCACGACTGGAGCGCGGCGCGCTGACCGGTATCGACCTCGTTGCCGCGCTGCGCGACCTGCCCGGCGAGAGCGAACGCTGGAGTGGCCCGGTCAGCACCGCACCGGACCAGAAGACCACCTTCTCCGCCCTGTCGGCACAGTTTGAGCTGCAGGACGGCGTGGCACGCAACCAGGACATGAAGCTGGCGTCGTCGCTGGTCAATGTCCGCGGCAGCGGCAAGTTCGACCTGACGCAGAGCATCATCGACTACACGCTGGACGTGCAGGCCAACCCCAGCGCCTTCGCCAAGCTGGGCGGCATCAGCATCCCGCTAAAGATCACCGGCCCGCTGCAGCAGCCGGTGTACTCGCTGGACTTCAACGCCATGGTCAAGGGCAAGAAAACCGAAGGCGAGAAACAGCAGGTGCTGAAGCAGGAACTGGGCAAGCAGATCACCAGCATCCTGCCGGGCAAGCCGTAGCCTCCCCCGGTGCGAACAGCCAATTGCGGCCAACCCTGGTATCCAACCCCGGTATCAAGGTTGGCCGCAGTGCTTTATGCCGCCGGAAAACGAGGAAACCCGGCTCTCTGTGCTAACAGCATGCACTGCAGGCTGAATACCAGAGACAGTACGCTGCCGGTGGCAACACGCTGGAATGCTCTTGCGTCCCGCTCACACAGCCGTGCCACATCACACCCCGCGCCGCGCACTCCCCAAAAACATTGCGGCCAACCTTGACGCCAAGGTTGGCCGCAATCCGGCAACAAGTCCGCACACCACACTAGCCCTGCAGCAGCAGCGCCTCCGCCTGCGCCAGTGCCGCGGGCCGGCCGAGCAGCACCAGCACGTCGCCTTCCTGCAATTCCGAATCCGCCGCCACGTGGGCGAGACGGACGTTGCGACGGCGGATGCCGCGCACCCCGACGCCGAGACTGTCCAGCTTCACCCCGCCCAGCGGCATGCCGATGGCGTGAGCACCGGCCACCAGCTGCACGCTGAGCAGGCGCGGCTGGTCGCTGTCGTCGATGCCGTCCAGCTCGTCGCTGGCGCCGCGGAAGAAGCCGGTGAACAGGCTGTAGCGCTGTTCGCGCACGGTACGGATGCGGCGCAGCACACGGCTCATCGGCACCTCCATCACCATCAGCGCGTGCGAGGCCAGCATCAGGCTGCCCTCCATCACCTCGGCCACCACCTCGTCGGCGCCGGCCTCGCGCAGGCGGTTGATGTCGGTGTCGTCGATGGTGCGCACGATCACCGGCAGGTCGCGGCGCACCTCGTGCACCATGTGAATGATGCGCTCCGAGGCGTGGGTGTCGGCAAAGGTGATCACCACCGTCTTGGCGCGCATCGCGCCGGCCGCCATCAGCACCTCGCGCTTGGCAGCGTCGCCGAACACCACCGGGTCACCCGCCTCACCGGCCTCACGCACCCGCTCCGGGTCCATGTCCAGCGCGAAAAAGGAGATGCCCTCCGCCTCCAGCAGCCGCGCCAGCGACTGGCCGCTGCGGCCGTAACCGCAGATGATCACGTGTTCATCCTTGGTCATGCTCTGTACCAGTATCTGGTGCAGGTCGACCGCCTGCAGCGCCCAGTCCTGCCGGATCAGGCGGCTGCAGATGCGCTCGGCGTGCTGGATCAGGAACGGCGCCGCCAGCATCGACAGCACGATAGCCGCCAGTGCCGACTGCTCCACCGGCGACGAGATCAGGCCCAGGTTGCCGGACAGCGCCAGCAGCACGAAGCCGAACTCGCCGCCCTGCGCCAGCGCCAGCGCGCCCTTCAGGCTGTCCCGCGCGCGCTGGCCGAACAGCCGCGCCAGCAGGAACACCACCGCCAGCTTGACCGGCAGCAACAGCAGCAGCATCACGCCGATGTCGCCGGCACGGTCGAGCAGCACGCCGATGTCCAGCTTCATGCCGACGGTGACGAAGAAGAAGCCGAGCAGGATGTCGCGGAACGGCTTGATGTCCTCCTCCACCTGGAAGCGGTACTCCGTTTCCGAGATCAGCATGCCGGCAACGAAGGCGCCCAGCGCCAAGGACAAGCCGGCCAGCTGGGTGAGGAAGGCGATGCCCAGCGTCACCAGCAGTACGTTGATGGTGAACAGCTCGCCGGAGCGCTGGCGCGCCACCAAGTGGAACCACGGCCGCATCAGGCGCTGGCCGAACACCAGCAGCAGGCTCATCACCGCCACCACCTTGAGCAGCGCGAGGCCCAGATCCATCCACAAGCGGTCAGAGTTGGCCGCAAACGCCGGCAGCAGGATCAGCAGCGGCACCACCGCCAGGTCCTGGAACAGCAGCACGCCGATCGCCAGCTGGCCGTGCGGCTGCGCCATTTCCAGGCGCTCCGACAGCAGCTTGCTGACGATGGCCGTCGACGACAGCGCCAGCGCACCGCCGACGGCAAAGCCGGCCAGCGGGCTGCCGGTCAGCCACCACACGATGGCACCGATCAGGAACAGGGTCAGCACCACCTGCGCGAGGCCGATGCCGAACACCAGCTGCCTCATCGCCTTCAGCTTGGCCAGCGAGAACTCCAGCCCGATGGAGAACATCATGAACACGATGCCGATCTCGCCCAGGAACTCGGTCTCCTCACCCAGCGGGATCAGGTTCATCACGCCGGGGCCGGCCATGAAACCGACCACCAGGTAACCCAGCATGGGTGGTACGCGCAGACTGCGGCACGCGGTCACCGCCAGCACGGCGACCAGCAATACCAACACGATGGGAGACAGGGAGTGCATCGAAAAAACGGCTCCAGAGAAGAGAGTTGAATGGCGCTCAAGCAAAACTTGCACCCGCCAGGCGGTGCCCGGCGATTATAAGCTGATATAATTGCGCATTATGAAAAATGACCAAAAACAATCCTGCCTCGCGCTGGCGCGCGAAGTGCTCGCCATCGAAGCCGCCGCCATTACCCGGCTGGCGTCGCGGCTGGACGACAGCTTCAGCGCGGCGGTCGAACTGATCCTGGCCTGCGAAGGCCGGGTGGTGGTCAGCGGCATGGGCAAGTCCGGCCACATCGGCAACAAGATCGCCGCCACGCTAGCCAGCACCGGCACGCCGGCGTTTTTCATGCACCCGGCGGAAGCCGCCCACGGCGACCTCGGCATGCTGACCGAACGCGACATCCTGCTGGCGCTGTCCAACTCCGGCGAGAGCGACGAGCTGCTGGCGCTGTTGCCGGCGCTGAAGCGCAAGGGCGTGCCGATCATCGCGCTGACCGGGCGCCCGCAATCGACGCTGGCGACCGAGGCCAGCATCCACCTTGACGCCGGCGTGGAGAAGGAAGCCTGCCCGCTGGGGCTGGCGCCGACCGCCAGCACCACTGCGGCGCTGGCGCTCGGCGACGCGCTAGCAGTGGCACTGCTCGACGCACGCGACTTCAAGCCGGAAGACTTTGCGCTGTCGCACCCTGGTGGCAGCCTCGGCCGCAAGCTGCTGGTTCACATCAGCGACCTGATGCACGGAGGCGACGCGCTGCCGCGGGTCATCAGCGGCAGCAGCCTGAAGGACGCACTCTTGGAGATGACACGCAAGGGCCTCGGCATGACTGCAGTCTGCGCCAATGACGGCCAGCTGCTCGGCATCTTTACCGACGGCGACCTGCGCCGCACGCTGGACAAGACACTGGACCTGGCCGGCCTCTGCATCGACGACGTGATGGCGCGCCAGCCGCGTACCATCGAATCGCACCGTCTGGCCACCGAAGCGGCCAACGAAATGGAACACCACAAGATCAACGGCCTCTTGGTCACCGACCGCGCCGGCAATCTGGTGGGCGCCCTGAACATGCACGACCTGCTCAAGGCAGGCGTGGTCTGAGAGACACCATGCAAACCATCACCGAACTGGCCAAACGCACGCGACTGCTGATCATGGATGTAGACGGCGTGCTGACCGACGGCCGCATCTTCATCACCGCCAGCGGCGAAGAGCTGAAAGCGTTCAACACCCTGGACGGCCACGGCCTGCGCATGCTGCAGTCCACCGGCGTGCAGCTGGCGATCATCACCGGCCGCGACGCGCCCGGCGTCGCCCACCGCGCCCGCGGCCTCGGCATCGACCACTACTACGCCGGCGTGCACGACAAGCGCACCGCCTTTGCCGAGCTGCTGCAGAAGACCGGTATTGACGCCGCCGACTGCGCCTATATCGGTGACGACGTCATCGACCTGCCGGTGATGAGCCGCGTCGGCCTGGCGGTAGCGGTGCCCGACGCGCCCAGCTTCGTGCGCCAGCACGCCCACTTCGTCACCGGCTGCGGCGGCGGCCAGGGCGCGGTGCGCGAGCTGTGCGAGCTGATCCTGCAGGCACAGGGCAACTACGACCGCCTGATGGCCGGCTACCTGGCATGAACCGCGCCGCACGCCTGTTTCCGCTGGGGCTGATGCTGGGCATGGCCCTGCTCTCCTTCTGGCTCAACGTGCTGACCATGCAGCGCGGCGATGCGCCGGCCAAGCTCGACCTGAGCCGCCCGGAGTACACCATCAAGCAGCTGACGGCGAAGCGCTTCGACGCCCAGGGCCGGCCGCAGCAGTACATGCAGGCGGCCCAGATGTGGCAACTGCCGCGCAATCCGAATGTCTATCTCAGTCAGCCGCGCATCGAAGTGTTCCAGCTGGGCATCCCCGACTACACGGTGACGGCCGCGGCCGGGCGCTACCACAAGCAGCAGAAAACGGCGGACTTCAGCGATAATGTGCGCTGGGAGCGCAAGGCCACCGCTGCCGCCCCGGGCATCCTGCTGCAGACCTCGGTGCTGCATGTCGACACCGTGGCGCGCAGCGCCAGCAACCACGCTCCGCTGGTGGCCGACTACGGCACCTCGCGACTGAAAGCGACCGGCTTCATCTACAAGCAGGACAGCGGCCAGCTGAACCTGCTGTCCAACGTAAGGATTACCTATGCGCCATAGTGTGCTGATCGCGCTGACCGGCCTCGTGCTGAGCGCCCCTGTCATGGCCGAAAAGGCAGACAGCGAAAAACCGATCGAACTGTCCGCCGACCGCGGCTCGATGGATCAGAAAAAAGGCGTGACGGTCTGGGAGGGCAATGTAGTGTTGGTGCAGGGCACGCTGAACCTGAAGGCGCAGCGCGTGACCGTGACCCGCGACGCGCAGGGCAACCAGCAACTGCAGGCGCAGGGCAGCCCGGTCACCTTCCGCCAGAAGGTCGACGGCAGCAGTGAATACGTCGAAGGCAGCGCCAGCAATGTCAACTACAACACTGCGGCCAACCTTGCCACCCTAACCGGCAACGCCCGCGTCAAGCGCGGCCAGGACTCGGTCAGCGGCGCCGTCATCGTCTACAACACCGCCACCGAGACCTACCAGGCCAGCGGCGGCACCGCCGCCAGCGGCAACGGCGGCCGCGTGACGGTGATCCTGCAGCCCAAGACACAGGGCACGCCATGACGCCAAGCCAGCTCTCCATCCAGCACCTGAAGAAGACCTTCAAGAAGCGCACCGTGGTGCGCGACGTGTCGCTGGATATCGCCAGCGGCGAAGTGGTCGGCCTGCTCGGCCCCAACGGCGCCGGCAAGACCACCAGCTTCTACATGGTGGTCGGCCTGATTGCCGCCGATGCCGGTGAAATCCGCCTCGACGGCCAGACCATCACCCACCTGCCCATCCACCAGCGCGCACGGCTCGGTCTCGGCTATCTGCCGCAGGAAGCGTCGATCTTCCGCAAGATGACGGTGGACGAGAACATCCGCGCGGTGCTGGAAATCGCCGGCCTGAAGGACGAGGAGCTGGAAAACGAGCTGACCCTGCTGCTGGACGACCTCAACATCGGCCACCTGCGCGACACCAATGCGCTGGCGCTGTCCGGCGGCGAGCGCCGTCGCGTGGAAATCGCCCGCGTGCTGGCCACCCGCCCGCGCTTCATCCTGCTGGACGAGCCGTTTGCCGGCGTCGATCCGATCGCGGTGATCGACATCCAGAAAATCATCGCCTTCCTCAAGGAACGCGGCATCGGCGTGCTGATCACCGACCACAACGTGCGCGAAACGCTGCGCATCTGTGACCGTGCCTACATCATCTCCGAAGGCAGCGTGCTCGCCTCCGGCCTGCCGGAAGCGCTGGTACTGAACGAACAGGTTCGCCAGGTGTATCTGGGCGAACACTTCCATCTGTAAGCCATGAAACAGACCCTCCAGCTCAAGACCAGCCAGCAACTCACGCTCACCCCCCAGCTGCAGCAGTCGATCAAGCTCTTGCAGATGTCGACACTGGATCTCAGTGCCGAGCTGGAACGCTATCTGCTGGAAAACCCGCTGCTGGAGCGTGCAGACAGCAGCGACGGCCCCGAAGAGTCCGACAGCCCGTTGCCGGTGCTGGCACCCGCTAGCGACTCGCCGGTGACGGACAGCGGCAGCGAGCCGGAGCGGCCGGAAACGGACAGCAGCCGCGACGACGGCGAGCTACTCGGCGACTGGGGCAGCAGCGGGAGCGGCAGTAGCCGCAACGATGACGACGACGAGTTCGACCCCATCCTCAACACCCCGTGCCGGCCGTCGCTGCGCGAACACCTGACCGCACAGATGGGCGAGACCCAGCTCAGCCAGCGCGACAAGGCGCTGATGTCGCTGCTGATCGACGAGCTGGACGACGACGGCTACCTGCCGACCTCGCTGGACGACATCGCCGCCGAACTGCCGCTGGAGCTGGAAGTCGAAGCCGACGAGCTGGAATGCCTGCGCAAGCTGCTGACCCAGTTCGAGCCAACCGGCATCGGCAGCCGCAACCTCACCGAATTCCTCAGCCTGCAGCTGCAGCAACACCCGGCACCGGCTGCGGTGCGCCAGCTGGCGCTGGACATGGTGCAGCAGCACCTGCCGCTGTTGGGCAGCCGCGACTTCACCAAGCTCAAGAAGCTGCTGGCCATCGACGAGCAGCAGCTGAAAACCGCGCACGCGCTGCTCGCCAGCCTGCGGCCACGCCCCAGCAGCGGCTTCGACCAGGGCGAGACCCACTACGTCGCACCCGACATCCTGGTGGTGAAACGCCAGCAGCGCTGGGTGGCGCGTCTCAACCAGGGCACGCTGCCCAAGCTGCGCGTCAACCAGATGTATGCCGGCATGCTGCAGCAGAAGGGCAGCAGCCACAATCTCGGCGGCCAGCTGCAGGAGGCGCGCTGGCTGGTGAAAAACATTCAACAACGGTTTGACACCATCCTGAAAGTGGCAGAATCTATCGTTGACAGACAGCAAGCGTTCTTTGAACAAGGTGAAGTGGCCATGCGCCCGCTCATCCTGCGAGACATCGCGGAAGAACTCGGCCTGCATGAGTCAACCATCTCCCGTGTCACCACGCAGAAATACCTGTTGTGCAGCCGTGGCTTGTTCGAACTCAAGTATTTCTTTGGCAGTTCGGTCGATACTGACAGTGGTGGCGAATGTTCCGCCACCGCCATCAAGGCACTGATCCGGCAGATCATCGATGCGGAAGACCACAACAAACCGCTGTCTGACAGCGCCATTGCCGACAGGCTGGTCGCACAAGGCATACAGGTTGCAAGAAGAACCGTAGCCAAGTATCGTGAAGCCATGCAGATACCGCCGGTCAGCCAGCGCAAGACTTTTTAGGTTGTTCATAACAAGATCGCCATGCCCAGTCCGGATATGGCACCAACAGAAGGAGTTAGGGTATGAACCTCAAGATTACCGGCCTCCACCTCGAAGTTACCCCAGCGCTTCGTGACTACATCGAAAGCAAACTGGAACGCATCACCCGCCATGTCGATAACGTGATCGGTGTCAACGTGACACTGTCTGTCGACAAACTGGTACAGAAAGCCGAAGTCAATGTCCACCTGGCAGGCAAGGACATCCATGCCGAAGCCACCGAAGCGGACATGTACGCAGCCATCGACCTGCTGACTGACAAACTGGATCGTCAGGTACTGAAATTCAAGGAAAAACAGGTCGAACATCGCGCGCCGGTACCGCAAGAGCAAGAGCAAGCATCGCTCTGATCAGGGTTTTCTGAACAAAAAACGGATAATGCAAGCACTGCTTGCTTATCCGTTCTTTTTTTGGCCGCCGCTTTTTCTCCTGACGATCATCCTGCGCTTTCCGCTATGGTATTCCGTGGACTCAGCGTAGAATGGCCCTCGATTTTTTCGGGCAAATGGCATTATGGGCTTGATCAGTAAAATACTCTCCGTGGACAACGTCATTGCTGACATGGACGTTTCCAGCAAAAAGCGACTCTTCGAACAAGTCGGCCTGATGGTCGAAAACAGTCACGCCATCGCGCGCAGCGATGTCTTCGACAGCTTGTTTGCCCGTGAAAAACTCGGCTCCACCGGCCTCGGGCAAGGCGTCGCCATCCCGCACGGCCGCATCAAGAGCCTGAAGGAAGCCACCGGCATCTTCATCCGCCTGAAGTCGCCGATTCCGTTCGACGCCCCCGACGGCAAGCCGGTTTCGCTGCTGTTCGTGCTGCTGGTGCCGGAGCAGGCCACCGACATCCACCTGCAGGTACTGTCCGAGCTGGCACAACGCTTCTCCAGCAAGGCGCTGCGCGAGCAGATGAACAACCCGGCCTGCGACGCGCAGAAGCTGTTCGACCTGATTTCCGATACCCCAGACCATGCCTAATATCAGTGTTCGCCGCCTGTACCAGGACAATCAGCACAAGCTCAACCTGAGCTGGGTCGCCGGCCGCTCCGGCTCCGACAACCTGATTTCCAATGACGAACAGCGGCCAACCCAGGCACTGGTCGGTCACCTCAACTTCATCCACCCCAACCGGGTCCAGGTACTCGGCCTTGCGGAAGTGGAATACCTGGACAAGCTGGAACAGGCCGCGGCACGCACCGCACTGGACCAGCTGTTCCACCGCACCATGGCGGTGGTGATCGTCGCCAATGCGCAGCCGGTGCCCAATCTGCTGCGCGACTACTGCCAGAGCCACAATGTGCCGCTGATGAGCACGCCGCTGGAAAGCCCGTACCTGATGGACGTGCTGCGCATCTATCTGGCGCGCGCGCTGGCGGTCTCCACCGTAATGCACGGCGTGTTTCTCGACGTGCTGGAAATCGGCGTGCTGATCATGGGTGATTCGGCGATGGGCAAGAGCGAGCTGGCGCTGGAGTTGATCTCGCGCGGCCACGGCATGGTCGCCGACGACGCGGTCGACCTGTACCGCATCGGCCCGGAAACGCTGGAAGGGCGCTGCCCGGCCCTGCTGCGCGACTTCCTCGAAGTACGCGGCCTCGGCATCCTCAATATCCGCACCATTTTCGGCGAAACCGCGGTGCGCCCGAAAAAGGTGCTGAAGCTGATCATCCACCTGATGAAGGCCAACGACCAGGCGATGCAGACGCTGGACCGCCTTAACATCCAGTCCGAGACGCAGGACATCCTCGGCGTTACCGTGCGCAAGGTGATCCTGCCGGTTGCTGCCGGCCGCAACCTGGCGGTACTGGTCGAAGCCGCAGTTCGCAACTACATCCTGCAGCTGCGCGGCATCGACAGCACCCGCGAATTCATCGATCGTCACACCAACCTGCTACGGGACCAGGAACATGCAGCTGATTCTGATTAGCGGCCTGTCCGGCTCCGGCAAGTCTGTCGCCCTGCGCCTCCTGGAAGACAATGGCTATTACTGCGTCGACAACCTGCCGGCCACCATGCTCACCGATGTGGTCGCGCTGTACAGCGAACAAGGCTACCAGCAGGTCGCCATCAGCGTCGACACCCGTTCGGCGCCAACGTTGGCCGCATTGCCGGAGGTGATGGCCAACCTGAAAGCGATGCAGGTCGATGTCCGCCTGATCTATCTGGAAGCCAGCACCGAAGTGCTGGTACAGCGCTTCTCGGAGACGCGCCGCCGCCACCCGCTGTCCGGCAACGGCCTGACGGTGGAGGAATGCATCCGCCTCGAACGCGAGATGCTGGAGTACATCCCCGAGCTGGGGCACCGCATCGACACCAGCCATCTGTCTGCCAATGCGCTGCGCGCCTGGGTCAAACTACTGGTAGACGCAAACAGTGACAGCCTGACCCTGGTGTTCGAATCGTTCGGCTTCAAGCACGGCCTGCCGCTGGATGCCGACTTCGTGTTCGACGTGCGCTGCCTGCCCAACCCCTACTATGAAGTCGCGTTGCGGCCGCTGACCGGCCAGGACGAGGCCATCTGCCGCTTCTTCGAGGGCGAAGCCAGCGTGACACAGATGCTGGCCGACATCCGCCAGTTCCTGCAAAACTGGCTGCCGCGCTTCCGCCAGGACAACCGCAGCTACGTCACCATCGCCATCGGCTGCACCGGCGGCCAGCACCGCTCGGTCTACCTCGCCGAACAGCTGGCCAAGGCCTTTGCCGGCGAGCAGGTCCTGCTGCGCCACCGCCAGCTCCCGATCAAAAAATAAACCGGCAATGTTCAAGGCCGGGGACTATCTGGTGCTGCTGGCACTGTGCGCACTGCTAGTGGTCGCCTTCCTGCAGCTTGGCCGTCACGCCGGCGAGGCCAGCGAAGTCATCGTGCGCCAGAACGGTAGCGAAACCGTCCGCCTGCCGCTGCGCCTGAACCGCCTCCATGTCGCCCGCGGCCCGCTGGGACTGACCGAAATCGAAATCCGCGACGGCCAGGCCCGCATCCGCCGCGACCCTAGCCCGCGCCAGTACTGCGTGCAGCAGGGCTGGCTGCGCCACAGCGGCGACATCGCCGTGTGCCTGCCCAACCGCGTCAGCATCGAGCTGGCCGGCCCGCGCCTAGCCCATGACTCGCTCGCCTACTGAACGCACGCTGCAGGCCAGCGCCGACGATCACCGCATCGCCAGCCTGGCCGCACTGGCCATCGCACTTGGCATGGTCGATGCTGCCATCCCGTCGCCGCTGCCCGGCGTCAAGCCGGGGCTGGCCAACATCATGACCCTGTTCGCGCTGCACACCCTGGGCTGGCGCGCCGCGGTGTGGGTCACGCTGCTGCGCGTCGTCGGCGCCGGCCTGCTGCTGGGCAGCCTGTTCACCCCCGGTTTCTGGCTCAGCCTTGGCGGCGCACTGGCCAGCCTGCTGCTGCTGGGTGCCTGCCGTGTGCTGCCGTCCCGCCATTTCAGCCTGGTCAGCCACAGCCTGCTGGCGGCGCAGGCCCATCTGCTGGGACAATTGCTGCTGGTCAGGCTGTTTCTGATCCCCTACGACAATATACTGTTACTGTTTCCGCCACTGGCACTGACCGCCCTGCTCGGCGGCCTGGCCAACGGACTGATCGCAAGCCATCTGGTACAAGCGCATGACAAAGATTGACACCGTAACCGTCGCCCTCACCGGTGCCTCCGGCCTGCCCTACGGCCTGCGCCTGATCGAATGCCTGCTCCTCGCCGGCAAGCGGGTGTGGGTGATGTACTCGCAGGCAGCACAGGTGGTGGCGAAGCAGGAAATGAACCTGACGCTGCCGTCGCGACCAGAGGGCTTCCAGCAGTGGCTACAGGAGCGCTACCAGGCTGCCGACGGGCAGCTGGCGGTGTTCGGGCGCGAGGCCTGGTTTGCGCCGCCCGCTTCCGGCTCCAACCCGGCTGACGCGATGGTGATCTGCCCGTGCTCGATGGGCACCCTCGCCGCGGTCGCGCACGGCATGAGCGACAACCTGATCGAGCGCGCCGCCGACGTGATGCTGAAGGAACAGCGCAAGCTGGTGCTGGTGCCGCGCGAAGCGCCGTTGTCGGTGATCCACCTCGAAAACATGCTCAGGCTGGCCCGCCTCGGCGTCTGCATCCTGCCGCCGTCACCCGGTTTCTACACCCACCCGCAGACTATCGACGACATGGTCGACTTCGTGGTCGCGCGCATCCTCGACCAGCTGGCGGTACCGCACCAGCTGCTGCCGCGCTGGGGAGAGAGTCACCATGCCGGCGAATGAACGCGCGCTGATCGACGCCGCCGCGCTGCGGCAGTGGGAGCAGCAGGCGGCGCAGGCCGGTCTCGATCTGATGGCCCGCGCCGGTGCCGCCATCGCGCAGTGGCTGCGCCAGCACTACCCGCCGCCACGCCGGCTGCTGTTCGCCGCTGGTAGCGGCAACAATGGCGGTGATGCGCTGATTGCGGCACGGCTGCTGCTGACCGATTACACCGTCGGCGTATGGCAGCCGCAGCCGCCGGCCACCGCCGCCGCGCAGGCGGCAGAACAGCAGTACCTCGCTGCCGGCGGCCGGCTCGATACGGAGCTGGCGCAGCTACCGCCACCGGCACTGCTGATCGACGGCCTGTTCGGCGCCGGCCTGAACCGGCCGCTGGATGCCGGCTGGCTGGCGCACATCGCCGCACTGGACGCCCTGCCCTGCCCGCGGGTGGCGCTGGACGTGCCCAGCGGCCTTAACGCCTGGAGCGGCTGCGTACAGGGCGCCGCCCTCCCCGCCGAGCATACCCTGGCGCTGCTGTGCCACAAGCCGGGGCTGTTCACCGCCGACGGGCGCGACTACAGCGGCAACATCGAGCTGCTGCCCCTCGACTGCCCACCGGCACTGGTGCCGGCACCACAGGGCGAACTGCTGGCGGCCAACCTTGCGCCGCTGCGGCGCCGTCACAACAGCAACAAGGGCAGCTTCGGTTGCGTCAGCATCATCGGCGGCTGCGCCGGCATGGGCGGCGCAGCGCTGCTCGCCGGTCGTGCCGCGCTGGCACTGGGTGCCGGCAAGGTGCGCATCCACAGCCTGGATGCACGGCTGGCGCTGGACCCGCTGTGGCCGGAGCTGATGATCGCGCCGCTGGGCAGCAGTAGCCTGGCCGCCGACGAGGTGGTCGCCATCGGCCCCGGTCTCGGCCAGAGTCCGCAGGCACACCGCATTCTCGCCGGCGTGCTGGCCCATCCCGGTGCGCTGCTGCTCGACGCCGACGCCCTCAACCTGCTGGCCGGCGACCAGGCCTTGCAGCAACAGCTGCGCCAGCGCCCGCGCCCGGCTGTCATCACTCCGCATCCGGCCGAGGCGGCACGCCTGCTCGGCTGCAGCACCGCCACCGTGCAACAGGACCGCCTCGCTGCGGTGCGCCGCCTTGCGGCCAACCTTGGCGTGATCGCCGTACTCAAGGGCGCCGGTTCGCTGCTCTGCGGCCCCGATGGCTATTACCGGCTATGCACTGGCGGCAACGCGGCGCTGGCCAGTGCCGGCCAGGGCGACATCCTCAGCGGCAGCATCGCCGCGCTGCTGGCACAGGGTCAGGACGAAACCAGCGCCGCCGGCAACGCGGTGTGGCTGCACGCCAGCGCCGGCGACCGCTATCTGGCCGACGCCGGCGGCCCGATCGGCCTGCGCGCCAGCAGCACGTTGCCGCTGATGCAAGAGCTGCTCAACCAGCAACTCGCCGCCACTGACCACGACCACCCCCACAGAAAGCCCCCGTTTTGACCTCGCAACAAAAAGCCTATCTCTACGGCCTTGGTGCCGTGCTCGCCTGGTCCACCGTGGCCACCGTCTTCAAGATCAGCCTGCAACATCTCAGCCCGGCGCAGCTGGTGCTGTACGCCAGCGCCTTTTCGCTGCTGTCGCTGCTGTCCATCCTCGCCTGGCAGGGCCGCCTCGGCGAACTGCTGCCGGCGCTGCGCCAGCACTGGCGGCGCTCGCTGCTGCTGGGCGCGGTCAACCCCTTCGTCTACTACCTGATCCTGTTCCAGGCCTACGACCTGCTGCCGGCACAGGAAGCGCAGGCGATCAACTACACCTGGGCGCTGACCATGACCCTGCTCGCCATCCCGGTGCTGAAGCAGAAACCGCGAGCGCAGGACGCGCTGGCGGCGCTGGTGTGCTACACCGGCGTGCTGGTGATCGCCACCCGCGGCCAACCTCTGGCACTGGAGTTCAGCAACATGGCCGGTGTCGGCTATGCGCTGGTCTCCACCGTGCTGTGGGCCGGCTACTGGCTGTGCAATACCCGCGACCGGCGCGAACCGGTGCTGGGGCTAACGCTGAACTTCCTGTTCGCGCTGCCGCTGGCCGGGCTGTGGTGCCTGTGGCGCGGCGAGCTGGGCGCGGTGGCGTGGCAAGGCATCGCCGGTGCCGCCTATGTCGGCGCACTGGAGATGGGCTTCACCTTCGTGCTGTGGCTGGCGGCGATGAAGCTGACCAGCAGCACCGCGCGCATCGCCAACCTGATCTTCCTGTCGCCATTGCTGTCACTCGTGCTGATCTACCTGCTGATCGGCGAACAGATCCTGCCCTCCACCCTCAACGGTCTGGCACTGATTCTGGGCGGCCTGATCCTGCAGAAGATCCCGCTACCGCGTCGCTCAGCAAGCGGTGGCTGAATCCCGTCACCGCGCCTCGACGGCAACAAAAAAGGCAGCCTGAGCTGCCTTTTTGCTTGCCTGCGATGCGACCGGACTCAGGCGCCCAGTGCCGTCAGCACGTTGTCACGTACGGTTTCCACCGCCTGGGTACCGTCGATCTTCACGTACTGCGGTGCCTTGGCATCGCCGGAAGCGGCCATCTTGGAGTAGAAGCCGACCAGCACTTCGGTCTGCTCGTGATAAACGTCGAGACGCTTCTTCACGGTTTCCGCCTTGTCGTCGTCACGCTGTACAAGTGCTTCGCCGGTCTCGTCGTCCACGCCTTCCACCTTCGGCGGGTTGTACTTGACGTGGTAGGTGCGGCCGGAAGCCACGTGTACACGGCGGCCGGACATGCGGTCGATGATGTTCTCGTCCGGCACGTCGATTTCGACCACGAAGTCGATGTCAACGCCGGCTTCCTTCATCGCTTCCGCCTGCGGAATGGTGCGCGGGAAACCGTCGAACAGGAAACCGTTGGCGCAATCCGCTTCGGCGATGCGCTCCTTGACCAGACCGATGATGATGTCGTCGCGCACCAGGCCGCCGGCATCCATGATCTTTTTCGCTTCCACACCCAGCGGGGTACCGGCCTTCACCGCCGCACGCAGCATGTCGCCGGTCGAGATTTGCGGAATGCCGAATTTCTCGCGGATGTAGTTGGCTTGGGTACCTTTACCGGCGCCAGGAGCGCCCAACAGAATCAATTTCATCTCTTTACTCCCATCGTTAACTTCGTTGTGTTATCCGGAAAGGTTGGCCGCAAAGTAGGCGCGCACCCGTGCCAGATCCTCCGGCGTGTCGACGCCGGCAGGTGGCGCCTCGGCCACGCACTCCACGACGATGTCGTATCCGTGCCACAGCATGCGCAGCTGCTCCAGCGCCTCGAACTGCTCCAGCGGCGCCGGGGCGAGGCTGCCGTAGGTGTGCAGCAGGCTGGCACGGTAGGCGTACATGCCGATGTGGCGATACACCGGCAGGCCGGGCGGCAGCTGTGTCTTGTCGGCGGCGAAGGCGTCGCGGGCGTAGGGGATCGGCGCACGGCTGAAATACAGCGCCTTGCCGTGCTGGTCGAGCACCACCTTCACCACATTCGGATTGAACATCTCGGCGGCGTCGTGAATCGCGTGCGCCACGGTGGCCATCGGCACCGCGCGCACCGCCATCAGCGCGGCCAGGCGGTCGATCAGCGCCGGGTCGATCAGCGGCTCGTCGCCCTGCACATTGACCACGATCGCGTCGTCCGGCAGCGCCAGCAGCGCGGCGACCTCGGCCAGACGATCGGTGCCGCTGGGATGGTCGGCGCGTGTCAGCAGCACCTCGACGCCATGCTGGCGGCAGACCGCCTCGATGCGGGCATCGTCGGTGGCCACGATCACGCGGCTGGCGGCCGATTGCGCGGCGCGCTCGGCGACGCGGACCACCATCGGCTTGCCGCCGATATCCGCCAGCGGTTTTTCCGGCAGGCGGCTGGAGGCCAGGCGCGCCGGAATCACCACTACGAAACCGTTCATTTCACTTCTTCCTCGGCGGCCAGCTCGCGGGCTTCGCCTTCCAGCATCATCGGGATGCCGTCACGGATCGGGTAGGCCAGGCGGTCACCCTTGCAGATCAGTTCCTGCGCGCCCTTGTTGTAGACCAGCGGGCCTTTGCACAGCGGGCAAACCAGGATTTCAAGAAATTTTGCGTCCATTTTTTCGTTCCAGTTGGGACAGAATCCACGCGGACAGGTCCGGCTCCAGCCGGGCCGAAACCGGCAGAACCCATAGTCTAGCATGATTGATGCACTGCAACTTAACCGCATCCTTGGCGGTGACGATCACCGCGTCGGCATCCTGCGGCAGATCGGCAGCGACGAACTGGTGGTGGTCGGGAAAGGCGTGCGTGGCCGCCAGTTCCACGCCCAGCTCGCGCAGGGTGCGGAAAAAGCGTTCCGGATGGCCGATGCCGGCCACCGCCACCACACGCTGGCCGGCAAAGTCGGCGGCACGGCGCGGCGATAGCTGGCCGGCGGCGTGAACAAAATCGCGGGCCTGCAGGTGCTGCCGGAACTGTGGCACCGACGCCGGCAGGCGCAGCGCGGTGCGCGATTCGCCATTGACCACCAGCGCATCGGCTGCGGCCAACCTTGACACCGGTTCGCGCAGCGGGCCGTTCGGCAGCAGGTGGCCGTTGCCGACCCCACGCGCACCGTCGAGCACGACGATCTCCAGCGTGCGCGCCAGCGCGTAGTGCTGCAGCCCGTCGTCGCTGAGGATGAAACGGGTCTGCGGATACAGGTCCAGCAGGTGGCGGCCGGCGGCGACGCGATCGCGCCCCACCACCACCGGCGCGCCGCTGGCGGCCAGCAGCAAGGGCTCGTCGCCGACCTCGGCGGCGCTGCTATGCGGTGTCACCAGCGTCGGCTGCCGGTGCGCGCCGCCGTAGCCGCGGCTGATCACGCCCACCGGCACGCCCAGTCGGGCAAAGTCCTGCAGCAGCGCCAGTGTCAGCGGCGTCTTGCCGACACCGCCGACATTGATGTTGCCGATCACCACCACCGGCACCGGCAATTGCCTGGCCTGGCACCAGCCCAGCCGATAGGCCGTGCGCCGCAAGGCCGCCAGCAGCGCAAAAAGCCCTTCCGGCAAGGCCAGAAGGGCTGTCATCCACCACGATGGCTGATACCAGTGCCGCTCAAGCCGGGTCACGGTGTCCCCTGCTGGGTAGCGAAGGTCAGCTGCAGCAGGCCGGCGAGGCGGGCCGCCTCCATCACCGTCACCACCGCCTGGTGGCTGGCCTTGGCGTCGGCATTGATCACCACCACCGGCGCCGGGTTCTTGCCGCTGGCCTCGCGCTTCAAGCGCTCGCCGAGCTGCGCCACGTCGCTGCCGGCCACGGCCTGGCCGTCCACCGCGTAGCTGCCGCTGGCGCTGACGTCGACGCGCAGGCGGCTATCCTTCTGCATTTCCGCCGGTCCGCTGGCCTGCGGCAGGTTGACTTCGAGTTCGGAAAAACGGGCGTAGGTGGTGGTCACCATCAGGAAGATGAGGATGACCAGCAGCAAGTCGATCAGCGGGATGAAGTTGATTTCCGGCTCTTCGCGATGACGGTGACGGCGAAAGTTCATGATCGTCCGCCTCAGTCGCCGCGACGCTCGCCGTGCACCGCTTCCAGCAGGTGCACCGCCTGCGCTTCCATCTCGACCAGCAGGCCGTCGATCTTGGCGCGGAAGTGGCGATAGAAGAACATGCTGGGGATGGCCACGATCAGGCCGAAGGCGGTGTTGTACAGCGCCGCGGAAATGCCGTGCGCCAATGCGCGCGGGTCGGTGCCGCCCGGCGCCTGGGAGCCGAAGATCTCGATCATGCCGATCACGGTGCCGAGCAGGCCCAGCAGCGGCGCCATCGCGGCGATGGTGCCCAGCGTGGTCAGGTAGCGCTCCAGCTGGTGCGCCACCACGCGGCCCTCGTCCTCGATCGCCTCTTTCATCACCTCGCGGCTGTTGCCGAACTGGCGCAGCCCGGCGGCGAACAGCCGGCCCAGCGGCGAATGGTCGCGCAGTTCGGCCACCATGCTCTGGCTCACCGCGGCACGGCGATACTCCTGCAGCGTCTGCGACAGCAGGTTTGGCGGTATGATCAGCGCCGCGCGCAGGCTGTAAAATCGTTCCAGGATGATGGTCGATGCCACCACCGACGAGAGAATGATGGTCCAGATCGGCCAGCCGGCCGCTTCAATGATTGACCACACGGGCAATTCCTCAGGCGTTATCCAAGGCCGAGACTTTATCGGCTCGGGCTGCCGCCTGCAACCGCCATGCATGGCCGCTGCCATGATGTTGCGCTTTAAACAAAAGCGCTAAGTCGCGAATTTACAAGGGAATTACCCGCTCGCCCACAACACCTGTGGATAACTTTGTGGACAAGCCTGCCGCCCGCGCCGCAAAGCCTTGTCCTTGCTGGCCCGGCCTTATGGCAACAATATTGCCACAAAACATACAAGACACTGATTAATAAAGATTTTTAGTTTATCTATTCATGTACCGGCCCCGTATTAAGATAAACAATCGACGCCAGCCGCTGCCCCAACCTGCCTGTGGATGACTTGACAAGCATGCTTTTCAGCCAACACCAAAACGACGTCATCAGCGTCACCTCGCTCAACCGCATGGCGCGGGATCTGCTTGAAAGCGGCCTGCCACCGATGTGGATTGCCGGCGAAATTTCCAACCTGACCCTGGCCGCATCCGGCCACGCCTACTTCTCGCTGAAGGACGAACGCGCGCAAATCCGCTGCGTGATGTTCCGTAACCGTCTGAGCGGGCTGGGATTCCGCCTGCAGGAAGGTATGCAGGTCGAGCTGCGCGGTACGGTGTCGCTGTACGAGGCACGCGGCGACTACCAGATCAACGTCGACACCATGCGCTCGGCCGGTCTGGGTCGCCTGTACGAGGCCTTCGAGCAGCTGAAGGCGAAACTGGCGGCGGAAGGATTGTTCGACAATCGCCACAAGAAAACGCTGCCCGCCCACCCCGCCGCCATCGGCATCGTCACTTCGCCGGCCGCCGCCGCGCTGCGCGACGTGGTCACCACCCTGCGCCGGCGCATGCCCAGCATCCCGCTGATCCTGTACCCGACACCGGTACAGGGCGACACCGCCGCGGCACAGATCGCCGCCGCCATCGATGCGGCCAACCTGCGCCAGGAAGTCGAGCTGCTGATCGTCTGCCGCGGCGGCGGCAGCATTGAGGACCTGTGGGCGTTCAACGAGGAAGTGGTCGCCCGCGCCATCGCCCGCTCCGCACTGCCGGTGATCAGCGGCGTCGGCCACGAGACCGACACCACCATCGCCGACTTCGTCGCCGACCACCGCGCGCCGACCCCGACCGCCGCCGCCGAGCTGGCCTCGCCCAGCCGCGAGGCGCTGCAGCAAGGTGTCGACTACGCGCAGCGCCGGCTGGAACGCGCGCTGGGGCGGCTGCTGACCGACAAGTCGCAACAGCTGGATTTCCTCGGCCGCCGACTGCAGCATCCCGGCGAGCGGCTACAGCGCCAGCGCCAGCTGTTGCAGGCGCAGCAACAACGTCTGGCCCGTGCCGGCAGCCAGCTGCTGCAGGCACGGCAGCGGCAGCTGGAGCAGTGCCAGCACCGGCTGCAGCGCACCCGCCCCGACCTCGCCCGCTGGCAGCAGGTGCTGGCGCGACGCGGCGACCAGCTGCGACAGCTGATACACCAGCACTGGCAGCAGCGGCAACTGGTGCTGGCGCGGCATCAGGCAACACTGGCCGCAATCAATCCGGAGGCGGTGCTGCAGCGCGGCTACGCCATCGTGCAGCAACAGGACGGCACCGTGGTGCGCTCCGCGGCGCAACTGCGCGCCGGCGAGCTGCTGCACATCCGGCTGGCCGAAGGCGAAACCACGGCCGTGGTCGGCCAGCAGCAGGGCCGGCAAAGCGAGCTACCGTTCTGAGAATAGGCATTCCGGAACGGGCTGGCGGATGGCTTGACTGCGGGCGCCGTTGCCGCGACGATAGCCTGATTCAAACAGCCGTTTCACCGTCGCCATGAACCATCGTCTCGCCAAGTTCGTCCTCAATCTGTGGCCACCCTTCCTCGGCGCCGGGGTCAGGGTGCGCCGCATCAGCCCGGACTGGAAGGAAGTCGACGTCCAGCTGCGGCTGGGGCTGACCAACCGCAACTATGTCGGCGTCCACTTCGGCGGCAGCCTGTACTCGATGACCGACCCGTTCTACATGCTGATGCTGCTGAAAAACCTCGGCAAGGACTACATCGTGTGGGACAAGGCCGGCAGCATCGACTATCTCAAACCCGGCCGTGGCGTGGTCTGCGCCCGCTTCCGCCTCGACGACGAGCTGCTGCAGCGCGTGCGCGACGCCACCGCCAGCGGCGACAAGCATCTGCCTGCGCTGAGCGTCAGCATCTACGACGCCGAGGGGGCTGAAGTGGCGCGCATCAGCAAGACCCTGTACATCCGCCGCAAGCCGCCGCGCAGTAGTCGCCAGGCTACAGCCTGAGGCACTGACAGCCAGCGTCCGATGCTTTACTATCTTGATTCCTCGCCGTGGCCGCCTGCTGCCACGGCCTCGGGTTTTCCTGCACTCACCACAAGATAATTGGACATCATGGCTACTGTTACGCCGGTTTTGCTTCTCATCCTTGACGGTTTCGGTCACCGCCTCGAAGGCGACGATAATGCCATTCTGGCGGCAAACACCCCGAACTGGGACGCGCTGAAAGCGCGCTACCCCTACAGTACGCTGGACGCCTCCGAGCACAATGTCGGCCTGCCCTCCGGCCAGTTCGGCAACTCCGAGGTCGGCCACCTCAATATCGGCGCCGGCCGCATCGTGCAGCAGGACATCAGCCGCATCGACTGCGACGTCGAGGCCGGCACGCTGGCCGCCAACCCGGTACTGGCGCAGGCGATCGCGACCGCCAAGCAGCAGGGCAGCACCCTGCACCTGATGGGTCTGCTGTCCGACGGCGGCGTGCACAGCCATGAAAACCACATCCACGCGCTGATCGAAGGCGCGCAGGCGGCCGGCGTTGGCCGCATCGCCCTGCACGCCTTCCTCGACGGCCGCGACACGCCGCCGCGCAGCGCCGAGACCTACCTCAGGCGCCTCGACGCGGTGCTGGCACGCTGCCCGAACGCACGCGTCGCCACCGTCTGCGGCCGCTACTGGGCAATGGACCGCGACAAGCGCTGGGAGCGCATGGCAGCACCGTACCAGGCACTGGTGGAAGGCGAAGCCGAATACCACGCCGCCAGCAGCCTTGACGCGCTGGCCGCCGCCTACGCCCGCGACGAGAACGACGAATTCGTCAAGGCCACCATCATCGGCGAGCCGCTGAAAATGCAGGACGGCGACGTGGTGGTGTTCATGAACTTCCGCGCCGACCGTGCGCGCCAGCTGACCTCCGCGCTGACCGATCCGGCCTTCGACGGCTTCAGCGCCCGCCAGCCGAAGTTCGCGCTGTTCACCAGCCTGACCTCCTACGGCGAGGCCTACAGCCACCCGGTCGCCTATGCACCGCAGAAGATCCGCAACGGCCTAGGCGAATACCTGTCCTCGCTCGGCCTGAAACAGCTGCGCATCGCCGAAACCGAGAAATACCCGCACGTCACCTACTTCTTCAACGGTGGCGAGGAACAGGTCTACCCCGGCGAGGACCGCATCCTGGTGCCGTCGCCGAAAGTGGCCACCTACGACCTGCAGCCGGAAATGAGCGCGCCGGAGGTGACTGACAAGATCGTCGAGGCCATCAACAGCCGCCAGTACGCGGCCATCATCTGCAACTACGCCAACTGCGACATGGTCGGCCACACCGGCATCTTCGACGCCGCGGTCAAGGCGGTGGAGACGCTGGACACCTGCATCAAGCGCTGTGTCGACGCGATGCAGGCCATCGGCGGCGAAGTGCTGATCTCCGCCGATCACGGCAACTGCGAGCAGATGAACGACGAAGTCCACCAGCAGGCGCACACCCAGCACACGCTGGAAAAGGTGCCGCTGCTGTACGTTGGCCGCAACGCCACGCTGCAGGATGGCGGCGCGCTGCGTGACCTCGCCCCGACCCTGCTGGCGATGATGGGGCTGCCGCAACCGGCCGAGATGACCGGCCACTCGCTGATCGAGTTCCAGTGAAAGCACGCCTGACGCTCAGCCTGCTCGCCGCGCTGTACGGCGTGGCGCAGGCCGCCCCGCCGGCGGCCGCGCCACAGCAGAACCTCAACAGCGTGCGCAAGGAAATCAGCACCCTGCAACAGGACATCGCGCGCAAGGAGGCCGAGCGGCAGCAGACCGCCGGCGAAATCGCCAAGTCCGAGCAGGCGCTGCAGGCTACGCATCAGGTACTGAACGAGCTGGAAAAGAAACAGGATGCCAGCAGCAGCCAGCTGGACAATCTGCAGGCCGAGCTGCAAACCATCCGCATCAAGGTGGCCGAGACGCGGCAGCGCGTCGGCCGCCTGCTGGCAGCCGAGTACAAGCGCGGCCAGCAGGACGCGATGGCCATCATGTTCAACACCCAGGACCCGAACCAGAGCGCGCGCGACCTCACCTACTACACCCACATCCACCGCGCGCAGCAAAGCCTGATCCAGACGCTGCGCGAGCAGGAAATCCAGTTGCAGGCGATGAGCGAGCGCATCGAGGACGAACTGGTGCGCCTGGGACGGCTGTCCAGCGCCAAGGTGCAGGAAAAGCGCCAGTTGCAGCAGGCGCGCAACCAGCACAGCCAGCAGGTCAGCCAGCTGGACAGCTCCATCCGCAACCAGCAGCAGAAACTGCAGCAGCTGAAGGAAGACGAACGCGAGCTGAGCACACTGATCGCCCGCATCAACGCCGACATCCGCCGCCGCCAGCTTGCCGCCGCCGCCAAGGCCGAACAGGCGAAAAAGGCGCGCGAACAGGCGACAAGGTTGGCCGTAGAGAAACGTCGCCAGCAGGTCGCCGAGGCGAAGAAACAGGGCAAGCCGCTGCCGGCAGAACCGAAAGCCCCGGCCAGGGTCGAATCGGTGGATGAGGTGGCCGATGCCAGCCTGTCCGGCAATGCCTTCAAGAGCCTGCAGGGCCGGCTGAAACTGCCGGTCGCCGGCGAGATCGGCGGTCGCTTCGGCGCGCGCCGCGGCGAAGGCGCCAGCTGGAAGGGCATGTTCATCAAGGTCGCGCCCGGCAGCCCGGTACGCGTGGTCGCCGACGGTACCGTGGTCTATGCCGACTGGCTACGCGGCTTCGGTAATGCGATGATTGTCGAACACGGCGGCAACTACATGACGGTCTACACCGGTTTTGCCACCATGGTGCGCGGCAACGGCGCCACGGTCCGCGGCGGCGACGTACTTGGCGCCAGCGGCAGCCTGGAAAGTGGCGAAACCGGGCTTTACTTCGAGCTGCGCTATATGGGCCGGCCGATCAATCCACAGTCCTGGGCACGATAGCCCGTACGAACGGAACACACACCATGAGCTCTCCCCGCTTACGCAAACTTGCCTTGCTGACCACCGGTGCCCTGGTGGGCGGTGCGCTCACCATCAGCATCCAGGCCTTCGCCGACAAGAATAACGGCATCCTGCCGCTGAACGAGCTGCGCACCTTTGCCGAGGTATTCGGCCGCATCAAGCAGGACTATGTCGAGCCGGTCGAAGACAAGAAGCTGATCAACGAGGCGATCAAGGGCATGCTGTCCGGCCTTGACCCGCACTCCGACTACTACGATCCGGAAGAATTCAAGGAATTCCGCGAGGGCACCCAGGGCGAGTTTGGCGGCCTCGGCATCGAGATCGGCACCGAGGACGGCCTGGTCAAGGTGGTGGCGCCGATCGAGGACACCCCGGCACAGAAGGCCGGCATCAAGAGTGGCGACCTGATCGTCAAGATCGACGACACCCCGGTGCGCGGCCTGTCGATCAATGACGCGGTGAAAAAGATGCGCGGCGCGCCGGGCAGCAAGGTGACGCTGACCATCGCACGCAAGACCGAATCCAAGCCGCTGGTCTTCACCCTCACCCGCGCGGTGATCAAGACCAAGAGCGTGAAGTCGCGCCTGCTGGAGCCGGGCTTCGGCTACGTCCGTGTCGCCCAGTTCCAGGAACACACCGTCGAGAACTTCGCGCAGGCCCTGACCCAGCTGTACAAGGACAACAAGGCGCCGCTGCAGGGCATGGTGCTGGACCTGCGTGACGATCCGGGCGGTGTGCTGCACGGTGCCGTCGGCGTATCCGCCGCCTTCCTGCCGCAGGATGCGCTGGTGGTGTACACCGAGGGCCGCGCCAGCGACTCCAAGATGCGCCTGTACGCCAACCCGCGCGACTACCAGCGTGGCAAGGCGACCAGCGAATACGCCAAGGTGCCGCCGGCGATCAAGAACGTGCCGCTGGTGGTGCTGGTCAACGCCGGCTCCGCCTCGGCCTCGGAAATCGTCGCCGGTGCGCTGCAGGATCACAAGCGGGCGCTGATCGTCGGCACCCAGACCTTCGGCAAGGGCTCGGTACAGTCGGTACTGCCGCTGGCCAATAACGGCGGCATCAAGATGACCACCGCGCGCTACTTCACCCCTAACGGCCGCTCGATCCAGGCCAAGGGCATCGTGCCGGACATCGTGGTCGAAGAAGGCAACGAGGCGCTGGCCTCGCTGCGCGTGCGCGAAGCCGATCTGGAACGCCACCTGCAGAACCCGAACGATCCGGCCGAAAGCGCCAAACCAGCGGCCAAGCCGGTCGCCAAGCCGGCCGGCAACGGTGACAAGCCGAAGAACGGCGACAGCAACGGCAATGGTAACGGCAATGGCGACACCGCCAGCGACGTGCAGCTGAACCAGGCGCTGAACATCCTCAAGGTACAGCAGATCATGCTGAAGAAGACCCCGTCCTGAGTCTGTCAGCGTGTCGGCGATGGCCGGGTGCCGCAAGGTGCCCGGCCTTTTTCATGGCCGTGCCGGATGCGCGTTGCGGCCAACCCTGGCCGGCCAGCCGCCGGCGCTGGCGGCGGCGGCACTGTCTATAAAGTCATCATTCCTGCTAATCTTGCGTTTTTGTGGCTGTCTACCTGTGGGGCCCATCATGCTGCACCCTGATTTTGTGCTCGCCTTTCGCGAGGCGGCGCCTTACATCAACGCCTTTCGTGGCAAAACCTTTGTCGTCGCCGTCAATGGCGAGAGCCTGGCACGCGGCAACCTGTACGGTCTGGCGCAGGACCTGAACCTGCTGGTCAGCCTCGGCGTGCGCATCGTGCTGGTGCACGGCGCGCGGCCGCAGATCGACGAACAGCTGCGCCTGCGCGGCATCGAGCGCCACTTCCACCAGGGTCGCCGCGTAACCGACGGCCCGACGCTGGAGGCGGTGAAGTCCGCGGTCGGCGGCCTGCGCCACGACCTGGAAGCCTTCCTGTCGATGGGGATGCCCAATTCGCCGATGCACGGCGCCCACCTGCGCGTCGCCGGCGGCAACTTCGTCACCGCGCAGCCATTGGGCGTGATCGACGGCGTCGACATGCAGTACAGCGGCCGCGTGCGCAAGATCGACACCGAGGCCATCAACGAGCGTCTCAATCGCGGCGAGCTGGTGCTCAGCTCGCTGATCGGCTACTCGCCGACCGGCGAGGCCTTCAACATGACCATGGAAGAAGTGGCCTGCCAGACCGCCATCGAGCTGAAGGCGGAGAAACTGATCTTCCTGGTGCAGGGCCACGGCCTGGTCGATGCCGACGGCGTGCTGCACAACGCCATCTCCGCCGACCAAGCGGAGGCGATCTACCAGCGCGGCATCGACAGCGAGGAATGCCGCCTCAGCCTGCCCTACGCCATCCGCGCCACCCGCGAGGGCGTGGTGCGCTCGCACCTGGTCAGCCACGACGACGACGGCGCGCTGCTGGTGGAGCTGTTCACCGACTTTGGCACCGGCACCATGATCGCGCGCGATTCGCTGGTGAAGATCCGCGAGGCCAGCATCGAGGACGTCGGCGACATCCTGGCGCTGATCCGCCCACTGCAGGAACAGGGCATCCTGATCAAGCGCAGCCGCGAACACCTGGAAATGCAGATCCGCAACTACTCGGTGCTGGAACACGACGACCGCATCGCCGCCTGCGTCGCGATGCTGCCGTTCCCGGAGGACGGCATGGCCGAGCTGGCCTGCCTCGCGGTCAGCGCCGACCGACGCAACAGCGGCTTCGGCGACCTGCTGGTACAGCACGTGGAGCAACGCGCGCGGCTGTACGGCTACAAGGCGCTGTTCATCCTCACCACCCAGACCGCGCACTGGTTCGCCGAGCGCGGCTTCGTTGCGGCCAACATCGAACAGCTGCCGCAGTCACGCCGCGAGCTGTACAACCACAACCGCCGTTCCAAGGTGCTGATCAAGGCCTTGTAAACGGCGGTGGTGGCACAAAGGTTGGTGACCTGTCATCTCTGTGACACAATTAGTCTCTATCGTTTCGACACTTCTCAAGGAATTCACCATGGCACAAATGGTCAACTGCGTTAAGCTCGGTCGCGAAGCAGAAGGCATGGACTTCCCGCCGCTGCCCGGCGCACTGGGTCAGCGCATTCTGGAAAACGTCTCCAAGGAGGCGTGGCAGGGCTGGCTGAAGTACCAGACCATGCTGATCAACGAAAACCGCCTCAGCCTGGCCGACGCCCGCGCCCGCCAGTATCTGGCCGCGCAGCTGGAAGCCTACTTCTTCGGCCAGGGGGCCGACCAGGTCGCCGGCTTCACGCCGCAGCAGTAAGCAACGACCGCGCCCTCCCCGTGAGGGCTTTTTTTTACTCCCGCACCAGTACCAATGCATAAAATGCCGACAACACACGAAAACCTGCTTAACCGCGAACTGGCCCTGATCGAGTTCAACCGCCGCGTGATGGCGCAGGCCGAAGAGGAACGCCTGCCACTGCTGGAGCGCCTGAAATTCCTCTGCATCGTGTCGTCGAACATGGACGAGTTTGCCGAGGTGCGGGTGGCGTGGCTGAAGGAAGCGGCACAAGTCACTCCGGACCGCATCCTCGCCGACGGCAGCAAGCCGGCGGAGGTGCTGACCCGCCTGTCCGAGGCCGCCCATGCGCTGGTGCGCGAGCAGTACCGCCTGCTGCGCGAGGAGATCTTCCCGGCGCTGCGTGCCGAAGGCATCATCTTCATGCGCCGCAACGAGTGGGACAGCGAGCAGAAAGCCTGGATCAGCGACTACTTCTTCCGCGAACTGATGCCGATCCTGACCCCGATCGGGCTGGACCCGTCGCATCCGTTCCCGAAACTGCTCAACAAGAGCCTGAACTTCATCATCGAGCTGGAAGGCGCCGACGCCTTCGGCCGCGAATCCGGCATCGCCATCGTGCAGGCGCCGCGCATCCTGCCGCGCGTGATCAAGCTGCCGGCCGCGCTGTGCGGCGGCAACCAGCACAGCTTCGTGTTCCTGTCCTCCATCCTGCACTCGCACGTGCAGGAGCTGTTCCCCGGCATGACGGTGAAGGGCTGCTACCAGTTCCGCGTTACCCGCGACAGCGACCTCAACGTCGACGACGACGACGTGAAGAACCTGCGTACCGCGCTGCAGGGCGAACTGCGCCAGCGCCAGTACGGCGACGCGGTACGACTGGAAATCGCCGATACCTGCCCGACGCACATGGAAGAATTCCTGCTGCACACCTTCAACCTGAAGCAGCAGGACATCTACCGCGTCGACGGCCCGGTCAACCTGGTGCGCCTGATGCAGGTACCGGACAAGGTTGACCGCCCGGATCTGAAGTTCGCGCCGTTCGTGGCCACGCTGCCGCCGGTGCTGGCCAAGAAGACACCGCTGTTCGAGGCGATCCGCAAGAACGACATCCTGCTGCACCATCCATTCCAGTCGTTCCAGCCGGTGATCGACATGCTGGTCAACGCCGCCACCGATCCGGAGGTGGTGGCGATCAAGATGACGGTGTACCGCACCGGTACCGACTCGGTATTGATGGAATCGCTGATTGCCGCCGCCCGTGCCGGCAAGCAGGTGACGGTGGTGGTGGAGCTGATGGCGCGCTTCGACGAAGAGGCCAACATCAGCTGGGCGTCGCGACTGGAAGATGCCGGCGCCCACGTGGTGTACGGCGTGTTCGGCTACAAGGTGCACGCCAAGATGCTGCTGGTGGTACGCCGCGAGGAAGGCCAGCTCAAACGCTACGTGCACCTGGGTACCGGCAACTACCATCCGCGCACCGCGCGACTGTATACCGACTTCGGCCTGCTGACCTGCAACGAAGACATCGTCAGCGACGTCAATGACCTGTTCGTGCAGATCACCGGCCTCGGCCGCGCCGGCGAACTGAAGCACCTGTACCAGTCGCCGTTCACGCTGCACAACATGATCATCGGCGCCATCGACCGCGAGATCGCCCACGCGCAGGCCGGCAAGCCGGCACAGATCATCGCCAAGATGAACGCGCTGCTGGAGCCGCAGGTAATCCAGGCGCTGTACCGCGCCAGCCAGGCCGGGGTCAAGATCAGCCTCATCATCCGCGGCGTGTGCGCGTTGCGTCCCGGCGTGGAAGGGCTGTCGGAAAACATCACCGTGCGCTCCATCGTCGGCCGCTTCCTCGAGCACACCCGCGTGTTCTACTTCTACAACGACAAGGCCGAGGACCTGTACATCGCCAGCGCCGACTGGATGGGGCGCAACTTCTTCCGCCGCATCGAAACCTGCGTGCCTATCCTCGACGTCAAGCTGAAGCGCCGCATCATGAAGGAAGGCCTGCGCATCTACCTCGACGACAACACCAACGCCTGGGAGATGCAGGCCGACGGCAGCTACCGCCGGCGCATGGCGCGCGGCAAGGGCCGCTGCGCGCAGGAAACCCTGCTGCAGGAATACTGCAGCTGAGCGCCGGCCAGCCATCAAGGTTGGCCGCAGACACGGCGCGAGCGGAACTTCTGCCTCGCGCCGTTTTCTTTGTTGCACCCCCTTTGTCTTCGGAAACCCCATGGATCTGTCTCTGCTCTGGTACCTGCTGTCCATCCTGCTGGTGCTGATCGGCCTCGCCGGCACCATCTACCCCGCCCTGCCCGGCCTCGGCCTGCTGGCCGCCGGCTTCCTGCTGGCCGCCTGGAACGGCAATTTCGTGCACGTCGGCTTCTGGCCGCTGACCACCATCGTGGTACTCGCCGTGATCGGCATGGTGATCGAGAGCGTCGCCAGCCTGCTCGGCGCCCAGAAAAGCGGCGCCAGTCGCGAGGCACTGATCGGCTCCCTGCTCGGCGGCCTGATCGGGCTGTTCTTCGGCCTGTTCGGTGCCATTGCCGGGCCGGTGCTCGGTGCCGTCATCGGCGAGCTGATCGCGCGCCGCAACCTGCCACAGGCCAGTCGCGTCGGCGCCGCCACCTTCCTCGGCTTTCTGGCCGGCACCGTCGCCAAGATCGCCTGCGCCTTCGCCATGCTCGGCGTGTTCATCCTGGCGCTGCTGTTCTGAGCCAGTGTGCGGCCAACCTTGGCCGCACGCCGACGCCGAATTTGCTACACTTCTCCGGTTAATCTCCCTATCGCAATCCAGCAGGAATACAAGCACAAGCTATGGCTCAATATGTGATGTCCATGCTCCGCGTGAGCAAGATCGTTCCCCCGAAACGCCAGATCATCAAGGATATTTCGCTGTCCTTCTTCCCGGGTGCCAAGATCGGCCTGCTCGGTCTCAACGGCGCCGGCAAGTCCACCGTGCTGCGCATCATGGCCGGTGTCGACAAGGAATACGACGGCGAGGTACAGCATCTGGCCGGCGTCAAGATCGGCTACCTGGAGCAGGAGCCGAAGCTCGACCCTGACAAGACCGTGCGCGAGGAAGTGGAAAGCGGCATGGGCGACGTGATGGGCGCGCAGAAGCGCCTGGAAGAGGTGTACGCCGCCTACGCCGAGCCGGACGCCGACTTCGACGCGCTGGCCGAAGAACAGGCCAAGCTGGAAGCCATCATCTCCGCCGGCGCCGGCGACAACATCGAGCTGCAGCTGGAGCTGGCCGCCGACGCGCTGCGCCTGCCGCCGTGGGACGCCAAGATCGGCCCGTTGTCCGGCGGTGAAAAACGCCGCGTGGCGCTGTGCAAGCTGCTGCTGTCGCAGCCGGACATGCTGCTCTTGGACGAACCGACCAACCACCTCGATGCCGAATCGGTGGAGTGGCTGGAGCAGTTCCTGGTGCGCTTCCCCGGCACCGTGGTGGCGGTAACCCACGACCGCTACTTCCTCGACAACGCCGCCGAATGGATCCTGGAACTGGACCGCGGCGAGGGCATCCCGTGGAAGGGCAACTACTCCAGCTGGCTGGAACAGAAGGAGGCGCGCCTGGAGCTGGAAAGCAAGCAGGAAGGCGCGCGCATGAAGGCAATGAAGCAGGAACTGGAGTGGGTACGCCAGAATCCGAAAGGCCGCCAGGCGAAATCCAAGGCGCGTCTGGCCAAGTTCGAGGAGCTGTCCAGCTTCGAGCACCAGAAGCGCAACGAAACCCAGGAAATCTTCATCCCGGTGGCAGAGCGCCTGGGCAACGAAGTGATCGAATTCGACGGCGTGTCGAAAGGCTTCGGCGACCGCCTGCTGATCGACAACCTGTCGTTCAAGGCGCCACCGGGTGCCATCGTCGGCATCATCGGCCCCAACGGTGCCGGTAAATCGACGCTGTTCAAGATGATTGCCGGCAAGGAACAGCCGGATGCCGGCACGGTGAAGATCGGCCAGACCGTGCAGATGGCCTTCGTCGAGCAGAGCCGTGAAGGCCTGGAAGGCGACAAGACCGTGTTCGAGGATGTATCCGGCGGTGCAGACATCCTCACCGTTGGCCGCTTCGAGATGTCCAGCCGCGCGTACCTGGGCCGCTTCAACTTCAAGGGCGGCGACCAGCAGAAGAAGGTGGGCATGCTGTCCGGCGGCGAACGCGGCCGCCTGCACCTGGCCAAGACCCTGCTCAAGGGCGGCAACGTGCTGCTGCTGGATGAACCGTCCAACGACCTGGACGTGGAAACCCTGCGCGCGCTGGAAGACGCGCTGCTGGAATTCGCCGGCACCGTGTTCGTGATCTCCCACGACCGCTGGTTCCTGGACCGTATCGCCACCCACATCCTGGCGGCGGAAGGCGAATCGCAGTGGACCTTCTTCGACGGCAACTACCAGGAGTACGAGGCCGACAAGAAAAAGCGTCTGGGCGAGGAAGGCGCGAAGCCGAAGCGCATCCGCTACAAGCCTATCGTGCGCTAAGCACGATACCGGCTAGCAACAGTCGCAAAAAAGCCCCGCTTGCAACAAGCGGGGCTTTTTCTTGTCCTGGCTTAACCGACCATATAGGGCGCGTCACCACCCTCGCGACGGGCTACCATGTACGGGGCGTCACCACCTTCGCGACGGGCTACCATGTACGGGGCGTCACCACCTTCGCGACGGGCCACCATGTACGGGGCGTCACCACCTTCGCGACGGGCCACCATGTACGGGGCGTCACCACCTTCGCGACGGGCTACCATGTACGGGGCGTCACCACCTTCGCGACGGGCCACCATGTACGGGGCGTCACCACCTTCGCGACGGGCTACCATGTACGGGGCGTCACCACCTTCGCGGCGAGCCACCATGTACGGCGCGTCACCACCTTCGCGGCGAGCCACCATGTACGGGGCGTCACCACCTTCGCGGCGAGCAACCATGTACGGGGCGTCACCACCTTCGCGGCGAGCCACCATGTACGGGGCGTCACCACCTTCTCGGCCTGCAATCATGTATGGAGCATCGCCGCCATCACGTTTCGCAGTCATCTCTACATCTTGCTGCTGCACAGCAGCAGGGGCAGCGTAAACCGGAGCAACAACACTAGCCAGCACAACAGCGATAGAGGTAATTAGCAGCTTTTTCATGATCAATATCCTTTTATTTAAATTTGGTCGCTTTGATTATTTCGGCATCTGGTTCGAATAATTTGTATGCTTATTTTATGAGACTGGACACTACAGGCTTCCGGTCAGCCTGTAGCAGCAATGACCATAGAAGCAATGCTGCAACTATACGACTGGTCTAATTCAATTAATAGAGAAGTAATCTGAATGTCTTGTTCAGATTTTACGAACTACTTGCCAGATGCGGCATAAGCCTGCAAGGCTGGTGAGCAGGAAAGAAAACGGACACGCAACGCCCAAACGCCTCAGGCTGTGCCGCACGATGGCCAACGTTGGCCGCAACGCAAAAAGCCCGTGCACACCGGCACGGGCTTTTGACAGACAAAAAAAGGGGGTACGGCCCACCACCGTACCCCAAACACACACATCAAGAGGAAAAGCGTCGTTGGCCTAGCGGCACCAAACCATCCCTGATCCGGCTCCTCGCTTGCTCGCCGCAGGCAAACTCAGATCAACCGCACCGCTTGCCGGCACCGCTCATCTCATACCGAAAGCATAGCCGCTACCCGCAATCGTGCTTTGATGCACGTCAAGCGCGACTCAGTGTGCGCGTCCGCCTAACAAAAGGCAGAAACGAAAAAACCTCCCGTGCGGGAGGTTTCGTTCAAACAGGATGAAGCGTATCGATCAGGCAGAAGCGGACGGTGTCGCCTTGCGGGTACGGCTGACGGCGGCACTGGCTGCCTTGGCCGAACTCTCGGCCGCTTCGACGCTGGCTTCGGCGAACTCGGAACCGACTTTCTTCGCGGTCTTGGCAGCGCTTTCGAAAGCGGCGTTGCTGGAGGTCACGATGTTCTTCAGTGCCTGTACCGCAGCGTCGGAACCGGTCGGCGCGTTCTTCGCCAGACGATCGATCACGTCCAGTACGTTCTTGTTGGTTTCGGCAACCTGCTCTTCCACGAAGGACGTCAGCTCGGTCTGGGCTGCCAGCGTGACATCGTAGACTTCACGCGCGGCGGCGAAGGCCTTGTCCAGGCTAGGCTGGGTCAGGCTGCTCTGGAATTCGGCCAGCGCCTTCGGGTCCTTGATCGCCGACAGTTGCTTCAGCGTCTGGGCGTTCTCGGCCAGCAGCTTGCGCGACATTTCCAGCTGCAGGGTAGCCAGGCGCTCGGCGCTGGCCAGCAGGATGCCGGAAAAACGGACGGCTTTGTCGAACTGCGACTGACCGAAAGCGGAAAACTCTTGTGCAGTAGTAAACATGGTTAATCCTTTTCGAAAAATGAAACACTCAGCAGCAATATCGTCTTGAAACTCGTCGTTGCCGCATCGCAACAAGCTGCATTATTGTGTTGCGCCGCATCAATGTCAACGAATTTGTTGCGCCGCAACATCGCTAAGTCGCTATTTTTACAACAGCAAACACATTCATCATGGCGGCTGCGCATTGCAGCAGTGTGTCCGCCCGGTGACAGTCGTGCGCACCGGCGAGCATTGCCAGCCGGTACGGCTCCGACACCTCCGCCACAACGATCTTCGGGCACTGGCAATGACGCCAGCCTTTGATTGAAAGGCTCAGGACAAAGCGATACACTCCATCCATAAAATAAATCTATCTATCCGGCGATAAATCCAATGAGTTCTGCGGCCAACCTTTTCGACATCAAATCCGCCAGTCTTGACCTGCTGGCCATCGTACTGCGCAGCACCGACCTGTCCTCCCTGCAAGATGCCATCCAGCAACGTTTCAGCAGCCTCGAACCCGAGCCGTTCGTGCTGGACATTGAGCAGCTGCCGGCGCCGGATAGCGACACGCTGGCCCCGGTCTGCGCCATGCTGCAGCAGCACGGCCTGCGCATTGCCGCCGTCCGTCACCGCGATGCGCAGTATGCCGCCCTCGCCCACCGCCTCGGCTTGCCCTTCATCAGCGGCAGCGGTGGCGGCAAGAGCAGCGCGGAAAGCGTCAGCGCCCCGGTAGCGGCGGCACCCGTGGCGGACAGCAGCCTGCCGACGCCGACCATGATCGTCGATCGCCCGGTGCGCGCCGGTCAACAGATCTACGCCAAGGGCGGCGATCTGGTGGTGCTGGAGATGGTCAGTGCCGGCGCGGAACTCATCGCCGACGGCAGCATCCACGTCTACGCGCCGCTGCGCGGCCGGGCACTGGCCGGCGCCCGCGGCAATACCGCAGCCCGCATCTTCGTCAAGAGCATGGAGGCCGAGCTGGTTTCCATCGCCGGCGTGTACCGCACCATCGAACAGGACTTGCCGCAGAGCATCAAGGGCAAGCCGACCCAGATTTATCTCGAACAAGAGCGCGTGGTCATGATCCCGCTCGACAAGTAACCAGCATCGTTATTCCAAGGATCGATATCGTGGCAAAAATCATCGTTGTGACCTCCGGCAAGGGTGGTGTCGGCAAAACCACCACCAGCGCCAGCTTTGCATCCGGCCTCGCCCTGCGCGGCCACAAGACCGCCGTAATCGACTTCGACGTCGGCCTGCGCAACCTGGACCTGATCATGGGCTGCGAGCGTCGCGTGGTGTATGACCTGATCAACGTGATCAATGGCGAAGCCAGCCTCAACCAGGCGCTGATCAAGGACAAGCACTGCGACAACCTGTACGTGATGCCGGCGTCGCAGACCCGCGACAAGGACTCGCTCAGCCGCGAAGGCGTGGAAACGGTGCTGAAGAACCTGGACGAGATGGGCTTCGAGTTCATCGTCTGCGATTCGCCGGCCGGCATCGAAAAAGGCGCGCTGATGTCGCTGTACTTTGCCGACGAGGCCATCGTGGTCACCAACCCGGAAGTGTCATCGGTACGCGACTCCGACCGCATTCTCGGCATCCTGTCGTCGAAATCGCGCCGTGCCGAAGAAGGCCGCGAGCCGGTGAAGGAACACCTGCTGATCACCCGCTACTCGCCGGCCCGCGTCGACAAGGGCGAGATGCTGTCGGTGGACGACGTGAAGGAAATCCTGCGCATTCCGCTGATCGGCGTGATCCCGGAATCGCAGGCCATCCTGCAGGCGTCCAACTCCGGCACCCCCGCGATCCACATCAAGGGTTCCGACGCCGCCGAGGCTTACGGCGACGTGGTGGCCCGCTTCCTTGGCGAGGACCGTCCGATGCGCTTCCTAGAAGCGGAAAAAATCGGGTTCCTGAAACGACTGTTTGGAGGCTAGCCATGTCCCTGATCGATATGATTTTTGGCAAACGCCAGAAAACCGCCTCCATCGCCCGTGAACGCCTGCAGATCATCCTGGCGCACGAGCGCGACGGCAAGACCGGCGCACCGGACTACCTGCCGGCGCTGCAGCGTGAGCTGATGGAGGTGATCTCCAAGTACGTGGCGGTGAACCAGGACGACATCAAGGTGCACCTGGAGCGTCAGGACAACTTCGAGGTCCTGGAAGTGAACATCGTCCTGCCGGAACACCAGCGCTGACACCATGACTCTGACCGAACTGCGTTATATCGTCGCGGTGGCGCGCGAGCGCCACTTCGGGCGGGCGGCCCAGAGCTGCTTCGTCAGCCAGCCGACGCTGTCGATCGCGATCAAGAAACTGGAAGACGAGCTGGGGGTCACCCTGTTCGAGCGCGGAGGCCAGGAGGTGAGCGTCACCGAAATCGGCGAACGCATCATCGAGCAGTCGCAACGGGTGCTGGAAGAGGCGGAGACGGTGAAGCGCCTGGCCGGCGAGCACCAGAACGAGCTGGCGGGGCCGCTGAAGCTGGGGGTAATCTTCACAATCAGCCCCTACTTGCTGCCGAAGCTGATCCCGGCGCTGCGCATCCTGGCGCCCGAAATGCCGCTGATCCTGGAAGAGAACTACACCGCGCGGCTGGCCGAAATGCTCAAGCGCGGCGAAGTCGACGCCATCATCGTCGCCGACCCGTTCGACGAACCGGGCACGGTGGCGGTGCCGCTGTACGACGAGGAATTCGTCGTTGCCACGCCCAAGGGCCACCCGTGGGAGAAGCGCGACGCAGTGCGTTCGTGCGATCTGGCCAGCGAAAGCGTGCTGCTGCTGTCGCAGGGCAACTGCTTCCGCGACCACGTGCTGCAGGCCTGCAGCGAGGTCGCCAGCCGCCAGCACCAGAACAACGGCCTGGCCGCGTCGCTGCAGGGCAGCTCGCTCAACACCATCCGTCACATGGTGGCCAGCGGCATGGGCGTCACCGTGCTGCCGCAGACTTCGGTGTCGCCGGCGGACGAGGGCCTGCTGTCCATCATTCCGTTTGCCGCACCGGTGCCGCAGCGGCGCGTGCTGCTGGTCACCCGCAAGCAGTTTTTCCGCAAGCAGGCGATCCACACACTGCAGCAGGCGGTGTTCCGCTCCGGCCTGCCCGGCGTCACCATGCTGGAGCACGAGGCCTGAACCACAGCCCCGTGACGTGGTAATAGGCATGAAAAAAGGTTGGCCGCAATTGCGGCCAACCTTTTTTACGTGCGACAAGTCGCCGCAGCAGGTGGCTTACATTACAGCGTTAGGCCACCGGTCACTTCGATGGCGGCGCCGTTGATGTAGCTGGCCTCGTCGGAAGCCAGCCACGCGTACACGTTGGCGATCTCTTCCGGCTGTGCCATGCGCTTCATCGGCACCTTGTCTTCCATCGCCTGAATCACCTTTTCCGGCATCGACTTCAGGATCGGGGTGGCCACAAAGCCCGGGCACACCGCGTTGGCGCGAATGCCCTTCTTGCCCAGTTCCTTGGCCCAGGTCTTCACGAAACCGATGACGCCGAACTTGGAGGCGGCGTAGTTGGTCTGCCCAAAGTTGCCGTACACGCCCACCACGGACGACGCGTTCAGGATCACACCGGCACCCTGCTCGATCATGGTGTCGACCACAGCCTTGGTACAGTTGTAAACGCCCTTCAGGTTGATGTCGATCACCTTGTCGAACTGGTCTTCGCTCATCTTGATCAGCTGCGCGTCCATCACGATGCCGGCGTTGTTGACCAGCACGTCGATGCGGCCGAACTGGGCTTTCAGTGCGCCAACCATGTCGGCGATCTGCGCCTTGTTGGTCACGTCCACCTGATAGCCGACGGCTTCGCCACCCCGCGCTTTCAGCTCTTCCACCACGGCATTGACGGCATCCATATTGATGTCGCAAACCGCTACGATGGCACCTTCCTTGATGAATTTCTCTGCAGTAGCCTTACCGATACCACTGGCACCACCGGTGATGATGGAGACTTTCCCTTTCAAGCGCATGATTTTTCCTTTGCTAGGTTGCAGGCAACCCGATTGTCGAACGGATATTCCTCCACCACCGACCTTCGAGATTCAAGTCCCTGTCGTTCTCTGTCTTTTATGTATGTTATGGCTCGGACATTGCACTGCGGCATCCTGTTTTGCAACGCACAACACCTTGCGCTGCAATATAGCGCAAGGCTGTCGCCAACGTAAAGCAATCGCTCTAAGAAGCTGACGCGGGCGGCAAGGGCTGTTGCGGCCAACCTGCACACAAAAAAACAGGCAGCGTCAGCTGCCTGTTTTGTACGGGATTGTCGGGGATTACTCCAGGCCCTTGCTGGACAGGTATTCCTCGTAATCGCCGGTGTAGTAGTCGTAACCGCCCTCGCCATCCAGTTCCAGGATCTGGGTGGCCAGCGAGCTGACGAACTGGCGGTCGTGCGACACGAAGATCAGTGTGCCCTTGTACTTTTCCAGCGCCATGTTCAAGGCTTCGATCGACTCCATGTCCATGTGGTTGGTCGGTTCGTCCATGATCATCACGTTCGGCTTCTGCAGCAGCAGCTTGCCGTACAGCATGCGGCCCTTCTCGCCACCGGACAGTACACGCACCGCCTTTTCCACATCGTTGCCGCCGAACAGCAGGCGGCCGAGGGTGCCGCGGATTACCTGCTCGTCGTCACCGTCCTGGCCCCACTCGCGCATCCACTCCGTCAGCGTGCGGTCGCTGTCGAACTCGGCCTCGTGATCCTGGGCAAAGTAGCCGATCTGCGCCTTTTCCGCCCATTTCACCATGCCGTGATCCGGGGTCAGCCCTTCTGCCAGTACCGGATCGAAGGCCCCGGCCAGCATTTTCACCAGCGAGGTCTTACCGGCGCCGTTGGGGCCGATGATGGCGAGGCGGGCACCGGCCTCAAGGATGAAGCTCATGTCCTTGAACAGCACCTTGTTGTCGTAGGCCTTGCTCAGCGACTGCACTTCCACTGCCTGACGGTGCAGCTTGAAGCGTTCGTCCATCTCGAAGCGGATGAACGGACTCTGGCGGCTGGACGGCTTCACTTCCACCATTTCCGACTTCAGCTTGTCGACCTGCTTCAGGCGCGAAGTCGCCTGGCGTGCCTTGGACTTGTTGGCGGAGAAGCGGGCGGCAAATTCCTGCAGTTCCTGGATGCGCTCCTTGGCCTTGGCATTGGAGCTGAGCTGACGTTCACGCGCCTGGGTGGACGCCAGCATGTAGTCATCGTAGTTACCCGGGTAGATACGGATGGTGTTGTAGTCCAGATCCGCCATGTGGGTGCAGACCGAGTTCAGGAAGTGACGGTCGTGCGAGATGATGATCATGGTGGAGTTGCGCTCGTTCAGCACGTGCTCCAGCCAGCGGATGGTGTTGATGTCCAGGTTGTTGGTCGGTTCGTCCAGCAGCAGGATGTCCGGGTTGGAAAACAGCGCCTGCGCCAGCAGTACGCGCAGTTTCCAGCCCGGCGCCACTTCGCTCATCGGGCCGAAATGCTGCTCGACCGGAATGCCCACGCCCATCAGCAGTTCGCCGGCGCGTGCCTCGGCGGTGTAGCCGTCGTACTCGGCAAACTTGGCCTCCAGCTCGGCCGCGTGCATGTAGTCGTCTTCGGTGGCTTCCAGGTTGGCGTAGATGGCGTCGCGTTCGCTCATCGCCGCCCACATCTCGGTGTGGCCCATCATCACCACATCGATCACGCGCTGGTCTTCATAGCCGAACTGGTCCTGGCGCAATTTACCCAGGCGCAGGCCGTTCTCGATGGCGACTTCGCCACTGGTTTGCTCGAGGTCTCCCCCGAGAATTTTCATGAAAGTCGATTTGCCGGAACCGTTGGCACCGATCAGGCCATAACGGTTGCCTTCACCGAACTTGACGGAAACCTTCTCGAAAAGCGGCTTGGCGCCGAACTGCATGGTAATGTTGCTTGTCGTAATCACTCGATCATTCCTCAGCCAGTCACTGCATGTACCGGAAAACCCTGCATTTTACCACAAACCCCCTCTGCAATCAGGGCGTTGCGGCCGGTACATCTTTGCTTTCGCAGCTGCTCCGGAATTCCGCTACAATCGAACACCATTTAAACCCTTAACCAGAATAGGCAGATCTTATGCTTACCGGTAGCCTCGTTGCGCTGGTCACCCCGATGTTCGAGGACGGCCAGGTCGATTTTGAATCGCTGAAACGTCTCGTAGATTTCCACATCGATAACGGTACCGACGGCATCGTGGCCGTGGGTACCACTGGCGAATCCGCCACCCTGGGTGTGGAAGAACATATCAAGGTCGTGGCGGCCGTGGCACAACACGCCGCCGGCCGCATTACCGTCATCGCCGGCACGGGTGGCAACTCCACCAGTGAGGCCATCGAACTGGCCGCCCTCGCCAAGCAGGCCGGCGCCAGCCATTCGCTGTCGGTCGTGCCCTACTACAACAAACCGACCCAGGAAGGCATCTACCAGCACTTCAGCAAGATCGCCGAAGCGGTGGAACTGCCGGTCATCCTGTACAACGTGCCGGGCCGTACCGTCGCCGACATGGGCAACGACACCGTGCTGCGCCTGAGCGAAATCGACAACATCGTCGGTTTGAAGGACGCCACCGGCGACATCGGCCGCGCCTGCGATCTGATCAAGCGCGTGCCGCAAGGCTTCGGCCTCTACTCCGGCGACGATCCGACCGGCATGGCCTTCATGCTGTGCGGCGGCCATGGCGTGATCTCGGTCACCTCCAACGTCGCGCCCAAGCTGATGAGTGCCATGTGCCAGGCCGCCATTGCCGGCAACGCCGCCGAAGCGCGCCGCATCAATGACAAGCTGCAAGGCCTGCACAAGTTCCTGTTCGCCGAGCCAAACCCGATCCCGGCAAAATGGGCAATGCACCGTCTCGGCCTGATGCCGGCCGGTCTGCGCCTGCCGCTGACGCCGCTCACCGCAGCCAGCGCGCCACTCGTCGAACAAGCGATGCAACAAGCCGAGGTGCTGTAAGCCGTGAATGCCATGATGAAAAAAGCCCTGCTCACCGGTGTCGTCTCCTCGGCGCTGATCTCCGGCTGCGCCAGCAGCGGCCCGGATAGCGCCATTGCCTACAAGTCCGATGCCCCGGCAGCCAAGCGCTCGCTGGAAGTTCCGCCGGACCTGAGCGCACCACAACAGCAAGACCGTTATCCGCTGCCGGTGGTCAACAGCAACGGCAGCAGCACCGCTCCTGCGGAGATTGCCCTCAACAACAAGGTTGCGGCCAACGCGGTGGTCAGCGCCGACCAGAAAGCCAAGGCGCAGATCGAACGCGCCGGCAGCCAGCGCTGGATCAGCGTGGAAGGCAAGAACCCGGCACAACTCTGGCCGCTGCTGAAAGCCTTCTGGCAGGATAACGGCTTCGTGATCCAGACCGAGGAACCGGACGTCGGCCTGATGGAAACCGACTGGGCGGAAAACCGCGCCAAGCTGGGCCGCGACCCGGTGCGCAACCTGCTGGAAAACATCGGCTTGGGCTCGGTACTGTCCACTCCGGAGCGTGACCGCTTCCGTATCCGCGTCGAACAGTCCGCCACCGGCACCGACGTGTTCTTTACCCATCGCGGCATGTACGAGATCTACATCAACGAAGCGAAGGATGCCACCCGCTGGCAGCCGCGTCCGGCCGATCCGGAACTGGAAGCCGTGTTCCTGTCGCGCTTCCTGGTCCGCCTCGGCGTGGATGAGGCAACCGTCGCGCAAAATGCCCGCAAGCTGGAAGCCGCCGCCAATCCGGCTGCCAGCAGCAAGGTTCGCAGCGAAGGCGGCGACATCATTCTTGCCGACAGTTTCGAGCGCAGCTGGCGCCGCGTCGGCCTGGCGCTGGAACGCCAGGGCCTCGCCATCGTCGACCGCGACCGCTCAATGGGTGTCTACTTTGTCAGCCCGGTGCAGGATGAAGCCCTGAAGGCGACCGAGAAAAACAGCGGTGGCATCTGGTCTTCGCTGGCTTTCTGGCAGGACAAGGAAAAGGCGGCCGATTCCGTGCGCGAACAGTTGCGCATCGAGTTGAAGCCAACCGACCCGGAACAGACCCGGATCTCGATCCGCAACAGCCAGGGCACCCCGCTGTCGGCCAAGCAACTGCAGACACTACAGCAGAAACTGCTCAACGAACTGCAGTAAGCCTCACCCGGCAAGCAAAAAGCCCGCGATCGCGGGCTTTTTTCATGTTCACCAGCCATCAGGCAGTGGCGACAGACGTAAAAAAACCGGCGCTTGCGCCGGTTTTTCTTGCCAACTCAGGAATTACTGAGCAGCGGAAGCAGCTGGAGCGGAAGCGTCAGCAGCGGAAGCGTCAACTGCAGGAGCGGATGCCTCAACAGCTTCAGGAGCGGAAGCTTCAACAGCAGGAGCGGAAGCTTCAACCGGAGCTTCTTCTTTTTTGCCGCAAGCGGACAGAGCAACGGCCAGCAGAGCAGCAACGAGGAGCGACTGTTTCATTTGTAAATACCTTTGAAAGCGAGTGTTGAACAAGACGTTTAAACAACTACTTTCTCAAGCAAGAAAAGTGTGATGAGGAAGTAGTGCAAATTTAATCAGTGCGCGAATTGTAGCATGAAAAAATTTGCTGAAAAGGGGGTAAACAATAATTTATTGCGAATATCCGACATGGTTCTGCGGCAATGCAACAACAGAACAATTTAGAGTCAAAACAATATACGCACCAAGCCCCCCGTCCGCAACATTGTCGACAATGTCCTTTTTCACTCCGAACCGGCTGGCTGCCACCATCCGGCGAGATAACCCTCTAATAATAAAGGCATCATTGTCGGCGATAGCTGCGACGGAGATAAACGGCGACGGTTGGCCAACTGTTGCCAGGCCGCGACATCCCCCCCTGCGACCGACAGCGCTTCTCCGTTGCAGTACAGCATGTCATTTGCGTAAAGAATCAGTGTTTTCAGATCCAGCACCACCCCTGCCGTGGTCACCGCCGCAACAAACTCGTCCTCGTCCAGCTCCTCATCCCGCGCCTCGTAGAACACGTGTGGCTTCGGCTCCGTCAGGTAATGGCCGAGAAAATCGGTCACCGTGTGGCGATCCCAACTGATCTGCGACAGGATGCGGCCAACCTGGTTGACCATGCTGTCGTCCAGCCGCGCCGGCTCCTGCGGCGGACACAGGTCGGGGTCCGCATATCTGCCCTCGATACAAATTCTGTCCTGCAGATAAACCAGGAATTCGGTCGCCAGCTCCTGGGCAGACGGCGCCCTGAAGCCGATCGAATAAGTCATGCCCGGCTCCAGCGCCACACCGTAGTGGGCGTAGCGTGGTGGCAGGTACAGCATGTCGCCGTGCTCCAGCACGAACTCCTCTTCCATGCGGAAGTCCTTCAATACCTTGATCGGCGCATCCTCGACAAAGGCCTCGTCTTGCTGCGAGGAGATCTGCCAGCGCTTGCTGCCGCCGACCTGCAGCAGGAACACGTCGTAGGAATCGAAGTGCGGGCCGACGGTGCCACCTGGCGGGGCATAGCTGATCATCAGGTCATCCAGCCGCGCATAAGGCATGAAATCGAAACGCCACAGGATGTCGGCAATATGCGGCAGGTGATGGTTGACGTTCTGTACCAGGATGGTCCAGTCGCTTTCCGGCAGGCGGCGCAGGCGGCCGGGGCGGAACGGTCCGCGCTCCAGCGACCACTTGCCCTGCTTGAACTCGATCAGCCGCGACTCGACATCCTCGCTGCGCGACAGCTCGGTCAGCCACGCCAGATCGACCGGTGCGCCGACATCGGTCAGCGCGCCACGGATCAGCAGCGGCTTCTTGTGCCAGTAGTCCTGCAAAAAGGTTTCGGCGGTCATGCCGCCCAACAGATCAATCGCTTTCATGTCAGAATCTCGTTGTGCCATCTGGCAATGGTTTACAATAGGGGATGCCGATTATGACCCTTCATGCCGGCAGCGCCCGGTGCTGGGTCAAACATCGTTATCATTCTTTATCTTTACGGTACCGCCACATGCAAATCGTCAAAAACTCCGTTGTCACCATCCACTACGAAATGTACGACGCTGACAACAACCTGCTCGACAAGACGGAAGAGCCGATCGCCTACCTGCATGGCGGCTACGATGGCATTTTCCCGATGGTGGAAGAGGCGCTGCACGGCAAGAACGTGGGCGAATCCATCACCGTCACCATGACTCCTGACGACGCGTTTGGCGAACCGGAAGAAGAGCTGGTTCGTGTCGAGCCGCTGGACGTGCTGCCGGAAGAAGTCGAAGTCGGCATGATGTTCGAAGCCGACGATCCGGAAACCGGCGACGTGATCCTGTTCCGCGTCACCGACGTGGCCGACGGCAAGGCAGTCCTGGACGGCAACCACCCGCTGGCCGGCCTGACCATCCGCTTCGTGGCCACCGTGGCCGAAGTGCGCCCGGCTTCGGAAGAAGAAGTGACCCACGGTCACGCCCACGGCGAACACGGTCACCACCACTAAGCCGCTGCCGACCGGCACGACAAAACGGGGCTCAGGCCCCGTTTTTCTTTGGCCGCAACAGCTGCAACGCGGCCAGCAATGTCAGCAGGTTGAACAGTACATAGGCCTCGTTCGGCGGTGAGCGCCACAGTTTCCAGCCACTATACAGCAGCAGCACCAGCGCCAGCGCGCGCAACAGCCCCGGTGTCCACGCCGGCGGCCAGCCCGGCCACTGCCGACGCAAGCCCCCCCACGCGATAGCCCAGCCCAGTGCGGCGCCGACCAGCACATCCAGCGGCCAGTGCACACCGATGGCGATACGCGACCAGCACACCAGCAGCACCAGCCCCATCAATCCGGCCTGCCACCACCAGCGCCGCCCCTGTGCCAGCACCCCGGCCAGCAGCGCACCGGCAATGGCGTGGCCAGAGGGAAAGGCGCCGTTGGCCGGCAGCACATCCAGCAAGCGCACGCTGCCCGCCGGCAACACCAGAAACGGACGCGGCACCGCGAATGCCGCCTTGAGCAGGATGGCGCTGGCGATGCCAAGCAGCACCGCAGCGACCAGCGACGGGAATAGCGAAGGACGACGCTGCGCCAACAGCAGCAAGGCGGCGATCACCAGCGACCACTCGCCGAACATGCTGAGCAGGCGCCACATGACCGGCGGCAACACTGCGCCGGCGTGGTGCAACTGCAAGAACAGCGTCTGGTTGCCGCCACTCAGCAGCAGCAACAGCGCCAGCAGTGCGCACGCGGCGACAAAGCCACGACTCACGCGCGACAGCCCAGCGTCACCCGGTCATTGCCGGCCAGATCCTGCAGTGTGGCCACCTGCTGCAGCCCGGCCGCGCCAAACAGTGCGCGACAGGCCGCGCCCTGGTCGTAGCCATGCTCCACCAGCAGCCAGCCGCCGGCGGCCAACCTTGCCGGTGCCTGCGCCGCGATCTCGCGCAGGCAATCCAGGCCGTCGTTGCCGTCGGTCAGCGCCATGCGCGGCTCGAAGCGGACGTCGCCCTCGTCCAGATGGTGGTCCGTCGCGTCGATATACGGCGGATTGCTGACGATGGCATCGAATACCTCACCGGCCGGCAGCGGCGTGAACCAGCTGCCCAGATGAAAACCGACCGTGGCGCCAAGGTTGGCCGCATTCTGCTGCGCCACCGCCAGCGCCTCCGCGGACAGGTCCACGGCACTGACTTGCCACTGCGGTGCTTCCAGTGCCAGCGTCACCGCGATGGCACCACTGCCGGTACCGAGATCAACCACCCGCGCGCGACGGTTGCGGCCAACCTTGTCCAGCGTCGCCTCGACCAGGTGCTCGGTTTCCGGACGCGGAATCAGCACCGCCGGGCTAACGCGGAACGGACGACCGTAGAACTCGCGCTCGCCCAGCAAGTAGGCTACCGGCTCGCCGGCCAGCCGTCGCTGCGCCAGAGTGGCAAACACCAGCCATTGCTGCTCGGTCAACTCGTCGGTTGCGAACGACACCAGCTCGGCGTGGCTGAAACCAGTCACCGCCGACAGCAACATCCTCGCCTCCAGGCGGGGCAGTTCGAAATGGCGCAGGGCCTCGTTGATCATCATCATCATCGTCTAGAGCAGGAACAGGCTGGCGAGGCCGAGAAAAATGAAGAAACCGCCGGAATCGGTACAGGCGGTGATCAGCACACTGGAGCCGACCGCCGGATCCTTGCCGAAACGCTCCATCATGGTCGGGATCAGCACCCCCATGGTCGCCGCCAGCATCAGGTTGAGGGTGGTGGCCGCCAGCATCACCAGTCCCAGCGAGAAGTTGCCGTACATCAGCCAGGCCAGCAGGCCGAGCATGCCCCCCCACACCAGGCCGTTGATCACGCTGACGCCAAGCTCCTTGCGCCACAGGCGCTGCGCCTGCCCCGGCTGCAACTGGCCCATCGCCAGCGCGCGCACGATCATGGTGATGGTCTGGTTGCCGGAGTTGCCGCCGATGCCGGCCACGATGGGCATCAGTGCCGCCAGCGCCACCAGCTTCTCGATCGAGCCCTCGAAGGCACCGATCACGCGGCTGGCAACGAAGGCAGTGCACAAGTTGATCGCCAGCCACGACCAGCGGTTTTTCACCGAGTCGATCACCGGGGCAAACAGGTCTTCCTCTTCCTTCAGGCCAGCGAGGTTCAGCGCCTCGGTTTCCGACTCCTCGCGGATCACGTCCACCATTTCGTCGACAGTCAGGCGGCCGATCAGCACACCGTGCTCGTCGACCACCGGCGCGGTCACCAGGTCGTAGCGCTCGAACGCCAGCGCGGCATCGGCGGCGTCCTCGTCGGGATGGAAGCTGACCACCTCGGTCGCCATCACCTCCTCCACCAGCCGCTCCGGATCGCTCACCAGCAGGCGGCGCACCGGCAACACACCCTTGAGCACGCCGTCTTCGTCGACCACGAAGATCTTGTCGGTCTGGCTCGGCAATTCGTCGAAACGGCGCAGGTAGCGCAGCACCACTTCGCAGCTGACATCCGGGCGGATCTTGACCAGCTCGTAGTCCATCAGCGCGCCGACCTGTCCCTCTTCATAGGATAGTGCCGATTGCAGCTGCTGGCGCTCTTCTTCGTCGAGGCCGCCCATCACCTCGTACACCACCTGGCGCGGCAAGTCCGGTGCGAGGTCGGCAAGGTCGTCGGCGTCAAGCTGTTCGGCGGCGGCCACCAGCTCGTGCTGCTCCATCGACTCGATCAGCGATTCGCGTACCGCGTCGGACACCTCCAGCAGGATTTCGCCTTCATCCTCGCTGTCGACCAGATCCCACACCAGCAGGCGGTCGTCCAGCGGCAGGGCTTCGAGGATGTAGGCGATATCCGCCGGGTGCAGCGATTCGAGCTTGTGCTCGAGCTCGACCAGGTTCTGCTTGTGGACGAGCGATTCCACCAGATCATGCTTGGGCATGTCCTGGCGATGTACGAGGTCCTCGACCAGTCGCTGGCGCTCGATGAGGCGCTGCACTTGGCTGAGGTTATCCTGCAGACGATCGGTTGGTTGTTTTTTGTCGATAACCGTCATGCACGTCTCCTGCCGCCTGTGGCGGAGTGAGTGCAATCCGGTGACAGGCGGGGTTATTGACTAGCCAAAAAGGTAGTGGTGGTTATGAGATAACTGGGTAAGTCCATGCGTTTCAGCTGCGCGTATCGCAGCGATCACGAAAGAAGCCGAAATTGTAGCATGCGAATGTGACAGCCAGCCACCGCGGCGGCCGGCTGTCACACATCAGGGTGCCAGCACCTGCGCCATGCGGCGCTGGATGATGCGGGTCTTGCGGGCCAGACCCGGCGCATTGCGGTGAGTATCGTAGTAGCGCGGATTGGGCACCATCGCGGCCAGCTTGGCCGCCTGGCCGCCCGACAGCCGGGCGGCGGAGGTGCGGTAGTAGTGACGCGCGGCGGCCTCGGCACCGAACACGCCGTCGCCCCACTCGATCACGTTGAGGTAGATTTCCAGGATGCGGCGCTTGTCGAGCACCGCCTCCAGCATCACGGTAATGAAGGCCTCGTCGATCTTGCGCCACGGCGTTTTCTTGCTGGACAGGAACAGGTTCTTCGCCAGCTGCTGGCTGATGGTGGAGCCGCCGGCGACGATGCGCCCCTGCTTGAGGTTTTTCTCGAACGCGGCCTCGATGCCGTCCCAGTCAAAGCCCTCATGGTCGACAAACCTGGCGTCCTCGGCCGCGATCACCGCCCGCTTCAGGTTGCCGGAGATGCGGTCGTAGGCCACCCAGCGATGACGCAACTCGGCATCGGGATTATCTTCCTGCAGCCGAGACAGCTGCGCGTCCATGAAGGAACTGCTAGACGGATTGGCATGCCGCCAGTAGACGATATGGCCGAAGATCCACAAATAGTACAAAAAAAGAGCGGTCAGAACGACCGCTCCGATCTTAAGGAACCAGCGCATGACTCAGGCCAGGACCTCGCGCAGCATGTTGGTCACCTTGCGCGTAGCCGGCTGGATGTCGCGCCAGATGCGGAACGACTCCGCCGCCTGCTCCACCAGCATGCCGAGGCCGTCGGCCAGCATGCCGCTATTCTCGGACTGCGCACGGCGCAGGAACGGGGTCAGGCCACGGCTGTACACCATGTCGTAGGCCAGCGAACGGCCGCTGAAGATGCCGGCCGGAATCGGTGGCAGCTCGTTGGACAGGCTGGTCGAGGTGCCGTTGATGACGATGTCGAACTGGCGACCCTGCAGTGCGTCGTAGCCGACCGCCTCGATGTCGCCCAGCGCGCGGAACTGGTGCGCCAGCGATTCGGCCTTGATCACGGTGCGGTTGGCGATGGTCAGCGCCTGCGGCTGCTGCGCCAGCAGCGGCTGCAGCACGCCACGCACCGCGCCACCGGCGCCCAGCAGCAGCACGCGCTGGCCGGTGATCGGCACGTCTAGGTTGTCAACGATGTCGCGCACCAGGCCGGTGCCGTCAGTATTGTCGCCATAGATCTTGCCGTCGCGCAGCGTCAGGGTATTGACCGCCTCGGCCAGACGCGCCGCCTCGGTCACCTCGTCGGCAAAGCGGAAGGCGTCGCCCTTGAACGGCAGCGTCACGTTGAGACCCTTGCCACCATTGGCGAAGAAGGCTCGCACCACCGGCTCGAACTGGCCGAGCTCGGCAAACAGCTTCTCGTAATTCATGTCCTGCCCGGTGGCCTGGGCAAACTCGGCATGGATGAATGGCGACTGGCTGTGCGATATGGGGTTGCCGATCACGGCGTAACGATCAGTCATGATTTACATCTTTCAGGATAGGAATAAGGCAAAGCCGGTGGCAGCCGCTCGACCAAAAACACACTTTGCCTTGTCAGGCCGGAAACTGCAAGCCGTGGCTCAGCCCTGAATCCACGGCAGGCCGTGCGCCTTCCAGCCATTGACGCGGCCGCGATGCTGCTCGGCGTCGCGATCGCCCTCGAAACCTTCCAGAATATTGTAAACCTCGGCATAACCTGCCTCTGCGGCCAACCTTGCCGCCTCGTCCGAGCGCGCGCCGGAACGGCACAGGAACAGCACCGCCCTGTCCTTGCCAACCTGCTGCTGCAGCTGCTCGACAAAGGCGGCATTCGGCACCATGCCGGGATAGGTGCGCAGCTCGACGCGCACCGCCTCCGGCACCACGCCGACAAACTGCCACTCCGCCGCGCTGCGCACGTCGACGATCACCGCCTGCGGCAGCGACTGGCGCACCGCCCATGCCTCCGGCGGCGTCAGCGCGCCGCTGTAGCTCAGTCCCAGTTCACTGCCGCGCGACCGTGCTGTTGCCAAAATGCTTTCTACTGTCATGGGGAGGCTCCTGTGTAACGCGCTAATAAAGGTCAGACCGTTACAGTAATGCAGTGTCCGGCGACTGTCATCACGCACCCTGCAGCAAAAGCGTGGTCCAAAAGCGGGCATTCGCCCCGTAAAGCACCAGCTTGGTGCGTTTTGCACAATAATGGCACCACAGTCGTGCAATGGCGGCGCAGCAGGCGCCGACAAATGTGGCAGAATGGGCATTTCCATGCCCGCTCACGGCTGGCACGCTTCATGCTTTTACCCCGGTACATAAAATTTGTGCCATCCAGATTGATGCACTTAGCTAGCTCATTTAGGAGATCACCATGGCGGTTGCAGACGTAGTCAAGCTCATCACCGAAAACGACGTAAAATTTGTCGACCTGCGCTTTACCGACACAATGGGTAAAGAACAACACGTGACCATCCCTGCTCACGTGGTGCTGGACGATGCCGATGCCTGGTTCGAAAGCGGCCACGCGTTCGACGGCTCCTCCATCGCCGGCTGGAAAGGCATCCAGGCCTCCGACATGCTGCTGATGGCTGACCCTGCCACTGCCAAGATCGACCCGTTCTTCGACGAGCCGACCGTATTCATGTCCTGCGACGTGATCGATCCGGCCGACGGCAAAGGTTACGACCGTTGCCCGCGTTCGGTTGCCAAGCGCGCCGAAGCCTACCTGAAGGCCTCCGGCATCGGCGACACCGCCTACTTCGGTCCGGAACCGGAATTCTTCATCTTCGACAGCATCACCTGGGGCACCGACATGTCCGGCTGCTTCGTGAAGATCAAGGCCGAAGAAGCGGCCTGGGCTTCCGCTGAAGAATTCGAAGGCGGCAACACCGGTCACCGTCCGGGCGTGAAGGGCGGCTACTTCCCGGTTCCGCCGGTTGACTCCTCACAAGACATCCGTTCGGCCATGGTGCTTCTGCTGGAAGAACTGGGCGTACCGGTTGAAGTACACCACCACGAAGTGGCAACCGCCGGCCAGAACGAAATCGGCACCAAGTTCAGCACCCTGACCCAGCGTGCCGACTGGACCCAGATCCTGAAGTACGTGGTTCACAACGTGGCCCACAGCTACGGCAAGACCGCGACCTTCATGCCTAAGCCTATCGTTGGCGACAACGGTTCCGGCATGCACGTGCACCAGTCGATCTGGAAAGACGGCAAGAACCTGTTCGCCGGTGACGGCTACGCAGGCCTGTCCGACATGGCCCTGTACTACATCGGCGGTATCATCAAGCACGCCAAGGCCCTGAATGCGATCACCAACCCGGGCACCAACTCCTACAAGCGTCTGGTTCCGCACTACGAAGCACCGGTAAAACTGGCCTACTCCGCCAAAAACCGTTCCGCTTCCATCCGCATCCCGCACGTGGCCAACCCGAAAGGCCGTCGTATCGAGGCGCGCTTCCCGGATCCGCTGGCCAACCCGTACCTGTGCTTCGCCGCGCTGATGATGGCCGGCCTGGACGGTATCCAGAACAAGATCCACCCGGGCGATGCCGCCGACAAGAACCTGTACGACCTGCCGCCGGAAGAAGACAAACTGATCCCGACCGTGTGCGCGTCGCTGGATGAAGCGCTGGCCGCACTGGACGCAGACCGCGAGTTCCTGACCCGTGGCGGTGTGTTCTCCAACGAGTGGATCGACGCCTACATCGAGCTGAAGATGAAGGAAGTGAACCTGACCCGCATGACTACCCACCCGGTAGAATTCGCGATGTACTACTCGCTGTAAACCTACGCTTGTTCCGGTCCGCGCCGGAACCTGCCGCAAAAACCCGCAGCGCCACCGCGCTGCGGGTTTTTCATTGTGGCGACCGCGACTGCGGCCAACGTTGGCCGCACGCCGTGGCCACCACCACCGGCAATTTAATGTATCACCACGCTGACGCGGCGCGCGACTTTCACTATCATCGCCGCTGGTCCGTTTTTCTCTGGTAACGCCATGCTGCGCCCGCTTCTTGCCTCCCTGCTGCTGTGCAGCGCTGCCTCCGCGGCCAGCGCCGCCACCATCTACAAACACGTCGACAAAGACGGCCACGTCACCTTCACCAACGTGCCGATGCGCGGTGCGCGCGCGGTGCTGCTGACCCCGGCCAGCGACGAGGCGGCACCGTCCCCTCCCCGTGCCAGCAGCCCGCGTCCGGCAAGCGCCGCCGCGCCGGCCCACATTCCGTCGGTCGACAGTGGCACCCAGCGCCAGCGCGATGAGGGACGCCGCCGCATCCTGCAGACCGAGCTCGACAACGAGCAGCGCGCGCTGGGCGAGGCGCGACAAAACCTGCAGGACGCCAGCAAGAAAGCCGGCACCCCGCCCGCTCAACTGCAGCGCCTGCGCGATGCGGTCACCGACCGCGAACGCAATATCGCGGCCCTGAAACAGGAACTGGGCAACGCCGGCGGCGGCAACTAGCACCAAAGCGACACGAACGCACCAAAACAGGGCAAACTACTTCGCATTGCGGTCGCCAGACCGCCACCTGCCGGGCTTGTTTCTTGCTAAAGCCGGTACAAGCAATGTGGAATGCCCGCCATGACCTACCAAAACTATCCGCAGCAGTACGCCGGCCTGGAGTTGCTGGAAACGCCGGTGATGATCGTCGAGCGCAACGGCCAGCTGCTGTTCGCCAATCCGGCCTGCGAAAGCCTGCTCAAGGTTGGCCGCAAGGAGCTGCAGAAGCACTCGCTGTACGCGCTGTTCCATGACGCGCGTGCGCTGAAGAACGCGGTACAGATGGCGCTGGACCACGCCGGCAGCTATATCGAGCACGATCTGGAGCTGGTGCCGGAAGGCGACATCCCGTTGCACATCGGCCTCACCGTGACCCCGATCGACAGCCCGCCACGTCTGGCGCTGGTCGAGCTGCGCCCAATCGACCAGCAGCTGCGCATCGCCAACGAAGAGCGGCTGCTCTTGCAGCAACAGGCCAACCGCGAGCTGATCCGCAACCTGGCGCACGAGATCAAGAACCCGCTGGGCGGCATCCGCGGCGCAGCGCAATTGCTGGAACACGAGATTGCCGACCGCCCGGAGCTGCTGGAGTACACCGAAGTGATCCGCGAGGAGGCACTGCGGCTGCAGCACCTGGTCGACCGCCTGCTGGCGCCGCACCGCCGCCACGTCGCCAGCGACGTCAACATCCACGAGGTGCTGGAGCGGGTACGCAGCATCCTGCTGGCCGAATATCCACAGGGGCTGACGGTGCGCCGCGACTACGACGTCAGCCTGCCGATGCTGGCCGCCGACAAGGAGCAGCTGATCCAGGTGGTGCTCAACATCGCCAAGAACGCGGTGCAGGCGATGAAGGGCAACGGCGAGATCATCCTGCGCACCCGCGTCGCGCGCCAGGTCACCCTCGCCCGCAAGCGCCACAACCTGGCACTGAAATTGCAAGTCATCGACAACGGCCCCGGCATTCCCGACGACATCCGCGACCACGTGTTCTACCCGCTAGTCACCGGCCGCGCCGAGGGCACCGGCCTTGGCCTGACGCTGGCGCAGACCTTCGTGCACCAGCACGGCGGCACCATCGAATTCGAATCCCGTCCGGGCAATACCTGCTTTACGGTACTGATGCCGTTCGGCCCGGACCAATAAAACTCCTTCAAGGCGAACAAGCATGACGCAAGCAGTCTGGATCATTGACGACGACAAGGCGATCCGCTGGGTACTGGAAAAATCGCTGGCGCGCAGCGGCATCGCCTACCAGAGCTTCTCCAGCGCGGACGACGCGCTCAACGCGCTGTACGACGCCACCCCCAGCGTGATCATCAGCGATATCCGCATGCCGGGCACCGACGGCCTGAAATTCCTCGGCAAGGTCAAGCAGGAGCATCCGGCGCTGCCGGTGATCATCATGACCGCGCACTCAGACCTCGACTCGGCGGTGGCGGCCTTCCAGGGCGGCGCCTTCGAGTACCTGCCCAAGCCCTTCGACGTCGACCAGGCGGTGGCACTTATCGAGCGCGCGCTGGCGGAGAGCCGCCGCAGCGAGGCAGCCAGCGAGGACGCCGAGGCGATGCCCGCGCTGCTGGGCCAGGCGCCGGCGATGCAGGACGTGTTCCGCGCCATCGGCCGCCTGTCGCAGTCCAGCGTCACCGTGCTGATCACCGGCGAATCCGGCACCGGCAAGGAGCGCGTCGCCGAGGCGCTGCACCGCCACTCGGTGCGCGCCAACAAGCCGTTCATCGCGCTGAACACCGCGGCGATTCCGAAGGACCTGCTGGAGTCGGAGCTGTTCGGCCACGAGAAAGGCGCCTTCACCGGCGCGCTGGGCACCCGCCGCGGCCGTTTCGAGGAGGCGGAAGGCGGCACGCTGTTCCTCGACGAAATCGGCGACATGCCGACCGAGCTGCAGACGCGGCTGCTGCGCGTGCTGTCCGACGGCCACTTCTACCGCGTCGGCGGTCACACCCCGATCAAGGCCAATGTGCGCGTGATCGCCGCCACCCACCAGAATCTGGAAGAGCACGTCAAGCAGGGCAAATTCCGCGAGGATCTGTTCCACCGCCTGAACGTGATCCGCCTGCGCCTGCCGCCGCTACGCGAGCGCAGCGAAGACATCCCGCTGCTGGTCCGCCACTTTTTGGCGCGCAGTGCGGCCAACCTTGGCGTCGAGCCGAAGCGGCTGTCCGAGGCGGCAATGGCCCTGGTGCAGCACTACACCTTCCCCGGCAACGTGCGCCAGCTGGAAAACCTGTGCCAGTGGATCACGGTGATGGCACCGGGGCAGTCGGTGGAGATGCAGGACCTGCCACCGGAATTCCGCCCCGAGCTGGTCGCCGGCAGTGGCGGCGCCATCGAGCTGCAGCCCACCGCCGACGGCAGCGGCGTACTGCCGACGCTTGCGGGCGACTGGACCATGCTGCTGGCGCGTGAGGTGGCGCAAAGGTTGGCCGCAGGCGAGACCGGCATCATCGACGACCTCACCGCCCGCTTCGAGAGCACCTGCATCCGGAGCGGCCTCGCCCACACCGGCGGGCGCAAGGTGGAGGCGGCCAACCTGCTGGGCTGGGGCCGCAACACGCTGACGCGCAAGATCCAGGAACTGGGGCTGGAACACGGCGAATGATCATCCGTGAATGGCAGGCCGGCGACACAGCGGACCCGGAACAACTGGCGGGGCTGCTGCTAAGTTGTGTGCAGGGCGGCGCGTCCATCGGCTTTCTTTCGTCGCTCCATCACGGCGAAGCCGAGGATTACTGGCAGGCCCTTGCGGCCAAGCTTGGGGTGGAATTGCGCTGCTGGCTGGCCATCAGCGAGGGATGCATCATCGGTAGCGTACAGCTTGCACCCTGTGGCAAGGCCAATGGCCGCCACCGTGCCGAAATCCAGAAGCTGATGGTGCACCCGGACGCTCGCGGCCAGGGGGTGGCAGCGAAACTGATGCAGCAGGCGGAGGCGGCCGCCCAAGCCGATGGCCGGCTGCTGCTGGTACTGGATACCGATGCCGACTCGCTGGCGGCACAACTCTACCCGCGCTGGGGTTGGCAGCACGCCGGCGACATCCCCGGCTATGCCGCAAGCCCGGATGGCCGTCTGCACGCCACCCGCTATTTCTACAAGCAATTGACCAGCTAACACGCCATCGGCAAAAACAATGCGGCCAACCTCAAGGTTGGCCGCATTGTCATCCAGGGTGCGCCGTCGGCTCAGTGGAACATCAGCAGCGGCACGTGGCAGTGCTTCATCAGCGTGCGGGTGGTGGAGCCAAACAGGCGCTCCTTCCAGCTGTTGTGGCCGAAGGCCCCCATCACCAGCAGCGCGGCACCGTGGCTGTCGGCGGCGGCGATCAGGGTCTGCGAGTTGGCGCCGCGCGCGGTCAGCGCCACCGGCTCCGCCGGCAGGCCGTGACTGGCGAGATAGGCGGCGCCCTCGCAGGCCAGACGCTCGGCTTCCTGCGGATCGCTGTGGTTGGCGACCACCTTGCGCGGCAGGTCGTGCGCAAGGCCGAGGAACACGAACTGCTGCAGCGCGCGCGCAGCGCACGGGCTGCCATCGTAGGCCAGCACCACGCAACGCGGATGTTCGGCCACTACGGTATCGGCCGAGAACAGCAGCATCGGCCGCGCCGGATTCAGCAGGTAGTTCTCCAGCCAGCGGCTGTCGTGCGGGCGCTCGCTCTCGCCCAGGTGGCTGTCGGTGGAGACCACCAGCAGGTCGTGCCGCGGCGCGTGCCGGGCCAGCTCGTCTTCCGGATGCCCGTCCTCGGCCAGTACGCTGGCCAGCGAGATGTCCAGTTCGCCGGCCTGCTCGCGGACCTCTTCAAGCAGGGTGCGGGCGTTCTCCCGCCAGCGCTGCTCCATGCTGGCGTCGCGCGCCACGCGGTAGGCAAACGCCCCCGGTGGCATCGCCTCGCCTTCCAGCAGCGGGGCGGCGTCGATCAGCGCCAGCGCCGTCAGCGCGCAGCGGTGCTGTTTGGCCAGCTGCAGCGCATAGTCCCGCGCCATCAGCGCACTGTCGCCACTGTCCAGCACCAGCAGAATATTCTTCATCATTATCGCATTCCTCTTGTTTCGATACGCCGGCCACGGCCGGCGCGGCAATGCCATTTGCAAGCGGCATGCCCAGTCGGGCAGATCATCGCATTGACGCCGCCGCCCGTGCAAAGTTTTGCGGCAATCTTTGCGATCCGTCAAAACATGGCCCAGCATGGAAACCATGCACCGGCCGCGCCACTCTACACTCCGTGCAGTTCACTCAAGGATAGCCCGCCCATGAAGCCTGCAACACCCGACCCGCACTGGCACGCCGAAGACAGCGCCCAGGTGATGCAGTACTGGCAGAGCAGCGATGACGGCCTCAACCGGCAGGCGGCGGCACAGCGGCTGGAGCGCTACGGCCGCAACAGCCTGCCGCAGGCCGCCACCAAGAGCCTGTGGCTGCGCTTTCTGCTGCAATTCCACAACCTGCTGATCTACGTGCTGCTCGCCGCTGCGCTGGGTACCCTGCTGCTGGCCGACTACGTGGACAGCGCGGTGATCTTCGGCGTGGTGCTGATCAACGCGGTGATCGGCACCCTCCAGGAAGGACGGGCCGAGAGCGCGCTGGCGGCGATCCGCAACATGCTGGCACTGCAGGCGACGGTGATCCGCGACGGCGAGCGCCACGACATCGACGCCAGCACCCTGGTTCCCGGCGACATCGTGCTGCTGCAAAGCGGCGACAAGGTGCCGGCCGACCTGCGCCTGCTCGACGGCCGCTCGCTGCGCGTCGACGAGGCGGCGCTGACCGGCGAATCACTGCCGGTGAGCAAGGATTTTGCCGCGCTGCCGGCGGCGACCCCGCTGGCCGAGCGCCGCAACATGGCCTATGCCGGCACCCTGGTCAGCTACGGCCAGGCGCGCGGGATGGTGATCGCCACCGGCCGTGACACCGAGCTTGGGCGCATCAACGCCATGCTCGACCAGGTCGGCGACAACGTCACGCCGCTGATGCGGCAGCTGGACCAGTTCGCGCGCTGGCTGACCGGCGCCACGCTGCTGGTCGCCAGCGCCACCCTGCTGCTGGGCGTGTACTGGCGCGGCCACAGCTGGGCAGACATGTTCATGGCCGGCGTCGGGCTGGCGGTGGCGGCGATCCCGGAAGGGCTGCCCGCCATCGTTACCATCACGCTGGCCATCGGCGTCGAGCGCATGGCCCGCCAGCGCGCCATCATGCGCAAGCTGCCGGCGGTAGAGACACTGGGCGCGGTGACGGTGATCTGCTCCGACAAGACCGGCACCCTGACCTGCAACGAGATGACTGCCGGCCGCGTCGTCACCCGCGAGTGCCAGCTGCGTGTCAGCGGCGTCGGCTACGCGCCGGAAGGCGGGCTGTTCCGCGGCGAGGCGCCGCTGCACTACGGCCAGCACGCGCCGCTCGACGCGCTGCTGCGCGCCGCGGCGCTGTGCAACGACGCCAGCCTGCAGCACGTCGCCGGCCAGTGGCAGCTCAGCGGCGACCCGACCGAGGGCGCACTGCTGACGCTGGCGCACAAGGCGCAGCTGCCGCTGGCCAGCCTGCAGCACAGCCTGCCGCGGCAGGACGCGATCCCGTTCGAATCGGAACACCGCTTCATGGCCACCCTGCACCACGATCACGACGGCCACCGCCTGATCCTGCTCAAGGGCGCGCCCGAGGTGCTGCTGGCACGCGCCAGCCACCAGCAGCAGGAGCACGGCATCGCGGACCTGGAGGCGGCATTCTGGCAGCAGCAGGCGCAAGCGTTGGCCGCTGACGGCTACCGCGTGCTGGCCATCGCCGAGCGGCGCCAGGCGCACTGCAGCAGCGAGCTGGACTTTGCCGACACCGAGGACCAGCTGTTGCTGCTCGGCCTGGTCGGCCTGATCGACCCGCCGCGCGAGGAGGCGGCACAAGCGGTGGCGCTGTGCCAGAGCGCCGGCATCCGCATCAAGATGATCACCGGCGATCACGCCGGCACCGCCGCCGCCATCGGCGGCCGCCTCGGCATCGGCGACGGGCGGCGCGCACTGAGCGGCAGCGACATCGACGCGCTGGACGACGCGGCGCTGGCGCTGGCGGTACGCGACATCGACGTGTTCGCCCGTGCCAGCCCGGAACACAAGCTGCGCCTGATCGCGGCGCTGAAACAGAACGGCGAGGTGGTGGCCATGACCGGCGACGGCGTCAACGACGCGCCGGCGCTGAAACAGGCCGACGTCGGCGTCGCCATGGGCGGCAAGGGCACCGAGGCGGCCAAGGAGGCGGCGGAGATGGTGATCACCGACGACAATTTCGCCACCCTGGCGCTGGCGGTGCGCGAGGGGCGCACCGTGTACGACAACCTGAAAAAGGCCATCCTGTTCATCCTGCCCACCAACGTCGGCCAGGCGCTGATCATCATCGCCGCCATCCTGTTCGGCGTGGCGCTGCCGATCAGCCCGGTGCAGATCCTGTGGGTGAACATGGTGTCGGCGGTGACGCTGGCGCTGGCCTTCGCCTTCGAGCCGACCGAACACGGCGTGATGCGGCGCCCGCCGCGGCCGCCGCAGGCCGGCCTGATCGACGCACTGTTCGTGTGGCGGCTGGCCTTTGTCGGCGCGCTGATGGTGGCGTTGCCGTTCGCGCTGTACCTGTGGGCACTGGACGGCGGCCACTCGCAGGCGCTGGCCAGCACGCTGGCGGTGAACAGCATGGTGGCGATCGAGATCGCCTACCTGTTCAACAGCCGCCACCAGCACAGCAGCGCGCTGACGCTGCGCGTGCTGGGCGGCAACCGCATCGCGCTGTGGTGCGTGGCGATCCTGATCGTGCTGCAACTGGCATTCAGCTACCTGCCGTGGCTGCACGCCCTGTTCGGCACCGCGTCGCCGGCGCTCTCGCACTGGGGGCTGATCGCGGCCAGCGGCGTGCTCGCCTTCCTGCTGATCGAGGCGGAAAAGGCGCTGCTGCGGCGCTGAGCATGTACCACCCTGCGGCCAACCTTGCGCGACTGGCACAAGGTTGGCCGCAAGCATTTCAATCCAGCACGCTCAGCCCCGGCAGCGTGGCGAAGCTCTGCTCGCGCACCGTGGCGAGGAAGTCCTGCATATAGGCCAGGCTGGCGTCGTCGTTGCGCAGCGCGGCGTACAGCTCGCTATGCAGGCCGGCCTCGCCGATGCGCGCGGCGCTGACGTAGCCGCGCTCCAGATACGGTTTCACCGCCCAGAACGGCAGCGCCGCCACGCCGCGGCGGCTGGCCACCAGCTGGATGATGGCGATGGTCAGCTCCGAGGTGCGCCGCGCCGGGTTGATGCCGGCCGGCTTCAGCACCTTGCGCACCAGGTCCAGCATCGCATCCGGCACCGGGTAGCTGATCAGCGTCTCGGCGGCAAAGTCCGCAGCGTGCCACACCTTCTTTGCCGCCAGCGGGTGATCGTGGGCGGCGATGGCCACCATCTCGTAGGCAAACAGCGGCTGGTGCACCACGCCGGGATGCGCCTCCGCCTCCGACACGATCGCCAGATCGGCGCGCCCGGTCAGCAGCAGCCCCACCGGATCGGTATGGAAGCCGGACACGATATCCAGCTCCACCGCCGGCCAGTGCTGGCGGAAGCTGTCCATCGCCGGCATCAGCCAGTCGAAGCAGGTATGGCACTCCACCGCGATGCGCAGCTCGCCAGCCTCGCCCTCGCGCAGCCGCGCCAGATCACGCTCGGCGGCACTGATGCGGGCCTGCACCTCGCGCGCCAGCAGCAGCAGGCGCTCACCGGCAGGCGTCAGCCGCAACGGCTGCGTCTTGCGCTCGAACAGGCTGAGGCCGTAGTGCTCCTCCAGCGCCTTGATCTGGTGCGACAGCGCCGATTGCGTCAGGAACACCCGTTTCGCCGCCTGCGACACGCTGCCGGTGTCGGCCAGCGCCAGCAGCGTCTTCAGGTGGCGTAGTTCCAGCAGACTCTGGTTCATGAATCAGCCTCATGTGAAGTATCAAAATAATGAATTTGTCTCATGTTGGTGATTATCGCATGATCAATGCACAAATTTCATAAAGAAAGACACCAACATGAGCACCATTCATCTTGCCGGCTTCCCGCGCATCGGCGCCAAACGCGAACTGAAATTCCTGGTCGAGAAGTTCTGGAAAAAAGAGATCGACGACGCCGCGCTGCAGGCCGGCGCGCGCGAGCTGCGCCAGAAGCACTGGCTACTGCAAAAAGGCGCCGGCCTCGACATCAGCCCGGTCGGCGACTTCTCGCTGTACGACCACGTGCTCGACGCGCAGGTACTGGTCGGCGCCATTCCGCGCCGCTTCGGCTTCGATGCGGCCAAGCTTTCCAGCGCGCAGTATTTCCAGCTGGCACGCGGCAACAGCAGCCAGCACGCCATCGAAATGACCAAGTGGTTCGACAGCAACTACCACTACCTGGTCCCGGAGTGGCACGCCGATACCGCCTTTGCCGCCAACCCGGCACCGCTGCTGGCGCAGATTGCCGAGGCACAGGCGCTGGGCATCAAGGCCAAGCCGGTGCTGATCGGGCCGCTGACGCTGCTGTGGCTGGGCAAGTGCAAAGGCGCCTCCTTCGACCGCCTGAGCCTGCTGCCGGCGCTGCTGCAAACCTATCAGGACCTGCTCGCGGCACTGAACGCAGCCAAGGTGGACTGGGTGCAACTGGACGAGCCCATCCTGGCGCTGGACCTGCCGGCCGAGTGGCTGGCGGCCTTCGCCCCCGCCTACGAACAGCTGGCCGCCAGCCCGCTCAAGCTGCTGCTGGCCACCTACTTCGGTGATGTCTCCGCCCATGCCGAACGGCTGAAGGCGCTGCCGGTGGCCGGCCTGCACCTGGACCTGGTACGCGCGCCGCAACAGCTGGCGGCATTTACTCAGGGTTGGCCGCAAGACAAAATCCTGTCCGCCGGAGTGATCGACGGCCGCAACATCTGGCGCGCCGACCTCGACGCGGTGCTGCAACAGGCCGAAGCACTGCACGCGCAGCTGGGCGACAGGCTGTGGCTGGCACCGAGCTGCTCGCTGCTGCACAGCCCGTTCGACCTGGCACAGGAAATCAAGCTGGACGTGGACCTCAAGAGCTGGCTGGCGTTCGCGGTGCAGAAGCTGAACGAGCTGAAGCTGCTCAAGCGCGGCCTGCAACAGGGACGCGCCAGTATCGAGAACGAGCTGGCCGCCAGCAACTACGCCCGCGAGCAGCGCCGCAGCAGCCCGCGCATCCACCGTGCCGAGGTCGCGCAAAGGTTGGCCGCACTGCCGGCGGGCAGCGACCGCCGCGCCAGCCAGTTCGCCCAGCGCGCACCGTTGCAACACGCGTGGCTGAAGCTGCCGCTGCTGCCGACCACCACCATCGGCTCCTTCCCGCAGACCAGCGAAATCCGCGCCGCCCGCGCCGCCTTCAAGCGTGGCGAACTCGACGCCGCCAGCTACGAGGCGGCGATGAAGGCCGAGATCGAACTGGTGATCCGCAAGCAGGAGCAGCTCGACATCGACGTGCTGGTACACGGCGAGGCGGAGCGCAACGACATGGTGGAATACTTCGGCGAGCAACTGGCCGGCTTCGCCTTCACCGAGTACGGCTGGGTGCAGAGCTACGGCAGCCGCTGCGTGAAGCCGCCCGTCATCTACGGCGACGTGGCGCGGCCGACGCCGATGACCGTGCGCTGGGCGGTGTACGCGCAAAGCCTGTCGGAGCGTCCGGTGAAGGGCATGCTCACCGGCCCGGTGACCATCCTGCAGTGGAGTTTCGTGCGTGACGACCTGCCGCGCAGCGCGGTGTGCAAGCAGATCGCACTGGCGATCAACGACGAGGTGCTGGACCTGGAAAACGCCGGCATCAAGGTGATCCAGATCGACGAGCCGGCGGTACGCGAGGGGCTGCCGCTCAAGCGCGGCGACTGGGCGGCGTATCTGGCCTGGGCCGGCGAAGCATTCCGCCTGTCCTGCGCCGGCGTCGACGACAGCACGCAGATCCACACCCACATGTGCTACTCGGAATTCGGCGACATCCTGCCGGCGATCGCTGCGCTGGACGCCGACGTGATCACCATCGAGACCTCGCGCTCGGACATGGAATTGCTGCGCGACTTCGGCCACTTCCAGTATCCGAACGAGATCGGGCCGGGCGTGTACGACATCCACAGCCCGCGCATTCCGACCGAGGCCGAGCTGGAGAAGCTGCTGCTCAAGGCGCTGCAGGTGATCCCGGCCGAGCGGCTGTGGGTGAACCCGGACTGCGGCCTGAAGACGCGCGGCTGGCCGGAGACCGAGACCGCACTGCAGGCGATGGTGAACGTCACCCGGCGCCTGCGCGCCAGGCTGAACGCCACCGCGCAGGCCTGACCGGCGTCAGGGCAAGAGCGGCGGCCACACCGGACGGCGCAGGTCCGGCAGGCCGTCGGCAAAGGCCTGCGGCCGCTCGCCCTGCAGCAGCGGCCGCAGGTAGGCGTCGAACGCCGGCGTCACTGACAGGCCGTCGGCGGCGATGTACTCCGCCGGCAGCGCGCGCTCGCGGTTGGCGACCGCCGCCAGCGGCAGCGGCTGCACTTGCCAGTCGACGCCGCTGGCGCCCGGCTGCCGCTGCAAGGCCAGCATCACCCCGCCCTGCCCGGCCAGCGCCGTCGCCACCGCCTGTTGCCCCAGTCGATACGCCTGCTGCGCGTCCACCGCCGATACCAGATGCCGCGCCGCGCGCTGCAGACAGTCCACCAGCGCCACGTGCACCTTCACCCCCAACTGCTGTTGCAGCCGTTGCGCCAGCCACATGCCGGCACCGCCGAGATGCTCATGGCCGTACACCGCATCGGCGTGCAGCTGTGCAACGAAACGGCCATCGGCATGGCGCAGTCCTTCCGACACCGCGATCACGCAGCAGCCACGCTCCGCCAGCCGCTGCCGTACCGCCGCCAGCAGCCGCGCCTCGTCGAACGCCACCTCCGGCAGCAGCAGCAGCGGCGGCGCCTCACCCGGCAGGGCCGCCAGTGCGCAGGACGCAGTCAGCCAGCCGACGTGGCGGCCCATGGTCTCCATGATGAACACCCGCTGCTGTGCCATGCTCAGCACATCCAGCGTCACCTCGCGCAGACTGCTGGCCAGATACTTCGCCGCCGACGGGAAGCCGGGGCTGAAATCGGTGCCTTCCAGATCGTTGTCTATGGTTTTCGGAATGCCGACCACCTGCAGCGGCAACGCGAAACGCTGGCCCAGCTGCTGCAGCAGCCGCGCCGTCTCCATCGAACCGTTGCCGCCGTTGAGCAGCACCTGACCGATGTCGAAGTGGCGCAGCACCTCGGCCAGCTGCCGCCAGCCGGCGGCATCGTCCGCGAACGGCGCCAGGATGTCGCGACTGCTGCCGAACGCGGCGCCCGGCAGGCTGCCGAGACGGGCGATGTCGGCGGCGCTGGCGGCATCCAGATCCAGAAGCCGCCCGGCACGCAGCCCGACGAGACCGTCGGCGGCGGCGCACACCGCCACTCCCTGCGCGCGCGCGGCTTCGATCACCCCCTGGGCGGAGCTGTTGAGCACGGCGGTGGGGCCGCCGGACTGCAGGTAGAGCAGACGGGACATGATGCTTCTCGTGGGTGGCTATAGCCGAATTGTAGCCAGCCCCGCCGCCGCTAGCACCAAGCCGTCGCCGCACAAGGTTGGCCGCAATAAAAAGGCCGCAAGCCCGGACGGGGTTGCGGCCAACCTTGGCGATGTACGACCGGCTCAGATGTCGGCTTCGACCTCGTTGCCCTTGGCTTCCATCCAGCTGCGGCGGCTGGATGCCTCGCCCTTGCCCATCAGCTTGACGAACATCGCGCGCGTCTCGGCAAAGGCACCGGCGCGCACCCTCACCCGCGACAGGCGGCGGGTATCCGGGTTCATGGTGGTGTCCTTGAGCTGTTCCGGGTTCATCTCGCCCAGACCCTTGAAGCGCGAGATGCTCCACGCGTTTTCCTTCACCCCCTCGCTGCGCAGGCGGTCGAGGATGGCGGTCATCTCACCTTCGTCCAGCGCGTACAGCTTGCGCGGCGGACGGTTCTTGCCCTGCCCCGGCACGTCGACGCGGAACAGCGGCGGCTGCGCGATGTAGATGTTGCCGTTGTCGATCAGCCGCGGGAAGTGGCGGAAGAACAGCGTCAGCAGCAGCACCTGGATGTGCGAGCCGTCGACGTCGGCATCGGACAGGATGGCGATCTTGCCGTAGCGCAGGCCGGACAGGTCCGGGGTATCGTCGACCCCGTGCGGATCGACGCCGATGGCCACCGCCATGTCGTGGATCTCGGCGTTGGAGAACAGCTGGTCGCGGTCGGTTTCCCAGCTGTTGAGCACCTTGCCGCGCAGCGGCAGGATGGCCTGGTACTCCTTGTCGCGCGCCAGCTTGGCCGAGCCGCCGGCGGAGTCGCCCTCCACCAGGAACAGCTCGTTGCGCTCGATGTCCTCGCTCTCGCAGTCGGTGAGTTTGCCCGGCAGCACCGCCACGCCGGAGCCTTTTTTCTTTTCCACCTTCTTCACCGACTTCAGGCGGCTCTGCGCCTGGCGGATGGCCAGCTCGGCGATCTTCTTGCCGGCTTCCACGTGCTGGTTCAGCCACAGCTCCACCGGGTCGCGGGCGAGGCCCGAGATCAGCTTCAGCGCGTCGCGGCTGGTGAGCTTGTCCTTGGTCTGGCCCTGGAACTGCGGGTCCAGCACGCGTGCGGACAGCACGAAGCGCACGCGGCTCCACACGTCCTCGGCCATGATTTTCACGCCGCGCGGCAACAGGTTGTGGTGGTCGATGAAGCTCTTCACCGCGTCGAACACGCCGGCGCGCAGGCCGGCTTCGTGGGTGCCGCCGGACGGGGTCGGGATCAGGTTCACGTAGCTCTCGCCGCTGGCGCCGTCCTCGAACCAGGCCATCGCCCACTGCACGCCTTCGCCACGGGCGAACTGCTCGTGGTCGTCGCCGATATAGGCCTCGCCGGCGAACAGCGGCGCGATCGGCTCGTCATCGCCGCACAGCTCGGCGAGGTAGCTCTTCAGCCCTTCCGGGTACTGCCACACTTTCACCTCGTCGCCGCTGGGGCGCTCTACCGTCAGCGTCACCGCCACGCCCGGCAGCAGCACCGCCTTGGCGCGCAGCAGGCGCTCCAGCTCCTGCATCGAGTAGCGCGGACTTTCGAAGTACTTGCCGTCCGGCCACACCCGCACGCGGGTGCCGCTGGTGCGCGGGCCGCAGTCGCTAACCCGCGCCAGCGGCTCGATCACGTCGCCGCCGGCGAACACCAGCCGGTGCACGCCGCCCTCGCGCTTGACCTCGACTTCCAGCCGGGTGGACAGCGCATTGGTCACCGACACGCCGACGCCGTGCAGACCGCCGGAGAAGGCGTAGGCGCCGCCATCCTTCTTGTTGAACTTGCCGCCGGCGTGCAGGCGGGTGAACACCAGTTCCACCACCGGTACGCCTTCCTGCGGATGCAGGCCCACCGGAATGCCGCGGCCGTCGTCTTCCACCGTCAGCGAGCCGTCCTGGTGCACGGTCACCGCGATCTTGCGCGCGAAGCCGCCCAGCGCCTCGTCAGCCGCGTTGTCGATGACTTCCTGGCAGATGTGGGTGGGGTCGGTGGTGCGGGTGTACATGCCCGGTCGTTCCTTGACCGGCTCCAGCCCCTTGAGCACCCGGACCGAGGATTCGTCGTAATTCTGTTGCGTCATGGTTGGTCTATTCTGAGATTCAGTAACGCGCCGCCTGCAGCGTCGCGAGTTGTCGGTTGTGGGTCGGCGCCAGTATCAGCTGCGCCAGCACGGCGCCGCACAGCGCCAGGAACATGTCCCACTGCGTATCCCACGGGTCGCCCTGGGTGGCGAGGAAAGCATCGGCACCGGCGCCCAGTGCCAGCGCCGCCCACCATTCGATCAGCTCGTACAGCGCGGAGAAGGCCAGGCAGAAACAGGTGGTGAGAAAGGCGAGCCAGCCGCCGCGCAAGGGCGTCTTGCGGCTGAGCACCTCGCGCGCCAGTAGCGCCGGGAAGAAGCCCTGCGCAAGATGGCCGATGCGGTCGTAGTGGTTGCGGCTGAAGTCGAAGGCATCCTGCAGCCAGAAGCCGAGCGGGGTTTCGGCGTAGGTGTAGTGCGCGCCGACCAGCAGCACCACCGCGTGCAGCGCCATCGCCCATGCGGCCAACCTGGTCCACGGAAAACGCCGCCACAGCAGCCACACCAGCGGCAGGCCGAGCACCGCCGGCAGCGCTTCCATCCACCACACCGCGACGTCGGCCGGCTGCCATGCCGACCAGGCAGCAACAACGGCCACGCCTGCAAATGCAGTGCGTGGCCGCGAAGGCATCGGATTGCTCAAGGATCAGCTCCCGTCCGCTTGCCGGTGCCGGCTGCCGGCCACCCGCCCCAGATATTCGCCACGGCTCTCCACGCCCTTGATGAAGCGCATCAGCTCGGTCAGCGCGCGTTCGTACACGTCGCGCTTGAATTCGATCACGTTGTCGATCGGTTCCCAGTAGTCGCTCCAGCGCCAGCCGTCGAACTCCGGATGGTTGGTGGCGCGCAGGCACACGTCGCAATCGCGGCCGGTGAGCCGCAACAGGAACCAGATCTGCTTCTGGCCGCGATAGCTGCCGCGCCACTCGCGGCGCACCCAGTTGGTGGGCACGTCGTAGCGCAGCCAGTCGCGGGTACGCCCCAGAATCTTGACGTGCTGCGGCAACAGGCCGACTTCTTCTTCCAGTTCGCGATACATGGCGGCTTCCGGGCTTTCGCCCGGCTTGATGCCGCCCTGTGGAAACTGCCACGAATGCTCGCGCACGCGCTTGCCCCAGAACACCTCGTTGTGATGATTGACGAGGATGATTCCGACATTGGGGCGGTATCCGTCCCGGTCCAGCATGACAAAACCTGCAATATCGTTAGTTGACCGGATTTTTGCACATTTTGCCGGCAGCCGCCATGAGCAAGGTGTGGCGCCGGCGCTCATTGCCGGCAACTATCGTTAAATAAAATTGACGATTTTGCGAATTTCAGGTTAAAAAAATAGACACACGACCCGCCACCCGGAGTCCATGATGCCCTATTGCTGCACCTCGCCCGTTGCCGCCAGCCTGATCCGGCTGCCGCTGGGCGTCTTCGAGCAGCCGCTCAGCACCTACGGCCGCCCGCGCTGAATTGTCCGCCTCCCGACAACTCACGCAGCAAAGGTATCCGACATGTCCGATCTGCAGCAATGGCTGAACGAGCAACGCGTCAGCCACATCGAGTGCCTGTTTCCCGATCTCAACGGCCAGGCCCGCGGCAAACTCATTCCCTGCCACAGCTATCTCGACAGCGCCGAACAGCGCTTCCCGCAAGTCAGCCTGATCCAGACCCTGGACGGCGACCCGCAACAGCAACTGGTCGCCGACAGCGACCCCGACATGCGCCTGCGCGCCGACCCGCGCACCCTGTGCCTGAAGCCGGACAGCGGCGACGGCCGGCGCATCGCGCAGCTGATCCACGACTGTGTCGACGCCGACGGCGAGCCTATCCCGTTCGCGCCGCGCAGCGTGCTGCAGCGCGTGCTGGCCGCCTACCGGCAGCGCGGCTGGCAACCGGTGGTCGCGCCCGAGATCGAGTTCTACCTGCTTGCCGCCGACGGCCAGCCGCTCGGCGCCACGCGCCAGCCGTACAGCGTGGATCAGGCGCCGGCCCACGCCGCCTTCTTTGCCGAGCTGGAGCAACTGTGCGCGCAACAGCACATCGCCAGCGACACCATGCTCGGCGAGGTCGGCAATGGCCAGTTCGAGATCAACCTGCAACACGGCGATGCGCTGGCGCTGGCCGACCAGGTGTTCCTGTTCAAGCGCAGCGCCAAAACGTTGGCCGCACACCACGGCCTGCTGGCCACCTTCATGGCCAAGCCCTTCGCCGCCGACGCCGGCAGCGCGATGCACATCCACCAGAGCTTGGTCGACGCCCACGGCCACAACCTGTTCAGCCAGCCGGACGGCTGCGCCGCGCCCCGCTTCTGGCACTACCTGGGCGGCCTGCAGCGCTACCTGCCGGCGGCGATGCTGCTGCTGGCGGCCAACCCCAACGCCTACCGTAGGCTGAGCCCGCACAGTGCGGCGCCGATCAATGTCGAGTGGGGCATCGACAACCGCAGCTGCGGCCTGCGCGTGCCGGACAGCTCCCCGGCGGCACGGCGCGTGGAAAACCGCCTGCCCGGCATGGACTGCAACCCCTACCTTGCCATGGCCGCCACGCTGGCCTGCGGCTTGCTTGGCATGGAGCAGGCCATCGCCCCGAGTACGCCGCTGTCCGGCAGTGCCTACGGCATGGCGGCCACCCTGCCCGCCAGCCTGCCGCAGGCAATCAGCGCCCTGCGCGACGAACCGGCCCTGCACCCGCTGCTGCACCCGCAGTTCGTGGCCAGCTTCTGCGCACTGAAAGAGGTTGAATGGCAGACATTCGCGCGTACCATTACACCATGGGAGCAGCAGCACTTATTGCGGCAAGCCTGAATCAGTTGCCCTCGCCCACGCCAAGCACTTGACATGTTTTCAATAAGCACTGGTTTCAAGTAGCGTTTTTCAGTCAAAATAATGTGTTCGATTACCTGAACCGCATCGCCAGGAGAAACTTGAATGAAACGATTTGCCCGCACCCTGCTTCTGGGCGCCATCAGCGCCGCCTACGCCGGTAGCGCCGTCGCCGCCAGCTCGGAACTGAACATCTACAACTGGTCGGACTACATCGCGGAAAGCACCATCCCGGGCTTCCAGAAGGCAACCGGCGTCAAGGTCCGTTACGACGTTTACGACAGTAACGAGATCCTGCAGGCCAAGATGCTGACCGGCAAATCCGGCTACGACATCGTCGTGCCATCCAATACTTTCCTGGCCAAGCAGATCCAGGCCAACCTGTACCTGCCGCTGGACAAGAGCAAGTTGCCGAACTACAAGGATCTGGATCCGGATCTGATGAAGCTGATGACCAAGTTCGACCCGGGCAACAAGTTCGCGGTACCGTACTTCTGGGGCATCAACACCATCGGCATCAACACCGACCGCGCCACCAAGGCCCTGGGCGGCAAACTGCCGGCCAACCAGTGGGACATGCTGTTCAAGCCTGAATACGCCGCCAAGCTGAAAAGCTGTGGCGTGAGCATGCTCGACTCCCCGGCAGAGGTGTTCCCTATCGTGCTGCACTACATGGGCAAGGACCCGGCCAGCAAGAACGAAGCCGACTACCGCGCCGCGGCCGATTTGCTGAAAACCATCCGTCCGCACGTGACCCGCTTCTCCTCCTCCGGTTACATCAATGAGCTGTCCGGCGGTTCGCTGTGCATGGTGCTGGGCTACGGCGGCGACATCAACATCGCCCGCACCCGCGCCGTGGAAGTGAAGAGCGGCGTCAAGGTGCAGGCGCTGGTACCGAAAGAAGGTGTCGGCATCTGGATCGACAGCATGGTGATCCCGAAGGACGCCAAGAATGCCGACAACGCCTACAAGTTCATCAACTACAGCTTGGACGCCAAGGTCGCCGCGGCCAACGCCAATGCCGTGACCTACGCACCGGGCAGCCTGCCGGCACGCAAGTTCATCGACAAGGCCAACCTGGCCAACCCGTCGATCTTCCCGAGCAAGGAAGTGATGGCCAAGAGCTTCGTGATGCTGCCGATGGACCCGAAAATCCAGCGTCTGACTACCCGCCTGTGGCAGGAATTCAAGACCCGCAAATAAGCCGCACGCAAACAAAAAGGCCGGAACATTCCGGCCTTTTTTCATTCACAATGGCAACAGCAATCTTAACGGACACCACTCGCCAGCATGCCGCTTTTTCCTTCCCGCCGTCCGGCCCCTGCCGGCAATGGCTTTGCCGTTGATGCGGCCAACATCCATGTGCTGCACGACGCCAAGAGCTTTCACCAGCAACTGCTAACGCATATTGCGCAGGCACAGCAGCGTATCCACCTGTGCAGCCTGTACCTGCAACACGACGAGGGCGGCGAGTCCATCCTGCTGGCACTGCACCAGGCCAAGCAGCAACGGCCACAGCTGGACATCCGAGTGTTTGTCGATTTTCACCGTGCGCGGCGCGGCCTGATCGGTGCCGGCAAACAGGCCGGAAATGCACAATGGTATCAGGAGATCAGTGCACGTTTCGGCAGCGAGCAGGTTCCCATCTACGGCGTACCGGTACAGACGCGGGAGCTGTTCGGCGTGTTGCACCTGAAAGGCTTCGTGATCGACGACTGGCTGATCTACAGCGGAGCCAGCCTCAATAATGTTTACCTCCATGTCGGCGAACGCTACCGCTTCGACCGTTACCACCTGATCCGGGATCGCGGGCTCGCCGACAGCTTTTCGCACTACCTGTGCCAGCAGCTGCTGCCCTCCCCCGGCGTGCAACGCCTGGATCTTCCCGGTCTGCCACGTCCCGCCAAGGATGACATCAGGTCACTGCGGCAGCGGCTGGCCAGCTACGACTACCTACCCGCACCGACAACCGCCGAGCACGCTTGTATCAGCGTCACGCCGCTAAGTGGCGTCGGCAAGGACAACCGCTTCAACCAGCGCATCGAACAGCTGCTGGGCAGCGCCAAAAGCCGGATCATCCTGTGTACGCCTTACTTCAATCCACCGAAGAGCATCCTGCGCATCCTGCAAAAGCAGATCAGGAACGGACTGCAGGTCGAGATCATCGTCGGCGACAAGACCGCCAACGACTTCTACATCCCGCCCAGCGAGCCGTTCCGCGTCATTTCGGCACTGCCTTACCTGTACGAGAGCAACCTGCGCCGCTTCGCCAAACGCAACCAGAGCGCAATCGCACAGGGCAAACTGCAGCTACGCCTGTGGCAGCACGAGCACAACAGCTACCACCTGAAGGGGATCTGGATCGACCGGAGTTGGCAGCTGGTTACCGGCAACAACCTCAACCCGCGCGCCTTCCGTCTCGACCTCGAAAATGGCCTGCTGCTGCATGACCCCACAGGCCAGCTTGAGCAGCAAAGCGCCGCCGAGCTCGACAACATCCGCCGCTACACCCGGCTGCTGCAACACTATCGCCAGCTGGAAACGCTGCGCGACTATCCCGCCGAAGTCAAAACCCTGCTCGGCCGCCTCAAACGCATACGCCTCGACCGCCTGCTCAACCGGCTGCTATAAAACTGCTTCTGTAAAGATTGCCGGCGCCGGCAGTGAAGTATCGGGCAAGACTCAACAGCGGACTGTCGGCACAACCCATCCGGGGCAATCGCCTCAACAGGTATCGCCATCTGCTGAGGCGAGGCGCAAGGTTGGCTGCAACGGGGTCAGTGGCAATCGTTCCGGCGGGGGGGCTGGAAAAGTAATGCGGGCGAAGCGACGTCCCCCCGGTATTGAGTAGCACGTGACTTTAGAGTCCAATTCACCATGACACGGAGATTGGACATGAAGAAGCGTTTCACCGAAGAACAGATCATCGGTTTCCTGCGCGAAGCA
>NZ_JAQQLE010000008.1 GCF_028548475.1 Vogesella margarita
CTGACCTATACCGTCAGTCTGGTGGACAGCGACGGCAAGACCGTCGCTCTGCCGGCGGGCAAGGAAGTGACGCTGAACCTGGCGTGGAGCGGCGCGGCGGCCAACGATGGCGACACCGGCGGTCGTCCGGCGACCGTCACCCTCGGTGCCGACGGCACGGCCAGCTTCAGCGTGGACGCCAAGGACGACTACCTGCAGGAAGGCAGCGAAGGCCTGGTGGCGACCCTCACCGGCGCGGCCAGCAACACCGCGTTTGAAACCATCGCCATCTCCGACAGCAAAGGCTCGGCCAGCAGCGTGGTGACCGACGAAAGCGGCGACCCGCAAGACCCGCAGAACCCGCTGGACGGCGTGACCGCCCAGATCGTGGTCGACCAGGCTAGCGTGGCCGAAGGCGGCCAGCTGACCTACACCGTCAGTCTGGTGGACAGCGACGGCAAGACCGTCACCCTGCCAGAGGGCAAGGAAGTGACGCTGAACCTGGCGTGGAGCGGCGCGGCGGCCAACGATGGCGATACCGCCGGCCGGCCGGCGACCGTCACCATTGGCGCCAACGGCACTGCCAGCTTCAGCGTGGACGCCAAGGACGACTACCTGCAGGAAGGCAGCGAAGGCCTGGTGGCGACCCTCACCGGCGCGGCCAGCAACACCGCGTTTGAAACCATCGCCATCTCCGACAGCAAAGGCTCGGCCAGCAGCGTGGTGACCGACGAAAGCGGCGACCCGCAAGACCCGCAGAACCCGCTGGACGGCGTCACCGCCCAGATCTTGGTCGACCAGGCTAACGTGGCCGAAGGCGGCCAGCTGACCTACACCGTCAGTCTGGTGGACAGCGACGGCAAGACCGTCACCCTGCCAGAGGGCAAGGAAGTGACGCTGAACCTGGCGTGGAGCGGCGCGGCGGCCAACGATGGCGATACCGCCGGCCGGCCGGCGACCGTCACCATTGGCGCCAACGGCACTGCCAGCTTCAGCGTGGACGCCAAGGACGACTACCTGCAGGAAGGCAGCGAAGGCCTGGTGGCGACTATCACCGGCGCGGCCAGCAACACCGCCTTCGAGCAAATCGACATCTCCGACAGCAAAGGCTCGGCCAGCAGCGTGGTGACCGACGAAGCGATTCCGGGTCCGGAAGATACCGTGCTGATCAGCCTCAGCGGTCCGGGCAGCGTACTGGAAGGCGAGGCTACCGCCAGCTACAGCATTAACCTGAGCCAGAAGGCTGAAACAGACGTTACCGTCACGCTGAACTACAGCGGTACTGCCTCGGATGGTAGCGACTACATCAAGCAGATCGAAGTCAAGATCCCGGCAGGTGCCGATCACGCTGAATTCAACCTGTCCACGCTGGACGACGCCATCGCCGATAACGGCGAGACCATCATCGTGACACTGGGCCAGGCTACGGGTGGTGGCTTCGAAGCGATTGCGGCCAACCCGGCACAGTCCAGCGTCACTACCACCATCGTCGACGAAACAGGCAACGACCCGGAGATTCCGGGCGACAACGACAGCGCCTTCAGCCTCAAGCTGTTTGCGGCCAACGCAGACGGCAGTCTGCTGTCGGGAGACTCCAGTGTGTCGGAAGAAGGCGAAACCAGCGCCTACTACGTGGTGCGCGCTGTCGATGCCCAGGGCAAGGTGCTGACCACCCAGCCGGACGGCACTGTCAGCGTCAGCTTCGGCAACCTCGGCAGCACCAGCAGCAGCGACTACAGCGCCGGCAAGACCACGGTAGCGGTCGGTGAAGTGTTCAGCGCCAAGGCGGTGAACGATGCGCTGGCCGACAACGGCGAGCAGTTCCAGGTCAGCCTGAACGCCGGCAGCTATAGCGCGGCGGCCAACTACGAGAAGGTGGAGTACAACAGCGCCACCGTGACGACCACCATCGTCGATCAAGACATCGTCGTGGCCTTGCAGGAAGTGGTCGAGGGCAGTGCGGGCAATGTGCTGAATGTAGCCAGTGGCGTCGAGTTTGTTGGCCAAACCCAGCTGGGTGGGACGGTTTCGCTCAATGCGGCGGGGCAGTACGTCTACCAGGCCCCGGTGCGTGATCACTCGGATTCGGCAAGCGACGTTGACTCGTTCAGCTACACCAAGGCCGATGGCTCTACTGCGACCTACACCATCAATATTCTGGATACCAATCCGCTGGCCGCGAACGATTCGGGCACGGTCAACACGGGCCTGAATGTGCAGACCGCCGGTTCCAGCAAGCTGCTGGCCAACGATAGCGTGGTGGACAGCTCTGCGGCCAACGCGGCCAAGGTTTACACCGTCACCGGAGAAAACGGGGTAGCGACGGCATTGAGCGATGGCGAGGTGACGGTGGCCGGCAAGTATGGCGAGCTGACCGTCAAGGCGGATGGCAGCTACATCTATACCAGCAAGCTGGATACCGACATTAGCGCTGCAGAAGGTGCTGCGGCACTGAAGGCAAGCTTTGGTGTGTATGGCTTCCAGGATGGCTCGTGGCAGACAGGGGGCGGATTGAACCTTTCCGGCCTGACGGCGAATGCCAGCGCACTGGTCGATGTGCGGACCAGCGGCGGCAATGCCAAGCCGGGTATCGGCGTATCACAGGGCGGTAGCGGCACCAATGACATTGGTGGTGGCGAGACACTGGTCATCGGTCTGAAGGTGGCGTCCAGTTTTGTGCAGATCGGTATCAATGAGCTGAACAAGGGGCAGGGTGACGCAAGCTGGAAGGCCTACGATGCGAACGGCAATCTGGTGGACTCCGGTACGCTGGTTTCGACTTCCAGCAATGGCAGCTTGCAGAGCTTCAATATTTCCACCACGACCGCCTTCAAGTATGTGGTGCTGGGATACAGCGGCAACCAGAACGGTTATGTGATCGACTCCATCAAGTACACGCCGGCAGACGGCGCCGTGACGGAAACCTTTAGCTACACGGTGCAGGACAATGATGGCGACGTGTCCAATACCGCGACGCTGACCCTCAATGGCACGCAGTCGACCACGGTATCGCCTACGGCCCTGCTGACGACGGAGGATACGGATGTTGCCCTGAACTGGGCTGTGCTCGGTATTTCCGATGCCGGGGCAACCGTGCGCGTGTCCGGCAACCAGAACGGCAACGGTACCATTCAGTACAAGGATGCGAACGGGGTGTTCAAGGTGCTCGGCCAGAACGAGACCTCGACGTTCAGCAAGTCGGATATCGATGCGGGCAAGGTCAAGTTCGTGCCCAAAGAGCACGTATCGGGTGCCGACCTTTATGGCGACAACCAGGGTATCGGTAATAAGGGCAAGGATCTGGGCAGTATCAAGTTTGATGTGCTGAAAAATAACGTGGAAATTGCCCATGGCAAGGAGGTGGCCGTGGACGTGGTGCCGGTCGCCGACAAGCCGCTGTTGTCGCTGTCTGCTTACCAGAGTCTGGCGGCCATGGACTTCGATGGCGTGAACCTGGCGGGTGAGCCATGGAGCAGTGCGATCGACCTGAACACGGTGGGTGGTGCCAGCGGGATCGGCACATGGCAGGCGAATGGCTGGGGCAAGATCGAGGTCGGCAAAGAGTCGGTGTATATCCCTGGTGGCTCCGGCACTAACCAGGTACTGGAGATCGAGGGTGATAAGGGCGTCAGCCAGATCTACACCGACATCCAGTGCGAGGCCGGGCGTTTCTATCAGCTGAACTTCGATGTGGGTGCCCGTAGCGGTAGGCCGGTAGAGACCTGCGGCATGAAGATCCTGCTGGTACAGCTGGATGCGGGTGGCAACCCGATTGCCGGCTCGCAAAAAGAGCTGTTTGACTTTAGCCCGACGCAGCTTGGCTGGGCCAAGGGGCAGCAGCTTAGCCTCGGCATCGAGCAGAGCGGCGGCTATCGTCTGATCTTCCAGTCCAAAGATGCGGGCGATTCCTACGGCGCCATTCTGGACAATATCAAGTTCCAGGCGGTGGACAACAAGGGCTATGAGGATAGCTTCATCAAGCTCAGCGCCATTAACGCGGCTCTGGTCGATGTCGACGGCTCCGAAACGCTGTCTGTGGTGATCAGCGGCCTGCCAGCGGGGGCGGTACTGAAGGATGCGGCCAACCATGGCGCGACGGTCGGTCCTGACGGCACGCTCGATGTCAGTGGCTGGAGCCTGTCTTCCCTGCAGATCAAGGTGAACGAGCCGGGTCAATACAATCTGCTGGTGAAGGCAACGGCAACCGAAGTCGATGCTAGCGGCAAGGTGCTGGATACTGAAGAAAGCGAAATCACCCTGCCGGTAGAGGTGCTGAAGCTCAATGTGGCACCAGTAGAAACTACCCTGCCAAGCCAGGCTGATGATTCGACAGTCATCGAAGGCTCGACGACTTCATACGGCAGCATTCTGGCGAATGATGGCATCACGGGTGAGGTTTCCAAATTGTATGTGTCGCTGGATGGTGGCAGCACGAAGGTCGAGGTGGCCGCGGGCGGCACGGAACTCGACACCGGCCACGGCACGGTGACGATCCGGCCGGATGGCAGCTATACCTTTGTGGCCAAGGTGGTCGATCACACCGGTGACGCGGACAACAAGGTAAGCGACAGCTTCAGCTACAAGGCGGTGACCGCCAACGGTGAAACCGCATGGACAGCCGTGAGCGTGGCAGTGCTGGATACCAATCCTGTGGCGGTGGACGATTATGCCGCCGGTAGTGCGGCGGACACGAAGCTCAGCGGTAATGTGCTGGACAACGATGCGGCCGTGGATAGCGACAAGTCGGTGACCGGCTTCAGCTATATGGGCAAAGACTATGCCGCTGGCGAAACGACGGCCGACGGCCGTTTCACCCTGAATACCGATGGCAGTTATACGCTCAAAGCACTTACCGCAATGCTGAATGTCGCACCGACCGAGCAGCAGCTGGCTTCCGGCAAGGTCGGCAGTTTTGAGCTGACCGGCCTTAACAGCGCGCCGCCAGAGCGCATCACCAGTTTCAGCGCCGGCCAGAATCTTGGCTACAACAGCTCGGGGGCTGCCTCCGGCAAGGTAGGCTGGTCGGTGGATGCGGCGCATGACTCACGCCATACCGTGGATGGTGGCGAAACGCTGCTGGTCAAGCTGGGCGGGATAGCGACTCAGGTCACGCTGACCATTGCCGAGCTGAATGCCGGCACTGCAAGGCTGGTGGCTTACGATGCCGCAGGCAACAAGGTCGTGCTGGTGGACGACACGATCACCAGCGACGAGGTGGGCAAGAACGGCAAACCGGGTGACTTTACCGCCACCAGCAAGGACGGCACGGCCATTGCCTATATGGCCATGACGTACGAGGGCACCAGCAGTGATACCGGAAAAGGTAAGGACGACAGCCAGGGTTTCTTGCTGAAGGGGATGTCTTATACCGAGCTGTTGAAGCCGGCTAGCATCGAGTACAGCATGAAGGATACGGATGGCGACACCGACAAGGCCAGGTTGACACTGGACATGGCGCAGGTGGCGGGCAGCAGTGGCAATGACCAGATCACGGTACTTTACGGCGAAGCCGGCACGGGTCTCGATGTCTGGGCGCAGCTCCAGCCACCAAGCGGGGCAAGTACGCAGATGGTACAGACCGCCAGCACCAACCAGATCATCGACAGCAAGAGCGGGAACGATTACGTGGAAGGCGGTGCCGGTAACGACATCATCTATCTGGGTGATTCGGGTAGCGAAACCATTGCCGGTCATGCGCCGACACAGGCAGATGTGCTGAAGATGGGGCTGATGACGATTGATAACCTGAGTGACCTGGTGACCGATGCCTCTGACAACTCGTTGAGCACCGCCGCGCGGGCGTACGATCATGCGGCCAATACCTCCGGTATCGCCTGGGCGGATCTGGCGCATGGCGGCAGCGGCAACGACGTGATCCATGGCCAGGCTGGCGTGGACCTGATCTACGGTGGCAGCGGCAACGATACCCTGCTGGGAGGGAGCGGCGATGACGGTCTGCGAGGCGGTGCCGGTGACGACCTGCTGGTTGGTGGTCAGGGCAACGATGTGCTGCGTGGCGACCTCGGTATCGACACCTTCAAGTGGCAGCTGGGCGATCAGGGGACGAGCAGCTCACCAGCACGGGATATTGTGATGGACTTCCAGCAAGGTGATAACGGTGACATTCTGGATCTGAAGGATCTGTTGCAGGGAGAAAGCCACTCCGGAACTGATGTTGGCAACTTGGAGAGCTATCTCGATTTTGCCAAGGTCGGTAACGATACGGTGATTGATGTGAAAGCTGACAAGGGGAGTGTGACCCAGCAGATTGTGCTGCAGAATGTCGACCTGACGCATAACCTGCAAGGGCAGAGCCTGAGCGAAGCTGACATCATCAAGAACCTGCTTGCGGCAGGAAAACTGCATACCGATTAATTGCCAGTTGCGGTATCGGGCCGGTCAGGCCTGTCAGTGCTAATAACTGACAGGGCGACTGGCCTTTTTCATGGCTAAAGGTTGGGCTTGCGGCCAACCTCACTTAAACTGGAACAGCAATTGCTAGTCTGCGTACAACTTTTGCCGGAGCGTTGCTGTGAATAACATACCGATGCGGGATTCCCTGTTACTGAACTCCCACTTTCAGCCCATCTACAGCCTGGCGCACCGGCGCACGGTCGGCATGGAGGCGTTGTTGCGGGCGTCGGAGAACGAGGTCTCGCTGTCGCCGCTGGAGGTGTACCAGCGTTATATCCGCCGCGACGAGCGGGTGGCGATGGATCTGGCGGTGTGCGCCGCACATTGCCAGCGCTTTGCCGCTGCCGGCCATGCCCAGCGCTGGCTGTTCCTCAATGTCGATGCCATGACACTGTCCGATCCGGACTGTGCCAGCCAGCTTGGGCAAATCATTGCCGAGTCCGGCATCCCGCCGCAGCTGGTGGTGCTGGAGGTGCTGGAGCAGGCGATCGAGCTGGATGCCCGCTTGCTGGAGGGCGTGGCCTTGTTGCGGGAGCAGGGCTGCCTGCTGGCGATCGACGATTTCGGCGTCGGCCATTCCAATATCGATCGGGTGTGCAGCCTGGAGCCGGATTTCGTCAAGTTTGACCGCCACCTGCTGCGCAGCGCGGTAACGCAGCAGCGCACGCGCACTCTGTTGTCGCGTCTGGTGCGGCTGATGCACGAAATCGGTGCGCTGGTGGTGGTGGAAGGGGTAGAGAGTGACTCCGACGTGGTGGTGGCGCTGGATTCCGGTTGTGATCTGGTGCAGGGCTACTACGTGGCGCGCCCTGCCGCGGTGCCGGATAGCGACCAGCTGATTACGCCGCGACTCGACGCCAAGTGGGACGAGCTGATGAACCGCGAACTGCTGCGGCGCAAGCTCAACCGCCGCCAGCTGGAGTTGTCGCGTCAGGCCTTCGTGCAGACGGCGATTGCGTTGATGCAGGGCCGCGAGTTCGAGCTGGCGGCGATGCCGATGCTGCAGCTGCCGGACGTGATCCGCTGCTTCTTGCTGGATCAGGAGGGACGCCAGCAGGGGCGCAACCTCAACGCGAAGCGCAACGGCAACGGGGACAATCTGCGCTTTTCCCCGCTGGAGGACACCACCGGTGCGGTGTGGTCGCGGCGCGCCTATTTCCAGCACGCGATCGACCAGCCCGGCGTGCTGTACATGAGCGAACCCTATCTGTCGATGACCGATACCCGTATCTGCGTCACCCTGTCGATGGCAATCGAGATCGACGAGGTGCAGCACGTGCTGTGCAGCGACGTGCTGATGCCGGGGGCAGGGCATGGCCTGTAGCTACGGCTGCTGGACAGCAAAAAGGCGACCCGCGGGTCGCCTTTTTGTTTGCTGTGGTGTCGCTCAGTTACCGGGCTGGATGCTGGCCGCCGGGGTCTCGGCCAGCGTCTCGAACAGGGTGACCACCTGCTGCACGCCGGTGGTACGGCTGGCGACATCGGCGGCGGCGGCGCCTTCGTTGGCGGTGACCAGGCCGAGCAGGTAGACCACGCCGCGATCAGTCACCACCTTGATGGCTTGCGGCGGGTAGCCCTTGCCTTCCAGCAGGCGGGTGCGCACCTTGGTGGTGATCCACAGGTCGTTGTTCTTCTGCGCCAGCGTCGCCACCGGTGCGACCACCAGGTGGTTGTAGACGCGCTGCACGTTCGGGGTGCCGCGCACCATCATCTCGATTTCCTGGCGTTGCGCCTCGTTCAGCGCCTCGCCACTGATCAGCACCGCGCGGTTGTAGCTGGTGATGCTGATGCGGGCGCCGGCAAAGCGCTCACTGGTCTGGCGTAGCGATTTCAGCTCGATGGCCTGGTCCTCGACATAGGCGCCGCTGGTGCGGCGGTCGGTGGCCACCAGCGCACCGGCGGCCACGCCACCGGCAACCAGCGGGAAGCAGGCACTGAGACTGGCGGCGGCGCTGCTGGCCAGCAGCAGCGCGAGCAAACGGTTTTTCATCATTCTCCTCCGAGCAGCATGCAATCGATGGCATCGCACAGCGCATGGATCAACAGGATATGGACTTCCTGGATGCGTGCGGTGCGCAGGCTGGGTACATTCAGGTGGATGTCTTCCGGTGACAGGATTTCCGCGATCTGGCCGCCGTCCTTGCCGGTGAGCGCGATCACGCCCATGCCGCGTTCGTGCGCGGCATAGATCGCCTCAATGACGTTGGCGGAGTTGCCGGAGGTGGAAATCGCCAGCAGCAGGTCGTTGTGGTGGCCCAGCGCCCGCACCTGCTTGGAAAAGATCATGTCGAAATCGTAGTCGTTGCCGATGGCGCTGAGCACCGAGCTGTCGGTCGCCAGCGACATCGCCGCCAAGCCCGGACGCTCCTTCTCGAAGCGGCCCACCATCTCCGCGGCAAAGTGCTGCGCGTCGGCGGCGGAACCGCCGTTGCCGCAGGCGAGGATCTTGCCCTCGTTCATCAGGCTGCTGACCATGCGCTCGGCGGCCAGCGCCACGGCCGGCGACAGCTCGTCCATCACCTGCTGCTTGATGGCGATGCTTTCAAGGAAGTGTCCGCTGACACGTTCGATCAAATCCATGTGATTCCTTTGGTCGGTGGCGCTTAAGCGAAAATGTTCTTCAGCCACTGCGCCTGTTCGCCGCCATCGAACAGTACAGCGTCGAAACGGCAGGGGGCGTCAATGCGTTTGCTGCTGAGGTAAAGGTTGGCCGCAGTGTGCAGCCTGTGCTGCTTGGCGGTATTGATGCTGGCGGCGGCACCGCCGAAGTGGGCCGATTGCCGGGCGCGCACTTCGACGAATACCCAGTAGGCGCCGTCGCGCATCACCAGATCCAGTTCGCCCTGTCGGCAGTGCCAGTTGCGCTCCACCAGCGTCAGCCCCTGCTGCTGCAGGAAGCGGCAGGCGAGGGTTTCGTAGTGGTCGCCGCTGGCCTTGCTCATTGCGACTCGCCGCGAATGGCGGTCGGCAGCTCGCGCTGGATCACCCAGTCCTTGCCCACTTGCAGGTCGCCGGTGACGCCGCGCAGACGGATGCTGGCCGGATTGCGGTTCTGCCCCAGCGCCTTGCCGAGACGGAAGGCGTCCACTCCCAGTGCGTACAGGCGTTCGGTGGCCTTGGTCAGCGGTGTCGCCGGGCGGGCGATGCCGGCGGCGTCCGGGTGGTTGGGCATCAGGAACCACGGCATGTCGACGAAGCGCACGCCGTCCAGTGCCGGCGCCGCTTGCCGGGTATTGATCAGCGAGGTGGCGTAGGCGGGCAGCTCGGCCGGCAGCAGCGCGCGGCTGCCCTCGGCTTCCTTGTCGTCCAGCGCCAGGAACACGCTGTCGGCACCGGCCAGCAGCGTGCTCAGCTGCGCGCCGTCCGGTTGCGTCATGTTCAGTTCCAGCGGCGCGCCCGGATGGCGCTGTGCCCAGCTCTCGGCGAAGGCGGCACGCAGGCGCGCCGACAGCGCATCGTTATTGAACAGCACCAGCGGCGCCTTGCGGCCGTCGTCGCGCATCAGGCGCGCGATCTGGCGCGCCTCGCCTTCGACCGCCAGCGACAGGCTCCACACCTTGCCGCCGGCCGGCGCCTTGCTCAGGGTATTCAGTACCAGCGTCGGCACGCTGGCCTGTGCCGCAACGTTGGCCGCACCCTCGCGTGTCAATGGTCCGACGATCACGCTGGCGCCGGCCGCCAGCAGCTGCTGGTAGCCCTTCACCGCGTCGTTCTCGCTGGCCAGCGCGACGAAGCTGAGCTGGACACTGCTGTCCTGCTGCGCGGCGGCGTCGAAACCGGCCTTCACCACTTGGGCGGCGTCCCCCAGCTGCGGTGCCTCCACCGGCAGCAGCAGCCCCAGATGCAGGCGCGGCTTGTTGTCGCTGAGCTTGGCGGCGGGCGTGGCTGGTGCCGTGACGGCCGGGGTGGCCAGCGGCGCGGAGGCAGCATTGGCGCCGATATTGCGGAGCGTTTGCTGATTTTGCTGAATGATATAGCCCGGCGACTGGGCAGCGGCTACACTTGCCGCCATTAAAACGGCTGTGCCGGATAACCAGGGAGCCAAAACGTGCAGACAATGCTTGATCACTTGATGAGTTCTGCCCAGGAAACGTTTGTCAACGGGTCATTATATGTGTTGGCCACGCCGATTGGGAATCTGGCTGATGTGACACTGCGCGCCATTGCCGGGTTCCACGCCGCGGACATCGTTCTGGCGGAAGATACCCGCGTCACCGGCAGCCTGCTGGCCGCCTACGGCATCAGCAAGAAACTGGTCAGCCTGCGCGAACACAACGAGCGCGAGATGGCGGCCAGAGTGATCCGCTGGCTGCAGGAGGGCAAGATCGTGGTGCAGGTGTCGGACGCCGGCACGCCGGGCATTTCCGATCCCGGCGCCCGCCTGGCGCAGGCGGTGTGGGCCGCCGGCCTGCGCGTGGTGCCGGTGGCCGGTGCCTCCGCGGTGATCACTGCCCTGTCCGCCAGCGGGCTGGATACCGCCCGCTTCCTGTTTCACGGCTTTTTGCCGCCCAAGCGCGGCCAACGTTGCAAGACACTGCAGCAATGGCAGGACGCCGACTACGCGGTGGTCTGCTATGAGGCGCCGCACCGCATCCTGGAGTGCGTGGAGGATGTCGCCGCCACCCTCGGTGGCGAACGGCCGCTGATCCTGGCGCGCGAGCTGACCAAGACCTTCGAGACCTTCCTGCGCTTGCCGGCGGCTGAACTGGCCGAGCGCATCCGCAGCGACAGCAACCAGCAGCGCGGCGAGTGCGTGCTGATCATCGATGCTGCCGCGCCGGTGGCACAGACGGCGGACAGCCTGCCGGCACCTGCGCTGGCGCTGCTCGCCGAACTGGCGGCGGTGCTGCCGACCAAGCAGGCGGCGGCGATCGTGGCGACGCATTACGACCTCAACAAGAAGCAGCTGTACGAGCGCGTGCTGCAGCTGAAAGTGGCGGACTGAGCTTTACAAGGCGTAACGGCGCTTATACAATGCGCGTCTTGGATTTTTTCGCCCGGGTGGCGAAATTGGTAGACGCAGGGGACTCAAAATCCCCCGCCGCAAGGTGTGCCGGTTCGAGTCCGGCCCCGGGCACCACGAAAAAATCTGAAGCACCGCATCAAACCCGCACAGCACAGGCTCTGCGGGTTTTTTGTTGTCCGCGTTTTGCCGTTCTGTACTGGCCTTCTTCAGTATGTGGCCGCTTACGGTCGGCTATAAACACAGCGCAGGGTGCGGATTGCGGCCACACCTTGATGGGGCCTCGCGGCTGAGCGTCTTGCTGTGGACGTCGCCACGGTGGCGTGCTTATCCACCCGGAACAGGATTCCCCATGTCACTTGTCGATACCCATTTGCATCTGGATGCGCCGGAGTTTGCGGCCAACCGTGAGCAGCTGTGGCAACAGGCGCGTGCCAGTGGCGTCAGCCATGCCATCGTGCCGGCGGTGATGGCGGATACCTTTGACGAGGTGCTGGCGATGCGGGAGCAGTTCGGCGTCGATGTCGCCTTCGGCCTGCATCCGCTGTACCTGGCGCGGCATCGGGACGAGCATCTGGAGCGGCTGGCTGACTACCTGGCGCGACAGCGCCCGGTCGCGGTTGGCGAGTGCGGGCTGGACTTCTTTGTGCCGGGGCTGGATCCGCAGCAGCAGGAATACTGGCTGCAGGCGCAGCTGAAGCTGGCACGACGCTTCGAGCTGCCGGTGATTTTGCACGCGCGCCGCTCGCACGACCGCATCCTCAAATACCTGCGCCAGCATAAGGTACCCGGCGGCGTGGTGCACGCGTTCAACGGCAGCGTGCAGCAGGCGAATGCTTTCATCGAGCTGGGGTTCTGCCTCGGTTTTGGCGGCGCGATGACCTATCAGGGCTCGCAACGTATCCGCAGGTTGGCCGCAACGCTGCCGCTGTCGGCGATCGTGCTGGAGACCGACGGGCCGGACATCCCGCCGGAGTGGGCGCCAGCGCAGCCGAACACGCCGGACAATCTGCCCCGGATCGCCGCGGTGCTGGCGGCGCTGCGCGGCGTGCCGCCGGCCGACATCGCTGCCAGCACCGCAGCGAATGCGGCGCGGGTGTTCCCGGCCATGCGGTTGCAGTAACGCCCGTACCGATCGCCCGGGCGGCGGACGTAAAAAAAGTGGCCGGATTAACCGGCCACTTTGCGTTGGGCGGGGCTGCTTACGGTTTCGGCTTGGTGACGCGGCGTTTGACGGCGGCTTTCGGTTTCACTGCGCCCATCGGTGCCTGTTCCTGGAAGGTCACCACCACGCGGCGATGGCTAGGGTCGGTCGGCGCCAAGTTGGGCAGCAGCTTGCTGCTGCCGTAGCCGACGCTGTCCAGACGATCCGCCGGTACACCCTTGGTGATCAGGTAGTCGCGTACCGCGGCAGCCCGGCGCTGCGACAGCGGCAGGTTATGGCTGGGGCCGCCGGTGGTGTCGGTGTGGCCTTCCACCACGAAGCGCTTGGTGCCCAGTTCCGGCATCAGCAGGGTGCTGGCCAACTGGTCCAGGGTCGCATTGCTTTCCGGACGGATGCGTGCCGAATCCAGGTCAAACTGGACTTGCACGTTCACCGAGACATTGCGCTCGATGGCCGATGGGGTGGTCTTGGCGACGATGGTGTCGTCATTGAAGGACTTGGCAGCGATCTTGCTCTTGTCCAGTGGCGAAGCCGGGGTGTAGTCGGACGGGCAGGCCGGCACGGTCAGGTCGTCGACGCTGGCCAGCGAGCTGTCCTGCGGCTTGATCTGCAGCGCTTCCAGCAGGCGGCCGGATTCGCCCAGCACGCGGTAGATCGCCAGTTGCTGGTTCAGTTCGGCGTTGAGCAGCTCGCGGCGGGCGTCGAACAGTTCGTTTTCGCTGTCCAGCAGGTCAAGCAGGGTGCGTTGGCCGATGTCGAACTGGCGGCGATAGGCATCGCGTGCCTTTTCGGTAGACAGTTGGTGCTGGCGCAGTGCGTCGAGCTGGGTGGTCAGCTTGGATACGTCGTTGTAGGCGATGCTGACCTGTTGGCGCATGTCGCGGCAGGCCTTGATGCCCAGGGCCTCGGCCTCGTTCTGGCGTTCGGCCGAGGAGGCGAGACGGGCGCGGTCGGCACCGCCACGGAACAGGTTCATGTTCAGGACCAGTTCCACCGCCTGCTGTGAGTTGCGGCCGGAGATACCGTCCTTGTTATTGATGGCTTCCTTGGTGGCACGTAGGTCCAGTGTCGGCGAGAACGCGCCGCGGCGCATGCTGACGTCAGCTTCGGCAGCGCGGTAGAAGGAGCGGGCAGCCAGCAGCGTCGGGTTGTGTTTGTCTGCCAGCGGCATCAGCTGGTCACCGGCAGGCAGCAGCCCCAGATCCAGCACCGGCAGTTTCAGTTCTGCCGGAGGCGGCGCGCCGATGATGCGGGCGTAACGCGCCGAGACATCGTGCAGGTTGGAGATTTCGTTGATCAGGTTGGATTCGGCGAGGCCGAGACGGCCATTGATCTGCTCCAGATCCACGCGGCGGCCGACGCCTTGCGTCACGCGTTGCAGGATCTGCTCGTAGATGCCCTTGTGGATGGCGTAGTTGTCTTCGGCGATCTCGACCAGCTTGCTGTAGCGCACCACGTCGATGTAGGCGCGCGAGGCTTCCAGACTCTGCTGTTCGGCAGAGGCCAGATACTCGAAATAGCGGGCACGGCTGGTATAGTCCAGCTGCTTGACCTGGTTCACGGTCATGAAGCCCTGGAACAGGTTCTGGTTCAGCGTGGCGGTGTAGCCGTGACGGTTGAACGTGCGGCTGACGACAGAGCCGTCGGTCTGCGGCTCGCGCAGGCGTTCGCGACCGGTACTGTAGCTGAGGTCGACGGTCGGGAAGAAACCGGCACTGGCGACGCCTTTCTCTTCCGCGGTGGCGCGGAAGTTGTACCACTTCATGCCGACTTCCGCGTTGTTCTGCACCGTTTGCGTGATCGCATCCTTCAATTCGAACGCAAAGGATGCGGAAGGGATAACCATGGTCAATAATGCTGCCAGGGTACAACCGTAGAGGTGTTTGCGGCGGAAGTTCATGATAGCCTCGTCAAACCAGTAATTATTAATCGGCAGTTGCAAGTAATTAAATGCAAGATTAAGACAATGTATTGTCGGAAGTGATTTAAGAAGTGTCAAGGGAAAGATAGATCACCGTTGACGAGATGGATAGGCAGATTTTGATAGGTCACGGTCCGCATGCTTGGCAAGCGCTTCATTTACAAGATCGCAGTCTGGCTGCCCCGATGTGGGCGGAGAGGCTTGCTGGCCGTGCCTTTGCTGCTGGCTCTGACCGGGCTGGTGCTGGCGGAGCTGAGTGCGGAGCGGGTGCAGCAGCTGTACGGCGTGCAGGCGCTGCGCGTTTACCGCGACTGGCAGCAGCTGGTATTGCAATTGCGGCGCGACAGCAATGAAGACAACCGCGTGCGCGATGTCAATCAATTCTTTAATCAGAAATTGAAATATGTTGAAGATGCGGAATTGTGGCGACAGGCGGACTACTGGGCAACACCGCTGGAAAGCATGGCCAAGGGTGCCGGCGACTGCGAGGATTTTGCGCTGGCCAAGTACTTCACCCTGCGCGAGCTGGGCGTCGCGCCGCAGAAACTGCGCATGATCTATGTCCGTGCCCGCATCGGCGGCCCGGCCAGCCCCATCACCCAGGCGCACATGGTACTGGCCTATTATTCCACGCCGACCGCCGAGCCGCTGGTGCTGGACAACCTGATTTCCAGTATCAAGCCGGCCTCGCAGCGTGGCGACCTGCAGCCGGTGTTCAGCTTCAACGCCGACGGTATCTGGGTCGGCGCCGGCGCGGCCCCCAACTCCAGTGTCGACCGGCTGACCCGCTGGCGACAGTTGATCGACAAAATGAAGGCCGAAGGCTTTATTAACTGAGAGCGGCACCGATGAAACGCGTTTCCCTGATTCAACAGCTCTGGTTTCTGGTGGTGGCGGCGGTGGTGCTCGCGGCGGCGGGCAGCCTGACCGCCAACCTGTTCAACGCCCGCAACTATCTGCAGCAGCAGCTCGCGGCGCAGAGTGCCGATGCGGCCAACTCGCTGGCACTGCTGATCACCCAGAACCAGGCTGACCCGGCGATGGGCGAGACGCTGATCAACGCTGCCTTCGACCAGGGCCACTTCCACCGCATTTCCTGGATCGGCGCCGACGGCAAGCCGCGGGTGCAGCGCATCAATGCCTACCAGTCCGGCAGCGCACCGGCGTGGTTTCGCAACATTTTCACCCTGGCGCCGACGCCGGCGCGGGCGATGGTCAGCAGCGGCTGGATGCAGGCCGGCACCATCGAGGTGGAAAGCGAAGCCGGCTACGCTTACGCCTCGCTGTGGGAAGGCGCGCTGCAGGTGTCGTTCTGGGTGCTGATCGCCGGGCTGGTGGTGGGCGCCATCGGTTCCTTCGGCGTCAACACCATCCGCAAGCAGCTGCTGGGCGTGGTCAACCAGGCCAAGGCGATTACCCAGCGCCGTTTCATCACCATCCCCGAGCCGTCCGGCCCGGAGATGGGGCGGCTGGCGCAGGCGATGAATGCGATGGTGATCCGCGTCAAGATGATGTTCGAGGAAGAGGCCGCACGGCTGGAGGTGTTGCGCCGCCAGGTCAACTTCGACAGCGTTACCGGACTGGCCAACCGGCAATTCTTCATGGGCCGTCTCGGCGCCGGCCTGCATGAGCGCGAAGACGAGCGCAGCGTGCTGCTGCTGATGCGCATCGAGGCGCTGGCCGACATCAACAGCAAGCTGGGCCGTCCGCTGACCGATGAAATGCTGGGCCAGTTCGGTGCCGTGCTGCGCGATCCGCAACGCTTCGGTATCGACAGTCAGGCGGCGCGCCTCAACGGTGCCGATTTCGCGCTGCTGTTGCCGGCGAGCCGGGCCGAGGTCGCCAGCCTGCAACAGCTGCACGACGAGCTGCACGCGTTGCTGAGCAGCTTTGCCGCGCAACCGGTCGTACTGGCGATGGCGGCTACCGACCTGCGCGACGGCGATACCGTGCGCGACATCATGTCGCGGCTGGATCAGGCGCTCGCGCAGTCCGAGTTTGGCGCCGGTGTACGCATCGAGCTGGCCGGCAGCAACGTCAACAAGCCGCCGGCACCAACCGCGGAAGTGTGGGGCGGCATGCTCGATCAGGCGCTGCGGGACGAGGGCCTGCGCCTGGTGCGCTTCGCGGTGCGTGACCGTCAGGGGGCGCTGCTGCACGAGGAGGCGCCGCTGCGCCTGCGCCAGGGCGAAGCGTGGCTGCCGGCCGGCCAGTTCATGCCGATGGCGATCCGTACCCGGCGCGTGGCGGGGCTGGATCTGGCGGCGGTGGCGATGGCGCTGCGGCAGCTGGCGGCAGAGCCGGACTGTCCGGGTATCGCCGTCAACCTGGCGGCGGAATCGCTGGCCAGCGAGCACTTCCTGCGCCAGCTGGTGGCGCAGATCCGCGAGCATGGCCACAGCGCCGCGCGGCTGTGGCTGGAGATGCCGGAGGCCGGCATCCTGCCGCGTTTCGACGCCTTCCGCGCGCTGTGTCTGGCGCTGGCCGAGCTGCCGTGCAAGCTGGGGATCGAACACTTTGGCCGCCAGTTCAGCCTGATCGGCCAGCTGCACGACCTGGGCATCGACTACCTGAAGATCGACGGCAGCTTCGTGCAGGACATCCATCAGCACGCCGGCAACCAGGTGTTCCTGAAGGGGGTGTGCAATATCGCGCACAATATCGGCCTCGGCGTGATCGCCGAAGGGGTGAAGCAGGAACAGGAGCAGCAGGTGCTGTTCGAACTGGGTTTTGACGGCGTCACCGGCCCGGCGGTCCGCTGAGGGTTGCTTGCCCCAGTCGTAGCGCCGAGTCTGTCTGCAGGAGTGCGGCAAGGTTGGCCGCAATGCCCGGCGCCGGCTTGTCGCCGGCTGTCCATGAAAAACGCCGCCCGATGGGGCGGCGTTGTGCATTGCATGCACGGCTAGCGGATCAGCTCTGCTGAATGCCGGCGATCAGCCACTTCGCGCTGTTGCTGTCGTCTTTCACGTAGTGCCACACCTCGCTGAACGGTACCGGCGCGCTGCCGACGCTTTCGCTGACGGTGCCGCTGAAGCGGACGCTGGCGATCATGCGGCCGCCTTCGTTGACGGCTTCGATCACGGTGCAGTCCAGCTGCGGGAAGTCGGCCGCTTCACTGTTGCTGCTGATGTCGTCACGCAGCGCGTTGAACAGATCCGGCGTCATGTACTTGCGTACTTCTTCCAGGCTTTCCGCCGAGTTCAGGTTCTGCAGGTGCAGGAAGGTGGCCTTGGCCTGGCGCAGGAAGTGCGGAATCTCGGTTCCGTCCGGCAGGCGCTGCAGGCTGGCCGGTGGCGGGGTCAGTCCGCTGCCGCCCTGCGGCTGCATGCCGGAGCCGATCGGCGGAATGGCGCCGTTGGGGCCGGCAGCGGCCGGTTCGAAGCGGCTGGCGTTCGGCATCGACATCGGACGTGGCGCTTGCTGACGCTGGCGGTTGGCCGCACGGTTGCGGAAGAACGACAACAGGGCCAGACCGCCCAGACCGCCGACAATCACGGCCATCCACGGGAAGCCGCCGTTGGTGCCGCCAAAGGCGGAGCTCAACATGTAGCCGGCAGCGGCGCCGACGGCGCCTGCAGCCAGCATGCCGCCAATACCGGAGCCTTTTTGCTGGCCGGCGGCGGCGGGTGCCATTGGCGCAGCAGGCTGTGCCGGTGCTGCGCTTGGTTGTTGGTAACTTTGGGTCGGGGTGGCACGCTGCATGCCGGCACTACGGCCTTTCCCCAGTCGCGCGGCGTCGGCAAATGGCGCCGCCAGTACGCTAATGAGTGAGAGGGCCAGCAAAGCGGTCTTCGCTCGGGAAGTCATGTTGTCAATCTCCAGTGTAAGCGGCACATCCGTGTTCGGAAGGTCCGGACGCAGTTCGACCGGGTGCCGCGCGGATTAGTTCTGGGTGGGTGCCGTTATTTCAAGTACCGTCACCACATTATCGGCAATGCCGAACACGATGTTGCAGCCGGCCAGACGCATGCCGTAGCGCCGCTGCGGGTCATCCTGGTAGGCGGGGCGCGGATCCTGTGCCAGCACTTCTTCAATCAGCTGCGGCAGCCACGTCGGGGCTTGCGTCCAGGCTTGCAGCTGCGTACGTGCGCTCTCGCTCCAGCGTACCGTCAGCTGCGGTGGCGGGCCGTCGACGAAGCCGCCGCGGGCGTCGGGCTTGGCTTCCACAAACGGGATGTAGGGCTTGATGTCCAGCACCGGCGTGCCATCGAGCAGGTCGGCGCCGCTCAGCTGCAGCGTGACACCGTGGCGGGTGTCGATGCCCTGCAGTGCCACCAGCGACAGCCCGAGGCCGTTGGGGCGGTGGGTGGCGCGGCTGGCGAACACGCCGACCTTGCTGTTGCCGCCCAGCCGCGGCGGGCGCACCAGCGGCTGCCAGCCGCGCGCCAGCGTGTCGTGGAACACGAAGGTCAGCCACACGTGGGAGAAGTCTTCCAGTCCGCGCACGCAGTCGGGCTGGTTGTAGGGCGGCAGCAGTTCCAGCGTGACCGGGGCGGACGGGGCCAGTGCCGGCTGGCGCGGAATGCCGAATTTTTCCTGATACGGCGAGCGGATGATGCCGACGGGGGTGACTGAATATTCCATCCCGCGATTGTAACAGCGCGCCAAAGGTTGGCCGCAAGGTGCAGCGGCGGCCAACCTGGCGGTGCGGCTCAGCTGGCGGCGAAGTGCTTCTGGTGGCGCAGGTCGAGGCGGCTCATCGGCAGCAGCATGAAGAAGTCGGCACAGTTGAAATCCGGATCCCACGCCGGCTCGCCGCACACCCAGGCACCGGCTCGCAGATAGCCCTTGATCAGCGGTGGCAGCGGTGCCGGTGCGGCGTCGTCCTGCACCCGGTACAGCGGCAGGGGCAGGTGCGGCGTCACCCGCCACTCCGGTGGTGCCAGGTGCTTGCCCTCCAGCTGGCGGTAGAGGCTGACCGCCTGATGACCGCCGTCAGCGAGGCTGACGCTGGCGCAACCGGCCAGGTACTGGCCGCCCTGCTGCCGCACGTAGTCGGCGAGGCCGGCCCACAGCATGGCGATGACTGCGCCGCGGCGGTAGTCCTTGTGCACGCAGGAGCGGCCGACCTCGATCACGTGGTCGCGGATGCCGGCCAGTCGCGACAGCTCGAACTCGTGCTCGGAATACAGTTGCGACAGCTGCCGCGCCCGCTGTGGTGGCAGCATGCGGTAGGTGCCGACCACCTTGCCGCTGGCGTTGTCCTCCACCAGCAGGTGGTCGCAGAAGGCGTCGTAGTCGTCGCGGTCGATGCCCTCGGCGGCGGAGGCCAGTTGCGCGCCCATCTCGGTGGCAAACACCTGGTAGCGCAGCTTCTGTGCGCGGCGGATGTCCTTGTCGCTGCGCGCCAGTCGCACGCTTAGCCGGGGGGCGGTGCTGACCGCCAGTTGTTCGCTCAATTGCATGCTGCATTCCTGTGCGGGGTCGATGGCTGCATGCTAAACGGCGATTCTGACGGCGCCGTGTCCACACCATGAACGGCGCATGACCGGCCGGTGAAACCCCGATGACAGCCAGGATGATGAAAATCAACGGCTTAGCGCGATGGCGGATTTCGGTTACAATGTCCGGTTCTTTCCATAGCCGGGCAGGTGCTGCCGGTTGCGGCCAACCTTGATACGGTGGCGGCACGGCGGCAACGGCTCACAGTCTTATTTAGCAGGCGGGCATTTCATGATTTATCCGACGACCTTTGACGTGATCGTGGTGGGCGGCGGCCATGCCGGGACCGAAGCCGCGCTGGCGGCTGCGCGCATGGGCTGTAACACCTTGCTGCTGACCCACAATATCGAGACGCTGGGGCAGATGTCGTGCAACCCGTCGATCGGAGGCATCGGCAAGGGTCATCTGGTCAAGGAAGTGGACGCGCTGGGCGGCGCCATGGCGCTGGCCACCGACATCGGCGGCATCCAGTTCCGCACCCTGAACGCCTCCAAGGGCCCGGCGGTGCGCGCCACCCGCGCCCAGGCCGACCGCGTGCTATATAAAGCGGCCATCCGCGAGATGCTGGAAAACCAGCCCAACCTGACGCTGTTCCAGCAGCCGGTGGACGACCTCTTGATCGAGGGCGACCGTGTCACTGGCGCCATCACCGCCATCGGCATCACCTTCCGCGGCAAGAGCGTGGTGCTCACCGCCGGCACCTTCCTGTCCGGCAAGATCCACGTCGGGCTGGAAAACTACAGCGGCGGTCGCGCCGGCGATGCCGCGGCGTCGACGCTGGGCGAGCGCCTGCGCGAACTGAACCTGCCGGTGGGGCGCCTGAAGACCGGCACCCCGCCGCGTATCGACGGCCGCAGCATCGACTTCAGTGTGATGGAAGCGCAGCCGGGCGACACCCCGGAGCCGGTGTTCTCCTATCGCGGCAGCCGCGCGCTGCACCCGAAACAGCTGCCGTGCTGGATCACCCACACCAACGAACGCACCCACGACATCATCCGCAGCGGTTTCGCGCGCAGCCCGATGTTCACCGGCGTGATCGAAGGCGTCGGCCCGCGCTACTGCCCGTCGATCGAGGACAAGATCAACCGCTTTGCCGACAAGGACAGCCACCAGATCTTCCTGGAGCCGGAAGGCCTGACCACGCACGAATACTATCCGAACGGGATTTCCACCAGCCTGCCGTTCGACATCCAGCTGGCGGCGGTGCGCTCCATTCCCGGCCTGGAAAACGCGCACATCTTGCGCCCCGGCTACGCGATCGAGTATGACTACTTCGACCCGCGCGGGCTGAAGTCGACGCTGGAAACCAAGGCCATCCACGGCCTGTTCTTTGCCGGTCAGATCAACGGCACCACCGGCTACGAGGAAGCGGCGGCGCAGGGTCTGCTCGCCGGCCTCAACGCCGGCCTCTTCGCCCGCGAACAGGCGGGTTGGTGCCCGCGTCGCGACGAGGCCTACCTCGGCGTGCTGGTGGACGACCTGTCCACCATGGGCGTGTCCGAGCCATACCGCATGTTCACCAGCCGTGCCGAGTTCCGCCTGCAGCTGCGCGAGGACAACGCCGACCTGCGCCTGACCGAGGTTGGCCGCAAGCTGGGCCTGGTCGGTGACGCGCAGTGGGACGCGTTCTGCCGCAAGCGCGACGCGGTGGAGGCGGAAAAGCAGCGCCTGGCCACGCACTACGTGCATCCGGGCAAGCTGCAGCCGGGCGAGGACGAGGCGATGTTCGGCCAGAAGCTGGCGCGCGAGTACAGCCTGCACGACCTGCTGAAGCGCCCCAACATCAACTATCGCCAGCTGATGACCCTGTCACAGGCGGGGGAGGGGGTGGCTGACGAGGTGGTGGCGGAGCAGGTGGAGATCCAGGTCAAGTACCAGGGCTACATCGACCGCCAGAACGAGGAAGTGGCCAAGCGCGAGCAGCTGGACGACGTCAAGCTGCCGCTGGACATCGACTACGTGCTGGTGAAGGGGCTGTCGAAGGAAGTGTCGCAGAAACTCAACCAGCATCGCCCGGAGACGCTGGGCCAGGCCTCGCGCATTCAGGGCATCACCCCGGCGGCGATCGCGCTGCTGCTGGTGCACCTCAAGCGCGGCTTCAGCGACGCCCGTCACGGCGCCTGAGCGCCAAATTGCTGCACTGCGCTCCGGAGTGCCGACTTCGGGGCGCATTTGTTTTTGATACCCGTTACAATCGGGCTATTCGTTTCCAATCATTGCCCACTTCATCATGACGCACCACGCAGAACTTACCCAAGGGTTGGCCGCAATCGGCCTGGAGCTGACGCCGGAGCAGATCACTCTGCTGGAGGGCTATCTGGGCCTGCTGGCCAAATGGAACCAGACCTACAACCTGACCGCCATCCGCGAGGAAGAGCGCATGGTCAGTTACCACCTGCTCGACAGCCTGACGCTGGTGCCGCACCTGGCCGGCGGCACGCGCCTGCTCGACGTCGGCTCCGGTGGCGGCATGCCCGGCATCCCGGCGGCGATCGCGCGTCCGGACCTGCAGGTGGTGGTGCTGGACGCCAACCACAAGAAGACCACCTTCCTGCGCCAGGCGGTGATCGAGCTGAAGCTGCCGAACGTGGAAGTGATCACCGAGCGCGTCGAGGCCTACCAGCCGGCGCAGAAGTTCGATCGCATCACCAGCCGCGCCTTCTCCGAGCTGGCCGAGTTCGTCAAGCTGTCCAAGCACCTGCTGGCCGACGGCGGCGAGTTCGTGGCGATGAAGGGGGTGTACCCGTACGAAGAAATCGCGCAGCTGCCGGAAGACTTCGCGGTGTCCGAAGTGTTGCCGCTCTCCGTGCCCGGCCTTGATGCCGAGCGTCACCTCGTGCGCGTCGTCGCCAAATGACGGCACGCATCATCGCGGTCGCCAACCAGAAGGGCGGCGTCGGCAAAACCACCACCGTCGTCAACCTGGCGGCCAGCCTGGCCGAGCAGGGGCGTCGGGTGTTGATCGTCGATCTCGACCCGCAGGGCAATGCCACCATGGGCAGCGGTATCGACAAGAGCACGCTGTCGCGCTCGGTCTATCACGTGCTGCTGGCCGAGCACGATATCGGCGAAGTGCTGCAGCCGGCGAAGCAGGGCGGTTACGATGTGCTGCCGGCCAACCGCGACCTGTCGGCGGCCGAGGTCGAGCTGATGCAGGAACTGGCACGCGAGGCTCGGCTGAAGAACGCGCTGGAGCAGGTTGCGGCCAACTATGACTACATCCTGATCGACAGCCCGCCGTCGCTGAACCTGCTGACGCTGAACGGGCTGGTGGCGGCGCAGGGCGTGCTGATCCCGATGGTGTGCGAATACTACGCGCTGGAAGGGCTGACCGACCTGGTCAACACCCTGCGCAAGGTGCGGCTGGCGGTCAATCCGAAGATCGAGATCATGGGCCTGCTGCGCACCATGTTTGATGCCCGCAGCAACCTGTCGCAACAGGTGTCAGAACAGCTGGCGCGCCACTTCGGCGACAAGGTGTTCGATACCGTCATCCCGCGCAACATCCGCCTGGCGGAGGCGCCCAGTCACGGCCTGCCGGCACTGATCTACGATCGCAACGCCCGCGGTGCCCAGGCTTACATCGCCCTCGCGGCGGAGCTGACTGCCCGTCTCGAACCGCAAACAACCACAGCAGAACAATAAAGATGGCCAAACTCAAAGGACTGGGCCGCGGTCTTGACGCGCTGCTCTCCACTGTCGAATCCGTTGACGACCGCCTGACCGCACTGGCGATCGAGCGCATCCGCCCCGGCAAGTACCAGCCGCGCAGCCAGATCGACGACGTCGCACTGGAAGAGCTGACGGCCTCGATCCGCGCTCAGGGCGTGATCCAGCCGGTGGTGGTGCGCGAGGTCGGTCTCGGCGACTACGAGCTGATCGCCGGCGAGCGCCGCTGGCGCGCCAGCCGCAAGGCAGGTCTGGCCGAGATCCCGGCGGTGATCCGCAGCGTGTCCGACGAGGCAGCGCTGGCAATGGGGCTGATCGAGAACATCCAGCGCCAGGAGCTGGACCCGATCGAGGAAGCGCGTGGCCTGAAGCGGCTGATCGACGAGTTTGCCCTCACCCACGAGGCCGCCGCCGAGGCGGTCGGCCGTTCGCGTAGCGCGGTCAGCAACCTGCTACGGCTGCTGGCGTTGCCGGAGCCGGTGCAGCAGATGCTGCACGACGGTCGCCTGGAAATGGGCCATGCCCGCGCGCTGCTGCCGCTGCCGGTGCTGGAACAGATCAGCCTGGCGCAACAGATTGCCGCCGACGGCCTGACCGTGCGCGAGGTGGAACAAAAAGCGCAACAGCAGGATGCCAAGGTTGGCCGCAAGCCTGCCGTGCCGGCACGGCAGGATGCCGACGTGCGCCGGCTGGCGGAAACGCTGTCCGAACAGCTGGGCATGAGCGTCAGTTTGCGCAATGCGGCACGCGGCAACGGCAAGCTGATCATCGAATATGCAAATCTGGATGAACTTGACCGGCTGCTGGAAAAACTGCAAGCAAAATCAAAGTCGTGAGCCTGATTCTGGCCATAAACAGCGGAACGAAGCAAAGTTGACGCTTTCGTCACGCCAAGCCTATAATCGTCCGATTTTTTACGATTCAGACATGATTAATCCAGACGCCAAACGCGTAGTTCGCATCCAGCTCAGACTGACGCTGCTTGCCATGTTGGTTGGCCTGGTGGCTGCCGAAGCACCGCTGAATGCCGCCATGTCTGTATTGTTGGGTGGCTTGTGTGCCATCATCCCGGCGCTGGTGTACATACGCATCGCCGGCACGCTGCAGCGTGGCGACCCTGCGGCCATCATGCGCAGCCATTACCGCGCTGCCGCGGCAAAATTTATACTGACACTGCTTCTATTTGGTGGTGTGCTCGTGTTTTTCAAGGATTTATCGGTGCCGGGATTGTTTGGTGGCTTTATCGCTGCCACTTCCGCGTACTGGTTCGGGCTTCTGATCAAAAATTGAGACCAAAGCAATGGCAAGCAACGCAACTGAATATATCCAGCATCACCTGACGTTCTGGAAATCATCGCACGAAGGCGGCTTCTGGACCCTGCACCTCGATACCTTCTCGGTGTCGTTGATCCTTGGCTTCATTTTCCTGGCCGTGTTTGCCTCCGTGGCACGCAACGCCAAGATGGAAAACCCGGGTCGCCTGCAGATGTTCATCGAAACCATCGTCGAGATGGTCGATACCCAGGTAAAAGAGATTTTTCATGCCAAGAGCAAAGTCATCGCCCCGCTGGCACTGACCATTTTCGTCTGGATTTTCCTGATGAACACCATGGACTTGCTGCCGGTTGACCTGGTTCCGATGGCGGCACAGTGGGTTGGTTACACCTTCTTCGGTGCCGATCCTCACCACACCTATTTCCGTGTCGTGCCATCCGCTGACGTGAATGCCACTTTCGCGATGTCGCTGTCGGTCATGCTGTGCATCATCGGCTTCTCCATCTCGGCCAAGGGCCTGGGTGGCTGGATCAAGGAGCTGTTCACCGCGCCGTTCCATGCCGAAGGCCTGGTGATGAGCATCATCCTGGCGCCGGTGAACTTCGCGTTCCAGCTGGTTGAACTGGCCGCCAAGCCGATCTCTCTCGCACTTCGTTTGTTCGGTAACATGTACTCCGGCGAACTGATCTTCATCCTGATTGCACTGCTGCCAGTTGCGTTCCAGTGGATTCTGGGCGCGCCATGGGCGATCTTCCACATCCTGGTGATCACCCTGCAGGCCTTCGTGTTCATGATGCTGACCATCGTGTATCTCAGCCTCGCGGTAGAGAAGCACTGATTCAACGATTTTCTTAGTACCTTTTTTCAAACCATCCTTGCACTTAGTCTTTAGGAGATTTAAATGGAAGCTCTCGTATCTCAGATCCAGTCGATGACCGCTCTGGCCGCAGCCCTGATCATTGGTCTTGGCGCGATTGGCACTGCTCTGGGTTTTGCCATCCTCGGCGGTAAGTTCCTGGAATCGTCCGCTCGTCAACCTGAGCTGATCCCTGTTCTGCAAACCAAACTGTTCATTATCGCCGGTCTGCTTGACGCGATCTCCATGATCGGTGTGGGTGTTGCCATGCTGTACACCTTCAACAACCCGTTCCTGACTGCAGCTATCGCTGCCGTTAAAGCTGGCGCTTAATTTTTAACGCAAGCGGTTGTTGTCGTAACCCCACTGGAGGAAAACAAGCGTGGAATTCAATGCAACACTACTAGGCCAGGCGATCACCTTCGCTATCCTGGTATGGTTCACCATGAAGTTTGTTTGGCCTCCGCTTACCAACATGATGGACGAGCGTGCCAAGCGTATTGCTGATGGCTTGGCCGCTGCAGAGCGTGGCAAACAGGATCTGGAAGCAGCCGAAAAGCGCGTTGCTGACGAACTTCGTCAGGCAAAACAACAAGCTACCGAGCTGATCCTGGCCGCTGAAAAGCGTGCCAACCAGATCGTGGATGAAGCCAAGGACGCAGCTCGCACCGAAGGTGCAAAGCTGGTGGCGGACGCGAAGGCCCAGATCGATCAGGAAGTTTTGCGTGCCAAGGAGTCGCTGCGTGAGCAGGTTGCCTCCCTGGCCGTGAACGGCGCGGAAAAGATCCTGCGCAAAGAGATCGATGCAGCCAAGCACGCTGATCTGTTAGCTTCCATCAAAGCGGAGTTTTAAACAACTCATGGCAGAACTTATTACCGTAGCAAGGCCCTATGCCGAAGCGGTATACAGCCTGGCCGCCGAGCAGCAGTCGCAGGCCAAATGGTCTGAAGCGCTCGCGTGGCTGGCTGCCATGGTGACAAACCCGGACGTGGCCCAGGTGGTCACCAACCCGAAACATACCGCGCAAGAGGTTGAGGCGCTGTTGTTGGACGTGTTGGGTGAACGTGGTAGTGACGACATCAAGAAATTTGTTGTCACCCTCATCGAAAACCGCCGTCTGACATTGTTACCGGAAATTGCAAGCCAGTTTGAACAGCTGCGAGCCAAGTCCGAGGGAGTCATCGACGCAGTCGTCGAAACGGCTTTCCCGCTGACCGAAGCTCAGCAAGCCGATCTGATTGCCGCGCTTACCAAGAAGTATGGCAAGACCGTACGGATTGAAGTGCGCGAAGCTGCCGAGCTTATCGGCGGCGTACGCATTCTGGTCGGTGATGACGTGATTGATGCGTCTGTGAGCGGCAAACTGCACGCAATGGCGGCAAGCCTCAAGAATTAGGAGAGATCATGCAGTTGAACCCCTCTGAAATCAGTGACCTGATCAAGGCGAAGATTCAGAACCTGTCCGAAGGCGTAGAGACGCGTACCAAAGGTACCGTGATCTCCGTAACCGACGGTATTGTTCGTATCCATGGCCTGACAGACGTGATGCAGGGTGAAATGCTCGAGTTCTCGGGCAACACCTTTGGCCTGGCCATGAACCTGGAGCGTGACTCCGTTGGTGCCGTGATCCTGGGCGAGTACGAGCACATCTCCGAAGGTCAGGAAGTTAAGTGTACCGGTCGCATTCTGGAAGTGCCGGTTGGTCCTGAGCTGGTTGGCCGCGTGGTAAACGCGCTGGGTCAGCCGATCGACGGCAAGGGTCCGATCAACGCGACCAAGTCCTCGCCGATCGAGAAGATTGCTCCGGGCGTTATCGCCCGTCAGTCCGTTTCGCAGCCTATGCAGACCGGCCTGAAGTCCATCGACTCCATGGTGCCGGTTGGCCGTGGCCAGCGTGAGCTGATCATTGGCGACCGTCAGACAGGCAAGACCGCTGTCGCACTGGACGCGATCGTTAACCAGAAAGGCACCGGCGTTGTCTGCATCTACGTAGCCGTAGGCCAGAAAGCATCGTCGATCGCCAACGTGGTACGCAAGCTGGAAGAGCACGGTGCGCTGGGTCACACCATCGTTGTTGCCGCGACCGCTTCCGAAGCCGCCGCGCTGCAGTTCATTGCCCCGTACTCCGGTTGCGCAATGGGCGAATACTTCCGCGACATCGGTGAAGATGCACTGATCGTATACGACGACCTGTCCAAACAGGCTGTTGCCTACCGTCAGATCTCGCTGCTGCTGCGTCGCCCACCGGGCCGTGAAGCCTATCCTGGCGACGTATTCTACCTGCACTCCCGTCTGCTGGAACGCGCTTCCCGCATCAACGAGGACGAAGTAGAGAAGCTGACTGGTGGCGCCGTCAAAGGCAAAACCGGCTCGCTGACCGCACTGCCGATCATCGAAACCCAGGCTGGCGACGTTTCCGCCTTCGTTCCGACCAACGTGATTTCGATTACCGACGGTCAGATCTTCCTGGAAACCGACCTGTTCAACGCCGGTATCCGTCCTGCGATCAACGCCGGTATTTCGGTGTCGCGCGTGGGTGGTGCAGCCCAGACCAAAGTCATCAAGAAGCTGGGCGGTGGTATTCGTCTGGCCCTGGCCCAGTACCGCGAACTGGCTGCGTTCTCGCAGTTTGCTTCCGACCTGGACGAAGCAACCCGCAAGCAGCTGCAGCACGGTGAAGTGGTTACCGAACTGATGAAGCAGAAGCAGTTCTCGACCCTGTCGACCGCCGAAATGGCGCTGACACTGTGGTCCGTTAACAAGGGTTACTACGAAGATGTGCCAGTGAAGAGCGCGTTGGCTTTCGAAGCCGCGTTCCTGGCCTATGTTCGCGCCAACCATGCTGACGTACTGACTGCAACGGATGCGAGCGGTGACCTGTCTGCCGACAACGAAAAAGTACTGGCCTCGGCGATCGCGTCGTTCAAGGCTGGCTACAGTTTCTAAACTGAGTCTTTCGGACAACCTCGAGTTAAAGAAAGGTTCGGGATATGGCAGTCGGTAAAGAGATTCTCACCAAGATCCGAAGCGTGCAGAACACGCAGAAGATCACCCGCGCTATGCAAATGGTGTCAACCTCCAAGATGCGCAAAACGCAAGAGCGTATGCGCGCTGCCCGTCCTTACGCCGAGAAGGTGCGCTCCGTTATGGCGCACCTGGCTTCGGCCAACACGGATCTGGAGCACCCACTGCTTGCACGTCGTGACGTTATCAAGCGTGCCGGTATTCTGCTGATCACTTCGGACAAAGGCCTTTGCGGTGGCTTGAACGCCAATACCCTGAAGCGCTTTTATGCCAAAGTCAGCGAACTGCAAGCGCAAGATGTCGCAGTTGACGTCTGCGCGATCGGCCAGAAAGGCCTTGCAGCCTGCCAGCGCGCCAAACTGAACGTTGTGGCAAGTGCGGTTCAGCTGGGCGATGTGCCCAAGCTGGAAAAATTGATCGGCCCGCTTACAGTACTGCTGAAACAGTATGCTGAAGGCGAACTGGATGCGGTTTATATCGTGTATTCCCGTTTCATCAACACGATGAAACAGGAGCCAGCCCTGGAACAACTGTTGCCGTTGACCGACGAGCATATGGTATCGGAGCACACCCATTCGTGGGACTACCTCTACGAGCCGAATGCGACCGACGTGATGGAGTTCCTGGTGAAGCGTTATCTGGAGTCCGTGGTGTACCAGTCCGTTGCGGAAAACATTGCTTCCGAGCAAGCCGCCCGTATGGTCGCCATGAAGGCTGCAACCGATAACGCGGGTAATGCGATCAAGCAACTGCGTCTTGTGTATAACAAGTCGCGTCAGGCAGCAATTACCAAAGAGCTGTCCGAGATCGTGTCTGGTGCCGCTGCGGTATAACCGTCGCAGGACTGTAAAAGTTTATTGAGTTAGGAACCGATAATGAGCCAAGGCAAAATCGTACAAATCATTGGCCCGGTGGTTGACGTGGAATTCCCACGCGACGCCATGCCAAAGATTTATGATGCCCTGAAGCTGGTTGACGCAGATCTGACGCTTGAAGTCCAGCAGCAGCTGGGCGACGGCGTAGTGCGTACCATCGCGATGGGTAGCTCTGACGGCCTGAAGCGTGGCATGGCGATCACCAATACCGGCGCACCGATTTCGGTACCGGTTGGCGCTGCCACCCTCGGTCGTATCATGGATGTACTGGGCAATCCGGTTGACGAAGCAGGTCCGGTGGCTAGCGAATCCGTTCGCGCCATTCACCAGACTGCGCCGAAGTTCGACGAACTGTCCTCCGCTACTGAACTGCTGGAAACAGGCATCAAGGTTATTGACCTGCTGTGCCCGTTTGCCAAAGGCGGTAAGGTGGGTCTGTTCGGTGGTGCCGGTGTCGGCAAGACCGTTAACATGATGGAACTGATCAACAACATTGCCAAGGCACACTCGGGTCTGTCCGTGTTTGCCGGCGTTGGTGAGCGCACTCGTGAAGGTAACGACTTCTACCACGAGATGAAGGACTCCAACGTTCTGGACAAAGTGGCAATGGTGTACGGCCAGATGAACGAGCCGCCAGGCAACCGTCTGCGCGTTGCGCTGACCGGTCTGACCATGGCCGAGCACTTCCGCGACGAGAAGGACGAAAACGGCAAGGGCCGTGACGTTCTGTTCTTCGTGGACAACATCTACCGTTACACACTGGCCGGTACCGAAGTATCCGCACTGCTGGGCCGTATGCCTTCCGCAGTGGGTTACCAGCCGACCCTGGCCGAAGAAATGGGCCGTCTGCAAGAACGTATTACCTCGACCAAGGATGGTTCGATTACCTCCATCCAGGCCGTTTACGTTCCAGCCGATGACTTGACCGACCCGTCTCCAGCCACAACGTTTGCCCACCTGGACGCAACCGTGGTGCTGTCGCGTGACATCGCTTCCCTTGGTATCTACCCTGCGGTAGACCCACTGGATTCGACTTCCCGTCAGCTGGATCCGCTGGTTGTTGGCGACGAGCACTACAGCGTTGCCCGCGGCGTGCAGACTACCCTGCAGAAGTACAAGGAACTGCGTGACATTATCGCGATTCTGGGTATGGACGAACTGTCTGAAGAAGACAAGCTCACCGTATACCGTGCGCGTAAGATCCAGCGTTTCCTGTCCCAGCCGTTCCACGTGGCAGAAGTGTTTACCGGCTCGCCGGGCAAATACGTTCCGCTGAAGGAAACGATCAAGGGCTTCAAGGCAATTATCAGCGGCGAGTACGACCATCTGCCGGAACAGGCGTTCTACATGGTCGGCTCCATCGACGAAGCTGTCGAGAAAGCCAAGACCCTTTAATCAAGGAGAGGGCTAATGGCCAAGATGCATGTGGAAGTGGTCAGTACCGAACAGCAGATCTACTCCGGTGAAGCCGAATTTCTGGTGGCACCGGCTCAGGAAGGCGAGATCGGTATCTATCCACGTCACGTGCCGCTGTTGACCCGTATCAAACCAGGCCTGTTGCGTTTGACAGTGCCTGGTTCCAAGGAAGAAGTGCTGGTGGCGGTATCGGGTGGCATGATGGAAGTGCAACCTAACCACATCACGGTTCTTGCGGATACGGCGATTCGCGGCGAGGATCTCGACGAAGCGCGTGCGGCAGAAGCCAAGCGTACTGCTGAGGATGCCCTCAAGCATGCGGCCAGTGATCAAGACACGGCGAAAGCACAAGCTGCTCTGGCTTCTGCGATTGCCCAGCTCAAGGCACTGGAGTATCTGCGCAAGCGCGTGCACTAAGCGCGTCAGCGTTTGCTGTATAGTTCAGGCTGTCACTCCGGTGACAGCCTTTTTCATTTATGGAAAGACAGGCATAATCACCGCCTCGCAATTGTCATTATCTGGACTGTTCATGGACTCTCTCAGCGTTGTCATTCTGGCTGCCGGCAAAGGCAAGCGTATGTACTCGGCCTTGCCCAAGGTATTGCACCCGATCGGCGGCCAACCGATGCTGGCGCGCGTGATTGCGACCGCCCGCCAGTTGCAGCCGGCCAAGATCGTGGTGGTGTACGGTCACGGCGGCGAACAGGTGCGCGAGCAGATCCAGGATCCGGACATCGCCTGGGCGTTGCAGGCCGAGCAGCTGGGCACCGGCCACGCGCTGAAGATGGCGCTGCCGCACCTGCCCAAGGTTGGCCGCACGCTGGTGCTGTACGGCGACGTGCCGCTGACCACGCTGGCGACCCTGCAGCAATTGCTGGCCGCGGCGGAGCAGGGCATGGCGCTGCTGGTCGACGTGTTGCCGGATGCCAGTGGTTACGGCCGCATCGTGCGCAATGCCGCCGGCGACATCGTCGCCATCGTGGAAGACAAGGACTGCAACCCGCAGCAGAAGGCGATCCGCGAAATCAATACCGGCATGCTGGTGCTGCCCAACGAGCGCCTCGACGGCTGGCTCGGCGCGCTGAAGAACGGCAACGCGCAGGGCGAGTACTACCTGACCGACGTCATTGGTCTGGCGGTGGCCGACGGCCTGGCGGTGCCCGGCGTCACCGTGGCCGCCTCGTGGGAGGCCGCCGGTGTCAACAACAAGTGGCAGCTGGCCGAGCTGGAGCGCCAGCTGCAGCTGAACCAGGCACGGGCGCTACTCACCGCCGGCGTCACCCTCGCCGATCCGGCGCGCATCGACGTGCGCGGCGAGCTGCAGCACGGCATGGACGTCAGTATCGATGTCGGCTGCGTGTTCGAAGGCCAGGTAAGCCTGGGTGATAAGGTGCAGATCGGCGCCTACTGCGTGCTGAAGAACGTCACCGTCGCCGCCGGTACCCGCATCGCGCCGTATTCGCACCTGGAAGACGCGGTGGTGGGCGAAGGCTGCCGCATCGGGCCGTACGCCCGCCTGCGCCCGGGCGCAAGGTTGGCCGCACACGTGCACGTCGGCAACTTTGTCGAGATCAAGAAGGCGACCGTGGGCGAAGGCTCCAAGGTCAACCACCTCACCTACATCGGCGACGCCGACATCGGCAGCAAGGTCAATGTCGGTGCCGGCTCGGTGACCTGCAACTACGACGGCGTCAACAAGTATCGCACCGTGATCGGCGACGGCGTGTTCGTCGGCTCCGGCACGCTGATGGTCGCGCCGGTGACGCTGGAAGAGGGCGCCACCATCGGCGCCGGCTCGGTGCTCACCAAGACCGCCCCCGCCGGCCAGCTGACCGTGGCACGTGCCAAGCAGCTGACGGTGCCGGGCTGGCAGCGTCCGCAGAAGAAAAACTGACGCGTTTCCGTGCAGCAGAAAACCGCCTTGGCCATCCGGCAAGGCGGTTTTTTCATGCGTACGAGGCGACAAGGTTGGCCGCAAGCCGATGTGGTGTCGGGCCTGGCCGCAAGGCGCTTGTTTTGTGTGACTTTCGCTGATATATTTCGAAAAACTTTCGAAACGAAACATTGTATGACCAAGCGAAATACCCAGCAGCGTCGTCATGCTATCGTTGCCCTGGTGCAGGAGCGCGGTGAAGTCAGCGTTGATGAGCTGACCCGCAGCTTTGCCACCTCCGAAGTGACCATCCGCAAGGATCTGGCGCTGCTGGAAACCGGTGGTCTGCTGCTGCGCCGCTACGGCGGTGCGGTGTCGCTGCCGGCGGAAATGGTCAACACCGGCGATCCGCTGAAGGTTTCGCAACGAAAGCTCGCCATTGCCCGCGCCGCTGCTGAGCGCATCCGCGACCACAACCGCATCATCATCGACAGCGGCACCACTACCAGTGCGATGATTCCGCTGCTGGGCCACAAGCGCGGGCTGATCGTGATGACCAACTCGCTGAACGTGGCCGGTGCGCTGCGCGAGCTGGAAAACGAACCCACGCTGCTGATGACTGGCGGCACCTGGGACCCGCATTCCGAATCGTTCCAGGGGCAGGTGGCCGAGCAGGTACTGCGCTCCTACGATTTCGATCAGCTGTTCATCGGTGCCGATGGCATCGATCTGGCACGTGGCACCACCACCTTCAACGAGCTGGTGGGGCTGTCGCGGGTCATGGCCGAGGTGGCGCGCGAAGTGGTGGTGATGGTGGTGTCTGACAAGATCGGACGCCGCATTCCCAACCTGGAGCTGCCGTGGGAGCGCATCCAGACCCTGGTGACCGACGACGCCTTGTCGCCGGAAGCCCAGGCCAGTATTCAAGCCAAGGGGGTGACACTGATCTGCGCCCCATCGCAAAACCTAATGCAAACAGATTCTGTTAGGAGATAAAGCATGTGCGGCATCGTCGGCGCCATCGCCAACCGTAATATCGTTTCCGTACTGGTAGAAGGCCTCAAGCGCCTGGAATACCGCGGCTATGACTCTTCCGGCATTGCCGTGCACGCCGGCAGCCAGATCACCCGCGTGCGCCGGGTTGGCCGCGTGGCGGAAATGGAGGCTGCGGCACAGGCCGACAACGTGCAGGGCCAGCTTGGCATCGGCCACACCCGTTGGGCCACGCATGGTGGCGTGACCGAATACAATGCGCATCCGCATGTGTCGCACGGGCTGATCGCCGTGGTGCATAACGGCATCATCGAAAACCACGAAGAGAAGCGTGCCGAACTGAAAGCCGCCGGCTACGTGTTCGAATCGCAGACCGACACCGAGGTGATCGCTCACCTGGTGCACCAGTACTACCTGCAGGAAAAAGACCTGTTCCGTGCCGTGCACAAGGCCACCCGCGAGCTGACTGGCGCCTACGCCATCGGCGTCATCGCGCTGGATCGCCCGGACGAGCTGGTATGCGCGCGCATGGGTTGCCCGCTGCTGATCGGCCTGGGGGAGGGCGAGAACTTCATCGCTTCCGACGTTTCCGCCATCCTGACCGCCACGCGCCGTGTGTTGTTCCTGGAGGAGGGCGACATCGGCCACCTCACTCGTGACGGCGTAAAGCTGATCGATAAGGACGATCAGCCTGTAGAGCGTAAGGTGCACGTGTCCGACGTATCGCTGGCTTCGCTGGAACTGGGCCCGTACAGCCACTTCATGCAGAAGGAAATCCACGAACAGCCCAAGGCACTGTCCGACACCATCGAAGTGGTGCTGGATGACGGCTTTGTGCCGGAGCTGTTCGGTGCCGCTGCGGCCAACGTGCTGCCGGCACTCACCGGCGTGAAGATTCTGGCCTGCGGCACCAGCTACTACGCTGGTCTGACCGCCAAGTACTGGATCGAAAGCATCGCCGGCGTGGTGTGCGATGTGGAAATCGCCAGCGAATACCGCTACCGCGCAGCCTTTGCCGACCCGCAGCACCTGGTGGTGACCATCTCGCAATCCGGCGAGACGCTGGACACCATGGAAGCGCTGAAATACGCGCGCAGCCTGGGCCACCAGCATGCACTGTCGATCTGCAACGTGCGCGAATCCGCCATTCCGCGTGCATCCGACCTGGTGTTCTACACCCGTGCCGGTGCCGAGATCGGCGTCGCCTCCACCAAGGCCTTTACCACCCAGCTGGTCAGCCTGTTCGCGCTGGCCGTTACCCTGGGCAAGGTGCGCGGCCGCGTAACGGCCGAGCAGGAAGCACAGTACCTGGAAGAACTGCGCCGTCTGCCGGGCAGCGTGCAGCACGCGCTGAACCTGGAGCCGCAGATCACCGCCTGGTCGCAGCAGTTCGCCGCCAAGAACGACGCACTGTTCCTCGGTCGTGGCCTGCACTACCCGATTGCGCTGGAAGGCGCGCTGAAGCTGAAGGAAATCTCCTACATCCACGCCGAAGCCTACCCGGCTGGTGAACTCAAGCACGGCCCGCTGGCACTGGTGGACGAGAATATGCCGGTAGTGGTGATCGCCCCCAACGACGCGCTGCTGGAGAAGGTGAAATCCAATATGCAGGAAGTGCGCGCCCGCGGCGGCGAGCTGTTCGTGTTTGCCGATGCCGACAGCCACTTCAGCGAGTCCGACGGCGTGCACGTGATCCGCACCCCGCGCCACGTCGGCATCCTCAGCCCCATCGTGCACTCCATCCCGGTGCAACTGCTGGCCTACCACGTCGCGCTGGCACGCGGTACCGACGTGGATAAGCCACGCAACCTCGCAAAATCGGTCACCGTGGAATAAAGGTTGGCCGCAGCTGTGACTACACCGAATAAAGTTCGTCGGATCCGAATAAAGTTCGTCGGAGTCTGACCAAATAGAAGGGGCCGCTGGCCCCTTCTATTTTTTCAGCTGGCGGACGTGCCGAGGCACCTGAGGTGATCTCATGTGTGGAGAGTGCTTTTCGGCCAAAGCTGCCGGGACATCGTCAATGGGAAATGGCCGGTTCTGAATACAGACCGGTCATTGCCATTTTGAGACGTCGGATGACAGCTACTATAGCTGGGTTACGTCGGCTCCGTGCCTGTTGCGGTCAGTTGGGCGAGGTCACCTGATAGCATACGATCCGAGAAGAATGGCTCCAGCAATTCGTGCGTATCAATATTCGCCCCCTTTGTGCGACGTGCTTCATCGGAAAATTGCTGTAACTCGAAAGCAAGCTCGGAACTACGGATTGCTTCAATTCTACGAGCAAGCGCTTCAGTTTTACGCTCATCACAGTAAATCAATGAGTCCAAAAGACTAAATGACGTTTCCGATTCGTACCCCGCACTTCCAGACATAGACAAGAAATCTACGACGCGACTGGGTGTGTCAGCGTAAATTCGGCTCATATTCTCGACAATTGCTGTAAGTGCATAGTCCCACGTCGCAAAAATGAAGCCTGCATCAGTCTTCTGCTTTAAATAGGTACATACGGACGCATCATGGTCGATGATGATTGGAGGATCGTTCTTTTTCATGAGGGCTATCTTTTCTCGAATGTCCTCTGCCCTCGCGGGCGTGGATACAACCCCGATACCGAAGCTCTCCAGTAGGCTTTGTATGCGGTTCTCTATGGACCATGATCCAGCTTCTTCAGTGATTCCGAAATATTTAAGGAATTGCTTCAAGCTAAGCTTGCCGGAAAACTCAGGGATATCACGAATGTGGCTATAGTGACTTATGTAGGCATTGCCAGATGATCGCAACACATTTTTTGGCTCTTCACCAATTAAGTCATATATGGCTAAATACTCGATTGCCTTTTTGCCGTGGCTTGCTATCTCATTCAAATATGGTTGGGGAACCTTTATGGATATATTGTGCGATTTGCATAGTTCGTGCAATGCGGAAGCGCCAACGCCATAGCGCGAGTTAGCCTTAGCGAAGCTGAGGCCAAACAGAAGAGGCATCGCCACACTTGAATCGAGCAACACAGTGATCTCGGTGGATTGACCGAGGACGCGAAAAATATCAAATGTGTCTGTACTGAAGACGTGATCGATTGCCTCTCCATAAAGAGCAATCCTGGCGCACGTCAAGCGCGATAGGTCTTGATAGAGCTCTGGCTTTCTAGGGCCGAGCCTATTCTCCGCGATAATTTGATTCAGATTGACTTCATGCGCTTTGTCACCCTCGAAGTCGCCGCGTCTCGCGAGAATTTCCACTGCCGTTGAAATCAATGAATCAGCAACTGGTTCAGCTAAATTGTATTTCTCGCAGATACCCTTAAGGTCGATACTTTTGGCTTGCAAGAAATCTTCCATTGCGGCTCTGATCTCGGCTTCTGCACTATCGTTGAGATATAAGAGACCTTCTCGTGCTTCAACCTCACGGGAAGTGCGAAGTCGCTGTAAAGCGCGATTGGCGGGACCTGCGATATTAGGGTTTTCGTATGACTTTGTGATGTTGCCGAGCAACTCCGCTTCAGTTGCGCCAGGCGCAGCGAACAGATGAGACTTTAGTTTGGACTCAAGTACGTTGTCACGAAGCTCCTTCGCTTCCTTGGAGAAAAGCAAAGTATTGCTTAGGGCGACTTCCTGCGGGGTCGCCGACAACTTCCTGTTTATGACGAAACCAAGCCGTTCGTATGCAGTTTCTATTCTCCCTGGGAGTGCAAGTGCTGTAGCGATGCGATCAAGATCAAAAAGCGTCACCTCTACAACGCCGTGCAGCTTATACCGAGACTGCAAAAATCCCTCCCATTCATTGTCACGAACCCTTCGATTCGTGACATAAATGAAGTGCTTTTTGCCTGCAAGCCTTGTTGCTTCGGCCTCTTTGTTGATCTTTGCTTCCCATTTCGTCTGAACGCTCAACTGAATCCGAAGGTGCCCCCAACTACAAGTTACGTCTCGCCCACCGTCACCAGTTCCGTCGATGATGGCAAGGTCTTGGTAGCCCTTACAAGATAAAAATAGTAGTGCGATATCGTAGAATTTCTTCTCTTCTAGGTCTCTTATTGCGCGATGCAGTCCGGAAAAGTACATGCGAGTCCTCAAGTTCTGTTAGCTGAAAACACACACCATACGGTGCACTCGATCATTGCTCAGACGTAGCCGGCCGGAGCATCGCTTTCCACGCCGAATTTAAGACATTACAATAAACCAAAGGTGTTTGCTCAGGATAGGAGTTAAATCGCTCGATGCCGTAGTGCCCTGTTCGAAGCAGTCAGACACTGAAAGACAAGTAAGCACCAAATTGCAGCCTGACACTGACCTATGGGCCAATGACTGGATTGGCCGACGGCCTGCCGCTGCTCCAGATGGGAAGGCAGCAGGTCGGCCTGAGCGGTCGGTGATGATCTCAATGAAAATTGACCGGCTCTGGCCACAGACCGGCCACTTTCTCCAGAGCTGAAGGCACGTCAGCAGTTCGGCCTTATGTGGAGCTCCGCATAAGGATGCACTTCGGATTCTCTGGCGGCCACAATTAGCGCCAGTAGCTATTAATGGCCAGCTTCAACCGGCATAGTCGGCCAGTCTTACCAGAGTCTGCATGGTGCTTCTGTTTTGTCGCTTAAGGATTGGCATGGTCAGTCACTATGAAGAATCGAGTTGGCATCAACATAGTTCAACTCTTCATAATCCGTTAGTGTCAGATCGCAGAAGTAGCAGTTGATGCTGTCGACAAAAACACCCGTCACAAAAGAGATCCTCTCGGCCGGATCGTAATCGTAGTCAGGCTCTATTCTTGCTACGGCCTGCTGAGCGCATGCTGGGCAGTCAATCGACTCATAACTGAAATCCTGACCAGACCGTTGCAGCAATGTTGCTGTTTGATGCTCGGCCTGGCTGACAAACCCCGGCTTCGAAGAACGTTCAACCCAAATAGCACGATGCTGTTCAAGCCGTGCCGTCATCTCTTGAGTAATTACTTCCTCTCTTTGCAGTCTGTTGCTCAAAATTTGTAGACGGTGATTGTTTTCTCCGAAAAACCCATTTGTCGGCATGGCGCGCTCGGAGCAAATATCGTTCAACAACTTGTAGGCATCTTTTGCGAGGAGGCGTTTGGCCTTGGGGATATTCAATTCAGACAAAGGGCGATGAGCCAGAATGTCCCGATGGTTGGCCAGGGTGTACAAAAGCTGGCTGTTGTTCTTCACCCCATTTGAGAAAAGCAGCGCTCGTTGCAGGGCAAGCCTAAATGAGACCACATCATGGTCCGGCTGGCTTGACGTCACTTTGTGCTGATCGTCGTTAACGAACTTGTGCTTGTATAAGCAAGGGGCAGCATTCTTGAAATCCCCGTTGCTCAACACGAAAACTGGGTTCACATCGGCAAGGATGAATTTTAGCAGGCGCTCAACCCCGAGAGAGAAGAACGTGGTTGCTGCAATTACCCCCTGATCACTCATGTCCGCGGCAATTTCTTTGCCTGCCATCTTTATCATCATTTGTGCGTCTGCCAAATACTCCTCAGCGGTCATTCTCCCCCTCCTCAATTGGGCTGGCAGTTAAACAGGCAATGCTCATGTAAACTGCCCCTAAACTTGTAGGTAGACTACCCAATTATTTTTCAAATCACTAGCTCGCATAGCTTATCTGCTGCTGTCGCAGTGCTAGAGGCTGGCCAGAGCCTCATTGATACACTGTCAGCCTCACGCTCAATCTCATCTAGGTTTCGTTTCAACGCGGTACGTTGCTTATCTCCCAACGTTGGATCAGTATCCGGGGGGACAGCCATAATCAGCCCTGCCAAGGTAACCCCTGAAATATCTTTGGCACGGGCAAGTTCCCATAGCTTCGCACGTGCATCACGGACACTTGAAGGCTGCCGAACTGGGTGCAACATGCCAAAATGTAAAATTGCTTTCGGGGACGAGAAACCAAAACGGACGGGCTCGCCACCATTCAGGAGTATAGCCGTACGATTAAAATATGTATCAAGTTCAGGATATCGGGCCACTACCTGTTCCCGGACCTGAGTTGCAAATCTTTTGTTTCCTTCCGCTTGATTGGAGCTTAGGTCCTCACTATCGCTATCTAATGCATCCAAATTTGCCAAACTCGAGTACATCAGCGCGGAAATTCGAAGAGCCTCATTGCGATCCATGACATCAGTCTCAATGGTTCTTCCAGGTGCCAACCCCATAAGTGGGGGTAGTTCGACGGCAGCAAGAGGTATGAGTTGTAAGTAAGTTTCTATTGCAGCACTAAAGAGTGTTTTCAGCTTGCCAGCAGCTTCGCCATACATGGCATTCAGTACATCATCTCTGATAAGAATGTGTCCTGTCGACTCGCCATTCATTGAAATAATGGCGGCGGCTGTTAACCGTTCTCCAGTGCCAGCAACAGGCTCCCAAAATAAGGGAAAAATAGTGGCTTTCATTGCAGGCCCGCAAACAAGTCATTCGGTTGAGGAAAACGGGCAACAACTCGTGATGCAAGAGATGGAAGCCTATTGGCGACAAATTCAGCAAATTGGTAAGTGCCAGCCGCAGCAGCGCTCTCTGCCGCGTCAAGTAGACCGTTATCAGATAACGTAAGTGCATGCGAAACTGCACTAGTCTGGACCTGGTTGTGTAAGCCACAAGCACCAAGCAGTAAAGCTAGCTTATTACCGTCTGGGAGGTCAGAAACCCCGAGAGACTGGTCGTGATCTACCCACACAGGCTCCCCTCCATCCCATAAGACCTGGCCAATATGACGATCCACATTGTGAATCGCCTCATCAGCTGCGACAACGACCCCAGTTTGGGACCAACTGGCTAGCAAGGTAGCTGCTGCTACGATCAGCTTTTCTTTGTACTGGTCTGGTAGATGCTCACTCCAACCTAACCGCTGCTTGAGGTTAGGGTAAGCTGCATCCTGTGAGCCATATAGAATTTCACTCCCTGCAAGCACAATACAGGGGGCTGGCGTTGAAATACCCCATCCCCGTAATACGAGCGATGCGAAACACTCTGCGGCTATCTTGTGCTGTTCAAGTCGCTTGCAGATGACAGTTGCGATTCCCCCCGTTGATAAACGGACTTGAGCCCGGAATGGCTTGCTGTTTCCTTCTCCAAGACATTGTTCTGTCCCAGGGATAAGAGTTGCGCGCTCAATCTGCATGATTACCATAGCCTTTCACACGGCAATTAGGGAAAAAACGAACCAGTTTTTACATTATCAAATCTTAATCTACGGGAGACAGGGAATGATCGCTATCTCTCCACCGAAATGACATCAAAGATCAAGACTTCTCAACGTGCACGAACCAAGCAGAAGAAGCTTCTGGAGAACTTCTGTTCTTTGTCGATGATGAAAATTTTAGCACATTCGCATGATGTATCGTACCTTGACAGACAAGTAGACTCGTGTTCGCTAGGCGATAGAGATCATTCAGGACAAGAGCATGGTGACTGAAGCCTCCCGTGCCTTCGACTTGGCTCCGTTCGAGATCAAAGCCTAGGTCGATGTGAATCGCACTCAAACATGTATAGACACATGCACGGCGGCTTCCAAAGAGAAAGCAGCCGAAGCCCGGACCAAAGAAAATGGCCGCTTCGGCCGAAAACCCGCCTCAGTAAGCAAAACTAGCGAACCCTGATGAGCTCATCCCAACGGGTCGTCCAGCATGGCGACCTTTTTTCTTGCCGCATCGCCCAGTCTTTCCTGATGCCTTCACTCCCTAGTCGGAGGTTGTGGCTATTTTTTTGTTGTGTATTCGTTTGTTTTATTTATTTCGTCCTCGATTCCTTGTAGCTTTTTAAGCTGCTCTTCATGCATTTCTTTTAGTAATTCACGTTTGAACTCTGCAATCCTAGATATTTCTGCTGCCATTACAGGAAAATTACAAAACCATTCATTAAGAAGGTCGTATAAGTAGCCTGCGGCAATCTCTTGTATATCGAATATTAGATTTTCTTCGCTATTGTTGTATCTATCGCAGAATGTCATCACGGATTCCTCTGCCATCGGCTGTGAAGAGGTGGTACTACACCAATGTAGATAAGCTAGCACGAGCTTACGTTTACTGTGCTCAGGTGCAAGCTTTTGCGGGCGTAGTGGGTCTATAAATTTTTGAACATGTACTGACTGACTGGCGTACCAACGAAAAGCCAAAAGAATGCCGCTCAAGTGCCATGGTTCTACTTCATCGAACCCTGCAACGCGTTCAACCTCTCCCTCCTCCTGTGCAAGGTCAGCTGCTTTATAGCGTCGGCAGTACTCTCTGATCGCATTTCTCTCATCGTGCGGCCAGCGTACATCTTGCTGCCACACTTCAAATGTGAGTGCTAGCTCCGCTTTTTGTCGCTCACGTTGCATTGCTGCGACATTCCTTTGCGCCCCCAAAGGGAGTGATTCCTCTAGTCGATGCAAAATCTCATGATTGACTGACCTTCCATTTTTAGCTGAAACAGCCTCTAACTGCTCATACAAGCTAATGGGGATCCTAAGTGGAAAAGGTTTGATATTGTTTTTCATGGTTGTGCCTACTTTTCTCTAAATAATGATATCACTTTGATATCAAATAAATTTAATTTAGCTTTGGGGTTGCCACTAAATTGCAACTGCGCCAGAGTAATAGTATGTTCAGCAGGCAGGAAGTAAAACGTATGGACAATAAGATTTACAGGTCACAGTATCGACTGCCGATGCTAGTTGCGAATTGGCTGAGGTCGAAAGCGGCTACACATTTTCGGAGTATGAATGCCGAGCTGATTGCAATCCTGCATGCTGCCATGCAGCAGGATGAGGCAAATAAGCATCCTGAGGATGATAGACGTGTCTAGCTACAAGTGGGGGGCAACCCTGGAGGTTAGGAGAGTTTCAGTATGTGGCGGCTCTGCCAATGAAGGTTAGTCGCGATGGCCAAAGGATCGTCAGTGACAGTACTGAGCACGGTGATGCTCTGTAAGGAGGATGCTATGTAGCTGCGAAAACAAAAACGCCATTGAGGTGCGAACTCAACGGCGTTTCGTACCGAGGGAAGCCCCGGATTTGATTAGCAATTTGAATGTACTCGCCCCTCTCGGACGAGTCAAGGGCTTCCTTTTCCTGTTGATTTTTCATGCCTGCTCAGCTGGCAGGAAAGGATAACCCATGGCCAAAGCCATCAACTTGACACTGGCACGACTTCGGGAAGTTTTACGTCGCCAGGATCCTACACAGTGGGGCGCGCACTATGACCCAGCTATTCGAGCGACCCGTGAGGAAGCCCCTGCACGTAGCCGATTCGCCCAAGTCTGGTCGCAGCGATTGGGGCGATATTGCCACACGCTGTCGTCTGTCGAACGTGACGCACTGTTATTGGCGCTGTTTCACCCCGCGCTGTTTGAGCTGCAGGAACAGCGCATGCTTTCCACCGAGCCCCGCCCCCATCCGCTGAGTGGCCATCCATTAGCTGTGGGAATGGACTTGCCTCCTCTGCGGGGCACCATCGATGTATGCGACCGGCTCGATATGGTCGAGCGACATCTCTGGATCAAAGTGGATCATCCTGATGGTAGTGGGCGCGTGCCAGTGCCAGCACCGTTCATCGGTGATTTCCTGCTGTTCCTGCAGGATCAGGACGGTCCTTACTGTGTTAACTGGACCATCAAGGCGTTTGCTGACGACTTTGAAAAAAAACCTGTTCGAGATCGGCCGAGTAGAAACCCGCGCGCGGACGGCATAGCAGAGCGTAGCCGTCATGCCATTGAGGCGCTTTACTATGCCGATGCGGGGATACCTACGATTCGAATCGTTCGAAGTGATCTTCCTGCGTTGCTCATCCAGAACCTGTGCAGTCTCTTGATTGGCCAGCATCGTGCTGTGGAAGTGGACGCAGGTATCTATGCCGAAATTTGTGATCGCCTCCAGGCAAGTATCCAGCTCGGGCAAAGGCCTCTGGATGTATTGCTATCGATCGTTCACCGTCACGATCTGTCGCTAGATCTCGTCAAGGCTTGCTTCTATCGGGCTCTTTGGCGACGCGACGTGCGTGCCGAGCTGATGGACGAGCCAATTTTTATCGACAGAGAGCTCCGACCTCTACGCAAAGATCCCCTGCAAGTCTTTTCTGACCGTTTTGCACGGCGACCCAAGTGAGGAGGCCGTATGCACACTGGAACCCAATTATGTGCGCCTGAGGGCTTTGACGTGCTGCGCAAGGGCGTGGTGTATCACTTGTTGCGCAGTGATGCGGTGCGAGAACGTGTTTTACTGCTGGAGTTTAGAAGTAAGCCGATAAGGCGCAAGGCCAAGACTCGAGTTAAAGATGTCGGTTCTTCTTCTGGTGGGGCTGAGGCTTCCGCTTCCATGACTTCAGTAGAGACCGGATCCCCCGATGCTTTCAGGCCAGTACTGCACTATTTGTCGCGTCATCGGTTCGAACAAGGGCTGAGTGACGGGTTGATCGGTCCCTGTGAGTCACAGGAAGAATTGCCTCCCTGGTTCACTGGACTGTCCATCAATGAGTTGTCTCATTACGCACAGCCCCGGCCAGGGCGCAAGAAAAGTCATGAGGAACGAATTGATCGGATCTTGCTGCACTTGTGGCCATTGGTTCAAAACCTTGATCAGGTCTTGGCTGCAGAGTCACCGGATGCGGTGATTAATGCCCATGCCCGAGCTTGTCGCCCGATCCAGAACGAAACCCGACTCCGGACAGCGTTCTATGCCTATATCTGCTACGGCTTCAGTCGCTGGGCCCTGCATTACGCTGTGCATTGCATAGGTCGCTGGGATCGCATGGGTCGCGAGCGCAAACTTGGCCGGCCATCGCGCATATACGGTGCCTATCACGGCTATGGGACCAATGATCCCGAGATGATTGAGTGCATCCTGGAAGGCTATCGGCGGTTTGCCGGGCCGGGGCAGCACTTGAGCAAAATCTACCGCCGAACGCTCACCAAGGTATTCGGCTGTGTCCCACAAACCGATCCAACAGGGCGTAAGACCTTCGTCCATCCTGCAGGCCGGCCGTTTCCCTCTCTGGGGCAGTTTGCTTACCGAGTAGCACAGGCGTTTCCGCTGGATGCACGACAGACCCACAAGTATGGTCATGCGCGGGTGCGCAATCGCATGACGCACTCGCAAGGCCGTTTTGCCGAGAGTGTCGGTAACTTGATGGAGCGCACCGAGCAGGATGCTTATTGTTGCGACCAGGTGGCGATCGGTTATCTGCCAGGTAGCCATCTTCCAGCATTGTGGGTCGTACGTATCCGCTGCATCGCCTCGGGAATGATTGTCGGTATTGGTTTTTCAATTGGCGAAGAGCTGGCAGCGGCGTACCGCATGGCTCTGTTTTGTGCGGCTATCGATAAGGTCCAATTTGCCAACCTGTTTGGGCTGGAACTTCAACCGGAAGATTGGCCCAGCATAGGTATCTCTCCCTATCCTATCAATGACCGGGGGCCGGGCTCCACAGCAAAAGCCGATCCAGTCATTGCGACATACATGCCTCTTATCAAGGAAGGGACACCAAGCCAAGCGGGGCAATCCAAAGCTTCGGTGGAGACAATGCATCCCAAACCGGTCAAGCAGGAGGGTCAACCACAGTATAAGGAAACACGGCTTACCATTCCGCAGTTAGCGGTACAGGAAATCCAGCGGGCGGTAGAAGATAACGACTGCACCGACGTTGTGGATAGGCTCAACAACGAAGCACTCAATGATCGAGTATTCCCGACGCCTGCTGCCCTATGGAGCTACCTGGACCGGCGGGGGAGAAGCCATGCAATCACTATGCGGTTTGAGGAGGCTGTCCGGGCTTACCTTGACCCGATTGAGCTTACTGTTCGGGATGATGCGGTGTATTTCAAAGATGCTCGTTTCGAGTCGGATGCGCTCAAACGTTCAGGAGCCCTGCAAAAAGCCCATGACTTGGGACGCTATACGCTTCAGGGCTACATGCTGAGTGTCTGTGTACGTCATTTGTGGGTGGAGATCGGAACCGAACTGGTTCGGGTTGATGCAATGCTCGGAATCCGAGATGGCCAGGAGCAACTCTATATCTCCGTGCTGGAGATCGAGCAGCTGCAACAAATCAGGCGGGATGCAAAGCTGGAGCTCAAAACCCACCGAATGGCGGCCAGATCCGGGTACGAAGCAGTGTTTGAGAAACATACGGGTCAGGTTTTTGATCAGGCGACATTTAAATCGGGCCGTTCTCGGCGTTCCAAAGCGAATTCGGTGAAAGAGCGCCAAGAAATCATGGATTACCTACGTGCTGCTGGAGGTCGGAAATGACCGAGAGCTACAAACAGCATGAATGGCTGGGCTGGTTCGACCGGTTTGATACGGACGAATCCATTCGTCTCGCGGCATACCTTCCCGGTGTTCTGGTCCAGAACTTGGCACACTTGTCGGTTGAAGAGGCCTGTCAAAAGCTGGATCAAGCTTGGAAAGCTATCTTTGTGCCTGGTCCACAGCATGTGGAGCTACTGCGCTGCCTACTGGAGCAGGCACGCGGCTTTGCCAGCTCCAGTTACCCGACGGTAAAAGATTACAACCGGCGGCGGTGCTCTTATATGCAAGGAGCAAGTGCCCCTCAACCAATTCGTTGTTTGACTGGACTGGCTGGGGTGAGCAAATCATCTTTGATCCAGGCATTTGAACGCATTTGCCGGTTGCAACCAACTGCCGAATTCCAGACAGAGGGGCAGCGCTTAATGCTCTATCCCGTGCGTTACGTGAAGATCAATGGTCAACCCTCCGTAGTAGGGATTCTTCAAGGGATGAGCAATCCGGTTGCATTGGCGGGACGGAGAATGACGGGGATGACTGGCCTGATGGCACATGTGGGCGATTGGTTCATGGCCACGGCTACCAGCACACTGGTGGTCGATGAGATGCAATTTTTTACGCAAAGTAGTTCGGCCAGTACCAAGACCTCTCATCTCATCATGACTTTGGCCAACTTGGGGCCGCCATTGGTGTATGTGGCCAATTTCTCACTGGTCAAAAAGCTCATGCTACGGCCGCAAGAGGAAAGAGACCGCCTCCTGGCGGCTCCTATGGTATTGGATCCGCCAGCAGCTGATGACCAATGGTGGAGCGACGCGATTAGAGAATACTTGGCCGTGTCATCAGATACCTTCAGGCTTGATGCGGTCAGCCATGCGGCGGTCCTGCACCACTACACCGCAGGACTGTTCAGAGCATTGCGGCAGTTACTGCTCCAAGCCTATCGGGAGGCGCGGGCGCAAGACAAGGACGTGGTGACCCTGGAGGAGGTCAAACTGGCCTACGGTAGTCGTGCTTACAGCAGCCATCGTAAGGATGTCGAGGACTTGGCCTCCCTGTCAATCTCCAGTCAGATGGCAGAAAAGCGCCCTGATTTGGTCTGCCCATTCATTGAGGTACAGATAGCGGGCAAGGTAGCGAAACCCACTGCTCCACAACAGCCACAGACGTTGTGCTCACCACCGGATGTCCCTGCCGCGTTGATTGAAAGCACCATCAGTGCGAGTGCAAAAGCAACGCTGCGTGATTTACGGGAAGTCGCCAACCAGCCATCCGAAGAGCGGACAACTGCTGCTGTAACGCGATTACCGAAGCGTACGCCAGTTACAGCACAGTCGTTGCACTTGGGAGCGCAGGTGTTACGCGATGTCCTGAAGCCTTCTCATTCCGTCACCAAGCAACCACGGGCTCCACAGGACAGTGGTGATGACACGGCAAGCTGAGTTTGAAGGGTTTTCAGTTTGGCAGGATCCTTTGCCGGGCGAAACCTTGTTCAGCTGGTGCAGCCGGTACCACCTGCTCACCGTCAATGGGCTAGACCGAAATACCTGCTTGCAGCTCTTCGGTCATCACCGGACAGGAACGGCCCATGATTTCCCTGCTCGGGTGGGTGTTTTTGTACGTGAAACGAGGGGGGCTTTGGGAACGGCTTCTGAAATCATCCAGCAACGTACTTTGTTGCCGTTCTACCTGCCATTCCGACCGGAGGCTCTGGGGCGGCAGGCTGAACAGGCTCTGTGTGGCCAGGGCATCGGACACCTTAAATACCGGCTTGGACTGCTCTCCAGTGGCTTGGGGGCCGCACACCCACTGAAGGCCTGTGCATCATGCGTTAGGGAGGATTTGGCCCTACATGGCTGGGCATACTGGCGGCGGAGTCACCAGTTGCCAGGTGTCTGGTTGTGCCCACGACATCACGAACCGTTACAGGTGTCACCACTCAAGCTGGATCAGGCTGCCCGATTTTTATGGGTGCTGCCAACGCAGGGCTGTTGTGCGCCGGTCCCATGTTTGGAGGGGCTGAACGCTGGCCAGACAGCATGGCTACTCAAGTTGGGTACATTAAGCACAGCGCTGCTCGATTGCGTTCCTGGTCAGTTTGATGATCCAGCACGGATTAGCCAAGCAGTCAGAGACCGCTTGCGCGCGTGGGGCATGGCATATTCAACGGGCCGCATCCGTTGGTCAATGGTTGAACCTGTCCTGATTCGGATGGCAATGGACATGGTCTGTTTGCCGGAACTCAGCCACCAGTCAGACCCTGAGCTACTGCGGAGTCAACTCCTGCGCTTACTGTCCGGCCGTGCTTTGACTCACCCCCTACGGTATCTACTCTGGATAGCGAGTTGGTTTGATGATTTGGCTGATTTTCATTTGGCATATTCCGAAGTGCAGGTTGCTCACGGGAAGGAAGATCGATTAAGAACTGAGGCTGTGACGCCGCCTTCCTATGGGCCTAGTGAACAGCAGCAATTGATTGTGCTTCAAGCGAGTCGCGGGAGTCTCAGCCTAACTGCGGCCGCCAAGCAGGCCGAGGTAAGCTACGCGACGATGGCATTCTGGGTCAGTCGCCAAGGGGGCGAAATTTCACGACGCCCTAAGAAGGTGTCCCCATCTATGTGGGATCATATGGTGATCGAATTACAGAGTGGGGTAAATAAAGAAGCGGTAGCGCTGGCATATAACGTTTCAATTGCCACTGTGACCAGGGTTCTCCGGACGGTTCCCGGGTTACAGGAGCACTGGCACATAGTGAGACATGAGCAACGCCGCACGGCTGCCCGCTATGCTTGGGAGCAGATTTCAGGCCTACATGTCTATATGGGGAGCAAGGCGCTAAGACGCCTGCAGCCGGCAGCTTATGCTTGGCTCTATCGGAATGATCGTGACTGGCTTAAGGCTTCTTCTCGCTCGTTACGGAGAAGTGTTGATGGCAACCACTCCACTATGCGTATTGAGAATGCAGACGGACGCATGGCGCTTGCGCTGAAAAAGCTGGCTAATCGCAACTCCGCTCAGCAGCGTTGGACATTGGAAGCACTTAAAATATCAATTCCCAGAATCGAAAAGGCCATACGTTCTCCAGAGAGGTGGCCGCGTACCATCAATGCCTTAGGGCGCATTCTTACCATTTGAGAAAACCTGGTGAGGCCAGTCAGAAACCACAAGTTGAATCAGTTGGTATGAGAGTGTATGTAGTTGGGCGAAGCGTATCGATGCTCTGAATGTGTTAAAAAAAGGGGGGTTATTTAGAATAAACCTGTTTGCATTCTGATGCGCCGCCACAAATTTACTTCAATATTCTCAATATTGGCGTCGAATTTCTCACAAGCCTCATGCAAATTTTGACCTGCAAGAAATGCAGTCAATACACTGATTGTCGGGACCTCGACCGAGTCTAGAGCAGCTACTTACTTTCGGCAGCCTCCAATGCTTCCATGGCATGTTCAGCAGAGTCAAACAAAACCGCTAAAATTGCCGCGCAGCGCAAGGAGGAGAGGTGTTTTCTGTAGATATCCATATAAGCAGTATCAATTCCAGAGATACGGGTTTTAGGGTCCTTGCCTGAAATATCGGGAAAGTGCCTAAGTAGCCAGGTTGCTGGAAATGCCTCCCTGATAAGATTACTGACTAATATTTTTTCTTTACTGATGCTAATTCGTAAGCTGATTCTATTGGCAATAGCCTCAGACCAAGCTCTAAAACGTATAGGGATGGGCCTATGTAGCAACCCTAACATAATATTTTGCAGACGTTGTATTGCTGGATATTTAGTTTCTTCAGTGATGATGGTTTGATTCAACTCTTCTAATCCATATGTTGTTGTATGTCCTGGGGAATGAATTGCTGATTCGACGGATGTACAAACCAACGGATGTTGATGTTCTATGCACCAATCTACTCCATTAATCTGGTGTTGGCGTCGCCAATAACTGAATCCTCGCTTTTTAATATCCAAGTGTGAGCATGTTTTGCACCAGCGCAGCTGTTTTTTTGGAATGCTCAGCCCATTGCAAAGTATATTTTGATTGCGATTGTGAATTTCTTCAAAACTACAGTCTTTTTCAGTTAAGGGTGAAAGGATGGGAAGCATCGAATGGTTGGCAGTGAATATAAAGAAATCCATTCGACATATTTCGGCGAGCTGCCATAGTTGTGGGATGCTATTTCCCCTATGGCTGTATTCAGTAAGTAGTTTGCTTACAGTGTTGAAAGACGATAGGCCGTTGAGACGGGCAAGTCGCCCTAACAGCCCTTGAGCTAGTTCGTCTTGGAGAGGGTACGGTACGCTGTGGGTCGTTGGCTGTTCGGTTTGCATCCAGTTTTCCAGATACGTTGGTGGCAGTTGTCAGGCAAGGATGCTGCCATTATTCGCTGAAGTCCTCTAGCGTTGCTATGCCGAAATACACTTATCAACTTGTCCAGTTGAACGGCTCCCCATTGACCATCGCATAACATTATGACTTTGTGATAAAATAGTTCCTGATTGCTAAAGCACTCTCTGTGCCTGGATGGCCGGAGAGCTAGTACTTAACCCTAAGCTGCTCACTAAGCAGGGAGGCTTAAGAACTATGGATATCAGGAAAGTTATCGAACTTGCCCAGGCATGCTTGCGGCAGACCCCCACAATCATTCTTGGGAGTGGTGCGTCGGTGCCACATGGCATTCCTGGCATGGGGCCGCTTGGCCAACACTTAGCTGGTTCGGAGTTACCTCCGAATTGTCAGAGTGAAGCTGACCAACAGGCTTGGTTGCAATTCCTCGAACGGATACGAGTCCAGGACTTGGAGTCAGCACTGTCCGACGTACAAGTCACACCATCTGTCTTGTCGCACATCGTAAACACTACATGGCGCTTCCTCAATTCAGCAGATATCTCTGTTTTTCAACGCGTTGTAGCGGACCGTCGGTACCTTCCCCTTTCGCGGCTATTCGCGCATTTATTCCGTAGCACAGCCACCAGCATCGATGTCGTAACACCTAACTACGATCGGATTGCCGAGTACGCAGCAGAGGCCGCAGGTCTCTGTGCCTACACAGGGTTTGGGTTCGGCCTCTTGGGGGCCCGAGTAGGAGATCCACCGGCACGCGTGCACATCGGACGTAGACAAATGCGGACAGTGAACATTTGGAAAGTTCACGGTTCTTTCGGCTGGTTTGCCGATGCCTTTGGTAGTGTCGTTTCATTGCCGCCCATGGCAGAACCTCCAACGGGCATGACGCCGTCGATCGTTACGCCTGGGATTGAAAAGTATCGGAGGACGCACGACGAACCATTCCGTAGTGCAATGCATAGCGCGGATGAAGCTGTAAGGAAAGCAGCGGGATTTCTCTGCGTAGGATTCGGATTTAATGATCCCCATTTGCAGCCATTACTAACCGAGCGCTGCGCTAATCCTGACATCCCATTGGTGCTGATCACGAAGGAGATCAGCCCAACTGCGCGCCAAATTTTTGATAGTGGTCGCTGTGCCCGTTATTTGGCACTGGAAGAGAGCCCTGTCGGAATTCGAGTATTCGCAAACGAAATACCAGATGGAGTGGAAATTCCAGGTGCTCCGCTCTGGCGACTGGACCAATTTCTGGATCACACGATATAGGAGTTTCTGATGCCTATTCTCGACTACCAAGATGAAGAAGCCCTCGGGCGTGTTCGAGCGGTAGATACTGCCAACGTGACTGTAGCTGTAGAAGACGTTGCCCGTCTTCGTAAGTTGCAGGTAAATCGATTGGCTGCTCTGCAGAGTAGTCGGCCAGGCCAACACCTAGTCGGCATCATTCAGAAGATCACGCGTAACGCTTCGGATGGAGGGCCCCGTGCAGACAGGAACGATGCAGCGGAAGGACCAGATGACGACGATCTTGGTGATGAGATTAACATTGTACGTATCGCACTGATTGGCACTCTCATTGATCGCATCGGACAGAAAGAAAATGTGTTCGTGAGGACGCTGGAGACGGTCCCTGAGATCGATGCCAATTGCTTTGCACTCGAAGGTCCTCGCTTGACGGCGTTCATGCGCGTCATCGCGAATATTGCTGGCGATGGACAACGGCTTTCATTGGGACACTACACTCTCGATGAAGCTGCCGATGCCTACCTCAATGGAAATCGGTTTTTCCAGCGTCACGCAGTCATTGTCGGCAGCACCGGCTCGGGTAAATCCTGGACAACTGCTCGCGTGCTTGAGCAGGTCGCCGAACTGCCCAATGCAAATGCTGTAATGCTGGACATCCATGGGGAATACGCAACGCTGAGTGGTGATGGCTTCCGGCATTTGCGGATTGCCGGGCCGGCCGATCTCGATTCCGGCGCCACTCTGGACCAAGGGGTCCTCTTCTTACCGTACTGGCTACTCGGCTACGAGGCGTTGACCTCTATGTTCGTTGACAGGTCCGATCAGAATGCGCCGAACCAAGCGATGGTCATGTCACGTGCCATCCTTAATGCAAAGCGTGCATATCTTGAGTCCGGCTCAAGAGCCGACGTACTGGCGAACTTCACCATCGATAGTCCCGTGCCGTTCGATCTTGAAGCTGTGCTCGGTGAGTTGAGGGAACTGAATGAGCAGATGGTCCCAGGTGCTCGTGCAGAGAAACAAGGTGAGTTCAATGGCAAGCTCAGTCGGCTGATCCAGCGTCTTGAAAGCAAACGATCTGATCGAAGGCTGGGCTTCCTGTTCCAGGGTACGGCAGAGACGATGCAGTACGAATGGCTGGAGCGCTTAGTAGTGCTACTGATGGCGGGGCGGAGAGATCAGCCAACGGCAAAAGGGGGGGTCAAGGTAATTGATTTCTCAGAGGTACCGTCTGATGTCTTGCCGTTGATGGTGAGCTTGGTTGCTCGCCTCATATTCTCTGTACAACAGTGGACGCCTCCAGGGAGGCGACACCCGATCTCGATCATCTGCGATGAAGCTCATCTGTATATTCCTGAGCGAAGCGGGAGTGTAGGTGCAGATGACATCTCGGTCGCAATCTTCGAGCGCATCGCGAAGGAGGGACGTAAATACGGTTTGGGCCTTGTCGTCGTCAGCCAACGACCATCCGAAGTCAATCGGACAGTCCTCAGTCAGTGCAACAACCTGATGGCGATGCGCCTCACGAACGGCGACGATCAGGCTGTAGTGCGTCGCCTCCTACCTGACAGTCTCGGCGGCTTTGGTGAGCTGCTTCCAGTTCTCGACACGGGTGAGGCTCTCGTCGTAGGCGATGCTAGTCTGCTGCCGGCCCGCATCCGCATGGCGCCGCCGAAGCAGCCGCCTAATAGCGGTACGATCGACTTTTGGGATCGCTGGGCAAATGATGACGCGATTGGTGGACACGATGCAGCTGTTGAAAGTTGGCGGAAGCAGCGAATTCAAACTCCCATTTGATGAGGACAGCCGTTGCTCCTACGCAAGAACCGTTGAAGGCTACCGCTTTAAATGGGTAGACGAATACCGTTTGTGGCAACCACTGACTGGTATACAACTCTGGCAGAGAGCGCTCTTTGACTGACCAGGACGGTTAGACTGATCAACAAAACTATCGCGATCTACAAATACTGAGAATCGCACACACGTGAGAGTAAAGGCTGCCGATGACTGAGAATAAACCTGGTAAGCCAAGTTATCGTGAGTTTATGCGTGCGCGGCGCCCAGAGCTCTACTCTGATACGCTGAATGTCGAAGAAAGCGAGATGGACAGGCGCCAGTTCGAGTTCCATCTGCACAGTCTGACTAGCCGCAAAGAGGAAACGGCATTCGAAAACTTTGCCCGTGCCTTGGCTGAAAGAGAGCTGTGCCCCAATCTCATTCCACAGACCGGGCCCACAGGAGGCGGGGATAGCAAAGTCGACACCGAGACCTACCCTGTCGCCGCGTCAATCGCCACGCTCTGGTACGAAGGGGACCCGTCGAGATCGACCGCCGAGAGATGGGCCTTTGCAGTGAGTGCCAAGGCAAAATGGAAGCCCAAGATAGACTCTGACGTTGAGAAGATCGTTGCTACGGGGCGTCCATACACCCTTGCCTACTTTATCTCCAACCAGGCAATCCGCGATAAAGATCGTGCCGATACAGAAGACAAACTGAAGGCGAAATACGGTATTGAGGTCCGTATTCTTGACCGCTCGTGGATTGTTGAGAAGGTCTGCTGCCACAAACGCTGGCAGCTTGTAGCCGACACGCTCCAGTTTGAGCTGCCGCGCACCATGAAGGCGGTTCCAGGCCCCTTGGATGCAGAGCGTATGCGGGACTTGGATGCTTTGGACAAAAAAATTGAGGATGCAGCAGGCGACCGGGTTACCTTCGAACTGGTTGAAGAAAGCCTGCAGTCGGCTCTCCTTGCCAGGAGCCTGGACAAGCCCCGGATGGAGGTCGACGGTCGATTTGAACGCGCTGAGCGACTGGCTCGTGGCATCGCAAGCAGTAGGCAACAGCACCGAATCTGGTACCAACGGGCGTGGACAGCCATTTGGTGGTTCAACGACCCCACGGAGGCCCGCCGGCTCTATGACCTTCTGGCAGCCGAGATACTCCAGTCGGAGTGGATTTGGGATCTGGAGGAACTGGTCAATCTCTGGCTGGCCCTTCATGCCGGTCAGCTGCCGGAGGCCAGCCGTACAGCCGCGCTAAGCGCTGCACTCCAGCGACATGCGAACGACCACACCAAAGAGACCAGCTCGCTTTGGGCTCGCACTCAACAGCTCCTCATGGACCTGGTTACTGGCTTGCACACTGACCAATCCCTCAACGCGACTTTCAAGTCTCTACGGGAGACCCTAGCAGAGGTTCGCAAACAGGTTGAGTTTCCGGTGGAGCCCGTGGTTCGCCTTGTGCGGGAGCTTGCTGACACCATTGGCGACTCTCCTGCGTACGACGAACTGCTGGACAGCGTAATTGAGATTGAACGCGAGAGGCACGGCGACCGTGCTGCGGGTGAAATGCGCCTGGAGCGCGGCTTCCAGAAGCTCTCCCGCAAGAAGCCATATGAGGCGATTGACGACTTGGCCAAGGCCCAGTTCCTGCTCGCCCAAGAAGAGCGGCGAGGACAGTTTGTTGCCGCGCTCTCGGGCACAGGCCTCGCCTACGAGTCGGCAGGGCTATTATTTGCTGCTCGTGCCAATCTAGTCACTGCACTGGACCGGTGCCTCTACTCCTACTTCAAGGAAGGGGCTGTTGACGCCCGAGCACTGCCTCTTCTGAGGAAACTCACCTGGCTTGAGCTTCAGCTCGGTCGAATCCCCTATGCGTTGGCATGGGTGAAGTGGATGCCGCCAATGCAGGTAGCCCTCAGCCTGAGTGATGAGGAAGCCGACGAAATCGCTGAGGAAGTGCAGGCTATCGACCGCGTGTTGGGCATCCTCATTCTGAAGACGTCGCATGAGGAATGGGCACAGCTAACTCGGCTGCCAGACCTGTTGCATTCGCTGGGCCTGGAAATGTCCCGCGCCGCCTCCCTGTTCATGCTGGGTCATGAAGACACTGTCAGGAGTGACTACAACACGGGTGATGACGGCCTCCAGAAGTTTTTTAGTGATTGGGTGACAGTTCCGGCGGCTGAAGACCTTCCTGAACGACCGTCTTGGCACGTTGGAATAACGACCATGACCACTGTTGTCTTGGGCTGTCGAATCGATGTCACCGCCCGAGGCGGCATCACCTCTGCACTTCTTGGCGAAAGCATCATCGCGTTCTTGGAGGCCTTCTACTCCACAGCACTTCAATCAAGAGCTCTGATTTCACCACGAGAGGAACTCCTTATAGAAGTACGGCAGTCGGATGGAGCCAAAGGTCCATTCTCGCATCGGGCCGTGGAGAACGACTGTGGTGAAACGAAGTTAGTCGTGACCCACCCGATTGGGCCAACCGCCGACCTGATGGGTGCCGGTTTTGAAAAGGCAATTCTGGAGCTGTTCGCACGTGTCACAGCCGAATTGCAGATCGGCTTCGATACGCAAGTCTTGGAGGATCTGTTTGCCAAGCACCGGGCTCAGGACCGAGCTTTCCACGTCGCTCGTTCCATCATCGCCGTGGCGAACATCTTGGGCGAGTCTCCCCCCGGTCGGGCGGGAGACTGGGTGCAGGATCCCGCATTAGGCGAATACGCACTGTTGCGGGACACTCCTTGGTTGCCGCTCCCTACCGCGGAGGTTGAGGTCCGGACCACTCCCGATGATAAGCCGACCTTTGCGGCAAGCAGCCCGCCTGAGCGCCTATTTGGAACTGATGCCATCAAGCATCAAGACATAGGGGTCTTGTCCCCCATCAACCTGCCTCTTTGGGACCGGGCTGGTTGGAAAGGCATAGGTGTCGGTGGGACTCCTGATGAGATTTCCCCTCCTCTCATGGCTATCGCGTTCGAAAATATTGATGCAGGGCGCAAGATTTTCAGAGGATGGCAAAAGAAGGTAGGGCAAGTCGATCGTAGGGGGTGGATTGGAGTTACCGTGATTACCGGAATCCACAGTGACCGCCCGTTGGACTACCGTGTCGCTATCGGCGTTGGCGAACAGTACATGCGTTGCCAGATGTCTGGGCAGATGCGGCTCCTGACCATGGTGTACAGGATGCACGATATGGAACCAATGTCTGGTCGAAACTTGGATTTTCTGCTCGACTTATACTCACGGACTGGGCGAGTCATTCTCCAGCCATGTTCCTTCAAAGCAGCACAGGCGGGTATCTTGGTGGGCGACGTGGACCTCATGTTGGGAATTGAACTGATGCACCTTACGGTTATACCCGCTTGGCAGGTTGACGCCAGTTCACCACTGATCGCCGCCATGAGTGGTATCGAGAATCCATTCATCCCCGCAGACGTCACAGCCCCGCCATTTGCAGAAGTCCGACGACGCCTGGACGAGATGAAGCAGCGCCGCACATCCTAATCTACCAGAACTAACCAGACTCAAAATGAATCAAGCAACTCGTAGTCAACCGACATCAGGTCTACCATCTTTCCGGATTCGGCACCTTTCGGAAGCTGAGATTGAGACTGTTGTCACCAGTGCAGGAGGAACGCGCGCGCACCCAGATGCGGACAGACGAAACCTGAGGGGGGCTGATTTTGTCCTCGGCTCCAGCGTGATCGAGCTGAAAATTCTGGAAGACGAGGGCCTGGATAAGCCGGAGCGACAACAGAAACTTGCGAAGCTTTTCCGAGAACGGTTTCCCGCCCGCCCCACCGTCGTACTTGACCGAGGCTTGCTCGACGCACAAGGTCAACGCACCTACGACCGGATTGTCGAGGGCCCGGTGAAGACTGCTGTCAGTTCGGCACGGCAGCAACTCCAGCAATCCCGGCTCGAGTACACCGCCACGAGCACTGTGCTTTGGGTCATCAATAATGGCTACTCGTCTTTAAGCCACAGCGCACTGATGGAATTGGTGGCCAGACGCGCGAGAAATGACTCCAGCGACATTGATGCCGTAGTTGTGTCCGGCGCCTACTTCTACAGCGACACGTTCGACAGCTTCTTTCTTTGGCCCATCGATTGCACCTCCATTCACCCGGATAAGCCCTTCCAAGACTTTGAGGCGCTGAGGGATGCTTGGAACGAGTTCGCCATGGATCGCATGACTGCTCTTCTGCGGGAGCCTGCGGCATCCGAGGAAACCAAAGGACCTGTCGTAGACATTTCGTTTCAGTTGGAGGGGGTGACCTATGTGATGCCCGCCCCACCGATGGGGCGTGAGTCCGGTTTCTTCACCAACGGAAGGCCCCGCAATAACTCCACTGGCATCACATCCTCGCCACCTGTTGCAACGATATTTGCTGGTCTCAGCCACCAAGAGTGGACCGAGTTTAAACGCCATCACACCCATGTGGTCTCATCTGCTGACTACAACGAATGGAAGATGAAAGAGGCACTAGCAAGTTCTAAATGTAACTTGAAGCCATTTATCACGATTCCCGTCACGTACGCGGGATGGTGGGAGTGGGCACGAAATCAACCCCAGGAGACCCGTGTTTCGGTGCATCGATATGCCAATGATTTGTTTCAGCAGAAAATTCTAGGCGTCATCGACGGTGCCCGAGAGCGGACTGACGATTCTGTTTTCCCACGCCGGTACATGCTGCTCATTACTGAGGAAATCGGGCAAGACCTGGCTTTCGACGTCTCCCATCTTGCTGAGGTCTGGGTCCTTCCAGACGGGAGCGATCATATCGACGAAGTCTGGACTAATAAACCCATGTTTTTCGAGCAAGCTCTTACCATCACTGCCGCTGAAGCAATTGCACGGGGGGTTGAATGTGTCTTTTGGGAGAAAGACAAAACTTATGCGTGGAATTAGGTTTTTCCATTGGACTATCAGTATAAACCCTGTAGGTATCTTCGAATTCAATCCGAATTAGCCATGACACTAGAGATTCTTGAAAGGCAAGTCGAGGAGGCTCGCGCAAACGCAGTGAACTACGCGGAGCGTTGCGAGCAATTTATTTCAGGCTGCGATCTCGCAGCCGCAATTGCAGTGTGCAATGAACTTTCAATCGACCCACCTCAATGCTCGCTCACCGCAACGACTGAGAACGCTCAAAGGCTTCGAAATGCTGCTGCGCGAAAGTTGGCCGACCCAAAATGGTGGGCGAAGGCACTCGAAACGCAGGCCATTCGGCGATACGAGCACGGGCAACTCGTTCAAGGCAACGTAACCAATTTTGTTTCCGACGGTCTGGCTGCTTACCATGCGAAGTACAAGGCAAAGCGGTATGGGTAGTTCATTTATATTCTGTCCATACTCCGGCTCTGGTTTAAACGTAGCGAAACCACGTCTGACGGTTAGATGGAAGAGCCGCTATCCCACGCTGACGTCAGTGGCGGAACGCACATGAAAAGAGGAGTGAAAAATGGGCGAAGCAAAACGCCGAGGGAGTGCTGAGCAACGTATGGCACAGGCCACTTCCGAGCGCCCCTTAGCCGAAGTATTGGCCGAGTTAGGGTTGCCAACCGATACCAGATTTAAGGGGTATGTGCTGCACAGTGAGGAAAACGACGACTTTGTCGCCCACATCGACCGTACTACGACCAGGACCTTCCGGGCTTATTGTGCAACCCCGGAGGACGCGTTGACCTTTCGTACCTTGGCTGAAGCGCTCAAAGAGTTGAAGGAGGCTGGAAAGCCGCTAGTCGTGGGGCGTGTGTTCGATACTGGCACGCACCTGATGGTCGGATTCATAGACTATTGACTAGAAAAGGGAAACCCATGCCGACCGTGATCGGTCTTCATTCCCGTCGCCTGTACTCTGAGGACCAGATTTTTGACGGACACGTATAACCGCTCGAACTCTAATCGAGATTAAGGGATATCGCGCTCGAACATGGCCACAACTCAATCAACCTTCGATTTGCACAGGCTGGGATGGCATGCGTTTCAACGGCTTTGCCTAACCGCCGTACGCGAGATTCTTGGCCAGACTGTTCAGTCTTTTCTTGATGTGAACGACGGTGGTCGAGACGGTGCATTTACTGGTACCTGGGAGATGCACCATGGTGAAACTTTAGCTGGGATGTTCGTCATCCAGTGCAAGTTCACGAGCCGTGTGGGCCACACACTAGTCCTGTCCGAACTATCGGAGGAGTTCGAGAAGGTCGAGGCTTTGGTCGCTAAGGGACTTTGTGATGTTTATGTCCTCATCACGAATGCAGGCATTTCGGGGGCGACGGACGAGAAGATTCATGCCAAGCTAAAGAAGGCTGGAGTTAAACAGGTTGTAACGTACGGGTCGAACTGGCTTGAAGAACAGATCAATGGCAACAAGCGACTGCGTATGCTAGTTCCGCGTATCTACGGCCTTGGTGATCTTTCGCAAATTCTTGACGACAGAGCGTACAAGCAGGCGAAGGCTGTTCTTGACAGTATGCACGAGGAGCTTGCCAAGGTCGTTATCACAGAAGCTTACACTAAGGCGGCGAAGGCCCTCGACACGCACGGTTTCGTGTTGCTCGTTGGCGAGCCCGCAGCAGGTAAGTCGACCATCGCTGCGATGCTAGCCATGGCCGCAGCCGATAGGTACGAAGCCTCTGTGATCAAGGCAAGCCGAGCCGAAGTACTAGTGGACCGATGGAACACGGCAGAATGCAGCCAGTTCTTTTGGGTCGATGATGCTTTCGGTAGCTTACAGTACGAAAGTAATTTGGCATTGGAGTGGAATTCAAAGGTTCAAGAGATACGAGCGGCTCTCAAAGGTGGCGCGAAGATTGTGTTGACCTCGCGGGACTACATCTACAATGCCGCGAGGCGAGACCTCAAAGTCAGCGCCTTCCCTCTGCTGAATGAAAGTCAGGTAGTAGTAGATGTGCACGCCCTGGCCCTTGCAGAAAAGCAGCAGATTCTCTACAACCACTTGAAGTTTGGTGCCCAGTCGAAGAAGTATCTCCGTGAGCTTAAACCCTTCCTGGAAGATGTGGCTACGCATCCGCGTTTCATCCCCGAGATGGCCAGAAGGCTTTCCGACCCGCTCTTTACCAAGTCACTGTTGCTGTCATCCTCGGGTATCGGAGAATTTATAGAAAAGCGTGAGCAGTTACTCGTTGAGGTTATTGAAGGGCTCGATTCCCACAGTCGAGCTGCGCTCGCGCTTATTTACATGCGAAAGGATGATCTTCGAAGTCCCGTCACACCGAATGATTCTGAGCGCGAAGCACTGTCGCGGATGGGAAGCAGTTTAGGGGCATGCCTTAATGCCTTGGAGGCGCTGAAGGGCAGTTTGGTGGTGCAAACGCTTTTTGATGGTGAACCCTCTTGGCGGTTCCGACATCCGACGATTGGCGATGCCTTTGCGTCGCTTGTGCGACAGCACGTCGACTTGTTGGACATCTATGTACGAGGAACTGCTGTCGACCATCTGTTGCGGCAAGTGACCTGTGGTGATGTGGGTCTCAAGAACACTGTTGTGCTGCCGTCGTCGATGTACTCCCTCATGGTTGACAGGCTTGATGAGTATATGCTCGAAGCAGGCATGAGGAAGGTGTATTGGGAAGCCAAGACAAACTTGCACAATTTCCTAGTACATCGATGCGCAAAGCCTTTTCTTCAGGAATACATGGCACGGCATCCAGAACTGCCTTCCCAGGTCGATTCGCCCGGTTTGTATCTTGATGCGGTGTCGGAAACTATGGTGGCTGTTCGGCTGCATAAAACAGGATTACTTCCGGCTGAGTCACGACTAAGGTTCGTTGAGAAATTGTCGGAGTACGCGGTTCAAGGAGAGGATCTCAGCGTGCTAGACGATGCGGACCTCCGTTCTGTCTTTACGGAAGGAGAGTACCTTTGGGTGATACAACAGGTTGAACAGCAGCTTGTGCCCAGGCTGAGCTTCGTGCGCCGTAGATTCACTTCGGGCTACCACTATGACAATGAAGATCCGAACGAGCTTATTGCGCCATACGAGCGCACGTTGGATATCTTAGAACAGTGTTTCCCAGATGACTCGAAGGTGTTGGCTGCGGTAAGAAAGGAGCGTCTACGCCTCTTGGAATGGGTGTCGGAGCAGGAGGGCGAATCGCATGATAGCTTTAGTCCCGGCAAACTTGGGACTCTAGATGACGCGGACGTGCAACAGAACGCACGTAGCATCTTTGATGACGTGGACGAGTAAGTCTGACGCGCCCCCGTTCGTCGGAGGGCGCTTTACCGTGGATCTGTGTGCTGTCCTTGTTGCGCCGACTGACTTAGTTCAATGCCTTGAGGCACAGCGATTACAGCGAGTGAGTCCGACGGACTTTGGCCCGCAAAAGCTCCGAGCATGTCAGCCGGTGATAGCGCAGTGACTGTCCCATTTAACAGATGCAGAAGCTATTCACATCACACCAATTTTACGGAAATGATTTATTACATTCCTTGATCGGAATGCTGTTGCTATGACCCGACAGTCGTGTCCGGAACTATCTCGAATAAAAGGATCTCCCCCTCTCCGCATCAATAGACTAACGGCTTCGGGTGAGTCGATCTCGACAGCCAGCATAAGCGGCGTTCGTCCTGCAGCGGGATAGCTATGGCTGGCGTTAGGGTTGGCTCCATGCGCCAGTAGGTGCTTCGCGATCTCAAGCTGCTTCTCTACGGTATATCTACCAAGGAAGTCATCGACGATCAAATCTACAACTGTATTGAAAATCTCGACCTTGGCCGAGTTCCTCATTGCGTCGAACAATGCTCTCTTGTCGCCGAAGACGCCGGCCATTCCTACACCATAACGGCGCATAGTCTCGCGCAGTACTAAGTCGTTATCGGATGAAATGAGTTGGGAAAGCCTTTGCCGAAGTGAACTGGCCACCCGCAATCCCCCCATGTTTCGGATACACAGATACAGCGGTGTTTGATCATCAACATGACCGCGTAAGTTTGCGTTTGCCCCCATGGAAAGGAGCTTCCAAACGACATCGGGTTCGCCATAATCGACAGCGCTGATCAATGGCGTCAGCCGCTTTCTTTTTGTAGGTTGATTAAGTGTCTCCTTGCTATGCGGATAGTTCAACAGCAAGTCGAGAGCCTCACGGTTGTTGCTATCCGTAGCTCTCTGAATAGCACTTAGTAACGCCGAGCCGTCAGAATCATTTAATGCGTCAACGGATGCACCTTTTTCTAGCAGAGTCTTAACGACATTAACGCTGCCAAGCGTCACGTAGAGAAACAACTGGCTCCAGCGCCGAACTTGGTTGTCGATAGTACGGATCGTTACGATTTGATCTGGCTTACGATAATTTGGCTGCCGGTTTGCAAGAGACTCGGGGTCATACATTAGGAAGGGTAATGCGCCAACATCATCATCTGGTTGCTCAACCTCAACAAAACGCCCTTGCCCAGGGAAAAGATGATGAAACTGTTTTCGTAGTTCTTCGATCTCCCAGTCTTCAACAACATCGTCGTTTATTCTGGGCTGAGCAATCAGTCCCAAAGCAATTGCTCGATGCTTCAGTTGTTTAAGAAAAGGTTTGGCGTTACCAAGGTAAGCTGTGAGAGCCAACGCTTCGGCGACGATCCGCGTCCAATTCTCACCCGCTCTATACTCCGAATGAGCAACTGCCAGCTGATAGCACTTAAGCGCCTCTTCGTATTCACCGGAAAGTACATGCCAGCGCCCTCGGAACCATTCGAGGGCATAGCTGACTAGCCCTTCTGGATCATGCATTTTGAGTTGCTGAGCAAAGTCAGCAAGCACGTTCTCTGCTTCCATGCGTCCTCCATCAGTCTTTGGCTCGGTCCGATCGAGGCAACTCAAGAGCTTTCCAAACGGCTCCAACAATGCTTCACGTTTTTTTCCGGATTTGATTGCTGCCAGCGACAGGATTCCAGCTATATCCCATTCTCGATTTTCCTGGGTGGCATGCCATATCAATATCCGTCTCAAGTGTAAGGGGCTGGCTTTACGCTCAAACCAGGTCAAAGCACGCGCGAGGAGCAACCACTTGAGTAACCCAGATGCCTTCACTTTATGTTCGTCACTCCCATTCTTCGCTAATGCGTCAACGAAGAGTTTGAGACTTGCCAGGTCAGGTAGCTGGGTACCATCCGCCCAACGAATCACCTTTTCCCGATTATCGAGTGCTACGTCAGAGGTGTCTGGGAACGCTGCCTTGGCAAGCAAATGGCTGCCGCCTGGATCTGCCCAGTTGAAAACGACTTCCAACGGGTAGTTTTCGGGATTCAGGAACGCGACCGCATTAGGAGCCTCTTTCGTCCAGATACTTCCAAAAAATCCAATGGCATGATGTGCGAAGTAATGCCTGATTAAAATCGGTAAGGCCTCATTCCGGCTCATGCTGTCCAAGGAAATGCTTGAAACGATTTTCAGGTAGGTGGCATGGACATACTGGATGAATTGATCCAGTTTATCGATGAACGCTTCGTCAGCGACGTACCGGCGCAAGGGGGCGAGAATGAGATCCTCACGTAATCCCGACAGTAGGGACCAGTCAAAGTCCCCATCTCTTGATAATCGCTCAACATCTCGGTTCTTGGACTTGGTGTCGAAGGCTTGTGCTAGGGCGCTGTATATTTCACCCAGACGGGGGTATGGGGTTGTGGCTACTGTTAGTTTGGTAGTCATCAGACGAGTTGCTCTAACTTACGAATATCACGTTGAAAGTTTCTGAGAGCCCTATGATCACTTGGGGTGCAGGGCACAGGGATGCGCCGTCCCGTTGGTGAGGTAAGCGTTCCATGCCTGCGGCCTCGACAGAATTGCCAACCTTGTCTGACCAGTGATCTGATGAACTCTGCAAAGTCTTTATTGTTGCAGTATTTCATTGTTATTTTTCGTGTTAATAGGCCTGGGCAGATTGTTCCAGCCCAGGCCGATTCGGTTATGGCTTCTTGGGAACTGCATGATTTGCTACTGTGCGCTGAGCACGTGCAGCAAAGCTACCTGAGGATACTTGACCGTTACCAGCACGGGCTTCAGCAGATTGGATGCGGGCTGCGGCGCTCGGAGTCATAGGGGTATGAGGGGTGGATGCAGGCTTTTTAGACATGATTCAAATCTCCAGTTGAGTTGCCACGTCGGCAACGGAGCGAATCGTAGATGTTAGGTGTCTAAGCGTCTGCCGCGTAGTGCGTCAAAGTTTTCGAAAAAATGCCCAATGACCGTAATGTAGGGTCCATCCGCAACCGCTCGAACTCTGCCTTGTACCGTTGCGTCCATGATGCATACGTACTGATTGTTCGACGAACTTTATTCCGACATCGAGAGATGAGATGGTATTGGGGGCTAGTTGCGACGAACTTTCGGACGATAAGCCGGTAACGTAAAATCAAGTACTTATGTTGCCATGCTTCGACGGACTTTATTCGGTGTAGTCAGCTGACTAGCGCAAATAAAGTCTGTCGGAGCCGGATCAAGTCCGTCGCAGGCTGAGTAAAGGGAAGGGGCCGTTGGCCCCTTCTGCTTTGTTTGACTGCCGACGGCACCGGAACTGTGCGGCCAACCGTGGCCGATGAGCTGCTTTCCGGCCTTGGCCGGCGGCCGTCAGCCTGATCGCCGACAACTGGTTTACACCGCCTTCCGGACATGCCCGGCAGCGGACATGAGCGAGGTGGCTCGCCAGCCAGTTGACACGCCCCCGCCGAACTGCGACTCTTCCCGCCTCAATTTATTAGCCATTGCCCGCCATGAAAATCACCCAAAACACCGCCGTCACCCTGCGCATGAAAGTCACAGACAGCCAGGGGCTGGTTTACGACGATGGCAAGAACCCGGTCGCCTATCTGCACGGCGATTACGACAACCTGTTCCCCAAGCTGGAAGCCGCACTGGAAGGTCAGGAAGCCGGCTTTAAAACCACGCTGGAACTCGCCACCGAAGACACCTTCGGCGAACGCGACGAAGCGCTGGTCACCACCATGCCCAAGGCCGATTTCCCGCCCGGCATCAAGGTCGGCGGCCAGATCCAGCGCATCGGCCCGGACGGCGAGCCGCGCTACTACTTCGTCACCAAGATCAAGGGCCCGACCGTACTGCTGGACGGCAACCACCCGCTGTGCGGCAAAACCCTGCGCTTCGCCCTCACGGTCGTGGATGTGCGCGCGGCAACGGCCGAGGAAATCGCCCACCAGCATGTACACGGCGAGCACGGGCATCAGCACTGATATTGGCCCGCTCCGCACAAACAAAGCCCTCCCGAAGCGGGAGGGCTTTGTCTTGCCTGGGCTTCAGCGATAATGTGGCACCGCGGGTTTGCTCGCCGGCCAGCGGCAATCTCTACAGCTTGACCGGCGCGCCGGTGCGGGCACTCTCGTAGATCGCGTCCAGCAGCTCCATCACGATCAGGCCCTCTTCGCCCGGTGCCGGGTGTGGCTGTTCGTTCAGGATGGCGTCGGCGTAGTCGTGCATCGCCGAGCGGGCCTGTCCGGTCGACGGATTGAGCTGCATATTGAACTGGGCGCCGTCCTGCTCGGTGAAGATGTGCGCGTCGAAGGTGTAGCCCTCGTTCAGGTTGTGCTGCAGCAAGCCGGCCCTGGTGCCCAGCAGGCGCGTTTCCATCAGCTCCGCCTCCTGAATGTTGGCCGCCCACGACGCCTCCAGCGCCAGCGTGGCGCCGTTGTCGAAGCGGATCAGCGCGCACGCCAGGTCTTCCACGTCGAACGCCTTGCCGGCGGCATCGGCCAGCGGTCGCGCGATGTGGTCGTAGCTGCCGCCGAGCACCCAGCTCGGCTTGGGGTAGCCCATCAGCCACAGCGCCAGATCGAGGCGATGCACGCCGAGGTCGATCAGCGGGCCGCCACCGGCCAGCGCCTTGCTGCCGAACCAGCCGCCGAAGCCGGGCATGCCGCGCCGGCGATGCCACACGCTGCGCCCGAAGTAGAAATCGCCGAAGCGGCCGGCCTCCACCTGCGCCTTCAGCGCGCGCGACTGCGCGCTGAAGCGGTACGAGAAGTTGATCATCAGCCGCTTGCCGGCCTGTCTGGCCGCGGCCAGCATCTCGCGCCCCTCGGCGGCGTTGAGTGCCATCGGCTTCTCGCACAGCACGTGGCAGCCGGCTGCGAACGCCGCCAGCGTCAGCGCCTTGTGAAACTTGTTCGGGGTGCACACGCTGACGACATCGAGTTTCTCCGCGGCCAGCATTGCTTCCGCGCTGGTGTAGCGCGCGGCGATGCCGTATTGCTCGCCCACTTTGGCCAGCCGCTCGCTGTCCGGGTCGGCCAGCGCCACCAGCTCCACCTGCGGGTGCTCGCGCCAGCCCTCGATATGCAGCCGGCCGATGCCGAGGCCGATCACCCCGACGCGCAGGCGGCGGCCGTCGTCATTGCGTGCGGTGTCCTTCAGTTCCACCTTGTATTCGTCTTTCATGCCAGGTCTCCCTTGCCCTGCAGGATGCCGACCTTGCCGAACTGCACGCTCTTGGCGCTGAGCTTCTCCAGCGGCGGCGACATCGGGCAGCTATCGACGATGTTGACGCGCGGCGCCGCCCACTGCACCGCGTTGGCCATTACGCGCTGCACGTTGGCGTCGTAGTAGGTCGGGTAGGCCTCGTGGCCGGGGCGGAAGTAGAAGATGCGACCGTGGCCGCGCTCCCAGCAGCAGCCGGAGCGGAACACCTCGCCACCCTCGAACCACGAGATGAACACGGTGCTGTCCGGCTGCGGAATGTCGAAGCGCTCGCCGTACATCTCCTCGTTCGGCAGCTCGAAGTACTCGCCGAGGCCGGCGGCGATCGGGTGCGACGGCTCGACCACCCACACGCGTTCCTTCTCGTCCGCCTCGCGCCACTTCAGCGAGCAGTTGGTGCCCAGCAGGCGGCGGAAAATCTTGGCGAAGTGGCCGGAGTGCAGCACGATCAGCCCCATGCCTTCCAGCACGCGGCGCTGCACGCGCTCCACCACGGCGTCGGATACCTGGTTGTGCGCCTTGTGGCCCCACCACAGCAGCACGTCGCAGCCGGCCAGGCGCTCCTCGCTGAGGCCGTGCTCCGGCTGGTCGAGCGTAGCGGTTGCAATCTCCAGCGGGAGCGCACCCGGATTCAGCGCCGGGGTTTCGGCCAGTGCCGCGGCGATCACCGAGTGCAGCCCGTCCGGATAGATCTCGCGTATCGCGGCATTTTCGCGTTCGTGCTGGAATTCGTTCCAGACAATGACAGAAATCTTGGTTTTGTTCACAATGCTCTCCATGAGTTTTCAGACTTGACGCATGGCTGATAAGGCTTTGAAAATGTAAAGCTTTCAGCGCGCCGTCAGAAACAAGCGTAGCTGCCGGACTGTCTTGCCCTCAATCGGAATCACTGCAACAAAACCGCGAATAATGTCAAAAAACCCGGATTCTGAATTCACGCCGCTCTGCGTGCCAGACCGCTGCGCCAACCCGCTCCAGGCGGCACCCGATCTGGCGCGACACATGCGCGGCCAGATCGGCGCGTTTCTGCAGCGGCTGGCCAGCGGCACGCAATCGCTGCACCTGCCAAGCCCGACCGGCGACGGGCTGGCGCGCGGCGACGGGCACTTCCACCTGGCGCCGGAACTGTTCCTGCAACTGGGTGGTTGGACCCGCTTCCGCTTCCCGCACGACGAGCTGTTGCTGGCACCGGGCGAGGCGCTGCTGCTGCCGCCCAAGCTGCGGCATGCCGAGCAGGTCGGGGCCGGGCCGGACGGCACGCCGTTCAGCAATATCGTGATCTACGCCGCCGACGCTGCGCTCACCTGTCATCTGGCGCACGAGGCGGCGCCGGGCGAGCCGCACATCCTGCACCTGGAGGCGCGCCAGACCCCGGCGGGACAGCACCTGCACGACTGGCTGCTCGACGCGGCGCGCTTCGGCCAGGCCGGCGGGCCGGATGCCGCCCTAGCCGCCGCCCAGTCGCGTGCGCTACTGACCGCGGCCTGCGCCGGGGTGCTGCGCGCGCTGGACGACGCGCTGGCGGAGGCGCGTCCCGAGCCGCCGCTGGTGGCGCAGGTGCGGGTATTGATAGAAAACCAGCTGGGCGACCATACGCTCAGCGTGCGGCGCCTGGCCGGACAGTGCGGCTGCACCGCGGACTACCTGTCGCACCTGTTCCACCAGACCAGCGGCGAGCATCTGGTGGCGTATCTCAACCGCCTGCGCATGGCGCGCGCGACGCGACTGCTGCGCGAGAGCGCGCTGGCCGGCAAGGAGGTGGCGTGGGCGTGCGGCTTTGCCTCGCAGAGCTACTTCATCCGTACCTTCCGCGAACATTTCGGCATCACGCCCAAGGCCTGGCGAAGCGGGCGGGAGCAGGGAGGGGAAAGCGGACCGGGATAGCCGCCACCTTGTCCTGCCCGGATCTGTGTGGGGAATGGCCTGGCTGGCAACAGCGGATAGTGGCCGGCGGGCAAAAGGCCGGCGGATTGCGGCGTCAGGCCCAGGGTTGGCCGCAGTTCGTTGCCGGTTTGCGGCCAACCTTGTCGTTGCGGGCGGCCATGCGCTGTGCCCGTTGCCGCATGGCAATGCAATATTGTTGCGTCATGATGTGTTTTAATAAGCCTTTTCGGCAGGGAAGAGGGCTTCATCATGCAGATAGTGGCCGTGATGGCGGTGCTGATGCTGGCGGCCTGGGCGCTATGGTGCAGCCGGCAGCTGCGGCGTCACCGGCGCTGGCTGGACGGCGCCGCCGACCCGGTACTGCTGGTCGAGCGCAACGGCCGCATCCGCTTCGCCAACCGCCAGCTGTGCCAGCTGCTGGCGCTGCCGGCGGCCGGGGTGCGGCGCCTGCGGCTGGAGCAGATCGTGCTGCCGGACAGCGACGGCTACGGCCCGGTGTGGGCGACGCTGTTTTCCGGCCGCCACGCGCGCCTGGTCGGCAGCCTGGGCCTGCGCCAGGTGCGCTACCGCGACGGGATGGAGCGCATGGTGATCGACGCCGCCGCCTTGCCGGAGGACGCGCTGGTAATGCTGACACTGCGGCCGCCGTCGCGGCAGAACACCGACCAGCCACACCACTATCTGGCGCAAAAGCTGCTGCAAACGGCGGAGGCCGACGCCGGTATCGGCTCGTGGGTGTTGCAGATGGCCACCGGCCGGCTGGACTGGAGCCGCGAGGTGCACCGCATCTTCGGCACCGACCCGGCCACCTTCCGCGCCACCGAGCGCGCCTATTTCGAGTGCGTGCATCCGGATGACCGGGCGCGGGTGCGCGCGGAGCTGGACGCCAAGGTGGCGCTGTTGCAGCCCTTCGATATCGAATACCGTATCGTCCGCCCGGATGGCGACATCCGTGACCTGCTGGAGCGCAACCATATCCACTGCCTGCCGGACGGCACCATCGACCACCTGTGGGGCACGGTGATCGACATGACCCAGCACAAGCAGCTGCAGCGCCAGCTGCAACTGGCGCAGCTGGCGGTCGAGCACAGCTCCGAGGCGGTGGCGATTGCCGATGGCGGCATGCGCTGGCTGTACGTGAATCCGGCGCTGTGCCGCATCGCCGGCCGCGACGAGGCGGCGATGCTGGCCGCGCCGCCGTCCTTCCTGCTGCCGGGCGCGGATACCGCCCTGCGCGGCCGCGACCTGCTGAGCCTGCTCGGCGAGCGTCGTCACTGGCAGGGCGAGTTGCGCATCGCCCGTGACGGCGCGATGCCCTTGCCGGTGCTGGCGTCGGTATCGCGCGTGCAGGACACCGGCGGCGGCGCGGAAACGGTGTGGGTGTTTACCGACATCAGCCGCATCAAGGAGTCGGAGCGCCAGCTGCGGAAGCTGGCCTTTTTCGACGGCCTGACCGGGGTGGCCAACCGCACGCTGTTCAACCAGCAGCTGGAGCGCGCGCTGCAGGGCGGCCGCGTGGCCGGCACGCCGCTGGCGCTGGTGTTCGCCGACCTGAACGGCTTCAAGCAGATCAACGACCAGCTGGGGCACCAGGCCGGCGACGAAGTGCTGTGTCGCATCGCCACGCGGCTGAGCCGCGCGGTGCGCAGTGGCGACCTGGTCGGGCGCTGGGGCGGCGACGAGTTCGCGATCCTGCTGCCGGCCTGCGGCGACGCGGCGGCGCTGGCCGCCTTGCTGCAACGCCTGCAGCAGGCGGTGAGCATCACCTATCCGCTGCCGGACGGGGTGCCGCTGGCGGTCGGTGCCAGCTTCGGCGTCGCCTGTTGCCACGGTGCTGCACCGATGACGGCCACGGCGCTGCTGGCGCAGGCCGACCAGGCGATGTACCGCGCCAAGTCGCAGGGCGGCGGCGCGGTGTGGCTGCACGACGGCGAGGTGCTGCAGCCGTTCGCCGTGGCCACCGGCATGCCGGCCACGTTATGACAGACGCGGGCGGGGCGGGTATGCTGTTGTCTCCTGTCCCGTGTGTGTGCCGCCATGACCGTCAATCCCATACTCAATAGCGATTCCTACAAGCTCAGTCACTGGGTGCAGTATCCGCCCGGCACCGACGGCATGTATTCCTACGTGGCCGCGCGCGGCGGCACCGCCTCGCACGTGCTGTTCTTCGGCCTGCAGGCGCTGCTGAAGGACTACCTCAGCCAGCGCATCACCCCGGCGCATATCGACGAGGCCGAGGCGCTGGCCGCACTGCACGGCCTGCCGTTCAACCGCGCCGGCTTCGAGCGCATCGTCAAGAAGCACCACGGCTACTGGCCGGTGCGCATCCGCGCGGTGGCCGAGGGCGAGCTGATCCCGACCGGGGTGCCGATGCTCACCATCGAGTCCACCGACCCGGAGCTGTTCTGGGTGGTGTCCTTCCTGGAGACCGCGCTGCTGCGCGTCTGGTACCCGATCTCGGTCGCCACGCGCAGCTTCCGCGCCAAGGAGATCATCCGCCGCTACCTGCAGCAGACCGCCGACGACCTGTCCGGCCTGCCGTTCAAGTTGCACGATTTCGGCGCGCGCGGTGTGTCCAGCTACGAGAGTTCGGAAATCGGCGGCCTCGCCCACCTGGTGAACTTCATGGGCAGCGACACGCTGGCGGCGTTGGTCGCCGCGCGCCGCCACTACCACGAGCCGTGCGCGGCGTTCTCGATCCCGGCGGCCGAGCATTCCACCATCACCGCCTGGGGCCGCCCGCAGGAGGGCGAGGCCTTCGGCAACATGCTTACGCACTTCGCCAAACCTGGTGCGCTGCTGGCGGTGGTCAGCGACAGCTACGACGTGTTCCACGCCGTCAGCGAGTTGTGGGGCGAACGGCTGCGCCAGCAGGTGATCGACAGCGGCGCCACCGTGGTGATCCGCCCCGATTCCGGCGAGCCGGTGCAGGTGGTGGCCGAGGTGGTGGAAAGGTTGGCCGCAAGCTTTGGCACCACGCTGAACGGCAAGGGCTACCGCGTGCTGAACCACGTGCGCGTGATCCAGGGCGACGGCGTGAACCTCGCCAGCATCGACGCCATCCTGTCCCGGCTGGCCAAGCTCGGCTACAGCGCCGACAACGTCGCCTTCGGCATGGGCGCCGAGCTGCTGCAGAAGCTGGACCGAGACACCCACAAGATGGCGCTGAAGTGCTCGGCGATCCGCATCGGCGGCCAGTGGCGCGACGTGTTCAAGGACCCGGTCACCGACCCCGGCAAACGCTCGCTGGGCGGGCGCGTGGTGGCGGCGCGTGACAGCCGCGGCGCCTGGGGCGTCAACACCCTGGAGCGGGTGAGCGACGCCGACCTGCAGATGCGGGTGGTGTGGGAAAACGGCAAGCTGCTGCTGGACGAGGATTTCGCCACCATCCGCGCCCGCGCTGCGGCGCACCTGGAGCATTGAGCATGCTTGCTTGCTTTAATACGCAAAAGGTTGGCCGCATGCGGCCAACCTTTTTTTATTTCATGCGGCTTGTAACGGGTGCTGCTGCAGGCGACGCCGCCACAGCCAGGTGGCGGCCGCCAGCAGGGCCATGATGCCGTAGCTGATCCACGGCCCGATGGCCACCGCGCGCGCTACCGGCCAGTGAAAGGCCAGCCAGATACGGCCGGTGCATTCCGCCAGCAGGCCGCCACCCCACAGCAGCGTCATGCCGCGCATCACCCGCTGTACCGCCGGCAGCGCCAACCGGGCCTGTAGCGCATCGCGTTGCTGCGACGATTGCCGCGCGGCTGCCGCCAAGGCCAGGCGGCTGATCAGCGGCTGGCGCCACAGCAAGCTGAGCACGAACACCAGGCCCACCGCGCCGGTCACCAGCGATTCGCGCACCAGCAGCCAGCGGCTGTCGCCATCGCCCAGCATGGCCAGCAGCGACAGCGCGATGCCGGCCAGCACCAGCACGCTCATCGCATCCAGCCGGCGGTGGCGGTACAGCTCCCACAGGCTCCACAGCGTGGGTGGCACGGCCGACCACAGTAGCGCGCCGCGCTCGCCCCAGCCGGCCACGGTCTGGTCATAGACCAGCCACGGCAGCAGCAGGTTGACGACGAGGTCCGCCAGCAGCGTGATTCGCATGCGCCAGTCAGCTTTCATCGGCTCCGCTCTGCAACTCTGCCAGCGGCAGCACGCGGATAGGGTTGCCGGGCACGTCCATGTTCGCCCACAGCCAGTTCAGGTGCGCGACCAGCGTCTCGCCGCTGGCGTGCGGGCGGTTCTTGCAGGTGTGGGCGTCGGCCACCACGGTGACGGCGTAGCCGAGCGAGGCGGCGCGGCGCACGGTGGTGTCGACGCAGAAGTCGCTGGCGTAGCCGCCCACCCACAGGTTTTCGATTTCCTCGCTGTCCAGGTACTGGCGCAGGCTGGTGTCAAGGAAGCTGTCGCAGGCGGTCTTCTCGATCACCGAGTCGCCGGGCAGGCGCTGCAGGCTGGGGTGCAGCTGCCATGCCTTGCTGCCGCGCGGCAGGTCGGCGGCGTGGTGCTGGATGAACAGCACACGGTGGCCGCAGTCGCGGGCGTGGTCTATCAGCCGGTTGAGGTTGGCCAGGGTTTCGGCGCCGCGCGTGGCGCGCGGTTCCATGTCGATCAGGCCGTACTGGAAATCGATGACAAGCAGGGCGGTGTTGCTCATGGCAGTCTCCGGTGGGCCCGGCCGGCGGTAGCCAGCCGGGGAAGCCGCATGCTAGCAGCAAATCCGCCGCACGCAACAGGGCCACTCCCGCCTGGGACGGGACTGTTGCGGCCAACCTTGTCAGGCGTCGTCGTCGGTCGCGTCCAGGTTCACCGGGATGTACAGCTCGACCACGCTGTCCGGATGGTCCGGCCCGAGGAAGCGGGCGTCCACCAGCTCGAACTCGATGCCGGGCACCGCCACCAGCCCGGCTTCCGGCAGCCACTCGTCGTAGGCGGCGCAGAAGGTATCCGGCAGGCCCTGCACCGGGCCGTGGTGTTCCACCACCGCGTAGTGCTGCGCAGGGATGTCGATCGCCACCATGCCGGCCGGCACCGGCGACCCGGCGGCCACTTCCACGCCGGCGATGTAGCGCCAGCTGCCGTCCGGGTGCGCATCGCACACGCCGTAGCTGTTGGCCGACTGCACGCCCTGGATTTCCGGGATGCGCGGTACGAAGCGCGCCCACAGCTGGGCGATGGTGCCGCCGTCGTCCTGCTGCCATTGCAGGCCGATGACGCGGAAGGCGGGGCGGGTGACCAGGGAAGGGGTTGGCATGGTGGACTCCGTTATCAAGATGTGTGCGCAGGGTAGGCTGCTATGAGGGTAGTGTCGAGTCTGCCGTTTCGCCAGCGGCGCACCGACAAAAAATTGGCCGCCAGCCCGTTGCCAGGCTTGCGGCCAACCTTTGTCACCGTGGCGCAGCTGTTACAGCAGCACGCGCTCGATGCCGCCGTTGCGGGCGTTGTCGACGTAGTCCTTCATCCAGTTGTCGCCCAGCAGGTGCTTGGCCATTTCCACCACGATGTAGTCGGCCTGGGTGCCGGTGTCGTCGCTGTAGCGGGACAGGCCCTGCAGGCAGGACGGGCAGGAGGTCAGGATCTTCACCGGCTTGTCGGCGTCCCCGAGCTTGATCAGGTCTTTGTTGATCTCCTCTTCCTTGCGGAAGCGCACCTGGGTGGCGATGTCCGGGCGGCTGGCGGCAAAGGTGCCGGATTCGCCGCAGCAGCGGTCGTTCTGCACCACGCCGCCGCCGAGCAGCTCGTTGACCACCTTGATCGGCTGGTAGGCCTTCATCGGCGTGTGGCACGGGTCGTGGTACATGTACTTCTGGCCGCCGACGCCGTCCAGCTTCAGCCCTTTTTCCATCAGGTATTCGTGGATGTCGATGATGCGACAGCCCGGGAAGATCTCCTCGAAGCGGTAGTTGGCCAGCTGGTCGTAACAGGTGCCACAGCTGACCACCACGGTCTTGATGTCGAGGTAGTTCAGCGTGTTGGCCATGCGGTGGAACAGCACGCGGTTCTCGGTGGTGATCTCGTCGCCCTTGTCCTTGTAGCCGGCGCTGGTCTGCGGGTAGCCGCAGCACAGATAGCCCGGCGGCAGCACGGTCTGGGTGCCGACGTGCCACAGCATCGCCTGGGTGGCGAGGCCGACCTGGCTGAACAGGCGCTCCGAGCCGCAGCCCGGGAAGTAGAACACCGCTTCCGCCTCTTCGCTGACCTTAGGATTGCGGATCACCGGGATCACGTTGGCGTCTTCCACGTCCAGGAGCGCGCGCGCGGTCTTCTTCGGCAACCCGCCCGGCATCGGCTTGTTGATGAAGTGGATCACCTGCGCCTTGATCGGCGCCTTGCCCAGCGTGGCCGGCGGCTGCGCGGTCTGCGTGCCGGTCAGGCCCAGCTTCTTGCCGAGACGGTTGCCCAGGCGCTGCAGCTTGTAGGCGCCGCCGACCAGGCCGCTGCGGATGCCCTTGATGGTGGCCGGGTCCTTGGCGGTGAGGAAGGCCATGCCCAGCGTAGTGCCGGGGTTGAACTTCTTGTTGCCGGTCTTGCGCAGGAAGTTGCGCATGGCGACCGATACATCACCGAAGTCGATCTTCACCGGGCACGGCTTCACGCAGCGGTGGCACACGGTGCAGTGGTCGGCGACGTCGGACAGCTCCTCGAAGTGCTTCAGCGATACGCCGCGGCGGGTCTGTTCTTCGTACAGGAAGGCTTCGGTCAAGAGGCCGACGCCGAGGATCTTGTTGCGCGGCGAGTACAGCAGGTTGGCGCGCGGCACGTGGGTGGAGCACACCGGCTTGCACTTGCCGCAGCGCAGGCAGTCTTTCACCGAATCGGAAATCTGGCCGATGTCGGACTGCTCCAGGATCAGCGATTCGGCGCCCAGCAGCGAGAACGACGGCGTGTAGGCCATCGCCAGGTCGGCGCCCGGCAGCAGCTTGCCCTTGTTGAAGTGGCCGTTCGGGTCGACGCGCGCCTTGTAGTCGCGGAATGGCTGGATTTCCTCTTCAGTCAGGAATTCCAGCTTGGTGATGCCGATGCCGTGCTCGCCGGAAATCACGCCGTTCAGGCTGCGCGCCAGCTTCATGATGCGCTCCACCGCGCGGTGCGCGGTCTGCAACATCTCGTAGTCGTCGGAGTTGACCGGGATGTTGGTGTGCACGTTACCGTCGCCGGCGTGCATGTGCAGCGCGACGAAGGCGCGGCCGCGCAGCACTTTCTGCTGGATCAGGCGGATGGCTTCGATGATGGTGCTGTCGGCCTTGCCGGCGAACAGCGCTTCCAGATCGGCCTGCAGCTCGCGCTTCCAGCTGACGCGCAACTTGAAGTCGCGCATGGCGATGAACACGCTGGCCTCAAGGTTGGCCGCCGCGTCTTCCAGCGGCGCCTGCGGCCAACGTCCGGTGTAGCTGGCGAGCGGCGTGTCGAGGTTGTCCAGCAGCCACTGCCAGCGCTGCTGTACGTTGCCGATCAGCTCCAGCGCGGTCTCGCGACGGTCGCCGATCAGCTCGTCGGCGGACAGGGTACCGCCTTCGGTATCCACCGGCAGGCGGCCGTGGAAGAACTCGGCCAGCTGGCCCAAGAGCTTGATCTTGCTGGCGATGGACAGCTCGATGTTGATGCGCTCGATGCCGTCGCTGTAGTCGCCCAGGCGATCCAGCGGGATCACCACGTCTTCGTTGATCTTGAAGGCGTTGGTGTGGCGGGCGATGGCGGCGGTGCGCGAACGGTCCAGCCAGAAGGTCTTGCGCGCCTCCGGGGTGACGGCGATGAAGCCTTCGCCGTGACGGGCGTTGGCGTAGCGCACCACCTGGCTCGCGGCCTCGGCCACCGCGTTTTCGTTGTCGGACACGATGTCGGCGATCAGCACCATCTTCGGCCGGCCCTTGGACTTGGCCTTGGTGGCGTAGCCGACGGCGCGCACATAGCGCCAGTCCAGGTGTTCCAGACCGGCCAGCTGCACGCCGGCCAGCACGCCGGCGCCGTTTGGTTTGAAGTAGTCGGTGATCTCGACGATGGCGGGGGTGGCTTCGGCCACGGTGCCGAAGAACTCCAGGCACACGGTGCGGGTGTGCGCCGGCATTTTGTGCAGCACGAAGCGCGCGCTGGTGATGATACCGTCGGTGCCTTCCTTCTGCACGCCGGGCAGGCCGGCGAGGAACTTGTCTGTCACGTCCTTGCCGAGGCCGACCTTGCGGAAGGTGCGGCCGGGGATGTCCAGCTGCTCGCTGGAGATCACGGTCTTGCCGTCGTCCTGCAGGCGGCTGACGCGGAAGCTGGCGACGTCCACGTCGTGGATCTTGCCGTAGTTGTGGTTGATACGCTCCACGAACAGCCAGTTGCCGTCCGGATCGACCATCTTCCAGCTGGCGAGGTTGTCCAGCGCGGTGCCCCACAGCACGGCCTTCTTGCCGCCGGCGTTCATCGCCACGTTACCGCCGATACAGGACGCCTCGGCGGAGGTCGGATCGACCGCGAACACCAGGCCGGCGGCGCTGGCCGCCTCCGACACGCGCGCGGTAACCACGCCGGCGCCGCACTGGATGGTGGCGCGCTTGCCGTCCAGGCCCGGTAGCGCGATGTACTCGACGCCGACGTGGCGGTCGAGCTTCTCGGTGTTGATCACCGCGCTGCGCTTGTCCAGCGGCACGGCGCCGCCGGTGTAGCCGGTGCCGCCGCCGCGCGGAATGATGGTCAGCTCCAGCTCGATACAGGCGCGCACCAGGGGCGCGATCTCGGCCTCGGTGTCCGGGCACAGCACCACGAACGGGTATTCGACGCGCCAGTCGGTGGCGTCGGTCACGTGCGACACGCGCGCCAGACCGTCGAACAGGATGTTGTCGCGGCGGGTGAGCTTGCCCAGGCGCTTGAGGATGGCAGCGCGCAGTTCGCGCGTCTCGCCGAACTGCTGCTCGAAGCTGTCCACCGCGGTGTAGGCGGCGGCGATCATGCGGCCAACCTTGTCGTTGCCGTCGCGGCGTTTTTCCACTTCGCCCAGGCGGTGGCGCAGCGCGCCGACCAGCGCGGTCAGGCGCTGCGGGTTGTCCAGCAGGTCATCGACCAGATAGGGGTTGCGGTCCACCACCCAGATGTCGCCCAGCACCTCGAAAAGCATACGGGCAGAACGGCCTGTTTTCCGTTCTGCCCGCAGCTCTTCGAGTAATTGCCACATCGGTTCGCCCAACAGGCGAATGATGATCTCGCGATCCGAATATGAGGTGTAGTTGTACGGGATTTCCCGCACGCGTGTGTGAGTGGTGGCGCTCATTATGTCCCTGAACTTCGGCGATGATGTGTGGAGAGTTGCCGCGATTTTACCGCAATTGCTGCGCCGCGAAAAATGCCGCTCACGTCAGGCTGATATAACCGTTAGTAATTGGATATTGTCGCCATTATGCAAATAACGCAGGCTGTTTTCCGGCGGGTGCGGCAGAGCAAACGGCGGCCAGGGTGGCCGCCGGCAGGACGAAACAAAGAGGCAAGACGGGCGCGTGAAAACGGGGGGAGGTCAGCGTGCGAGCTGGGCCGCCAGCCCCACCGCCTCGAACAGGCTGCCGGGGTCGGCGCGGCCGGTGGCGGCGAGATCCAGCGCGGTGCCGTGATCGACCGAGGTACGGATGATGGGCAGGCCCAGCGTGATGTTGATGCCGGCGCCGAAGCTTGCGTGCTTGAGCACCGGCAGGCCCTGGTCGTGGTACATCGCCAGCACCGCGTCGCCCTGCGCCAGCTTGTCCGGGTTGAACAGGGTGTCGGCCGGCAGTGGGCCGATCAGGTTCATGCCCTCGCTGCGCAGTGCGGCCAACGTTGGCTCGATCACGTCGATTTCCTCGCGCCCCATGTGGCCGCCCTCGCCGGCGTGCGGGTTGAGGCCGGCCACCAGGATGCGCGGCGCGGCGATGCCGAACTTGCCGACCAGATCGGCGTGCAGGATGCGGATGACTTCGCCGAGGCTGTCGCGGGTGATGGCGTCCGGCACGGCGCGCAGCGGCAGGTGGGTGGTGGCTAGCGCCACGCGCATGCCGGCGCCGGCCAGCATCATCACCACCCGCGGCGTGGCGGTGTGCTCGGCGAGGTACTCGGTATGGCCGGAGAACGCCACCCCGGCGTCGTTGATTACCCCCTTGTGTACCGGCGCGGTGACCATGGCGGCAAACTCGCCGCGCAGGCAGCCGGCGATGGCGACGTCCAGCGTGGCCAGTACGTAGCGGCCGTTGGCCGCATCCAGCACGCCCGGGCGGCAGGGCGCGGCCAGCGGTACGTGCCACACCTCCAGCCCCCTGGCCGGCGCCGGCACGTCATGCCGGTAGTCGAGCAGCGGCACGTCCAGCCCCAGCGCGGCGGCGCGCTGTTGCAGCAGGGTCTTGTCGGCGATGACGACACAGCGCGCCGGCAGCGCGAGCTCGGGCAGGCGCAGCACCAGGTCGGGGCCGATGCCGGCCGGTTCGCCGGCGGTAACGGCGAGGAGGGGGAGCGGGGTGGACATGGCGGCTTTCAGCAATAAAAGGGCGGCAATAAAAAAGGCCGATGCGAGCATCGGCCTTGAGAATTATTTTTCGATCAGCCGGTCATCGATGAAGGCCGAGGCGCGCAGCTGCTGCAACCAGTCGTTGTAGTTCTGCTCCGCCTTGCGCTGGCGAATCTGCTGCTTGATCGCCAGCTTGGCGCGTTCGCCGGACACGTCCTGGCTGCGTACTTCTTCCAGCCGGATCAGGTGCCAGCCGAACGGGCTGCGTACCGGTTCGCTGTTGTGGCCGGGTTGCAGTGCGGTGAACGCGCGCTCGAATTCCGGCACCGTGTCGCCGGGGTTGAGCCAGCCCAGGTCGCCGCCGAGCGAGGCGCTGCCGTCCTCGGAGAACTGGCGTGCCAGCGCCTCGAAGCTGGCGCCGCGCTGCAGGCGGTCCTGCACCTGCAGGATGCGGGCCTTGGCTTCCGCTTCGGAGGTGGCTTCGTTGGTCTTGATCAGGATGTGGCGCACCTTGTGCTGTTGCACCAGCTGCTGGCCGGCGCTGTCGCGCTTGTCGGTGAGCTTGAACAGGAACAGGCTGCCGTTGGCGCGCACGATGTCGGTGACATCGCCGACCTTCATGCTGTCCAGCAGCTGGATGAAGTCCGGCGGCAGCGCGCTGGCGCCTTTCCAGCCCATGTCGCCGCCGCTGAGCGCGGTGGCGGCTTCGGAGTAGCGGGCGGCCACTTCGGCGAAGGGCTGGCCGTTACGGATCGCCTGCTGCGCTTCCTGCAGCCGCAGGCGCAGTTTCTCGATCTGCGCGGCATCGGCGCGTTCCGGCACGTTGAGCTGGATCATCGCCAGCCGGTACTCGGCGTTGGACAGGCCCTGGGTGCTCTTCAGCACCTGTTCCACTTCGCTGTCGGTGACATTGACGCGGCCGGCGATCTCGCGTTCCTTGATGCGGTCCAGCAGCAGGTCCTTGCGCAGGCTCTTGCGGAACTGCTCCAGCGACAGGCCGTCCTGCTGCAGGCGGGCGTACAGGCCCTGCAGGTCGGTCTTGTTCTGTGCCGCCAGCCGTTGCAGGGTCTGGTCGATTTCGCTTTCGCTGACGCGCAGGCCGTTGCTGGCGGCGTACTGCAGTTGCAGCTGCTCGTTGACCATCAGGTCCAGCACCTGCCGCGACAGCACGCTGGCCGGCGGCAGCGCCACGTTCTGCCGTTTCAGGCTGGCGGTGATTTCGGCTTCGCGCTGTTGCAGTTCGCTCAGCGTGATCACGCCGTTGTTGATCACGGCGACGATGCGGTCGGCGGTCTGCACGGCAGCGCTGGCCGGGGTGGCCAGGCTGAGGGCGAGGGTCGCGGCAAGAAGGAGCTGTTTCATCAGTTACCTGTTGTCTCGTTGATTGGGCTGTAGCCCGGAATGGCTAGTCGCAGGGCATTGAGCGGATTGCTGCCGACGCTGCTGAAGTCTTTCAGCTCCAGCTGCAGGAACACGGCATTCTTGGTCTTGTCGAGGTCGGTGACGTAGCGCTGGCCGACCACGCGCATGCTCCAGCAGCCATCGTTGTACTCCACCCCGGCCAGTTGCTCCAACGCTTTTTTGTCGCGCAGCGAGTAGTTCTGCCGCGCCACCGCGTACCAGCGCGGCGCGATCGGCCACTGGCCGGCGACATCGACCTGGCGCAGGGTGTCGCGCTCGCTGCCGCTGCCGATCAGCTCGTCGCGGCCGTAGCGGTAGCGCACGCTGACGGTCTTGCCCGGTGCCGGGTTGTAGCGCAGCTGCGCATTGTAGCGTTCGGTCTTGGACAGCGCCTGGTTGTACTGGTAGGAGCCGTCCAGGCGCAGGCTGTGGCTGAGGTCGCCGCCGACGGTCATCAGCAGGTCGGAGCCGGCTTCGCTGCGCTCGCTGCTGCTGCCGTCGAGGCGGATGTCGTCGCGGCTCAGGTAGAAGCGCTGGCCGATGGCGACGCGCAGGCGTTCCAGCCCGTTTTCCTTGTCCAGGTAGCGGCTGGTCAGCGCCGCGGTGACCTGGTTGGCCGCGTTGATGCGATCGTGGCCGGAGAAGCGATTCTCGGTGAACAGCTGCGCGAAGTTGAAGTCGTTTTCCGAGGTGTCGAAGTTCGGCAGATTGGACTGATCGACCTTCGGGATTTTCACGTAGAACAGGCGCGGCTCCAGCGTCTGGTTCATGTCACGGCCGAACAGCGTGCTGTCGCGTTCGAAGTACAGGCCGCTGTCGAGGCTGACGATGGGGAGCGTGCGCTCGTCGCTGCGTACCGCCTGGTGGCTGTTGCCGTTGTCCAGTTCGTAACGGGTAAAGTGGACGCCGACTTTCGGACGCAGGAAGCCCCATGGCCGCTCGATGGCATAGCTCAGGCTGGGGTAGGCCACCAGACGCGTGCCTTCCTGCTTGCTGCTGTGGCTGAAGCGGGTCAGCTCGCTTTCGAGGTTGCTGCTGAAGCCGGCGAACTGCTGGCGGGCGTTGAGGCTCAGCTGCGGCAGGCGTGCGTACGGTTCTTCCACCGTGCCGCTGTCATCCTGCAGCGTCAGGTAGCGCTGCGCCTTCAGCGTCACCGATCCCCACTCCGGTTGATAGCTGAGCCAGGCCTCGCGCTTGAGGTTGACGTTGGCCGCACTGCTGACACGGTCGCCGAAATCTTCGAAATAGTTGTCATCGGACACGTACACACCGTTGGCTCCCGCACCCAGTGCCGGTGCCAGCTGCTGCACGTGTTCACCCTTCCACAGGAAGCGGCTGCGCTCGCTTTTCCTGTCATTGGGCAGCTGCTCGGTATACAGCTGGCCCCGGGCTTCCGGCAGCAGGTAGCGGCCTTCCAGCCCCAGCATCATGCCGCGCTGGCTGATATAGCGCGGGGTGATGGTGGCGTCGTAGTTCGGCGCGATGTTCCAGTAGTAGGGCAGCGATACCTGCAGGCCGTCGCTGCCGGTGCTGATGGTGGGGAACAGCAGGCCGCTCTTGCGGCCGCCGTCCAGCGGGAAGTCGATCCACGGCGTGTACAGGATGGGCACACCCTGAAATTCCACCCGTGCATTGCGCGCCACGCCGACGTTGCGACCGTAGTCGAGGTCGATGGTGCTGGCCTTCAGGTACCAGGAGTCGTCGTTGGGGTCACAGGTGTTGGCGCGTGCACTCTGCAGGCGGTAGTGGTCCTTGCCCTGGAATGCGAGCTTGCCGGCATTGCCGCGCAGCGTCTTGCCGTCGCGGCCGAAGCTGAAGCTCGCGTTGCTGGCGCTGCCGCTGCGCTCGCCCAGCAGGTAGTCGAGCTGTTCCGCCTCGATCTGGCCGTCCGCCTGCGTCAGCCGCACCCGCTCGCCGGCGCGCAGCTGCTGCCGCTGCACGAAGTATTCCAGCCAGTCGGCCTCGACGGTCTGGTCATCGCGGCTGGCCTTCACCTGGCCGCTGGCCTTCAGCTCGACGTCCATCTGGCCGTCCAGCGTGTCGGATTCGACACTCAGCGTGCCCGCCGGCAGGGAGTCCGCCTGCGCCGTCGGCAGCAGGAACAGGGGGAGCAAGGCCGCCATCACGGGCGTCAAACGGAAGCGTGTCTGCATCGGAAGAAGTCGGGCCGGCCATGTTGGGGCGCGGTCAAAGCGGTTACAATCGCGTCATTGTACCCAATTTGCCGATATACGCGACTATGCAGCGACTCGAAGCCCTGAAAGCGTGGCTGGCCACGCAGTTTCCCGATCAAGACATCGCCGTGGCCTTTGCCGCCGCCGATGCCGATTTCCGCCGTTACTTCCGTGCCACCTTCCCCGATGGCACGACCCGCATCGTGATGGATGCGCCGCCGGAAAAGATGAACACCGACGCCTACGTCAGCGTGCGCGAGCTGTTCGCGCCGGCGGCCAACGTGCCGGCCATCCTGCTGCGCGACCGCGAGCAGGGCTTCATGCTGCTGGAAGACCTCGGCACCGTCACCCTGCTGGCGGCGCTGCAGCACGACGAGCGCGACATGGTGCACAAGCACCTGCTGCTGGAAGCGGTCGATACCCTGATCGAGATCCAGAAGATCAGCCAACCCGGCGTGCTGCCGGACTACGACCACGCGCTGCTGACCCGCGAGCTGAACCTGTTCCCGGAGTGGTACGTGGCCAAGGAGCTGGGCAAGCCGCTGACCTTCGCCCAGCGCAAGCTGTGGGACGCGGCGCTGCAGGCGCTGCTGCCGCGCATCGAGGCACAGGGCAAGGTCTACGTGCACCGCGATTTCATCGTGCGCAACCTGATGCTGACGCCGGGCCGTCCGGGCGTGCTCGACTTCCAGGACGCGGTGTACGGCCCGGTCAGCTACGACATCGTGTCGCTGCTGCGTGACGCCTTCATCGGCTGGGACGAGGAATTCGTGCTCGACATCGCCATCCGCTACTGGGAAAAGGCGCGCGCCGCCGCCCTGCCGGTGGCCGACAGCATCGACGAGTTCTACCGCGACTTCGAGTGGATGGGCGTGCAGCGCCATCTGAAAGTGGCCGGCATCTTCGCCCGCCTGTACCACCGCGACGGCAAGGACAAGTACCGCGCCGAGATCCCGCGCTTCATCAAGTACCTGAAGAAGACCAGCCGCCGCTACAGCGAGCTGGCGCCGCTGTTCCAGCTGCTGGTGGAGCTGGTCGGCCTCGACGAGGATGACAATGACGACAGCATCCAGTCGGTGTTCAGCGCCACCCGGCTGGCGTCGGACCAGTAAACCCGAACCTTTGCCAAGGAATCCACAGACAGCGCACTGAGCGGTAACGGCTCGGCTGATGGCGGGATACCCCCCCCGCTTCAGCAGGAGGGCCACCTCGTCCGTGGTTTTTGTGGCTTCTGTGGCAATAGAAAAGCCAGATAAATGAAAGCAATGATTCTCGCCGCCGGCCGCGGCCAACGCATGCGGCCGCTGACCGACCACACCCCGAAACCGTTGCTGGATGTCGGTGGCCAGCCGCTGATCGTCTGGCACATCCGGCACCTGGCCGCCGCCGGCTTCAGCGACATCGTTATCAATCACGCCTGGCTGGGCGACCGGATCGAAGCCACGCTGGGCGACGGCAGCCGTTACGGCGTGCGTCTGGCCTACTCGCGCGAGAAGAGCGCGCTGGAAACCGCCGGCGGTATTGCCACTGCGCTGCCGCTGCTGGGTGATGCCCCGTTCGTGGTGGTGAACGGCGACGTGCTCACCGATGTCGATTTCGCCAGCTTGCGGCCAACGTTGGCGGCACTGGATGGCGAGCGGCACCTCGCGCACCTGCTGCTGGTGGCCAATCCGCCACACCATCCGGGCGGCGACTTCGGCCTGCTGCCGGACGGCAAGCTGGCGGGCAATGCCAGCGACGGCATCGGCCTGACCTTCTCCGGTATCGGCCTGTATCACCCGGCGCTGTTTGCCGGCATTCCGGCCCACCAGCCGGCCAAGCTGGCGCCGTTGCTGCGCGCGGCGATGGCGCACGGGCAGGTAAGCGGCGCGCGCCACGACGGGCTGTGGCTGGATGTGGGGACGCCGGAGCGGCTGGCGGAGGCCGACGCCATCGCCAAGGGTTGGCCGCAAGCGTGAAACGCCGCATTCTCGGCATCGACCCCGGCAGCCGCATCACCGGCTTCGGCGTGATCGACATCGTCGGCAACCAGCGGCTGTACGTCGCCTCCGGCGCCATCCGCACGCCGCAGGGCGCCAGCCTCGCCGAGCGCATCAAGGTGCTGGTGCATGGCATCCACGACGTGATCGCCACCTACCAGCCGACCGAGTCGGCGCTGGAGCAGGTGTTCGTCAACGTTAACCCGGCGGCGACGCTGATGCTGGGCCAGGCGCGCGGCGCCTGCATGACGGCGCTGGTGATGAAGGATCTGCCGGTGGCCGAGTACACCGCACTGCAGGTCAAGCAGTCGGTGGTGGGGCAGGGCAAGGCGCCGAAGGAGCAGGTGCAGTTCATGGTGGTGACCATGCTGAACCTGTCCGGCACGCCGCAGGCCGACGCCGCCGACGCGCTGGCGGTGGCGCTGACCCACGCCAACCACAGCGGCGGCGCCATCGGCAAGCTGGCCAGTCTGGGTTACAAGGTGCGCGGCGGCCGGCTGGTGTAGCGGCCCGGTGTTCCTGTCCGCAGCCAAGCCTGGCCGCAGGCGGGGTATCGGCGCATCGCCAGCGTCGCATCGCTCACCCGTGTCGCGGCTGATCGCGCCGAGCGGTGACGTGCCCGATGGGCACAGTCTCAGGCGTGCCGTTTCCTGGCCTGCTTCACCACGTACATTTCGCTGTCGGCCAGATGGATGGCGTCGGCACTGTGCAGCCCGAACGGCGCCAGCGCCACGACGCCGACACTGCCTCCGCCGTAGGCGATGCGGTGGCCGGCCAGCGGGTAGTCGCCCGTCGTCAGCGCCGACAGCCGCTGTTGCAGCGCGTGCGCCGCACTGGCCGGTTCGCCCTCCGTGATCAGCGCCCCCGGCAGCGCGCCCTTTGGCCATGCCGGCCCCGGCCCGATGAACAGGAACTCGTCCCCGCCCATCCGTCCCAGCATTTCCGTCGCGCGCAGGCCGGACTGCAGGCGCTGTGCGACCGCCTGCAGGAAGTCGTCGCCGGCCTGGTGGCCATGGCGGTCGTTGATCTGCTTGAAGCCGTCCAGATCGATCACCCCGACCAGGACGCTGCTGCCGGTGCGTACCGCCTGCGCCAGCAGGCGTTCCAGCTCGTCGAACAGCGCACGGCGGTTGGGCAGCCCGGTCAGCGGATCGGCCAGCGCGTGGGCGGCCAGCCTGGCGTTGGCGTGCTGCAGCTCGTCCAGCAGCATTTCCCGCTCGATGAAATTGGCCACGATGTTGGCAAACAGCTGCAGCAGCGTTTCGGTCTCGCCGCTGATCGTCACCGAGCGGGCGCTGGCGGCGCACAGCGTGCCCAGCAGGCCGCCGTCGCCACTGCGTACCGGTGCGCTGATATAGGTCTTGATGCCGAGCTGGCGCGCGGCGTCGGAGTCGCCCCACAGCGTGCTCACCTGGTCGGTGGACAGGATGCCCATGTCCAGCGAACGCTTGCACAGGGTGTCTTCCCACGGCACGCTCAGCCCTTCCGGGATCTGCATGTCGCCGCTGTTGCGCGCATAGCGCACATGCTGGACACCCGGTCCCAGTTCGATGCTGGTGAGGTAGGTGGACTCCATGCCGGTGATGTTGCCCAGCATCTCGAGCACGGGGCGGATCAGCTGGTCGATGGTCCTGGCCGTCTTCAGGGACAGCGAGAGTTGCGAGAGGATCGGGTCCATGGCGGACGGTTTTCCCGAAGTTGCGATGGCTGCGCACTGTAGCGGAACATGCGATTGAAATATAGCGTCCAGTCAGGCGCGGCTTGTTGCGTGCACCGCGGCAGGGACCACAGGCGCCGTGCGGGATAGGGGCGGCGCCGCTTTTTATTGCGCCAGCCCAAGGCCGGCCGCCCCGCCGCATGGCACACTGCGGCCAACCTTTCTGTCTGGAGCCTGCGATGTGGAATGACTATGCCATCGCCCGCGCGCTGCACGTGCTGGCCATCGTGATGTGGGTCGGTGGCGTCGGTTTCGTCACCACCGTGCTGATTCCGGCGATCCGCCGCCGTTTCCCCCCGGCGCAGCAGTACGCGATGTTCGAGGACGTGGAGCACCGCTTCGGCGCGCAGGCCCGTTTCTGGGTGTTGCTGGCGCTGGCCAGCGCCGGCTGGATGCTGCACAGCACCGACGGCTGGGCGAGGCTGCGCGATACCGGCTGGCTGCACCTGATGCTGGCCGCCTGGCTGCCGTTCTTCCTGATGCTGTTCGTGCTGGAGCCGCTTGTCGTGCACCACTGGCTGAAGCGGCGCGCGCAGCGCGACCCGGCCGGCACCATGCGCCTGTTGCAGCGGCTGCATGTCGGGCTGCTGGCGCTGACGCTGAGCGCACTGCTGGCCGGCGTGGTCGGCGCCCACGGCGGCTGGCGCTTCTGACGCGTTATCGCTTGCCGGCAGCGGCCGCGCGCCGGCTTTGCGTTATGCTTGCTGGATCTGTCCTCCACGCTCGACACCATGCCTGCCACCACCTGCCCGCCGCCACCCGACCGCTCCCGCCCTGACGGCCGTGCCGCGCGCTGGCTGCTGGCCACCCGCCCGGCCTTCCTGACCCTGACCCTCGGCGGCGTGCTGCTCGGCATCGCCGGCAGCGGCGGCGACGCGCTGTGGCAACGTTGGCCGCAAGCGGCGCTGGCGCTGCTGCTGGCCTTGCTGTGTCACGCGGCGGTCAACGTGATCAACGACGTGGCCGACCACGACAACGGCAGCGATGCGGCCAACGTGGCGCGGCAGTTTCCGTTTACCGGCGGCAGCCGCGTGATCCAGAACGCGCTGCTCAGCCGCCGCGACATGGTGCGGCTGGCACAGGGGCTGTTTGCGCTGGTGATCGCCGGCGGCCTGCTGCTGGTGTGGCTGAGCGGGCCGTGGCTGCTGGCCATCGGCGTGATCGGCGTGGTGCTGGGTTGGGGCTACTCGGCACCGCCGCTGCAGCTGAACAGCCGCGGCCTGGGTGAGCTGTGCGTGCTGCTGTGTTTCACCCTGCTGCCGCTGGGCGCGCAGGTATTGCTCAGCGGCACGCCATCGCTGGCCATGCTGGCCGCCGCCTTGCCCTACGGCTTGCTGGCGGCCGCGCTGCTGTACATCAACCAGTTCCCGGATCGCGACGCCGACGCGCTGGCCGGCAAACGCCACTGGGTGGTGCGGCTGGCGCCGCAGCAGGCGCGCTACGGCTACCTGCTGTTGGTGACGCTGGCTCTGCTGAGTTTGCTGGCGGCGATTGCCGCCGGTCTGCTGCCGCTGCGTGCCATGCTGCTGTTGCCGCTGTGGCTGCTGCCGGCACGGGCGGCGGTCACGCTGTGGCACAATGCGGCGCAACCGGCGCGGCTGCGGCCCGCCCTGATCCAGACCATCGCCGCGGCCAACCTGTATCCGCTGGCGCTGGCTGCCATCCTGTCCTGTTAAGCGCCGCGCTGCGGCCAACCTTTTGAAAGCCCCGAAATGATCGGACGACTCACCGGCACCCTGCTCGAAAAACTGCCCCCGCAAATCACCGTCGACGTCAACGGCGTCGGCTACGACGTGGACGTGACCATGACCACCTTCTACCAGCTGCCGGCGCTGGGGCAGAAGACCACGCTGTTCACCCACCTGGTGGTGCGCGAGGACGCCCACCTGCTGTACGGCTTCGGTAGCCGTGACGAGCGCGAAACCTTCCGCCAGCTGATCAAGATCACCGGCGTCGGCGCCAAGATCGCGCTGGCCATCCTGTCCGGCATGACCGCCGACGAGCTGGCGATCGCGGTGGCCAGCGAAGACATCAAGCGCCTGTCCAGCGTGCCCGGCATCGGCAAGAAAACCGCCGAGCGGCTGGTGCTGGAGCTGCGCGGCAAGCTGGCCACCGGCGGCAACCTCACCGTGCCCGGCGGCCTGCCGTTTGCCGCCACCCCGGACGAAAAGAGCGACATCGTCAACGCGCTGCTGGCGCTGGGCTACAACGAAAAAGAGGCCGCCGCCGCCACCAAGGGCCTGCCGGCGGACGTGACCGTCAGCGACGGCGTGCGGCTGGCGCTGAAGAACCTGATGAAAGGCTGAGACATGGACAAGGTGCTGCTGGTCACCGGCGCCAGCCGTGGCATCGGCGCCGCCACCGCGCGGCTGGCTGCGCAGCAGGGCTGGGCGGTGGCGGTGAACTACCACCGCAACCAGGCCGCCGCGCAGGCGGTGGTGGCCGACATTCATGCTGCGGGCGGTCGCGCGGTGGCGATTGCGGCCAACGTGGCGGACGAGGTGGACGTGCTGCGCCTGTTCGCCGAGTGCGAGGCGGCGCTCGGGCCGCTGTCGGCGCTGGTCAACAACGCCGGCGTGCTGGAGCCGCAGATGCGGCTGGACGAAATGAGCATGGCGCGCTGGCAGCGCATCCTGGGCGCCAACGTCATCGGCCCGCTGCTGTGCTGCCGCGAGGCGGTGAAGCGGCTGTCCACCCGCCACGGTGGGTCGGGCGGTGCCATCGTCAACGTGTCGTCCGCCGCCGCGCGGCTGGGGTCGGGCGGTGAATACGTGGACTACGCCGCCAGCAAGGGCGCGCTGGACACGCTGACCGTGGGCCTGGCAAAAGAGGTCGCCGCCGAAGGCATCCGCGTCAACGCGGTGCGCCCCGGCTTCATCTACACCGACATGCACGCCGACGGCGGCGAGCCGGGCCGCGTCGACCGCGTCAAGAGCGCGGTGCCGCTGCAGCGCGGCGGTCAGCCGCAGGAGGTGGCGGCGGCGATCCTGTGGCTGCTGTCCGACGCCGCCTCGTTCACCACCGGCAGTTTCATCGATGTCGCCGGCGGCCGCTGAGCGCGCCGCGGCATCGTCAACAAGGGGAAAACAATGGCCAACGTAGCGGTACTGATCGACGCGGACAACGTGTCGCCGGGCTGGATCGAGGACGTACTGGAAGAAGCCGGCAAGCTGGGCGTGCTGGCACTCAAGCGCGTATACGGCGACTTCAGCCGTCACGACAAGGCGTGGCGCGACCTGTGCGCGCGCTTCGCCATCCACCCGATCCAGCAGTTCCCGAACACCAAGGGCAAGAACGCGTCCGACATCACGCTGGTGATCGACGCCATGGACATGCTGCACTCCGGCCGCTATCACAGCTTCTGCCTGGTCTCCAGCGACAGCGACTTTTCGCGGCTGGCGACGCGGCTGCGCGAGGACGGGCTGGAGGTGTGGGGCTTCGGCGAGGAGAAGACGCCGTCGGCCTTCGTCAACGCCTGCAGCAAGTTCGTGTACGTGGAAGTGCTGGCGCTGAGCGACGAGGCCAAGGCGGAGGAGAGCGCGGCCAAGGAGGGCGACGGCGCGCGCGGCGGCGGCAAACCGGTGCCGGCGGCGCGGGTGCTGCGGCCGCTGGACAAGAAGCTGCGCGCACAATTCCAGAAGGGCATCGAGAGCATGGACGATGACGAGGGCTGGGCCGACCTCGGCGGCGTCGGCAGCCTGCTCGGCCAGTGGATGCCGGACTTCGATCCGCGCAATTACGGCTTTGCCAAGCTGTCCGAGCTGGTGCTGAAGTCGGGCTGGTTCGAGGTGCGCAAGGCCAGCAGCGGCCGCGGCGGGGTGTCGATCCGCCTCAAACCGGGCAACGGCGGTGGGCGCAAAGCGGCCAAGTAGGGCGCTTGCCGGCACCGCGCCGGCGCCAACCGGAAAAAACCGCAGCGTGCTCATGATATGGAGTAGGCGCTGCGGTTTTTGTTTGCGGCCAACGTGGATGGCCAGGGTTGGCCGCAAGCGATTGCCGGTGCATCCGGGGCGGGTGCCGGGCGCAAGTGGTAACATCGGGCGATTGATTCCGAGTGATAGCGACATGATCCAGACCGACAACCTGATAGGCGGCGCGCCTGAGCGCCGCATCGTCACCCAGCAAAGCCTGTCGCAGCAGGAGGAGGCGCTGGAGCGCGCGCTGCGGCCGAAGCAGCTGGACGAGTACGTCGGCCAGAAAAAGGCGCGTGAGCAGCTGGAGATCTTCATCGAGGCGGCCAAAAAGCGCGGCGAGGCGCTGGACCACGTGCTGCTGTTCGGCCCGCCGGGCCTCGGCAAGACCACGCTGGCGCACATCGTGGCGCGCGAGATGGGCGTCAACCTGCGCCAGACTTCCGGCCCGGTGCTGGAGCGCGCCGGCGACCTGGCCGCGCTCTTGACCAACCTGGAGCCGCACGACGTGCTGTTCATCGACGAGATCCACCGCCTGTCGCCGGTGGTGGAGGAGATCCTCTACCCGGCTCTGGAGGACTACCAGATCGACATCATGATCGGCGAGGGGCCAGCGGCGCGCTCGGTGAAGATCGACCTGCCGCCGTTCACGCTGGTGGGCGCCACCACCCGCGCCGGCATGCTGACCAACCCGCTGCGGGATAGGTTCGGGATTGTCGCGCGGCTGGAGTTCTACACCCCCGAGGAGCTGCAGCGCATCGTGGTGCGCTCCGCCGGCCTGCTGAACGTGCCGCTGGCCGACGATGGCGCGTTTGAAGTCGCGCGCCGTTCGCGCGGCACGCCGCGCATCGCCAACCGCCTGCTGCGCCGCGTGCGCGACTACGCCGAGGTGCGTGCCGACGGCACGGTGACGGCGGCGGTGGCCGACGCCGCGCTGGCGATGCTGGACGTGGACCCGGCCGGCCTGGACGTGATGGACCGCAAATTGCTTCAGGCCATCCTGGACAAGTTCGGTGGCGGCCCGGTGGGGCTGGACAACGTCGGCGCCGCCATCGGCGAGTCGACCGACACCATCGAGGACGTGATCGAACCGTTCCTGATCCAGCAGGGCTATCTGCAGCGCACGCCGCGCGGGCGGATGGCGACGGCGCTGGCCTATACCCACTTCGGGCTGCCGACCCGGGAGTAAGCGGCGGCACCGATTCACGAGCGAACACGATGCAGAAAAAGCTGATTATCCGTACCGGCCGCGTCTATGCCGAGTTGCGTAGCGAGCTGGGCGATTTTGACGACTGGATCCGCCGCGAGCTGGGCGCCGGTGGCGAGCGCTGGCAGGTGATCGACGTGCAGGCCGGCGAGGCGCTACCGGCGGTGACAGAGGTGGCCGGCGCGGTGATTACCGGGTCGGCGGCGATGGTCAGCGAGCGCGCGCCGTGGAGTGAGGCCACCGCAGCCTGGCTGCGCAGCGCGCATGCGGCCAACGTGCCGCTCTTGGGCATCTGCTTCGGCCACCAGCTGCTGGCATCGGCGCTGGGCGGCGAGGTGGACTACCACCCGCAGGGGCCGGAGGCCGGCACGGTGACGGTGCAGACCACCGCTGCTGCCGCCAGCGACCCGCTGTTGTCGGCGTTGCCGGAGAGCTTTGCCGCCAACGTGATCCACTGGCAGAGCGTGCAGCGGCTGCCGCCGGGCGCGGTGTGCCTGGCGCACAACGCCTTCGAGCCGCATCACGCCTTCCGCCATGGTTCGGCGTGGGGCGTGCAGTTCCACCCGGAATTCAACGCCGAGGCGATGACGCGCTACCTCGCACAGCTGGCCGAGCCGCTGGCACGGGCGCAGCTGTCCTTGCCGGTGCTGCAGCAGAATGTTGCGGCGACACCACATGCGGCGGCTTTATTGCAGCGTTTCGCCGCCTTGCTGCCGGTGGCTGCGCAAGGCTGACTACCCGGCGTACAATGCGCGCCGGATGTTTTATTTGCTCATGATTGCTCAGGGAGTATGCAGGCATGTTTTACGCCATTTTGCTGGTGACACTGGCGGTCGCCCTGGTGACCTCGATACTGGTGGTCCGTTTTTTCAACGAGGCAGTCAAGAAAATCCTGTCGCGCATCGTCGGCGATGATCTGGCCGAGGCCTGGCGCAAGTACATGAGCTTCGCCATCGTGGTGGTCGGCGTGTCCGGCGGTGTGCGCATCTGGGATCTGGAGAAGTTCGTGCCCAACGGCCGCGAATCGGCGCTGGAGCTGAACGGCGTGCGCTGGACCATCCAGATCTACCGCACCGTGATCGACACCCTGTCGCAGATCGCGTGGGTGATGCTGCTGTTCTTCCTGTGCACCATGGTCGCCTACGTGATCATGCGCGCGGTGGAGGCTCGCGCCAGCGAGCGCGGCGGCAAGGCGCCGGAGTAAGCGTTCGTTCCGGCCGTTCGGGTCGGGCCATCATGCAAACAGGGCTGCCGCGGCAGCCCTGTTGTTTTGTATGCGCCGTTTAGAACGTCTTCACGATCCCGCCCGCTCACGCGAGACAAGGCGAAAACGGCTGAGAAAGCGGAATTTACATGGGGTAAATGAGCATTCCGAAGCCGTTTTTAACGCGGTATCGCCGAAGCGCAGCAGATCGTGAACAGGTTCTTACAGCGCGACCATATTGTCGCGGTGGATCAGTTCCGGCTCGATCAGGTAGCCGAGCACACCCTCGATGTCGCGGGTGGCCTTGCGCATGATCAGCCGCGCCTCTTCCGAGCTGTAGTTGACCAGCCCGCGCGCCACCTCGACGTGCTGTTCGTCGACGCAGACCACCGCGTCGCCGCGCAGGAAGCTGCCTTCCACCGCGATGACGCCGATCGGCAGCAGGCTGGTGCCTTTTTCTCGTACCGCCAGCGCGGCGCCGGCGTCCAGCACCACCTTGCCGGACAGCTGCAGGTGATCGGCCAGCCACTGCTTGCGTGCGGCCAACCTGGTGGTCGGCGCATTGAGCTGGGTGCCGATCGCCTCGCCGTCGGCCAGCCGCGACAGCACGTTGGTCTCGCGACCGCAGGCGATCACGGTGGCGGCACCGCTGCGCGCGGCGCGCTTGGCGGCGATGATCTTGGTGTACATGCCGCCGGTGCCGACACTGGAGCCGGCACCGCCGGCCATTTCTTCCAGCTTGCTGTCGCCAGCCTCGGCCTCGTGCACGAAGGCGGCGTCGGGGTGCCTGCGCGGGTCGGCGGTGTAAAGGCCCTGCTGGTCGGTGAGGATCACCAGGCTGTCGGCCTCGATCAGGTTGGTCACCAGCGCGCCGAGGGTGTCGTTGTCTCCGAAGCGGATCTCGTCGGTGACCACGGTGTCGTTCTCGTTGATGATGGGCACCACGTTCAGCGCCAGCAGCGTCGACAGCGTGGTACGGGCGTTGAGGTAGCGCAGGCGGTCGGACAGGTCTTCGTGGGTCAGCAGCACCTGCGCGGTCTGCAGGCCGTGTTCGCGAAAGGCGCTCTCGTACGCCTGGCACAGCCCCATCTGGCCGACGGCGGCGGCGGCCTGCAGCTCGTGCACCGCCTTCGGCCGTTTGGCCCAGCCCAGGCGCTGGCAGCCTTCGGCGATGGCGCCGCTGGAGACCAGAACCACCTGCTTGCCGCGGCGTTTCAGGTCGGCGATCTCGGCGGCCCAGCGCGCCAGCGCGCCCATGTCCAGGCCCTTGCCGTCATTGGTCACCAGGCTGGAGCCTACTTTCACCACGATGCGCGTGGCGTTGTGAATCACCGATTGCATGTCGCCGAATCCCGTCAGAAGCAAAGCCGTCAGTTTACCCGATTCCGCCGCCATGCCGCAGTGCGTCACGCGGCGGGGGGCTTACGGCAGCGCGGTTTCCGGCCGCGACGATGGCCGGTCGCCGGCCAGCAGTTGCGTCAGCGCCATGAGCGTGGCGTCGACCAGCTGCCGCATGTGGCTTTCCTCGATGATGTAGGGCGGCATGAAGTACACCGTCTTGCCGATCGGGCGCACCAGGCAGCCCTGCTGCAGCATCAGGCTGAAGAAGGCGGGGCCAAAGTCGGCGCGCTGGCAGTCGACGTCGAACGCCCAGATCATGCCGCGCTGGCGGAAGTGGCGCACCGCCGGGTGAGCGGCGATCTCGGCCAGGTGGCGGCTGAACAGCGCGGCGGTGGCAAGGTTGGCCGCAATCACCTGTTCGTCCTCGAAGATGTCGAGCACGGTCAGCGCCGCGCGGCAGGCCAGTGCGTTGCCGGTGTAGCTGTGCGAGTGAAGGAAGCCGCGGCTGACGTCGTCGTCGTAGAACGCGGCGTAGATGTCGTCGGTGGTCAGCACGCAGGACAGCGGCAGGTAGCCGCCGGTGATGCCTTTTGACAGGCACAGGAAGTCGGCGCGGATCGCCGCCTGTTCGCAGGCGAACAGCGTGCCGGTGCGGCCGAAGCCGACCGCGATCTCGTCGGCGATCAGGTGCACCTGGTACTGGTCGCACAGGCGGCGCGCTTCGGCCAGATACAGCGGGTCGTACATCACCATACCGGCGGCGCCTTGCACCAGCGGTTCGATGATGAAGGCGGCAATCTCGTGGCCGTGCTGTTGCAGCAGGGTCTCCAGCGCGGCAGCGGCGCGGCGCGCGACATCGGCGGCCGTCTCCCCCGCTGCGGCGAGACGGGCGTCGGGGCTGGGCGCGCGCAGGTTGTGCTGGAGCAGCGGCGCGTAGGTGTCGGAGAACAGCGGCACGTCGGTGACCGCCAGCGCGCCGACGGTTTCGCCGTGGTAGCTGTTTTCCAGACTGAGGAAGCGGGTCTTCTGCGTCTGGCCGTGGTTGCGCCAGTAGTGGAAGCTCATTTTCAGCGCGATCTCGGTGGCGCTGGCGCCGTCCGAGCCGTAGAAGGCGTGGCCGAGGCCGGTGAGTGCGGCCAACCTTTCCGACAGCTCCACCACCGGCTGGTGGGTGAAGCCGGCGAGGATCACGTGCTCCAGGGTGTCGAGCTGATCCTTCAACGCCTGCTTGATGCGCGGCTGGTTGTGGCCGAACAGGTTCACCCACCACGAGCTGACGCCGTCGATGTAGCGCTGGCCGTCGAAATCCTCTAGCCAGATGCCGTCGGCGCGGGCAATCGGGATGATGGGCAGGGTTTCGTGGCGCTTCATCTGGGTGCAGGGGTGCCACACCGAGGCGCGGCTGCGCGCCAGCCAGTGTTGTGCTTGCGAGTCATGCATGGCGAGTGCTCCGTAAGGCAAGGCGGGCATCGTAACATGGCGCCGCACCGCGCAAGAGTGACGAAAATTGTCAGTAGTATGCCGATTTTGCGCCGACGCGCGCCGTGCGCAACAGCCCGCCATCGCACGGAAAGTTTGCCAGCGCTGGCGCTATGCGGAGAGAATGCGCGGCAGGCACGCGCTGGCGCTGTTCTTGCTGGGTGTTGTCGGCAATCAAGACGCGCCACGGCACGGTCGGTTATTCTCGCGGCAACTGCCATCAAGGCGTGCAGCGGCAGCAGACCGCAAGCGGATTGTTACCCGACACTGGTCGTTTGCCGTTTTTATTTTCAAACAGGAGCGCTACACATGAAACGTGCACAACAAGGTTTTACCCTGATCGAACTGATGATCGTGGTCGCGATCATCGGCATTCTGGCCGCGATCGCGATCCCGGCGTACTCCAACTACACCAAGCGCGCGCAGGTTTCGGAAGCGTTCTCGCTGGCGGATGGTATCAAGGTGAAGGTAGCGGAAACGCAGGGTGAAACCGGTACTTGTACTGCACTGGCTGCTTCCGGTACTTATGCAAACATTGCAGTCACTGGTTCCGGCGCCACGGTTGAGGCAGGTTGTACTATCACGGCAACATTTGGTTCTAAGGCTCATGCCGAATTGCAAGGTCGCTCTGTAACGCTGGTGCCAGCATTTGGTTCCAACTCCACAACATGGACATGCACAGTGCCGGCTGCGAGTGCCGTCTCCACAGACTACCTGCCGAAGAATTGCTCGTAACTGTATGGCTTACAGTTAGTTGGATGTCTCACCCAGCCCTTGCCCAGCAAGGGCTTTTTATTTTTGCAAGCGGAACGAGAAGAATCATCGCCATGGAACGTTTGGCACTGAACATGCTGTTTTTGCTGGTGACCATGCCTTTTCTCAACTGGGTGCGTTTTCAGCCATCCGGAGATTACGTCAGCAGTGCCGTTGCGGTATTGCTGGCGGTGGCAGTCTTGCTGCTGTCGCCGGCAAGACGGCGCGATGTAGAAGCTGGTGGCCCGGTATTGCTGCTGACCTTGCTGCCACTGCTCACTTTGGTCACCGCCCTGACGTCTCCGTATCCGGGGCAGGGACTGGCGGCCAGTATGGCCATACTGCTGTCTCTGGTTCTGGCCCATGTCATCTCTGGCTATCAGCGCACCGAGGTACTGACGACGCTGGCCTGGGGACTGTTGTTGGGCGGGGTGGTGCAGGCGCTGGTCGGCGTGCTGCAGGTGACGCAGTGGGTGTTGACCGTGCAGTGGTGGTGGGTGTTCTACGACAAGACCAATCCGGCCAATCTGTTCGGCCAGATCGCGCAGCGTAACCAGTACGCCAATTATCTGACGCTGTCGCTATTTGCTGGCTGCTACCTGTTTGCCGTCGGCAAGTTACGTGGCTGGCTGCTGTTGCCGTTGGTACTGGTGTTCGGCTTGCTCATCAGCTGGTCCGGTTCGCGGCTGGCGATCGGCTATGCCGGCGCCGCCATGGTGCTGGCGTGGCTGTTTTACCGGCGCAGTGGCCGGCAGGCCGAGACCGGGCGTCTGGCTATGGCTTTGGCGCTGGCGACGTGCTGGCTGGTGTGCTGTCAGTTGTTCAACAAGGAGCTGGTCGCGCTGCTGTCCTGGCTGGGCCTGCCGCTGGGTGATATCGGTTCCGGTGTCGACCGTATGCTGGCCGGCGGTTTCGGTGCCCGACGCTGGGTGGAGTGGCAGAAGGCGTGGCAGGTGTTCCTGGATCACCCGTTATTCGGTGTCGGGCTGGGCGGCTATGCGGCAGAGAGCGTGCGCCTGGAAGTGGCGATGGGTTTTGCCGGACAGTGGTCGGAGAGCTGGCTGTTTGCACATTGTCATAACCTGATCCTGCAGTTGCTGGCGGAAACGGGGTTGCTTGGCACTGCGGTGGTGGTGGCCGGCTTGGGCTGGGCATTCCTGCCGTTTTTCCGCAAGCAGCAGGCCGATGTGCACTCGCTGCTGGTGGTGTTGCTGGCGATGGTGCTGCTGCTGCACAGCATGGTCGAATATCCGCTGTGGTACATGACTTTTCTCAGCCTGTTTGCCGTTCTTTTGGGGCTGTCGCCGGCGCGTCGTTTCGTGCTGGATATCCGCCTGTCGATGCGGCGCGTGCTGACGTGGGGCTTTTGTGCACTGCTGCTGTGGCAGTCACTGGCGGGGCTACAGAGTTATCACAAACTGGCGCGCTGGTATATGCCGGGTCCAAATCCACAGGAGAATGTGAAGCATGTCGAGGAAATCTGGCATATCGCGCGTAATCCGCTGTGGACTTATGAGGCCGACATGGTGTTGGCCAACTACCTGATCGTGGACAAACGCCAGCTGCAGGAGAAGCGGGCACTGTTCGAGCGCCTGACCGAATATCGGCCGCATGCCAGCATGCTGATCAATGTCGCGATCCTGCGGGCGCTGGATGGTGATCGTGTTGATGCGGAACAGGCGCTACGCTTTGCCATCGCCGCTTATCCGGCTTATACGCCGGCTTTTACCGCCGAGTTGATGTCGCGCCACGATCCGGAGCTGCGGCCGCTGCAGACGATCGCCAATGCGGCATTGCAAGCCAGTCGTAACGGTGGTGCGGAAGCCGCCGCTGCCAGCGTGCTGGCTACGCCACGGGACTGAGCATTGGGCTCCCGATCTGACAGCCAAAGCGGCGGTGCGGTATGCTTCCGCCTTTGCCGAAACGCGGATTGATGATGTTTGCTTCTCTTGCGCGGCCAAGGTTGGCCGCATTGCTGCTGGCGGCAGTAACCGTCCTGCCCTTCCTGTCGCCGTTCCACTACCTGCCGCTACCGCAGTGGTGGGGCGAGATCACGGCCGTGGTGCTCGGCGCGCTGGCCTGCCTGTGCCTGCCGCAGGGCAGTCTGCGGCTGCCGCGTGTGGTGCCGTGGCTGGTGCTGCTGGCGCTGCTGTGGCTGAGCCAGCCATGGTTTGTCGAACTGCTGTTTCCCGGCCTCAATGCGGCGACGGGGCTGGCCTTTCTCGCCCTGGCGCTGCTGGCGCTGGCCGTCGCGCGCTGGCAGGCGCTGAGCGACGCCGAAACGGTGATGACGGTGCTGGCCAAAGGGCTGCTGGTCGGTGCGCTGCTGCAGTCGCTGATCGGGCTGGCGCAGCTCACCGGCCTGGCGCCGCTGCTGGGTGGCGTGCTGTTCTACGATGGCGCGCATCCGACTTCCAATATTTTCGGTCACATCGGGCAGCGCAACCAGTATGCGCACTACCTGAGCTGGGGGCTGGTGGCGGTCAGCTGGCTGGCCGTTGCGCGTGTACTGTCGCGTGGCGTGGCCATCGTCGTGCTTTTGTGGCTGGCGCTGTCGATCGCCTTTGCCGGCTCCCGCACCGTGTTGCTGTACGCGGCCGCCTTGCTGCTGCTGGCACCGGCCTGGTACTGGCACGTGCGCGACGAGGCCAGCAAGCGCCTGATGCAGTGGCTGATGCTGGCGGCGGGCTTGCTGCTGCTGATGCAGTTCGCGTTGCCGCTGGGCGAGTGGCTGCTGCGGCCGCTACTGCATGGTGAGCTGGTGGCCAGTGGTGTCGAGCGGCTGGCGGCCAACTCCGACGGCATGGGCGCCCGCCGGCTGGCGGAGTGGGGCAAGGCGTGGCTGGTGTTCCGCGAGGCGCCCTGGTTCGGTGCCGGCTGGTCGCAGTACGCGTACCACAGCGTGCAGCTGCAACTGCTGCCGCAGTTTGCCGATAGCGGTGTCAACAGCGGCCTGTTCAGCAATGCGCATAATCTGGTGTTCCAGCTGCTGGCCGAGGTCGGCCTGATCGGCACCCTGGCGGTACTGCTGGGGCTGGTGTGGTTGCTGCTGCCATGGTGCGGCCGGCAGGCGCGGGCGGTGCATCTGCTGCCGCTGGCCATGCTGGCCATCTCGCTGTTGCACAGCATGCTGGAGTACCCGCTGTGGTACCTGTATTTCCCTGCGGTACTGGTGATGCTGCTGGCGCTGGCGCCGGTGGCGGAGGGCGGCAAGCGTCGCCCGTTCCGGCCGGTACAGTTCGGCGCGCTGCTGATGCTGTTGCTGGCGGGGTATGGCAGCTATCGCTACGTCGAGATGCAGGGCCTGTACAGCCCGCGCACCGCGCAGCAACAGCAGAGGCTGCAGCAGATCATGCGCAATGAGCCGCTGTTTGCCTTCCACGCGCTGGGTCTGCTGGATGATGTGGTGACGCCGGGCCGTGATACACCGCCAGTGCAGCGGCAGTGGGTCGCACAGCTGGCGAAGATGCGGCCGTATCCGGATGTATTGCGCAAGGAAGCGCAGTTCCTGGCGCTGGAAGGGCGCCCGCAGGAGGCCGCCTACACCATGCGGCTGGCGCTGGGCTCGTTCCCGACCTACGCGCCGTTCTTCCTGCGCGCGCTGTCGCCGGAAGAGCCGGCATGGCAGCCGCTGCGGCAGCAGGTGGAGGCGGCGATGGCAAGCCGTGAATGATTGATGCGGCAATGAAAAATCCCTGCGCTTGGCAGGGATTTTTTGTGTCTGGAGGCCGGCGCAGATGGTTCAGCCGTCGATGACCACGCCGCTGTGCAGCGCCGCCTTCATCTTGCTCAGCGCCTTGGCTTCGATCTGGCGGATGCGCTCGGCGGAGACGCCGAACTCGGCAGCCAGGTCATGCAGCGTGGCGCCGCTGTCGTCGGCCAGCCAGCGCGCTTCGATGATGCGGCGGCTGCGCGGGTCGAGTGTCGACAACGCTTCCAGCAGGCCTTCGCTCTGCAGGCGATCCACCGCGCGGCGCTCCAGCGTCACGGTCGGCTCGTTGTGGGCATCGGCCAGCCAGTCGATCGGGGCGTAGGCGTCGTCGTCGTTGTCGTCGGCCAGCAGCGACACGTCCTGGCCGCTCATGCGCGTTTCCATTTCGCGTACTTCTTCCGGCTTGACACCGAGATCCTCGGCGATGGCGCGGGCTTCGCTGTCGCTGAGCGCGGCAAAGCCCTTCTTCATGCTGCGCAGGTTGAAAAACAGCTTGCGCTGCGGTTTGGTGGTGGCGATGCGCACCAGGCGCCAGTTGCGCAGGATGAATTCATGCATCTCGGCCTTGATCCAGTGCACCGCGAACGAGAACAGGCGCACGCCGCGGTTCGGCTCGAAGCGCTTGACCGCCTTCATCAGGCCGATATTGCCTTCCTGGATCAGGTCGGCCTGTGGCAGGCCGTAACCGGCATAACCGCGGGCGATGGATACCACCACGCGCAGGTGAGACATCACCAGGCGTTTTGCCGCTTCCAGGTCTTCGTGTTGCTGATGACGCGTGGCAAGCTCGATCTCCTCTTCCTGGGTCAGCATCGGGATGCTGTTAACGGTCTGGATGTATTGTTCCAGGCTACCGTTGGAAGAAAGCACGGGCAGGGCAAAAGTGGACATGTATTCGCAATCCTCCTAGATGGACCGACTTATCTTAGCACTCGGATTATGAGAGTGCCAGACGACAGGAGTTCCTGCCAATGGCAAATTTCAATCAGACCGATTGTCTCGCCCGATGTCAGGCTGGCTGGCTTTTGCGCAGATGATGGTCTGCGGCCAACCTTGCGCCGAGCATGCTCAGCAGCATGGCGCCCAGCAGCATGGCCAGCACCTCCAGCGGCTGCAGGCTGCGCAACTGGGCGTCGATGCCGTACAGGCTGGCGAACTCGGCCAGCGCCGGATTGGCCTGGTAGGCCAGCCAGCTGCTCAGACCCCAGCACAGCAGCGCCGACAGCCCGCCCTGCCACGCCGCGTGATAGAGGAAGGGGCGGCGAATGAAGCTGTCGGTGGCGCCGATCAGTTTCGAGACCGCGATTTCTTCCTGGCGCGCCAGGATCTGCATGCGGATGGTGTTGTGGTTGATCAGCACCATCGCCAACGCAAACACCACCGCCAGAAGCCAGGCGAGCTGGCCGGCGAGGGTGATCATCGCGTGCAGCTTGCGCGCCCAGGCGGCATCGAACTGCGCCAGTTCCACCATCGGCAGGCCGGACAGCTCCTTCTGCAGCAGGTCGAGCATCGCCGGCTCCAGCGCTTGCGGGGTGACGATGAAGGCGTGCGGCAGCGGATTGCTGCCGAGGCCCTCGCTGATCGCATTCAGGCCGCTGCGCTGCTCCAGCTCTTTCAGCGCGGCGTCCTTGTGCACGAAGCGGAAGGAGGCGACCCGCGGATGGTGCTTGAGGCTGCTCTCTACCGCGGCCAGATCGGCCTGTTCGCTGGACAGTTCCATGAACAGCGTGATCTGCGGCGTGGTGTTCAGTCTGGCGGTCCACTGCTGCAAGCTGCTGACGCCGAGGTACAGCGACACCGGCAGCGCTAGCGCGATGGCCAGCATCAGCAGGTTGAGCAAGTTGCCGAACGGCTGGCGCAGGATCTTCAGCAGCGCGCTGCGGGCGCTCTGCGCGTGCAGGTAGAGGTAGTGTTTCATGCGGCGAATTGTCCTTCACGAAGCCGGATGATACGGCGGCCGTAGTCTTCCATCAGCGTTTCGTCGTGGGCCGAGATCAGCACCGTGACGCCAACCTGGTGGAAGGACTTGAACAGCTCCATGATGTCCAGCGCGTAGGCACGGTCGAGGTTGGCCGACGGCTCATCCGCCAGCAGGATGCTGGGGCGGTGCACCACGGCACGGGCAATGCACAGCCGTTGCTGTTCGCCGCCGGACAGGCGGATCGGCATCACCTTTTCCTTGCCGGCGAGGCCAACCTTGTCCAGGGCCGCCCGCACGCGGCGTTGCGCATCGCGGCGGTCGAAACCGATGATGTCCAGCGGCAGCATCACGTTGTCGAATACCGTGCGGTCGAACAGGATCTTGTGATCCTGGAACACCACGCCGATGTGCTGACGGACGTAGGGCAGCTGGCTGGCGCGCAGCTTGCTCAGGTTCTGGTTGTTGACCAGTACGTTGCCGCTGGTGGCGCGCTCGATACCGGAAACCAGTTTCAGCAGCGTGCTTTTCCCGGCGCCGGAGTGACCGGCAAGGAACACCATCTCGCCGCTTTCCACGGTGAAGGACAGGTTGCGCAAGGCCTCGTGTCCGCCGGGGTAGCGCTTGGTGACTTGGTCAAATCGGATCATCGGCAATCATTCCGCACTAAAGGTTGGCCGCAAGTACTGTGACCGCAAGTGGATCAGTTGCTCAGTCGAACAGCGCGTCGACAAAGTCGCGGGTCGAGAACGGACGCAGGTCGTCGATACCTTCGCCAACGCCGATGAAGCGCAGCGGCACCGGATGCTGTTTGGCGATGCCGGCGATGACGCCACCCTTGGCCGTGCCGTCCAGCTTGGTGAGGATCAGGCCGGTGAGGCCCAGCGCCTGATCGAAGGCGAGCACCTGGTTGATCGCGTTCTGGCCGATGTTGGCGTCCAGTACCAGCACCACCTCGTGCGGGGCGTCCGGAATCGCCTTCTGGATCACGCGCTTCACCTTCTTGATTTCTTCCATCAAGTGCAGCTGCGTCGGCAGGCGGCCGGCAGTATCGGCAATCACGATGTCGATGCCGCGAGCCATGGCGGCCTGCAGCGCGTCGTAGCAGACGGCGGCGGCATCGCCGCTTTGCTGCGCGATCACGGTGACGTTGTTGCGCTCGCCCCAGGCGATCAGCTGTTCGCGCGCGGCGGCACGGAAGGTGTCGCCGGCGGCGAGCAGCACCGACTTGCCCTGGCTCTGGAAGTACTTGGCCAGCTTGCCGATCGAGGTGGTCTTGCCGGCGCCGTTGACGCCGGCGAGCATGATCACGTAAGGCTTCTTGCCATGGGTCTGCAGCGGCTGCTCCAGCGGCTGGATCAGTTCGACCAGCGCTTCCTTCAGCGCGCCCTTCAGTTCGCTGGCGTCTTTCAGGCCTTTCAGCGATACCCGCTCACGCACGTCGCGCAGCAGGTGGCTGGTGGCGTCCATGCCCATGTCCGAGGTCAGCAGTACCGACTCCAGCTCTTCGTACAGGTCTTCGTCGATCTTGCCGCCGCCGAACAGGCCGGCCAGCTGCTTGCCCAGCTTGTCGCGGGTTTTGGCGAGGCCGGATTTCAGGCGCTCGGCCCAGCTCGGCTTTGCCGGTGCGGCATTGCTGCTTGCCGGCGTGGAGATGGCCGGGGCTTCAGGGGCCGGGCTGGTGCTTGTCGCCGGCACGACAGGGGTGTCGGCTACCGGCGCGACGGGGGCGGTCGGCGGGGTCGGAGTAGTCTCGGGAGCGGGTTTTTTCTTGAAAAAGCTGAACATGCGAAATGGCTGAGTCGAAGTAAGTGATTAGCGCTGGATTGTACCGGCAAAAGCCGGAGCGGGGGCAAACCTGAGTATAAAGCGCGACATGGCGTTAACGGATTGATTCATGACAGAAGTTACAGGGCGGGAAATGGAGTAAAATCCTGCCCTTCTTTGAACAAGGCAGGACATGGCATGGCGCAGCAACGCAACAGGGTGCGGATCATCGCCGGCAAGTACCGCCGGCGCCTGCTGCCTTTCCCGGATGCCGAAGGCTTGCGGCCAACCCCAGACCGGGTGCGCGAAACCGTTTTCAACTGGCTGGCCGATCGCGTCGAGAGCGCCGACTGTCTTGATCTGTTCGCCGGCAGCGGGGCGATGGGCTTCGAGGCGGCATCGCGCGGTGCGCGCAAGGTGGTGCTGGTCGAGAAAAGCCGCACGGCATTGCAATGCCTGCGCGACAGCAAGACTTTACTGGGGGCTGCGGAGGTGCAGCTGCATTCCGGTGCCGCAGAGGACTACCTGGCGCGTAGCGCGGAGCGCTTCGACCTGATCTTCCTCGATCCGCCATATGCGCTGAACCTGCTGCCGGCATTGCTGCCCAAGGTTGGCCGCATGCTGAAGGCGGGCGGATGCATATATATAGAATCAGATCGGCCGGAGCAGTTTGCCGGTTGGCAGGTGCTGAAAGAGGGCAAGGCGGGGGCGGTGCGCTTTGCGCTGCTGGTGGCCGGGTCCAGCGAATAAACATATAACGGCATGGGCTTGCGATGGTGTGCCGGCGGTGCCAGAATTCACTAGTGAAATACCTGAGGAAATTACTATGTCTTTGATCATTACCGACGAATGCATCAACTGCGATGTCTGTGAGCCGGAGTGCCCGAACAACGCCATTTCGCAAGGTGAAGAGATCTACGAGATCGACCCTAACCTGTGCACCCAGTGTGTCGGCCACTACGACGAGCCGCAGTGTCAGCAAGTCTGTCCGGTAGACTGCATCCCGCTGGATGCCTCCAATCCGGAGACTCACGACCAGCTGTATCAGAAGTACCTGGTGATCACCGGCAAGGCCTGATCGGGCTAAGTGCTTGATTTGCCGGACGGCCGCCACGTAGTGTGGCGGCCGTTTGTATTTTGGCCGCAGAAAAACCAAAAAAATGCGGAAAAGCTGTTGACGGTCGCCAGATCTGTCTATAATATTCGGGCTTCTTCAGGGGGGATTCCCGAGCGGTCAAAGGGATCAGACTGTAAATCTGACGGCTCAGCCTTCGAAGGTTCGAATCCTTCTCCCCCCACCAAAGTTACCAGCATCTTGGCGGCGAAAGCAGTTAGAGTTGGCCGGGATCGTAAGGCGGGTGTAGCTCAATGGTAGAGCAGAAGCCTTCCAAGCTTACGACGAGGGTTCGATTCCCTTCACCCGCTCCAAGTGCAGCAAGTTGTAAAGTTTTTTGGCTCATGTAGCTCAGGGGTAGAGCACTCCCTTGGTAAGGGAGAGGTCGGCGGTTCAATTCCGCCCATGAGCACCAAACTCATTTTATTGTATTCAGGGAATTTGCCATGGCTAAGGAAAAGTTTGCGCGGACCAAGCCGCACGTAAACGTTGGTACCATCGGTCACGTGGACCATGGTAAAACCACTCTGACTGCAGCGATCACCACCATTCTGTCGAAGAAGTTCGGTGGCGAAGCGAAAGATTACTCGCAGATCGACAGCGCGCCAGAAGAAAAAGCACGTGGTATCACCATTAACACTGCTCACGTAGAGTACGAGACCGAAACTCGTCACTACGCTCACGTTGACTGCCCAGGTCACGCTGACTACGTGAAGAACATGATTACTGGTGCTGCGCAGATGGACGGCGCGATCCTGGTTTGCTCCGCAGCTGACGGCCCAATGCCACAGACTCGCGAACACATCCTGCTGTCCCGTCAGGTTGGCGTGCCGTACATCATCGTCTTCCTGAACAAGGCTGACCTGGTTGACGACGCTGAGCTGCTGGAATTGGTTGAAATGGAAGTGCGTGACCTGCTGTCGTCCTACGACTTCCCGGGCGATGACACTCCGATCATCACCGGTTCCGCTCGTCTGGCGCTGGAAGGTGACCAGTCCGAATACGGTGAGCCAGCAATCTTCCGTCTGGCCGACGCGCTGGACAGCTACATCCCGACTCCGGAGCGTGCTGTTGACAAGCCGTTCCTGCTGCCAATCGAAGACGTATTCTCGATCTCCGGCCGTGGTACTGTTGTGACCGGTCGTGTAGAGCGCGGTATCGTTAAAGTTGGTGAAGAACTGGAAATCGTTGGCCTGAAGGCTACTGCCAAGACTACTTGCACCGGCGTGGAAATGTTCCGTAAGCTGCTGGACCAAGGTCAGGCTGGCGACAACGTGGGCGTGCTGCTGCGCGGTACCAAGCGTGAAGACGTTGAGCGTGGTCAGGTTCTGGTTAAGCCGGGCTCGATCAAGCCGCACACCACCTTCACCGGTTCCGTGTACGTTCTGTCCAAAGAAGAAGGCGGTCGTCACACTCCATTCTTCGCTAACTACCGTCCACAGTTCTACTTCCGTACGACTGACGTGACTGGCGCGGTTAGCCTGCCAGAAGGCGTGGAAATGGTTATGCCAGGCGATAACGTGGAAATCAAGGTTGAGCTGATTGCTCCGATCGCGATGGAAGAAGGTCTGCGTTTCGCCATCCGTGAAGGTGGTCGCACCGTTGGTGCTGGCGTGGTTGCAAAAATCATCGCCTGATAAATAGGTTTTAGGCCAGTAGCTCAATTGGTAGAGTATCGGTCTCCAAAACCGAGGGTTGGGGGTTCGAGACCCTCCTGGCCTGCCAATTAAGACTAACCGGCGCTTATGCGCCGGTTAGTCTTTTTGACGCATGTAAATGGTGGAAACGACAGATGGAAATGCAAGATAGGCTGAAGCTGGTTGCGGCAATTCTGGTGTTGGTGGCAGGGGTGGTTGGTTTCTACCTGTTGCCGGCAGACCAGGGTGTGCTGCGCGCGCTGCTTTTTGTCGTCTCGATTGCGATTGCGGCCGGCGTGGTGTGGTTGTCGACGCCGGGCAAGCAGTTTGTGCTTTACGCCCAAGAGTCGCTCGTCGAAGCTAAAAAGGTGGTGTGGCCGACAAGAAAAGAAGCGACCCAGATGACGTTGATGGTTTTTGTCTTCGTGCTGGTGCTCTCCTTGTTCATGTGGCTGGTTGACTCCTCCCTGTCGTGGCTGTTCTACGACGTATTGCTTAATAGAGGTTAATCATGGCAAAGCGTTGGTATGTGGTGCACGCGTACTCCGGTTTCGAGAAGAGTGTGCAAAAAGCGCTGCGTGAGCGCATCGAGCGCGACGGCTTGCAGGATTTGTTCGGCCAGGTGTTGGTGCCGGTTGAAGAAGTGGTTGATATCAAGAATGGTCGCCGCTCCATTACCGAGCGCAAGTTCTTCCCTGGTTATGTGCTGGTCGAGATGGAAATGACCGATGAGACATGGCACCTGGTGAAGAGTACGCCCAAGGTGACCGGTTTCGTGGGTGGTACCGCTAACCGCCCGGCGCCGATCTCGGTGAAAGAGGTCGAGTCCATCATGCAGCAGATGCAGGAAGGGGTGGAGAAACCCAAGCCTAAGGTGCTGTTCGAGGTGGGTGAGCGCGTTCGCGTCAACGAAGGTCCGTTCAATGATTTCAACGGCACCGTCGATGAAGTCAATTACGAGCGTAACAAGCTGCGCGTTTCGGTGCAGATTTTCGGTCGTGATACCCCGGTTGAACTTGAGTTCAGTCAGGTCGAAAAACTTTAAGTTGTTGTTTTTTTGTGGGGCAGGTATAATCTTGCTCCTTTCACTTGGGGAGCGGTTAGTCCGCGCTTAACCCATACACGGAGTCTACATCGTGGCAAAGAAAATCATCGGCTACATCAAGCTGCAAGTGCCAGCTGGTAAAGCCAACCCATCGCCTCCTATCGGTCCAGCGCTGGGTCAGCGCGGTCTGAACATCATGGAATTCTGCAAGGCGTTCAACGCCCAGACTCAAGGCGTCGAGCCAGGTCTGCCGATTCCGGTGGTGATCACTGCTTACGCAGACAAGTCCTTCACCTTCGTGATGAAGACGCCTCCTGCTACCATCCTGCTGAAAAAAGCAGCTGGTATCCAGAAGGGTAGCGCCAAGGCTCACGCTGACAAAGTCGGCAAAGTGACCCGTGCACAACTGGAAGACATCGCCAAAGCCAAGCAGCCGGATCTGACCGCTGCTGACCTTGACGCTGCCGTTCGTACGATTGCTGGTTCCGCCCGCTCCATGGGTCTGGAAGTGGAGGGTGTGTAACATGGCAAAACTGTCCAAGCGCGTTCAAGCCCTGAAAGCTCAGGTTGATCGTAACAAGCTGTACGCTGTTGAAGAAGCCATCGCTCTGGTTAAGGGTGCTGCTACTGCAAAATTCGATGAGTCCATCGACGTTGCCGTGAATCTGGGCGTGGATCCACGTAAATCCGACCAGGTTGTCCGTGGTTCGGTTGTGCTGCCACGTGGTACCGGCAAGTCGGTACGCGTTGCCGTGTTTGCACAAGGTGCAAACGCCGAAGCCGCCAAGGCTGCCGGTGCAGAAGTGGTTGGTTTCGAAGATCTGGCCGAGCAAGTCAAGGCCGGTAACCTGGACTTCGACGTTGTGATTGCTTCCCCGGATGCAATGCGCGTTGTTGGTCAACTGGGTCAGATTCTGGGTCCACGTGGCCTGATGCCTAACCCGAAGGTTGGTACCGTTACCCCTAACGTTGCCGAAGCCGTGAAGAACGCCAAGGCCGGTCAGGTTCAGTACCGTACCGACAAGGCTGGTATCATTCACGCCACTCTGGGCCGTGCTTCGTTCGAAGTTGAAGCCCTGCGCGAGAACTTTGTTGCTCTGGTTGACGCTCTGGTTAAAGCCAAGCCAGCTGCATCCAAAGGCGTATACCTGAAGAAAATCGCCGTATCCAGCACCATGGGTGTTGGTGTGCGCGTTGACACTGCAACTACTGGCGTTTAATTCGCTGGTTTAGCAGTTTCGCAAAGGCTTTGGGCTGGCAGGCTTTGCCTGCCAGATTGTCAAAGACCGTAGGTGTCGATTGACTTAATGCTCGCAAGAGTAGCCTACGCAGATGGTGAACCCTTAGAAGGCTTTCAACGTATTTGGCTCATGTAGCTCAGGGGTAGAGCACTCCCTTGGTAAGGGAGAGGTCGGCGGTTCAATTCCGCCCATGAGCACCATCCGTTTGTTATGTCTCCTGATTAGGTCGCCGCTGCAAAGCGAAGCAGAATATCCTGCTTCATTTCAGTCTAGGAGGTGGACCTTGAGTCTCAATATTGAAGATAAAAAGGCGGTTGTAGCTGCGGTATCTGCCCAACTGGCAGATGCACAGACTCTCGTTATCGCTGAATATCGGGGCATCGAGGTTAGTAGCATGACCAAACTCCGCGCCAAGGCGCGTGAGAACGGCGTGTACCTGCGTGTTCTGAAGAACACTCTGGTACGTCGCGCCGTTGCTGGTACATCGTTCGAAGCACTGGCTGACCAAATGGTTGGCCCGCTGGTTTACGCTGTATCTGCTGATCCGGTAGCTGCTGCCAAGGTGCTGCAACAATTTGCCAAAGACGACAGCAAAATCGTTGTCAAGGCAGGTTCCTACAACGGCAAAGTACTGAGTGCTGCCGAAGTAGCCGAACTGGCTTCTATCCCGAGCCGCGAAGAGCTGCTGTCCAAGCTGCTCTACGTTATGCAGGCTCCGGTATCTGGTTTCGCTCGCGCTCTGGCCGCTCTGGCCGAGCAGAAGCAAGCCGAAGCCGCTTAATTTATTCGATTCATACCGTATTCAGGAGTTTTACAAATGGCTATCACCAAAGAAGATATCCTCGACGCAGTTGCTGGTCTGACTGTTATGGAACTGAACGACCTGGTTAAGGCGTTCGAAGAGAAGTTCGGCGTTTCCGCCGCTGCTGTTGCTGTTGCTGGCCCTGCCGGCGCTGGCGCTGCTGCTGCTGAAGAGCAAACCGAATTCGACGTGATCCTGACTGCTGCTGGCGAAAGCAAAGTTAACGTGATCAAGGTTGTTCGTGCAATCACCGGTCTGGGCCTGAAAGAAGCCAAAGACCTGGTAGACGGCGCTCCTAAAGCTGTTAAAGAAGGCGTGTCCAAAGCTGAAGCTGACGACGTTGCCAAGCAGCTGATCGAAGCTGGTGCCAAGGCTGAAGTAAAATAATCTTCCCTAGGGAAGATTAGTGAGGCTGGTGGAGAAATCCGCCAGCCTTGTTGCGCTTGTAATGCTCTAACAAGTCGCTAAAGGTCAGCATTCAAGTTTTGTGGCTGCTGACGTTTGGTTTCTTGCGCCACCCCCCACAATGGAGACTCTATGAGTTATTCGTTTACTGAGAAAAAACGTATTCGTAAAAGCTTTGCGAAGCGTCAAACCGTTCTCGACGTCCCATTCCTGTTGGCAACGCAGATTGATTCGTACACTGAGTTCCTCCAGTTGGGTGTGCCGTACGATCAGCGTAAGGATGCGGGCCTGCAGGCTGCATTCAAGTCGATTTTCCCGATCGTAAGTCACAACGGCTTTGCCCGCCTCGACTTTGTACACTATGTCCTGGGTGAGCCACCGTTTGACGTTCAGGAATGTCAGCTGCGCGGCATTACCTTCGCATCGCCCCTGCGTGCACGAATCCGTTTGACCATTCTCGATCGCGAGTCTTCCAAGCCGGTGGTGAAGGAAGTGCGCGAGAACGAAGTCTACATGGGTGAAATCCCGCTGATGACCTCGAACGGTTCGTTCATCATCAACGGTACCGAGCGCGTCATCGTTTCCCAGCTGCACCGTTCGCCAGGCGTGTTCTTCGAGCACGATCGCGGCAAGACCCACTCTTCCGGCAAGCTGCTGTTCTCCGCCCGCGTGATTCCTTACCGCGGCTCCTGGCTGGACTTCGAGTTCGACGCCAAGGACCAGCTGTTCTTCCGTATCGACCGCCGTCGCAAGATGCCGGTGTCGATCCTGCTGAAGGCACTGGGTTATACCAGCGAGCGGATCCTGTCCGAGTTCTACAGCTGCGACACCTTCTACCTGACCAAGAACGGCGTTTTCCAGAAAGTGGTTGCCGACCGCCTGAAGGGCGAAGTGGCCAAGCTGGACATCGTTGGCGAAGACGGCAAGCTGATCGTCGCCAAGGACAAGCGTATTACTGCCAAGCACATCCGTGACATCGCTGCGGCCAACCTTGACCGTATCGAAGTGCCGTTCGACGTGCTGGTGGGCAAGATCCTGGCCCGCAACGTAATCGCCCCTGAAACCGGCGAAGTGATCGCGCGCGCCAATGAGGAAATCACCGACGACCTGCTGGCCAAGATGGACATCCATGACGTCGCCGAAGTCGACGTGCTGTTCATCAACGACCTGGACCACGGCGGCTACATCGCGCACACCCTGCGCGGCGACGACATCGCCGACCAGCTGCAGGCACGCGTAGCCATCTACCGCATGATGCGCCCAGGCGAGCCGCCAACAGAAGACGCTGTCGAGCAACTGTTCCAGCGCCTGTTCTTCAACGAGGACAGCTACGACCTGTCCCGTGTTGGCCGCATGAAGTTCAACACCCGCACTTACCAGTACAAGCTGGACGACAAGTCGCCGGAGTGGTTCAAGACCATGCTGTCCGAAACCTTCGCGCATCGCCGCGACGTGATGGACGGCGTGCTGTCGACTGAAGACATCGTGTCCGTGATCGCCATCCTGGTCGAGCTGCGCAACGGCCGTGGCGAAGTGGACGATATCGATCACCTGGGTAACCGTCGTGTCCGTTCCGTCGGCGAACTGGCCGAGAACCAGTTCCGTGCCGGTCTGGTGCGCGTCGAGCGCGCGGTGAAGGAACGCCTGAACCAGGCCGAATCCGACAACCTGATGCCGCACGACCTGATCAATGCCAAGCCGGTATCGGCCGCGATCAAGGAATTCTTCGGCTCCAGCCAGCTGTCGCAGTTCATGGACCAGACCAACCCGCTGTCCGAAGTGACCCACAAGCGCCGCGTATCGGCCCTGGGCCCGGGCGGTCTGACCCGCGAACGCGCCGGCTTCGAAGTGCGTGACGTACACCCGACCCACTACGGCCGCGTGTGCCCGATCGAAACGCCGGAAGGTCCGAACATCGGTCTGATCAACTCGCTGTCGGTGTATGCCCGCACCAACGAGTACGGCTTCCTCGAGACGCCGTACCGCAAGGTGATCGACGGCAAGGTGACCAACGAGATCGACTACCTGTCCGCGATCGAAGAAGGCCGCTACATCATCGCCCAGGCCAACGCCGAGCTGGCGGAAGATGGCAGCCTGATCGACGAGCTGGTGACCTGCCGTGAAAAAGGCGAAACCATCCTGTCGACGCCGGACCGCGTGCAGTACATGGATGTGGCGACCGGTCAGGTGGTGTCGGTGGCGGCCTCGCTGATTCCGTTCCTGGAACACGATGACGCGAACCGTGCCTTGATGGGTGCCAACATGCAACGTCAGGCGGTACCTTGCCTGCGTCCGGAGAAATCCTTCGTCGGTACCGGTATCGAGCGCGCCGTGGCGACCGACTCCGGCACCACCGTAGTGGCTCGCCGTGGCGGTGTGGTGGATTACGTCGACGCAACCCGTGTCGTGGTGCGCGTCAACGACGAAGAAGCGCTGGCCGGTGAAGTCGGTGTCGATATCTACAACCTGACCAAGTTCACCCGTTCCAACCAGAACACCAACATCAACCAGCGCCCGGTAGTCAGCGTTGGTGACCATATCGCCCGCGGTGACGTGGTGGCGGATGGTGCCTCGACCGATATGGGCGAGCTGGCGCTGGGTCAGAACATGACCATCGCCTTCATGCCGTGGAACGGCTACAACTTCGAGGACTCGATCCTGATCTCGGAGAAGGTGGTAGCCGACGATCGCTACACCTCGATCCACATCGAAGAATTGTCGGTCGTTGCCCGTGACACCAAGCTGGGGCCGGAAGAAATCTCCCGCGATATCCCGAACCTGTCCGAGCGCATGTCCAACCGTCTGGATGACTCCGGCATCGTCTACATCGGCGCCGAAGTGACCGCCGGTGACGTGCTGGTCGGCAAGGTGACGCCGAAGGGCGAAACCCAGCTGACGCCGGAAGAGAAGCTGCTGCGCGCGATCTTCGGTGAAAAAGCGTCCGACGTGAAAGACACCTCGCTGCGCGTACCGACCGGCATGGTCGGCACCGTGATCGACGTGCAGGTGTTCACCCGCGAGGGTATCGAGCGCGACAAGCGTGCCCAGTCCATCATCGATGCCGAACTGAAGCGCTATCGTCTGGACCTGAACGACCAGCTGCGTATTTTCGAAAACGATGCCTTCAGCCGTATCGAACGCCTGATTCTGGGCAAGGTTGCCAACGGCGGTCCTAAGCGTCTGGCCAAGGGCACCGAGATCGACGTCGCCTACCTGGACGGCCTGCCGTCCAAGCACGAATGGTTCGACATCCGCATGGCCGATGAAGACATCGCCAAGCAGCTGGAACTGATCAAGGAAAGTCTGGCGCAGAAGCGTGAAGAATTCGACCTCAAGTTCGAAGACAAGAAGCGCAAGCTGACCCAGGGCGACGAACTGCCGCCTGGCGTGCAGAAGATGGTCAAGGTCTACATCGCCGTGAAGCGCCGTCTGCAGGCCGGTGACAAGATGGCCGGTCGTCACGGTAACAAGGGTGTGGTATCGCGCATCCTGCCGGTGGAAGACATGCCGTACATGGCCGACGGTCGTCCGGTCGACATCGTGCTGAACCCGCTGGGCGTTCCGTCGCGTATGAACATCGGTCAGATTCTGGAAGTGCATCTGGGCTGGGCGGCGAAGGGTATCGGCGAGCGTATCGACCGCATGCTGAAGCAGCAGCAGGGCATCGGCGAGCTGCGTGCCTACCTGGAGCGCATCTACAACGATACCGGCAAGCAGGAATCGTTGGCGGAGATGTCGGATGACGAGATCCTGACCTTGGCGCAAAACCTGCGCAAGGGCATGCCGTTCGCGACGCCGGTATTCGACGGTGCGAAAGAATCCGAAATCATGCACATGCTGCAACTGGCATACCCGGATGAAGACGAGCACACCGCGCAACTGGGCTTCAATGGCAGCAAGACGCAGATGACGCTGTACGATGGCCGCTCCGGCGAAGCCTTCGACCGCCGCGTCACCGTCGGCGTGATGCACTACCTGAAGCTGCATCACTTGGTTGACGACAAGATGCACGCCCGTTCCACCGGTCCGTACTCGCTGGTTACCCAGCAGCCGCTGGGTGGTAAGGCGCAGTTCGGTGGCCAGCGTTTCGGTGAGATGGAAGTGTGGGCACTGGAAGCCTACGGCGCCGCCTACACGCTGCAGGAAATGCTGACCGTGAAGTCGGACGATGTCACCGGCCGTACCAAGATTTACGAAAACATCGTCAAGGGCGAACACAAGATCGACGCCGGCATGCCGGAATCCTTTAACGTACTCGTTAAAGAAATCCGCTCGCTGGGCCTGGATATCGACCTGGAACGTTATTAATTAGGCAAGGTTGCCTGCGGCCAACGTTGGCCGCAGGCTCCTCCTGAATGGAGACGCAATGAAAGCTCTGCTCGATCTCTTTAAGCAAGTTACGCAAGAAGAAGAGTTTGATGCGATTAAGATCGGCATCGCCTCCCCGGACAAGATCCGTTCCTGGTCGTTCGGTGAAGTCAAGAAACCGGAAACCATCAACTACCGGACATTCAAGCCGGAGCGTGATGGCCTGTTCTGCGCCCGTATTTTCGGGCCGGTAAAAGACTACGAGTGCCTGTGCGGCAAGTACAAGCGCCTGAAGCATCGCGGCGTGATCTGCGAGAAGTGCGGCGTTGAAGTTACCCTGTCCAAGGTGCGTCGCGAGCGCATGGGCCATATCGAACTGGCGTCGCCGGTTGCGCATATCTGGTTCCTGAAGTCGCTGCCATCCCGTCTGGGCATGGTGCTGGACATGACCCTGCGCGATATCGAACGCGTACTGTACTTCGAAGCCTTCGTGGTAACCGAGCCTGGCCTGACCAGCCTGCAGCCACGTCAGCTGCTGACCGAGGAAGACTACCTCGACAAGCTGGACGAGTACGGTGAAGAATTCGTCGCCCTGATGGGTGCCGAGGCCGTTCGCGAACTGCTCAAGCGTCTGGACCTGACTTCCGAAGTCGAAACCCTGCGCAGCGAGCTGCAATCCACTAGCTCCGATACCAAGATCAAGAAGATCGCCAAGCGCCTGAAGGTGCTGGAGGCATTCCAGCGTTCCGGCATGAAGCCGGAATGGATGATCATGGAAGTGCTGCCGGTGCTGCCGCCGGAGCTGCGTCCGCTGGTACCGCTGGACGGTGGCCGCTTCGCGACCTCCGACCTGAACGACCTGTACCGCCGCGTCATCAACCGTAACAACCGTCTGAAGCGCCTGCTGGAACTGCGTGCACCGGACATCATTGTGCGCAACGAGAAGCGCATGCTGCAGGAATCGGTTGACTCGCTGCTGGATAACGGCCGTCGTGGCAAGGCGATGACCGGTGCCAACAAGCGTCCACTGAAGTCGCTGGCCGACATGATCAAGGGCAAGGGCGGTCGTTTCCGTCAGAACTTGCTGGGTAAGCGCGTCGACTACTCCGGTCGTTCCGTGATTACCGTGGGCCCGACCCTGCGTCTGCACCAGTGCGGTCTGCCGAAGAAAATGGCGCTGGAACTGTTCAAACCGTTCATCTTCCACAAGCTGGAAGTGCTGGGCCTGGCTTCCACCATCAAGGCGGCCAAGAAGCTGGTCGAGCAGGAAGTGCCGGAAGTATGGGACATCCTGGAAGACGTGATCCGCGAACATCCGGTCCTGCTGAACCGTGCACCAACGCTGCACCGTCTGGGTATCCAGGCGTTCGAACCGCTGCTGATCGAAGGCAAGGCCATTCAGCTGCATCCGCTGGTCTGCGCGGCATTCAACGCCGACTTCGACGGTGACCAGATGGCCGTCCACGTGCCGCTGTCGCTGGAGGCGCAGATGGAAGCCCGCACCCTGATGCTGGCCACCAACAACGTGCTGTCGCCAGCCAACGGCGAGCCGATCATCGTGCCGTCGCAGGATATCGTGCTGGGTCTGTACTACATGACCCGCGACAAGGTAAACGGCAAGAACGAAGGCATGGTCTTCGCCGACACCTCCGAAGTGCATCGTGCCTACGAGACGCGTCAGGTTGAACTGGCTACCCGTATCACCGTGCGCCTGAAGGAATGGGTCAAGGACGAGCAGGGCGAGTTCCAGCCGGTGATCAAGCGCTACGACACCACCGTTGGCCGCGCCATCCTGTCGGAGATCCTGCCTAAGGGTCTGCCGTTCGAGTACATCAACAAGGCGCTGAAGAAGAAGGAAATCTCGCGCCTGATCAACGGCTCGTTCCGTCGTTGCGGCATCCGCGACACCGTGATCTTTGCCGACCAGCTGATGTACACCGGTTTTGCCTACTCCACCCGTGGCGGCATCTCGATTTGCGTCGACGACATGCTGATCCCGGTGAAGAAGACCGAACTGCTGGGCGAAGCCAACAAGGAAGTCAAAGAGATCGAAGAGCAGTATCGTCAGGGTCTGGTGACCCAGGGCGAACGCTACAACAAGGTAGTCGACATCTGGGGTCGCACCGGCGACAAGATCGCCAAGGCGATGATGGACGGTCTGTCCACGCAGAAAGTCATCGACCGCGAAGGCAAGGAAGTCGATCAGGAATCGTTCAACTCGATTTACATGATGGCCGACTCCGGTGCCCGTGGTTCCGCGGCACAGATCAAGCAGCTGGCCGGTATGCGTGGCCTGATGGCGAAACCGGACGGCTCGATTATCGAAACGCCGATTACCGCCAACTTCCGCGAAGGCCTGACGGTTCTGCAGTACTTCATTTCGACGCACGGTGCCCGTAAGGGTCTGGCTGATACCGCACTGAAGACCGCGAACTCCGGTTACCTGACCCGTCGTCTGGTCGACGTGACCCAGGATCTGGTGGTGATCGAGGACGATTGCGGCACCAGCAACGGTTTCGCGATGAAGGCTGTGGTACAGGGCGGTGACGTGATCGAACCGCTGCGCGACCGTATCCTGGGCCGCGTAACAGCGACCGACGTGGTGGATCCGTCCAGCAACGAGACAGTGATCGAAGCCGGCACCCTGCTGGATGAAAGCCTGATCGAGCTGATCGACAGCCTCGGCATCGACGAAGTCAAGGTTCGTACCGCCATCACTTGCGACACCCGCTACGGTCTGTGCGCACAGTGCTACGGTCGCGACCTGGCGCGCGGCAAGCGCGTCAACGCCGGTGAGGCAGTCGGCGTGATCGCGGCCCAGTCGATTGGTGAGCCGGGTACCCAGCTGACCATGCGTACCTTCCACATCGGTGGTGCGGCGTCGCGAAATGCCGCTGCCAGCCAGGTAGAAGGTAAGTCCAACGGTACCGTACGCTTCAACAGCCAGATGCGTTACGTGGCCAATAGCAAGGGCGAGCTGATTGTGATCACTCGTTCCGGCGAAGTGGTGATCCACGACGACGTTGGCCGCGAGCGCGAGCGTCACAAGGTGCCGTACGGCGCCACCCTGATGGTGACCGACGGTCTGACCATCAAGGCCGGTGCAGTGCTGGCAACGTGGGACCCGCACACTCGTCCGATCATCACCGAGTACGCTGGTCGCGTGAAGTTCGAGAACGTGGAAGAGGGCGCCACCGTAGCCAAGCAGACCGACGAAGTCACCGGCCTGTCGACCCTGGTGGTGATCGACTCCAAGCGTCGTGCAACCGCACAGTCGAAGATGCTGCGTCCGCTGGTGAAACTGCTGGACGACAACGGTAATGAAGTGAAACTGGCCGGTTCCGATGCTTCGGTATCGATCACCTTCCAGGTTGGCGCGATCATTACCGTGCGCGACGGTCAGGAAGTGGGCAAGGGTGAGGTGCTGGCGCGTATTCCTCAGGAATCGTCCAAGACCCGTGACATTACCGGTGGTCTGCCGCGTGTGGCCGAGCTGTTCGAAGCCCGTTCGCCGAAAGATGCCGGCATGCTGGCCGAGGTGACCGGTACCGTTTCCTTCGGTAAGGACACCAAGGGCAAGCAACGCCTGATCATCACCGATCTGGACGGCTACGCACACGAAAGCCTGATCCCGAAAGACAAGCACGTACTGGTGCACGATGGTCAAGTCGTGAACCGCGGTGAAGTGATTGTTGACGGTCCGGTGGATCCGCACGACATCCTGCGTCTGCAGGGTATCGAGGCACTGGCGCGCTACATCAGCCAGGAAGTGCAGGAAGTTTACCGTCTGCAGGGCGTGAAGATTAACGACAAGCACATCGAGGTGATCGTTCGCCAGATGCTGCGTCGCGTAATCATCACCGACAACGGCGATACCGATTTCATCATCGGTGAGCAGGTCGAGCGTGCCGAAGTGCTGGAAACCAACGACAACATGATTGCCGATGGCAAGATGCCGGCCCAGTACGACAACGTACTGCTGGGTATCACCAAGGCATCGCTGTCGACGGATTCCTTCATCTCCGCAGCCTCGTTCCAGGAAACCACTCGTGTACTGACCGAAGCGGCGATCATGGGCAAGAAGGATGATCTGCGCGGCCTGAAGGAAAACGTGATCGTGGGTCGCCTGATTCCTGCCGGTACCGGTCTGGCCTACCATCGCAACCGTCGTCGCCTGAGCGAGAACGGTGACGCGACGACCGAATCGTCGGCACTGGAATCCGAGATCGAAGTTAGCGACAACCAGCTGTAATTAGCCGGTTTTGCAAAAAACGCTGCACATTCAATGGTTAACATTGGGTGTGCAGCGTTATTTTATTGACGCTGGCAGTTGACCAAAATATAATCCACGATCTTCTCGGTGGTATGGTGCCGCCGAAAGATTCAATTAGGAACTGATAGTAATGCCAACCATTAACCAACTCGTTCGTAAAGGCCGTGCCCCGGTTGTTTCGAAGAGCAAGGTGCCAGCACTGGAGGCCTGCCCGCAGAAACGTGGCGTATGCACCCGTGTTTACACCACTACCCCTAAGAAGCCGAACTCCGCTCTGCGTAAAGTATGCAAGGTTCGTCTGACCAACGGTTTCGAAGTGATTTCGTACATCGGCGGTGAAGGCCACAACCTGCAAGAACACTCGGTCGTGCTGATCCGTGGCGGTCGTGTAAAAGACTTGCCAGGTGTGCGTTACCACACCGTTCGCGGCTCCCTGGATACTGCTGGCGTTAAAGACCGTAAGCAGGCTCGTTCCAAGTACGGTGCCAAGCGTCCTAAGTAATTGTTACTTGGGTCGTCAGCGGCAGCATTTGCTGTCGAGTAAGTGGCTGCTCCATTGAGTAGTCGCGAGCATGAAGCTCAACTGAATAGATTGAAGGAATTGAAATGCCAAGACGCAGAGAAGTCCCGAAGCGCGATGTCCTGCCGGATCCGAAGTTTGGTAGCCAGGATCTGTCCAAGTTCATGAACGTTGTGATGATCGACGGCAAGAAGTCGGTTGCCGAACGCATCATCTACGGCGCCCTCGAGCAAATCGAGAAGAAGAGCGGCAAGAACGCTCTTGAAGTATTCAATACTGCACTGACTAACGCCAAGCCGGTTGTTGAAGTTAAGAGCCGTCGCGTTGGTGGTGCAAACTATCAAGTTCCTGTTGAAGTACGTCCATCCCGCCGTATGGCCCTGGCAATGCGCTGGTTGCGCGATGCCGCACGCAAACGTGGCGAGAAGTCCATGGATCTGCGTCTGGCTGGCGAGCTGATGGATGCGGCTGAAGGCCGCGGCGGCGCCATGAAGAAGCGCGATGAAGTGCATCGTATGGCTGAAGCCAACAAAGCATTCTCCCACTTCCGCTTCTAATACTCATCCTGCGAAAGGATTCTGGCCGTGGCTAGAAAAACTCCTATTGAACGGTACCGTAACATCGGTATCTCGGCGCATATTGATGCGGGTAAAACCACCACTACAGAACGTATTCTGTTCTATACCGGTGTGAACCACAAAATCGGTGAAGTGCATGATGGCGCGGCCACCATGGACTGGATGGAGCAGGAGCAGGAACGCGGTATCACCATTACCTCGGCTGCGACTACCACCTACTGGAAGGGCATGGCTCTCCAGTTCCCGGAGCACCACTTCAACATCATCGACACCCCGGGTCACGTGGACTTTACCATTGAGGTAGAGCGTTCCATGCGTGTTCTGGACGGTGCGGTAATGGTTTACTGCGCGGTGGGTGGTGTACAGCCTCAGTCCGAGACTGTATGGCGCCAGGCCAACAAGTACAAAGTGCCACGCATTGCCTTCGTGAACAAGATGGACCGTCAGGGTGCCAACTTCTTCCGTGCCGTAGAACAGGTGAAAACCCGTCTGCGCGGCAATCCGGTGCCTATCGTGGTGCCTATCGGTGCCGAAGAAGGCTTTACCGGTGTGGTCGACCTGCTGAAGATGAAAGCCATCATCTGGGACGAAGCTTCCCAGGGTATGAAGTTCGAATACGGCGACATCCCGGCTGATCTGGTAGCGGTTGCTGAAGAGTGGCGCGAGAAGATGGTTGAAGCGGCGGCGGAAGTCGACGAAGACACCATGAACAAGTACCTGGAAGGCGAAGCGCTGAGCGAAGAAGAAATCGTTCACGGCCTGCGTCAGCGTACCCTGCGTTGCGAAATCCAGCCGATGCTGTGCGGTTCCGCGTTCAAGAACAAGGGTGTTCAGCGCATGCTGGACGCGGTTGTTGAGCTGCTGCCTAGCCCGCTGGACGTGCCACCGGTTCCGGGTGAACTGGACGACGGTACTCCAACCACTCGCGAAGCTTCCGACACTGCCCCATTCTCTGCGCTGGCGTTCAAGCTGATGAACGACCCGTACGTTGGTCAGCTGACGTTCTTCCGTGTGTACTCCGGTGTGGTTAACTCCGGTGACACCGTGCTGAACTCGGTCAAGGGCAAGAAAGAGCGTATGGGCCGTATCGTGCAGATGCACGCCAACGACCGTAAGGAAATCACTGAAGTTCGTGCCGGCGACATCGCTGCCGGTATCGGTCTGAAGGAAGTGACTACCGGTGAAACCCTGTGCGCCCTCGATGCTCCTCTGATCCTGGAACGCATGGAATTCCCGGAACCGGTGATTCACGTTGCCGTTGAGCCAAAAACCAAGGCTGACCAAGAGAAGATGGGCGTTGCCCTGAACCGCCTGGCCAAGGAAGACCCGTCGTTCCGCGTGCGTACCGACGAAGAATCCGGTCAGACCATCATTTCCGGTATGGGTGAACTGCACCTGGAGATTCTGGTTGACCGCATGAAGCGCGAATTTGGTGTGGAAGCCAACGTTGGCGCGCCGCAGGTTGCCTACCGCGAAACCATCACCAAGACCGTTACTGACGTGCAAGGTAAGCATGCCAAGCAGTCCGGTGGTAAGGGTCAGTACGGTGATTGTACGATCACTCTGGAGCCGTCCGGCGAAGGCGAAGGCTACAAGTTCATCGACGAGATCAAGGGTGGTGTGATTCCTCGCGAATTCATTCCTTCGGTTGACAAGGGTATCCGTAACTCGCTGAATAACGGTATTCTGGCGGGCTTCCCGGTAGTCGACGTAACTGTGCGTCTGACTTTCGGTTCCTACCACGATGTCGACTCGTCGCAGATCGCCTTTGAACTGGCCGGTTCCATCGCCTTCAAGGAAGCCATGCGTCGCGCCGGTCCTTGCATCCTCGAGCCGATGATGGCCGTGGAAGTCGAGACTCCGGAAGAGTACATGGGTGACGTGATGGGTGACCTGAACCGTCGTCGCGGTATCGTTCAGGGTATGGACGATGATGGTCTGGGTGGAAAGAAGATCAAGGCCGAAGTTCCGCTGGCCGAGATGTTCGGTTACTCCACTGACCTGCGTTCCGCAACCCAGGGTCGTGCAACCTACTCGATGGAGTTCAAGCACTACTCTGAAGCTCCTAAGCATGTTGCCGACGCAGTGATGACTGCTCGTAAGTAATTTGGCGCGCAAGGTTGGCCGCATGCGGCCAACCTTGTAACTGTTTGTTCTTTATTTTAGGAATTTTGCAAAATGGCAAAAGAAAAGTTTGCGCGGACCAAGCCGCACGTAAACGTTGGTACCATCGGTCACGTTGACCACGGTAAAACCACTCTGACTGCAGCGATCACCACCATTCTGTCGAAGAAATTCGGCGGTGAAGCGAAAGATTACTCGCAGATCGACAGCGCGCCAGAAGAAAAAGCACGTGGTATCACCATTAACACTGCTCACGTAGAGTACGAGACCGAAACTCGTCACTACGCTCACGTTGACTGCCCAGGTCACGCTGACTACGTGAAGAACATGATTACCGGTGCTGCGCAGATGGACGGCGCGATCCTGGTTTGCTCCGCAGCTGACGGCCCAATGCCGCAGACTCGCGAACACATCCTGCTGTCCCGTCAGGTTGGCGTTCCGTACATCATCGTCTTCCTGAACAAGGCTGACCTGGTTGACGACGCTGAGCTGCTGGAACTGGTTGAAATGGAAGTGCGTGACCTGCTGTCGTCCTACGACTTCCCAGGCGATGACACTCCGATCATCACCGGTTCCGCTCGTCTGGCGCTGGAAGGCGACCAGTCCGAATACGGCGAGCCAGCAATCTTCCGTCTGGCCGACGCACTGGACAGCTACATCCCGACTCCGGAGCGTGCTGTTGACAAGCCGTTCCTGCTGCCAATCGAAGACGTATTCTCGATCTCCGGCCGTGGTACTGTTGTGACCGGTCGTGTAGAGCGCGGTATCGTTAAAGTTGGTGAAGAACTGGAAATCGTTGGCCTGAAGGCTACTGCCAAGACTACTTGCACCGGCGTGGAAATGTTCCGCAAGCTGCTGGACCAAGGTCAGGCTGGCGACAACGTAGGCGTGCTGCTGCGTGGTACCAAGCGTGAAGACGTTGAGCGTGGTCAGGTTCTGGTTAAGCCGGGCTCGATCAAGCCGCACACCACCTTCACCGGTTCGGTGTACGTTCTGTCCAAAGAAGAAGGTGGTCGTCACACTCCATTCTTTGCTAACTACCGTCCACAGTTCTACTTCCGTACGACTGACGTGACTGGTGCGGTTAGCCTGCCAGAAGGCGTGGAAATGGTTATGCCAGGCGACAACGTGGAAATCAAGGTTGAGCTGATTGCTCCGATCGCGATGGAAGAAGGTCTGCGTTTCGCCATCCGTGAAGGTGGTCGCACCGTTGGTGCTGGCGTTGTTGCCAAAATCATCGCCTAATCGGAAGCCGAGAACGATATGCAAAGCCAAAAAATCCGTATCCGTCTGAAAGCTTTCGATTACAACCTGATCGACCGCTCCGCACAGGAAATCGTTGAAACTGCCAAGCGCACTGGTGCCGTTGTCAAGGGCCCGGTTCCGCTGCCGACCAAAATCGAGCGTTTCAACATCCTGCGTTCCCCGCACGTGAACAAGTCGTCCCGTGATCAGCTGGAAATCCGTACGCACCTGCGTCTGATGGACATCGTTGATCCGACCGACAAGACTGTCGATGCGCTGATGAAGCTGGACCTGCCAGCCGGTGTGGATGTAGAAATCAAGCTACAGTAACAGCACTATTTCATGCGCTGTGAGCTAAGTGCTTGCGGTTATTGAATTTTATTGTTACATTAGCGGACTCACCATTGTGGTGAGTCCGCTTTTCTTTTGAGTAAGCCGGTCAATCGTAATCGGCGCCTGTAAAGGAAATAAACATGACTTTAGGTCTGGTCGGTCGCAAAGTCGGCATGACCCGCATTTTTGCTGAAGATGGTGCAACCATCCCGGTAACTGTGCTGGATATGTCCGCAAACCGCGTATCGCAAGTAAAGACTGCTGAAACTGATGGCTACACTGCCGTTCAGGTTGCAGCAGGTGTTCGCAAGGCAAATCGTGTAACCAAGGCTCAGGCCGGTCACTTTGCCAAAGCTGGCGTTGATGCCGCTCGCGTTATGCGCGAGTTCCCTCTGTCCGCAGAGGCTCTGGCATCGCTGAACGTTGGTGATGCCATCTCCGTCGAGATTTTCCAGGTTGGCCAATTGGTCGACGTAACTGGTACCTCGAAAGGTAAAGGCTTCTCCGGCGCCATCAAGCGTCACAACTTCAGTTCCAACCGCGCTTCGCACGGTAACTCTGTTTCTCACAACTCCGCCGGTTCCATCGGTCAGGCGCAAGATCCGGGTCGCGTTTTCCCGGGTAAGCGTATGGCTGGTCAGTACGGTAACGTCAAGAGCACTATCCAGTGCCTGGAAGTTGTCCGTGTTGATGTGGAGCGTCAACTGCTTCTGGTTAAGGGTGCTGTACCTGGTGCCAAGAACGGTGATGTAGTGGTGCGTCCTAGCGTGAAGGCAGGTGCATGATGGAATTGAAAGTGATCAACGCCCAGGGCCAGCAAGTTGAAGCCCTGCAAGCCTCTGAAGCACTCTTCGCCCGTGACTACAACGAAGCGCTGGTGCATCAGGTAGTAACTGCATTCTTGGCAAATGCGCGCAGTGGTAACCGTGCGCAGTTGACTCGTGCTGAAGTTAAACACTCCACCAAGAAGCCATTCCGCCAAAAAGGCACCGGTCGCGCTCGCGCCGGTATGACTTCCTCGCCACTGTGGCGTGGTGGTGGTCGTGCGTTCCCGAATTCGCCTGACGAAAACTTCACGCACAAGGTTAACCGTAAGCAATACCGTGCCGGTATGGCTACGATCCTGTCGCAGCTGGTACGTGACGAGCGTCTGATCGTCGTGGACAGCCTGACAGTTGAAACGCCAAAGACAAAGGAATTCGCCGCCAAGGTGAAATCCCTGGGTCTGGATCGTGCTCTGTTCATCACTGGCGAGCTCGACGAGAACCTGTATCTGTCTTCCCGCAACTTGCCAAACGTCCTGGTGATTGAAGCTCAACAAGCTGATCCGTTCAGCCTTGTTCGTTTCAAGAAGGTTGTTATCACCCGTGATGCCATCAAGCAACTCGAGGAGCAATGGGCATGAATCAGGAACGTTTGCTGCAAGTAATTTTGGCGCCGGTTGTTTCTGAAAAGAGCACCATGGTTGCCGAGAAAAACCAGCAGGTGGTATTCCGCGTGGTTGCCAACGCAACCAAGCCTGAAATCAAGGCTGCCGTTGAACTGCTGTTCAACGTCAAGGTTGATGGCGTTTCCACGCTGAATGTTAAGGGCAAGTCCAAGCGTTTCGGCCGTTTCGTCGGCAAGCGCAAAGACTGGAAAAAGGCTTACGTGAGCCTTGCCCAAGGTCAAGAAATCGACCTGACCGCTACCCCTGTTGCTGCGGAATAAGGAGATAGACTATGGCTCTGGTAAAAGTAAAACCGACGTCTGCTGGTCGCCGTGCTGTTGTCAAGGTAGTAAACCCTGACCTGTACAAAGGCCGCCCGCACGCCGCACTGGTTGAGAAGAAAAACTCGACCGGTGGCCGTAACAACAACGGCCACATCACTACCCGTCACATGGGTGGTGGTCACAAGAAACAGTATCGCATCATCGATTTCCGTCGTAACAAAGACGCGGTTCCGGCCAAGGTTGAGCGTATCGAATACGATCCAAACCGTACAGCCAACATCGCGCTGCTGTGCTACGCGGATGGTGAGCGTCGCTACATCATTGCCCCACGCGGCGTAAAGGTTGGTGCTGAGCTGATGTCCGGCTCCGAAGCTCCGATCAAAGCTGGTAATGCCCTGCCAATCCGCAACATCCCGGTTGGTACCACTATCCACTGCATCGAGCTGCAACCAGGCAAAGGCGCGCAAATCGCACGTTCCGCCGGCTGCTCCGCCATGCTGCTGGCTCGTGAAGGCATCTACGCTCAGCTGCGTCTGCGCTCTGGCGAGATCCGTCGTGTACACGTTGACTGCCGCGCCACCGTTGGCGAAGTGGGCAACGAAGAGCATAGCCTGCGCAAGATTGGTAAGGCCGGTGCAAACCGTTGGCGCGGTATCCGCCCAACTGTTCGCGGTACTGCCATGAACCCGGTTGACCACCCACACGGTGGTGGTGAAGGCCGTACAGGTGAAGGTCGTGTTCCTGTTAGTCCGTGGGGTACCCCGACTAAGGGCTTCCGTACACGTCGTAACAAGCGCACTGACAACATGATTGTACGTCGTCGCTTCTCGAATAAAGGGTAATTGAGCTATGGCACGTTCGCTTAAAAAAGGCCCGTTCGTTGACCTGCACCTGCTGAAAAAAGTGGATGCGGTACGTGCAACGAGCGACAAGCGTCCAATCAAGACTTGGTCGCGCCGTTCGACGATTTTGCCTGACTTCATCGGTCTGACCATTGCGGTTCATAACGGTCGTACGCACGTTCCGGTGTATGTTTCCGAAAACATGGTTGGCCACAAGCTCGGTGAATTCTCGCTGACTCGTACCTTCAAAGGCCACGCGGCTGACAAGAAGGCCAAGAAGAAATAAGGTGATGCGATGAGAGTTTCTGCACAACTTAATAATGCACGCCTGTCGGCACAAAAATGCCGTCTGGTTGCAGACCTGATCCGCGGCCAAGCCGTCGGCCAGGCACTGAATATCCTGACCTTCAGCCCGAAAAAGGGTGCCGCGCTCATCAAGAAGGTGCTTGAGTCCGCTATCGCCAATGCTGAGCATAACGAAGGCGCTGATATCGACACCCTCAAGGTGACTTCCATCTACGTTGATAAGGGTCCTAGCCTCAAGCGTTTCTCCGCCCGTGCCAAAGGCCGCGGTAACCGCATTGAGAAGCAGACCTGCCATATCACGCTCAGTGTTGGCAACTAAGGGGTAAGCTATGGGTCAGAAGATTCATCCGACGGGTTTCCGTCTCGCAGTGACTAAAAACTGGTCTTCCAAATGGTTTGCAAATTCGCATGATTTTGCCGGCCAGCTGAAGCAAGACATCGAAGTACGCGAGTTCCTGAAGAAGCGCCTGGCGCACGCTTCGGTAGGTCGTGTTGTTATCGAGCGTCCAGCCAAGTCCGCACGTATTACCATCCACAGCGCCCGTCCAGGTGTTGTTATCGGTAAAAAAGGCGAAGACATTGAAGTTCTGAAGAAAGAACTGCAGCGTCGTCTTGGTGTGCCTGTGCACGTCAATATCGAAGAAGTTCGCAAGCCAGAGATCGATGCTCAGATCATCGCTGACGGTATCGCATCGCAGCTGGAAAAGCGCGTGATGTTCCGTCGTGCCATGAAGCGTTCCATGCAAAATGCAATGCGCATGGGGGCTCAGGGCATCAAGATCATGAGCTCGGGTCGTCTGAACGGTATCGATATCGCTCGTAGCGAATGGTACCGCGAAGGCCGCGTGCCTCTGCACACTCTGCGTGCAGATGTTGACTACGCTACTTCTGAAGCTCACACCACCTACGGTGTTATCGGCATCAAGGTATGGGTATACAAGGGCGATATCAAGCCAGGTCAAGTCCAGGCTGCCCCTGTAGCACCAGAGAAGAAATCCAGAAAGGCAGGAGCTCGAAATGCTGCAGCCAACTAGACTGAAATACCGTAAACAGCAGAAAGGTCGCAATACTGGTATCGCGACCCGCGGCAACAAAGTTAGCTTCGGCGATTTTGGTTTGAAAGCAATCGGTCGTGGTCGTCTGACTGCCCGTCAAATCGAAGCTGCTCGTCGTGCTATGACTCGTCACATCAAGCGTGGCGGTCGTATCTGGATCCGTGTGTTCCCAGACAAGCCAATCACTTCCAAGCCAGCCGAAGTTCGTATGGGTGGGGGTAAGGGTAGTCCGGAATACTTCGTGGCCGAAATCCAGCCAGGCAAAATGTTGTACGAGATGGACGGTGTTGCCGAAGAACTGGCACGCGAAGCCTTCCGTCTTGCAGCTGCCAAGTTGCCTATTCCGACAGTGTTTGTAATTAAACAGGTGGGTCAGCAATGAAAGCATCCGAACTGAGAGCGAAAAGTGTTGATGAGCTGAAGGCTGAGTTGCTTGGTTTGCTGAAGGCGCAATTTGCACTGCGCATGCAGCACGCAACTCAACAGCTCGCCAAGAATAGTGAGCTGAAAAAGGTGCGCCGCGATATCGCCCGTACCCGCACTGTTCTGAAAGAAAAGGCTGCCTGAGATGAGCGAAACTAAAGTAGTCCGCACGCTGGTCGGCAAAGTAGTCAGCGATAAGATGAACAAGACCGTTACTGTTCTGGTAGAGCGCAAAGTTAAGCACCCTATCTACGGTAAAATTGTTCGTCGCTCCAAAAAGTTTCACGCTCATGACGAGACCAACCAGTACAAAACTGGCGACGTCGTTGTGATCAGCGAAACTCGTCCACTCTCCCGGACGAAAACTTGGGTTGTGACCTCACTGGTAGAGCGCGCAGTTTAATCTGTGTGTGATGCTTGCAGAGGGGCTTGCCCCTCTGTATAATGTGTGATTCGGTGTTCAGCCGAAGTCATCCCTTACGGGGTCCAAGACTGGCCGTTGGATACGCCACCTTACTTTAGGTGGCGTTTCTTTCATCTTTCTCAGGGTGAAGGAAAGTGACGGAATTAAGTTGGATAGAAAGGTAATCAAATGATTCAAATGCAGTCCATTTTGGATGTTGCAGACAACACTGGTGCGCGTTCCGTTATGTGCATCAAGGTGTTGGGCGGCTCCAAGCGTCGCTACGCTGGCGTGGGCGACATCATCAAGGTGAGCATCAAGGATGCAGCACCTCGCGGTCGCGTGAAAAAAGGTGATGTTTACAACGCTGTTGTCGTGCGTACTGCCAAGGGCGTTCGCCGTCCTGACGGTTCGCTCATCAAGTTTGATGGCAACGCTGCAGTTCTTCTGAACAACAAGCTGGAGCCTATCGGTACCCGTATTTTCGGGCCGGTGACTCGTGAGCTTCGTACCGAGCGTTTCATGAAGATCGTTTCGCTCGCGCCAGAAGTGCTGTAAGGAGACCACAGATGCGCAAAATTCGTAAAGGTGATGAAGTCGTAGTAATCACCGGTAAAGACAAGGGCAAGCGCGGTTCCGTTCTGCGTGTCCTGGAAGGCAAAGTCGTAGTGGAAGGCATCAACCTGGCGAAAAAACACCAGAAGCCTAATCCGGTACGTGGTGTCGCTGGTGGCATCGTTGAAAAGACTATGCCGATTGATGTATCTAACGTCGCTATTTTCAATGCGGCCAGCCAGAAAGCTGACCGTGTAGGCTTCAAGGTGCTTGAGGACGGCCGCAAGGTGCGTATCTTCAAATCCACCGGCGAAGTTATCGGCGCGTAAGGGGTGAAGATGGCACGTCTGTACGATTTTTACAAAAACACTGTTGTACCAGAGCTGGTAAAACAGTTCGGTTACAAGTCCCTGATGGAAGTTCCGCGCATTGAGAAAATCACTCTCAACATGGGCGTGGGCGAGGCTGTAGCTGACAAGAAAGTTATGGATCACGCTGTTTCCGACCTGGAAAAGATTGCCGGTCAGAAGCCAGTTGTGACTACCGCACGTAAGTCGATCGCGGGCTTCAAGATCCGTGATCACTACCCGGTTGGTTGCAAAGTGACCCTGCGTCGTGAACGCATGTACGAGTTCCTGGATCGTCTGGTAACGATCTCGCTGCCTCGCGTACGCGACTTCCGTGGCGTTTCTGCCAAGTCTTTCGACGGCCGTGGTAACTACAACATGGGCGTTAAAGAGCAGATCATTTTCCCGGAAATCGAATACGACAAAATCGACGCTTTGCGTGGTATGAACATCACCATCACCACCACTGCAAAGACCGATGAGGAAGCCCGCGCTTTGCTGGCTGCGTTCAAATTCCCGTTCAAGGGCTAAGCACATGGCAACTCTAGCTTTGATTAATCGTGAAGAGAAGCGCGCTAAGCTCGTGGCTAAGTACGCCGGCAAGCGTGAAGCGCTCCTCGCTACCATCAATAACCAGAACCTGTCCGAAGAAGAGCGTTTTGCTGCTCGTCTGCAACTGCAGACCCTGCCGCGTAATGCTAGCCCGGTTCGTCAGCGTCGTCGCTGCGCACTGACTGGTCGCCCTCGCGGTGTATTCCGTAAATTCGGTCTGGCACGTAACAAGCTGCGCGAACTCGCTATGAAAGGCGAGATCCCGGGCGTGACTAAAGCCAGCTGGTAATAGGAGATACAGAATGAGCATGCAAGATCCTATCTCCGATATGTTGACTCGTATCCGCAACGCCCAACGTGCTGCTAAAGCCGTTGTTGCAATGCCTTCTTCCAAGCTGAAGGTGGCCATTGCTCAGGTGTTGAAGGAAGAGGGTTATATCGAGACTTTTTCTGTTACCGATGCTGATAAAAAGCCGGTTCTGGAAATCGAATTGAAGTACTACGTTGGTCGTCCGGTAATCGAGAAGATCGAGCGCGTTTCGCGCCCAGGTCTGCGCGTTTACAAGGGCTCCAACGAGATCCCTAAAGTAATGAACGGTCTTGGCGTCGCTATCGTTTCGACTTCAAGTGGTGTGATGACTGATCGTAAAGCACGTGCAGCCGGTATCGGCGGCGAACTGCTCTGCGTCGTAGCCTAATCGGAGGGTTGAATGTCTCGCGTAGCAAAAAACCCGGTAGTCATCCCTGCTGGCGTAGAAGTGAAATTCGGTGCTGAAGAAGTGACTGTAAAAGGCGCTCTCGGCTCTTTGAGCACAGCACTGTGTGCTGATGTTGAAGTCAAGCTGGTTGATAACCAGCTCGAATTTGCCGCCAAGAACGACAGCAAGTTCGCACGTTCCATGTCCGGAACCCTGCGTGCTCTGCTGAACAACATGGTCATTGGTGTTAGCAAGGGTTTCGAGAAGAAGCTGAACCTGGTGGGTGTGGGTTACCGCGCTCAAGCCCAGGGTGAAGCACTCAACCTGTCCCTTGGTTTCTCGCACCCGGTTGTTCACGCCATGCCAGCTGGCATCAAGTGTGAAACTCCGACTCAGACCGAGATTTTGATCAAGGGTGCCAACAAGCAGTTGGTTGGCCAGGTCGCAGCCGAGATTCGTGCTTACCGTTCCCCAGAGCCTTACAAGGGCAAGGGCGTTCGTTATAGCGACGAGGTTGTGGTTCTGAAAGAAACCAAGAAGAAGTAATTGAGGCCCTGAAATGGACAAGAAACAGACTCGACTCCGCCGCGCACGTAAAACCCGTGCCCGTATTGCGGAGCTCAAGGTGGCTCGTCTGTGCGTTCATCGCACTAACAGCCATATCTATGCTCAAGTAATTGACGCAACCGGTAATGTTGTTCTGGCTAGCGCCTCCTCCCTGGAGTCCGCCGTGCGTGCCGACCTGAGCAATGGCGGCAACACCGCTGCTGCTGCGGTTGTTGGCAAGAACATTGCTGAAAAAGCTAAGGCTGCTGGTATCAACCAAGTTGCTTTCGATCGTTCGGGTTTCAAATACCATGGCCGTATCAAAGCCCTGGCTGACGCAGCCCGTGAAAACGGTCTTGTATTCTAATCGGAGTTAAGAATGGCTAAGCACGAGATCGAAGATCGTGGCGATGGTCTGATCGAGAAGATGATCGGCGTAAACCGCGTCACCAAAGTGGTGAAGGGCGGTCGTATCATGGCCTTCTCGGCTCTGACCGTAGTTGGCGATGCTGACGGTGGTATTGGCATGGGCAAAGGGCGTTCGAAAGAAGTGCCGGTTGCCGTGCAAAAAGGTATGGAGCAGGCTCGCCGCAACATGATCAAGGTTCCGCTGAAAAACGGCACCATCCATCATGCGGTTGTCGGCAAGCACGGTGCGACCACTGTGTTCATGCAGCCAGCTAAAGAGGGTGCCGGTGTTAAAGCTGGTGGTCCTATGCGCGCTGTATTCGAAGCACTGGGCGTACACAACGTTACTGCCAAGATCCATGGCTCGACCAACCCGTACAACGTGGTTCGCGCCACGATTGACGGTTTGAGCAAAATGGCAACTCCTTCGCAGATCGCTGCGAAACGTGGCCTGACCGTTGCTCAGATTCTGGGAGCGGATCATGAGTGATGTTAAAAAAATCCGTGTGACTCTGGTTAAGAGTCTGATTGGTCGCATCGAGTCTCATAAAGCTTGCGCGAATGGTCTGGGTCTGAAGAAGATCAACCAAGTCGTTGAAGTGATTGATACTCCTGCTAACCGTGGCATGATCAACAAGATCAGCTACCTGGTTAAGAGCGAGGGTTAATATGCTGCTGAATACTATTAAGCCTGCAGCCGGTGCCAAACACGCGAAGCGTCGCGTGGGTCGTGGTATCGGTAGCGGTCTGGGTAAGACTGCTGGCCGTGGTCACAAAGGTCAGAAGAGCCGTGCTGGTGGCTTCCACAAGGTTGGTTTCGAAGGCGGTCAAATGCCTTTGCAACGTCGCCTGCCGAAGCGTGGCTTCAAGTCCCTGACTGCTGGCGATGTAGCCGAAGTTCGCTTGTCCGAACTGGCGCTGATGCCGGTTGACGAGATCGACCTGTTGTCCCTGAAGCAAGCCGGCATCGTGCCGACGCAAGCTCTGGGTGCAAAAGTCATCCTGTCCGGCAAGGTTGAGCGTGCTCTTAAACTGCGTGGCATCGCTGCCACCGCTGGTGCCAAGGCTGCAATCGAAGCCGCTGGTGGTAGCTTCGTAGAATAAGGTAAAGCTCGTGGCGAATGCTTCTCTAGTTGGTAATGCCAGTAAGTTTGGTGACCTCAAGCAGCGGATTTTCTTTTTGATCGGCGCGCTGATTGTTTACCGCATCGGTGCCCACGTTCCGGTGCCTGGTATCAATCCGGTAGAACTAGCGAAGTTGTTCCAGTCGTCACAGACGGGCCTGCTTGACATGTTCAACATGTTTTCGGGCGGTGCCCTGTCGAGATTTTCGGTGTTTGCCCTGGGCATCATGCCGTACATCTCCGCCTCCATCATTCTTCAACTTGCTTCAGAAATTGTTCCAACGCTGAAGCAGTTGAAGAAGGAGGGTGATGCTGGCCGTCGCAAGATCACTCAGTACACGCGTTATGCAACGCTCTTTTTGGCTACGTTCCAGAGTTTCGGTATTGCTGTCATGCTGTTCAAGCAACCGGAGCTGGTACTGAGTGGTCAGACCGAGTTTTATGTAACGACAGTGGTGACTCTGGTCACCGGCACCATGTTCCTCATGTGGCTGGGCGAGCAGATTACCGAACGTGGTTTGGGAAATGGTATTTCGTTGATCATCTGTTCGGGTATCGCCGCTGGCATCCCCGGATCGATCGGTAAGACTCTGACCCTGGCCAGCCAGGGCTCCTTGTCGATCCTGCTGGCGATTGCCTTGTTTGCAGGTGTGATTGCTGTCACTTACCTGGTGGTGTTCGTTGAACGCGGCCAACGTAAAGTGCTGGTCAACTACGCCAAACGACAGGTTGGCAACCGTGTGATGCAGGGTCAGTCGACGCATCTGCCGCTGAAGCTGAATATGGCCGGGGTCATCCCGCCGATTTTTGCATCCAGCATCATTCTTTTCCCGGCGACCGTACTGGGCTGGTTTGGTAATACCGAAGGCTTGGGTGTGCTGAAGTCTGTTGCAGACAAGCTGCATCCTGGTCAGCCGCTGTATGTTCTGCTCTATGCTGCTGCTATCGTTTTCTTCTGTTACTTCTACACCGCCCTTGTGTTCAATCCCAAGGAAACGGCAGATAACCTGAAGAAAAGCGGTGCGTTCATTCCGGGCATCCGTCCGGGTGAGCAGACGTCGCGTTATATTGAGAAAATCATTCTCCGTCTAACACTTATTGGTGCGATCTACATCACACTGGTTTGCTTGCTGCCGGAATTCCTGATCCTGAAGTGGAATGTACCGTTCTACTTTGGCGGGACTTCGCTGCTGATCATTGTTGTCGTGACAATGGACTTCATGGCGCAGGTTCAGTCCTATGTGTTGTCTCACCAGTATGACGGATTGCTCAAGAAGGCCAACTTCAAGGGCGCATCCGGTCGCTGACGGTCACGGTAGCAGTTTTATGGCTAAAGAAGATACCATCCAGATGCAGGGCGAGATCCTGGAAAATTTGCCTAGCGCAACTTTCAGGGTCAAGCTCGAGAATGGACACATTGTGCTCGGGTATATTTCCGGAAAGATGCGGATGCACTACATCCGCATCCTGCCGGGAGATAAGGTGACAGTCGAAATGACACCTTATGATTTGTCCCGTGCCCGTATTGTGTTCCGTGCGAAGTAGTCGCACTTGCTCTTTTCAGATAGAAAGGAACTGAAATGCGTGTACAACCTTCGGTAAAGAAAATTTGCCGTAACTGCAAAATCATTCGCCGCAATCGTGTGGTACGAGTGATCTGCACTGATCCGCGTCACAAACAAAAACAAGGCTAACATTTGTTAGCCGGGTTTTCGTATGTTACAATCGCAACCTTTTCAAGCTCGTAAAGCTTAAGGAAAGAGAATGGCCCGTATTGCAGGGGTAAACATCCCCAATCATGCGCATGCCGTTATCGGCCTGCAGGCTATCTATGGCATCGGTTCTACTCGTGCGAAGCTCATCTGCGCTTCCGCAAGTGTTAATCCTTCTTCGAAGTTCAAGGATTTGACCGAAGCCGAGATGGAATCTCTGCGTGTAGAAGTCAGCAAGTTCACCGTTGAAGGTGACCTGCGTCGCGAAATCACCATGAGCATCAAGCGTTTGATGGACATGGGTTCTTATCGCGGTTTCCGCCATCGTCGCGGTCTGCCTTGCCGTGGTCAGCGCACCCGCACGAATGCACGTACCCGTAAGGGTCCGCGCAAGCCGATCGCCGGCAAGAAGTAATAAGGAACATAGATAATGGCTAAAGCAAACACAGCAGTGCGTGTACGCAAAAAGGTACGCAAAAGCGTAAGCGATGGCATCGTCCACGTTCACGCTTCCTTTAATAACACCATCATCACCATCACTGACCGTCAAGGGAATGCTTTGTCTTGGGCTACCTCCGGCGGTGCTGGTTTTAAAGGCTCGCGTAAAAGTACACCGTTTGCAGCTCAGGTAGCTGCAGAGCACGCTGGTAAAGTTGCCCAAGAATATGGTGTAAAGAACCTTGAGGTTCGTATCAAGGGCCCTGGCCCTGGTCGTGAATCCTCCGTGCGTGCCCTGAACGCCCTTGGCTTCAAAGTTACCAGCATCTCCGACGTGACTCCGGTACCACACAACGGATGTCGCCCTCCCAAGAAACGTCGTATCTAATCCGGAGAGTCTGAGAACATGGCACGTTATATTGGCCCAAAATGTAAGCTTGCTCGTCGCGAAGGGACTGATCTCTTCCTGAAGAGTGCCCGTCGCGCACTTGATTCCAAGTGTAAGCTTGATACCCCTCCAGGTCAGCACGGCGCGAAAAAAGGCCGTCTGTCTGACTATGGTGTGCAGCTGCGTGAAAAGCAGAAAGTTCGTCGTATTTACGGCATTATGGAACGTCAATTCCGTAAATACTTTGCTGAAGCAGCTCGTCGTCAAGGCTCCACCGGTGAAAACCTGCTGAAGATCCTTGAAGCCCGTCTGGACAACGTTGTTTATCGCATGGGCTTTGGTTCTACCCGTGCTGAAGCACGTCAGCTGGTTAGCCACAAGGCAATCACTGTGAATGGTCAGATTGTGAATATTCCTTCTTTCCAGGTGAAAGCAGGCGACGTTGTTGCTATTCGCGAAAAGTCCAAGAAGCAAGTGCGTATTCAGGAAGGCTTGGCGCTGGCTGAGCAAATCGGCTTCCCTGCATGGGTTGCTGTTGACAGCAAGAAGATGGAAGGTGTCTTCAAGACTGCTCCTGAGCGTTCCGAGCTGTCTAGCGATATCAACGAGCAGCTCGTTGTGGAATATTACTCCAAGTAATCGCTAGCTCTTAAGGAATGACTATGCAAAACAGCGCTTCGGAATTTCTGAAACCGCGTTTGATCGATGTGCAGCCGGTTTCGGCTACACACGCCCGTGTGTCGATGGAGCCGTTCGAGCGTGGTTATGCCCATACTCTGGGTAACGCCCTGCGCCGGATCCTGCTCTCGTCGATGCCTGGTTACGCACCGACCGAAGTTACTATTGCTGGCGTTTTGCATGAGTATTCCGCTCTTGACGGTGTTCGGGAGGATGTCGTTGACATTCTTCTGAACCTGAAGGGTGTAGTACTCAAACTGCATGGTCGTGACAGTGTCATTCTTTCCCTGAAAAAGGAAGGCGAAGGCCCTGTCCTGGCTGGTGATCTGGAATTGCCGCACGATGTTGAGGTGATCAACCCTGATCACGTCATCTGCAACCTGTCGGTTGGCGGCAAGATTGATATGGAAGTCAAAGTTGAAAAGGGCCGTGGCTACCAGCCTGTTTCCGCCCGTATCAGCCATGATGACAACCGTACCATCGGCACCATCCAGCTTGATGCTTCGTTCTCCCCGGTAAACCGCTGCAGCTTCAATGTTGAAAGCGCCCGTGTGGAGCAGCGCACAGACCTTGACCGTCTGGTGCTGGACATCGAGACCAATGGCGTGATCGAGCCGGAAGAAGCAGTGCGTATCGCTGCCCGCATCCTGGTTGATCAGCTGTCGATTTTTGCAGACTTGCAAGGCACCGCAGTCGAGGAAATCGTTGAAAAGGCGCCGCCGATCGATCCGATCTTGCTGCGTCCGGTTGACGATCTCGAACTTACGGTACGTTCCGCCAACTGTCTGAAGGCAGAGAACATTTACTACATCGGTGATCTCATTCAGCGTACGGAAACCGAGCTGCTGAAGACTCCGAACCTTGGTCGCAAGTCTCTGAATGAGATCAAGGAAGTTCTCGCTTCTAAAGGCCTGACCCTTGGCATGAAACTTGAGAACTGGCCACCGGCTGGTCTCGAGAAGCCGTAAGTCGGGATAAAAGGACACTAAAATGCGTCATCGTAACAGTAATCGTAAATTGAACCGTACGAGCAGCCACCGTCTTGCGATGCTTCGCAACATGGCTAACTCGTTGCTGCGTCACGAAGTAATCGTGACTACTCTGCCAAAGGCCAAAGAACTGCGCCGTGTTGCCGAGCCGCTGATTACCCTGGGTAAGAAGCCATCGCTGGCCAACCGTCGTCTGGCTTTTGACCGCACTCGTGATCGTGAAATGGTTGTAAAACTGTTTGACGAACTCGGCCCACGTTTTGCTAACCGCAACGGTGGCTATGTGCGTATTCTGAAGTACGGCTTCCGTCAGGGCGACAACGCTCCGATGGCACTGGTTGAACTGGTGGATCGTGCAGAAGAAGCAGTTGCAGTAGAAGCCGCTGAATAAGCAGTTTCAACGTAAAAAAGCCGGCGCAAGCCGGCTTTTTTATTGTCTTTTTTCGCCGGATGTCCATGGCACGCTTGTCCGCGGGTATTTTGGCCTTGTTTATCGCCGCTTGTCTGTTCGGACGGCTGGCCTCGCATGGTGCGCCGTCACGTCCATGCCCAGATCTCCACCTCTGTATGCTATCGCCGTTCGGTGACCCGTGCTCGTGTGTCTGGAATGGCGTGTTCTTCTTTCTCCCTCTGCAAACCACTTCCGCGTGCTGCCCGGCAAGACTGGCCACCAGCTTGTTGCTGTCGGTGATGGGGTGACCCAGCTCATGAAGAGGGATTACCCTCGATCACTGTTTTGTCCGGCCCAAGCCTGGTTTTTTCTGGTTAAATGCTTTAAAAAAGGCAATTTATATAGCGGTGATTTACGTAAAGTGATAATAAATAATCACGTCAACATAAATGGCGAGATAAAACGACAAGGAGAGTAGCGATGAGCAGTAACGGGACTATGTCATTGAGGCGTCGTTTGCAATTGCAGGTGGTACTGGTAGCAGTATTGCTCTGTGTCATCGGCGGTATCACGCTCTATTTCGAGCGCGCCTCGCTGTACGCCGACCGTCAGGCCAGGGTGCGTAACCTGGTAGAGAGCGCGGTCACCGTGGTCAAGGGCTACGAGGATATGGCCGCCAGCGGCAAGCTGTCCGAGGTCGACGCCAAGCGGCAGGCGATCGCCGTGCTCAACGGCATGCGCTACGACGAGCGCGAGTATTTCTTTGCCTTTGATCCTGCCTGGGTGTGGGTGGCACACGGTGCCAAGCCGCAGCTGGCCGGCACCAATCTGAAGACCATCAAGGACCCGACCGGCGTCAACCTGGGTGAGCTGTTCGAGCGGGCAGTACGCGATGGCAATGGCCGCAATTTCGTGTCCTACGTGTGGGACAAGCCGGGATTTGACCAGCCGCAGCCGAAACTGTCCTACCTTGTCACCAGCGGCAAGTGGGGTTGGGTAGTCGGTACCGGCATCTATCTGGACGACGTGGCACTGGCATTGCGCAATATGGCGCTGATGCTGTTCGCCGAGATCTTTGCCGCGGTGTTGCTGGTGGTGGTGATCGGCTACCTGACCCGTCGCAGCGTGATGCAGCAGCTGGGCGGCGAGCCGGCGCTGACGCGCGACGTGGTGCGCCAGATCGCCCAGGGCCAGCTCAATGTCGCGGTGCCGGTGGCGGCCAGCGACAAGGACAGCCTGCTGGCGGCGGTGGCCGACATGCAGCAGCACCTGCGCGAACTGGTCGGCGGTATCGCCGACAGCAGCCACAGCCTGACCGGCATGGCTGGCAATATTTCCGGTAGTGCCACCGCGGTGGCCACCGGTTCCGAGCAGCAAAGCCGCGCCGCCAGCGACATGGCGGCCTCGATCGAGGAGCTGACCGCCAGCATCAAGCAGATTTCCGAACTGGCCAGCCACGCGCACGCGGTATCGGCCAGCTCCGGCCAGCTGTCGCACAGCGGCGGCGAGGTGATCTCGCGCGCGGTGGACGAGATGCACCGCATCAACGAATCGGTGGATCAGGCGGCGCTGACCATTGGCGACCTGGTCAGCAAGACGCAGACCATCTCCACCATCATGCAGGTGATCAAGGACATCGCCGACCAGACCAACCTGCTGGCACTGAACGCGGCGATCGAGGCGGCGCGGGCCGGTGAGCTGGGCCGCGGCTTTGCCGTGGTCGCCGACGAGGTACGCAAGCTGTCGGAGCGCACCGGCCAGGCGACGCAGGAGATCGCGGTGATGATCCGCGAGATCCAGAACGGCTCCGAGGCATCGCGCAGCAATATGGAGGAGGCGGTGGAGCGGGTGAAATCCGGGCTGGCGCTGGCGGAGAAGGGCGGCGAGTCGATCCGCCAGATCCGTGACAGCGCCGGCGGCGTGGTGGCGGTGGTGAATGACATTTCGCAGGCGCTGTCGGAGCAGGGTCACGCCAGCGAGGAGATCACCCGCCACGTCGAGCAGATCGCGCAGGCGGCGGCACAGAACGCCGAGGCCGCTGGTCACACCTCCGGTGCCATCGGCGAGTTGCACGGCCTGACCGGCAATCTGCGGCAGATGGTGTCGCGCTTCCACGTGTGACGAAACGACAAGGTTGGCCGCAGGCTTGCGGCCAACCTTGTGTGCAATAAAAAAGCCCGACGCAGTGCGTCGGGCTTTGTTCATGCCGCGGCCGGTAACTGGCGGCGGTAACGCTGCCAGCCGTGCAGCGCGATGCCGGCCAGCAGCAGCGCCAGGCAGCCCCACAATACCGGCGCATTGCCGTAGCGCATGTACGGCGTCAGCCCGCTGCGGCCCTGTACCCGTGCCGTCAGCGTCTGCCGCGTGTCCGGCGCCGCCACGGTCTGCACCTCGCCGCTGGCATCGATCACCGCGGTCATGCCGGTATTGGTGGCGCGCAGCATCGGGCGCCCGGTTTCCAGTACCCGCGCCTGCGATAGCTGCAGCTGCTGGCTCATCGCGTTGCTGCTGCCGAACCAGGCCAGGTTGCTGACGTTGGCAAGCATGGTGGCACCGGCGGCGGGGCCGATCAGCTCCTCGCCGAAACCGTCCTCGTAGCAGATGTTGAAGGCGATGCGCTGGTCGGCCACCGCCAGCGGGGCCTGGCTGTCGCCGCCGCGGCTGAAGCCGGACAGCGGCATGTCCATGAAGCGGTAGATCCAGCCGGTCACCGCCGGCAGCGGGATGAACTCGCCGAACGGCACCAGGTGGTTCTTGGCGTAGTAGGGCTGTGCCGGATCGTTCAGCGCCACCACGGCATTGAGATAGCCGCTGCCGTCATCGGTGCGGCGCGGAATGCCGGTGATCAGCGTCGCCTGGCGGCGGCTGGCGTCACCGTTGATCATGGTCAGGTAGCCGGAGGGGAGGTCGTCGAGGAACACCGGCAGCGCGGTTTCCGGCAGCAGCAGCAGGTCGGACGGCGGCGCGCTGGCCACCATGCGGTAGTAGGTGCTCAGCGTCAGCTCGAAGGTGGCCGGATCCCATTTCAGCGATTGCGGGATATTGCCCTGCAGCAGCGACACCGCCAGCGGCTTGCCGCTGGCTTGGGTCCACTGCTGTTGCTGCAACCACGCCCCGCCGCCCCACAGCGCGGTGACCAGACCCAGCAGCGCCAGCTGCGGCAGGCGGCGCCAGCGCGGCAGCAGCACGAGGATGGCGGCGGACAGCGCCACGGCATAGGTCACGCCGTGGATGCCAGTGACGGCGGCCAGGCCGGCGAGCGGGCTTTCGGTGATCTGGCTGTAGCCGATGGCGCCCCACGGGAAGCCGGTCAGCATCCAGCTGCGCAGCCACTCGCCCAGCGTCCACAGTGCCGGGAACAGCAGCAGCCAGCGGCTGGCGCTGTTGGTGCCGATGCGGCAGGCCAGCCACACGGCCAGTGCCGGGAACAGCGCGAGCCAGGCCGGTAGCAGCAAGGTCATGGCGCCGGCCATCGGCGCCGGCATGCCACCGATGTCGTGCAGGCTGATGTAGATCCAGTAGAAATTGCTGGTATAGGCGGCCAGCGCCCAGGTGTAGCCGAGCAGGAAGGCGCGTTGCGGCCAACGTTGCACCAGCTCCAGCAGCAGCGCCAGCAACAGCGGCATTAGCAGGAACAGGCGGTAGGGGGCGAAGGCGAACACGGTGGCGGCGCCGGCCGACAGCGCCAGCAGTGGATAGCCGAGGGTGCGCATCTAGCGTGCTGCCTGCGGACGACGCTCGACCAGCAGCGCCTGCAGCCGGCGGCTGTCGGCGCGGATCACGGTGAAATGCCAGTCCTGCAGCTGCAGGCCTTCGCCGCGTACCGGCACGTAGCCGAGATTGGCGGTGACCAGGCCGCCGATGGTGTCGACCTCGTCGTCCGGCAGCGCGCATTCGAAGAAGTCGTTGAAGTCGTCGATGCTGGTGGTGGCCAGCACACGGTAGCGTTCGCCGCGCACCGGCACGATGTCGTCTTCCGATTCGATCAGGTCGTGCTCGTCGTCGATGTCGCCGACGATCACTTCCAGCACGTCCTCGATGGTGATCAGCCCGGACACGCCGCCGTATTCGTCGACCACGATCGCCATGTGCGTCTTGGTGGCGCGGAACTCGCGCAAGAGGCCGTCGAGGCGCTTGCTCTCCGGCACGAACACCACCGGGCGCAGCGTCTTCTGCAGGTCGAAATCGTTGGGCGTCAGGAAGTAGCGCAGCAGGTCCTTGCTCAGCAGGATGCCCTGCACGTCGTCCTTGTCCTCGCCGATCACCGGGAAGCGCGAATGGCCGGCTTCGATCACGTGCGCCAGCAGCTTTTCCATCGGCTCGGACAGGCGGATCACGTCCATCTGGCTGCGCTGCACCATCACCTCGCGCACGGTGCGCTCGGAGAAGGACAGCACGCCTTCGATCATCGACAGCGCTTCGGCATCCAGCACATTGCGCTCGAAGGCGGCATGCAGCTGGGAAACCAGCTCTTCGCGGTCTTCCGGTTCGTGGGTAAAGCGGTTGAGCAGGCGCTCGAACCAGTTGGGCGCGGGTTTACTGGAATCGTCCATGGTGTCGGGTCAGGATTTCTCTGCGGCGTAAGGATCGGCATAGCCTAACTTGCCGAGGATGACGGTTTCAAGCGCTTCCATCGCCTCGGCCTCGTCGTCGGCCTCGTGGTCGAAGCCCTGCAGGTGCAGCATGCCGTGCACCACGAGGTGGGCGTAGTGCGCGTCCAGGCTCTTGCCCTGCTCGGCGGCCTCGCGCGCCACCACCGGCGCACAGAACACCAGGTCGCCGAACAGCGGCATGCCGGCGACGGTGTCGCCCTCGTTCAGCGCGAAGCTCAGTACGTTGGTCGCGTAGTCCTTGCCGCGGTAGTCGCGGTTCAGCGCGCGGCCTTCGGCCTCGTCGACCACCAGCAGCGAGACCTGCGCCTTGCGCACGTCGCGCTGCAGAGCGGCCTGGCACCAGCGGCGCCACTGTTTTCCTGCCGGCAGCGGCTGTTCGGCTTCCAGCCGGTCTTCGAGGGTCAGGTCCAGCCTTGCGGCCAACCTTTGCAGCACTTGATTGCGTTTAGCGGTTTTCATCTTCTTGGATCTGGTAACGGTCGTAGGCGTCGACGATCTTCTGCACCAGCGGGTGGCGCACCACGTCGTCGCTCTGGAAATGGTGGAAATGGATGCCGCGCACCTGGCTCAGGATGCGCTCGACCTCGACCAGGCCGCTCTTCTGGTGGCGGGCGAGGTCGATCTGGGTCACGTCGCCGGTGATCACCGCGCGCGAGCCGAAGCCGATGCGGGTGAGGAACATCTTCATCTGTTCCGGCGTGGTGTTCTGTGCCTCGTCGAGGATGATGAAGGCGTTGTTCAGCGTGCGGCCACGCATATAGGCCAGCGGCGCGATCTCGATCAGGTTCTTCTCGAACAGCTTGGCGACCTTGTCGAAACCCATCAGGTCATACAGTGCGTCGTACAGCGGGCGCAGGTAGGGGTCGACCTTCTGCGCCAGGTCGCCGGGCAAAAAGCCCAGCTTTTCACCGGCTTCCACCGCCGGGCGCACCAGCACGATGCGTTTCACCGCGTCGCGCTCCATCGCATCCACCGCACAGGCGACGGCGAGATAAGTCTTGCCGGTACCGGCCGGGCCGATGCCGAAGGTGATGTCGTGGCTGAAGATGGCCTTGATGTAGCGGCTCTGGCGCGGGGTGCGGCCCTTCAGGTCGCGGCGGCGGGTGTGCAGGGTCGGGGTGTCGTCCGCCTCGCCCTGCGGGTTGTGCTGCCGGGCCTCGACCAGTCCCAGCTGAATGTCCTGGATCGACAGCTCGCGCTTTTCCGCCAGCGCATAGAAGCGCTGCAGCAGGGCCAGCGCGCGGCCGGCCTGCTCGCCGCGCAGGCTGAACTGTTCGCCGCGGCGCTGGATGGTGACATCCAGCCCGGTTTCGATCTGTTTCAGGTTTTCGTCCAGCGCGCCGCACAGGCGGGCCAGGCGTTCGTTGTCGACAGGGGTAAAGCTGTGGCTGCTGTGTTGTTCGGTCATGGACTGGTGGTCGTCAGGGGCGGACATTGCCGTTGCTGGTGTAACTGCTGCAATTGCAGCAGCCTGCGTTCAAGCCCGGCGATGCGCTGCGGGTCCGGTTGCGCGGTGCCCAGCGGCACGCCGAAACCGATACCGGCGCTGCCGTGGCTGCCGATGGCGCCGCCGAGCCCGATATTGAGCTGCACCGGGCTGCGTGGCGCCTGTCGTTCATCCTGCAACTGCTGCCGCGTTTGTGCAAGCGCCTGCGTCAGCGCCGCGCAGTCCATGGTGGCCGGATCGGCCGGTTGCAGGCTGGCACAGGCGGCCAGCAGCAGCGGGCAGAGTAACAGCAGGGCGGGGGTGCGCATGATTCAGTTCTCCTGCAGGCAAGCCAGTGCCGGGCTGGTCATGCTCGGGACGAATTCGGTAATGCTGTAGTCGGCGACGCCATGACGGGAAAACGGGTCCTGTGCCAGGCGCTGCTCCAGCTCGGCGCGCGGCATGGCGCGTGCGAGGATGATGCCGCCGCTGCGCGGCACCTTGCGGCCGGAGGCGAGGAACAGTCCGTCGGCGTAGGCGGCTTCCAGCCAGCGCACGTGCTCGGGAATCAGCGCGTCGATGGCTTCCAGCGCGGCGGCGTAGTGCAGCGAAACAATATACATGGGTGGCTCCTCGGCGAGCGGCCAACCCGGCAAGCACTGCCGGGTCGTTACCGTTCAGGCGGTCTCGGCGGTCAGTGCCTCGCCGCCCAGCGAGTGCGGGTTGGCTTCGGTAATCACCACGTCGACCAGCTGGTTGATCAGGCGCGGATGGCCGACGAAGTTGACCACGCGGTTGTTGGCGGTGCGCCCGGCCAGCATCGACGGGTCCTTCTTCGAGATGTTCTGCACCAGCACGCGCTGCACGGTGCCGACCATGCCCTGGTTGATGCGGAAGCCTTCGGCCTCGATCACCTCGTTCAGCGCTTCCAGGCGACGCACCTTCTCGCTGTGCGGGGTATCGTCGGCAAGGTTGGCCGCAGGCGTGCCCGGACGCGGGCTGTAGATGAACACATAGCTGAAATCGAAGGCCATGTCTTTCACCAGCTTCAACGTCTGCTCGAAATCGGCCTCGGTTTCGCCGGGGAAGCCGACGATGAAGTCCGACGACAGGCACAGGTCGGGGCGGATGGCGCGCAGCTTGCGGATGATGGACTTGTATTCCAGCGCGGTGTAGCCGCGCTTCATCGCCATCAGCGTGCGGTCGCTGCCGCTCTGTACCGGCAGGTGGATATGCGAGACCAGTTTCGGCAGGCGCGCGTAGCAGTCGATGATGCGCTGGCTGAATTCGCGCGGATGGCTGGTGGTGAAGCGCATGCGCTCGATGCCGGGGATCTCGTGCACGTACTCCAGCAGTAGCGCGAAATCGGCGATCTCGCCGTCGGCCATCAGGCCGCGGTAGGCGTTGACGTTCTGGCCCAGCAGGGTGATTTCCTTCACCCCCTGCGCCGCCAGGCCGGCGATCTCGGTCAGCACGTCGTCGAACGGGCGCGATACCTCCTCGCCGCGGGTGTAGGGCACCACGCAGAACGAGCAGTACTTGGAGCAGCCTTCCATCACCGACACCATCGCCGCGGCACCGTCGACCTTGGCCGCCGGGATATGGTCGAACTTCTCGATTTCGGGGAAGGAGATGTCGACCTGGGCGCTGCCGCTTTGCTGGCGGCTCTTGATCAGCTCCGGCAGGCGGTGCAGCGTCTGCGGCCCGAACACCACGTCCACGTACGGTGCGCGCTTGACGATGGTGTCGCCTTCCTGCGACGCGACACAGCCGCCGACGCCGATGATCAGGTTGGGATTGGCTTCTTTCAGCGGGCGGATGCGGCCGAGGTCGGAGAACACCTTTTCCTGCGCCTTCTCGCGCACGCTGCAGGTGTTGAACAGGATCACGTCGGCGTCTTCCGGGTTTTCCGTCTTGATCATGCCTTCGCTGCTGCCGAGCACGTCGACCATTTTGTCGGAGTCGTACTCGTTCATCTGGCAACCGAACGTCTTGATGTAAACCTTTTTCATGCTGGCCACGCTGTAAATGAGAAATGCCAGCAGGGGCCGCCAAAGCAAGCGACCACGGGCTTGCGAACGGTTTTTGCTGGCAAATGAATAGCTTGCGCCGATTTTAACACGGCAGGCAGAGCTTGGGGATGTCGCGGGCCGGGCGGGCGCCGGCGCGGAAATGGAAAAAGCCAGCATTTCTGCTGGCTTTTCGATTGGTGGCGAATCAGGGACTCGAACCCCGGACCTGCGGATTATGATTCCGTCGCTCTAACCGACTGAGCTAATTCGCCGTGAGGCTGTGTTTGCACACCGTCTCGCTAAACTGTGGTGGCGAATCAGGGACTCGAACCCCGGACCTGCGGATTATGATTCCGTCGCTCTAACCGACTGAGCTAATTCGCCACATCTCGATGCCTAGGCACCAAGGCCGCTGACTATACGCAGCGGATTTCCGGGTGTCAACTATTTTTTGCGCCGCGGCTTACAGGGTGTAGCAGCGGTCGCCGCTGCCAAAGCCGACCCAGTCGATGGCGACCTGTTTGCCAAAACCGATCACCTTGAAGGTTTCGCCCATTTCCTGCGGCGACAGCAGGCGCTGCGCTGCCTTGGCCACCGGCAGGTAGTCCTTGACGTTGGCCGCATCCAGATACGACAGCAGCTCGGTGATGCCGGCGTTGATCAGGAACTGCGCCTGGCTGGTGTAGCCGATCAGGTCGAGGCCGGCGTCGAGGCCGCTTTGCGCCACGGCGCTGAAGTCCACGTGCGTGGTCAGGTCCATCAGGCCGGGCAGGTAGAACGGGTCATGGAGGGTGTGGTGGCGGTAGTGGCCGAGCAGGGTGCCCATGCTGCGTTCCGGGTGGTAGTACTCGCCTGCATTGTGGCCGTAGTCGATCATCAGCAGCGCGCCGCGCGTCAGCACGCCGGCCAGGGTGCGGATGAAGGCGCGGTTGGCGAGGCTGATCTCGGTGACGTAGCCGGGGATGTCCGGCACCAGCTCGGCGGCCAGCGCGGCCAGCGTGGCGTCATCGAAGTCGCGATCGTCGAAGCAGAAGGCGCCGTCGCGGATGGTGACACCGCGCTGCTGCAGGCGGCCGTCCTGCTGGCGCACGACCAGCTCGCACGGCATCGCGTCCAGCACCTCGTTGCCGATCATGATGCCGTCGAAGGTTTCCGGCAGCGCCGGCAGCCATTGCACGCGCGGCAGCAGTGCAGGGGCGAGGCGGGCGATGGTGTCGCGCTGGCGTTCGACCAGATCGGGCGACAGGTCGACGATGAAGTACTGCGCCGGCGCACAGCCGAGCGCGTCCAGCGCCAGCAGCAGGTCGGCGGCGAGGCGGCCGGTGCCGGCGCCGAACTCCATGATGTTGCCGGCAGTCTGCGGCAGCAGCTCGGCCAGCTGGCGCGCCAGCGTCTGCGCGAACAGCGGCGTCAGTTCCGGCGCGGTGACGAAGTCGCCGTCGGCGCCGAACTTGCGGCTGCCGGCGGCGTAGTAGCCGAGACCGGGCGCGTACAGCGCCTGCTGCATGAAGTGGGCGAAGGAGATCCAGCCGTCGGCCGCGGCGATGTCGGTGGCGATGCGCTGGCTGAGTGCGTGGCTGGTGGCGAGGGCGTCGGCAGAGGGTGCTGGCAGGCTCATGGCGGCTAAGATTTGTCAGTGAAATTGCCGGCGAGTATATATCATGCAGCTTTTGCGCCGCGCCGCGCGTGTGGTGCCGGCAGGGGCGCGAGCGGCGGGACAGGAATGGCAGGAGGGCAGATGAAAGTCGTGTTGATCACCGGTGGCGCCAAACGCCTGGGGCAGGCGATGGCGGAACGGTTTGCCGCAGAAGGCTGGCAGGTATGCGTGCACTATCACCACTCGGCAGCCGATGCGGCCAACCTTGTCGCGCGCCTGCCGCAGGCGCGCAGCTACGGGCTGGACCTGCTGGCGGCGGACGCCGACTTTGCCGGCCTGATCGCGCGGGTGGTGGCCGATTGCGGCCGTCTCGACTGCGTGGTCAACAGCGCCGCGCTGTTCGAGGAGGACGGCTTCTTCGAGCTGTCGCCGGCGGCGTTCGACCGCCAGCTGGCGGTGAACTTCCGCGCGCCGCTGATGCTGGCGGCGGCCTTCGGCCAGTGGCTGCGGCAGCAGGATGCGCGCGGCAGCGTGGTCAACATCCTCGACCAGAAGCTGTTCAACCTCAATCCGGACTATTACTCCTACACCCTGTCCAAGCTGGCGCTGAAGGAAAGCATCCGCCTGCAGGCGATGGCGGCGGCGCCCTACCTGCGCGTCAACGGCGTGGCGCCGGGGCTGACCCTGCTCAGCGGCGAGCAGACGGCGGACAACTTCGCCCGCGCGCACCGCATGACGGCGCTGGGCGAGGGCACCCGCCCGCAATCGGTGGCGGAGGCGGTGCACTTTCTGGCCGAGGCGGTGCAGATCACCGGCCAGGTGCTGACCGTGGACGACGGCCAGCACCTGCTGCCGCTGGCGCGCGACGTGATGTTTGCGGTGGAGGCGTGATGCTGGCCGAAATCTTTCTGCGCGACTTTGTGTTCGACTGCTTCATCGGCATCCATGACTTCGAGCGCGGCGTGCGTCAGCGCATGCAGCTCAACATCGTGCTGCAGGTGGCGCGCATGGTGCCGCCGCGCGACGACATCGCGCTGGTACTGGACTACGACTACCTGCGGCTGCAGACGCTGGCGCTGGTGAAAGACCGCGTGTTCGAGACCCAGGAATACCTGCTCGGCAAGGTGGTCGACATCGCCTTCGGCCATCCTGCCGTCACCGGCGTGCTGGTGGAAACCTGCAAGCCGGACGTGTACCCGGACAGCGCCGGCGTCGGCTGCCGCCTGCGTCTCAGTCGCGACGAGTATCAGGCGCTGCGGCAACAGGGGGCATGGCTGGCCGACTGAGCACGCGAACAAGGGCGGATTGTGTGGCAACGGACAGGCGTTTGACGTTAAAATCGCCTGTTTTTCAATTTCTTAGCCGTCCTCCATGTCCGACACGCTGCAACTTGCCGACGACAAGGCCAAAAAGGCCCAGTTCGAAGGCAACAAACTCACCAAACGCCTGCGCCACCACGTTGGCGACGCCATCAACGACTTCAACATGATCGAAGAGGGCGACCGCGTGATGGTCTGCCTGTCTGGCGGCAAGGACAGCTACGCGCTGCTGGATATCCTGCTCGGGCTGCAGAAGTCGGCGCCGATCAGCTTCAGCATCGTGGCGGTCAACCTCGACCAGAAACAGCCGGGCTTCCCGGAGCACGTGCTGCCGCAGTACCTGGAATCGATCGGTGTCGAGTACCGCATCATCGAGGAAGACACCTACAGCATCGTCAAGCGCCTGATCCCGGAAGGCAAGACCACCTGCAGCCTGTGCTCGCGCCTGCGCCGCGGCATCCTGTACCGCGTCGCCGACGAGCTGGGCGCGACCAAGATCGCGCTCGGCCACCACCGCGACGACATGCTGCACACGCTGTTCCTGAACATGTTCTACGGCGGCAAGCTGAAGGCGATGCCGCCGAAGCTGGTGTCCGACGACGGCCGCCACATGGTGATCCGCCCGCTGGCCTACTGCCGCGAGAAGGACCTGGAACGCTACGCGCAGCTGCGCGAATTCCCGATCATCCCGTGCAATCTGTGCGGCTCGCAGCCCAACCTGCAGCGCCAGGTGGTGAAGGAGATGGTCAACGACTGGGACAAGCGTTTCCCCGGCCGCGTCGAGAGCATGTTCCGTGCGCTGCAGAATGTCGTCCCGTCGCACCTGGCCGACAGCAAGCTGTTCGACTTTGCCGGCCTCAAGACTGGCGACAGCCCGTTCGAGGGCGGCGATACCGCCTTCGACAAGGAAGAATTCCGTGATCCGGTCGCGCTGGCGAGCGCGGACGATGACGACGCCGCAACGTTGGCCGCAACGCCGCGCCGCACCATCAGCATTCTGGACTCGCGTCCCAAGGGAGACAGCTGTGGCGGGTAAAGCGCAACACCCGTTCCGCCGCCGCGTGCGCAATAGCCAGGATGCGTTGCCGGACGTGGATATTTCCGAAGAAGGCAATATCCGCTCGCTGCATCTGGGCTCGGCCACCATCCAGAGCTCGATGGATCTCGACGATCCGGCCGACCTGGTGCTGACCTACACCCGCGCGATGATGGCCTTCCTGCTGTGGAACGACGACCCGCGCCATATCGTGCAGATCGGCCTCGGTGGCGGTTCGCTGGCGCGCTTCATCGACGAATATCTGCCGGATGCGATCAGCGTGGCGGTGGAGATCAACCCGCAAGTGGTCGCCGTGGCGCGGGTGTTCTTCCAGCTGCCGCCGGAGGGCGACTTCTTCGAGATCGTCGAGGCCGACGGCGCCGACTACATCAAGATGTTCCGCGAATCCACCGACGTGATCATGGTCGACGGTTTCGACGGCCAGCAGATTGTCGCCGACCTGACCACCGAAGAGTTCTTCGAGGACTGCAAGCGCGCGCTGACCGCCAACGGCATCTTCGTCACCAACTGGTGGAGCGGCGACAAGCGCTATCACAGCTTCCTCGAACGCTTGCTGGCCGCCTTCGGTGGCTGCGTCATCGAGCTGCCGGCCGCCACCCACGGCAATATGGCGGTGATGGCGTTCAAGCAGCCGCCGGGCCTGACCGGCTGGGATGCGCTGGCGAAGAAGGCCGACGAACTGGAAGGCCGTTTCGGCCTGGAGTTCGGCGAATTCGTGAAGCGGCTGAAAGAGGCCAATCTGCACAGCAACAACCGTTTACTGATCTGAGCGCCTGCGCGCCACGGATCCGGCCGCCGCGTGCGGCCCTTGTCTATTTTGGGCCCGCGGCCTGCGCGGCGGGCAAAGCCTGCGGCAGCGCGCCGCAGCGGGAAAAGGACTGATTAATGATTGCTTACGAAACCATCACCGACCGCAAGATCCGCTTCGCGCTGATCGGCTGCGGCCGCATTGCCAACAACCACTTCGGCGCGCTGGAGCAGCACGCCGACCGCGCCGAGCTGGTGGACGTGTGTGACACCGATCCGGCGGCACTGGCCGCCGCGGTGGCGCGTACCGGCGCCCGCGGCCATGCCAGCTTGCGCGAGCTGCTGGCCAGCAGCAACGCCGACGTCATCATTCTGACCACACCATCCGGCCTGCATCCGCAGCAGGCGATGGACTGTTTCGCCGCCGGCTTTCACGTGATGACCGAGAAACCGATGGCCACGCGCTGGCAGGACGGCGTGGCGATGGTGAAGGCCGCCGACCAGGCCGGCAAGCGCCTGTTCGTGGTCAAGCAGAACCGCCGCAACGCCACTTTGCAGTTGCTCAAGCGCGCGGTGAAGGAAAAGCGTTTCGGCCGCATCTACATGGTCAACGTCAACGTGTTCTGGACCCGGCCGCAGTCCTACTACGACCAGGCCGAGTGGCGTGGCACCTGGGAATACGACGGTGGCGCGTTCATGAACCAGGCCAGCCACTATGTCGACCTGCTGGACTGGATCATCGGCCCGGTGGAGAGCATGCAGGCCTACACCGCGACCATGGAACGCGACATCGAGGTGGAAGACAGCGGCGTGGTCAGCCTGAAGTGGCGCTCCGGCGCACTGGGCAGCATGAACGTGACCATGCTCACCTACCCGAAAAACCTGGAAGGCTCCATCACCATCCTCGGCGAGAAGGGCACCGTGCGCATCGGCGGCATGGCCGTCAACGAGATCCAGCACTGGGAATTCGCCGAGCCGCACGCGATGGACGACGACATCAAGGCCGCCAGCTACGCCACCACCAGCGTGTACGGCTTCGGCCACCCGCTGTACTACGACAACGTGATCAACGTGATGCAGGGCACCGCCGAGCCGGAAACCGACGGACGCGAAGGCCTGAAGTCGCTGGAGCTGCTGGTCGGCATCTACCTGTCGGCGCGCGACGGCCGTCGCGTCAGCCTGCCGCTGGAGTACTGACATGGCCGCCTATACCGTTCATTCCACCGCCATCGTCGACGACGGCGCGCAGATCGGCGCCGACACCCGCGTCTGGCACTGGGTGCACATCTGCAGCCAGGCGCGCATCGGTGCGCGCTGCTCCTTCGGCCAGAATGTGTTCGTCGGCAACGACGTGATCATCGGCGACAACGTCAAGGTGCAGAACAACGTGTCGATCTACGACGCGGTGACGCTGGAAGACGACGTGTTCTGCGGCCCGTCGATGGTGTTCACCAACGTCAACAACCCGCGCAGCCACGTCAGCCGCAAGAACGAATACCGCCGCACGGTGGTGAAACGCGGTGCCACTATCGGCGCCAACGCCACCGTGGTCTGCGGCCACACCGTCGGCGAGTACGCGTTCATCGGCGCCGGTGCGGTGGTGACCCGCGACGTGCTGCCGTACGCGCTGATGGTCGGCACCCCGGCCAAGCGCATCGGCTGGATGTGCCAGTGCGGCGAGCGGCTGGCGGACAGCATCGGCGAGCACGACTGCGACGCCTGCGGCCAACGTTACGACATCGGCGGCAACCACTGCACGCCGCTTTGACCCTGTTGAGAGTGACACCATGTCCATCCAGTTCATCGATCTGAAAGCGCAGTACCAGCACCTGAAAGCCGACATCGACGCCCGCATCCACGCGGTGCTGGATCACGGCCAGTACATCATGGGGCCGGAGGTGAAACAGCTGGAAGAGCAGCTCGCCGCCTACACCGGCGCCCGCCACGCCATCGGCGTCTGCGACGGCACCAAGGCGCTGCTGATTGCGCTGATGGCGCTGGGCGTGAAGGCCGGTGACGAGGTGATCACCACCCCGTTCACCTTCATCGCCACCGGCGAGATGATTGCCTTGCTCGGCGCCAAGCCGGTGTTCGTCGACATCGATCCGCTCAGCTACAACCTCGATCCGGCCAAGCTGGAAGCGGCCATCACGCCGCGCACCCGCGCCATCATGCCGGTGAGCCTGTACGGCCAGTGTGCGGACTTCGACGCCATCAACGCGATTGCGGAAAAACACGGCCTGCCGGTGATCGAGGACGGCGCGCAGAGCTTTGGCGCCAGCCAGCACGGCAAGCGCTCCGGCAACCTGTGCACCATCGGCACCACCAGTTTCTTCCCGTCCAAGCCGCTGGGTTGCTACGGTGACGGTGGTGCGGTGTTCACCAACGACGACGAACTGGCCAAGAAAATGCGCGAAATCCGCGTGCACGGCCAGGACCGCCGTTACCACCACCCGGTGATCGGTCTCAACGGCCGGCTGGATACTATCCAGGCCGCCGTGCTGCTGGCGAAATTGCCGAGCTTCCAGGACGAAGTGGTGGCCCGCGCCCGCATCGGCGCGCGTTACAGCGAATTGCTGAAGGATGTCGCGCGCGTGCCGGTGCTGGCCGCCGGCAACAGCCACGTTTACGCGCAGTACACCATCGAGGTGGATAACCGCGACGCGGTGCAAAAGGCACTGCAGGAGCTGGGTATCCCGACCGCGGTGCATTACCCGATTCCGCTGCACTTGCAGCCGGCGTTTGCCGATCTGGGCCAGGGCGAGGGCAGCTTCCCGCTGGCCGAGGCCGCCGGTCGCCGCGTGATGAGCCTGCCGATGCACCCGTTCCTCGATGACGCCACCCAGGACGCCATCGTCGCCGCGGTGAAGAAGGCACTGGGCTAATTGGACGCGCTGCGTCAAAGGTTGGCCGCAGGCGGCTTCATGCGCAACGTGGCGACGCTGGCCAGCGGCGCCGCGCTGGCGCAGGCGCTGCCGCTGCTGTTCGCGCCACTGTTGACGCGCTTGTACACGCCGGCCGATTTCGGCGTGCTGGCGGTGTTTGTCGCCTGGCTGTCCAACCTGGCGGTGATTGCGACCGCGCGTTACGACATGGCGGTGGTGCTGCCCAAGTCCGAGCCGGAAGCAGCGCGGCTGATGCTGCTGGCGCTGGCGATCAATACCGGCCTGCTGTTGCTGACGCTGCCGCTGTTCTGGCCATGGCACGACGCCATCGCCGGTCTGCTCGGCGCGCCGCAGCTGGCGCCGTGGCTGCCGCTGCTGCCGCTGGGCGTGTGGCTGGCCGGAGGCGTGGCGGCATGGACGGCGTGGAACAACCGCCAGCGCCGCTATGCGGCCAACGCGCAGGGGCGGGTGGTGCAGTCGCTGGGCGTGTCGCTGCTGCAGCTGGCGGCTGGCTGGTCCGGCCTTGCCGCCGGCGGGCTGATCCTGTCGCAGCTGGCCGGGCAGGCCGTCGCGCTGCTGACGCTGGCGCGTGCCGATGTTGCGGCGCGCCTGCCGTGGCTGCGCGGCCACGATCGCACTGCGCTGCTGGCCGAGGCGCGGCGTTACCGCGAATTCCCGCTGGTGAACACGCCGCACGCCTTCGTGGTGGCGTTCCAGGATTCCTTGATGCTGGCCATGCTGTCGGCACTGTCCGGCGCCGCCATCGTCGGCCAGTACGCGCTGGTGCTGCGCGTACTGAAACTGCCGGCGGCGCTGGTGGGGCAGGCGGTGGCGCAGGTGGTGTTCCGCGATCTGGCCGAGGCGGCCGCCTCCGGCCGTGCGCTGTCCGGCCTGCTCAAGCGCGCGGTGCTGGTGCTGGCGGCGCTGTCGGTGGTGCCGTTCGGCGTGCTGGCGCTGTGGGGCGGACCACTGTTCGCGCTGCTGTTCGGCGCGCCGTGGTTGGCCGCCGGCGAGATTGCGGCCAACCTGGCGCCGTACTTCGCCGCCGCCTTCATCGTCGGCCCGGCCTTCATGGTGCCGATGGTGATCGGCCGCCAGCGCGCGTCCTTCCTGTTCGTGTTGTGCGGCGTCATCGTCAATCTGGCGGTGTTTGCCGCGGTGTATGCCGCCGGACGCGACGCCATGCTGGCGTTTCGCGTGATGGCGGTGGTGATGACGCTCTATTTTGCGGCCTATCTGGCGTGGGTATTCCGCCTGCTGCGGCTGCGGGAAAGGTCCGATGTTTAAGCGTGTGCTGTTGTTGCTGTGGCGCCAGTGGCTGGTGTGGCGCGGAGCCCGCCTCGCCGCTTCGGCGCGGGTCAACCCCTCGGTCAGCGTGGCGCCGGCGGCCTTGCAGCTGGGCGAGCACGCGCGGCTGTACTGGGGCGGCGAGGTGCTGACCCACGGCGCCGGCCGCTTCGAACTCGGCGCGCACAGCCACATCGCGCCACATTTCTACTGCCTGATCGGCGGCAACCGGCTGCAGATCGGCGCGCGCGTCGCCATCGGCCCGCGCTGCATGCTGTTCTGCCACAGCAACGCGATCCCCGCCGACGTGACGGCGACGGCGTTCGTCGACTGCCACACCGACGCCGACATCCACATCGGCGACAACGTGTTCATCGGCGCCGGCGTCATCGTGCTGCCCGGCGCCCGTATCGGCGACAACGTGGTGGTCGCCGCCGGCAGCGTGGTCAAGGGCGAGCTGGCCCCGGGCTGGCTGTACGCCGGCCAGCCGGCGCGGAAGGTGAGGGCGCTATGCTGACCGCCAATTCGCTGAGCATCTGGCAGTACCTGTCCGCCTTCCCGGCCATGCTCGCCGGCCGCCGCCATCACCGCGCCGCGCTGCGCATCGAGCTGGCGCAGCTGTTCGAGGTCGAGGTTGGCCGCATCGTGCTGTTCGACAGCGGCCGTGCCGCCTTTGCCGCGCTGTTGCAGTTGCATGGCGTAGAACCGGGCGACGAGGTCATCGTGCCGGCGTTCACCTGCGTGGTGGTGCCCAACCAGGTACCGCCGACCGGCGCCACGCTGCGTTTCGTCGATGTCGGCAGCGACAGCCTCAACTTCGACTGGCTGGCGCTGGACGCCGCCATCACGCCGCGCACCCGCGTGGTGGTGGTGCCGCACAACTTCGGCATCGCCTGCGAGGTACCGACCTGGCTGCGCGAAAAACAGCGCCACGTGCGCTTTGTCGACGACGCCGCGCACGGCTTTGCGTCCAAGTGCGACGGGCAGTGGCTGGGCACCTACCACGACGGCACCTTTTTCAGCTTCGAGTACTCGAAAAACCTCACCGGCGGCATCGGCGGCATGGCGCTGCTGCCGGCCGGTAGCGAGCTGCCGCCCGCCGCGCTGCCGGAGCTGCCCTGCGGCGACGAGTGGCGACTGGCGGCCACGCTGAAGGCGCACCTGCTGTCGGCGCGCTGGCCGCTGCTGGGGCGCTTCGCCATGGCCGCGGTGCGGCGGCTGGGCATGGTTTACCGCTCCGGCGACGGCGAGGTCCGCGATGGCGAGCCGCATCCTGCACGCGCGATGCCGCTGCTGTCGGCGGTGCTGCTGCGTCGCCAGCTGCCGACGCTGGCGGCCGTCATCGCGCACAAGCAGCAGCTGGCCGAGCGCTACCGGCGTGCGCTGGCCAAGTTGCCCGGCGTGCAGCAGTGGCCGGCGCCGGTCGGTACCCACTGGGTGCGCTACCCGTTCGCGCTGCCGGGCGCGGTGGCCGACAAGGCGGCGCTGGCGCGCCGGCTGTCCGCCGCCAGCGGCCTGAACATCGGGGTGTGGTTCGACGACGTGATCCACCCCGCCGGCTCTTTCCGCCACGGCTACGTCGCCGGCAGCGCCCCGCACGGCGAGCGGCTGGCCGCCAGCGTGCTCAACCTGCCGATGAACATCGCGCTCAAGGCCGACGCGCAGCTGGAGCGCAAGCTGGCGCGGCTGACGCAGGCGCTGGCCGAGCTGCTGCGCTAGTACAAGGACACGCCATGAAACTGCTGCTGATCGGCTCCGCCTCGGTCCACACCTTCCGCTACCTCGCCGGCATCGCGCCGCACGTGGACGAAATCCACCTCGTCACCAGCGGCGAGCTGCCTGAGCGCTACCATGCGGCCAACCTTGGCCGCGTGCTGCAGGTGGATTTCAGCCTCAGGGCGCTGGCCACCGCCGGCAAGATCGCCGGCCTGATCGCCGCACTGCAACCGGATATCGTGCATGTGCACCAGGCCAACAGCGTGGCGTGGCACGCACGCCGCGCGCTGGCCGGGCGCAAGCTGCCGTGGCTGCTGACCTGCTGGGGTTCGGACGTGCTGCTGCTGCCGCGCCAGAACCGCTTCATGAAACAGCTGGTTGCGGCCAACCTTGCCGCCGCCAGCGCGGTGACCAGCGATTCGCTCAACATGGCGGCGGTGTGCCGCGAGCTGGCGCCGATCCGCCGCATGGACGTGCTCAATTTCGGCATGGACGCGCTGCCGCCGGCGCCGGACATCGCCGCCAAACCGCTGCAGGTATTGTCCTGCCGCCTGCACAAACCGCTATACCGTATCGACAGCATCGTGCGCGCCTGGGCCGAGGTGGAGGCCGACGCCCGCTTTGCCGGCTGGACGCTGACGGTGGCCGCCAGCGGTGAGGAGACAGAAAGCCTCAAAACGTTGGCCGCACACCTCGGCCTTGGCCGCGTGAAGTTCACCGGCTTCGTCGCGCCGGAGGTGCTGGCCGGGCTGTACCGTGACGCGCGCGTGTTCGTCAGCGTGCCGCAGAGCGACGCCACCAGCATCAGCTTGCTGGAGGCGATGGGTCACGGCTGCCTGCCGCTGCTGTCCAACCTGCCGGCCAACCTGGAATGGGTGCTGGACGGCGTCAACGGCGCCATCGTCGAGGACGTGGGCCGGCTGGGCGATGCCATGAAGGCCCAGCTGCTGCGCGCGGCCGACGACGCGCAACTGGCGGAGGCGGTGGCGCTCAATCGCCGGCTGGTGGCCGAAAAAGGCCTGCACCAACACAATATGCAACGTTTTGCCGACATCTACCGTGATTTGCTGGCGTTGCCGGAAGGAAACCGTCGATGAAAATCGCCCATCTCACCAGCGCCCACCCGCGCCACGACATCCGCATCTTCGTCAAGGAGTGCGCCTCGCTGGCCGCGGCCGGCCACGAGGTACATCTGATCGTCGCCGACGGGCTGGGTGACGAGATCAACCGCGACGTACGCCTGCACGACGTCGGCGCCAAAACCGGCGGCCGTCTGTCGCGCATGACCGGCACCGTCAAGCGGGTGTATGAAAAAGCGCTGCAGCTGATGCCGGATGTCGCACATTTCCACGACCCGGAGCTGATCCCTGCCGCGCTGCGCCTGCAGCAGGCCGGTATCCGCATCGTCTATGACGTGCACGAGGACGTGCCGCGCCAGGTGTTGGCCAAGCACTGGATTCCCGGCATGGCGCGGCCGTGGGTGTCGCGCGGGGTGGAGACGCTGGAGGACTACGCCGCGCGCCGCTTCGACGCCATCGTCGCCGCCACGCCGGTGATCCGCGAACGCTTTGCGCGCGCCGGCGCGCGCCGCAGCGTCGATGTCTGCAATTACCCGATCCTGGCCGAGCTGGTGCGCGACACGCCGTGGGCCAGCCGCCGCAACGAGGTGTGCTACCTCGGCGGTATCAGTCGTACCCGCGGCATCGAGCCGATCATCGCCGCGCTGCCGGATTCCGACACGCGGCTGAACCTCGCCGGCATCTGGAGCGAGCCGGACCTGAAGGCCGCCTTGCAGCGCGAGGCCGGCTGGTCGCGCGTCAACGATCTGGGCGTGCTCGATCGCGCCGGCGTGGCCGAGGTGCTGGCCGCCAGCAAGATCGGACTGGTGACGCTGCTGCCGACGCCGAGCTACGTCGAGTCGCTGCCGATCAAGCTGTTCGAATACATGGCCGCCGGCATGCCGGTGATCGCCAGCGATTTCCCGCTGTGGCGCGGCATCGTCGAGGACGCCGGCTGCGGCCTGCTGGTCGATCCGCAGGACCCGCGCGCCATCGCCGACGCCATCGCCACGCTGCTGGCCGACGACGCGCGCGCGCAGGCCATGGGCGAGGCCGGCAAGCGTGCGGTGCTGGCCAAATACAGCTGGGCCGCCGAGGCCGACAAACTGCTGGCGCTGTACCGCCAGCTGCAGGTGACGACATGAAGGAGACGACATGAACTGGCAAACCGCCCCGCAAACCCTGCTGCTGGTGTCGCTGCCGCTGGGCCTGCTGTTTACCCTGCTGCACTGGGGGCTGTACGACATGCCGCTGACGCTGGGCAATGTCGCCACCCACCTGGTGGTGGCGATGGTGTACGCGATCTGGCAGCTGCGCAGCAACGCCTGGTTCGCGAAGCTGCGCGACAACGACTACGCGCGCTGGCGCCGCGTCGCCGCCGGCGGCCAGCTGCGCTTTTTGTTCGCCTATGGCCTCGCCAGCAAGGGCATGGCGCTGGCCTGCCTGATGGTGGGCATGAACTGGGCCTACAGCGGTGCGATCCCGACCTCGGAGCGGCTGATGAGCGACGGCATGATCTGGTCGATCCTGGGGGTGTGGTTTGCCCGTAACGACTGGAAGCGCATGCAGCGCGGCGCCGGGCTGGAACCGTGAACCGTCTGCCTGCACGGAGCCGGCGATGATGCGCCCCCGCAGCGGCTTGCCGCTGCGCCTCGTGCGCGCCCATCCGCGCCTGCTGATCGCCATCCTGTTCGGCGTGCTGCTGGCGTGGCTGGCGCCGCGCTTCAGCCCGCTGCCGCCGCTGAGCACCTTCCTGGTCGGCTGGAATGGCGGTGCCGGCCTCTATCTGCTGCTGGCGCTGCACATGATGCGGCAGAGCGACGGCGACAAGATCCGTCGCCATGCGCTGGTGCAGGACGAGGGCCGGCGCGTGCTGCTGTTGCTGGTGGGGCTGTCGGCGCTGGTGTGCCTGCTGGCTATCGTGGTCGAGCTGTCGCTGGCGCGACAGGCGGTCGGGATGCAGCGCCTCGGCCATATCGCGCTGGGCGGGCTGACCATCGTCACCTCGTGGCTGTTCACGCAGACCATGTTCGCGCTGCACTATGCGCACAGCTATTTTCTGGCGCGTCATCGCCGCGAGCCGCCGGGGCTGGATTTCCCCGGCCAGGAAATCCCGGATTACGGCGACTTTTTCTACTTTTCCGTGGTGATCGGCACTTCGGCGCAGACTGCGGATGTCGCGCTCAGCTCGCGCGCGATGCGCCGCATCGGCACCCTGCATTGCCTGCTGTCGTTTGCCTTCAATACCACGGTGCTGGCGCTGATGATCAACATCGCCGCCGGACTGATCTCGCTGACCCCTTAACCGAACCCGACCCGATAACGTGCGCATTCTCTACATCAATCACTACGCCGGCAGCCCGCGGCACGGCATGGAATTCCGCCCCTACTACCTGGCCCGCGAATGGGTGAAGGCCGGCCACGAGGTGCACATGCTGGCCGCGGACTACTCGCACCTGCGCCAGCACAATCCGACGCTTGCGGCCAACTACGCCGACGAGGACATCGACGGCATCCGCTACACCTGGTGCAAGACGCCGAAGTACGAGGGCAACGGCCTGAAGCGGGTGATCAACATCTTCCGCTTCCTGGCCCGGGTGATGGGCCTGTCCGGGCGCTATTTCAAACAGTGGCGACCGGACGTGGTGATTGCTTCCTCCACCTACCCGCTGGACACCGTGCCGGCGGCCTTCATCGCCGGCAAGACCGGGGCGAAGCTGGTGTACGAGGTGCACGACCTGTGGCCGCTGACGCCGGTGGAAGTGGGCGGCATGAGCCCGAAGCATCCGTTCATCCGCCTGCTGCAGTGGGCGGAAGACTTCGGCTACCGCAAGGCGGACACCGTGGTGTCGATGCTGCCGTGCGCGAAGGACTACATGCTTGAGCACGGCATGGCGCCGGAAAAATACGTGGTGATTCCCAACGGCGTCGATGTCGCCGAGTGGCAGGGTGCCAGCGAACCGCTGCCGGCCGAGCATCGCATGCGGCTGGCCGAGCTGAAGGCCGACAAGCGTTTCATCGTCGGCTACGCCGGCGGCCACGGCCTCGCCAACGCGCTGGACTTCCTACTGCAGGCGGCCAGCCAGCTGCCGCCGGAGAGCGGCGTGCACATCGTGCTGGTCGGCGACGGCCCGGACAAGGCGGCGCTGGTGGCGCAGGCACAGGCGCTGGGGCTGCAGAATGTCACGTTCCTGCCATCGATTGCCAAGCGCGCGGTGCCGGCCTTCCTCGCCGAGTGCGATGCGCTGTACATCGGCTGGCGACGCTTGCCGATCTACCGCTTCGGCATCAACCCCAACAAGCTGTTCGACTACCTGATGGCGGCCAAGCCGGTGCTGCACTCGGTGGAAGCCGGCAACGACATGGTGCTGGATGCCGGCGCCGGTATCAGTGTCGGTGCGGAAGACCCGGCAGCGATTGCCGACGGCCTGCAACGGTTGGCGGCGCTGACGCCGAACCAGCGCGGCCGCATGGGCGCCGCCGGCAAGGCTTACGTGCTGGCCAAGCATGATTACGCGGTGCTGGCCAGACGCTTCCTGCAGGCCATGCGCTAACTGGCCTGCGGCCAACCTTTCGACAACGGGAACAGCATGAGCCAGCAACAGCAACACATCCGCTTCGACTTTGCCGACGGCCTGCGCGGCCTGGCCATGCTGGCCGTGGTGCTGTTCCATTACACGCAGATCTTCTGGCAGCGCCGCGACCGCATCGCCGAGGTGATGCATCTGCCACCGCTCAGCGGTTACCACGACGCCGCCTTCGTGCTGCCGTTCAACCTCGGCGCGGTGGGGGTGGGGCTGTTCCTGCTGATCTCCGGCCTGCTGATCCCGCTGTCGCTCACCCGCATGGGCGCGGCACGCTTCGCGGTATCGCGGCTGTTCCGCATCTATCCCACCTACTGGGCCGGGCTGGCGCTGAGCGTTGCCGCGCTGTGGCTGGCGTCCTGGCTGCCGGGCGGCGAATTCGACGTGACCCGCACCGACGTGCTGGGCCACGCCAGCATCGCGTTTCAGGACTGGCTGGGCGGGCGAAACATCGATCCGGTGATGTGGACGCTGAAAGTGGAGCTGTGGTTCTACGCGATGCTCGGCACGGCATTCGCGCTCACCGGCCGGCGCATCAAGTGGGCGATCTGGCTGCTGCTGCCGCTGATCGGCTGGCTGTGCCGCTATGCCGCGCCCAACCCTTTCCAGACCATCGTCTGCTACTTCCCGCTGATGTTTGCCGGTTGCTGGCTGTACTTCTACCAGACCGGGCAGGCCGGCAAATGGGAAACCGTGCTGCACTTCCTCGCCATGCTGGGCCTGTTCGTGTGGGTGACCAACTGGCACAGCGCCGAGCTGTACGCCAGCTACGGCATCGGCATCGCGCTGTTCATCGCCGGCGCGCTGTGGCCACGGCTGGTGGCCGCGCCGCTGCTGGTGCGCGTCGCCGGCGTCAGCTACGCCTGGTACGTCTGCCACTCGGTCGCCGGTTACGCCATCCTGTTCGCGCTGGCACAATACGGCACCCCGTGGTGGCTGATGGTGGCCATCGCGCTGGCAGCGACCTGGTATATGGCGGTGGCGATCAACCGCTTTGTCGAGTTGCCGACGCAGAAGATCGGCAAGCGGCTGGCGGACAAATTGAAGTGACGCGGCCAAGGTTTCAGGTTTTAAGGTAGGTCGGCTTAGCGCAGCGTAACCCGGCAAGGTTGGCCGCAGTGGGGGTTTTGTTTGATGTGCCGCTGCGCGGCGTTGTTTGAAGTGCCGCTTTCCGCGCGGCGGCGGCTCACTTTCTTTTGCTTCGCCAAAAGAAAGTAAGCAAAGAAAAGGCGACCCGACGCCGCGCGAAACCCCGGCCAAGCCCGCCCGCGCCAAGGCGCCGCCGAACTCGCTGCGCTCGGACATGCGGCGGCGTTTACCCTTGGCGAGAACGGTTTGTCCGGCGAGCGGCTGACGGGATGGGCGCGTCGCAGACGTTGCGGCCAACATTGAACATAAGTTGCATTGGATCAAGGATGGATAAAGCGTGGAGTTATGTTTGGCTATCCAGAGTATTCACTGGGAAACAACAAAAGAAATTATCGGGCTGGTTACTTCATTGATCGGTTCGCTTGCGGGGCTAGGTGCTGTAGTGGTTGCTTATATGGGATTGCAAACATGGAAAAAGCAATTGATAGGTACAAAACAGCATGAATTGGCAGGCAAATTAATTAGGAGTGTCTACGAATATCAAGAGCGGTTTAATGATGTTAGGTACCCTTCTTTGTTGGCTTCAGAGATGCCTGCTGATGCTAATACAGTGCCCATGCCTAAAGCCGATTATGGCAAAAGGTGGGAGGCGCTAGATTCGGCCAAGTTGAAAATGAAGGGGGCATCATTTGATGCTAAAGCTGGCTTACTGCTTAAAAGTAAAGAAGTAGATGAGTTGTTAAACGATTTTTCTGTTTTGCAGAGTGAATTACATACTGCATTAGATGAGTATTTCTCTGGTGTTCGTCCGCCAGAATTAGTCTTTGTTGTCTATAAGCCGACTGATTTTGAGAGGGACGAGATAGGTAAAAGACTGAATGTATTGGTGGAGAAAGCTGTAAGTCTCGCTAAATCATTTTAGAGTGAAAATCATGACTGAACAAAAATTCCTCCCCTTCGCCCTGCCGGACATCGGCGAAGACGAAATCAACGAAGTGGTCGATGCGCTGCGCTCCGGCTGGGTGACTACCGGCCCCAAGACCAAGCAATTCGAGGCGGATTTTGCGGCGTTCATCGGTGACGGCGTGGAAGCCATCGCCGTCAACTCCGCCACCGCCGGTCTGCACCTGGCGCTGGAAGCGGTGGGGGTGGGCGAGGGCGACGAGGTGATCGTGCCCAGCTACACCTTTACCGCCACCGCCGAGGTGGTGCGCTATCTGGGCGCGCATCCGGTGATCGTGGATGTCGATCCGGTGACCTTCAACATCCGTCCGGAAGCGATCCGCGCCGCCATTACGCCGAAGACCCGCGCCATCATGCCGGTGCACTTTGCCGGTCTCGCCTGCGACATGGACGCCATCATCGCCATCGCCCGCGAGCATAAGCTGAAGATCGTCGAAGACGCCGCCCACGCGATGCCCACCCGCTACAAGGGCAAGCTGATCGGCACGCTGGATTCCGATGTCACCGTGTTCAGCTTCTACGCCAACAAGACCATGACCACCGGCGAAGGCGGCATGGTGGTGTCCAAGAACAAGGACATCATTGCGCGCTGCAAGGTGATGCGCCTGCACGGCATCAGCCGTGATGCCTTCGACCGCTACACCTCCAAGACCCCGGCCTGGTACTACGAGGTGGTCGCGCCCGGTTACAAGTACAACATGCCGGACACCGCCGCGGCGATGGGCATCCACCAGCTGAAGAAGATCAACGCCTTCCTGCAGAAGCGCGAAACGTTGGCCGCACGCTTTGACCGCGAGCTGGCCGACCTGCCGCTGATCCTGCCGGCGCGGCCGGTGGATGCCGGCAGCACGCACGCCTGGCATTTGTACCCGGTGCGCCTCAAGCCGGAAGCCGGCATCAGCCGCGACGATTTCATCGTGCGCATGGCCGAGCTGGGTATCGGCTGCTCGGTGCACTTCATTCCGTTGCACCGCCAGCCGGTATGGCGCGACGGCTACGGCCTGAAGCGCGAGGACTTTCCGGTGGCCGATGCGGCGTTCGAAGCCGAGGTGACGCTGCCGCTGTATACCCGCATGAGCGACGACGACCAGAGCCGTGTCATTGCCGCCGTGCGCCAGCTGCTGGGCCAGTGATGAGCGAGCTGCCTGATAACCTGCGGCCAACCCTGGCCGCCACACACGGTTCGCCGCTGCTGAAGCGCCTGTTCGACCTGATCGCGGTGCTGGCCGGGCTGTGGCTGATCTGGCCGCTGCTGCTGCTGATCGCGCTGTGGGTGAAGCTGGATTCGCCGGGGCCGGTGTTCTTCCGCCAGGTGCGGGTAGGGCGCGGCGGCCAGCTGTTCCGCATCCACAAGTTCCGCACCATGCAGATCAATGCCGAAGCCGCCGGCCAGCTGACGGTGGGCGCCGACGCCCGCGTCACCCGCGCCGGTCGCCTGCTGCGCAAGACCAAGCTGGACGAGCTGCCGCAGCTGCTGGACGTGCTGTTCGGCGACATGAGCCTGGTCGGCCCGCGCCCGGAGGTGCCGAAGTATGTGGCGCTTTATCCGGCGCGGGTGAAGGAGGTCGTGCTGTCGGTACGCCCCGGCATTACCGACTGGGCGTCGATCCGCATGATCGACGAGAACGAGCTGCTCGGCAAAGCGGCGGATGCGGAAAAGATGTATATCGAATCGATCCTGCCGCAGAAGCTGGATTACTACCTGCAATACGCGCGCAGCTACACGCTGTGGGGCGATGTGCAGATCATCCTTGCCACCTTGCTGAAGATCGTGTCGCGCTAGGCTTTCGGCCCTGTCTGCGGCCAACCTTGGGAACAACATGCTGGAAAAACTGCTGTCCTTCTCGCGCCACCACAAGATGGCGCTGTTGATGCTGCTGGATGCGTTGCTGCTGCCGCTGGCGCTGTGGAGCGCGGTGCTGCTGCGCCTGGGTGGCAACTGGGACCCGAAGCTGGATCCGTACCTGTGGATTTTCGCGGTGCCGCCGCTGTGGGTGCTGCCGATCTTCATCAAGCTGGGGCTGTATCGCGCGGTGCTGAAATTCCTCGACGATCGCATCGTGTACACCGTGTTCGTCGGCGTGTCGCTGTCGGTGCTGCTGCTGATGGCGGTGATCCTGATGGCCGGCATCGCGCCGTTTCCGCGTACCGCCATCGTGATCTTCTGGGTGTTCGCGATGGCCTATATCGGCGGCAGCCGCTTTTTCCTGCGCGGCATCGTGCGTCGCATCGACGCGCTGGACGCGCCGCGGCGGCCGGTGATCATCTACGGCGCCGGCCGTGCCGGGCTGCAGCTGATGGCGGCGCTGCACGAGGGCCGCGAATACCGGCCGCTGGCCTTTGTCGATGACAACCCGCAGCTGTGGCGCCGCACCTTCCGCGGCCTGACGGTGCATGATCCGCTGACCCTGCCGCAGTTGCTGAAGGACACCGAGGCCGAGGCCATCCTGCTGGCGATGCCGTCGGCCAGCCGCGGCCGCCACCGCCAGATCCTGGAACAGCTGGAAACCCTGCACGTGCCGATCAAGCGCCTGCCGGGGATGGCCGATCTGGTGTCCGGCGAGGTGCGGGTGGAAGAACTGCGCGAGGTGGAGATCGACGACGTGCTCGGCCGCGACCAGGTGCCGCCGCAGCCGGAGCTGCTGGCCGCCAATATCCGCGGCAAGGTGGTGATGGTCACCGGCGCCGGTGGCTCCATCGGTTCCGAACTGTGCCGCCAGATCGTGAAGAACCGTCCGGCGCGCATCGTGCTGTTCGAGCTGAGTGAATACGCGCTGTACGCGATCGACCAGGAGCTGGCGCGGCTGGCGCCGGCGGTGGCGCGCACGCCGGTGCTGGGCAGCGTCACCGATGGCGCGCGGCTGGGCTCGGTGCTGCAGGCGTTCGCGGTGGAGACGGTGTACCACGCGGCGGCTTATAAACATGTGCCGATGGTGGAGCACAATCCGGTGGCCGGCATCGTCAACAACGCCTTCGGCACCGACAGCTGCGCGCAGGCGGCACAGGAGGCCGGCGTCGCCACCTTCGTGCTGATTTCCACTGATAAAGCCGTGCGGCCAACCAACGTGATGGGCGCCAGCAAGCGTCTGGCCGAGCTGACACTGCAGGCGCGCCACGCCGCCGGCAGCCGCACCCGTTTCGTGATGGTGCGCTTCGGCAACGTGCTGGGCAGCTCCGGCTCGGTGGTGCCGCTGTTCAAGCAGCAGATCGCCGCAGGCGGGCCGGTGACGCTGACCCATCCGGACATCACTCGCTACTTCATGACCATCCCCGAGGCGGCGCAGCTGGTGATCCAGGCCGGCGCGATGGGCGAGGGCGGCGACGTGTTCGTGCTGGACATGGGCGAGCCGGTGAAGATCATGGATCTGGCGCGGCGCATGATCCACCTGTCCGGGCTGGAGGTGCGCGACGACTACCATCCGCACGGCGACATCGAGATCCGCTGCACCGGCCTGCGTCCGGGCGAGAAGCTGTACGAGGAGCTGCTGATCGGTGACGGCGTGTTGGCCACCGACCATCCGCGCATCATGCGCGCGCAGGAATACCACCTGCCGCCGGCGGAGCTGGCCGGCCACCTGGCGGTCTTGCGCGACGCCTGCGCCGCACTGGACGCGCCGCGTGCCTTTGCCGAGCTGCAACAGGTGGTGCACGAATTCAAGGCGGCGGCGCATACCGCCGACTGGGTGGCGCAGGCCGCCAGCGGCGACTGAAGCGGCCACGCCCCACACCGCCCGTCATGCTGGCCATGACGGGCGGTTTTTCTATGGCCGCGCGGCGGGGGTAGGGTGTTCGGAAATCCGGATGCCGTTTGGGTGGCTGTTCGATTTGCCGAGTGTACGGCTTTTCATGACGTGTGTATGCCTTGTAAATCAAGGGTTTGCCCGTGATGCGGGCTGGCACGGTCTGTGCTGTAGGGGCTGCCAATAGTAAACGGCACGCCAGATGCCGTACGCCGGCCTGGCCGGAACCACGAAAGTGTTATTGACCCTCATATGCATGGAGTCCCCGTGAAACTCAATCGACTGACAACGATGATCCTGGCCGCAATGGTTCTGGGCATCATCACCGGTTATGCCTGGCGCGAGATGGCCGGCAGCCCGGAAGCCATCAAATCCTTTGCCGACAATCTGTCCGTTCTGACCGACATCTTCCTGCGTCTGATCAAGATGATCATTGCGCCGCTGGTGTTCTCCACCCTGGTGGTCGGCATTGCACGCATGGGCGACTCCGCTACCGTTGGCCGCATCGGCGCCAAGGCGATGGGCTGGTTCGTGACCGCATCGCTGGTATCGCTGATGCTGGGCCTGGTGATGGTCAACCTGCTGAAGCCGGGTGTCGGCCTCAGCCTGCCGCTGCCGGACATTACCGCCAGCTCCGGCATCGAGAAGGGCGCGCTGACGCTGAAGGACTTCATCAGCCACCTGATTCCGAAGAGCGTGTTCGACGCGATGGCCAAGAACGAGATCCTCGCCATCGTGGTGTTCTCGCTGTTCTTCGGCACCGGTGCCGCCGCCATCGGCGACAAGGCCAAGGGTCTGATCGACGCCATCGACGCCGTGGCACACATCATGCTGAAGGTCACCGGCTACGTGATGAACTTCGCACCGTTCGCGGTATTTGCCGCCATCGCCGGCATGGTGGCCAAGGAAGGCCTCGGCATCCTGTCCACCTACGGCAGCTTCATGGCGCAGTTCTACATGTCGCTGGGCCTGCTGTGGCTGGCGCTGCTGGCCATGGGCGCGATCTTCCTGAAAGGCCGTGTCATCGAGCTGCTGCGCGCGGTGCGCGAGCCGGCGCTGCTGGCGTTCTCCACTGCCAGCTCCGAGGCCGCCTATCCGAAAACCCTGGATCGCCTGAAGCGCTTCGGCTGCTCCGACCGCATTGCCAGCTTCGTGCTGCCGATGGGCTACTCGTTCAACCTCGACGGCTCGATGATGTACTGCACCTTCGCGACCATCTTCATCGCCCAGGCCTACGGTATCGACCTGACGCTGTCGCAGGAAATCACCATGCTGCTGATCCTGATGGTGACGTCCAAGGGCATGGCCGGTGTGCCGCGCGCCTCGCTGGTGGTGATTGCCGCCACCCTGGCGCAGTTCAACATTCCGGAAGCCGGCCTGCTGCTGCTGCTGGGCGTCGACCACTTCCTGGACATGGGCCGTTCCGCCACCAACGTGCTGGGTAACGCCATCGCCGCCAGCGTGGTCGCCAAGACCGAGAAGCAGCTGACCGCCGCCCTGCCGCAACTGGACGACGATGACGATATCGAGCCGCAGGGCCGTGACGTCGAGCTGCAACCGGCAATGGCCAAGCAAGGCTGATAGACTGCGCGTTTTGCGCTGCCGCCGTCCGGCGGCAGCGCGTCATTCCGGAGTCTTGCCATGAGTCGCGACGAACGTTTCCTCAGCCACGCCCAGCTTGCCGAGCTGGCCCCGGCACTGCAGCGCCAGCTGGATGACGAGTTCGGGGTCGAGCTGGGTGCGTTCGACGCGCAGTCGCTGCTGTTGTTCGTCGCCGCGCGCATCGGCCCGGCGATCTACAACCGCGCACTGGCCGACGCCCGCAGCGCGCTGGATGCACGGATGGAATCGCTGCAGTCGGCGCTGTGGGAGCTGGAGCGCGACTGAGCCGCGCTCGTTGATGTTTTGAAAAAGGTTGGCCGCATGATCACTCATGCGGCCAACCTTTTTTGCGTGCGGCCGGCAGAGCGTTTACGCTGCAAGCCATCGCAGGAGGTGTGCTATGGAAACCCGCTGGCTGGAAGACTTTCTGGTATTGGCCGAGACCGGCAGCTTTACCCGCTCCGCCGAATTGCGTCACCTGACGCAGCCGGCGTTCTCGCGCCGCATCAAGGCGCTGGAGCAGTGGCTGGGCGCCGACCTGATCGACCGCACCACCTGGCCGACGCGGCTGACGCCGGCCGGCGAGCTGCTGCTGGACAAGGCGCGGCAGCTGGTCGGCGAGCTGTCCAGCACCCGCACCCTGCTGCGCGGGCTGCACGCGGCGGACGGCACCACGCTGACGCTGGCGGTGCCGCACACGCTGTCGTTCGGCTTCGTGCCGCGCTGGCTGGCGGACGAGCGTGCGGCGCTGGGCGAGGTGTCGTGGCGACTCTTGGCGCACAACGTGCACGACGCGGTGGTGGCGCTGGTGGAGGGCAATGCCGACCTGCTGCTGTGTTACCACCATCCGCGCCATCCGGTGGAGCTGAGCGCCGGCCGCTTTCCCGGCCTGCGCTTGGGTAGCGAGACGCTGGGGCCGTTCGCGCGCGCCATGCCCGACGGCCAGCCGCAGTGGCAGCTGCCCGGCAGCAGCGCCGCGCCGCTGCCTTTCCTCGGCTACGGCCCGAATGCCTACTTCCGGCGCATGACCGACCTGATCCTGGAGCGGGCGCCAGCGGTGTGCGCGCTGCGGCAGTGCTTCGAGACCGACATGGCCGAGGGGCTGAAGGCGATGGTGCTGGAAGGGCACGGTGTCGCCTTCCTGCCGCACAGCGCAGTGCAGCGCGAGCTGGCGGTCGGCCAGTTGTGTGCCGCGGGCGGCGAGCAGTGGACGCTGCCGATGGAGATCCGCGTCTACCGCGACGCGCGGCGCGAACTGCCGGCGCTGGACGCGCTGTGGCAGCAGCTGGCGGCGCGCTATCCGGCGGTGTAGCGCGGTGCAATCCGCTATTGCGGCCAACCTTTGTGGCAAGGTTGGCCGCATTTTATTGTCTTTTGGGTGTGTGTTGCCGGCACGATGGATGATCATGCAAATCCTGCATCATCCCATCGCCATTCGGAATTGGTCGGGGCTGTCATGGCGGCGCTACAGTGGCGGCCATCCTTCCTCACACAAGAACCACACCATGTCGACCCGTCTTGACCACGATCTGCTTGGCGACCGCGAGGTCCCGGCCCACGTTTACTGGGGTGTGCATACCCTGCGCGCCATCGAGAACTTCCCGATTACCGGCCAGACCATCGCCAGCTACGGCGACCTGATCCGCGCACTGGCGGTGATCAAGCAGGCTGCCGCGCTGGCCAACCACCAGCTGGGTCTGCTGGACGGCAAGCACAAGGATGCCATCGTGCTGGCGTGCGAGGAAATCCGTGCCGGCAAGCTGCACGACCAGTTCGTGGTCGACGTGATCCAGGGCGGTGCCGGCACCTCCACCAACATGAACGCCAACGAAGTGATCGCCAACCGCGCGCTGGAGATCATGGGTCACGCCAAGGGCGAGTATCAGCACCTGCACCCGAACGAGCACGTGAACATGGGGCAGAGCACCAATGACGTGTACCCGACCGCACTGCGTCTGGCGACCTTCTGGGGCGTGCAGCGCCTGCTGGCGGCGATGGCGCGCCTGCGCGACAGCTTCGACGACAAGGCCGATGAATTTTCCGACGTGCTGAAGATGGGCCGCACCCAGCTGCAGGACGCGGTGCCGATGACCCTGGGCCAGGAATTCCGCACCTATGCAGTGATGCTAGGCGAGGACGAGCAGCGCCTGTACGAAGCCAGCGCGCTGATGCTGGAGATCAACCTCGGCGCCACCGCCATCGGCACCGGCATCACCGCGCATCCGGACTACACGCCGCTGGTGTGCGAGAAGTTGTCGGCGCTGACCGGCATCGCGCTGCAGACCGCGCCCAACCTGATCGAGGCCACCCAGGACTGCGGCGCCTTCGTGCAGCTGTCCGGCGTGCTCAAGCGCGTGGCGGTGAAGCTGTCCAAGAGCTGCAATGACCTGCGCCTGTTGTCCTCCGGCCCGCGTGCAGGCCTCGGCGAGATCAACCTGCCGGCGCGTCAGGCCGGCTCGTCCATCATGCCGGGCAAGGTCAATCCGGTGATTCCGGAGGTGGTGACCCAGGTCGCGTACGAGGTGATCGGCAACGACATGACCGTCACCATGGCGGCCGAGGCCGGCCAGCTGCAGCTGAACGCCTTCGAGCCGGTGATCGCCTACAGCCTGTTCCGCAGCGTCAGCCACCTGACCGCGGCCTGCGACACGCTGCGCGAAAACTGCGTGGTCGGCATCACCGCCAACCGCGACTACCTGCTGGAAACCGTGCACCGCTCCGTCGGTCTGGTGACGGCACTGAACCCGTATATCGGCTACGCCGCCGCCACCGAAGTGGCGACCGAGGCGCACGCCAACGGCGGCAGCGTCTACGACATCGTGCTGCGTCGCGGCCTGCTGACGCGCGAGCAGCTGGACAAGCTGCTGCAGCCGGAAGCGTTGACCAGCCCGCGCTGGGTCAGCCTGTAAGTTTGTAGGTCCCTGTTTAGGGCGTCCCGTGCGGTTTGCTGCACGGCGACGCCTTTTTTTTCGTGCCGATCCGCCGAGGGGACGGGCCGCCGGGTGTGGCCATGTGATCGAAGTGCCTTGGCAAGGCGGCGGAAGCGGTTTATACCGATTTTGTGCATTGCACAAAAAGGAGCTCCCATGATCCCGCCCCTGTTGCCCTTGCTGCTGGCGGTCAACGCCGTGTTGCCGGCCCTGTGCCGGCGCCAGTGTCACAGCAGCTTTGCCCTGTGGCATTCGCTGCTGTTTTTCGGCTGGCGCACCCTGCAGTCCGGTGCGCCGTGGCCGCAGCAGTACCAGCGCCTGCAACGCCGCGGCGAGGCGGACTGGCTGGCGTGGCAGCACGAACAGCTGGCACTGTGCCAGACGCTGGCGGCGGCCGGCGATTCGTTGCCGCTGTGCGGCCAACCTTGGTCACGTGCGCCGCGGCTGTACCGGCACCTGGCCGATGGCCTGCTGCTGTACGCGCGGCGCCGGCTGACCACGCCCTGAGAAGCGATTCACGATCTGCTGCGCCCTGATATCCAAGTGGCTGGTCCTGCGTCGGCATTGGCCAAAACATGCGTATCGATATCAGCATCAACGGCGATTTTTTGGCTCGCTCCACCTGATCTGACTTTGGCTTGCGAGATCGTGAGCCGGTTCTGACGCGCATAGAAAAACGCCTCCGCGTGCGGAGGCGTTTTTCATGGCGCCAGGGTTGGCCGCGGTCTTACCAGGCGCTGTGCCACACGTCCAGCAGCTCGCTGCACTCCACATCGCTGACTTCGGCGCGTGCCTGCAGCCAGGCGTTCAGCGCGGTGCGCATCTCGGCGGTGACCGCCACGCCGTTGACCGGGAACACGATGCCGTCCAGCTGGCCGTCGCTGAAGTGGCCGCCGAAGCTGACACCGTGCTGCTCGACCGCGTCCAGCCAGGCATCCAGCAGGCCGTCGTGGGCGCCGGCAGCGGCGTCTTCTTTCAGGTTGGCGATCACGGTAAAGCCCAGTTCCTGGAACTCACCAACGCGCAGCTTCTTGCGCTGGCGGGGTTTCAGGCGTTTCAGGCGCTGGCGGGAATTGGCATTGATCATGGTGATATCTCCAGGGTAAGTACGGACAGGGCGCGATGATAACGCGCCCTGTCCGGGGGAACACAATTATTTGCGGCGGCGTATCAGAGGCCCAGTTGCTGCCACAGGCTGTCCACGCGCTGGCGCGTGCCGGCATCCATCACGATAGGTGTACCCCATTCGCGATTGGTCTCACCCGGCAGCTTGTTGGTGGCGTCCAGCCCCATCTTGCCGCCCAGTCCGGAAATCGGGCTGGCAAAGTCCAGATAATCAATAGGGGTGTTGTCGATCAGCGTGGTATCGCGCACCGGGTCCATGCGGGTGGTGATCGCCCAGATCACTTCCTTCCAGTCGCGGGTGTTCACGTCGTCGTCCACCACCACGATGAACTTGGTGTACATGAACTGGCGCAGGAAGCTCCAGCAGCCCATCATCACGCGCTTGGCGTGGCCGGGGTATTGCTTCTTGATGCTGATCACCGCCATGCGGTAGCTGCAGCCTTCTGGCGGCAGGTAGAAATCCACGATCTCCGGAAACTGCTTCTGCAGGATGGGCACGAACACTTCGTTGAGCGCCACGCCCAGCACTGCCGGTTCATCCGGCGGTTTGCCGGTGTAGGTGCTGTGGTACACCGGCTTGTCGCGCATGGTGATGCGGTCGATGGTGAATACCGGGAAGCTGTCCTGTTCGTTGTAGTAGCCGGTGTGGTCACCGTACGGGCCTTCCAAGGCCATGTCGTTGGGGTGGATGTGGCCTTCCAGCACGATTTCGGCACTGGCCGGCACCTGCAGGTCGGAACCGATGCATTTCACCAGCTCGGTGCGGCTGCCGCGCAGCAGGCCGGCGAACTGGTATTCCGACAGTGTGTCCGGCACCGGGGTGACTGCGCCCAGAATGGTGGCCGGGTCGCAACCCAGCACCACGGCCACCGGGTAGGGCGCGTCAGGGTTGGCCGCACGGAATTCGCGGTAGTCCAGCGCGCCGCCACGGTGCGCCAGCCAGCGCATGATCACGCGGTTGCGGCCGATGACCTGCTGGCGGTAGATGCCCAGATTCTGCCGCTTCTTGTGCGGGCCACGGGTAACGGTCAGGCCCCAGGTGATCAACGGCGCCACATCGCCCGGCCAGCAGTGCTGGATCGGCAGACGGGCCAGATCTACTTCGCTGCCTTCCCACACGATCTGCTGGCAGGCTGCTTTCTTGACTTCCTTCGGCGCCATCGACAGCACCTGCTTCAAGAGCGGCAGCTTGTCCCAGGCATCGCGTAGGCCCTTCGGCGGCTCCGGCTCCTTCAAGTAGGCCAGGGTCTTGCCGATTTCACGCAATTCCATCACGTCGGCCGCGCCCATGCCCATCGCCACCCGCTTGGGGGTGCCGAACAGGTTGGCCAGTACCGGGATGTCGTAGCGCTTGTCGCCCTGTTGCGGCTGTTCGAACAGCAGCGCCGGGCCGCCGGCCTTCAGCACGCGGTCGCCGATCTCGGTCATCTCCAGGTGCGGCGACACCGGCACCTTGATGCGCTTGAGTTCGCCTTGCGATTCAAGCTGGGACATGAAGTCCCGCAGGTCGTGGTATTTCATGATCGTTTCATGATCTAACGCAAAAACCCTGTTTCAGAGCAAGGTTATTCTTGCCGCACGTCTTCGCCGTGCTCGACAAGTTGCTGGTCAATTAAGAGTGCTTTGGCGAACAAGAAGAATTTTCGCAGAACTTGCTTGGAGATAACCATGAAAAAATTCGCTATCGCCGCCATTCTGGCTTCCTTGTCCGCCGGTGCCTTCGCGGCACAGGGCGACATCATCGCACGTTTGCGTATTACTAACGTGAACCCGCAGACTTCGGTTGATAAAACCTTGGCAGCGGTGCATGCGGATGTTTCGGACGATACAATCCCGGAGCTGGATTTCACCTACATGCTCACCAACAACATCGGTGCCGAGCTGATTCTGGGTACATCCAAGCACGATGTGACCTCCGATCTGGGCAAGCTGGGTTCTGTTAAGGTGCTGCCACCAACACTGACCCTGCAGTACCACTTCAATCCGGAAGGCCAGTTCCGTCCGTACGCCGGTGCCGGTATCAACTACACCCGTTTCTACAGTGTGAAAAACACGGATGTACTGCCTTGGACTGTGAAAAAGAACAGCTTTGGCCCTGCGCTGCAGGTCGGCATGGACATGCCGCTGACCAAGGACGTGTTCCTGAACCTGGATATGAAGAAACTGTGGATCAAGACTAAAGTGAGTTCCAATGGCACCGATTTGGGCACCCTCGACATCAATCCGCTGGTGACCAGCGTCGGTATCGGGATGAAGTTCTGATCAACCGGCTGCGGCTGGCATGAAAAAGGGCGCTACGGCGCCCTTTTTGCATGACTCGGGTACAATGCGCCTATTCCAAGGAGATGACAATGAGCAGCAGCTGGGTAGCGCAGGCGGTACAAAAGATCGAGGCAGACTTCAATCGCTCCAGCGATACGCATCTGATTCCCTTGCCGCTGCCGGGCTTGCCCGACATCCAGCTCTATTTCAAGGACGAATCCACCCATCCGACCGGCAGTCTCAAGCACCGTTTGGCGCGTTCCCTGTTCCTCTATGGCCTGTGCAACGGCTGGATCAAGGCCGGCACCAGCATCATCGAGGCGTCCAGCGGCAGTACCGCGGTGTCGGAGGCCTACTTCGCCCGCCTGCTGGGCTTGCCGTTCATCGCGGTGATGCCGCGCAGCACCTCGGCCGAGAAAATCCGCGCCATCGAGTTCTACTGCGGGCGCTGTCATCTGGTCGATGATCCGGCCACCATCTACGACGTGTCGCGACAACTGGCAGAGCAGCTGGACGGCCACTACATGGACCAGTTCACCTACGCCGAGCGCGCCACCGACTGGCGCGGCAACAACAACATCGCCGATACCATCTTCCGGCAGATGGCACTGGAGCCGCATCCGGTACCGGAGTGGATCGTGTGCGGCGCCGGCACCGGCGGCACCAGCGCCACCTTTGGCCGTTATGTGCGCTACCAGCGCCTGGCGACACGGGTGTGCGTGGTGGATCCGGAAAACTCAGTGTTCTACGACAGCTACTATAGTGGCGAGCGCGACCGGCAGTGCAGCGGCGGCTCCGGGGTGGAAGGCATCGGCCGTCCGCGTGTCGAGCCGTCCTTCATTCCCGGCGTGGTGGATCACATGATCCGCGTGCCGAATGTCGCTAGCTACGCCGCCGTGCACTTTCTGGAGGAGGTGCTCGGGCGCAAGTGCGGCGGCTCCACCGGCACCAATTTCTACGGCGTCTGCCAGCTGGCGGCGGAAATGCAGCGTAACGGGCAGGGCGGCAGCATCGTCACGCTGCTGTGTGACGACGGCAACCGCTACCTCAACAGCTACTTCGATCCGGCCTGGCTGGCTGGCAATGGCTACGACATCGCGCCATGGCTGACGCGTTACCGCCGCTTCTTCCGTGATGGCGTTTGGTCGGAGGCGCAGGCCTGAGCCGCTCTCCTGGCCAGACAATACCGATGCGTCCCGCTTCCGTTCCCCCCGTTTCCGATCGCAGTCACGTCGCGCTGCACGCGGCGCTGATCAATGCCGCGCTGATCGTGTTCCTCAGCGCCTATCCCTTCAGCGGCTGGCAGGATACCGGCTTGCCGTTGTTCGATTTCCTGTTCTATCCGCTGCCGTACTACACCCGTTTTTTCGACAATGCCGTCAACTTGCTGATCTACGTTCCCTACGGCTTCAGCCTGGCGCTGGTGCCACGTCGCAAGTGGCAGGGCTGGGGTCTGGCGATGGTGGTGGCCAGTGTCAGCAGCGTGCTGGTGGAGACCTTGCAGCAGTTCCTGCCGCTGCGCGTCGCCTCCAATCTTGACGTGTTGTACAACGTCGGCGGTGCCGCCTGCGGTGCGACACTGGCGACCTTTCCGCTGTTTTCCCGCTTCTGGGCGCAGGGCAAAGCGCTACGCCAGCGCTGGTTCGTCGGCGACAGCAGTGCCGACTACGCGTTGCTGCTGATCGGGCTGTGGTTCCTGACGCAGCTGAATCCGGCGATTCCGCTGTTCGGCATGGTGGTGTTGCCGGAAGGGTTGCCGCAGCCGTACATCTCGCCACTGCAGGATCCGCAATTGTTCCTGATGCTGATCGAAGGCGGCAGCGCGATGCTCAATCTTGCTGGCAGCCTGCTGTTCCTGACCTGCTTCCTGAGCCGGCGCCAGTATCAGCTGCGCGCCATTATTTACTTCCTGTTGACGGTGATTGTGCTGAAACTGGTCACCGCCGGTGCGTTGCTGAAACCGGCGCTGTTCTTCCAGTGGGTCAATCTTAACGTCGCGCTGGGCCTGCTTGGCGGCCTGTTGCTGGTGTGGGCGGTGACGCGCGGCCAACGTTGGCCGCAAACGTTGGCCGCCATGCTGTGCCTGCTGCTGTCGCAGCTGGTGGTGTCGTTCTGGCCGCTGTCCGGTCTGCAATCCGACGTGTTGTCGCTGTTCCGCTGGAGTTACGGCCATCTGTTGAACATGAGCGCGCTGGTCGACCTGGTGGCCGACTTGTGGCCGCTGGGCGCGTTTGCCTGCCTGCTGCTGTCGCTCAGGCAGCAGCACCGGCGCTAAGTGCCAGACGCGGCAGCTGGTTCAGGCTGCCGATGCGGTAGTCGACCCAGCAGGGTTTGCGCTTCTGCTGGCTGAGCCACACCGTTTTCATTCCCAGCTGCCGTGCCGTTCGCAGGTTGGCCAACGTGTCCTCCACCATGATGCAGCGCTCGGCGGCAATGCCGCTTTGGCGCAGCACCTGCCGGTAGGCCGCTGCCCGCGGTTTGGGGTGGCCGAAGCGTTCGATGCCGAATACCTCCTCGAACAGATGACCAATGTGCAGGTGTTCGATCATCGCCTCTACATAGTGTTGTGGACCGTTGGAAAACACCCATTTGCGTCCCGGCAGGCGGCTCAGCAACTGCGGTAGCTGGTTGCTGCTGTCTATCAGAGGCAGGAGTTCGTCCATGTCGTGGGTGCTGCGCAGGAAATGATCGGCATCGACGCGGTGATGCCTGACTAGGCCGCCCAGGGTCGCGCCATAACGACGCCAGTACAGCTTGCGCAGGCGGTGTGCCTCGTCTTCATCTACCTGCAGATGTTGCATGATGTAAGCAGTCATCCGCAGCGTAATCAGCGGAAAAACCTGTGCGCCGGCGTGGTGCAGCGTGTCGTCGAGATCGAAAAGCCAGTGTCGTTGCATGAATTAACGGGTATTTGTGCATCGGATGGAGTAGGGCATCCAGCGTAGCAGAGCCGGCCTGGCGTGTGGTTCCGGATTTTTTCAAAATGGCAGCCTATTTAAATCAATGGCTTGTGGTTTTTTCGCAAAAAATACGTCTTGGAGTGTTGACGCGGGGTTAGGGGTTCGCTATAGTTCGCCTCCTCAGCTGACGCCGCAAACGAAACGCGGTACGGCACTGCTCTTTAACAAAACGAATAACCGATAGGTGTAAGTGTCTGGCTTAGCCAAATACTTGCACTGTCAAGATTCAAGAAACGATGTTTCTTTGAACTTGCGTGCCAAAAAATTGCTATGAGATTGAACTGAAGAGTTTGATCCTGGCTCAGATTGAACGCTGGCGG